>NZ_WITC01000123.1 GCF_009601505.1 Sinorhizobium terangae
CTGGCGAGTTGAAGGCGTCGACTGCTCCCAGGTGCGGCAGACGGCCGAGACGCCTACGATGGCCGGGATCATCATTCGGGACGCCATGGGCGAGAACCGCATCATTACTGATCCTGGCGCTAACGCCCGGCTCACCACGACGGATGTGGAAATTTTCGCGGCCACTTGGAAGAGCCCCGCCATCCTGCTCACGCAGCTTGAGATTCCCGTCGAGACGGCGGCCCGCGCGATTGCCATCGGCAAAGCCCGGGGGTTGATGACCATCCTCAATCCGGCGCCTGCCCGCGCCCTGCCAAAGGAGGTTCTTGCCAATGTTGACATCCTTACCCCGAACCAGTCCGAGGCGCGCATCCTGCTGGGCCTCGAAGCGGACGATCGACAGGCGGATGCCGAAATAGCGTCAAGACTTCGCGATCTCGGCGTTGGACATGTCGTGATGACGCGGGGGGCGGATGGTGCCCTGATTGCCGGGCCTGACGGAATGACCCAAATCGCAAGCTACCCGGTCGATGTCGTCGACACGACGGGGGCCGGAGATGCATTTAACGGGGCTCTCGCTGCAGGTCTGGCCAGCGGGTTGTCTCTCACTGAAGCTGTTCGGCGCGGCACAGCTGCGGGCGCCATCGCAGTCACGAAAAAGCTCGTGGTGCCGGCCTTGCCCGATGGAAGACAGATCGAAGAGTTGATGAAGATCGGGACCGCGCGCCAATGAAAATAAAGGTTGCTTTCCTTCCCTCTAGCCCCCTAGCCGTCGCCGGCGACGTATGTGTCGTCGTAGATGTGATCCGCGCCACGACGGCTATTGTTACATTGTTCGACGCCGGCACCGAACGCGTTTTTGTCGGAGGATTTGGCTCGGACGTCATCAATGCGCGCGCCGCTGTGGGCCAGAATGGAGTTATTTGCGCCGAGCAGGACGATGGATCACCGCCCCTCGGCTTTGATTACGAACCATCGCCATCCTTGCTGGCCGGACTTGATCTTTCGGGTCGCTTTTCGATGCTGGCAACCGCCAATGGCACGCCAGCAATTCTCGCAGCCGTTCGCGAAGACGCAGCCTTGGTACTGCTCGGTTCATTGCGAAACCTGGATGGGGTGGCCCGGCGCGCACTAGCGGAAGCATCATCGCGCAATGCAGACATTACAATTATCTGCTCCGGCCAACTGCGTAACTCTCGTATTGCGATTGAAGACAGTTATTGCGCCGGAATGATAGTTTCAAAGATCTGCGAGCTTGCCGGTCATGACACTGTCGAACTTGAGGATTCTGCGTCGCTGGCTCACGGTTTCACAAATTCACAAGATAACGCCATTGCCGTTTTGATGAGTTCAATGACTGGGGGACGCTTTATCAACAATGATCGACAGCATGACGTCGAGTTTTGTGCACTGCTCAACGAATCGGCTGTCGTTCCCGTTGTGACCACGCACGCCGAAGTTTGTGATCATCCGGTATATCTGCTCAATGCCCAGTAGCGCTGTTGCCATCAAATTAGTCCGCAGCCGCCCTCGCGTTCTTGCCACAGCAGACCTCAGTCCAGACGGTATTGCCTCGCTCCGCGAAATGAGCGATCTCAAGCTGCTCGGTTGGGCGGCCGGCGAATGGTTCTGCGATCGCGCCAAGCTAATAGACGCCGTGTCTGATGCAGAGATTGTGATAGCGGGATACGAGCGCTTCGATGAGGAACTACTGGCGGCTGCACCTCATCTCCGCGCCATCCTATCAGTGCGCTCGGCTCCGCAAGCGAACATCGATATGGCGGCCGCCACGGCGCGAGGGATCGCCGTTCTTCATACAATCGGGAGGACGGATCATGGCGTCGCAGAGTTCACGGTGGCGCTCGCGCTCGCGCTCACTCGTCATCTGATCCCTGCCAGTGGATGGATAAGGTCAAGGTCTCCTGACTTCGACGCCGGGGAAGATTTTTATCGCGGCACGGTATGGGGCCGCGGCGCGGAATCTCCCCAACTCGCATTCACGGGCATCGAGTTGCATGGTCGCACACTTGGTATCATCGGCTTTGGGGCAATCGGTCGTGTCGTCGCCGAAAAGTTCGCCGGCTTTGGTATGAGGATTATCGTCCATGATCCTTATGTCGACAGCGCGGAGCTGGAAACCCTCGGGATCGAACCGGTCTCACTCGGCGCTTTGCTGGCGAGCTCGACAATCGTGACCTTACACGCTCGGCTCAGTACGCAAACACGCGGTATGATCGGCGCAGATCAACTCGCTCGAATGGGACGCGGTGCATATCTCATCAACACCGGTCGAGCAGGCCTAATAGATACTGACGCGCTACTCAGAGCGCTCGATCGCGGAGAAATCGCTGGCGCCGCGCTGGACGTGTTTGATACGGAGCCGCCTTCGGCGACGGACCCCCTTGTTTCTCATCAGCGCGTCCTTGCGACGCCTCATCTCGCCGCGTGGACTGAAGAGATGCGCCTACGACATTCCCGCAGCATTGTGCAAAATCTGCAGCGGCTCTTGGATGGCAATCCCGAGAACCTGTCGAACCCCGAAGTTCTCACTATGGCTGGGAGGGCCTTGCCTTGAAAATCGTTGATGTTGCGTCCCGTCTTTATCACATCCCGCCGACTGTCTCGTGGGAGGATGCTACCCACCGGGTAGCAAGCCTGGAACATATTATTACAAGCGTGACCACAGATGCTGGTATTGTCGGGACAGGTTTCGCCTATACGACAGGCATCGGCGGCAGCGCCATTCTTGCTCTTATTGATGACTATTGCGGCAAGATGCTTGTCGGACAAGATCCAAGACATGTGGAACGACTTTGGTCGTTCCTTTACGGCCAGTTACATCGCAGCGGTACTGGCGGCATCAACACACTTGCATTGGGCGCAATCGATATCGCGCTTTGGGATATTGCTGCAAAGTCGTACAATGTTCCACTCCACCGTCTGCTCGGCGCGCGGCGCGAAAGCATCCCGACCTATGGCAGCGGCATCGACCTCTTTCTTGATTGCGACGCGCTTCTCGGTCAGGTTGATGGCTTCCTCAGTCAGGGACACGATGCCGTTAAGATAAAGATCGGCCGGAATGACGCGGAAGAAGATCTTGAACGTGTCGCAGCGGTGAAGAAACTAATTGGTCCCACCCGGCGACTGTTCGTCGATGCCAATCAGCGTTGGAATGTCGCTGACTGCATGAGCCGGCTGCAGAAACTAGCTCCCTTCGATCTTGGTTGGATTGAGGAGCCTCTCCATGCCGAGGATGTCCGTGGGCACGCCGACCTTCGCCGCCTCGTGTCGCAGCCTATTGCGATCGGCGAAAGCCTGTATACCCGACACCAATTTGCTGACTATCTACACGCTAACGCTGTTGACTTCGTCCAAGCGGACGTGTGCCGCGTTGGAGGAATTAGTGAGTGGCTAAAGATCGCCAATTTGTCAGCATCCTTCCACCGGACTATGGCGCCTCATTACATGTCCGAGGTCTCGGTCTCAGTTATGTGTGCGATCGACAACGCATGCATCCTTGAATGCGTGCACGGTGGGAGCTTCTCAGAAATGGGCGTACTTCAAACGGAACTTCGCCTTGAGAATGGCGTGGCCCTTCCATTTGAAACACCCGGTCACGGCGTTGAATTCGACGACGAGAAACTGAAGCCCTTCGCGGTAGATCCGGCCCAACTCCGGACACGAAACATGCAGAGCGCAAAGTAGATGCGTCTTCACCAAGCAAACACGGCGTTTGATTGTAACAACCTCTTGGGAGAGGGATGCAACTGGAATGCGCTGGATAACACCCTTTGGTGGACTGACATCGAAGCTAAGAGCGTGTTCCGCTGGGACGACCACCGGAAAGTTGCTGCCGTGCGGCAACTGCCAGATCGTGCAGCGTTCGTTTTTCCGCGCCTGCGAGGCGGCTTCGTCCTCGGCTTTCCTAAGTTGGTAGTCATCTCGGATCCAACCTTCACCAACTTCACGCGAGTGGCCGAAATTGAGCCGCATCTTTCGCAAACCCGTGTCAACGATGCCGTTATCGACCCGTACGGCGGGGTCGTCGTGGGCACATACAACCAGGAAAGCCGCGATCCAGTGGGTGGCGTGTATCGCATTGCGCCCAGCGGGGAGGTCGTTACCCTTTTCAGTGGAGTGGCGGCCGCCAACGGACTGGAATTTTCGCCTGATGGCGAGATCATGTACTTCACCGACACAGCGGAGGGCACCATTCGGCGTTTTGCCGTGGCTCTTCATCTTTCGGGGATTACCGAGATAGAGCCACTTGCAGGCCCGAACATCGTCCCAGGATCGCCTGATGGCGCAACCGTTGATAATGAAGGAGGCTATTGGAGCGCCAGGCTACGGGGCGGCTGTGTGGTTCGTATTGACGGAGACGGTCACGTCACAGATCGCGTTGATATGCCTGCGATGGCGCCGACCTGCCTGGCACTTGGCGGCCAAGACCTGAAAACGTTGTTCATAACCTCGCGGCGAGTCAGGCAGTCATCTGACGAACTTCTTCGTTTTCCCGAGTCCGGAAACCTCTTCCGCGTTGAAGTCGATCACGCGGGCCGACCGCCCTTCGGTTGCAGAATTTAGTGGGCTGGCCGCAGTCGAGCGGCGAGTGTTCTTGCGGCCCCCAAACCCAAGCACACGCATCGTATCCAAGCGGACCTTCACGGGTGTGGACATTGTCGATCGAGCGCAGTGACAGCACGAAGAACCAGCACGAGAACACCATAGCCGCCGAGGACGGTGGCGACGGTCAAGGCGTTCTTCAACTTGCCGAGGTTCTGGATTTCATCGGGCAACACCAGCACGCGACGCTCGCCGCGTTTCATCATGTTGCGCGACATACAGTCCATGAACTGGACAATCAGCACGTTGAAGATCGGGCCGATCGAGGCGACTTGCCGAAACCGGAAATCCAGGTAGCGACTCATATACTGCTGCCGCATCGCTCGGATGTCGAAGGTCGAACGTGCCATCCCCCTGAGGATCCGATTGTTCTTGAACGGGCGGACGGCAACGGCAAGCGAACCCGTAGACGCCGTCAAACTGACTCGCCATCACCGCGATGCTCTTCATCGAGGCCCAGGCTTCGTTAGACGTGCCATCTAGCAGCGCCGCAATTCGGCATCGGCGAGGGCTCGCCGTTAGCGGTGCCAAACCCCACTCATCGAGACAGCCAAGAGTGGGGAAGGCTTCTTAGTTTGAAGTGGCGCGGCGTACGGCGGCTATTGAATAGCCCCGAGTAGCGTCGTCATGGCGACAGTCATGGCGCTGGCATAGCTATCGAGATCTTTCACCTCAAACAGGAAGCGATTTGATTCCGAGCCGGCGTCCTTCCAGGTCGTCACCCCATTCGGATCGCACTTGATGTGGACGGGACGGAAGCCAAAAACCGCGTCATCTACATTGGACACCGCTATAATCTTGCCCGCCTTGTCCACCGCTTGCGACACCATGTGGAAAAAGCCAGCGGTGCACCACATGTTGCGATATTCCTGCAGGGTGCGGACGGCCGATGTATCGTGCCGCGGGGTGAGCAGGGGCTGTAGGTAGCGCGCATCCGTTCTGCCCTCGAGGGAATAGGTAAAGTAGCTTTGCAGGACGGATGACAACTTCGGCAGAACATCGCCCTGTTTGAAACGATAGTAAGTTCCGAACTGTTGGACCCTATAATCGAGCCATTCTTTAAATACCGTCTCGTGGCATGGCATCCAGTAAATCGGGCACGGGATATCGAACGTGGCGGCATAAGCGGCTGCGTTGAGCACGACATTATACTCTGTACCTCCCTGCTTCGCTATTTCGGGATGGCCCGCGCCCGCATTGAGGTAGATGCCGGCACATTTGTTGCGGAAAACATCAGGATCAAGCTTGGCCGCAATGGCGAGATCGCGGCAGGAACCGACGATGCTGATGTAGGCCGGCCCTTCGCTTTCGCGCAGATAGTTGAGAAGGAACTCCGCGCCGGCGCGGTCGCGCCTGGAAAGGGTAGCGAGCGAAGCGCGGTCATGCGTGTAGGGAACAGAGGAGCCAACCGCCATGTGGGTCGGCAATCCCGTGAGGTAGCTTAGCTGCGCAATGCCGGTGACGTCCGGACTGCGGGCCGGAGAATCACCGGGCGGGAAGTCAACCAGTACGCCGCCAAGTTCGAGTTGGCCCGATGCGGCAAGAGCATAAACGCAGGCAAGGTCCCAGTGGTCGTCCGGATCCTCATAGGGGCGAAATAGGTCGGTCTGGTGCAACAGTCTAATGGTCATGTGAATCCTCCAGATTATCCTTTCATGCGCGACATCGCCAGGCGAAGAAGCAGACGCACGCTAGAGTATTTCTGGCAAGAATGCAATAACCGAATATTGCCAACTGGTAATGGGGCGTTAGAAATCGCTCGGCTCAAGGAGGTCGCATGGTTAAGCTAGGCCAGTTCAAATCCAGATCGCGTTGGGGCACAGCGATCGTTCGAGAAGCGCGCGTCAGGTTTTGTCACGGCGCGGACATGCTCTCTCCAGGTGAAATGGACGTGAAGCCTCTAATAACGTGCTCGCTCTAATTCGAGGCAGCTTCGAAAATTCAAGTCTCTGCATCTCCACAATGGCGAAGTGGAGATGCAAATCGCTTCGCCGCAATAGAGGAGATGGCAGTTGGCTCAGCTCACGATTAGGAACATCGTCAAGCGCTATGGAAGCGCCCACGTCATTCATGGCGTGAATGTCGAATTGCAGATGGCGAGTTCGTCATCCTGGCCGGTCCGTCCGGGTGTGGCAAATCCACCCTGTTACGCATGATTGCTGGTCTCGAATCAATATCGAGCGGTGAGATCCGTATTGGCGGCCGGGTGGTAAACGATCTTCTGCCAAAAGAGCGCGACGTAGCGATGGCGTTCCAGAACTATGCGCTTTATCCCCACAAGACCGTCGCCGACAACATGGGCTTCTCGCTCAAGATTAGGGGCAAGCCAAAAGCTGAGATCGACGCTAGGGTGAAAAAAGCGCCGAAATTCTCGACTTGGGCACGCTACTGGACCAGTATCCAAAACAGCTCTCGGGAGGACAGCGTCAACGTGTGGCTATGGGGCGGGCCATTGTGCGAGACCCTCAGGTGTTCCTTTTCGATGAGCCACTCTCGAATCTCGACGCCAAACTTCGTGTTGCGATGCGCGTTGAAATCAAGGAACTGCATCAGCGCCTAGGCACAACGATCGTCTATGTTGCCCATGATCCAGATCGAGGCTGGCGCGCTGCCTTCGGACGAGGAGCCGGCCGCTGGCCAGAAGTGCAGATGGAGATAGAAGAAATAGAGGACCTGCGGCAGCGGGTTGGTTGCCAGGCAGTCTTGGAGACAGGCTTTGCGCGCGATCGAAAGGAGAGAAAGCGCCGCGCGATAAAGTTTCGCCGCGGCGCCGAGATCATCAATTAAAACGAGTTCTAGGAGAAATTGTGGCCTCCCTTCGACCTCAAATCTGGAGGAAGTTCGAGGACGCTCGTCCAGCGGCGGCCGGTAAATGGCCAGCAAGCCGGATCAGCTCGCACCGTTCGATCGAGCTTTCATCTTCCCGAAAAAGTCTTTCAAAATGGGATCGCGATGAACCCGATAGACGTAGCGCATTGGATGCCGCTTCTTGTCGACGCTCCACGTCACCTGATCTGTGAGCACCGGCGTAGAAGTGATTACGCTTTCGCACCAGTCGGGATTGAGCAACCAGGCTACCGGCGCCATATCCCAGATTTCCTTCGACCAACCGACGTGATCGTCCGAGTGTTCCTTGTATCGCTGCGCGAGGAATTTTCCGATTTCTCCGTGTGGTTCGACATGCCGCTCGATCTCCGGAACCGAACTCAGGAGATGCGAGACAACTCCGAGGCATGGCAGAAGTACCACCGGAACCCCGCTGTCAAACAACACCTGCGCCCCGCCGACGTCCTGGCAAAGATTAAATTCCCTGGTGTCCGGCCATTCAAGCGCATCCCCGCCAAGCCAAACAACAACAATCCTATCGATGATGTCGGGCGCCTTCAGGATGGCTGATGCCACGTTGCTGATCGCCGCGATTGCCACGACGTAGAGCGGATCGGCCGTGGAACTTGCGCGAGCGCGGCCAATCAGATCTTCGACTGCGGGAGCGTCTCTCCCCACCTTTTCGGGTCCGACGTAGCTTCTCACTCCCTGGAACACAAGCCCTTCCGGCTCGACGTCCATCCGCGTGAGCAGACGCAGGATCTCGTCATAGCTCAGTTCCATGCCATGACCCGGGTTTTCCGAGCGGGCATTATGAAACGGAGCGGCATAGATCGCCTGAAGGTCGAGTCGATCGGCCGATAACAGCATTTGTACGACCGCGAACTGGTCATCGATCTCGTTGTATGTATCGGTGTCCAGAACGCATCTTACGCGGCCTTTTGGCGGTTCGAGCATTCTGATCCGGTCGGCATATCCAATTTGAGTCATTAAAGTTTCCCCCTTAACCGAGATGCTGGCAGCGGGCCGACGGCTTTCCCGTCGCCGACCGTGAACGAGCAGATATCGTCAGCCTTTGCGCTGAGTTTGACCTTTTCATCCAGATTGAGGATCACCATCCCCTAGCCGTCCGCAACGACATGTGTCTGGGAACCCG
>NZ_WITC01000124.1 GCF_009601505.1 Sinorhizobium terangae
ATCGTGCTTTCCGAAAATCGGGTCCGATTTTCGGGCCGATGCGCTAGCGGAGCGCTCGAATTCAGCTGGCGCAGCGCCCATCGGCGCATTCATCGCTCCACCAGTGCCTTGAGCCGCGCCAGTGCCTCGTCCCACTGTGCGGAAACTCTGTCGAGATACGATCGTGCCTCGGCGATCGGGCCGGGCCGGTAGCCGAACTGGCTTTCGCGGCCGACGCGGATGCTTTGGACGAGGCCGGCGCGTTCCAGCACGTGCAGGTGTTTGGTCACCGCCTGCCGCGTCAGCTTCGTGTCGGCCGAAAGCATGGCGATCGATCGTGTCGCGCCATCGCTGAGTTTCGTCAGAAGCGAAAGGCGGGTCGGGTCGCCGAGCGCGGCGAAGACCTCGACCGGGCCGCGATCGATAGGTTCAGGCTTCGACATAGGCCTTGATGTTTCCCGCCTGGATCTCCCATCCGCCTTCGTTGCCGCGCAAGGTCTCCATGCGGCGATCTTCCGGCAGCGCTTCGAAGCCGGATTCGACGATGGTGAGACGCGTGCCCTGCGTCGTTGGCTCGAGGCGGAATTCCACGAGCGTGGATGGGGATGTCGAAAGATCCTCGCCGTGCGGCCATCGGAAGGAAAACAATGTCGGAGCCTCCATCCGCTCTGTCACCGACGTCCACTTGGTGCCCTCGTGGCCGGGATAGGTCATTTCCCCGGTCGTTTTTTCGCCGACGACGAAGGGTCCGTCGAGCCTTACCCGGAACCATTCGCCGAACGCCTTATGATCCGTCAGCGCATTCCAAACCTTTTCGATCGGCGCGTTGAGCTCAATGCTCTTCTCGATGCGATCCGTCATGATGCAACCTCCTGGTTGCCAATATTCTTGCAGGTGGAAAGGAAAAAGGCAACCAAAAGGTTGCCTTTTATGGAATTGATGTCTTCCGAGAGAGTTGCGCTCAGCCGGTTGAGTCGCCCGGCCGTACGGTCAGTCGATTTTCGACACCCGAAACGCCGATCACCGAGGCGGCGGCCTCTCCGGCGCTGGCAATGTCAGCCTCCTCGGCGACATTGCCGGAAAGCACGACCGTCCCGCGCAGCGCCATGACCGAAATTCCGCTCGTGTCCACGAAGGTCGCATAGCGAATGTAGCGCAGGACTTTCTCGGCCAGATCGTCGTCCGTGAGATGCGGATCGTCGTCCCGATGTGAGTAAATGGTCTTCTCTGTCGACATCAGCGTTTTCCCGGTCGTTCATAAAAACGCTTGCGCCAACCGAATGTTCCGGGCCCGAGCTGCCGGCGAGCAGCACCACAACCTACTGCATGTTTCCAAAAACATGCAGCAATTCAAAGTGCTACGGCGTGCTTTGCGCCTCTGAAAAGGCGCACGGCGCTGTGGGCTGCCGTCTGTCCTCCAATGCACCCTTGCCTCGATCGACAGAACAGGTCTATGCCTCTGCCTCCACTCAAGGCTCACCATGTCCGATATTTTCCTGAATGTTCTTCCGATCTTCGTCCTGATCCTGACCGGCTGGCTGGTCGTGCGGCTCGGTTATCTGAATCCGGCTGTCGGCGATGCGCTCGGCGATTTTGTCTTTCGCATCGCCGTTCCGGTCCTCTTGTTCCGCACGATTGCCGAAGCCGATTTCAAGGAGGGATCGCCCTGGCCGCTTTGGGTCGCCTATTTTTCCGGTGTCGCCGTTACCTGGACAGCCGGCCACCTGGCGGCGACCTTTGCCTTCGGGCGTGACGCGCGCGTGGGGGTGCTCGCAGGCGTGTCCTCCGCCTTCGCCAACACCGTTTTCATAGGGCTGCCGTTGGTTTCACGCGTGGTCGGCGAGGAAGGGCTGGTGGCGCTGTCGATCCTGCTCTCGGTCCATCTGCCCGTCATGATGATCGCCGGCACCGTGCTGATGGAGCGTGCGGATCGCAAAACGAGCGGCAAGCCGGGGCAAAGCCCGTTGAAGCTGCTTGCCGGCGTCGGACGCAATCTCGTTCGCAACCCGCTGGTGATCGGTCTCGCCTTCGGCGCGCTCTTCCATCTTCTGAACCAGCCGCTTGGCGGCCCGGTGAAGGCCGTCGTCGATCAACTCGCGGCGACTGCGGCGCCGGCCGCACTCGTGTCGATCGGCATGGCACTCGACAAATACGGCCTGGCCGGAAACACTGGGCTTGCGGCCGTCACCAGCGCGCTAAAGCTGCTTGTGCTGCCCGGCGTCGTCTTTGGCGCCTGCCATCTCCTGGGGCTCAGCGACAGCTGGACGGCCGCGCTGGTTTTGACCTCCTCGGTGCCGACCGGCGTCAATGCCTGGCTGATCGCCAATCATTTCAATGTCGGCCATGCGCTCGCCTCCTCGACGATCACGCTGACGACGGCGCTGGGGGTGCTCAGCGTTTCGGCCTGGGCTTACCTGCTGCTGTGACCGACTCCAGTGAGTTAAGGGGCGGGGATGCGGCGCAAAACCGCGCATAGCCTCATCTCGGTCCGGAAACGAAAAAACCCGGCCAGAGGCCGGGCTCTTAATCATCTCTCTGGCGACTTAATGCATGTCGCCCAAAAGTGTGCAGCGGTTTTCGGACAACGGCGCTTTAGTTCGCCGGTGCTGGCGCCGGGGCCTGGCCTTGGCCGTCCTGAGCGGCCTGTCCTTCTGTGGGCTTGGCTTCGCTGGAGCCGCCCTCCGCCGGAAGCGGTGCCGGATTATCGGACTGTTCGCGCAGCCAGGCGAGCAGGTTGGCGCGCTCTTCCGCCTTCTTGAGGCCCGCGAAGCCCATCGCCGTGCCCGGGACATGCTTCTTCGGTGCTTCGAGGAAGAAGCTCAGGTGGTCAAAGTCCCAAACGACCTTGCCGCCTTCGGAGAAGGTCTGCATGCCGGCGGAGTAGCTGAAGCCCTCGTGCGAGGCGACCGGGCGGTTGACGACGCCCCAGAGATTCGGGCCGACCTTGTTCGGTCCGCCCTTCTCAACGGTGTGACAGCTTGCGCATTTCTTGAAGATCGCCTCGCCGGCGGCCGGATCGGCCTTGGCGAGCAGCGGGGCAATCGGCTCGGACGTCGCCTGTTCGCCGCCGCCGGCCTCACCGCCTTCGCCCGCAGTTTCCTCGGCCACGATGGTGAAGCCCGGCTTCTCGGGAGCTTCGGAATGGAAAATGCCTTCCGATGCAATGGATACAGACATCAGAACGAAGACCGTACCCAGCAAGGCACCCATGCCCATGTTCACATATGAATTCATCTGCAAACGCTCCCTTTGCCACCGGCGTCAACAAAAACCCGGCCCATCTTGAAATCGCGCGGAACCTATGTCTTTTGGCTCTGCGTTGCAACAGAGATTATCGACCCTGAAGTGAGACTTTTTGACACTTTCAGTGAGGTTTTTAGGGCTAGACGATGAATCAGGGAAATTCTGCCAAAGCTCTCGTGCTCATTCCGGCGCGGATGGCGTCCACACGCCTGCCCGGCAAGCCGCTCGCAGACATCTGCGGCCTGCCGATGATCGTGCAGGTGGCCAAGCGGGCGGCCGAGGCGGATGTCGGCCGAATCGTCGTCGCCGTCGACCATCGCGACGTCTTCGAAGCGGTCAGCGATGCCGGCTTCGAGGCGATCATGACGCGAGTCGACCATCAGTCCGGCTCGGACCGCATCCATGAAGCCCTGCTGAAGGCGGATCCTCGCGGCGAGACCGAGATCGTGATCAACGTGCAGGGCGACTTGCCGACGATCGAGCCCGGACCGATCCGCGCGGCGCTGAAACCCCTCGAGAATGCCGCGACCGATATCGCGACACTGACCGTCGAGATCACCGACGAACACGAAAAGACCAACCCCAATGTCGTGAAGGTCGTGGGCTCGCCGCTTTCCGAGAGCCGCCTGCGCGCACTTTATTTTACCCGTGCCACCGCACCGCATGGTGCCGGGCCGCTCTATCACCACATCGGCCTCTATGCCTATCGGCGCAAGGCGCTCGAAACCTTCGTCTCGCTGAAGCCCTCGGTCCTTGAAAAGCGCGAGTCGCTCGAGCAATTGCGGGCGCTCGAGGCCGGGATGCGCATCGACGTGGAGATCGTCAACTCGGTCCCTCTCGGCGTCGATACGCCCGACGATCTCGAAAGGGCCCGTCGCATTCTCTCCGTCAAAGCCTGAGAAGGAATTCGAAAGTGACCGTCAAGACCAACAGGATCTCCTTCCAAGGCGACTTCGGCGCCAATTCGGACATGGCCTGCCGCGACATGTTCCCGTCGATGGAGCCGCTGCCGTGCCAGACCTTCGAGGATGCCTTCGTGGCGGTGGAGAATGGCGACGCCGATCTCGCGATGATCCCGATCGAAAACACGATTGCCGGGCGCGTCGCCGACATCCATCACCTGCTGCCGGAATCGCGCCTGCACATTGTCGGCGAATATTTCATGCCGATCCGCTTCCAGCTGATGGTGCTGCCGGGCGTCTCGCATGAAGAGATCCGCACGGTGCACAGCCATATCCACGCACTCGGCCAATGCCGCAAGATCGTTCGCGCCAATGGCTGGAAGCCGGTGGTGGCGGGCGACACGGCCGGTGCCGCCAAGCTTGTCAAGGAAACCGGAGACCGCTCCATGGCGGCGCTTGCCCCGCGCCTTGCCGCGGATCTCTATGGGCTCGACATCGTTGCCGAGAATGTCGAGGACACGGATAGCAACGTCACGCGCTTCGTTGTGCTTTCGCGCGAAGAGCAGCGGATCGCCCGTACTTCAGACGACGAGCTGATCATCACCACTTTCGTTTTCAACGTGCGCAACATTCCGGCCGCGCTCTACAAGGCGATGGGCGGCTTCGCTACCAACGGCATCAACATGACGAAGCTCGAGAGCTACCAGCTCGGCGGCAAGTTCGTCGCAACCCAGTTCTATGCCGATATCGAGGGACATCCGGACGATGAGGGTGTCCGCCACGCCATGGACGAACTGCGTTTCTTCTCCGAAAAGGTGCGCATCCTCGGCACCTACCGGGCGCATCCCATGCGCGGTGTGCTCTGAACGGGCGATCACGCCCTTGCCATGAGCTGATTTCGTCCATCCCGCAGCGAAAGGGGGATGGTGGAATTTCGTTAACTGGCTATTCGTTTGGCGCATGCCTAATTTGCAATCATGGAACTACTTAAATCTTAGGCAAATGCCTATTTGACACCTGTGAAAGATATGGAGTGTCAAAGATGAAGATCCGCCAGAAGATCATGGAATACGCAAAGTTGCGCCGCGCTGTCCGCGAGTTGAACGCTCTCGACGATCGTGTGCTGAGCGACATCGGTATTTCCCGTTCTCAGATTCAAGCCGCCGTTTTCGGCCGCTAATAACAAAAGTCCTGCAGCGACCAGCGCGCGTCGCAAAAGATGCGCGGCGCTGTTAAGTCTTCCGCACCCCGCCGGTATTCCGTGCGGGGTGCGAGTGTTTTATCCGCAGCAAATGCGTCAGTCGTCGTAAAGACAAACCCTGAGGCGATGGCCGTCGGGATCGAGTGCGACGAATGTCGGGCCAAAATCCATTTTCGTCAGTTCCTGCGCGATCGGCAGGCCCATCGCCCGCCACTCCTCGTAGTGCACGCGCACGGCCTGTTCCCCTTCCATCATGAACGCCAGTTCGGAACGGCCGCCCGCTACCGACGGTTCTGGTGCAACGGATTCCTGTGCCCAGAGCCCCAGCGTGAAGCCGCCGGGCAGTTCAAAGGAGGAGAAGGTCGGGAAAGCGACAGTCGGCTCCCTGCCCAGAAGCTTGCTGTAGAAATCGACGCTCGCGAGCGGGTTCGCGACGTAGAGAACAATCAGATTGGGTTTTGCCATGTTCGGCCTCCTTGGTTGGAGGCCGCAAACTAGCGCAGGCTGCTGACAATTTTTGTCAGTAGCGGTGTGCCCGCGTCTCATCTCTCAGCCGGGGGCCGCTTGCTGCGCAGCGCGCCAGTTCTTGATCAGGGCCTGGCGACGGCGCGGGTAGCGCTGATCGCGTACCAGCGCCCCATGGATCCGGTCCGTCCGGAAATGGCGAAAGTCCTGCCTGAGTTCGCACCAGGCGACCAGCACGCGCACCTGTTCGAAGAAACCGAGCGCAAAAGGCCAGACCGTGCGGCGGCTTTCGCTCCCCTCATTGTCGACATAGCTGATATCGAGCTTGCGCTCGCTGCGGATCGCCTTGCGCAGGAGGGCGAGATCGAAGCCTTCGGCGATCGGTGCGCGCGGCCCGACGAGAAGGGGCGAGGCGTCGAGACTTTCGCGCATATCGGGCGGCAGAACGGAAGCGATCTTGGCAAGCGCGTCGGCGGCCGCGATCGCGAGGCGGCTGTCGCCGCGTTTCGCCACCCAGCGCGAGCCGAGCACCAGCGCCTCGACTTCTTCTTCCGAAAACATCATCGGCGGCAGCAGGAATCCCGGCTTCAGAACATAGCCGAGGCCCGGTTCCCCCTCGATGTGGGCGCCCTGGGCCTGCAGGCTGGCGATGTCACGGTAGAGCGTCCTGAGGCTGACGCCGGTCTCCTCCGCCAGCCGTTGGCCGCTCACCGGCTGGCGGTAGCGTCTCAGCACCTGCAGGAGATCGAACAAGCGCTCCGATCGGGACATGGCTTCCTTCTCTCCGCGCGAGGCGACCGGCCGGTCAGCTCCGCTCGGGCCAGGCCAGCCAGTCGCGCATCAACTGGTGGGCAATCGCTCCCTTCGGCGGCGGGATGTGCTCGTCTCCGGTGTCGGCGACGCCGGTCGTGCGCTCCAGCATCGCTTCGGTCTCCGCGCGTGTGAACCAGCGGACGTCTTCGAGCTCCTGTTCGTCGCGTTTGATGACCGTCGATTTCGCCTCGGCGTAGCAGCCGATCATCAGCGAATGCGGCAGCGGCCAAGGCTGCGAGGCATGATAGCGAACCCGGCCGATGCGGATACCCGATTCCTCCTGCGTTTCCCGGCGCACGGCGTTTTCGATCGTCTCGCCCGGTTCGACGAAGCCGGCGAGGCAGGAATACATGCCTGGCGGAAAATGCGGGCTGCGGCCGAGCAGGCAGAGATCGCGCTCGAGATCGATTGTCAGCATGATGACGACGGGGTCGGTGCGGGGAAAGACCATGTGGTTGCAGGCCGTGCATACGCGCCGGTAACCACCCGCCGCGCCGTCCATCGGCCCGCCACAGCGGCCGCAGAACCGGTTGTTGGCGTTCCAGACGATAAGGCTGGAGCCTTGCGCGAACTGGCCGAGCAATTCCTCCGGCAGCATCTGCTGGCGGTAGAGCGTGCGCGCATCGGCGATCTTGAACGGCTCGGGCAAGTTCTCTTCAGTGAGCCCCGACGGCACGGCAAGCCGCGGCTCGCCGTTCGGCAGAAAACCGAGCAGGATCGCCTCGTCGAGCGCCGGCTCGAGGCCCTCGAGTTCATAGGGTGCGAAGAGCGGGTCGATGATCTTCTCGTCGTGCTTGACGATCAGCTTCGCCCCGGAAAAGGCGAGGAAATGTGCGCCCGGATGCCTCGACGCCACCTCGACGCAATCGTCGGGACGGTGCTCGGACTGGCGGTCCAGGTGGTTTTCCGCAAAGGCGACGAGGGTGCTCGGCTCCGGATGCGGGCTTCGAAGGTCAAAGATCGATTTCGTCATCTTCAGAGATTTTCCAGAATACGTGCTGCGAATGCCTGCTGCTCATCGGCCGGCCACGGCTCGGCCTTGCCGAAGCCCCAAACCGGTCCCGGCCAGTTCGGATCGCCTTCCCGGCGGGCTATGATATGCACATGAAGCTGGCGGACGATATTGCCGAGCGCGCCGATATTGATCTTGTCGGCGGCGGTGATCTTCTTGAGCGCTGTTGCCACCAAGTTGGTCTCGAAGGTCAGCATCGTCTGGTCGAGGGGTGACAGCTCGAAAATCTCGGTCACGTTCGGGCGCTGGGGAATGAGGATCAGCCACGGCCAACGGCGGTCGTTCATCAGCCGCAACTGGCACAGCCCGATAGAGGCGATCGGGATGCCGTCGCGCTGAAGTCGCTCGTCAAGAGGGAAGGTCGTCAACGGATTCTCCTAGCCAGGAGCGGGATGAGGAAAATTGTGTTCGGTTTCCCGCCCGCATCCCGCGTCTCAACTTGTTAGAAGGCGCGGATTCGCCTTGTTTTTTATATCGATACCAGTTTTTTGATGCCTTGGCTTGCATTTGCTTGCGATATTGCCGATATGGAGACCGGGAGGTTGGTGGTGGACGAGCCACTCGCCAACCGGGTCAGGTCCGGAAGGAAGCAGCCCTAACGAGCCCCGGCACGGGTCATCGTGCCAGCCTCCCACCTTATCTTCGTATCTCCGTCCTGTCGGGACAAGAGTTCGAGCAGCGGCAGGGTCGATGAGCGACGAAAAGTCCATTTCATCCGAGCAAAAGCCAGCCGCCTACCGTGTTCTGGCGCGTAAATATCGGCCCAAGGACTTCTCCGACCTCATGGTCGGGCAGGAGCCGATGGTGCGCACGCTCACCAACGCCTTCGAGACCGGCCGCATCGCCCAGGCCTACATGCTGACGGGTGTGCGTGGCGTCGGCAAGACGACGACGGCGCGCATCCTGGCGCGCGCGCTCAACTACAAGACCGCCGAGATCGACAAGCCGACGATCGATCTGCGTGTGCCGGGCGAGCATTGCCAGGCGATCATGGACGGCCGCCATGTCGACGTGATCGAGATGGACGCCGCATCGCACACCGGTATCGACGACATCCGCGAGATCATCGAGCAGGTGCGTTACCGCCCGGTTTCCGCCCGCTACAAGGTCTATATCATCGACGAAGTGCACATGCTCTCGACCCAGGCCTTCAACGGCCTGTTGAAGACGCTCGAGGAGCCGCCGGAGCATGTGAAGTTCATCTTCGCGACCACCGAAATCCGCAAGGTTCCGATTACCGTCCTGTCGCGCTGCCAGCGTTTCGACCTGCGCCGCATCGGCGCATCGGACCTTGTCGGTCTCTTCTCCACCATTCTCGCCAAAGAGCGCGTGCCTTTCGATCCGGACGCGCTCGCGATGATCGCGCGCGCCGCCGAAGGTTCGGCGCGCGACGGCCTGTCGCTGCTCGACCAGGCGATCGCCCACGGCGGCGGCTCGGTCGAGCTTGAAACCGTGCGCTCGATGCTCGGGCTTGCCGACCGTGCCCGCATCGTCGATCTCTTCGAGCATATCGTCAAAGGCGACGTGATGGCGGCGCTTCAGGAGTTCGCCGCGCAGTACGAGGCGGGCGCCAATCCCACCGTTGTGCTGACGGACCTTGCCGACTTCACCCATCTCGTCACGCGGATGAAATATGTTCCTGACGCGGCGAACGACCAGTCGCTGAGCGAGATCGAGCGCCTTCGCGGTGCCGAATTCGCTGACAGTGTCGCGGTGACGGCACTTTCGCGCATCTGGCAGATGCTCTTGAAGGGCATCCCAGAGGCGGAAAGCTCGTCGCGCCCCGCGGGTGCTGCAGAAATGGTGCTGATCAGGCTCGCCCATGCTGCCCATCTGCCGTCGCCGGAAGACGCTGCACGGCGGCTCTTGGAGCTTGCCGACGGCGAGGGGGCCGCCGGTCGCCCGGCGCCGCGCGCCAATGGCGGCGGAAGTCAGGCGCAGTCAGGCTTGTCGACGCAGGCGCGTTCCGTCGAAGCCGCGCCGGTTCAGCGCCCGTCGAACAACGGCGCCGCCATGCTGCGTGCCGTGCCGGATGCTGCGCCCCAGCCGATAAGCGTCGGGCGCATCGAGGAACGGCCGGTACCGGCCCCTGCCGCGAAGGCGGAGCCGAAGGTTCCGGTCAACTCGATCAGCGATATCGTCGATCTCTGCGGAAAGAACAGGGACATCAAGCTGAAGACGCTGGTGCGCGGCTTCGTGAGACTCGTGCACATCGAGCCCGGCCGCCTCGACGTCAATGTGCCGG
The DNA here is from genome assembly GCF_009601505.1 of Sinorhizobium terangae. Classification (GTDB taxonomy): domain Bacteria; phylum Pseudomonadota; class Alphaproteobacteria; order Rhizobiales; family Rhizobiaceae; genus Sinorhizobium; species Sinorhizobium terangae. The sequence goes on from NZ_WITC01000124.1 coordinate 9,861, forward strand.
ACGACGCGCCGAAGACGCTGCTCGGCGAACTCGCCGTCAAGCTCAAGGAATGGACCGGCATCCACTGGGTCGTCAGCTACAGCCGCGAACCGGGCGAACCGACCCTTGTCGAGGCTGAGCAGCGCGCGCAGGAGCAGCGGGTCAATGACGCCCGCCAGGATCCCGACGTGGCGGCAATCCTTGCGCGCTTTCCGGGCGCGAGGATCACTGACGTGCGCATCCGTGCGGCGGAACAGGAAATCGAAACCGTCGCTCCGGCGGCGGCTGAATCGGAAGACGGCGATATCGTCCCCGGCGACGACATCGAATAATCGCTGCTTCTTGGAAGAGATTACGAAAGACAGGAGATGACGATGCGCGACATCATGGGCATGATGGGCAAGGTCAAGGAAATGCAGGCCAAGATGGAGAAGATGCAGGCGGAAATCGCCGCGCTCGAAGTCGACGGCACATCCGGCGGCGGGCTCGTCACGGTCCGCCTCGATGGCAAGGGCCAGATGAAAAGCCTGAAGATCGATCCCTCGCTCTTCAAGGAAGACGATGTCGAGATCCTCGAAGACCTGATCGTTGCCGCGCACAAGGACGCCAAGGACAAGGCGGAAGCCGTTCAGGCGGAAAAGACCCGCGAGCTGACCGCCGGCCTGCCGATTCCGCCCGGCATGAAGCTGCCGTTCTGACCAAGCGGACCTGTCGAACCGTTGGCGGCCGCGATCGCCGTGCGCTGATTGGCGTCAAAGCGATTCCGTTTGCCGATGAATTGAGCTAAAAGCCCGGCATGGCAAAGCGAGTCACCGGCCCCGAAATCGAAAAACTCATCCAGCTCCTGGCGAAGGTGCCGGGCCTCGGTCCGCGGTCCGCCCGGCGGGCCGCACTGCACCTCGTCAAGAAGAAGGAGCAACTGCTCGGCCCGCTCGCGGACGCGATGGGCGAGGCGCATCGCAAGGTCCGCATCTGCTCCTGCTGCGGCAACGTCGACACGATCGATCCGTGCACGGTGTGCACGGACGAGCGGCGTGACCAGTCCGTGATCATCGTCGTCGAGGATGTCGCCGACCTCTGGGCGCTGGAGCGCGCCGGCGCGATGAACGCCGCCTATCATGTGCTCGGCGGCACGCTGTCGCCGCTCGATGGCATCGGGCCGGACGATCTCAACATCAAGGGCCTGGTCGATCGCGTCGCCAAGGGTGGCGTGCGCGAGCTGATCATCGCGGTCAATGCGACGGTCGAGGGGCAGACGACGGCGCACTACATCACCGACCAGCTCGAAGGCATGGAGGTGAAAATCACGCGTCTCGCCCATGGCGTTCCCGTCGGTGGCGAGCTTGATTATCTTGACGAAGGCACGCTCGCCGCTGCGCTCAGGGCGCGCACCTCCATTTGAAGGGATGCAGATGCGTTTGAGATCTCGGGTTCGCTCGTGGTTTGCCGGTTTTCTCGCTGAGACAACCCCCCTCTGCCCTGTCGGGCATCTCCACCACCAGGGGGGAGATCGGCGGGCGGCAACCGCTTCCCCCGGCAGAAAGATTCGCGTTCGCGGCGACGCTGCGGCGGGATTGGCCGCTCGCTCCAACCTGAGCTCCCTCCCTGTGGGAGAGATGCCCGGCAGGGCAGAGGGGGGTAAGCGCCGGGTTCGCCTGCTCGCAGCGGTTGCCGCGTTCCTTGTCCTCCACCTTCCCGCTCACGCAGCCTCCAAGGCCGACGTGGAAAATCAGTTCCGCCAGTGGCTGCAGAACGACCTTTGGCCCGAGGCGCAGAAATCCGGCATCTCCGCGGCGTCCTTCAAGGCGGCCTTTGTCGATGTGAAGCTCAATTGGGATCTGCCCGACCTTGCGCCTCCCGGTTTTCCCAAGGCGAAGGAACGCAAGCAAAGCCAGGCGGAGTTTTCATCGCCCGGTTCCTATTTTTCCGAGAAGCGGCTGCAGGGATTGGCTGCGACCGGCCGTAGCCTCGCCTCCGCCCATGCCTCGACCTTGAAGCGCATCGAAAGTGCGTATGGTGTTCCCGGTCCGATCGTGCTCGCCATCTGGGGCCGGGAATCCGGCTTTGGCCGGGCGAAGATCCCGCACCCGATCATGGACGTTTTGGCGACCAAGGCCTTCATGTCGACGCGGCCCGACCTTTTCCGGCGCGAACTGATCGCCGCGCTCCACATTCTCGACAGCGGCGATGTGCGGGAGGCGGAGATGCGCGGTTCCTGGGCCGGCGCCATGGGCCAGCCGCAGTTCCTGCCGTCGAGCTTCCTGAAATACGCCGTGGATTTCGACGGCGACGGCCGCCGCGACATCTGGAATTCGGTGCCGGACAGTCTGGCTTCGATCGCCAATTATCTCTCGCAGAAAGGCTGGCAAGCTGGCCGCGACTGGGGCTTTGAAGTCTTGATCCCCGAAGGTGTCTCCTGCGCCCAGGAGGGCCCGGATCTTTCCCGCCCGATCGCCGACTGGGCCGGCATGGGAATTGGGCGCATCTCCGGTAAGGCCTTCCCGTCGGCCGAGCGCGCGGCGGCCGGCATGATGCTTGTGCCGGCCGGCACCCATGGACCGCAGTTCATCGTCACACCGAATTTCTACGTGATCAAGGAATACAACAATTCGGATCTCTACGCGCTTTTCATCGGCAATCTCGCCGATCGCATCGCGTCCGGCGGCGGCGCCTTCCGGGGAGAGTGGGGCGATGTCGGAAACATGCTGCGTTCCGACGTGCTGGCGATGCAGAAGGCGCTCGTGTCCAAGGGCTACGACGTCGGCAAGGTCGACGGCCTGCCCGGCTACAAGACGCGCCGCTCGCTCGGCGACTGGCAGGCGAAGAACGGCCTGTCCGCTACCTGTTTTCCGGCCGCGTCGCTGAAGGCGAAGCTGCGCTGATCCACGCGCGTGGGATTCGTTGCGTCGGCCCCTCATCCGCCTGCCGGCCCCTTCTCCCCGCAAGCGGGGCGAAGCGACAAGCGGCGACGCCTCGGCTCCTCGACCGATCCGATACAAAGAGGGGCCACAGCTTCCTCCAGTCCCCTCTCCCCGCATGCGGGGAGAGGGTTAGGGTGAGGGGCAAACACGCGTCCTGCGCGGGGATGAGGCGCGACCGGGTCGGGCCACCTCTCAATGCATCTCGGCGGGCTGCTTGTAGCGCTCGTAGTGTTCCGGAACGATGGTCTGCCGTTCGATCATCCGATGGACGCGCGGCGGCGTCGTGCCGCGGTGGAGCGCCGTCAGCTTGTCGCCGACGGCCGCATCGGCCTGCGTGCGCCGCTGGTTGTGGCGGACATATTCCACCCACGTCGGCACGTGATAGGTCTCGGTCCAGGTCGTCGGGTTTTCGAGGTCGCGCATCAGCGCCCAGTGTCCCGCGCCGTCGCGGATGCGGATGCGGCGGCGTTCCGCCATGGTCGTCAGGAACTCGGGGATGTCGGGTTCATGGATCTCGTAGTCGATCATGATGACGATCGGGCCGCTGCGCGGCTTGAGATCGAGCTCGAGCGGCGGTTCGGCGAAGCGGTTGAGCGGGTCGAGGTTCAGCGACTTGAATTCCGGCAATGCGAAGCGCAGGCCGATGGCCGCTCCGGCGAACATGAGAAGACAGGAGCCGATAAGTGCGTTGGCGGCACCGTATTGCTCGGCGGCAACGCCCCATAGCCAGCTGCCGCCGGCTATGCCGCCGAAGGTCATGGTCTGGTAGAGGGAAAGTGCCCGCCCGACCACCCAGCGCGGCGTGGAGAGCTGAACGGTGGTGTTGAACAGCGCCAGCGCCAGCACCCAGCAGGCGCCCGACACGGTGAGGGCGAGCGAGGTGAGCCACGCCTCGGTGCTGATCGCCGTGACCGCGGCACTTGCGGCAAAGCCGGCGAAGGCGCAGCGCACGACCGCCTCGCTCGACAGGCGTTCCCGCAGCCTGGCGCTCAGCAACGCGCCGCCGATAGCGCCGAGGCCGAATGCGCCGAGCATGATGCCGTAGGTGAGCGGACCGCCGCGGACGAGATCGCGGGCGACAAGCGGCAGCAGGGCAAGGATGGCGCTTGCCGACAGGCCGAAGACAAAACCGCGCAAGAGCACCTTGCCGATGTTCGGCGACATCGCGACATAGCGGAGGCCGGCGGAAACCGCCCGCCCGAGCGTTTCGCGCGGCAGGGGGCTTTCCGGAACCTCCCGTTTCCAGCGGAAAAGGGCGAAGAGGATCGCCAAATAGCTGAGCGTATTGGCTGCGAAGGCTGCGGCCGCGCCCGCGGCTGCAACGATCGCGCCGCCAATCGCCGGGCCGACGCTGCGAGTGATGTTGAAGCCCACGCTGTTCAGCGCCACCGCCGCCGGCAGGTCGTCGCGTGGCACCATGTCGCCGACCGAGGCCTGCCACGACGGGTTGTTGAGCGCCGTCCCGCAGCCGATCAGGAAGGTGAAGAGCAGGAGCAGCCAAGGCGTGATCAGGCCGAAATAGGCGCAAGCCGTCAAAATGGCCGAGACGCTCAGCATGAATCCCTGTGCGACGAGCATGATCCGCCGCCGGTCGAAATTGTCGGCAAGCGCGCCCGACACCAGCGAGAAGAGCATGATCGGCAGCGCTGTGGAGGCTTGTACCAGCGCCACCATGTTCACCGACTGCGAGATGGAGGTCATCAGCCATGCGGCGCCGACTGCCTGGATCAGCCCGCCGAAATTGGAGGCAAGGCTGGCGGTCCAGATGATCCGGAACGTATCGTGTTTGAAGGGGGCCAGGGGCGACATGCGGCTCGTCACCTCGTATTCTCTTTCGTTTGACCAATGCGAAGCGGATGCTCCCTTATAAACTCCGAAATGTGGCGCGCCAGCCATTGAAATTGACGATCGGACATGAAACTGGTCCGCCCTTGGTCGCCGCTCCTGTGGTTGCGGTCGCAAGCCTTGCAATTTGCGGCGATGAAGCGTATATGAGCCTCAAATTCTTGATCGGTTAGATGAAGAGTGGGCCCGTCAGGACCCGCTCTTTTTTATTAGCCGGTCCGATGAGGAGACGATCGTTTGTCCGATAAGACAACGGCTGAAAATGCAAATGAACCGCGGTTGATCACCGAAACCGGTCTCGATCAGCGCATTGCCGACATCATCGAGCCTGTGCTCGTGCAGATGGGCTTCCGCCTCGTGCGCGTCCGCATGTCCGGCCAGAACGGCTTGACGCTGCAGATCATGACGGAGCGCAACGACGGCACCATGACGGTCGAGGATTGCGAAGAGGTTTCCAAGGCCATTTCGCCCGTCCTCGATGTGGAAGATCCGATCGACAAGGCGTATCATCTGGAAGTGTCGTCGCCGGGCATCGACCGCCCGATGGTGCGCAAGTCCGATTTCGTCCGCTGGCAGGGCCATCTGATGAAATGCGAGACTTCGGTGATGGTCGAAGGTCGCAAGCGGTTTCGCGGCAAGATCGTGTCGGTGGACGAGGACGGCTTCCGTCTCGAGCGGGATCAGCCCGCCTACGGTGAGGAAGCTGTTGTCGCGATCCCGTTCACGGCGCTTTCGGATGCCCGGCTGATCCTGACCGACGACCTGATCCGCGACGCGTTGACGGCCGACAAGAAGGCGAAGGCCGCGCGCGCCGCCAACCAGAATTTCGAAGACGAAGATTCACCTATCGAATAGGGCAGGGAGCGCTTCAAAGGCCCCTGCAACCAGACGGAGACAAGATATGGCAGTCAGTGCTAACCGGCTCGAACTTCTGCAGATCGCAGATGCTGTGGCACGCGAAAAGGTGATCGACCGCGAGATCGTTCTGGCCGCGATGGCGGATGCGATCCAGAAGGCGGCTCGTTCGCGTTATGGCTCGGAATCGAACATTCGCGCGGACATCAATTCGAAGACCGGCGAAATCCGTCTGCAGCGCCTTCTGGAAGTGGTCGAGAAGGCGGACGACTATTCGACGCAGATCCCGCTTGAGCTTGCGCGCGATCGCAACCCGGACGCCAAGATCGGCGATTTCATCGCAGATCCGCTGCCGCCGATGGATTTCGGCCGTATCGCCGCGCAGTCGGCCAAGCAGGTGATCGTGCAGAAGGTCCGCGAAGCCGAGCGTGACCGCCAGTACGAGGAATTCAAGGACCGCGTCGGCGAGATCGTCAACGGCACGGTGAAGCGTGTCGAATATGGCAACGTCATCGTCGATCTCGGCCGTGGCGAAGGCATCATCCGCCGCGACGAGATGATTCCGCGCGAAAACATGCGCTACGGCGACCGCGTCCGCGCCTTCGTCTACGATGTGCGCCGTGAACAGCGCGGGCCGCAGATCTTCCTGTCGCGCACGCATCCGCAGTTCATGGTCAAGCTCTTCACCATGGAAGTGCCGGAAATCTACGACGGCATCATTCAGATCAAGTCGGTTGCCCGCGACCCCGGCTCGCGCGCCAAGATCGCTGTCGTCTCCAACGACTCGTCGATCGATCCGGTCGGCGCCTGCGTCGGTATGCGCGGCTCGCGCGTCCAGGCCGTCGTCGGCGAGCTTCAGGGCGAGAAGATCGACATCATTCCGTGGTCGCAGGATCCGGCCTCCTTCATCGTCAACGCGCTGCAGCCGGCGGAAGTCGCCAAGGTCGTTCTCGATGAGGATGCCGAGCGCATCGAAGTGGTGGTTCCGGACGAGCAGCTTTCGCTCGCCATCGGCCGCCGCGGCCAGAACGTCCGCCTCGCTTCGCAACTGACCGGATGGGATATCGATATCCTCACCGAGCAGGAGGAAAGCGAGCGGCGTCAGAAGGAATTCAACGAGCGGACCCAGCTCTTCATGGAGTCACTCGACGTCGACGAGATGGTCGGCCAGGTGCTCGCCTCCGAAGGCTTTGCCCAGGTCGAGGAACTCGCCTATGTTGATCTGGACGAGATCTCGTCGATCGACGGTTTCGACGAAGAGACCGCGACCGAGATCCAGACCCGCGCCCGCGAGTATCTCGACAAGATCGAGGCCGAGATGGACGCCAAGCGCAGGGAACTCGGGGTCGCCGATGAACTGCGCACGATCAATGGGCTGACCAGCCAGATGCTGGTCGCGCTCGGCGAAGAGGGCATCAAGACCGTCGAGGACTTTGCCGGTTGCGCCGCCGACGATCTCGTCGGCTGGTCCGAGCGCAAGGACGGCGAGACCAAGCGCTTCGAGGGCATCTTCTCGAAGTTCGAGGTAACCCGTGAAGAGGCCGAGGCGATGATCGTCCAGGCGCGCCTGGCCGCCGGCTGGATCACCGAAGAGGATCTGGCAAGCGAGGCGGAAGAAGAGCCGATCGAGGTCGCCGAAGGCGCCGAGCAGGACGCCTGATCACGATGACAGCGGAAACCGATGCTGACACCCTGCCTTCGGACAAGGGTCCGAAGGACCGGAGCGGCAGCACCCGGACCTGCATCGTCAGTCGCGAGAGCGGTTCGCCGGACGAGTTGATCCGCTTCGTTGCCGCTCCTGACGGACGCGTCGTGCCGGACCTGAAGCGGCAGCTTCCCGGGCGCGGATGCTGGATCAAGGCGGAGCGATCGCTTGTCGAGAAGGCGGTGGCGAAGAAGCTCTTCGCCCGCGCCCTCAAGGCCGATGTCAGGGCCGACGCGGCGCTGGCGGACGACGTCGACAGGCTGCTTGCCGAGCAGCTTGCCGGAATGATGAACATGGCGCGCAAGGCCGGCCAGTTCGTTTCCGGGGCGACGAAGACGGAACAGGCGGTGCGTGGACTTGCAGCGCTCGCCGTCTTCCACGCCATTGATGCGGCCGCCGACGGTGTCCGCAAGATCGATCAGGCTCGCAAGGCGATGAGTTTCGTCGCCGAGGACGAAAAGGAGATAGCCGCATTCCGCCCCTTCACGGCGGCGGAAATGGATGGGCTTTTGGGAAGTAATGCTTTTATCCATGCCGCAGCGCTTGCAGGGCAGGCGGGTGAGGGTGTAGTGAAGCGCGCAATCATGCTCGAAAAGTACCGAGGATCCGTCCCGGTCCGGGCCGAAGGCGGCGCTGGCAAGCCACAGCAATGATACGCGTCACCGGCAAGGGCCGGCATCGTGAGCATTGTTTGAGACAATTTGGAAGACAGGGTCAGGTGTTTCGCATCCGGCCCTGATCGCTAGGAACGGAACGGAATGACCGATAACAAAGACGACAAGACACTCAGCGTAGCGGGCAAGAAGACGCTGACCCTGAAACCCTCCGGGGTTCAGCAGGGGACAGTGCGTCAGGATATGGGCCGCGGCCGCACCAAGGCGGTCGTGGTCGAGACCAAGAAGAAATTCGGTCTGGCGCGTCACAAGGACGAGCGGCCGATCACGCCGGCCGCTGCGACGCCTGCCGCCCGCCAGGCCGAGCAGCGTCCTGTTCCGCCGCAGCCGTCCGGACGGCCTGCGCCGCAGCCGCAGCCGCATCAGCCGCGCCAGGAGCAGAACCGTTCGCGTGTCGGCGTCGTGCTGAACGATCTTTCCGCAGGCGAGATCGAGGCCCGCCGCCGCGCGCTCGCCGAAGCGCAGATCCGTGACGCCGAGGAAGCCAAGCGCCGCGCCGAGGAGGAAGTCCTGCGCCGGCGCGAGGAAGAAGAACGTCTCGCCCGCGAAAAGGAAGAGGCTGCTCGCCGCGCCGCCGAAGAGGCAGCGCGCCCGGCGGCCGTCGCCGAAAAAGTCGAGGAAGAGCGGCCGGCCGCTGCTGCGCCCGCCGTTACGGCCGAACGCCGTCCCGACACGCGGCCGCAACCGCCGCGCCCGGCTCCGGCCGCCCCGCAGGCGCCGGGCGGAGCCGCGCCTCGTGGCCGCCGTGCCGGTGACGATGAAGAGGAAGATCGCGGTTCGCGCGGCGCCGGTCCCGCTCGGGGCAAGGTCGCGCGTCCGGAGCCCGCGAAGCCGGTCACCCGCCCGAAGGGCGACGATGGCCGTCGCCAGGGCAAGCTGACCTTGACGGCCGCCGTCGACGAGGATGGCGGTCAGCGCGGCCGTTCGCTCTCGGCGATGCGCCGCCGGCAGGAGAAGTTCAAACGCAGCCAGATGCAGGAGACCCGCGAAAAGATCTCGCGCGAAGTCGTTCTGCCGGAAACCATCACGATTCAGGAACTGTCGCAGCGCATGTCCGAACGCGCCGTCGACGTCATCAAGTTCCTGATGAAGGAAGGCCAGATGATGAAGCCGGGCGACCTGATCGATGCCGATCTCGCCGAGCTCATTGCCGGCGAATTCGGCCACACGGTCAAGCGCGTCTCGGAATCGGACGTCGAAGAGGGCATCTTCAACATCGCCGACACCGAAGAGACGATGGAGGCGCGCCCGCCGATCGTCACGATCATGGGTCACGTCGACCACGGCAAGACGTCGCTGCTCGATGCGATCCGCCACGCCAACGTGGTGGCCGGTGAAGCCGGCGGCATCACCCAGCACATCGGTGCCTATCAGGTCGAACAGAACGGTCAGAAGATCACCTTCATCGACACCCCCGGCCACGCCGCCTTCACGGCCATGCGTGCCCGCGGCGCCCAGGCGACGGACATTGCCGTCCTCGTCGTGGCTGCCGATGACAGCGTGATGCCGCAGACGATCGAGTCGATCAACCACGCCAAGGCGGCCAACGTGCCGATCATCGTGGCGATCAACAAGATCGACAAGCCGACGGCGAACCCGCAGAAGGTCCGCACCGAGTTGCTGCAGCACGAGGTCTTCGTTGAATCGATGGGCGGTGAAGTTCTCGACGTCGAAGTCTCGGCGAAGAACCACACCAACCTCGACAAGCTGCTCGAGGCGATCCTGCTGCAGGCCGAAATCCTCGACCTCAAGGCCAATCCGAACCGGACGGCCGAGGGTACGGTGGTCGAAGCCGAGCTCGATCGCGGCCGCGGTGCGGTTGCAACCGTTCTCGTCCAGAAGGGTACGCTGACCCCCGGTCAGATCATCGTCGCCGGCGACCAGTGGGGTCGCGTGCGCGCGCTGGTCAACGACAAGGGGGAGCATGTGAAGTCCGCGGGCCCGTCGACCCCGGTTGAAGTCCTCGGCCTCTCCGGTACGCCGGCGGCCGGCGACAAGTTCGCGGTCGTCGAGAACGAAAGCCGTGCGCGCGAGATTTCCGAATATCGCCAGCGGCTTGCACGCGAAAAGGCGGTTGCGCGCCAGTCCGGCTCGCGCGGTTCGCTCGAGCAGATGATGAGTCAGCTCCATGCTTCCGGCATGAAGGAGTTCCCGCTGGTCATCAAGGGCGACGTGCAGGGCTCGATCGAAGCGATCGCCGGCGCTCTCGAAAAGCTCGGCACCGACGAGGTTCGGGCGCGCGTCGTGCATTCGGGTGCCGGTGGTATCACCGAGTCCGATATCTCGCTCGCCGAAGCTTCGAACGCTGCGATCATCGGCTTCAACGTCCGCGCCAACAAGCAGGCGCGCGATGCGGCCGAGCGTTCCGGCATCGAAATCCGCTACTACAACATCATCTACGATCTGGTGGATGACGTGAAGGCGGCGATGTCGGGTCTCCTGTCGCCCGAGCGGCGCGAGACCTTCCTCGGCAATGCCGAGATCCTGGAGGTGTTCAACATCACCAAGGTCGGCAAGGTCGCGGGTTGCCGTGTCACCGAGGGCAAGGTTGAGCGTGGTGTCGGCGTCCGTCTGGTGCGCGACAACGTCGTCATCCACGAGGGCAAGCTCAAGACGCTCAAGCGCTTCAAGGACGAAGTCTCGGAAGTCCAGGCCGGCCAGGAATGCGGCATGGCCTTCGAGAACTACGAAGACATCCGCGCCGGCGATACGATCGAGTGCTTCCGCGTCGAACACGTTACGCGCACACTCTGATATCCGTCCGGTTCGAGACTGTGCGGGCGCCGGCTTCTGTTCGGCGCTCGCATTTTTTGAAGCGGGATGAGAAAAGCGCGGGCGGTTTCCGCCCGCATTCCGCGTTTCATTTGAAATCGATCCCGTCTGTGGTCTTGAGTGGATTCAATCCAAGGTCATGACGTGATCCGAGGTGAGCACGATGACCAAATCCACATCCTCCGCCCCTTCCCAGCGCATGCTGCGCGTGGGAGAACAGGTGCGCGCCGCGATCACGCAGGTTCTGCAGCGTGGCGAGGTGCGTGATCCCTTGATCGAGAAGACGGTGATTTCCATTTCCGAGGTGCGCATGTCGCCGGATCTGAAGATCGCCACGGCCTATGTGACCCCGCTCGGCATGAGCGATCATGGCGCGGTAATCGAGGCATTGAACCGGAACGCGAAGTTCATCCGCGGACGGCTCGGGCCGCAGCTGCGGCAGATGAAATACATGCCGGAAGTCCGCTTCCGCGACGATACCAGCTTCGAAAATTACCAGAAGATCGATGAGCTGCTGCGCTCGCCCGAAGTCAGCCGCGACCTCGATTCCGATACCGACGACGAAGAATAAGAAAGATCCATGTCCAAACCGCGCAAACCCAAGGGTCGCCCGATCTCGGGCTGGCTGATCCTCGACAAGCCGCTCGACTTTGGTTCCACCGAGGCCGTTTCGAAGATCAAGTGGCTGTTCAAGGCGCAGAAGGCGGGTCACGCCGGCACGCTCGATCCGCTCGCCTCCGGCATGCTGCCGATCGCGCTTGGTGACGCGACGAAGACCGTTCCCTACGTGATGGATGGGCGCAAGATCTACGAGTTCACCGTCGCCTGGGGCGAGGAGCGGACGACCGACGATCTCGAGGGCGACGTCATCCGTTCCTCGGCGGAGCGGCCGACGGAAGAGGCGATCCGCGCCCTGCTGCCGAAATACACCGGCGTGATCAGCCAGGTGCCGCCGCAATTCTCGGCGATCAAGATTGACGGCGAACGCGCCTACGATCTCGCCCGCGACGGGGAAGCGGTGGAAATTCCGGCCCGCGAAGTGGAGGTCTTCCGGCTGTCACTGATCGGATGCACACCGCATCTCGCGCATTTCGAGATCGAATGCGGCAAGGGAACCTATGTTCGCTCGCTTGCCCGCGACATGGGCCGCGATCTCGGCTGCTTCGGACATATAGCCTCGCTGCGCCGCACGTTCGTCGCTCCCTTCGGCGAGGATGACATGGTGCCGCTTGCCGACCTCGTTGCGCTGGAGAAGATCGAGGACGATGCCGAGAGGCTCGCGGCGCTGGATGACTTCCTGATCGAGACGGGCGAGGCTCTTTCCGGCCTGCCGCACATCGCCGTCAATGACGATCAGGCGCACCGCCTCAAGATGGGCAATCCGATCATCCTGCGCGGACGCGAGGCACCATTGCCTGCTCCCGAGGCCTATGCGACGGCGCGCGGCAAGCTCGTGGCGATCGGCGAGATTGCCGAAGGCGAATTCCGGCCAAGGCGCGTGTTTGCGACGTCCTGATCCGTCGGCACGACCGCACATTTCCTTAAATCGGAACCGATTCAAGGATAAAACATGCAACAATTCAAAGTGCTATGGCGTCCTTTGCGCGTCTGAAAAGACGCGCGACGCTGCAGGCGGTTTGCGTTTGCTGGAACGCTGACGCATGATCGCGGGTGACGATTCGATCTGTTCGGCGCAAGCTGCGGATATGGCCGTTCGCGGCGATCGAGCTCAATCCGAGATCGCGATCTTGCCATGCGCCAACTCGTGGCGGTTGTGCGGCCGACGCACAGGAGCCACGGGACCTCGTTTGATCGTTGGCCGCCGGCGGCGCGACGATAGACGGTGAAAGGCGGCCCGGGTGACTGAGGTGTCAGGGAAGGACCACGGAGAAGCTTCGCGCGGCGGCTTGCAGGCCGCAGCCGCCTTCGTTCGGGACCGTCTCCGCCGGCCGTTCAGCTTCTATCTGATTTCGCTGCTGCTGGTCGCGATCATCCCTTCCTTCATCTTCTCCTTCGTCATCCTGAAACGCAGCATGGATGCACAGGAGCAGGTCGTGACATCGCTCCTGAACGCCTCGACCGGCTCGGTCGCGCGCATCGTCGAGCGCGAGATCGAGGGCATGCTGACGACGCTCAAGGTTCTTTCGACATCGAGCGCGATGGAGTTGCGCGACATGCGCGCCTTTTACGGCCGCGCTTCCGTCGCCTTGGCCGACAGTGATTCCAATCTGATTGTCATAGACAGGAACCGCAATCAGAGACTGAATACCCGACTTCCCTTCGGTGCGCCGCTTGGACAGGCGTCCGATCCGGAGTCGATCGAACTTGCCTTCAAGAACAAGGGTCCGCTCGTCTCCGGCGTGTTTTTCGACAAGACCGACGGGCGATGGGCCTTCAATGTCTATCTTCCGGTCAGTCTTTCAACCGGGGAGAGCTATCTGTTGGCCTTGACGCAAGACGCTGACGGGATGGCGAAGGCTGTCAACCGCGACACGCTGTCGCCCGGCTGGAATGCCGCACTGGTGGATGGCAGCGGAAAGGTGATCGTGTCTTCTGATGCCGCGGTCAAAGCGGGCGACACATTCTTCCTCGAGAAGCTGCCGGCGATCAGCATCGGCGTTGCCAACATCAGCGAAAACGGCGCGGACTACCGCGTCGCGACCGAGTTTTCCATCGTGACCGGATGGCGCATCGTCGCCTGGGCGCCGCGTCAGGTTGTCGATGCGCCGATAGTGTGGTCGTTCCTCTGGTTGTCGCTCGGCGGCATCATTTTCGCAAGCATCGCGGTCGCGGGTTCGCTGACCATCGCCCGCCTGCTCTCGCAGGGGGTGAAGCTGCTTGCCATGGACGCCCGGCGCCTCGGCGCCGGCGAGCCGATCAAACCGCGTCGCTACATGATTACCGAGGTCGAGGACGTATCGAGGGCGTTCGCCCGGGCGGCCGCAGCGCGCACCAAGGCTGAAGGGGAAATCCGCTTTCTGATGAGGGAGGTTGCGCACCGCTCCAAGAATCAGCTCACTGTCATTCAATCAATGCTGAACCAGTCCGCCAGTTCCGCCGAGAGCGCGTCGGAATTCGCCGAGGCGTTTCGAAAGCGGATTGCCGGACTTGCCCGATCGACCGACCTGATGGTCGCCAATGCTGCCCTCGGTGTCGATCTCCAAGAACTGGCGCAGGATCAGCTGCAACCTTTTACCCCCGACGACCCGAAGCGCATCGTCCTCACCGGTCCGGCCTTGCGGTTGGAAACGCAAGTGGCTCAGATGCTCGGTATGGCGCTGCACGAACTGGCGACCAACGCGACCAAATACGGCGCCCTTGCCAACGCGACCGGTATCATCAGGCTCGACTGGTCAGTGTCGGATGGAATGATCGCTATCCGTTGGCGCGAAGAGGGAGCGGATATTGCGCCGCCGAAACAAACTCCCGGGCGAACGGGTTTCGGAACGGTCGTGCTCGAGCGTATGCTCGGCATGGCGCTTGGGGCTGAGCTCGAAAGGACGATGCACCCGGACGGCATCGAATGGACCATCCGGATTCCGCGCAGCAGCAGGGGCGACGTACCGGCCGAAACCGGAAGTTGACGGCGAGAGTGATGGACGCGGGCGCTTTTCAAGGGTTTGTCGGATGGCACCCTCGATTCCCGGAAACCGGCGAGCGCGCCTTCAGCCAACCGGCAATTGAAGCGTGGCGTGCCCCCTCCGGACGCCGGGTTCCATGACCCTTTCCTTTTCGATCCATTTCGTTTATAGGCACGCCAGCGAAGGGGACTGCCTCTTCGTATGAACGGCCGCGGCTGGACGACATCCCGGCTGCCGGCGACCCCGAAATCCTCGAAACGAAAGGATCATCCGATGTCGATTACTGCAGAGCGCAAGGCTCAGCTCATCAAGGAATTCGCGACCGCTGAAGGCGACACCGGTTCTCCGGAAGTCCAGGTTGCGCTCCTGACGGAACGGATCAACAACCTGACCGAACACTTCAAGGGCCACAAGAAGGACAACCATTCCCGCCGTGGTCTTCTCGCGATGGTTTCCAGCCGTCGTTCGCTCCTCGACTATCTGAAGAAGAAAGACGAAGCGCGCTACACCAAGCTGATCGGTGCCCTGGGCATCCGTCGCTAAACGACTTTGTCCGGCGGGCCGCTTGCGGTCCGCCGGCTTTTTATTGGGCGCTTGATCGCCTGCTGCATGCTTCCTTAAATCGGGGCCGATTGAAGGATAGAAACATGCAGAAATTCAAAGTGCTGCAGCGACTTTTGTGCGTCTGAAAGGACGCAACCGCGCGGCAGAATTGTCTCTCCGCTGGCGCCTGTGGCGCGAGGATTGGAGAGAATGTCCAGCGAACCGGATGGGCCGGTATCGCGGATCAACCGATGGCCCGTCATGGGGCAGGATTGCAGGATGCTTCGGCGCCCGCGCGCCGGAGCTGCCACGCGGGCAGCACGGCGAGACGGAATCGAGCCGGTTTGTTTAGAAGCCTCCCGTTGTCTTGCCCGTGATGCGCCACCACCAAGCGGCTCTCAGATCATCCGCGCTGCAAAAGCCGCGGAAGGTCTCCCGCACACGAAGGACAGAACATGTTCGAGACCCACAAGGTAGAAATCGAATGGGCAGGGCGTCCGCTCAAGCTCGAAACCGGCAAGATCGCGCGTCAGGCTGACGGTGCCGTTCTCGCCACCTACGGCGAAACGGTGGTGCTTGCCACCGTCGTTTCGGCCAAGGCACCGAAGCCGGGCCAGGATTTCTTCCCGCTCACCGTCAACTACCAGGAAAAGACCTACGCTGCCGGCAAGATTCCCGGCGGTTATTTCAAGCGCGAAGGCCGCCCGAGCGAAAACGAAACGCTCGTTTCCCGCCTGATCGACAGGCCGATCCGTCCGCTCTTTCCGGAAGGCTACAAGAACGACACCCAGGTGATCGTCACGGTCATGCAGCATGACCTGGAGAACAATCCGGACGTCGTTTCGATGGTTGCGGCCTCCGCCGCGCTGACGCTTTCCGGCATCCCTTTCATGGGCCCGATCGGCGGCGCCCGCGTCGGCTACATCAACGGCGAGTATGTGCTGAACCCGCATCTCGACGAGATGGATGAATCCTCGCTCGATCTCGTCGTCGCCGGCACCCAGGAAGCCGTGCTGATGGTCGAGTCGGAAGCCAAGGAGCTGCCGGAAGACATCATGCTCGGCGCCGTCGTCTTCGGCCAGAAGGGCTTCCAGCCGGTGATCGACGCGATCATCAAGCTTGCCGAAGTTGCGGCTAAGGAGCCGCGCGAGTTCGAACCGGAAGATCATTCCGCGCTCGAAAACGCCATGCTCGTCATTGCCGAAGACGAGCTGCGCAACGCCTACAAGATCACCGAGAAGGCTGCGCGCTACGCCGCCGTCGACGCCGTCAAGGCCAAGGTGAAGGAACACTTCCTGCCGGAAGGCATCGAAAATCCTCCTCACACGGCGGAAGAAATCGCTGCCGTCTTCAAGCATCTGCAGGCCAAGATCGTTCGCTGGAACATCCTCGACACGCAGAGCCGCATCGACGGCCGCGACCTCGTCACGGTCCGCCCAATCGTCGCCGAAGTCGGCATCCTGCCGCGCACGCACGGTTCCTCGCTCTTCACCCGCGGCGAGACGCAGGCAATCGTGGTTGCCACGCTCGGCACCGGCGAAGACGAGCAGTATGTCGATTCCTTGACCGGCATGTACAAGGAAAACTTCATGCTGCACTACAACTTCCCGCCCTTCTCGGTCGGTGAAACGGGCCGCATGGGTTCCCCGGGCCGTCGTGAAATCGGTCACGGCAAGCTCGCCTGGCGCGCCATCCACCCGATGCTGCCGACGGCGGAACAGTTCCCCTATACGCTGCGCGTCGTCTCCGAAATCACCGAGTCCAATGGTTCCTCGTCGATGGCCACTGTCTGCGGCACGTCGCTGGCGCTGATGGATGCAGGCGTTCCGCTTGCAAAGCCCGTCGCCGGTATCGCCATGGGCCTCATCAAGGAAGATGACCGCTTCGCCGTTCTCTCCGACATCCTGGGCGACGAAGACCATCTCGGCGATATGGACTTCAAGGTTGCGGGCACCGAGGCCGGCATCACCTCGCTGCAGATGGATATCAAGATCGAAGGCATCACCGAAGAGATCATGGGTGTTGCCCTCAACCAGGCCAAGGGCGGCCGCATGCACATCCTCGGCGAAATGGCCAAGGCCATCTCCGAAAGCCGCGGCCAGCTCGGTGAATTCGCCCCGCGCATCGAAGTGATGAACATCCCGGTCGACAAGATCCGTGAAGTCATCGGTTCGGGCGGCAAGGTCATTCGCGAGATCGTCGAAAAGACCGGCGCCAAGATCAACATCGAAGACGACGGTACGGTCAAGATTGCATCCGCCTCCGCCAAGGAGATCGAAGCGGCTCGCAAGTGGATCCACTCGATCGTCGCCGAGCCGGAAGTCGGCCAGATCTATGAAGGCACGGTCGTCAAGACCGCTGATTTCGGCGCCTTCGTCAACTTCTTCGGCGCCCGCGACGGCCTCGTCCACATATCGCAGCTCGCGTCCGAGCGCGTCGCCAAGACGACCGACGTCGTCAAGGAAGGCGACAAGGTCTGGGTCAAGCTGATGGGCTTCGACGAGCGCGGCAAGGTTCG
Source organism: Sinorhizobium terangae (assembly GCF_009601505.1). GTDB lineage: Bacteria > Pseudomonadota > Alphaproteobacteria > Rhizobiales > Rhizobiaceae > Sinorhizobium > Sinorhizobium terangae. Next base: position 27,254 of record NZ_WITC01000124.1, read on the forward strand.
CCTCTCCATGAAGGTCGTCGATCAGGCGACCGGCAAGGAGGTCGTCGCCGAGAAGGCGGAGAAGAAGGACGGTGGCGAAGCGGCCGAATAAGCCGAACGCATCCGGGGTGTAGCCATACGCCTCCCATTTATCACCCCTCCCCAACCCTCCCCACAAGGGGGAGGGGCTGTCGCGCATGGCCCTCGTTCGCCCAACTCAACATCCGAACTTGCGGAACCGTTGGATTGGTGAACAGTGGGCGCACCCGGTAAGCCCCTCCCCCCTGTGGGGAGGGGTTGGGGAGGGGCCTCTCGGCAGCACCGAATCCAACGGAAGCCCCATGAGCCGCGACGCACTGAAAACCCTATTTCACCCTTTCGACACCGGCGTCATCGATCCGCCGGGTGAGGACGAACGCGTGCTCTTTCTCGGGGCCGAGGCGGGCTACAGGCTGCCGCAGGACTTTTCCGCCTCGATCGCTGCCGTGCAGCCTCTAAGGTCGCTCTATCGCGCGCTGGAAGCGGCACGCGCCAACGTGACTCCGCTCGCCGAGGGCGACGAGTATGACGCCGCGCTGGTGCTCTGTGGCAAGCACAAGGGCGAAAACGAGGATCGGATCGCCGAGGCGCTCAAGCGCACCCGCGCTGGCGCATTGGTCGTGGTTGCAGGCGGCAAGGAGGACGGGATCCAGCCGCTGCGCAAGAAGATCGGCAAGTTCGGCTGGGACGGGGACTCGCTGCCGAAATATCATGGCGTCGCCTTCTGGTTCACCCGGCCAGAAGACGTGTCGGAGGCCGTGTCCCAGCTTGCCAAAGTACCGGTGCGTGTCGACGGCCTGTTCGAGGCGTCGCCTGGCATGTTCTCGCACGATCGGGTGGATCCCGGTTCGGAGCTTCTTGCCTCGCGGCTCCCCAAGGATTTTACCGGCCACGCGGCCGATTTCGGTGCCGGCTGGGGCTATCTTTCGGTGATGCTCGCCCACGCCTCGCCGGGCGTGAAGGGCATCGATCTCTTCGAGGCGGACTATGAAGCGCTGGAGGCCGCGCGCGTCAACATGATGGCGAACGCCCCCTCGATACCGGCCCGTTTCTATTGGCACGACCTCACCAGTGAGGAGACGCGCGACAAATACGACCTGATCGTCATGAACCCGCCCTTCCACGAGGGGCACGCCGCAGAGCCGTCGCTCGGTGCCGGGATCATCAGATCGGCCACCAAAGCCCTGAAGCACGGCGGCAGGCTGATGCTGGTCGCCAATCGCGGTCTGCCCTACGAGCAGGTTCTCGCGGAAAACTTCAAGGAGAGCGGCGAGACCTGCCGCAATGCACGCTTCAAGGTTCTCTGGGCGAAGCGCTAGCGTTCAAAGAGTTAGCGTCCAGATGAATGTACACGCTCCGGAGAGCGCCGTCGCTTGCCGCGACGCGCCGTTTCCAGTTGCCAGCAAGGACGATCAGGAACACCATGGCCGGGTCGGTGCGTCTTTGCAGGAGAGGAGCAGGCGATGGGATTTGGACCCGCTCGACCCCCTATGATGGAAGATGTTGAAGAGGTCATTGCGCGCGATATCAAGCATGCCGAGGGACATGGCGCGACGTCGGAAGTTCCGCTCCCGTTCCTCCGCAAACTCTATCGCGTGCCGCTTGCGCCGGGAAGGCTGCGACACATGCGTGGCGCGACAGCCATTGTTGGCCTCGCGCTCCTGGCCGTTCTTTTCGGATTGATCTGGGGCTGGACGGCGGCCTGATCCGGGTTCGGGCAATTCAGGAAAAGTGTGTGGTGGCTTTCCGTGCGGAAGTACGTCTGGTGAGTAACCCGGATCGGCTGTCTTACTCCACGTCGGCGGTGCGCAATGCCTCGAGCGTCGGCATGGAGGTGATGTTGTAGCCGGAATCCACATAGTGGATTTCGCCGGTGACGCCGCGCGAAAGATCGGAGAGAAGGTAGAGCGCCGAATTGCCGACATCGTCGATCGTCACCGTGCGGCGCAGCGGCGAATTCTTCTGCTGCCAGGACAGCATCGCGCGGGCGTCCGAGATGCCGGCGCCGGCGAGCGTACGGATCGGCCCGGCCGAGATCGCGTTGACGCGGATGCCGCGGGTGCCGTAGTCGGCCGCGAGATAGCGCACCGAGGCTTCGAGCGCCGCCTTGGCAACGCCCATCACATTGTAGTTCGGCATGACCCGCGTCGAGCCGCCATAGGTGAGCGTCAGCATCGTGCCGCCTTCGTTCATCAGCTCGGCGGCGCGCTTGGCGATCTCGGTGAAGGAGAAGCAGGAGATGACCATGGTGCGGCTGAAATTGTCGCGCGTGGTGTCCGCGTAGAGCCCCTTCAGCTCGTTCTTGTCGGAGAAGCCGATGGCGTGAACGACGAAGTCGAGCTTTCCCCAGCGCTCCCTGATGGCGGCGATCACGGCGTCGACCGAGGCGATGTCCTCGACGTCGCAGGGCAGGAGGAAGTCGGAATTGACTTCTGCGGCGAGCGGCTTGACCCGCTTGCCTAGCGCTTCGCCCTGATAGGTGAAGGCGAGTTCGGCGCCCTGGGCGGCGAGCGCCTTCGAGATTCCCCAGGCAATAGAATGGTTGTTGGCCACACCCATGATGAGGCCGCGCTTTCCGTTCATCAGTCCGTTCATTGTGTTATCCGTTGTAGCGCTGGAAGACGAGCGTGGCGTTGGTGCCGCCGAAACCGAAGGAGTTCGAAAGAACCGTGTCGATCTTGGCGTTGTCGATCCGCTTGCGAACGATCGGTACGCCTTCGAACTCCGGGTCGAGCTCGCTGATATGCGCGCTTTCGCCGATGAAACCGGCCTGCATCATCAACAGGCCGTAGATCGATTCCTGGACGCCGGCAGCGCCCAGCGAATGGCCCGTGAGAGATTTGGTCGACTGGATATGCGGCATCCTTTCGCCGAAGACTTCGCGAATGGCGCCGATTTCCTTGGAGTCGCCGACTGGCGTCGAGGTTCCGTGGGTGTTGATGTAGTCGATGTCGCCCTTCACGGTCGCGAGCGCCTGGCGCATGCAGCGCACGGCGCCCTCACCGGACGGGGCAACCATGTCGTAACCATCGGAGGTTGCGCCATAGCCGACGATCTCGGCATAGATCTTGGCGCCGCGGGCCTTGGCACGCTCCAGCTCCTCGAGCACCAGAACGCCAGCGCCGCCGGCAATCACGAAGCCGTCGCGGTTGGCGTCATAGGCGCGCGAGGCCGAGGACGGCGTATCGTTGAACTTCGAGGACATCGCGCCCATGGCATCGAAGAGGTTCGACATGGTCCAGTCGAGATCCTCGTGGCCGCCTGCGAACATCACGTCCTGCTTGCCCCACTGGATCATTTCTGCGGCATTGCCGATGCAATGCGCCGAGGTCGAGCAGGCGGACGAGATCGAGTAGTTGACGCCATGGATCTGGAACCAGGTCGCAAGCGTGGCCGAGGCCGTCGAGGACATCGCCTTCGGCACCGCGAAGGGGCCGATGCGCTTGGGGCTCGTGTTCTTGCGCGTGACGTCGGCAGCCTCGACGATGGTGCGGGTCGAAGGACCGCCCGAGCCCATGATGATGCCGGTGCGTTCGTTGGTGATGTCGCCGGCTTCAAGCCCGGAATCTGCGATTGCCTGCTTCATCGCCACGTGATTCCAGGCGCCGCCCTGCGACAGGAAGCGCATGGCACGCCGGTCGACGAGGTCGGTCGGGTCGAGCGTGGGTGCCCCCCAGACATGGCACTTGAAGCCATTCTCGGCGAAATCGGGCGAATACGTGATGCCCGATTTCGCATCGCGCAGCGATGCCGTGACTTCCTCGGCATTGTTACCGATCGAGGAAACGATGCCGAGGCCCGTGACAACAACCCGTCTCATGGTAATGACCTTTTCTTAACTTGAACCCGTCCTGGCCTTTTTGCGGCTCAGTCGGCCTTTTCCTGGAAAAGACCGACCCTGAGGTCGCTGGCCTTGTAGATCACTTCGCCATCGGCCTTCATCCAGCCGTCGGCAATGCCGAGCACCAGGCGGCCGCGCATCACGCGCTTGAAGTCGATGCCGTATTCGACCAGCTTGGTCTTTGGCGTCACCATACCTGTGAATTTCACCTCGCCGGTGGAGATCGCTCGGCCCTTGCCGGGCTCGCCGAGCCAGCCGAGGAAGAATCCCGTCAGCTGCCACATGGCATCGAGGCCGAGGCAGCCGGGCATGACGGGGTCGCCCATGAAGTGGCAGGGGAAGAACCAGAGGTCCGGCGTGATGTCGAACTCGGCGCGGATGTAGCCCTTGTCGTGCGGGCCTCCGGTTTCCGAGATGTCGGTGATGCGGTTGAACATCAGCATCGGCGGCAACGGCAGCTGGGCATTGCCGGGGCCAAACATTTCACCTCGGCCGCAGGTCAGGATTTCCTCATAGCTGAAGCTGGATTGTCTGGTGGTCATGAATGGTTATTTCCCCGAGTGACTGAGTGTTCCCCGACCTGCTTTAGAGCAAGTTCGGGCTGAATTGAAGCGTGGCCCTGCGCCAATGGCAATCCCGTCTGCCGCAGTTTCCGCTTCGACGATATCCTATAAGGTAGTGCGGATGGCGGCGAAAACCCGCTTCACTTTTTCTCTCATGCGGCTCTTATTGGCGACATCGTTCCGCCGTCGCTTACAATATGAATGTGGGCACGACCAGAGTTAAATGCCAGCCTTCCCCCGCTTTGGGCCGATTTTCAGGCGTTTGCACCCCTGGAAGCTCGGAATCTATTGAAAGCGGCGGCGGCAGAAGTTATATCGCACACGGATAATCTGTGAATTTTGGCCAGGATACCGAAACGGCTGCGTATGACGAAAGCACCACAAATGTGTTCGCAGGAGAGGCTGCGCAATTCGGGCTTGCGCCCGACACGCCAGCGCGTCGCGCTTGCGGATCTCATTTTCGCAAAGGGCGACCGTCATTTGACCGTCGAGGAACTGCACGAAGAGGCGGTCGAGGCCGGCGTCCCGGTTTCGCTTGCCACCGTCTACAACACGCTTCACCAGTTCACCGAAGCGGGCATGATCCGCGTGCTGGCGGTCGAGAGCGCCAAGACCTATTTCGACACCAACGTGTCCGACCATCATCATTTCTTCGTCGAAGGGCAGAATGAGGTGCTCGACATTCCGGTGAGCAATATCCAGATCGACAATCTTCCGGAGCCTCCGGAAGGCATGGAAATCTCCCATGTCGATGTCGTGGTCCGCCTGCGTCGCAAGTCCGATCGCTGACCACAGGAACGACGCCGCGTCCGTCGGACGCCGAAGGCCCCGGGATATCCAAGACTTCTACATCACGTCGTTCGGGTGGCGACCGGGGCCGGCCTTGCCGGTCGGCAGCGTCCAGCCATAGCGCAACGCGCCGCCGCGAACCGCGAAGGCCGAGAGCACGCCGATCGCGGAGGTCGCTGCGAGCGGCATGCCGATCACCGTCGCCAGAACGAAGGCCCCGGCGCCGACAAGGGCCGCGGTGACGTAGATTTCCGGTCTCAAGAGCACGGAGGGCTCGCCGGCGAGCAGATCGCGCAGGATGCCGCCGAAGGTCGCCGTCAGGATGCCGGTGACCACCGCGACGGTCGGCGAGCCAGTGGCGGCCAACCCCTTCGCAGCGCCCATGACGCAATAGGCCGAAAGGCCGATCGCATCGAGCCACACAAGCACGCGGTAGCGAGACTCGAAGCGGTGGGATGTGAGGAACACCAAGAACCCGACCGAGGCACAGATGATGAGATAGGCCGGGTTCAACACCCAGAACACCGGTGTCGCGCCCAGGATCACGTCGCGCATCGTGCCGCCGCCAATGCCGGTGACCGATGCCAGGAACAGATAGCCAATGATATCGAGTTGTTTGCGCGATGCCGAAAGCGCACCTGTCGCCGCGAAGACGGCCACGCCGGCATAGTCAAGAATTTCGAGGATCGGCATGGGTACTCCGCTCTGGACTGCGCCGAGCCCGGGTTGACGCTATCCGCGATCATTAGCGCAACGCCGGGAATAAGTCAGCGGGGCGGAAGGCCCAAGGATATGACAGAGCGAGTTGAGGATCTTGCTCCTCACCCTACAGCGCCGCGCGTCTTATCAGACGCGCAAAGGACGCTGTAGCACTTTGAATTGCTGCATGTTTCCTTAAATCGGCTACGATTTAAGGAAACATGCAGTAGCCCTCTCCCCGCAGGCGGGAGAGGGGACTTAGAGGGCGCTCACCGCGATCTATCGCAAAAGCCTATCGTGGCAGGATCGTCTGCGTCCGGCCAAGCAGATAGTAGGCAAGCAGTCCGGTCCATTCCTTGGCGGCGGTCGTCGTCAGTTGCGCATTGAGTGAGGGCTGGGTGAAGTCGACGCCGAGCTTCACCTTGCCGCTCGTCCGATAGTCCGTCGGCCAAGGCATCACGTCGATGCCGAACGAACGGAAGAGGCCGATCGAGCGCGGCATGTGGTAGGCCGAGGTGACAAGCGCGCAGTGCTCCATTTGGTTCGCGCCCAACAAATCCTTGGTGTTGCGCGCATTCTCGAAGGTGGTGCGCGAGTTTTCCTCGCGGACGAGACGATCAGGCGCGATACCGAACGCGTCGAAGAACGGCCGCGAGAGCTCCGCGTCGCCTGCATAGCCACCGCTCAACGAACCGTCTCCGCCCGACACGAGGATGCGCGCGGCAGGATAGGCCCTGGCAAGCCGGGCGGTCTCGACGAAGCGCTCCGCCGCCTGGTTGAGTTCGATGCCGCCGCGCCCATCGATCACCACGTTCTCGAAGGCGCCGCCAAGCACGATGATGCAGGTAAGCTCCGCCGGCGGGGAGGGGCGGGGAAACCGGTCTTCGAGGATCTGCAGGAAGTAAGAGCCTGTTGTCGTGAACAGGGTCAGGAACAGCACCATGAGGCCAAGCGAGCCGAAAACGCCGCCGATGCGTGCGCGGCCCAGCAGCGCCAGCAGAAAGCCGATCAGGACGCTGAAGAAGGCGAGGGAGAGCGGCTGGGCAAGGAGCCAGAAGATTTTGGAGACGAGGAACATCGGACCCTTGTTCTCCAGTGTCGCTGGTTAAGATTTTGTGAATGCATCAACCGCGCAATCGGGCGGACATCCGGCACTACGCTTTGGACGGCATCCGTCTCGGCGACGTTGTGCTGACCAGAGGTCTCGTCGAGCGCGCGCTCGCGCTCGGTGTCAGATCACCCGTGCGGCGACGGAGTGGATCGAGTTGTTGCCGTAGCCCATACGGTTCCACTCGGCGCGCTCAGGCTGGATTCGGCCGCTCATGTCGGTGGCGCGTGCCCGAACGGCGAGCGGCCCGATCCGATCGAGCCGCGTGATCAACTCCCACCATTGCCATGCCCCCGGCCGCCGTTCGCCCAAGAGTCGTGCCTCGTGCCATGGACCGCCGTTCAGGCTTACCTCGACCCGACAGATGCTCCCGGCGCCAGACCAGGCGACGCCGCGGATCGCCGTCTCCCCGCGCGGCAGGCTCTCTCCTCGATCGGGCGAAGCGATCAGCGCCCGCACATTCATGAGCGTCACCGGCGCGCGCTCGTCGCGCCCGTTCCGCACCCATTCGTACCAGTACTTCTCCGTCTGATAGTAGGCTTCGCAGGGCTTGTCGCTAACAACGATCTCGGTCAGCCACTTGACGCATGCCACGGCATACCAGCCGGGCACGATCAGCCGCAGCGGATAGCCGTGAGGTGACGACAGCGGTTCGCCGTTCATCTCGTAGGCAAGCAGCGCGCCCGCTTCGCGAATCTGGTCGAAGCTGAGGCCGCGTTCGAAACGAATCGGCGTATCGTGACCGTCGACGAGCCCGCCGTCCGCGCCGCGGAACGTGAGTTCCGTTGCGCCGGGTCTGAGGCCTGCCCGTTCGAGCACTTCGATCAAGGGAACGCCGGTCCATTCGGCGGTACTGACGGCGCCCAGGCCCCAGGGTTCGCCCGGCACGGCCGGATCGAACAGGCTGCGGCCGTTACCAGCGCATTCGAGGGTCACCACGAGACTCTCGGCATGAAGATTGTGAAGGTCCCTCATACGCAGGCTCAGCGGCCTTTCGACCATACCGCCGACCGAGAGGCGATAACTCTCGCCGTCGAGTTTCGGAATATCGAAGTGGTTGCGCAAGTAGAACCGGCCATTGGGCATCACGGCCCCGCCCGCGAGGTCCCGCACCGATGTCTCGCCGTTCAGTGGATAGGCGCTATGAACCACAAGTCCCGCCTCGATGGCGTCCTGGCAAGCATCCGCCGGGTCGAGCGATGTGGTTGAAACCTGCGTCGGGTGTGCATCGCAGCCGCCGCTCGCCACGACCTCGGCGCAGGTCGATGCCGGCATCACTTCGACCTCGCCGGCTTGCCGGAACGGCGTCAAGAATGCTTGTAGGACGGCCTCATCCGCCGCCTCGGCGATGAAGAACAGCGAGTGGGCACCGCGGACCACGGCCTCGCCCTTGATGGCCACGCCATGGCGAGCGGCGCTCGGCCGGCTCAGATGGTTCAGCAGCATCGCGCCCATGGCCGGATCGCGCGCGGGGCACGCTTCGGGCGAATGCTGATGGCGCACGATGAACAAAGGCATTGGGGAACCTCCATGCTTTGGCGGCGTCTTGCTGCTGCGCCAAACCGCCTGTTGTGGTCTGCAGTGCGTCGATCCCCTCCCGATTTGCCGATCCGGTGCGCCGATGACGCTGTTTACGATCGCGTTGCCACGCCACGACGGCGGAGATGATGACCCTCATGCCTCTGCTCCCGCCATACCGGACGAGCATCGGCCGCAATATATCACGGCGCATTTTCACTTTCCTGCGGAAGCGCATGTGAAGATGCCCTGCTTCTTTGCTTTGGGGTTTCCTAAAGCGCCGTGTGTCTTTTCAGGCGCACAAAGGACGCTGCAGCACTTCAATTGCTGCATGTTTTGTCCTCAGATCGGGTACGATTTAAGGAAACATGCAGTAAGACTGCCCATCGCGGCCGGCGCATTGCGAGCATCGATCGGTAGGTCGTCGGACGCCGTTTTTCGCTCTCGCGCGTCCCTGCACGCAAGACCGGTCACATGCCGATTGTCATCTGGGTAGATTATTGGGATGCAAAGAAGGTTTGGTGGAGCTAAGCGGGATCGAACCGCTGACCTCTTGCATGCCATGCAAGCGCTCTCCCAGCTGAGCTATAGCCCCATCAGGGTCCGGCAGTGCCGGTTCCGGGAAGATCGTCGGGCGTTGTGTCCGGCGAGTGGCGGCTTATTACTTCTGCTTTTTGCAGATGGCAAGCCGAAAATTTATGGCCGGTGCGATTTATTTTCTCTTCCGGCCGTCTGCCCCGGCCGCCGCATAGTCTCGCGGCCGAAGCGGCTTTTGTCCGTCTTTTGAAACGCTTAGACGTCTTCGTCCTCATCGGAGACGCCGATGAGGTCGCTCATATCGTCGTCGTCCTCGTCTTCGTCGGTCTCCAGGAAGGTGTCGTCGTCGTCGCCGTCGATCTCGACATCGTCGTCACCGAGATCCGGCAGGTCGTCGCCGCCCGATGCCTCGTCGTCGGCATCCTCGAGCGAGACGAGCTCGACTTCCGTGTTCTCCGTATCGACTTCCGTTACGTCTTCCTCTTCCTCCTTCTCGAGCACCTTGGCGACGGAGCTCTCCTCGAAGAAGGACAGCGGATAGGACTTGCCCGTATAGGGGGAGACGATCGGATCACGGTTCAGATCGTAGAATTTGCGCCCCGTTTCCGGGTCGATGCGCTTTGTTCCAAGTTCCGGTTTTGCCACAGTCAAAGCCTCTTGAATGGCCGGACGAACCGGCTCTTGCCGGAAAGCCGGCGGGTGGAAAGTTATCAAGCTTATGATGATTAGCCGGTCCCCATAATCGTCTTGACGACTTCTGTCAAAGACAAACTTCGGCCGGGCCTCGCTCGCATTTTCTTCGTCCGGGAGGATGACCCTATTTGCGCTTTATGTTAGGGAGCCGGCGAGACCGGCGGTCCGCTTCCCAACGCGCGAGAAGCGCGTGATGTTCCGTGGCCGCCGGCAGCCGGATTGTCAGAGGAAAAACATCATGTCCCATGGCTCAAGCCCGCGGCCTGCCACCGCAAGCAAGTCTTCCGATCTCAAGGGCACGGTCCGCATTCCCGGCGACAAGTCGATCTCGCATCGCTCCTTCATGTTCGGCGGTCTTGCCGCGGGCGAGACGCGCATCACCGGCCTGCTCGAGGGCGAGGACGTGATCAACACCGGCAAGGCGATGCAGGCCATGGGCGCCAAGATCCGCAAGGAGGGCGACACCTGGATTATCGACGGCGTCGGCAACGGCGCGCTGCTCGCGCCGGAAGCGCCGCTCGATTTCGGCAATGCCGGCACCGGCTGCCGGCTGACCATGGGCCTTGTCGGCGTCTATGATTTCGACTCCACTTTCATCGGCGATGCCTCGCTCACAAAGCGGCCGATGGGGCGCGTGCTGAACCCGCTGAGGGAAATGGGCGTCCAGGTGAAATCGGCCGAGGGCGACCGGCTGCCGGTAACGCTGCATGGACCGAAGACGCCGAACCCGACCACCTATCGCGTGCCGATGGCCTCCGCCCAGGTGAAATCGGCTGTCCTGCTCGCCGGCCTCAACACGCCTGGCATCACCACCGTCATCGAGCCGGTGATGACGCGCGACCATACGGAAAAGATGCTGCAGGGTTTCGGCGCCAACCTGACGGTCGAGACCGACGCAGAAGGCGTGCGCACCATTCGCCTCGAAGGGCGCGGCAGGCTGACTGGCCAGGTGATCGATGTCCCAGGCGATCCGTCCTCGACGGCCTTCCCGCTGGTGGCCGCCCTTCTCGTGCCGGGCTCGGATGTCACCATTTTGAACGTCTTGATGAATCCGACGCGCACGGGCCTCATCCTGACGCTGCAGGAGATGGGCGCCAACATCGAAGTCATGAATGCGCGCCTCGCCGGCGGCGAGGACGTCGCCGATCTCCGCGTGCGTTATTCGGAGCTGAAGGGCGTCACCGTGCCCGAAGAACGTGCCCCGTCGATGATCGACGAGTATCCAGTGCTTGCCGTGGCCGCTGCCTTCGCCGAAGGCTCGACCGTCATGAACGGCCTCGATGAGCTGCGCGTCAAGGAATCCGACCGCCTCTCCGCCGTCGCCGATGGCCTGAAGCTCAACGGCGTCGACTGCGACGAGGGCGAGGCCTCGCTGGTCGTCCGCGGCCGCCCCGGCGGCAAGGGACTCGGCAATGCTTCCGGTGGCAAGGTCAAAACCCATCTCGACCACCGCATCGCCATGAGCTTCCTCGTCATGGGGCTCGCGTCCGAACATCCGGTGACCGTCGACGACGCGACGATGATCGCAACCAGCTTCCCGGAGTTTATGGATCTGATGACGGGGCTGGGCGCGAAGATCGAACAGACGGAAGCCAAGATCGCTTGATGACTTTCATAATCGCCATCGACGGGCCCGCTGCGGCCGGCAAGGGAACGCTCTCACGCCGGGTTGCCGAGGAATACGGTTTCCACCACCTCGATACCGGGCTTACCTATCGCGCCACCGCCAAGGCGCTTCTCGATGCCGGGCTGCCGCTCGATGACGAGGCGGTTGCCGAGAAGATGGCGCGCAATGTCGACCTTTCCGGTCTCGACCGGTCGGTGCTGTCCGCCCACGCGATCGGCGAGGCGGCGTCGAAGATCGCGGTGATGCCAGCCGTTCGTCGCGCGCTCGTCGAGGCACAGCGCGCGTTTTCGCGGCGGGAACCCGGAGCCGTGCTCGACGGGCGCGATATCGGCACCGTCGTCTGCCCTGACGCCGCCGTGAAGCTCTACGTGACGGCCTCGCCGGAAGTCAGGGCGAAACGGCGTTACGACGAGATCGTCGCCGGCGGTGGCTCGGCCGATTACGACGCGATCTTCGCGGATGTGAAAAAGCGCGACGAGCGCGATATGGGCCGGGCCGACAGCCCGCTTCGGCCGGCCGCGGATGCGCACTTGCTTGACACTTCCGAAATGAGTATAGAGGCGGCATTCCAGGCGGCGAAGACGTTGATCGACGCGGCCTTGCAAAGGAAGATTTGAAGAAAGCCATCATCGGCTCCTGCCGGATCGCCTTCTTTTAAAGCCTGAAATTCCGTCCACGCGCCGGATTGCTCCTTTAAGTGGGGCGGACTGGGTTCAGGCCAGTTTAACGCTAACCCCCGGCGCATGTGCGTCTCTTCTTGAGATGCATCAGGAGATTTTATGTCTGCAACCAACCCCACCCGTGATGATTTCGCGGCGCTTCTCGAAGAGTCCTTCGCCAAGACGGACCTCGCCGAAGGCTATGTCGCCAAGGGCGTCATCACCGCGATCGAAAAGGACGTCGCAATCGTCGACGTCGGTCTGAAGGTCGAAGGCCGCGTGCCGCTGAAGGAATTCGGCGCCAAGGCCAAGGACGGCTCGCTCAAGGTCGGCGACGAAGTCGAAGTCTACGTCGAGCGCATCGAAAACGCGCTCGGCGAAGCCGTTCTGTCGCGCGAAAAGGCTCGCCGCGAAGAAAGCTGGCAGCGCCTGGAAGTGAAGTTCGAAGCCGGCGAACGCGTCGAAGGCATCATCTTCAACCAGGTCAAGGGCGGCTTCACCGTCGATCTCGACGGCGCCGTAGCCTTCCTGCCGCGTTCGCAGGTCGACATCCGCCCGATCCGCGACGTGACCCCGCTGATGCACAACCCGCAGCCCTTCGAAATCCTCAAGATGGACAAGCGCCGCGGCAACATCGTGGTCTCGCGCCGTACGGTTCTGGAAGAATCCCGCGCCGAGCAGCGTTCTGAAATCGTTCAGAACCTCGAGGAAGGCCAGGTTGTCGAGGGTGTCGTCAAGAACATCACCGATTACGGTGCGTTCGTCGACCTCGGCGGCATCGACGGCCTGCTGCACGTCACCGACATGGCATGGCGTCGCGTCAACCATCCGTCGGAAATCCTGAACATCGGCCAGCAGGTCAAGGTTCAGATCATCCGCATCAACCAGGAAACCCACCGCATCTCGCTCGGCATGAAGCAGCTCGAGTCCGATCCGTGGGATGGCATCGGCGCGAAGTATCCGGTCGGCAAGAAGATCTCCGGTACCGTCACGAACATCACCGACTACGGTGCGTTCGTCGAGCTGGAGCCGGGCATCGAAGGCCTGATCCACATCTCCGAAATGTCCTGGACCAAGAAGAACGTTCACCCCGGCAAGATCCTGTCCACCAGCCAGGAAGTCGACGTTGTCGTTCTCGAAGTCGATCCGACCAAGCGTCGTATCTCGCTCGGCCTCAAGCAGACGCTCGAGAACCCGTGGCAGGCATTCGCGCATAGCCACCCGGCTGGCACCGAAGTCGAAGGCGAAGTCAAGAACAAGACCGAATTCGGCCTGTTCATCGGCCTCGACGGCGATGTCGACGGCATGGTCCACCTCTCCGACCTCGACTGGAACCGTCCGGGCGAGCAGGTCATCGAAGAATACAACAAGGGCGATGTCGTCCGTGCTGTCGTTCTCGATGTGGACGTCGAGAAGGAGCGCATCTCGCTCGGCATCAAGCAGCTCGGCAAGGATTCTGTCGGTGAAGCTGCCGCCTCCGGCGAACTGCGCAAGAACGCCGTTGTTTCGGCCGAAGTCATCGCGATCAACGATGGTGGCATCGAAGTGAAGCTCGTGAACCACGAAGACATCACCTCGTTCATCCGTCGTGCGGACCTGTCGCGTGACCGTGACGAACAGCGTCCGGAGCGCTTCTCGGTTGGTCAGGTTGTCGACGCCCGCGTCACCAACTTCTCCAAGAAGGACCGCAAGATCCAGCTGTCGATCAAGGCCCTGGAAATCGCGGAAGAGAAGGAAGCCGTCGCTCAGTTCGGTTCGTCCGACTCCGGCGCTTCGCTCGGCGACATTCTCGGCGCCGCTCTGAAGAACCGCCAGACCAACGAGTAATCGTTGCGGATCTGAAAATAACGAGCCCGCGGAGAGCGATCTCCGCGGGCTTTTTCGTTGAGCGCGATAGGAGCCTACTTGCATGTTTCCTTAAATCGTAGCCGATTTAAGGATAAAAACATGCAGCAATTCAAAGCGCTACAGCGTCCAATGCGCGTCTGATAAGACGCGCGGCGCTGTAGAGGCTAACCAAGGCCGCCGAGCTTTCTGTAGAGATCATAGGCATCGATGACGCCGGGCTCGTCGCTCTTCTCTTCCGCTCCACCGTCCGAGGATTCCCTGGGCGCTTGGCGATCGCCTTCGTCGTCCTCTGCGTCCGCTCCGGCATCGTCTTCGCTGTCACTCGCGTGTTCCTGCCAGTCGGCCCTCCCAGCAGCATCTTCGGCGTCCGCCTTGGCCGGAGGGTAGGGAACGAGGGCGAACGGTATCGCCTCGCGGGGAAGCCCGTTTTCGACGAGACGGGTGATCATCTGCTGCAACGTCGGATCGTCGCCGGGATTTGAGGTTCTCGCTTGAATCGCCGAGCGCGGTGCCGCCATCTTGTCCGGTTGGTCGGCGGATCCCGGGTTGCTCATCGGAACGGCCTCGGCCGTCTCGTTTCGGGCGCGCACCAGCGGCGAATGTTCCGCCGCATCGCTTTCCGCCGGCGCCGCCGGCATCCGCTCGCCGGTCTCACCGCCCTTCGGTTCCGCCAGCTTTCCGTTCTCGACCAAGATTTCGGGAAGGGCGAGGCCCTCTCGGACAAGCGCTTTTACGGCGTCGGAGGATAAACGCGCAGCCTGACCGACGGGTTCGGCGCGTGGACCAGCAGGTCGCGTGCCGTTCCCGTCGCCTTCCGGGTCGGGCGCGGGGCGCCCGTAGGTGCCGTCCGTGTCGAGCCCGTGGTCGTCAGCCGCTGCGGCAACCCCGCCTTCGGCCAAGGCCTTCTCGGCGTCGCTTGCCGGATCGGCGTCTTCCGGCATGGCGGGGAGGGGTGGGTCGGACGCAGGGGCGTCGAAGCTCTCCGCTTCGCCAGCCGTGTTGGCGACCTCGATGCTGGTGTCGGCCACTTCGCCTTCTGGCAGCGTTTCTGTGAGCGCCGCATCGGTTTCAGCCACTTCACCCTGCGTGGCGCCGCCTGTAATCGGTGCCGCTGTCTCCATCTCCGGATTGGCCGAAACGAGCGTCCGCTGCGCGCGCGTATCCGGCGTCTGCTTGGCATCCGATCGCTTGGCGTCCTTCGGCGCATCGTCCCGCGCTTCCTCGATCATCGCCTCGACCGGGTCGCCCTCGTCGTCTGCGCTGAAGGTCTTCTTCAGAATCGACTGAAGCAGTGCGATATCGCTGGATGCGGACGCTTTTATTGCGGCGAACTGGGGCGGCGCGGCTGCCTGCACCGGCAGATTGCGGATCGCTTCCCTTGCCTGAGATTGCGGAAGTCCTGCATCGGCGCCTGCTGGTGCGGTTCTTTCGCCGTGGCTGGACGGCATGGCGGTTAGCACGGCGAGGCGGTGTGCGAGATTGCGTCCGCCGAGTTGCCGCTCCAGGAGTAGCCGCTCCGGCATCGGCATGGATTGAAGGAAACCGATCAAGCGCTTGACGAAGTCGCGGCCGCTTTCCTGCGGCAAGGGCGGAAACCTGAGGATGCGCGCCAAGTCCTCCATCAGCCGCACCAGCGCGTCCCTGGAAAGCACCTCCTTGCCGGATAGATGACGGCTGAGCGCGTCGAGAATTTTCTGGATCGCCTCGGCGCGCTGACCCGATGGAAGCGCTGCATGGCGGATTTGCGACTTGGTTTCGTCGCCTGGACCGATCGCGTTTCTGACGGTGAGAATGGGCAGCATTCCGGTTTCCACTTCGTTACAGCGCCGCGCGTCCCTTAGACGCGCATAGGCCGCTGTAGAACTTTGAATCGCTGTCGGAGGGCGCGTCATGCGCGTAACGGCCGGTCGGCCGAGCCAGCCACGGCTTGGCCGCGGAGACTGACAGCGCCTTGCGTCTTCAGGTGCGCAATGGACGCTGTAACGCTTTGAATTTTCGCATGTAGGGCATGATCGTTAAGGATAAGCCAAAGGAGTTTATGAAATCTTAACCATACCGCCCGCTGCGCCGAGGCTGATGGGGGGCCTTGCGTGAGGGCCATTCCCGGTCCATCCTGCCCCTGCAGCGCCGCGCGTCCAATCGGACACGCAAGGTCGCTGCAGCACTTTGAATTGCTGCATGATTTTGCCCTTGGATCGACTCCGATTTAAGGAATCATGCCGTCGCTTTCACGGAGCTGCCGATGACATTTCGACCGCCGCAATCGCTGGGCCGCTTTGATACAAGGAGCGGCGTGAATGTGCTCGAATATGAGCTGATGGCGGAGCGTGCGGACGCGCTCGGTCGAAATGGCTTGAAGGTCGAAAGCGCAATTGCGGCGCTCAATCGGTTCGACAGGAGCAAGGACGGACCGGCCGTCCGTGAGCGCCTTCTCGACGAGGCGGCGGACGCTGTCTGGGCCTTCCTCATTCAGCGCGAGATATGCGGCCTGCGCGACAGTCGCGACGCTGTCCGCCGCTATGGCATTCCAAAGGAGGTCATGGCCCGCCTCGGAATCGTCAGAAAGCGATAATCAGCCTACTGCTGTGATCCAGCCAGCTTGCGCCTGATGAAGTCGTAGATGCCATCTTCGTCGACGTGAAGAACGAAGAGATCGCGTGCCTCGTCTGCCTGCTTCTCGGCCTGCTTTTCGCCGTCCTCATGGATCGCCGCCATCAGGCTCGCCTCTTCCTTGGTGATGCCGGCGTTGTCACGCTCACTGCCTCGGCTTTCCGAGGCAGTCTGCTCGTTGTCGCGGTCATCGTTCCGCGCCTGCGTTTCCGCGACCTCGGCGCCGGCGGCGAGAACGGTCAGCATCTCGGCTGCATCGATGCCTTCTTCCTCGGGCGCTGCCTTTCCGGCGTCGGTATCGGCGGCGACCTCGTTCCGCTTCCTTACGGCTTCATGCAGTTCCTTGACGTCGTCGAGCTTGTCCCTGGCTTCGAGCGCGCGGATCGTCTTCTCGCGCTCGGCATGGGTCTCCGCATCCTTGACGCGAGTCGGATCGCTCTCCGTCCGTTCGAGTTTCAGTTCCTCGAGCGATTTCGGATTGGCGGCATCCTCCAGCCGTTGCAGCACCTTTGCCGTTTCGACGGCGTTGAGCCCGCCATCCTGCGCCTTCGTTTGCAGCGCCGCTTCAAGCTTGTCGTCTTCCGTGCCGTAGGGGTTCTTGATCGCGGCAAGGACTTCCGAGAGCGAAAGGTCGAGCGCATCGAGGCCGAGCGTCTTCTCGACCATGCGGATCCGTTCTGGCTCCAGACTGGAGAGAGCCTCTTCGAGCTGACGCCCGTAGGCGTAGGCCGATTGGCCATCCGCTCGCTCCAGGCCGACGAGCTCGCCGAGCTTGCCGGTCAGTTCGAGCTTGAGCTCCGTGACATCGAGCACGGCGCGATTGAAAAAGTGGTTGTTGATCTTGTCGTTGGCGGCCTTCTGTGCCTCGTCCGACTTGATCCGCGCCTTGAGGATCTTGTCCTCCTTGGTCGCTTTCGCCTTTTCCTCTTCCTCCGCGCGGCGTTTTTCGATGTCCTCGATGATCGAGCCCACGAGGGTGGTCGAGACGGTCGCGCTTGCCTGCTGGGTCGGAAGCAGCATCGTTTCAATCCGCCATCTGATTGTACCGGTCTGAAACGATAGGCGGCCGAGGTTAACTGCGCCTTAATGATGCCGAGGTTGCCTGCCTTCCGAAGATACGGCGAACATCTTCGCCGTATCTGTGCGAGCGCAGTCCTTCTGCGATGCGCGACGCGGCAGCTTGCCCAGTCGCAGCTTCAAAAACCAAGGAAGCTCGGCGGAAGTGCCGCCGCGCCTCGTTCGAGCGGGCCCTACCAGCCGCGGATCATGACGCCCCCGTAATAGCCCGGTCGGTAGTACCGATGGCCGTAACCGGGGCCATAGTACCGGTACGGATAGTAGCCGCGATAATACCGATAGGGATAGTAACCGGGGTAATAGCCCGGGCCGTAATAGCGGGTCCCGTAATAATATCGGTTCCCATAGTAGTAGGGCCCCGGATAGTATCCGACACCCGGCCCGAAATAGAAGCTGATTCCGGCCCGGCGATAGCCGGGATGGTAGCCCGGCCAGCCACCATAGTAGCCGCCCCGCCAGCGCGGATAATAGCCCCAGCCGCGATGGGTGACGGTCTGGACATCTGCGGGTGGCCCGATTGCTATATCGAGCACCGGACGCGGCATGGCCTGGGCAGGCGCGACAGGGGGAATCATGGAGGCGGCCGCCAGCGCGCAGCTCATAACGAAATTCCGAAATCCCGTCATTTTTTCCTCACTTTCCGAAAGACGTGCTTTCCGGTTTGTCCCCGCTCCATAGACGTTTGTTTTGGTTGGTTTATTCCATGACGTCGGGTCGCGCGCCGCGTGCTCAGCCAAAGGATTTCCGCGCCGATCAGCCGTCGGAGGAAGCATGCGCCTCTCCGGCACTCATGTCACTGAAATTCTTGCCCTATCCTTGCGCGCTGGACTGCTCCGACTGGACCGGCGGAAGGCGGGGCACGACGAAGCGGAGCCACTCTCCGGTGCTTTTTCGTGATCCGACACGAAAACTTCAAAATGCCTGTTGACACTTCGGCCCGGGCCTTTTACATGCCGGTCCGTCGCCCAGATGGCGGAATTGGTAGACGCGCAGGTTTCAGGTACCTGTGCCGCGAGGCGTGGAGGTTCGAGTCCTCTTCTGGGCACCAAATTCCGATTTCAGACTGCCTCGCGCGGTCGTGAAACGCAAAAAAGAGCCCGGCCCGCCGGGCTTTTTTGTTGTCTGGCGTGTTGTGGTGGCCTTGCGCGGCCTTCATTTGAAGCCATCGCGGCCCACGCGAAGACGCCTGGCGGGCATGGGAGCTGTTCACCGCTCTATAATCTCAGGAGCCACGCCTCTACCTTCCCTTTGCCCTTGACTTCGATTGTGCCGCGCGGCTCGAAGACGAACTGGCCTTTGAGCTTTTCGTAGACCGCGCGCGTAACCTGGATCGAGTTGGGAATGCCGCCTGTTTCCATCCGGCTCGCGAGGTTCACGGTGTCGCCCCAAAGATCGTAGATGTATTTGCTCTTGCCGATAACGCCGGCCACGACAGGGCCGGTGTTGATGCCCACCCTGATGCTGAGCGAGGCGTTGTGTTCCAGCGCGTGCTCGCGGGTAATGTGTACCATGCGGATGGCCATGCGAACCATGCGCTCGGCGTGGTCGGCCGTGGGAACGGGTAGGCCGCACACCGCCATATAGGCATCGCCCACCGTCTTGATCTTCTCGACGCCGAGATCTTGAGCAGAAGCGTCGAAGCGGGTGAAGAGACCGTTGAGCAGGGTCACGACATCCTGCGGCGGCATATCAGACGTCAGCTCCGTGAAGCCGACGATATCAGCAAAAGCGACAGTGACCTCCGCAAAGCCATCGGCGATCCCCACCTCACCACTGCGGAGCCGGTTGGCGATCGGTGCCGGTAGCACGTTCAGCAGCAGCTGCTCGTTCTCGCGATTCTTCTCCTCGATCGCGACGTTCTTCAGTCGAATATCCTCGACCATGCCATTGAAGGCGGAGCAAAGCTGGCCGATCTCGTCGCCCGTGCGGACCGGGACGCTGGCTCCGTAGTCGCCGGCGGCGAAGCGTTTCACCCCTGCGGTGAGCTCGCGTAGTGGCTGAAGCAGCGCATGCGAAAGCCACGCGGCCGCGACTGCCACCACCAGCGCCGCCAGTCCTCCGACCACCATCAGATCCCGGCGCAGCCGATCGATCGGCGCAAAGGCTTCGGCGCTGTCGATCTTGGCGACAAGCCCCCACTTGACGTCGTGAATTGCGAGTGGCCCCCATGAAGCGAGCGTCGGAACGCCACGGTAGCCGATGATCTCGCCAGTACCCTCGACGCCGGCCAGTGCCGCCCTAGTGGCCTGGGTGTCGATGCGCTGATGCAGCACGGGCGTCCCGTAGCGCCGGATGGCCGACATCTCGCTCTCCGGGCTGCCTACGGCGCGGAGTTCGGCGAAGTAGCCGTCGAGATTCTCGTAGAACGCGCGTGGGGCCGAGCGAACCAGATAGTCCGGCCCGACGAGATATGCCTCGCCCGTGTTGCCAAATCCGTCCTGCCGCCAGCGGCGGCCGCCGGTAACGACGTTGTCGATCTCCTCATTCGACAGTTGCGCGATCAGCACGCCGATGACGACGCCCTTGTCGATAATCGGCGCGCCCATGAAGGCGATTGGTGCGCCGCCTGACGGCTCATACGGCGCGAAATCCGCAAGGCAGACAGCCGACTGGTCGGGGGCCAGCGAGCAGCGGGCGACCGCGGCTGCAACGTTTGAGCGGCGGTACGGACCGAACTGGAGGGATGTGGTGAAGTCCGTCTCCTTCTGGACGGTGTAGATCAGCCGGCCCGATTTGGGGTCGGCCACCATGAAGTCGAAGAATCCGACCGTTGTGGCAGCCGCCCGCATCAGCGGATGATAGATGGCGTGCAGCCGGCTGTATTCGCTGCCGTCACCGGCGTCGTCGAGAAGCCCGCGCCGTTCGGCCGGGTTCGGATTGGCCACGATGTAGTGGTACTGCAGATAGTGAGGGGCTCCGCCGACCGGCAAGTAGTCCGACAGGGCCGGTTCCCTGCCCAAGATGCTCGTCATTTGCGGAATGAAATTCTCGGCATACCAGTCGCTCACCTTCCGGTCCATTTCGGGGTGATATGCCTGCCCGGTCGAGTTGTTCGACCGCGATCCGGAACTCGCGAGTTGATTCGACCACCATCTTCGAGGTGGCAAGGAGGCGCAATTCGGCCTGGATGGTGCGGAAGTAGGTCTCGATCTGGCGCGCTTTGGTCTGGCGGGCGGTCGTGAGCTGATCGAAGATTGCCTGCTCGAGGGCATCGCGGGCGCGGAAGTATCCGAGCACGGCCGTCAGCAGAACCGCGACCGCACCAAGCAGGACGAGAATCGCGCGGGGCGCGGTGTGCCGGTCACACCTTTGAAAGACATCATCGACCTCTAATCCACACGCGAGGTTTTTTGGGCAGGCAGCACCGGCGATGACAGCGTTTGGTCAGGTCGTTGCAGGTAACGTCTGCCACCGATGACAGAGTACTGAAGTCGCGGCCCGATGGCAGTACATTTTCAGGTCGACAGGGGCCTACATGAACAGGGTTGCCAACTCCGCCCTTTCAATCTGACGCGGTCACGCAAGTGCCCGATCTCTCACGCGCGAACGTCTGCACTGTACTGAATTCGCCATTTGGGGCCGATTGCGCCAAACAGCTGCTCACGCGTGCGGCTGGAATCCAGCACCCCCCGAGTCGATGCAGCCAGCCAAGGACGACCAACGCCTACGCCGCCGTTCCGGTTTGCGCTTCGTCCATTTTCACTTCGGCGACAGGGCCCGCTGCCAGGACCTCGTAGATGTCCAAGGCAGTTGCCCGCCCCTTGGCCTGTGCCGAGCCGAGTGGACGGAATGTGATGACGTCCCGACATTGTGCCACGACCGCGCCGCTCGCCATGATCGTCGTGCCGTAATTCTTGTTCATGCCTTCAAGCCGCGAGGCGACATTCACCGTGTCGCCCATCGCCGTATATTGCAGCCGCTCCTTCGCGCCGACGCTGCCGACGACGGCGGTGCCGGTATGAATGCCGAAACGGGTGCGGAATTCCGGAAGGCCCTTGGCCTTCTGCTTTTCGTTGAATGCCTGCAGCCTCTCCTCGACGGCGAGAGCGCAGCGACAGGCGTGTTCGGCGTGGCGTTCGTCGGCGATCGGCGCGTTCCACATGGCGAAGACCGAGTCGCCGAGGAACTGGATGATGGTGCCGTTGTGGGCATGCACTGTTTCGCTGAAAATGTCGAAATATTCCGAAAGCATCGCCACCACCTCCTCCGGCGCGTGGCGCTCGCTGATCGTGGTGAAATCGTAGATGTCCGTGAAAAGCGCCGTCACTTCCTGACGCCAGGCGGCGCGGCCGCCGAATTGCCCGGACTCGATGCCTCGGCGCACCAGTTCCTTGGGCACGTAGAGTGCGAAGGTGAAGATCGCGTCGCGGGCCTTGTTCATCGCGCCATTGAGCGTCGAGATCTCCGTGACGTGCGACGGCACGTCGATCGGCGTGGTGAAGTCGAGATCCTGCAGCCGGTTGGCGCTGGCGGTCAGCTGGTGCAGGGACTTCGTGATCAGATGCGCGAGAACGAGAGCGCTGAGGACGGCAAGCACCACGACGGCACCCGAAACCGCGAGGCCCTGGAGCAGGGCGGTGTTGGCCGTCGCCATCAGCTCGTCGAGAGGGGCGGCGACGACGACCCGATGTCCGGAAAGCAGCAGGGCCGATGCCAGCGGCGTCACCACCACGAGATAGGTGCGATCGCCGACATCGACGAAGCTTGCCTTGCCCGGGGGAGGCGGATTGAGCCGGATGCTTTCGATGAGGGGATCGTTTTGCGGCGCAGCGACCGGGTCATACTTCTGTTTTGCCGCCATGATACGCCGCATCATGGCGGGATCGGAGTGGATGATCGGCCGCCCGACTGCGTCGAGAATGAACGAAACGGAGCCGTCGGTGAGCCGCTCGCGCGACAGGAAGTCGGTGATCGTGTCGAGAACGACGTCGGCGCCGATGACGATCTTTCCGTTCCCGTGATGGGCTTGCGATATCGTCATTCCGAGCTTGCCGGTCGTGGCCATTTCGTAAGGCCCGGTCGGTACGGGAACTTTCCCGTCGACGGCTGCCTGATACCAGGGGCGGGTTTGCGGGTCGAAGCCAGTCGGCGTTGACCGGCGTTCGGCGAATTGTATGCCGGCTGCATCTAGAAACAGGACGCGGTTGACGGGCTTTCCTTCGGCGTCCTTTTCCATGGAGCGCACGGCAAGCGTCGCGCCGCGCGGCGCATCGAGCGCCATGCGCCACGCCGGCATCGCCAGATCGACGACCTGGAAGAACGTGCCATCTGGATAGCCGACATAGATGCCATCGATATGCGGAGACCGCATGATGCCTTCGCGCATGATCGCGATCTTGTCGTTCAGGCGCTCCGGGGGAGGCACGAGGAAGGAATTCGCCACCGACGCCACAAGGCTGACCAATGCCGAGGTGTCGCCGGAAAGGACCCCGAGCCGGTCGACGAGTCGACCGACAAAGGCGCGCATGTTCGTTTCGGCATCTTCGATCGCGGCATCGCGCGAGCGACGGTAATCAAGGCCGACCAGCGTTGCGGATACCACGATGAGCATGGCAACCATCACGAGGGCAAACAGGGATCGGAGAGAATGCGTCCAGATCGCGGGGTGCCTGTTCTCGTCGGAGCCGCGCATGCGTTTTCCCGTTTGTGAGTTCGCCGTCAATCTGCAGCATTGCACGGCGTTTGCATAGAACTTGTTAATTGGCGAGCCGGGGAGCTAAGGAGGTCCTCGGCCCGCTCCATAAAGCGTAAGCTATTGCTTACGGTCGTCGGGCGCCACGTGAGCTTGCCTGCGGCCGCCTAAAGCAGAATCCGCCCGGCTAATAGTTCAAGCCGCGCTTTTGCCGTTCGAGCGAGGGTGGCAGTCGACTTCCCCTGAAGACCGGACCATCACCCTCGCGGCATTTGTAGACCGTGTCGTAGCCCGGCCCACGCGAGGACTCGAACGGCGCCCAGCGGTCGACGAAGACCTGCTCGCAAGCCACCCTCGGCGGATCCTGCAACGGATCCTCGGCCCGGACGCCCGGAAGGTCATTATAGGCTTGAGCAAACTGCGGCGCGCCTTCTGTCGCAAGCGCAGCGCCTGTCGAGATCTCCAGGAGGAAGGCAGTGGAGGCAGGCACCAGGACGGATCGAAGCGAAATCATGCTCTCGGGCTTTCTGAGGAGGGGATCGGCAGGACCGGACGGGAAATGTACGGTATTGCCTCCGGCAAACTTGCGCTATAGGCCAACTGTGTTCCAATTCACTTGACTGGTTGATCTGGGGATTTTCGATGGCGAATGCAATACGGTTCCACGAAGGCGATATTTCCGCGGCCGATGCGGCCCGCTACACCGGCGCGATCGCCATCGACACGGAAACGCTCGGCCTCATCCCCCGCCGCGACCGGTTGTGCGTGGTGCAGCTGTCGCCAGGTGACGGTACCGCCGACGTGATCCGCATCGCCGCCGGTCAGAAAGAAGCGCCGAACCTCGTTGCGATGCTCGCCGATCCGGCGCGCCTGAAGATCTTCCACTTCGGCCGCTTCGATATCGCCGTGCTCTTCCACACTTTCGGGGTGACGACGACGCCCGTCTTCTGCACCAAGATCGCTTCACGGCTGACGCGCACCTATACCGACCGGCATGGGCTGAAGGATAATCTCAAGGAATTGCTCGACATCGACATTTCCAAGCAGCAGCAGTCCTCGGATTGGGCGGCCGATATTCTTTCACCGGCCCAGCTGGAATATGCCGCTTCCGACGTGCTTCACCTGCATGCGCTGCGCGACAAGTTGACGGCACGCCTCCTGCGCGATGGCCGCATGGAGCATGCCGAGGCCTGCTTCGCCTTCCTGCCGACACGCGCGAAGCTCGATCTGCTCGGCTGGGAAGAAACGGACATTTTTGCGCATAGCTGATGTTCACGGTATCAGCCACAGGACGGCGGCATAGCGCGCCGCCTTGCCGAGCGTCACGAAGATCAGAAACAGCGTGAGCGGCGTCTTCAGCAGCCCGGCGACAAGCGTCAGCGGATCGCCGACGACCGGCAGCCAGGAAAAAAGCAGGACGGGCCGGCCATAGCGCTGGAACAGCGCTTCGGCCTTCCGCCGCGCGGGCGGCGATACCGGAAACCAGCGGCGGTCCGCGAAACGGATGAGAAAGCGGCCGAGCGCGAAGTTTAGGACGGCGCCAAGCACGTTGCCCGCGGTCGCCGCCAGTAAGAGCGCTGTGCGGCTTGTCTCGCCGGCAAGCGCCGCCGCGACGACCGCCGCTTCCGAAAGGCCGAAGAGCAAGGTCGCCGACAGGAAGGCCGCGGCAAAGACGCCGGAGAGGATACCGAAGTCCAGGCTCAACTCCTGTCGACATGGCCGAGATCGCGGTCGGGCTCGATCACGTCGCGGATACGCTGCTTCAGCTGCTTCGGCCCGGGGAAGCCGCCGTCGCGCTTGCGCTCCCAGACGAGCTCGCCATCGACGCGGATCTCGAAATTGCCGCCCGTGCCGGGGATCAGCGCGACTTCGCCGAGCGCATCGCCAAAGGTCGACAGCAGCTCCTGCGCCATCCAGCCGGCGCGCAGCAGCCAGTTGCATTGGGTGCAGTAAAGGATCGTGACGCGAGGCTTTTCGCTCATCTCATGCTTCCTGTTTTGCATTGGATTTCAAACATATCGGCGCGCCGGGGTCGCAACAACCGGGCTTTCACGCACAGATCACATACATGTCAACTTTGATAGTCATGTTTTTATCGGAGGGAGCCTTGAATTGTGAACGGCGCTTGGCAAGAGAATTGCTGCAGTGCAACCGATTCCAGAGGAAATCATGACCGACACCACCGCCACGACCGACCGCCCGCGTGCGATCCTGCCGGCACTCGAAAAGATCTATCTGCCGCTCGACACCTTCGCCGAAACGCTGCTGCGCGTGCTCGCGGGTGCGCTGCTCGTCACCCACGGTTACGGCAAGATCATCAATCCCTTCGGTGCCGTCGGCATGGTGGAAGGCCTTGGCTTCTATCCCGGCGTCTTCTGGTCGCCGCTCCTCTCCGCCACCGAATTCTTCGGCGGCATCTTCATCGCCATCGGCTTTCTGACCCGCCCCGCCGCTTTCGC
The DNA here is from genome assembly GCF_009601505.1 of Sinorhizobium terangae. Taxonomy (GTDB): domain Bacteria; phylum Pseudomonadota; class Alphaproteobacteria; order Rhizobiales; family Rhizobiaceae; genus Sinorhizobium; species Sinorhizobium terangae. Next base: position 52,932 of record NZ_WITC01000124.1, read on the forward strand.
GGCCACCATCGTGCTGCTGGTCACCGTCTATTTCCATGGCATCGTGCAGGGCCAGGGCCTCGGCGGCGCCGAGAAATCGATCCTTTGGGCTGCAATCACCTTCTTCTTTGCCGTTCGTGGCGCCAACAGCCAGTCGGTGGACGCCAAGCTTGGCAAGCAGTTCTGATCCTTAGACGCGGCCGCTCGCCGGCCGCGTCACTCCTCATCACGATCAACATTATCGGGCGACGCTGCGGATCGTCATGCGATGCGCCTTTCCCGCCCGGTCGAGCCAGTCGATCGACTGTCCGACGGAAAGGCCGATCAGCGCCGCGCCGATCGGCGTCAGCACCGAAATTTTGCCCGCTTCGATATCGGCCTCGCCGGGATAGACCAGCGTCACTTCCTTGGCAAAGCCATTGTCGGCGTCGAAGGCGACGATCGAGCCCATCTGCACGCTGTCCATCGGCAAGTCATATGTAGCGACGCGTGCCCGTTCGAGTTCCGAAAGCAGCGCCTCGGCGACATCGGGTATGCGGTCGAGCACCGACGAAGCGAGCGCAGTAAGGCGCGCGTGGTCCTCGGCATTGATGATGATTGGTGGAAGTTTCGTGCGGGTTGCTTTATCCGCCATGATGAGATCCGTGCTTGGGCGCATGGTCGCCTCCACCACCTGTTTCCTCGAAGAGAAATACATGCGGCAATTCAATTGCTGCAGCGTTTTGCGCCCTCTGACGAGGCCCGCGGCGCTACAGAGGCGCCATGATCGCGATTGTTCCTATGAAATGTTTTGCGCTCGCCGCACTCCGGTCTGTGGAATGGCCGCAGACGGTCTCAATGCGAAAGGCTCCCCTTCCCCGGAGAGCGCACGCATCCGGGCCGGGGTCATGTTCCTGCGATAGGGCAGACCCGGAAAGAACAGCGGAAATGGATCGCAAGCGTCGGCATGGACCAAAGGTCGGAAAGTTCGCCGGCGAAGTCAAGGCCGCCATTCGCCTCTTGAACAGTGGCGGCGGCCGTGGTCAATCTAGCCCGCGGCGGTCGCCTCTCCGGCCGTCCGTCGTGCGGCAACGCAATCTCGGAGGAGGTTTGGTCATGAGCGAAGCGATTGAGGGCGGATGCTTTTGCGGTCGCATCCGTTATCGGCTGAAGGCGCGGCCGATGTTTGTCCACTGTTGCCATTGCAGCGATTGCCAGCGGCAGGTGGGAAGCGCTTTCGCGATCAACGGCATCATCGAGGCGGAAAACGTCGAAATGCTCAAGGGCGAGCCCGTGATGGTCTCACTGTCGACCGACAGCGGCCGCCCGCACGACGTCTATCGCTGTGCCGACTGCCAGTCAGCGCTCTGGAGCGACTATGGCCGCCGCAACTGGCTGACCTTCGTCCGCATCGCAACGCTCGACCGGCCATCGGATTTTCCGCCGGACGTGCACATCTATACGCGCTCGAAACTCGACTGGGTGGCGTTGCCGGCGGGCGCCAAGGCATTCGAGGAATATTACGACATGCAGGCGCTGTGGCCGAAGGAGAGCCTGGAGCGGCGCGATCGCGCCTATGCCAAGTCGAAAGGACAGGCGCGCCCATGACGGGAAGCGAGCGTGAAAAAATGGCGGCGGGCGAGTGGTACCGCTGCCTCGATCCGGAACTCGACCAATTGCGTGATCGAGCGCGCAAGGCGGTTCACCAGCACAATACGCTCACGCCGGACGAGCGCGGCAGTCTGGCCCCGGCCTTGAGGGAGCTCTTTGCCGCCGCTGCCGCCGACGCCTTCGTCGAGGCGCCGTTCCATTGTTCCTACGGCATCAACATTGAACTCGGCGCCCGCGTCTACCTGAACGCCGGCTGCACCATCCTCGACAGCGCGCCCGTCGTCATCGGCACCGATACGATGCTGGGACCGGGCGTGCACATCTATTGCGCCGAACACCACAAGGACCCGGCGTTGCGCCGCGAGGGGTTGGAAACCGCCCGCCCCGTGACGATCGGCGAAAACGTCTGGATCGGCGGCGGCGCGATCATTCTCGCCGGAGTGACGATCGGTGACGGCGCGATCGTCGGATCGGGCGCGGTGGTGACGCGGGATGTGGCGCCGGGTACGACGGTGGTGGGGAATCCGGCGCGGGTTCGGTAGTCACGCTCGAAGGAAAGAACAGGGGACTTTTGTCAATGACAGATAACGTGGCGATAAATGTCCGTCCGGCGCATGCCGACGACATTCCGACGCTCCGCGCCTTTCTGAACGAGATCATCCGGATCGGCGGCACCACCGCCCACGAAACGCCGTTTACCGACGAGAGCTTCGCCGCGCATTTTCTGACCTGTCCCGGCTTCGTCAGCTGTTATGTCGCCGAGGATGCGGATGGCCGGGCTTGCGCCTTTCAGGGATTGGAGCGCTGGGCCGGGCTTCCGGATGGCTGGGTGGATATCGGAACTTTTGCCCGGCCACATGCGAAGGTTCGTGGCGCCGGAATGGCGCTCTTTACTGCCACCAAGGCATATGCGCGCGCCGCCGGCTTCCAGGCGATCAATGCCACGATTCGCGCGGATAACATCGGTGGCTTGGCCTATTACGGCAAGATGGGCTTTATCGATTACAAGGTCGACAAGGCGGTGCCGCTGCAGGATGGTCGGCCGGTCGATCGTAGTTCGAAGTGCTATTTGCTGTAGCGAGGTCGTATCAGAAGCCTTGTAATACAAAATCCGTGGCCGTGACGATATCGTCGCGCTGGCTCGATAGGTCTGTGACCATGTCGCCGAGTTCGCTCAAGTGTATTGCGGCCATGAGATGGATCGCAATGACGTAATTTTTATCGTCGATTTTCGTGCTCGAGTTAAGGCGTGACATCACCTGATCGAATTCGGATGCCGGAATGAGCGGCGCCATGATCCTCGTGTTCAATGCCTCGAACAGATCGGCTTGCAGGTCGACCACCAATGTGTCGCCCTGCTTCAAACGATAGACATGGAAGCGGGCCATTAGAACTGCCGATGTTTCGCCAGCGGCAGGCCCCGCTTTTCGACCAAGGCGTTGGCATCGGTGATCGCCTTCGCGTTCTCAATACGCCAGAGCTTTTCTCGTTCGGTCTTGATCGCTTGCGCGATGCCTTCTTCCGCCGCGCGCGAAACGTTGATTTTCAGATCGCGCGCCTTTGAAAGCAAATCGCCGTCCAGCGAGAGATTGGTTGGCCGTCTTGCGGTTGATCGTGTCATATTCGCCTCGATGAAGATGCGCACATTATATGCGCACCTTTACTGGAAGCAAACGATCACTCATCGCCCATCTTGAGCGCCGCGATAAATGCCTCCTGCGGAATCTCCACCTTGCCGAACTGGCGCATGCGCTTCTTGCCTTCCTTCTGCTTTTCCAGAAGCTTGCGCTTGCGGGTGGCGTCGCCGCCGTAGCACTTCGCCGTCACGTCCTTCCGGAGCGCCCTGACGGTCTCGCGGGCGATGATGCGGCCGCCGATTGCGGCCTGGATCGGGATCTGGAACATGTGCTGCGGGATCAGGTCCTTCAACTTCTCGCACATGACGCGACCGCGCTTTTCCGCGGCCGAGCGGTGGACGAGCATCGAAAGCGCATCGACCGGCTCGCCGTTGACGAGGATCGACATCTTGACGAGGTCGCTCTCGCGATAGTCCGAGAGGTTGTAGTCGAACGAGGCGTAGCCCTTGGAGATCGACTTCAGGCGATCGTAGAAATCGAAGACCACTTCGTTGAGCGGCAGGTCGTAGGTGAGCATCGCCCGGTTGCCGACATAGGTCAGTTCCGTCTGGATGCCGCGCCGGTCCTGGCAGAGTTTTAGGATGCCGCCGAGATATTCGTCCGGCGTCAGGATCGTCGCCCGGATCCAGGGCTCGCGGAATTCGGAGATCTTGACGACGTCCGGCATGTCGGCCGGGTTGTGCAGTTCCTTCTCGGTGCCGTCGGTCATCGTCAGCTGATAAACGACCGAGGGGGCGGTCGCGATGAGGTCGAGGTCGAACTCGCGCGACAGCCGTTCCTGGATGATTTCCAGATGCAGAAGCCCCAGGAAGCCGCAGCGGAAGCCGAAGCCGAGGGCGGCGGAGGATTCCATTTCGAACGAGAACGAGGCGTCGTTGAGCCTGAGCTTGCCCATGGCGCCGCGCAGTTCCTCGAAATCGGCGGCATCGACCGGGAATAGGCCGCAGAACACCACCGGCTGCGCCGGCTTGAAGCCCGGTAGCGCCTCCGACGTCGGGCGCTTGTCCTCGGTGATTGTATCGCCGACGCGGGTGTCGGCCACTTCCTTGATCGAGGCGGTGATGAAGCCGATCTCACCGGGCCCGAGCGAATCCATCGCGACCATCTTCGGCGTCAGCACGCCGACGCGCTCGATCGTGTATTTCGCCCCGGTGCCCATCATGCGGATGGTCTGGCCCTTGGTCAGCACGCCGTCGATGATACGCACGAGCACCATGACGCCGAGATAGGTGTCGTACCAGCTGTCGACGAGCAGCGCCTTCAGCGGCGCCTTCTCGCCGCCCGAACTCTTCGGGGCCGGCAGCTTCTGGACGATCGCCTCGAGCACGTCCGGGATGCCGAGGCCGGTCTTGGCCGAGATCAGCACGGCGTCGGAAGCGTCGATGCCGATCACTTCCTCGATCTGCTCCTTGATGCGCTCCGGTTCGGCCGCCGGCAGGTCGATCTTGTTGAGCACGGTGACGAGCTCGTGGTTGTTGTCGATCGCCTGGTAGACGTTGGCGAGCGTCTGGGCTTCGACACCCTGGCTGGCATCGACCACGAGCAGCGAACCCTCGCAGGCTGAAAGCGAGCGCGAGACTTCATAGGCGAAGTCGACGTGGCCGGGCGTGTCGATGAGGTTCAGCACATAGGTTTCGCCGTCATTGGCCTTGTAGTGCAGGCGCACGGTCTGGGCCTTGATCGTGATGCCGCGCTCGCGCTCGATATCCATGCTGTCCAGCACCTGCTCGGACATTTCGCGCTCGGCAAGACCACCGGTCGACTGGATCAGCCGGTCGGCGAGCGTCGATTTGCCGTGGTCGATATGGGCCACGATCGAGAAGTTGCGGATATGCGACAGGGGCGTCTTGGAAGATGTTGTGCTCATGGGCCGCATATAGCAGCGCGATCAGGCGGCGCAAAGCGGGAAATGAGGGCTTTGTTCACTATAGTCTCGTGCCCGCTGACACCTGCTCGGCCTGTGTTTCGATCTTGATCAACGCGCCGGCGTTCGGCACCTGCGCGCTCTTCAATTCGAAACTTTCGCAGAGCTGCGGTGGCACTCTCTCGCGGCTGCCAAGGCGGAAGAACACGAAGGCGGCATAAAGCAGCGCCACCGCCATGGCGGCGTAAATGAAGGTGCGCTGCCCCAGGACCGGCGTCAGCATGGTGACAAGCATCGGAACGATGGTCGCAGATGTCGACCAGGCAACGAGCATGGTGCTGGCGAGCGGCACGAAATCGGACGGGTCGGCGCGGTCGTTGGCATGCGCATTGGCGATCGAGTAGACCGTCTCGACCGCACCGGCGAAGAGCGCGAAGACCAGCATCAGCAGGATGAGGTTGGCGAAGGAGACGCTGAGCGCCGCAAGTCCGGCGGCGACGATCAGCGCGCAGGTGGCGATCAACACGACACGGCGATCGATCCGATCGGAAAGAGCGCCCATCGGATACTGGATGAACATCAGCCCGAACTGCATGACGAACATCAGCGCCGCCACGTCCTTCTGGCTGACGTCGTTGGCGGCGGCATAGATCGGCGTGAAGCCCTGCACGACCATCGAAAGCCCGCCGGCTGCAAGGATGCCGACGAAGGCGACGGGAGAATTTCGCCACGCCATCGGAATGTCGATGCTGACCTTGGCGGGCGCCGGCGGCGTCGGCAGGCGGGTGAGGCCGATCGGCAGGATCGCGATCGTTGTGAAGAAGATCGTGATGATCGGCGCAAGGTTGCCTTCCGCAGGGATCTGGCCGAAGAGCCAGGCGCCGGCGCCGAGGCCGATCACATAGGCCATGTAGAACAGCGCCATCGCCTTGCCGCGCCAGTGGTTTTCGCTGGCGTGGTTCAGCCAGCTCTGGCTGATGATGAAATTGGTATTGCCGGCCGCACCGTAGAGGCAGCGCGCGAACACCCAGAGCAGGGGATGGACGCCAAGGCTGATCAGCAGCGCAGCGAGGATCACGAGGGCCATTGAACAGGAGAACGCGCGGGCATGGCCGACACGGCGGATGAGCGGTCCGGCGATCACGCAGCCGACGAGCCCGCCGAAGGCAATGGCGGTCACGGCTGCGCCCGGAACCCAGTCCGGTGCCTCGGACCGTGTCAGCACGAAAGGCACATAGGCGAGCATCATGCCGTTGCCGATCGCGACCGCCGTCATCGAGACGACGATGCTGGCGATCGATAGAAGCGAGGAGGGAGATCTGTAACTGGCTTCCGCAACGTCCATGCTGCCCCCCTCGACAAGAAATTTCTAAACTATTGAAGAACAATGCGTTTGCGAATTACCGCTCGTCGGCAACCATAGCGCCGGACGCGCCGGCATGTTGTCGTCAAAGCGCCATCGGCAAAATTTATTTTGGAGGCCGGCGGCGTCTTGACTCCACTATATGAGAAATGCAATCTCAAATAATGGAATATCTCAACGACCCTCTCGAACGGGCCATCGGCGAACGGGTGCGGCAACTGCGAAGCGAGCAGGCGCTGACCCTCGACGATCTCGCCACGCGCTCGGGCGTCAGCCGGGCGATGATATCGCGCATCGAACGCGGCGAAACAAGCCCGACGGCGCAGCTTCTGGCAAAGCTTTGCAGCGCGCTCGGCACGACGCTTTCGGCGCTCTTCGCCTTCGACGTGAAGGATGCCTCACCGGTGGCGCGGCGCGCGGATCAGCGGCTCTGGCGCGATCCGGAAAGCGGATATTTGCGCCGGTCTGTCTCGCCGGAAGGGGTCGGCTCACCGGTCGATATCGTCCAGGTCGAGTTTCCGCCCCATGCTCGGGTCGTCTTCGAGCGCCAGCCGGCCGACCGCGGCATCACGCAGCACCTCTGGCTCTTTTCCGGCCGGCTCGAACTGACCATGGAGGGCGGATCCCATCTGCTCGAGGCGGGCGACTGCCTCTTCATGGGGCTGGAAGAGGCGCATGTCTTTCATAACCCTCATGACGAACCGGCACACTACGCCGTCATTCTCTGCCGCACCAAGGTCTAGCCATGTCTGAAATAAACATCCGCGTGCTCTGCGAAGAAGAAACCCGCGCCGCTCTGCCGGCGCTTGCCGAGATCCTTTCCGATTGCGTCGAGGGTGGCGCGTCGGTCGGCTTCATGCAGCCTTTCGCACCGAAGGATGCCTTGCCTTTCTGGGAGGCGGTTTGCGCCTCCGTCGCCCGAGGCGAAACGGTGCTGATTGCTGCCGATGTCGACGGCCGGGTCGTCGGTACAGTGCAACTCGGCATCGGGACCATGCCAAACCAGCCGCACCGCGCCGACATCAAGAAGCTGCTCGTCCACCGGGATGCCCGGGGCCTCGGTCTTGCGCGCCGGCTGATGGACAAAGCCGAAGCGGAAGCGGTGAAGCGCGGCCGCCGGGTGCTGGTGCTCGACACTGCCACCGGTGAGCCGGCGGAGGCGATCTATGACCGCTTCGGCTGGATGCGCGCCGGCGTCGTTCCCGACTATGCGCTGATGCCGGATGGCCGCTATTGCGACACGACCTTCTTCTACAAGCATCTCGCGCTTTAAGGCAGTTTCACGAGCCCGCCACCTGTATTCGGCGGTTTTCCGCTCACGAAACGAAGAAGTGAGAAAGGCCCTGACCGGCGGCAAGGGCCAGATAGGCGAGAACGGCGAAATAGATCGTCGTCGCGATAAGGAAAAGATAGCCCCCGGCCACCATCAGGCCGTCGCGCTGGATGATGCCCAGCGACAAGAGCAGGATCGCGATGCCGGGCAGCGTGTTCGACAGCGGAATAAGTCCGAGTGGAAACATCAGGAGCACACCGCCGGCCATGATCATCAGCCCGTTGAAGCGGTTCATGAATGCGCCTTGCGTGAGAAAGCTCAGCCTCGGCCGCACGAAACGGTCGAGCTTGGAGACGAATGCGGCTCCCTTTTTGAGCGTCGGCACGAGCTTCTCGGTTTCGATCTTTCGATCAAGGATGCGTTGCGGCAGCCAGGGAAGGCGATTGAGTGTGATTGCCAGCGAGATAAGGATGATTGCCGCGCCGAACACGGTGCTGACGCCCGGAATCGAAACCGGAATCAGGAACGGCAGCGTCAGAAGCGCGCAAAGGAGCAGAAAACCATGCTCGCCGATTCCGATCATAAGCTCGCGCAGCGTGATCGTATTGCCCTTGATCGAGGCGATCATGCCGTTCAGCGTGTCACTGAGACTGCGTTCCGTGTCGCCGAACTCGATCGCCATGCCGTTGTCCCCGCTTGTCTGACCCCTTACAGCGCCACGCGTCTTTCAGAGGCACAAAGGTCGCTGTAACACTCTCATCGGCTGCATGGGTTTGTCCTTAAGATGCCATGCAGCGGCCCCGTGTAGCACGGGCATGTGAAGGATCGGTTAGCGCGTGCTCTGGACAGCAATGTGGCGGCGATCGGCCGTTTCATCCGACTGCCGCGACCGTTGCCGCCGTGCAACATCAAAGGCTATTCCGACGGTTGCAGTGCTAACGGAATGGCTCTTCATCTTCCTGCCTTAATCGATAGTATGAAGCCCTTCGAGCACCAATGGGGACAATCGATTCGATGATCAAGAAATGCGCCATCCTGGCCATTGCGGCCGTCTATCTTTCCGGATGCACCACCACCGATCCCTATACGGGCGAGCAGAAGATGTCGAATACGGCGGGCGGTGCGCTGATCGGCGCGGGCCTTGGTGCCGCAACCGGTCTTCTGGTCGGCGGCAGCGCCGCGGGACGACGTGATGCCGCGCTTGTCGGCGCCGGCATCGGCGCGCTCGGCGGCGGTCTGGTCGGCAACTACATGGATCAGCAGGAAGCGGAGCTGCGTGCCCAGTTGCAGGGCACGGGCGTGTCGGTGACGCGTGCGGGTGACCGTATCATCCTCAACATGCCGTCGAACATCACCTTCGCGACCGACCGCGACCAGGTGATCCCGGACTTCTATTCGACGCTCGATTCGGTTGCGATCGTGTTGCGCAAGTTCAACCGCACGCTGATCGACGTCGACGGCCACACCGATTCGACCGGCAGCGCCGCCCACAACCAGGCTCTCTCCGAGCGCCGCGCGGCTTCGGTTGCCAACTATCTCGGCAGCCGCGGCATCGACCAGCGCCGCATTTCCACCATGGGCTACGGCATGGAGCGGCCGATCGCGTCGAACGCCACCGAGGCCGGCCGTGCGCAAAACCGCCGCGTCGAAATCTCGATCGCTCCGATCAAGCAGGGCTGATCGCAAGATCACGGATACGACAAGGGCCGCCGGCATGCCGCGCGGCCCTTTTCCTTTCGGGGATGCAGACCATCTTCGCCGAAGCCTCTCCCGGCGCGTCTGCAGTGCCGGCCGCGTTCCCGGCACTAATGCATGTCTTGGTTCTGCATATGTCGGTTGGGGCCTGCGCCAAGCGCCCTCCGGGCAGAGACGACGCCCGAAGCCGGCGCGAGTGCGAAGAGCCCAAAGAGCCAGATCGCTGCCGAGGTGGCGCCCGCCGCCGTGCCCTCGCCAATGCCGGCAAGGTTGGCCGTCATGCCGGCAAGTGCGGCGCCGAGAGATGCGGCGAAGAGCTGGATCGTGGTGATCGACGCTGCCGCCTTTTCCTCCTCGCCAGCGGGCGCTGCGGCATAGACCGCCGTGACGATGTGCGGCCACGCAACCCCGATGCCGAAGCCGACCGCAGCGATGCCGAGGCACAGCGGCACCGCGATCGCGGCGAATCCACCCGATATCATTGGCATGAAGGCGGCGATCGTCAGGAGACCGGCAAGGCCGAAGAACGGGCCGGCAGTAATCGTCTTGCGCGCGCGACTGCCTTCCCAATGGGCGCTTGTCATCGAGCCGGCCGTCCAGCCGAGCGCCATCAATGCGGCAATGTAACCGGCAGCGAGGGGAGATCGCCCGTGCAGTTCCTGCAATAGATAGGGAACGTAAATCTCCGGCTGCATGCCGATCATGGCCAGTGCAATGGTCGCATAGAGCGCCGCGAGCGGCGAGCGAGGGTTGAGAGCGCCCTGCGGCAACAGCCGCGCCGCCGCGCGGCGTTCGCCGGCGATGAGCATTGCGAAGAGAACGAGCGCGGCACTGACGCCGGCGATCTGTTCGGCGGTCGCCGTAAGGGTTCCGCTCACCGAGAGTACCAGGACGATGCCGATGAGAAGCGCAAGCTGCGTCAGCGGCAGTGGACCGCGCGCACCCGACGTCGTCCGCGGCAGGGTGGAGAGGGCGAGGGTCGCGAGCACTGCCGTCAGGGGCAGCAGCGACCAGAAGGCAGCCCGCCACGCGCCGTATTCGGCAAAGATGTCGCCGACGGCTGGGCCGACGAGCGTCGCCGTGCCCCAGGTGGCGGATATGAGCCCGATCGCGCGGGCCCAGAGCGCGGCCGGGAAGACCATGCGGATGACGCCATAGGCGAGTGCGTAGAGAAGCCCGCCGCCGAAGCCCTGGATTGCGCGGCCGGCAAGCAGCAGGGCCATGCCGGGTGCGACGGCGCAGGTGAGCGAGCCCAGTCCGAAAACCAGCGCAGCGACGGCATAGGCGCCCCCGGCACCGGCCCGACCGAGCAGCCGCGCCGAGAGCGCCGCACCGAGAATGGACGCGGCAACGAAAAGCGTCGTGCTCCAGGCATAATAGCCGAGCCCGCCGATGTCCCGCACGATGGATGGCATGACGGTCGTGACGATATAGATGTTGAGCGCGTGCAACGCGACGCCGCCGCTGAGCACAAGCGAATGGATGGCATTACCGCCGAAGAAAAGGGTGAGCCAGCCGGCATCGGACGCGGCCGCGGCGTTCTTGGTCTTGTCGAGCATGTTGAGCCTCGTTGATCCGCGACCGTCTCAATGGACGGCTGCGTCGTCAAGATGAGCGAGCTTGTCCGGATTGCGGACGATGAAGATATCGGCCACCCGGTCGTCGTGGTCGTAGCCGAAGGAAACCGTTGCGGCGATGTCGCCATCGCTCCTGAGGACGATGCCTCGTCCGCCATTGAGCTCGGCGGTTTCCCACTGGTAGTGCGACCAGTATTCGGTCAGGCGCTCGGCAATGAAGGCCATGACGGTCTCCTTGCCGGCAACGATGCCGAGCACGGTCGCGGCCTTGCCGCCACCATCGGCGGTGAGCTTCACGTCGGCCGACAGCAGCGCTGAAAGGCCGGCAATGTTGCCGCCGTGAATGGCGTTGTGGAAGGCGGCAAGCAGTTCCTCCTGCCGTTCGCGCGGTGTCGCATGTCTGGTCCGGACCACACCGATGTTGGATTTCGCGCGTGAGACCAGCTTGCGTGTGGCTGCCTCCTGCATGTCGAGCGTTTCGGCGATCTCGTCATAGGGCTGGCCGAAAATCTCATGCAGCAGATAGGCAGCGCGTTCCTTGGGCGTCAGCCGCTCGAGCATCAGCAGGAATGCGGTCGTGAGGGAGGAGGTGAGCGCAAGCTTCTCCTCCACATTGTCGTCGCTTGCGGTGTGGATCGGTTCCGGCAGCCACGCGCCGACATAGTCGACGCGTTTGCGATGCGCGGATTTGAGCAGATCGAGGCAACGGCGCGTGCAGGCGGTGGTGAGCCAGGCGGCCGGATTTTCGACCGCGGAAAGATCGGTCGCCTGCCATTTCAGAAACGTGTCCTGCACAGCATCCTCGGCATCCGCACGCGAACCCAGAATGCGGTAGGCGAGGCCGAGGAGGCGCGGTTGCGCCTCCTCGAACATGCGGCCCTTGTCGTTGCGAACCATGTCAGTGCCTCGAAATCTGGATGCGGTTCCAAAGGTTGATCATTGCCACGGTCGAGGTGATGACGCTGATCTCGTTGTCGCTGAAGTGCTCGCGAAGCCGGGCACGGAGACTGGCGAAATCCGTCCGGGGTTCGAGTTCCGTCAAGGCCTCGGTCCAGGCGAGGGCGGCCTTTTCACGCTCGGAGAAATCGCCGACCTGGTCCCAGACGATAATGCGGTCGAGCCGTTCGCTCGTCTCGCCGTCGGCACGGGCTTCCTTCGTATGCATCTTCACGCAGAAGCCGCAACGGTTGATCTGCGAGGCACGCAGCTGCACGAGGTGGTGGATCGTCCGGTCGAGGCCGTGGCTGTCCATTTTGGTGTGCACGCCGGCAAGCGCGTCGAGCACATCCGGGATTTCCTGTTCGTAACGCACGGCTTTCATATCGGTCATGGTCTGTCTCCATTGAGGTCAATTGAAGCTTTCGACCAGTTGACGATTGACCGTCGGCGCCTGTGACGTGCGCTGCGAATTTTTCGGAAGTCAGCCGCCGGGCGGATAGGCGTGCTCGTTTCCGCGGAAATCGGTGATGGTGTAGCAGCCGCCCCCTTCCGCAGCGATCGTGCTTGCGCTGATGACGGCCTTGCCGTGACCGCCGGGGATGTCGAGGATATAGGTCGGCTGGCAGAGGCCGGAAACGCGGCCGCGAAGCGCGGCGACGAGTTTCTGTCCCTCCTCGATCGACAACCGGAAATGGCCGGTGCCGGGCGCGAGATCGGGGTGATGCAGGTAATAGGGCTTGATCCGTGTTTCGACGAAGGCGCGCATCAGTTCCGCAAGCACGTTCGCATCGTCGTTGACGCCCTTGAGCAGCACCGACTGGCTGACCATGACGATGCCCGCGTCGATGAGGCGGGCCGAAGCGGCGCGCGCCTCGGGCGTCAGCTCGCGCGGGTGGTTAGCATGAAGTGCCACATAGGTCGCCTTGCCGCTCGCCTTCAACGCCGCGATAAGGGCCGCATCGACGCGCTCCGGTTCGACGACGGGCACGCGTGTGTGGAAGCGGACGATCTTGAGATGCTCGATCGCGCCGAGCCGCTCCATGATTTCGCCGAGCCGGCGGGGCGAAAGAACCAGCGGATCGCCGCCGGTGAGGATCACTTCCCAGATTTCCGAATGGTGCGCAATGTAAGCGATCGCGGCGTCGAGCTCGGCAGGCGTCAACGTGCCGAGCCCCTGCGGCCCGACCATTTCGCGACGGAAACAGAAGCGGCAATAGACGGGGCACACATGCACCGCCTTGAGCAGCACGCGGTCGGGATAGCGGTGGACGATCCCGGTAACCGGGCTGTGCGAACCGTCGCCAATCGGATCGGCGCGCTCTTCCGGCGTGAGCGTCAGCTCGGCCGCGTTCGGCACGAATTGCCGGGCGATCGGGTCGTCCTGGTCCTGGCGGTCGATGAGATCCGCAATGGCCGGGCTGATCGAAACGGCATAGCGCGACGCCACGCGGAAAACCGCCTCCTCGTCCGTCGGCGCGACAAGACCGGCATCGACGAGCTCGCGCGCCGTTCTGATGGAGCGCTGTGCAGTCATGCGCTTGCCTCCGCGACCGGCGCCCACAGCACCTGATCGATGCGCGAAGCCCCCGTCGCCAGCATCACCAGGCGATCGAAGCCGAGCGCGATGCCACTCGCCTCGGGCATGATTGCGAGAGCCGACAGGAAGTCTTCGTCGAGCGGATAGGTTTCGCCATAAACGCGCGCCTTTTCCGCCATTTCGAGTTCGAAGCGGCGGCGCTGCTCCGCTGCATCGGTCAGTTCGCCGAAGGCATTGGCAAGCTCGACGCCGCAGGCATAGAGCTCGAAACGTTCGGCAACGCGGCGGTCTCGCGCGGTCGGTCTGGCGAGCGCCGCCTCGGCTGTCGGATATTCGTCGAGGATCGTCGGCCGGCCGAAACCGAGATTTGGCTCGACCTTTTCCACGAGCACGCGGCTGAAGAGGTCAGCCCAGGTGTCATCGTCGGCGACGCGCAAGCCCGAAACCCTCATGGCCGCGGCCAGCCGGTGGCGATCCGTCGCCCCGTCCTCGGCGATAGAGGCGAGCAGGTCGATGCCCGCAAAGCGCTCGAAGGCTTCGGCCAACGAAAGCCGCTCCGGTTCAAGAAACGGGTCGGTGGTCCTGCCCTGGTAAGAGAGGGAGCGTGTGCCGGTCGTCTCGGCGGCAAGTGCGAGGATTTCGGCGCAGTCGCGCATCAGCGCCTCGTAGCTCTCGCCGGCGCGATACCATTCGAGCATGGTGAATTCGGGATGGTGCAGCGGCCCGCGCTCCCGGTTGCGGTAGACATGGGCAAAACAGGCGATGCGCTTTTCGCCCGCGGCAAGCAATTTCTTGCAGGCGAATTCCGGCGAGGTGTGAAGATAAAGCGGTTGGGCGGAGCCGTCGTGGCCGAGCGCCTGCGTTGCAAAGGCATGCAGATGGGCTTCGTTGCCCGGAGATACCTGAAGGCTCGCCGTATCGACCTCGGTGAAATCCCGCTCGTCGAAGTAACGCCGCAATGCCGATTGGATGCGGTTGCGCCCGATCAGAAACGGGCGCCGATCGGCATGGACATCCGGTGTCCACCAGGGAGAAGCATGCGGCATGATCGGTCTGTCCAAACTTTCTTCGCGTGCCAAGTTTCTTCGCGAGAGAGCCGGCGCAGGCTGGCTATTTGCGCGAATTTAGGGTAGTTGCGGCGCGAAATCCTAGTTTTCGCGTCCTGCAGGGCCGGGTTTCCCGGCTCGCCGTGTCGCGCATACCTCTGTTACAAGGAAGACTAATGGTCAAGGTCATCGCTTCTTCTGTCCGCAAGGGCAACGTTCTCGACGTCGACGGCAAGCTGTATGTCGTGCTTACCGCACAGAACTTCCACCCGGGCAAGGGCACGCCGGTCACGCAGGTCGACATGCGCCGCATTTCCGATGGCGTGAAGGTTTCCGAGCGCTACCGCACGACCGAGCAGGTCGAGCGCGCTTTCGTCGAAGACCGCGAACACACGTTTCTCTATGAAGACGGCGAAGGGTTCCACTTCATGAACCCGGAAAGCTATGACCAGCTCGTCATGTCGGCTGAAGACATCGGCGACCAGAAGGCCTATCTCCAGGAAGGCATGGCCGTGATGCTGTCGATCCACGAAGGTGTTGCGATCGCCATCGACCTGCCGCGGCACGTCATCCTCGAGATCACCGAGACCGAACCGGTGGTCAAGGGCCAGACGGCGTCGTCCTCCTACAAGCCGGCGCTTCTCTCGAATGGCGTGCGCACCTCCGTGCCGCCGCACATCCAGGCCGGCACCCGCGTCGTCATCGCGACGGAAGACGGATCCTATGTCGAACGCGCCAAGGACTGATTGAGAAACCCGCATGGGAAATCAAACGGGGACGGTTGTCGCTGACTGCCGTCCCCGTTTTCGATTCACATTCGGCTGCCTATACCTGCAAATAGGGGGCGCATTTTGTGAAGCCGGTGCTAGGATGCCGCCGTCCGAAGCGGGGCGCGACGCAAAGTGGCTTGCCAACTGCGTCCTTTCTCATCTCGGCGATCCTGTCACGCGAGGTTTTGCATGTTCCCATTGTCGCATATGATGAAGTCCTTCATTCGCAAGGGTCGCCTGACGGTGATCGATGCCGATGGCAAGCGCCACGTCTTCTCCGGAGAGCCCGGGCCACACGTGACGATGCGGCTGACGGACAAGCGGCTTTACCGCACCCTCGTCTTCAATGCCGAGCTTGCGGCCGGCGAGGCCTATATGGACGGCACGATGCGCTTCGAGGAGGGCTCGACGCTCCGGGACTTTCTCACGCTGTTCTCGATCAACCGGCTCTCGCTCGGTTCCTATCCGATCCAGAAGGTCTTGCGCGCAATCAAGATGCGCTTCCGCAAGCGCCAGCAGGCAAACCCCAAGGGCAAGGCGCAGCAGAACGTTGCGCACCACTACGATCTCGGCAACGATTTCTACAAGCTCTTCCTCGACGAGAACATGCTCTATTCCTGCGCCTATTTCCGCGCTCCCGACGAGACGCTGGAGGCGGCGCAGCGAAACAAGCTCCGGCTGCTTGCCGCGAAACTCTGCCTGAAGCCGGGGATGAAGGTGCTCGATATCGGCTGCGGCTGGGGCGATCTGGCGCTCTACCTGGCGGCGCTCGAGAATGTCGAGGTTCTGGGCGTGACGCTCTCGAAGGAGCAGCAGGCGCTCGCGTCCGAGCGGGCTCGCAAGGCGGGCATGGCCGATCGCGTGCGCTTCGAGCTCAAGGATTACCGCGACGTCCAGGGCCCCTTCGATCGCATCGTCTCGGTCGGCATGTTCGAGCATGTCGGCGTTCACCACTATGACGAGTTCTTCAAGAAGCTGAATGCGTTGATGCCGGACGACGGGCTCGCGGTGCTACACTCGATCGGGCACATGAGCCCGCCCGGCATGGCGAGTTCGTGGCTGCGCAAATACATCTTCCCCGGCGCCTATTCGCCGGCGCTTTCGGAAGTCTTCTCGGTTGTCGAGCAGAACAGCCTGTGGGTGACCGATCTGGAATTCCTGCGGGTGCACTATGCGACGACGCTGGCTCACTGGGGCAAGCGCTTCGAGGAAAACCGCGACAAGGTGATCGCGATGTACGACGAGCGCTTCGCCAGGATGTGGGAGTTCTACCTGATCAGCGCGGAGATGATGTTCCGCACCGGCAGCCAGCTCGTCTTCCACATGCAATTGTCGCGCTCCCGCGACGCCGCCCCGATCGTCCGCGACTACATCACCGATCAGCAGCGCGCCTATATCGACCAGGAACGGGCGCTCAATCTCGCGATCTGAGTTCTCACCCTAAGCCTTCACCCCTCCCCAACCATCCCCACAAGGCATCCACAAGGGGAAGGGGTTGCTGGTCCGCTCTGTTCACGCCTCAGGGAGACCTGTACGGCAGGCGCGAAGGTTGGAAATGGCAGGGAAGTGTGTCGCGGTGCCTGGCCCTCCCTCTTGTGGGGAGGGGTTGGGGAGGGTCTGTTCTAGGTGCGGGAGAAGGTCGCGGCAGCGAGATGAGCGGGCGTTACTGCGCCGCAAGGCTCGCCCGCACCGAGCCTTGACGCTCCATGTTCCGGCTCCTATTTTTAGAATTATTCTAAAGAAGGTTTCACCAATGCTTTCCCGCCTCTTCTCCCGCTTCAAGCGTCCCTTTCTTTCCTTAAGCGAACAGGAAATCCTGGCGCTGGCGATCTCCTCGGAGGAGGACGATGGCCGCATCTATCTCGCCTATGCGGATGCGCTGCGCGCAAAATATCCGCACTCGGCCAAGGTCTTTGAGGATATGGCGGAGGAGGAAAGCCATCATCGCCAGGCGCTGATCGACCTGCATGTCGCCCGTTTCGGCAACCGCATTCCGCTCATCCGGCGCGAACACGTGCGCGACTTCCCGGAGCGCAAGCCCGATTGGCTGATCGCCGAGATGCCGATCGAAAAGGCGCGCGACGAGGCGGAAGCGATGGAGGAGGCGGCCCACCGTTTCTATGTCGAGGCGGCCGCGCGCACAGGGGATGCGGCGACGCGCAAATTGCTCGGAGACCTCGCAATTGCCGAGAAGTCGCATGAATCGCTCGCCCGCCGGCTTGGCGAGAAGCACACGCCCGAAGATGTGCGAGCGGAGGAAGAGCAGACGTCGCGCCGGCAGTTCATTCTCACTTACGTGCAGCCGGGCCTTGCCGGCCTGATGGACGGATCGGTCTCGACGCTGGCGCCGATCTTTGCTGCCGCCTTTGCGACCCAGGACACCTGGCAGACCTTTCTCGTAGGCCTTTCGGCCTCGGTCGGTGCCGGCATTTCCATGGGCTTCACCGAGGCTGCTCATGACGATGGCAAGCTTTCCGGGCGCGGCTCACCGATCAAGCGCGGGCTTGCCTCGGGCATCATGACGGCGCTCGGAGGGCTCGGCCATGCGCTGCCCTATCTGATCCCGCACTTCTGGACGGCGACGGTGACGGCGGCCGCGATCGTCTTTTTCGAGCTTTGGGCGATCGCCTTCATCCAGAACCGCTATATGGAGACGCCGTTCCTCAGGGCAGCCTTCCAGGTCGTGCTCGGCGGCAGTCTGGTACTCGCCGCCGGCGTCCTGATCGGCAATGCCTGATGCATGCCGCCGCAGTTTCGAGGTAACGCCATGTGGCGAAAAACGACATGAAAAAAGGGCCGCGCAAACCGGCCCTTTTTAATAGCGCGTCTTCTGGCTTGTCAGTTGCCGACCGAGCCGACGACGATCTCGCCGCTGTTGTCGATGGTCACCCAGCGGCCGCTGTTATAGGACGCCTGGCGCTTCAGATAGCGATAAGGCGTTTGTGTCCAGAGCTTCACCCTGTTTTCGAGATTGTCGAGGATGAAGTCGCCCTGCGCGGTGCGGACGGTCAGGACCGCATGGCCCTCGCCATCAGGCTTGCGCACGACGGTCATCAGCAACTGGCTGGCAGAAAAGCCCCGCTTCATCAGCCGGCGACGTTTTTCGAGTGCGAAGTCTTCACAATCTCCGGTGGTGGTCGGGTAGGACCAGACCTCGTCCCTGCCGAAAACCTGCTGGTCGGTCACGGGCGTGATCTCGCGGTTGACCTGAGCATTGATCTGTCGGATGACGGCCCAGCCGCGGTCGGTAACACGCGGCGCGACGGTGGTCTTGGACCGCGCACGGCATTCACCGCGATATTTCTGGCAAAACTCGTAATGCCCGATCGGCTGGGAGGTTACCGAGCCGGTCTGCATCCATGGAGAGGGCCCTGCCTGGGCGGGAATTGCCGTGTTTGCTGAAATGAATACTGCGCAGAAAGCCGCAATGCTTGCCTTAACCCCTGTCCAAGACGTCATACAGATCCCCTGCAACGCGGCGTACCGGCTCTTCCTGTCCGGACCTGTCCGCGCAATCCTGAGTTGACGACAGCTTCTGTAGGATTTCCCCCGACTGCTGCTCTAATCGTTAACAAAGAGTTAATATTGTTAGATCGATGGAGTCAATCTTCTGATTCGCGGATCGGCCGTTATGGTTAAAAACGCCAAGAATTGGCGGCAATAACGCTTGCGCCGCAATGGCATTGCGCGGCGCGCAGTGAAAAGATGCCTCGCTATGCGATCGTCAGGCTTGCGTCAGCATCGCGCCGATCGCCTGTTTCAATTTGGCAATATCCTCGTCGCGCGAGAGCCGATGGTCGCCGTCGCGAATAAGGGTCATCACCACATCGTCCGCCGGCATGTGCTCCATCAGCTTCAGCGCATGGCTGTAGGGCACATCGGGATCGCGCATGCCCTGCAGGATATGGACCGGGCAGCCCGTCTCGACGGGGCCCAAGAGCACGCGATTGGCGCGGCCGTCCTCGATCAGCGCCCGCGTAAAGATGTTGGGCTCGGGGCTGTATTGCGACGGCTCCTCGAAATAGCCGCGTTCGGCAAGCGAGGTTTTCTCGGCCTCGGTGAGATTGGGTTCGATCAGTTCCGCCGTGAAGTCCGGGGCGGGGGCGATCAGTACAAGGCCGGCGACGCGACCCGCCTCGCCGCGCCGTTTGAGCTCCTGAATGAGACGCAAGGCGACCCAGCCGCCCATCGAGGAGCCTATGAGGATCAGGCGCGATGCCGGCGCGGCGTGGTCGATGACCGCAAGGCTTTCCTCGATCCAGCGCGAGATCGTGCCGTCCCGGAAATCGCCGCCCGAGGCGCCGTGGCCGGAATAGTCGAAACGGATGCAGTCGGTTCCGGCTGCGCGGGCATAGTGCTCGACCTCGACGGCCTTCGTGCCGGTCATATCGGAGCGATAGCCGCCGAGCCACACGAGCGCGGGGCGCTGAGAGCGCGGCTCGGTGCGAAAGATCCGCATGGCGATCGTGCGCGCGGATGCACCGCTGCCCACCTCGATCCGCGTGATTTCAGTTTCGGCTGATGCTGTTGACATCGGATGTCCTCTTGAAAGACGGCGGCGGGCGCAAGATTTCCTTCTAAAACAGATTCGCCTATGCTTCGACAGAGGGTGATTTTCCTTGCGAGCCATGCTATTGACTCTGGCGCCGCAATTCACACATTGCCGTCGGTGACAGTTTCAAGCGCTTCGCCTGAGATCGCGCTGACCGTTCAAGCAGACCAAAGATACGTCAATAGCTCGAGGAGAGTACGACCATTCGCAGACCGTTCAAAGCGGACGCCCCGGTTAAAGAGGGACCGCGCTCAAACAAGGAAATCCGGGTCCCCCGGGTTCAGCTTATCGATGCCGAAGGCCAGAATGTCGGCGTCGTTCCGATCGACCAGGCGCTCCGCATGGCGGACGAAGCCGGTCTTGATCTGGTAGAGATCGCACCGAATTCCGAACCGCCGGTGTGCAAGATTCTTGATCTGGGCAAGCTGAAATACGCCAACCAGAAGAAGGCCGCCGAAGCGCGCAAGAAACAAAAGATCGTCGAGATCAAAGAAATCAAGATGCGTCCGAACATCGACACCCATGACTATGAGGTGAAGATGAAGGCCATGAACCGCTTCTTCGAGGAAGGTGACAAGGTCAAGGTGACGCTGAAGTTCCGCGGTCGCGAAATGGCCCACCAGGAACTCGGCATGAAGCTGCTCTTGCAGGTGAAGGACGACACCCAGGCGATCGCCAAGGTGGAAGCCGAACCGAAGCTCGAAGGCCGCCAGATGATGATGGTGCTCGCACCGAAGTGATCGGGAAACCCGTCGCGTTTCCAGCAAGAAGCCGCCGTTAGGCGGCTTCTTCGCTTTTGGCCCCGCAGCATGTTCTCCCCGAGTCGGAGCCGATTAAACCCATTCAGCAATTCCACGTGCTCCAGCGATCTTTGCGCGTCTCTTAAGACGCGCGGCGTTGTAAAGCGCGTCGCGTGAGTCCGATTGAACGCGACGCGCGTTAGATGTGCTCCGCTGTCGCCGATCCTGCCTGACAGAACGCTGACAAGGCGGCTCAGCGAGCTGTCAGCGACGGTATGCCATTCTTCCGGGGTTGGTAGGCGAAGGGAAGGATGGAAACATGCAATCCAAGTTCAGGAATTTGTTTTTGGCGACGACCCTCGGTGTCTTCAGTGCGGCGGCGGGACCATTTGCCTCGTCTCTGCTTGCCCCTGATTCGGCAAATCCTCTTTCGGCCGATGCGGTTGCGAGCGGCAGCGGTTCCGGCAGCGGCAAGTCGGGTGGCGGTAGCAGCGGATCGGGCGGCGGCAGCCATTCCGGCAGCGGCCATTCCGGCGGTCAGGGAAGCAATGGCGGTTCTGGCGGCGGAAATGGCGGTGGCGGTCACGGACAGGACAACGACAATGGCGACGACCGCCGCGCCGGCAATGACGACGACGATGATCGCAGGCGCGACAGGCCGGATCGCCCGGAAGTCGCGTTGAAGGTCCCCGAAGAAAGACTTCGTGGTCTCCTCAATGGCTCGCTGGTCGCCGTCGACAATCTCGGGCGGGTCCTGGAGGTCGAGGTAGAATTCGAGCACGGCGCTCGTTTCGTCACCGTCAAGCCGCACGGGTCGGATGCGCGCCGCAATCCGGGGCCGATCGGGTCCGTCTCGATCAGGTCTGCGCGGACGCCGTGACGGGCACTTCGCGATCGTGACGGCGCGATGAGGTGAGTTGCGAGCCCGGCCGCGCCCGCTTGCCCGAATATCCCACGCTTTGGGTCGCGTGGGATTTTCGACGTCGCGGCGTCCCATAAGCGAACGCGCCGTTCGGCTCTTGCTGTAGGCTTGACGAAGCGCCATCACTGCGACGTATTAACGTCTCCGCGTCCGCGTAGCGGCACCTCTGTCGATTGGTCAATGTCATGCGGGTGAAACGCCGCCTCTTCATTGCGCTTCTTAGCTGCTGCGTTTTCCCCTTGCTGGCGCCGCATCCGGTGGATTTTGCTGCCCATGCCGCAAGCGGCAGCGGCAGCAGCGGCTCCGGCAGCAGCGGCTCCGGCAGCAGTGGCTCCGGCAGCAGCGGGAGCAACAGTGGCTCTGGCAGTAGTGGCAGCAATAGCGGCTCGGGCGGCAGCAACAGTGGCTCGGGCGGCAGCAACAGTGGCTCGGGCAGCAGCAATAGCGGGTCTGGCAGCAGCGGCCACGGAGGTCACGGACAGGATGATGACGGCGAGGACGCCGGCGGCCGCCGGAGTGATCAGGAGCGCGTCCGCGACGCGGTAGTTGAAGGGCGGATCCTGCCGCTCAAGGACGTGCTGCGCCTCGTCGACGAGGACAAGTACGGCGCCGTCATCGGCATCGATCTGAGGCGCTACGGCGGGAGCGACGTCTACCGGCTGACGACCCGTGACGGCAAGGGCGTCATCCGTGATCTCAGGATCAACGCGCGTACCGGTAAATTCATGAATATTCTCGGATTTTGAGGCGGGCATGCGTATTCTTCTGGCCGAGGATGATCCCAATATCGCCGCCCATGTCGCGGCCAGGCTGAGCGTAAACGGCTATGAAGTCGATACCGTCGCCTTTGGCCCGGACGTTTGGGAGAGGGGCGAACAGGATGCCTACGCTGCGATCGTTCTCGATCTTGGCCTGCCTGGCATGGACGGGTTGTCGATTCTAAAGCGCTGGCGCGAAGCGGGCGTGGAGACGCCGGTGCTGGTTCTGACGGCGCGCGGATCCTGGATGGAACGTGTCGACGGCTTCGACGCCGGGGCGGACGACTATTTGCCGAAACCCTTCCGGACCGAGGAGCTCCTCGCCCGACTGAAGGCGCTGCTGCGACGCGCAGGACCGCGCCTGCGCGGCATCAGGGCCGCGGGGCGCTTCACGCTTGACGAGGAAAGGCGGCGGGTGACCTTCGATGGAAAGGTGCTCGATCTCAGCCCTCTCGAATACCGCATGGTCGCGCTCTTCATCGAGCGAAAAGGCCAGGTGGTGACGCAGCTCGAGCTCGCAAGCCATGTTCAGGGGCGGGAGGATGACGCCGCCAAGAACGCGGTTGAGGCGATGATCGCCCGGCTGCGGAAAAAGACGGACAGCGGCGCGATCGAGACGCGCCGGGGTTTCGGCTACATCCTGCCGGACGATCAACCATGATGCGGTCGCTGCGCCTGCGGCTGGCGATTGGGGCGATGATTGCGATCGCATTCGTCCTGCTGATGGCATGGATCTCCTTGAGCAGGCTCTTCACCGACTATGTGCTGAAGCAGTATCGAGCAGAGATGACGTCGATCATCGACACCATTGCCGCCGAGACGACCGCCTCGGGCGGCGGACTGCAGCTGGAACGCGAGCCTGCCGATCCGCGCTTTCGCCTCCCGACAGGCGGGCGCTACTGGCAGATCTCTCCAGCGTCGGGCGAGCCCCAGCGGTCGCGATCGCTGTGGGACGTCGTGATTGATACGGATTCGCCGCCGGTACACGCCTACCAAGGCTTCGCGCAGGTCGAGGGCCCCGACGGCTCGCCGATGCTCGTCCACAGCGAACACCTATCGCTTGGCGACGGACCTGCGGCGGTGTCCTTCACGGCGTATGCGGGCTTTTCCCGCAAGGAACTGGACGACGCGCTTGGCGCATTCCACGACCGCATGCGGCTGATGCTCCTCGCCATGGCTGGCGTGCTTGCGGGCGCGGCTTTTCTTCAGGGTGCAATCGGCCTCATGCCGCTTCAGCGCCTGCGGCAGCGGGCCGCCGCCGTACGTGCCGGTCGGGAGAGCGATTTCGGCACGGCCGGCCCGAGCGAGGTGCAGCCGCTCGTCAGTGAGATCAACATGCTGCTCGCCGAACGCGAGTCTGCGCTCGAACGTGCGCGGGCGCGGGCGAGCGATCTCGCTCACGGCCTCAAGACGCCCTTGACGGTACTGGCGCATCTTGCCGAGCACCTGCCGCCGGACGAGCGCGCGGCCGCGCTTCAGCAGGTGGATGCCGTGCGTCAGCGTGCCGATCGGCAATTGCAGGCCGCTCGCATGGGCGTCGAACGCATGGCCGCGACCACTGTCGCCGAGCTCGGCACAAGGGTGGTCAATGTATTGCGACCGGTCACCGTCGAAAAAGGCATCGCCTGGGAGGTCGACATCGAGCCGGCTCTGTCGCTCGATATCGATCCCGCGGACTTCGCCGAGTGCATCGGCAACTTGCTCGACAATGCGAGCAAGTGGGCGCGCTCGCGTATACGCCTCGGTGCGCGCAACGCCGAGGATTGCGTCGTGATCGAGATCGACGACGACGGACCTGGGGTCGACGATAAGAACCGCGAGTTGGTCCTGAGGCGCGGCGCGCACCTCGACGACCATGGCCCCGAACAGCGCTCTGGCTCGGGTCTGGGTCTCGCGATCAGCGCTGATATCGCCGAGGCCTATGGGGCGACGCTGAGGCTGGCGCGTTCCCCTCTTGGCGGATTGCAGGCCGCGTTGATTTTTCCGCGGCGGTAGCGCGCGCGATCGGGCGGCCGCTGTGCCTGTTTCGCCTCGCGCATTGCCGGCGTTTGCCTGCTTGCGTTTTTCAGGGCGTGCGGTTATAAGCCCCCGTCCGAACGGTCCGGCAGGGCATGCCGTGGCCGTTCTTAACGCTGGAAACGGGCCTCGTCTGCCTGTTTCGCACTATTAAGAACAATGGAGTAGCAAAATGCCCAAGATGAAGACGAAATCGTCTGCCAAGAAGCGGTTCAAAGTCACCGCTACCGGCAAGGTCCGCGCTGCCGCTGCTGGCAAGCGCCACGGCATGATCAAGCGGTCCAACAAGTTCATTCGCGACGCACGCGGAACCATGGTTCTCGCTGAGCCTGATGGCAAGAAGGTCGTCAAGAACTACCTGCCTAACGGTCTCTAAGACGTCTGGCGATTTGGATTTTAAGGAGATCATGACATGGCACGTGTAAAACGCGGTGTGACCGCCCACGCCAAGCACAAGAAGACGCTCAAGGCCGCCAAGGGTTTCTACGGCCGCCGCAAGAACACCATTCGCGCCGCCAAGGCCGCAGTGGATCGTTCCAAGCAGTACGCCTACCGCGACCGCAAGGTTAACAAGCGCAACTTCCGCGCTCTCTGGATCCAGCGCATCAACGCTGCCGTCCGCGAGCATGGCCTGACCTATGGCCGCTTCATCGACGGTCTCAACAAGGCCGGCATTGAAGTCGACCGCAAGGTCCTGTCCGACATGGCAATCCATGAGACGGCTGCATTCACGGCGCTGGTCGAAGCTGCCAAGAAGGCGCTCGCCTACCTCAAGGAAGCCGGCACGGCAAACGAGTTTGAAAGCGCTGTCCGTTAAGCCAGCGTTTTCCCAAGACCGTTTCTGAAATTGTTGGGAAACCCGCGCTGGCAGGGCTGGCGCGGGTTTTTCTTTTCGGCTCGCCAGCAGTGGTCGCAGCCACAGTCGACCCCTCCGACCGACATTGCGCGATCACATTGCTGAAGAATTGAACCGATATACCGAACCATTCCCGCATCGAGGCAGGACAGAATGAGCGAATTGGAAACATTGGAACGAACATTGCTGGCGGAAATCGACGCCGCCGGCGACGAGGGAGCGATCGAGGCGGTGCGCGTCGGCGCTCTCGGCAAGAAGGGCTCCATTTCCGAACTCTTGAAGACGCTCGGCACGATGACGCCGGAGGAGCGCCAGACGCGCGGCGCCCAGATCAATGCGCTGAAGAACACGGTAACGGATGCAATTTCCGCCCGTAAGCTGGCGCTCAAGGATGCGGCAATCGCCGAGCGGCTGGCGCGCGAAACGGTGGACATCAGCCTGCCGGTGCGCTCCTCGCCGGCCGAGCGCGGGCGCATCCATCCGATCAGCCAGATCGTTGACGAGATCACGGCGATCTTCGGCGACATGGGCTTCTCGATCGCCGAAGGGCCGGACATCGAGACGGATTACTACAACTTCACGGCGCTGAACTTCCCCGAAGGCCATCCAGCCCGCGAGATGCACGACACCTTCTTCTTCCATCCGGACGAGAAGGGCGAGCGCAAGGTGCTGCGCACGCACACCTCGCCGGTGCAAATTCGCACGATGGAAGCGCAGAAGCCGCCGATCCGCATCATCATTCCCGGCAAGACCTACCGGCAGGACTCGGACGCTACCCACTCGCCGATGTTCCACCAGGTCGAGGGCCTGGTGATCGACAGGACGGCGAATGTCGCCAACATGCGCTGGGTCCTGGAAGAATTCTGCAAGGCCTTCTTCGAGGTCGATCAGGTGACGATGCGATTCCGCCCGTCCTTCTTCCCCTTCACCGAACCGTCCTTCGAGGTCGATATCCAGTGCGACCGTTCCGGCCCGATCGTCAAGTTCGGCGAAGGCAAGGACTGGATGGAAATCCTCGGCTGCGGCATGGTCCATCCGAACGTGCTGCGCGCCGGCGGTCTCGATCCGGACGAGTATCAGGGCTTCGCCTGGGGCATGGGCCTCGACCGCATCGCCATGCTGAAATACGGCATGCCGGATCTCCGCGACTTCTTCAACGCCGATGTCCGTTGGATGACGCACTACGGCTTCCGCCCGCTCGACATGCCGACGCTCTTCGGCGGCCTCTCCGCTTGACCGCGCGCTGATATTTTTGGGACACAGGTGAAAACATGAAATTCACGCTTTCCTGGCTGAAGGACCATCTGGAAACCGACGCCACGCTCGAGGAAATCTGCGCCCGCCTGACGATGATCGGGCTGGAAGTCGAGGACGTCGACGACAAGGCGGCGTTCAAGCCCTTCGTCATCGCCAAGGTCGTCTCCGCCGAGCAGCATCCGAACGCCGACAAGCTGAAGGTGCTGATGGTCGACGCCGGCAACGGCCAGCCGGTGCAGGTCGTCTGCGGCGCACCGAACGCGCGCAAGGGTCTTATCGGCGCTTTCGCGGCCCCCGGCACCTATGTGCCCGGCATCGATGTAACGCTTTCGGTCGGCAATATCCGCGGCGTCGAAAGCCGCGGCATGATGTGCTCGGAAAAGGAATTGGAGATTTCCGACGATCACACCGGCATCATTGACCTTCCGGAGGATGCTCCGATCGGCACGAGCTATGCGGCTTACGCCGGCCTCGACGACCCGGTCATCGAGATCAACCTGACGCCGAACCGGCCCGACTGCACCAGCGTTCACGGCATCGCCCGCGATCTCGCCGCCTCCGGTCTCGGCACCTTGAAGGCCCAACCGGCACCATCCTTCGCCGTCGAAGGCAATACGCCGGTCAAGGTGAGCCTCGATCTCGGTGAAGACAAGCACCTCTGCCCCGGCTTCGCGCTCCGCCTCGTGCGCGGCGTCAAGAATGGCCCGAGCCCGGCCTGGATGCGCCAGCGGCTGACGGCCATCGGTCTCCGACCGATCAACGCGCTTGTCGACATCACCAACTACCTGACCTTCGACCAGGGCCGTCCGCTGCACGTCTTCGATGCCGCCAAGGTCACCGGCAACCTCACGGTCCGCCGGGCGAAGGAGGGCGAGAAGGTGCTGGCGCTCGACACGCGCGAATACACGCTGTCGCCGGCCAATGTGGTGATTGCGGACGAGGACGGCATCGAGTCGATCGGCGGCGTCATGGGCGGCGAGCACTCCGGCTGCGACGAGAACACCACGGACGTGCTGATCGAATCGGCGCTCTGGGATCCCATGAACATTGCCAAGACCGGCCGCATGCTCGGCATCATCACCGATGCGCGCTATCGCTTCGAGCGCGGCGTCGATCCGGAATACATGGTGCCGGGCCTGGAGCGGGCGACCGAGTTGGTGTTGGAACTCTGCGGTGGAACGGCCGCCAAGCTGGATGTAGTCGGCTACGAGGGGCACACGCCCAAGGTCGTCGACTTCCCGGTTTCTGAGGTGAAGCGGCTGACCGGCCTCGAGGTGTCGACCGAGGAAAGCGTCTCGATCCTGACCAAGCTTGGCTTCGGCGTCGATGGCTCCGGCGAGCGCTTCCGCGTCACCGTACCCTCCTGGCGCCCGGACGTGGATGGCAAGGCGGATCTCGTCGAGGAAGTCATGCGCATTCACGGCGTCGACAACATTGTTGCGGCCCCGCTCGAAAGCCACAATGTCGTCAACGGCAAGATCCTGACGACATTGCAGATCCGCACGCGCCAGGCCAAACGCACGCTCGCCAGCCGCGGCATGCTCGAAGCGGTTACCTGGTCGTTCATTTCAGAAGAGCAGGCGAAGCTCTTCGGCGGCGGCCAGCCGGCGCTGAAACTCGCCAATCCGATCGCCGCTGACATGTCCGACATGCGGCCCTCGCTGTTGCCGGGGCTTCTCACTGCCGCGCAGCGCAATGCCGACAAGGGCTATGGCGACGTGGCGATCTTCGAGGTTTCCGGGACTTATGAAGACGATACGCCGGAAGGCCAGCGCCGTGTCGCCGGCGGTGTCCGCCGCGGTACCGCGTCGCTGAACGGCTCCGGCCGGCTCTGGTCGAATGTGGCCAAGGGCGGCGGCAAGCCGGTCGATGTTTTCGACGCCAAGGCCGATGCCATCGCCGTGCTCGAGGCTTGCGGCGTGCCGATGGGCAATGTCCAGTTCGAGGCCGGTGGCCCGGCCTGGTATCACCCCGGCCGCTCCGGCACGATCAAGCTTGGTCCGAAGATCGTTCTCGGCAGCTTCGGCGAGTTCCACCCGAAGGCGCTCGATGCCCTCGACGTATCGGGCGCGCTTTGCGGGTTCGAGGTCTATATCGACGCCATGCCCGAGCCGAAGAAAAAGGCAACGCGCACCAAGCCGGCGCTGGAGCTTTCGCCATTCCAGGCGGTCAAGCGCGATTTCGCCTTCGTCGTCGACAGGACGGTCGAGGCGGCTGCGATCCTGAGGGCGGCGTCCGGTGCGGACCGCAAGCTGGTGACCGGCGTCAACGTCTTCGACGTGTTCGAGGGGGCCTCCCTTGGCGAGGGCAAGAAGTCGGTGGCGATCGAGGTGACGATCCAGCCGGTCGAACGCACGCTGACCGACGAGGATTTCGAGGCTTTGACTTCGAAGATCATCGCCAATGTGGCGAAGAGCACGGGTGGCGTGCTCCGCGCCTGATGAAACATAAGAGGCCGCCGCAGGAGGCGGCGGGCTTGTTCGGCCAAAAAGTCTGGCAATCCGAGACCGAGACGATGTGTTCTTTGCGCCGCGCTCGCCCCTCATCCGGCGTGCCGGCCACTTTCTCCCCGTTTTGACGGGGCGAAGGGGACTGGTGGCGCCCACTCAGTCCCCTCTCGCCGCAAGCGGGGAGAGGGCCAGGGTGAGGGGCAAGGCGCGTCGCCTAACGATCGGCCCGTCGGAAGCGATCAGTCTAAGGGCTGCATCAACTCAATCCGATTGCCGAACGGGTCGCGGACATACCGGCGGACGAATCCCGCAAGCAACTCGTCCTCCGTTACTTGAAATCCAGCCGCCTCAAGGCGCGCGATCAACGCGAATAGATCATCGACGATGAAGGCGGGGTGCGCCTTGCCGGCGGGTGAGAAGTCCTTCTCGACACCGAGGTGGACTTTGAGTCCGGGACGCTCGAACCAGCAGCCGCCGCGCGCGGCAAGGTTGGATGGTTTCGGCACCTCAGGAATGCCGAGAAGGCCGGAATAGAAACGCCGCGCTTCGCCTTCGCCGCCCTCCGGCATCGCGAGTTGCACGTGATCGATCCCGATCACGATTCCAGCGGCCGACATTGGCTCGTCCGCGCCAGCACTCATGAATGGACGTGCCAGACCTTGTTGACGATCAGCCACCGCCCGTCGACTTTCAGCAGCGAGAGGTAATCCGTATAGCGTGAGCCGGCGAATTCATCGACGACCTTCACGCTCGCCGCGTCACCGGTGATTTGGATCATTTCCACGTCCATGAGCGGCTGTGTTTCCGGCGGTGCCGAGCCTTCCTTCAGGATCGCTGCTATGAAGGCGTCGCGGGTCAGCCACTCGATGGCCCCCTCATAATTACCGACGATCGAGGCGTTCGGGTGGAAGGCCTTGCGCAGCGCCGCCTCGTTGGCGAAGGCCATGCCGTCGACGTAGAGATGGACCACTGCGCTGATCGCCTGCTCTTCGGACATTCCTTATCCTCCTCCATTGGGGGCCGACTGCACTATAGGTAGGGCATCGCAGACGAAATGCGATGCCTACCGCATGCCGGAATGTCCGGAGGTGAATGCGTCTACCGGTTCGTCAGCGCCAACGACGCCTCGGGGTAGCGCTGGCCGGCGACAAGGGCCGGCGACAGGATCTCGGCGAGTTTCGCCAGCTCGGCGTCGGAAAGCACGATATCCGCGGCGGCAACGTTCTCCTCCAGATGCCGGATCCTGCGGGCTCCCGGAATCGGCACGATGAAGTCACCCTGGTTGATCACCCAGGAGAGCGCAAGCTGGGCGGCGGTGATGCCTCTTTGCGCAGCCAGCGTTTCGAGCGTCGAGACCAGGGCCGCGTTTGCGCTCAGGTTTTCTGCCTGGAAGCGCGGCAGCGATCGGCGGAAATCGTCGGCGGCGAGATCATCGACCTTGGCGATCGTGCCGGTCAGCATGCCGCGCCCCAGCGGGCTATAGGGTACGAAGCCGATGCCGAGTTCGCGGCAGGTGGCGAGCACCTCCTCTTCCGGGTCGCGCGACCACAGCGAATATTCGCTCTGCACCGCCGCGATCGGGTGCACCGCATGGGCGCGGCGAATGGTGGCGGCACTCGCCTCCGAAAGGCCAAGCGCGCGCACCTTGCCCTCCTTCACGAGTTCCGCCATCGCGCCGACCGTTTCCTCGATCGGTACGTTCGGGTCGACGCGGTGCTGATAATAGAGATCGATGACATCGGTTCCGAGCCGCTTCAACGAGGCTTCGGCGACGGCTCTCGCATTTTCCGGCCGCCCGTCGACACCCTTGATCGCTTCGGCCGCCGGTTTGCCCGGCTCGATGCGAAAGCCGAACTTCGTCGCGATTGTCACCCGGTCGCGCCGGTCCTTCAATGCCTTGCCGAGCAGCTTCTCGTTTTCATAGGGGCCATAAACTTCGGCCGTGTCGAAGAAGGTCACGCCGAGTTCGACGGCGCGATGGAGCGTGCGGATCGATTCTTGCTCGTCAGCCTCGCCATAGGCGAAGCTCATGCCCATGCAGCCGAGGCCGATGGTAGAGACGGTCAGTTGATTTCCGAGCTTGCGGGTTTTCATGGGAGGTCCTTTCAGGCTGCAACATGGGGAGCGCGCATTCAAGGTACGCCGCGTAGGCGGGCGGTTCGGGCCGATGGATGCGTTCGCAGAGTGGTCTCTTCATCCAGCGCCGACGCCAGATGTCGAGGCGAAGATAGGGCGGTCGTCGATAGTTGAAAATCTCTGTCAATTCTCACGGGTTGTTCTATTATTTCGACCAATGAACCGCACCCAGCTTTCCCAACTCGCCGTTCTGTCCGCTGTCGCCGCGCATGGCAGTTTCCGCGGCGCGGCAAAGGAACTCGGTGTCGCTCCATCCGCCGTCAGCCATGCCGTCGGCAGCCTCGAGGCGAGCCTCGGCGTCCGCCTGCTCTCCCGCACCACCCGCAGCGTCGCGCCGACGGAAGAGGGGCGGCGGCTTCTGGAACGGCTGCGCCCGGCACTCGACGAAATCGCCCATGCGCTGGAGGCTGCGGCCGAGGCACGCGAGCGCGCGGCAGGAAACCTGCGCATTACCGCGCCGCGCTTCGCCGCCGATCTCATCCTTGCGCCTCGTCTCGGCGCCTTTCTCAATCGCTATCCCGATATCGTTCTCGAGATCGCCAACGAGGACGGCTTCACCGACATCGTCGAACAGGGCTATGACGCGGGCATCAGGCTCGGCGAAAGCCTGGAAGCCGACATGATCGCGGTGAAGGTCGGTCCGGACCTGACGAGCGCCGTGGTTGCGGCGCCTTCCTATTTCGAACGTCACGGAAGGCCCTCCCACCCGCGCGATCTCGCCGGGCATCGCTGTATTCGCCGGCGCTTTTCGAACGGCACGCTCTATCGTTGGGAATTCGAGAAGGAAGGCGAGGAGGTAACCGTGTCGGTGGCGGGCCCTTTGATCCTCGGCGAGGACCGCCCGATCATCAAGGCGGCGCTCGGCGGAGCCGGCCTCGCTTATCTCTTCGAAACGCGGGTGGCAGAATACGTAGTCGCGGGCAGACTGGAGCGTGTGCTCGAAGATTGGTGCGCCCCCTATGCCGGGCCTTATCTCTATTATCCCAGTCGTCGCCAGATGCGCCCGGCGCTGAGAGCCTTCATCGATTTCTTCCGGCATGTGGAGTGACGGCGACCGGCGTCTACAGCGCCGCGCGTGTTATGAGACGCGCAAAAGACGCTGTAGTACTTTGCTGCATGTTTTGATCCTTAAATCGGCTACGATTTAAGGAAACATGCAGTAGCGCCGGCCGCCAACGATCATGCAGCCTTCCTGTTCGCCGGTGTCGTTGCGGGCTTTGCGGTAACCCCCCCGCGATCCTGTCGGACCGCGTTTGTTCCGGGCACTGCGTAGATGCGTTCCTCACGTCGACTATCCGGTGAAACCGGCGCTCTCGCGGCCTCGGGAATCGGGTGGCCGCCTCGCGCCGGATCTGCGACTCCTTCGTCGCTATCGAGAAAGGAATCCGTGATGCCAAGACTTGAAGGAAAGATCGCGATCGTAACCGGGGCAAGTTCGGGTATCGGCCGCGCCGCCGCCGTGCTTTTTGCTCGCGAGGGCGCAAAGCTCGTCGTCACTGCGCGGCGCGAGCGCGAACTCACGCTGCTTGCGCGGGAAATCGAGGGCGAGGGCGGTGAGGCCGCCTTCCTTGCCGGCGAAATCCGTGACGAGGCACTGAACGAGGCGCTGGTCGCTCTGGCGATCCGCCGCTTCGGCGGGTTGGATATCGCCTTCAACAATGCCGGGACGGTGGGCGCGATGGGCGAACTCCCATCGCTTTCCATCGACGACTGGCGGGAAACGCTCGACATCAATCTGACGAGCGCTTTCCTGGCAGCCAAGCATCAGCTACCGGCGATGGTGGCCCGTGGCGGCGGCTCGCTCGTCTTCACGGCGAGTTTCGTCGGACACACCGCCGGCTTTCCCGGCACCACCGCCTATGCGGCGAGCAAGGCCGGCCTTGTTGGCCTCACACAATCGCTGGCGGTCGAATTCGGAACGCGGGGCGTGCGCGTCAACGCGCTGCTGCCGGGCGGGACCGATACGCCGTCCAACCACGCGAACCTGCCGGGCGCTAGCCCGGAAACACGAGGCTTCATCGAGAGCCTGCATGCGCTGAAGCGGTTGGCGCGCCCCGAGGAGATCGCCGAAGCCGCGCTCTATCTCGCCTCCGACGCCGCGAGCTTTGTCACGGGAGCGGCGCTGCTCGTCGACGGCGGCGTCTCGATCAACCGGACCTGATCTTGCAATCACCGAGCGCATGGTCACAGTGCGGTCTCGCAGCAATCAGAGCGCAACAGCATCCTTTGCGCGTCCGGTTGGACGCGCGGCGCTGTAGGGAGGTCGGAGCATGAAGAAACCCGGATCGATGAAATCGCTCGAGGACCTCGGTCGCGCCCGGCTCTCGCAGAACTTCTTCCTTCGGGACTTCCTGCATTCCGAGATTGCCGATTTCTATCGCATTCCGAACATTCCGGACGATCCGGACCTCGCCATCGAGGCGGGCAGCAGGCTGTGTGAAGAACTGCTTGAACCGCTGCAGGCGACCTTCGGTCGCCTCCACATCCGCTCGGCCTATCGCAATCGTGCGGTCAACGCTTTCGGTAACGCCAACAAGCTCAACTGCTCCACCAATGCGGCGACGGCGGCCGACCACATATGGGATATGCGCGATGCCGACGGATGCATGGGCGCAACCGCCTGCATCGTCATTCCCTGGGTCTGGGATCGTGAGCGTGAGGACGGCGGCTGGCAGAGCCTTGCCTGGTGGATCCACGACCACCTGCCTTATGCCTCGCTCTGCTTCTTTCCAAAACTCTGGGCCTTCAACATCCAGTGGCACGAGAGGCCGCGCCGCACCATCAGAAGCTATGCCGAACCGCGCGGGCTTTTGACGAAACCGGGCATGGCCAATCACGAGGGCAGCCACGCCCAGCATTATGCGGGCTTTCCATCGCTTGTGACGGTGAGCTCATAATTCTGCCCAACAGCTCAACAAGGGCCAACGGTCAAGACCAAATGCGAACGCTGCCCCCGGGCAGCCGCTCCCCCTTGTGGGGAGGGGTTTTGCGCCTTCCGCTACTCGCTCACGTCGTTCAGCCTGCCGATCGCCTCGTCGGAAAGCTTGAGTTCCGCAGACCTCACGAGGCTCGCCAGTTGATCGAGATTGGTTGCGCTGGCGATCGGCGCGGTCACACCTTTGCGGGCGATGATCCAGGCAAGCGCGATTTCCGCCTGTTTCGCCCCGGTTTCCTCGGCGATTTCATCCAGGACGCCGAGGATGCGCATGCCGCGCCCGTCGAGGTATTTCTCGACGCCGCCGCCGCGGGCGGAACCCTCGAGGTCGATGTGCGAACGGTATTTGCCGGAAAGGAATCCCCTCGCCAGGCTGAAATAGGTGATGACACCGATTTCCTCGGCGATGCAGAGTTCTCGCAAGGGGCCGTCAAAGGACGCCCGGTCATAGAGATTGTATTCCGGTTGCAGCACGGCGTAGCGTGGCAGCCCCTCCATTGCCGAGACGTCGAGGGCGTCGCGCAACTGCGTCGCATCGAGGTTCGATGCGCCGATGGCGCGGACCTTGCCCTCGGCGAGAAGCGCATCGTAGGCGGCAAGCGTTTCCTCATAGGGTGTCTCCGGATCCGGCCAATGCGACAGGTAGAGATCAATATGGTCTGTCTGCAGACGGCGCAGCGAATCCTCGACCGCCTGCATGATCCAGCGTCGCGACAGGCCCTTGCGGTCCGGCCCCAGCTCCGACCCGACCTTGGTGACGATGACCGCCTCATCGCGCGCACGGCCCGACCGCTTCAGCCACTTGCCGATAATCGTTTCGGATTCTCCGCCCTTGTTTCCGGGCACCCATGAGGAATAGACGTCCGCCGTATCGACGGCGTTGAAGCCGGCGTCGAAAAAGCCGTCGAGCAGGGCGAAGGATGTCTTCTCATCTGCGGTCCAGCCGAAGACGTTGCCGCCGAAAACGAGCGGCGCGATCGAGAGGCCGGTTCGGCCAAGTCTGCGCTTTTCCATGGTTTCGCTCCACAAGGTTGGATGAAAACAAGTTTGCGATCGGGAGGATTGCGGGCTCAAAAGATAGGCCACCATTGCGCAGAATGACACCTGCTAGCCGACGTTTTTCTGCGTGCCGCACAGTTGCTAGGTACGTACCTCGGAGCTAGTGTCGGCGCAGCCAGGGAAGGAGTCTAACCATGCTGCGTTTCGGAATTCTGTCGACGGCCAAGATTGGCCGCGAACTCGTCGTGCCTGCCATTCAGGATGCGGAAAACTGCGTGGTCTCGGCAATCGCCAGTCGCGATCTCGCCAAGGCGAGGGCGATGGCCGACCGCTTCTCGGTGCCGCATGCGTTTGGATCCTACGAGGAAATGCTGGCATCCGATGTGATCGATGCCGTCTACATTCCGCTGCCGACCTCGCAGCACGTGGAATGGACCATCAAGGCCGCCGATGCCGGCAAGCACGTGCTCTGCGAAAAGCCAATCGCGCTCAAGGCGGAGGAGATCGACGCGCTGATCGCGGCGCGCGACCGCAACAAGGTTCTGGTTTCGGAAGCCTTCATGGTGACCTACAGCCCCGTGTGGCGGAAGGTGCGCTCGCTGCTTGCGGAAGGGGCGATCGGCAAGCTCAGGCATGTCCAAGGCGCCTTCACCTATTACAATCGCGATCCCGCCAACATGCGCAACGTCCCGGAACTCGGCGGCGGCGGCCTGCCGGATATCGGCGTCTATCCGACGATCACGACCCGTTTCGTGACCGGCAAGGAACCCGTTCGCGTCCAGGCCAATACCGACCGCGATCCGGAATTCGGCACCGACATCTATTCGAGCGTGCGCGCCGATTTCGGCGATTTCGAGCTGAGCTTCTACATTTCGACCCAGCTTGCTGCCCGTCAGGTCATGGTTTTCCACGGCGACAAGGGCTACATCGAGGTGAAGTCGCCCTTCAATGCCGACCGCTACGGCCGCGAGGAGGTGGAACTGACCAACCAAAACCACGGCCAGTCGCAACTCTTCCGCTTCCAGGATGCGCGCCAGTACAAGCTCGAGGCCGAGGCCTTCTCGCGCGCAGCAACCGGCGAACAGGAGGAAGTGGTGACGCTCGAGAACTCGCGCCTCAACCAGAAACTTATCGACGCCATCTACCGGGCAAGCGAAAAGGACGGTTGGGAGACGGTCTAAATCCAACACATTAGCCGACGAATGATGGCACGCCTTGAGCGGGCCTTCTGCTGGGAGTTGCGGCAGGCGATCATCAAGCCGATTACCTCAGAGGTAATGGATTTTGCACTTCCGTCGGGCCAATCTCCCGGCGCACGGAGGAAAGACATCCATGGAATTCGGCCGTCACCTGAAGGAATGGCGCGGGCATCGCCGCATGAGCCAGCTCGATCTAGCGGTCGCGGCAGGAATTTCGGCACGCCACCTTTCATTCCTGGAAAACGGCCGCTCGAAACCGTCCGAGGGGATGATCCTGCGGCTGGCATCGGTGCTCGATATTCCGGCTCGGGATCAGGGCTCGCTCTTCACCGCAGCAGGCTACCGGCCGCGGATGACGACGCGTCCCGCTCGTGGGCTCGACGCCATGCCTGCCGCCGTAGCAAGCGCAATTAGGCTGATGCTCGATCGCCATGCTCCCTATCCCGGTCTCGTCTTTGACCACGAATATACCGT
Organism: Sinorhizobium terangae; assembly: GCF_009601505.1. Taxonomy (GTDB): domain Bacteria; phylum Pseudomonadota; class Alphaproteobacteria; order Rhizobiales; family Rhizobiaceae; genus Sinorhizobium; species Sinorhizobium terangae. The sequence goes on from NZ_WITC01000124.1 coordinate 89,496, forward strand.
GCTGCTCACGACTCCCGCCTTTGCCGCGCTTGCGGAAGCCACCAATATTCCTATCAACCCCGGTCAGAACTTCCTCGACGCCTTTCTCGGATCGGAGAGCATCCGTGCGCTCGTCATAAACTGGGAGACGGCCGCCGCGGACCTTGTCCAGAGAGTGCGCATGGAGGCTTGGCTGCAGGGGCCGCGAAGTCCCTTGCAAAGACGGCTTGATCGGCTCGTCGCCGATCCTGCGGTCGCGCGGGCAATCGACAACTATCCCGAGACCGACCGGCTGCCGGTGCTGCCGGTTGAACTGCGCGTCGGTGCTGCCGAACTGCGTTTCATCACGACGCTTTCGACCTTTGGTTCCACTCAGGACGCACTGGTTGAGGGTGTCTTGATCGAATCCTTCTTTCCGGCTGACGACGCGACGCGGCGCTTCTTCGAGCAACCGGATTGATATTTGTGAGAAGCCAGGACGAGCTCGGTTCAGGAGTTTATGACGATCATGCCGCCTATGATCAGGGCGGCGCCGGCGGCATAGCGAACGGTGAGCGCCTCGCCGAGAAAAACGGCCGCAAACAGCGGTACGAAGCAGAATGTCAGCGCCATGAAGGAGTAGGCAAGCGTCAGCGGCACGGACCTTAAGGTGAAGATCCAGATGATCGTACCGAGGCCATAGAGGGCCAGCGCCGTGAGCAGCATTGGATTGGACATTAGCGCCGCAAGGCCGCGGATGTCGAAGCCGCCCGTTCTGGCGCTGGTCAGCTTGAACAGGATCTGCCCGGTCGAAATCAGGATCGGCGTGAAGATCAGCCCGAACCAGACGGCCGGCGCGAGATTGAAAGCCGTCATCCGTTGAGCCTCATCACTTATCTTCGCGATAGAAAATGTCGCGCCCGATGTCGACGCACTCATGGCGTTCCGGTACCGGATGCATCGCCCGCAGGAAAGAATGCGTGTAGGGGAAGAAGTTGAAATGCGGGTTGAAGGTGTAGCGGTATTCCCGCTCGCGCGGCACGACGATGATCACGCGCTGCCGAGCGATACGCCGGAGCTCGGATATCGCCCGGCGATAGTCGAGAATATGTTCGATCACATGGGTGCAGACGACCGTGTCGAATTCTCCGTCCGAAAACGGCAGTTCCTCGATCTTGGCGGCAACATATTCGACACCGTCGATCGCCGAGGCATCGTCGATGGCGAAATCGACGCCGGCGAGCCGTTCCAGAGTCGGGTTGGCGCTTCTGATCCGCTTGAGAAGCGCGCCCGTGCCGCAGCCGACGTCGCAGACGCTGGTGCCGCGGATCCCGGCCGTGATCTTGCGGATGCAGGCCTCGGAGTTATCGGTTCCTTCATGCACGCGCGGATGCTGCCGGTAGAGCTGCTCGTACTCCACGGCCGAGAGGAATGGCGCCCTTTCGCGAAAGCGCGCGAGATGGGAGATATGGTCCCCCCAGGCAAGGCTCGCCATCCCCTTAAACAGGCGCGAGTCGCGCAGGATGGGCGGGATGACGTCCTCGATGACGAAGCGTATGCGGTTTGTCGTTTCCCGGTTCATCGGCAGTGTCCCTCGAGCAATTCCAGGAAAAGTGCCTAGCGGTTTTCCGCCCGGAATTGCGTAAGTTCAAAGAGTTAGGTCTCAGGCTTTCCTGACCTGCGGCTTCGGCAGGGAGGCAGGAGGCGATTTTTCATCGCGGCGCGGTCTTTGCCGGGCGATTGTCATGTAGTGGATCCGCAACTGCTCCGTTCGAGCGCGCGAAACGGAGTCGAGAATGAGGCCGGCGGTGAAAAGCATGATCGCCACCAGCATGAGCGCCATCGAAAGCACCCAGGTCGGCATGCGCGGCACGAGGCCGGTTTCGAAATATACGATGAGCACTGGCGCCATGAAGATGAGGCTCGCACCCATGAACGCCGCGCTGATCAGGCCGAAAAACGCGAAGGGCCGCGTCTCCTTCATCAGCATGGCGAACATCCAGAGAATCCTGGCGCCATCCCTGAAGGTCGAAAGTTTCGAATGCGAACCCTCCGGTCTCCGGCCATAGTCGAGTTCGAGTTCGCTGACGGGCAGCTTGAGCCGGGATGCGTGCACGGACATTTCCGTCTCGATTTCGAATCCATTGGAGACGGCGGGAAAACTCTTCACGAAGCGGCGCGAAAACGCCCGGTAGCCCGAGAAGACATCGCTGAAATCGGTACCGAAGATCGAACGGTAAAGAAAATTGAAGATATGGTTGCCGAAGGCGTGACCCTGGCGTCCCGCTTCGACCCTGATATCCCTGCGGGTCCCGACCACCATATCGGCCTGCTCGGTCAGAAGCGTGCGGATGAGGTCTTCGGCATCCGCAGGAGAGTAGGTGCCGTCCCCATCGGCCATCACATAGATGTCCGCGTCGACGTCGGCGAACATGCGCCGGACGACATGGCCCTTTCCCTGACGGCGCTCGCGCACGACCGTGGCTCCGGCGAGCATCGCCTGCAGCGGCGTGCCGTCGACCGAATTGTTGTCGTAGACATAGATGCGCGCGGACGGCAGCGCCGCCCTGAAGCCGCGCACCACCTGACCGATCGTCGATGCCTCATTGTAGCAAGGCAGGAGGACGGCGATGTCTAGCTGATCGGACATGGATCGCTGCTCCGGTGGCGGGAACTCAGGCGATCCTACACGCGGTGCGGTTAACAAGACGCTATGCCTGCCGGGACTTTGCTGCGTGATCGGGAAGCGTGTCGGCTGCGGCTTTACGCTTTCTTGATTGCCGCTCGCTAAGATTGCGGCGCATTTCAAGCGAAAGCCGTGACGCGGTTCTTCGCATCCAATTGACCGATCACGCAGCGCTCTTGGATCGCGTCCAGTCGCGGCCGTGATCCCGGCGGCGGGCGGACAGTCTGATGGCAGAGACGGTTGGGACATTGATTGCGTCGGATGAGCACGCCGGTGCAAGGCACGCTCCGCTTTGGTCGCGCTTGCCGTGGATGGTCTTCGCCTACGGCCTGCCGGTCATTGCTTTCTTCCTCGTCAGGATGCTATACGCCGAGGACTATGTCGGCCGCGACAACGACGACGCGATGCGGCTTGTTCAGGTTCGCGATCTGCTGGCCGGGCAAAGCTGGTTCGACCTCACTCAGACGAGGCTCGGCCTTGATGGCGGCACGTTGATGCACTGGTCGCGTCTCATCGACCTGCCGCTTGCCGCACTCATCGCCCTCTTCGAGCCGATCGCAGGTCCCGAGCGAGCCGAAATGATCGCCTTGGCGATCTGGCCGTTCCTGCTGGTCTTTCCGCTGCTTACCGTCATGGGGCTGGCGGGCAGGCGCATTGGCGGCCCACAATGCATGCATTTCTGCCTCGGATTGACCGCGATCTTCGTCGCGACCAGTAACCGCTTCCTGGCGGGAGCGATTGACCACCACAATGTCCAACTCGTCCTGGCGGCGACAATGGTGGCGATGGTGGTCGATCAGCGATATCGGGTGATCAACTTCGCGATCGCCGGTGCCGCCGCGGCGCTGGCACTCGCCATCGGCGTCGAGACGACACCCTTCGTTGCCGTGGTATGCCTTGTCGTCGCTGTCATCTGGGCGTGCGAGGGGCAGGTATTCGCCGCTGCGGCCGCCGCCTTCGGTGCAGCTCTTGCGACCACCGTGAGCGCCGCGTTCTTTCTGACCGTGTCGCCTGATCTCTATCGAACCGTTACATGCGATAGCCTGTCGATCGCTTTTTATGCTCTGTCGATGACGGGCGGCGTCTTGCTTGCGGTCGCGGCCGCGGTGGCAAGCCGCCTTGCCCGACCCGCGCGGTTTGCAGTCCTCGCCGGCAACGGCGTCGTGGCCGCTGGCGTGCTTCTCGGCATTGCGCCGGAGTGCCTGCGAAATCCGCTTTCCGATCTCGATCCGCTCCTGCGCGAGCTGTGGCTCGACCGTGTTATCGAGGCACGATCGTTCCTGTTCATCGCGGGGCAGGATTCGGGCAGCCTCGGCGGTTTCTACGCAGCGGGCCTCCTTGCCGCCGGGCTCTGCCTCTGGCGCATCTGGCGGGGCGAACGCGCCGGCCTGTCGCTCATCCTGCTGGCCGTGGTTGCCGTCAATTGGGGCATCGCGCTGATGCAGGTTCGCGCCGCCGTCTTCTCCAATCTGCTTTCCATCCTGCCGATTTCGCTTCTGCTTGTCGATCTAAGGTCGAGGATGATGCAGGGGCGTGGCGGTCCGTTCGCATCCGGCATCTATGCCTTGGCTGTGCTCGCTTCCGTCCCCGCCGTCTGGGCGCTGGCGGGTGAATTGACGGTTAACGGCACCAAGGAGATGGGAGGCGGCGCGGCCAATGGGCAGAAGAAGGCGGAGCGTTGCTATTCGGCGGCGGCGATGGCGGATCTGCAGAAGATCAAGCCGACCCTCGTTGTCGACCCCTCCAACATGGGCGCCTCGATCCTGCGCTTCACGGCGCACCGCGCACTGAGTGCGCCTTATCACAGAAATCCGCAAGGTATGCTGGCGGAGCTCAGAATCGGATTGGCAGCACCGGGTGAGGCAGCGGGGATGCTCAAGGCGCTGGGCGAGCCTGTTTTGGCCTTCTGCGCGGACGATCCGCAGACGCGGACGATCGTCGAGAGGGAGCCCAAGGGGTTTTATGGCCGTCTCGCCGCGGGAGAAATACCGGATTTCCTCGAACCATTGCCGGTTACGGCGGAGACGGGGGTAAAACTCTTCCGACTCAAGGGGAATTTTCTACCGCAAGTCGCGGAATGAGCCGCCATCACGCAGAAAAACGGTAGATAGGGGCGCGCGGCTGCTGATCTTCGCGGCGCTGTCGGTTACAAAGGGCGCATGAACTCGTTCTTCGATTCCCCTGCGCCGTCGAATCTCGCCGAATATTCGGTTTCGGAGCTTTCCGGTTCGATCAAGCGAACCGTCGAGCAGGCGTTCGACCAGGTTCGTGTCCGCGGCGAGATTTCCGGCTATCGCGGTCCGCACTCCTCGGGCCACGCCTATTTTTCGCTGAAGGATGATCGCGCCCGCATCGACGCGGTGATCTGGAAAAGCGCGTTTTCGCGGCTGAAGTTCCGCCCGGAAGAGGGGATGGAGGTCATCGCCACCGGCAAGGTAACGACCTTCCCCGGCTCGTCCAAATACCAGATCGTCATCGAATCTTTAGAGCCGGCGGGCGCCGGCGCGCTCATGGCGCTGCTCGAGGAGCGCAAGCGCAAGCTTGCCGCCGAGGGTCTGTTCGATGCCGGGCGCAAGCGGCCGCTGCCATTCATGCCCAGGGTGGTCGGCGTGGTGACCTCGCCGACCGGCGCCGTCATCCGCGATATCCTCCACCGCATATCCGACCGTTTCCCGGTCCATGTCGTCGTCTGGCCGGTGCGTGTCCAGGGCGACGGTTCGGGTGAAGAAGTGGCAGCGGCGATACGCGGCTTCAATGCGCTGGAGACCGGCGGGCCGATTCCGCGGCCGGACGTGCTGATCGTCGCGCGCGGCGGCGGCAGCCTCGAAGACCTCTGGAGCTTCAACGACGAGGCCGTCGTGCGTGCGGCGGCCGCTTCCCATATTCCGCTGATCTCGGCCGTTGGCCACGAGACGGACTGGACCCTGATCGATTATGCCGCCGACCAGCGGGCGCCGACGCCGACTGGCGCCGCCGAAATGGCAGTGCCGGTGAAGGCCGACCTCGAGGCGGAGGTGTCCGCATTGTCCGCACGGCTGAAGGCGGCCGCGACACGGCAGATGGACAACCGCCGGCAGGAACTGCGCGCGCTTTCCCGCGCCCTGCCTTCGCTCGATCAACTGCTGGCTCTGCCGCGACGCCGTTTCGACGAGGCGTCGGCCGGTCTTGGCCGTGGCCTGCAAATGAATACGGCCAACAAGCGCCGTGCCTTTGAGCGGATCGGTGCGCATCTCCGCTCGGATCTGCTGACGACGCGGATCAGCGACCGCCGGCGGCGTCTCTCGGAGGCGATGAACCGTGCCGAGCGGATCGTCGAGCGTCAGGTCCACCGCGGCCAGTCGCGCGTCTCTGCCGCCGACGCCTCGCTTCGCGCCCTGCCGTCGCGGCTGATCGGACAGCTCCACCGCGCCTCTGATCGCGTCGCAGGCCTTTGCGCACGGTCTGATGCTGCCATTGCCGGCGAGATACGCAGGCTCAAGGGCGTGCTCACTGCGCAGGACCGGGTGCTGCAATCGCTATCCTATCGCAACGTCCTGAAGCGCGGCTTTGCGCTGGTGCGCGATGCTGCAGGGCAGCCGGTGAAACAGGCGGCGGCGGTCGCGCCCGGCATGGCGCTTTCGCTGGAATTCGCCGATGGCAGTGTATCGGCAATCGCGGGCGAGGGCGGCACGCCCCCTTCGCCGCAAGAGCCGAAAAAGCGTCCGTCACGGTCGCCGGAGCCTGCTTCCGGGCCGCCCAAGCAGGGCAGCCTATTTTGAGTGAGGTACGATGCGCATCCTGATGGTGCTTGCTCATCCACTCGAAGATAGCTTTGCGGCGAGCGTCGCGCGGATAGCCAAAGAGACGCTGGAAGCGAATGGGCACACGGTCGATCTGCTCGATCTTTATCGCGAGGATTTCGACCCGCGGCTGAGTGCGAGAGAGCGCGGCAGCTATTTCTCCGATCGCTACGACTCCTCGGCGGCAGCCTCGTGGATTGCCCGGTTGCGGGCGGCCGACGGACTCGTACTCGTCTTTCCGCAGTGGTGGTTCAATTTTCCGGCGATCCTCAAGGGCTTCTTCGATCGCGTCTTCGCACCCGGCGTCGCCTTCGATCATGATCCGGCGGGCGGGAGGATAGTCCCGCGGCTCGGCAACATCAAGCTATTCTGGGCGCTGACCACTACGGGTTCGCCTTGGTGGGTCGTGCATCTTTACATGGGCAATCCGGTGGGGCGACTGCTCAAGCGCGGCATCGCCGCCTTCTGCGGCAAGGGTCTCGACTTCCGCATGATCAGCCTTCACGACATGGACCGGGCGACAGAGGCGAAGCGCAAGCGCCATCTCGAACGCGTGGGCGCTTTGGTGAGCCGGATCTAGAGCATCCCGCTTTCAAGTGGAATCACTGAAAGCGGATAAGATGCTCTAGAATCAAAGTGCTAGAGCGTGCTTTGTGCGTTCATTTGAACGCACGGCGCTCTTAGAGCAGGATGAGGATAAGTGTGCGCGGTTTTCCGCATCTCGCTCCAAGGTGATTTCATTCAAACGTCGCCAGGAATTTCCGGAGCATCGCGTCGAGCGCTTTCCGCTCCTCTGGGTCAAGGCTGGCGACCAGGCGTTGCTGGTTGGCGACATGGGCCGTTACCGCCGCGTCGATGCGCTTTTTCCCCTCCGGCGTCAGGGCGATGATCACACCGCGCCGGTCTTCTGGATTGTCGAGCCGCTCGACGAGACCGGCCTTCTCGAGCTGGTCGATACGATTGGTCATCGTGCCGGAGGTGACCATGGTCGCCGCAAGCAATTCGCCGGGGGAAAGCTGAAAAGGGGGACCGGAGCGCCGGAGCGTGGCCAGCACGTCGAAGCTCGCCGATGTCAGCTCGTATTCGGCGAAGACCGCTTCCTGCTGCCGGGCGATATGGGCCCTCAGCCGGCCCAGGCGCCCGAGAAGGCCCATCGCCTGAACGTCGAGCTCCGGCCGCTCCCGGCGCCACTGCGCCAGGATCCTGTCCACGTGGTCCTTATTTGGCTCTTCCATATCGATCCGCCACAGCGAGGCAGCGCCGAACCGTTCCGCGCCGTCATGTCCGCTCTAATCTGCAGATATCTTGACGTCAAGATAATTGCGGATAGAATGGAGATATCTTGACATAAAGATACTTGAGACAAAGACATGACTACACGCAACTTCGACATCGGCCTGACGGCCGTAGCACCGGCGATCTGGGGGAGCACCTATCTCGTCACCACGGAATTCCTGCCGCCCGGCTACCCGATCACCGTCGCGATGCTGAGGGCTCTCCCGGCGGGGTTGCTCCTGCTGCTCCTCGTCCGGCAAATGCCAAAGGGCATCTGGTGGCTGCGCAGCTTTCTGTTGGGGGCGCTCAACTTCTCGTTCTTCCAGACGATGCTCTTCGTCTCCGCCTATCGCCTGCCCGGCGGCGTCGCCGCGACCGTCGGCGCCATCCAGCCACTGATCGTCGTCGTCTTGTCGCGGATCATTCTCGGCTCCCCGATCAGGGTCTTGAGCATCGTGGCTGGGGTCGCGGGCATGGTCGGCGTGGCATTGCTGGTGCTGACGCCGGCAGCCACTCTCGACCGAGTGGGTGTTGCAGCCGGCCTCGCGGGCGCCGTCTCCATGGCCTTCGGTACGGTGCTCACCCGCCATTGGGTACCGCCCGTCTCGCCGCTGACCTTCACCGCCTGGCAACTGGCCGCCGGCGGCTTCCTGCTGGCGCCGGTGGCGCTGATTTTCGAGCCGGCCTTGCCGCCGCTCACCGCCGCAAACTTCATGGGTTTTGCCTATCTCGGCCTGATCGGCGCCGCATTCACCTACCTGCTCTGGTTCCGCGGCCTGTCACGGCTGGAGCCGTCCCAAGTCTCGCCGCTCGGATTCCTGAGCCCGGTCGTGGCGATATTGCTTGGCTGGGGCGTGCTCGATCAGCAACTGACGGCCCTGCAGGTGTTCGGGATCATCGTCGTGTTCGTGAGCGTCTGGATGAGTCAGCAGGCACAGATGCGGCGTCGTGCAGCGCCCGTCCGGGCGTAGTGGGATGCGGCACGAATCGCAAGAGTAGGGCGGATTTGCCCCTCTCCTCGCAAGCGGGGAGAAGGTGGCCGGTAGGCCGGATGAGGGGCTGGCCGGCAGGCGGATGAGGGGGCGGATGCCCGGGCGGAAGACCGATCAGGCCCACTCGCCCTTCCGCATGACCGGCACGCGGCTCCCATCCACCCGTACGCCGTCGATATCGACCTTGTCGGAGCCGATCATCCAGTCGATGTGGATCAGGCTCGAATTGCCGCCCTGCACCCGGATCTGTTCCTGGCTGAGGTTGGCGCCATCGAGGAAGCACTTCGAGTAGCATTGGCCAAGCGCGATGTGGCAGGAGGCATTTTCATCGAAGAGGGTGTTGTAGAAGAGGATGCCGCTCGCAGAGATCGGCGAGGAATGCGGCACCAGCGCCACTTCGCCGAGCCGGCGCGCGCCCTCGTCGGTATCGAGAACCTTCTTCAGCACCTCTTCGCCGCGCGAGGCCTTGGCCTCGACGATCCGGCCGCCTTCGAAGCGCACCTGGATATCGTCGATCAGCGTACCCTGGTGGGAGAGCGGCTTGGTGCTCGAGACGTGTCCCTCGACGCGGAGCGCATGCGGCGTCGTGAACACCTCTTCGGTTGGGATGTTCGGGTTGCAGGTGATGCCGTTCTTGGCGGTCGAGGCACCGCCGTGCCATTCGTGGCCATCCGCAAGCCCGACAGTCAGGTCGGTACCCGGGCCGGAGAAATGCAGCGCGGCGAAGCGCTCGCCGTTCAGCCATGCGGAGCGCCTGCTGAGATTGGCGTTGTGCTCCTTCCAGGCGGCGATCGGGTCGTCGATGTCGACGCGGGAGGCGGCAAAGATGGCATTCGCAAGCTTCTCGACGGCGACCGTCTCGGGATCATCCGGAAACATCTGCTTCGCCCAGGACGGGTTCGGATAGGAGACGATGTTCCAGTTGATGTCGAAGTTGGAGATTTTTTCGAGCGCCGGCTTGTAGGCGATCGAGTTCGCCTTGTTCGCCCGGGCGACCTTCGCCGGATCCTGAGCGGAAAGCATCATCGGGTTGTCGCCGGCAATGGCGAGCCGCGCGGCGCCGCCTGCATAGGCCTTGGCCATGCCTTCGTAGAGCCAGTCGCTTGCGCGATCAAAGCTCTCGTCCGGTGCATGGGCGTAGCGGGCAAGAGTGGTCTCCTCATCGGAATAGAACGTCGTCACCAGGCCCGCGCCAGCAACATAGGCGTGTTTGGTGATGAGGCGGACGAGCGGCAGCGCCGCGATCGGCGCTGTCACCACGAGGTCCTGGCCCCTCTGCAACTGCAGGCCGACCTTGACGGCGACCTCCGCGAGCTTTTCGAGTTTTACGGGATCGACGGGATTCCTGGCGGATTGAAGGGGGGCGTTCATCGCGGCTCCTGCTGTCCTCTCGCGCCGTTCCCGACGATGGACGCTGCCGGTGGAAACGAGCGCATGGCTTTTGCGTGCCGTCGCCGCCTTGCACGTCGGGGACGCGCGCGGTCGAGCGGTGCGCTCGTTTTAGACCGGTTCAAGCCGCATGTCACGCGGCGGCGCGCCTTGAGCGAAGAAGCGCCGCGTCATGTTTCTCGAGAAACGCCATCAATCGCTCGGGATAGTCCTGGGTTACCGCCGCCTTCACGCTTGCCCTTGCGGCAAGCGCCTTCCGCCAGGCGGCGACGCGCGGCAGTCCGTCGAATATGCCCATGTCCGAAATCGTGTCGAACACGTCGAAATAGCGGAAGATGGGCGCGAAGACGGCGTCGACCAGGCTGAAATCGATGCCTGCAAAATAGTGGCCGTCGCCGAGCTCTGCTTCGACGGTCGCAAATTTCGTCCGGAGCACGCCACGTTTGGTTTCGAGCACGTCGGCGTCCTGGGTGGTTTCATAGGTCCAGAGGTCGGAAAGAATCGCCGATCCGAACTCCATCCATCCGCGATGGCGCGCCCGGGTCAGGGGGTCGGCCGGGTGCAGTTTCGCTCCCGGCTGGGTCTCCTCCAGATATTCGCAGATCACTGTGCTTTCGAAGAGGATCGCTTCGCCGCCGTCCTGCGGGATGCGGAGCAGGGGCACCTTGCCGAGCGGCGAGATTTTCAGGAACCAGTCCGGTTTGTTGGCGAGATCGATATAGACGCGTTCGAACGGCACGCCTTTTTCGGCGAGCGCGATTGCGGCGCGCTGGACGTATGGGCAGAGATGATGGCTGATCAGGGTCAGTGGCGCGGTCATCGATATTCTCCCTGTTTGGGGCAATGTAGATGCAACTGCATATATATCGGCTTGCAAAATCAGTCAAGATAGATGTAATTGCATCTATGAATGAAAGATCAGCAGACTACGAGCCGACATTGGCGGCCACGCGGGCGTGGGTCGCGCTCATGCGCGCACAGCGGCGCGTGCTTTCGGCGATCGAGAAGGATTTCAAGGAGGCAGGCCTGCCTCCGCTTGGCTGGTACGATGTGCTTTGGGAACTGGTGCGCGCCGAAGCCGGCAGGCTCAGGCCATTCGAGATCGAGGCCCGCACGCTGCTTGCCCAATACAACCTCTCGCGCCTGATCGATCGGCTGGAAAAGGAAGACCTGGTGCGCCGGGAAGCCTTCGACGAGGACGCGCGAGGCTGTTGGATCGTCGTGACCGAGACGGGCCGTCAGATGCGAGCCCGCATGTGGCAAACCTATGCGCGCTCAATTGAAAGGCATGTCGGCGCAAAGTTCGGCGAGGATGAGGCGGGCAAGCTCGCCGAACTGCTTTCGCGGCTGGCCTGAGACGGCCGGATCAGGCTATCAGCGGAGCAGTGATCGCCTTCAGGACCGACTGCGCATCCTTTGGCGCGAGCCGCACCTGCAGACCACGCTGGCCGCCATTGATATAGACAAGCGTTTCGGCAAGCGCTGCCTCCTCGATCGCGGTCGGAACGATCTTCTTCTGGCCGAAGGGGCTGATGCCGCCGACATGGTAGCCGGTCAGGCGCTCGGCGTCGGCGGGCTTCATCATGCTGGCCGACTTTCCGCCGAAGGCCGCGGCGAGCTTCTTCATGCTGACTTCGCGGTCGGAGGGCACGATGCAGCAGACAGGCTTGCCGTCCACTTCGGCCATCAGCGTCTTCAGCACGCGGGAAGGATCCTCTCCCAGCGCCTCGGCCGCCTGCAGGCCCACGCGCTCGGCACCGGGATCGTAGTCGTAGCTGTGCACGGTGAAGGAAACGCCAGCCTTTGCAAGCGTCTGCGTGGCGCGGGTCGTCTTCGACATCGACTGCCTCTTACGCGCCGAACCGGGCTTCGTAGAGCTCCGGCTTGAAGCCGATCATGAGCTTGCCGTCGGCATCGAGCACCGGGCGTTTGATCATCGACGGCTGCTTGAGCATGAGCGCGATGGCCTTTTCAGCCGTCATGTCCTGCTTGTCCTCCTCCGGCAGATTGCGGAAGGTCGTGCCCGAGCGATTGAGCACTGTTTCCCAACCGAATTCGTCGCACCAGCGCTGAAGATGCGCCCGGTCAATCCCTTCTTGCTTGTAGTCGTGGAACCGGTAGGCGACGCCGTGGTCTTCGAGCCAGCTGCGCGCCTTCTTCATCGTGTCGCAGTTCTTGATTCCGTAGATCGTAACCGTCATGCCGAATCTCTTCCCGTCTCTACCAATGCGGGCAACAAATAGCGGGGCGACGCCTCGGAGAAAAGCCCGGAAGCGCCCGCTCAGGTTACGCCGACATAACGGCCGGGCTTGTGGTTGATCGCGAGGATCATGTTGACGACAGAAGCGCCAACGATCGAGAGCACGAGGTTCGCCGGCGGCAACACGAAGAAGGCGGCTGCCAGGATCGCCAGATCGACGGCAAGCTGGAAATAGCCGGCGCGGATCCCCCATTTCTCCTGCAGATAGATCGCCACGATGTTGATGCCGCCGAGACCGGTGCGGTGCCGGAAGAGGACGAGCAGGCCCATTCCCATCAACCCGCCGCCGACAACGGCGGCGTAGATCGGATCTACATGCGCGAACTCCACCCACCGCGCCGTCAGGCGGCAAAACAGCGAGACAAGGCTGACGGCGAGAAACGTGCGCAACGCGAACGGCCAGCCAAGCCGCCCGACCGCAAGAACGTAAAAGGGCAGGTTGACGAGCGAGAAGACCAGCCAGAATCCGGCACCGGTTGCGTATTGCAGAAGCAGGGCGAGGCCGGCCGTGCTGCCGGTCAAAAGCACCGCCTTGCTGTAGATCACCACGCCGAGCGAGACGATGAGCGTGCCGGTCAGGATGGCAAGCGCATCCTCGTAAAGCCTGTGGCGCTCGGTGGGCGCAACGGCAATGCTTCCCTCTCCGTCGACCTCCATCCCCGCTGTCTCCCTCAGAGGCTCGTGAAATTGCCGACGACGCCGGCGACTTCCGCCGTTTTCAGCCCGGCGATGTTGATGCGGCCCGATGTCGGCATGTAGATGCCATGCTCGCTTCTAAGCCGCAGCACCTCCGCTTCCGAGAGCGGCAGCATCGAGAACATGCCCTCCTGAGCGGCGATCGCGCCGAGCGCCTGCCAGCGGGTTCTCAGTCCTTCCGCAAGCGCCCGGCGGATGCCGGTCATGCGCAGGCGCATCGCCTCCAGCTCCTCTGCCCAGCTGCGTGCGAGGTCCTTGTCCGAGAGGATCGTGCGCACGACGGCGGCGCCATGATCCGGCGGCATGGAATAGCTGGTGCGGGCGAGCCCGGCGAGATTGGACCGCACGGTGTCGGCGGAGCTCGCCGAGGCGGTGAGCGCGTAGATGGCGCCGGTGCGTTCGCGATAGAGGCCGAAGGATTTCGAGCAGGAAACGGCGACGAGCGCTTCTGGGACTACGCCGATGAGATGCCTCAGGCCTGCAACGTCTTCGTTGAGGCCGCGGCCGAAGCCCTGATAGGCGAGATCGACCAGCGGCAGGAGCCCACGCTCCGCGACAAGCGCGGCGATTTCCAGCCACTGCGCTTCTGTCAGCGCGCCGCCGGTCGGGTTGTGGCAGCTTGCATGCAGCAGGACGGCGTCACCGGCCGCCGCACCCTCGAGCGCGCTGATGACATTGTCGAAGAGCACCGCCTGCGACGGAATGTCGAAGAACTCGTAGCTTGCCGTTTCGAGGCCCGCCGCCTTGAAGATTGCCGCATGGTTCGGCCAGCTCGGCAGGCCGAGCCAGATCCGCCGGCCGCCCACGCGGTGTATAAGGTCGGCCGCGAGCCTGAGCGCGCCCGAGCCGCCCGGCGTCTGCACACTTGCCATATGGCTCCGTTCGACCGTATCGCCGCCGACAAGCGTCCAGAGATGGTCTAGGAACACGTGGTCCCCTTCAGGTCCGACGTAGGCCTTGGTGTCCTGCGTCTCCAGCAGCCGCTTCTCCGCCGCTTTCACGGCCCGGAAGATCGGCGTGTGGGCGGTTTCGTCACGGTAGACGCCGACGCCAAGGTCCACCTTGCCGGGGCGCGCGTCGTTTCGGTAGAGGCCGATCAGGGCCAGCAACGGGTCGTCGGGTTGACGGGCGAGAGCATCGAACATGCCGGGTTCCCTCTGGTGCTAACAATTGGGGCATAGTTGTTTTGGGCAGGCGGAAAGGCAAGCCGTATGCGCGACTTGTCCGCAACCTCTGTAAGCTAGTCTGAACGCAAATTCGACGCACAGTTTGCCCACGTTCCAAGATCGCTTATATGTTTTTGCGCAGGTCGGCCAGATTTTTCTACGGATTTGCTCGGTTATGGAGTTGGAGCGAGTTTGCGATGGAGCGCGGAAAAACGGAACTGGATGCGATCGACCGGCGGATCATCCGCCTGCTCGTCGAAGACGCATCGAGAAGCAACAACGAACTGGCGGAAAAGGTCGGCCTCTCGCCGGCGCCACTGTCGCGACGGCTGGCGCGCCTCTATTCGGCAGGCATCATCCGCCAAACGGTTGTGGTGGACCCACAGGCGGCCGGCATCGGCTTCCAGGCCTTTGTCGAGGTGACGCTGGAGCGCACCGCGAGCAAAGTGGGGCAGCGGTTCATCGAGTTGGTCTCGCGCATGCCGGAAGTGGTCGAATGCCACACGGTTGCCGGCGATTTCGATTTCCTGCTGAAGATCGCCGTCAGCGATGTTGCGGATTACAAGCGCCTGCTCTGGAGCGAGTTCGAGCAGATCGCCGAAATCAAGACGCTCCGCTCGACCATCCTTCTCGACAGTCCGAAAATGCAAGCTGGTGCCACGCCGTAGGTGGTAGCTCAACGGCCCCTCATCCCGCTGCCACAACCTTCTCCCCGTTTGGACGGGGAGAAGGGACAATGCCGCACCCGCCAGTCTCCTCCTCCGCCGCGCAGGGACGGGGATTTGGGGAGCGGCGCGTTACCGCGAGTCTCCTTCGCCCCGCTTGCGGGGAGAAGGTGGCCGGCAGGCCGGATGAGGGGGCATCTCAGAGGATCAGGCCTCCAGCGTGCCCGGCTTGCGCACCGCTCGCGAAGGCTCCTCGCAGGCAATCTTCATCAGGTCCGACCTACGGCGTGCGAAGCGGGTGGAGACCCGGGTGACGATCAGCCCGTCCTGCGGCGCCCGGACCTCGATCGCGCCTTCCGGAGTGCCGGGCTTGGCAAGGATCGTCGCGAGCAGGTCTCCCGCATGGACGCTTTCACCGATATCGCGATGGAAGAGGATCGCGCCGGCTGCGGGCGCGCGGATCATCTCGATGTTGTCGAGTGGCACGGCCTTGCCGGAGAAGGCTGGAACATCGGTGCGTGCCCCGAAAACCACGCCGCGGGCGAGAAGAAACTGCCAGACGCCGTCGGCATCCTTGCTTGCGGTTGCCGGATAGACGTCACGCGTGCCGCGCAGCTCCACGGTTACGGAAAGCCGGCCGGGCAGGGACGTTTTCTTCCGGCTCTTGTCCTCGTTTTTCCAGGCATGGCCGACCGCTTCTTCGAAAGCGGAGCTTTCGCCATCGGAGAGAAACACGGCTTTCATATCGAGCGCAGCAGCGAGGTCCGCGGCTTCCGGCCAGAAGGCCTCGTTGATATAGGCATATTGCAGCCCCTCGTCGTCGCAGTGGAGGTCGAGCACCAGCTCGGCGCCAAGCGCCATATGGAGCAGCTGCCGCTTCAGTCGGTCGGTCGCCGAGTACCGGTCGAGATCCTCGACCAGGCCGTCGCGTTCGCCAAGGGAAATCAGCGGGAAGTCACGGTTGAAATTGGTGCGGGAGCCGAGATCGAAGCGACCTTGCAACTCGCCGAAATGCGACTGCGCCGAACCGATCGGATTTGCTTGCGGAACGACCGTGATATCGCCGAGGATCGCGCCTTCGGCATCCGCCCGGCGCAGCTTCCCCAGAAGGAAATGCGAGAGCGCCGTGCCCGGCAGTTCGTTCGCATGAAGCGCCGCCTGGACATAGGTCCGCGGTGCTTCCGGTTTTGTCCCCTTGAACCGGAACACCGGCAGCCGCCATTCGACGCCCGGCGTATCGCCGGCGATGATGATCTCCGTAATTTCCACTTTTGCTGTCCCTCGATAGGCGATCCGTCGGAATGCGGTTTATGGGACTTTGAAGTGCTCAGCGCAACCGGGGAACCTCCTTCCACAGCGGCTTTGTGACCGAGTCGATCACGGCAATTGCCTTAACCTCCGGGAACGTCATCCAGGCGCGAGTGATGATATCCACCGCCAGGCGGTAGTCGCGCTGGCGCTTGAGCTGGCAGCGGTTCTGGCTATCGATTTCGGCGCGCCGCAGCTACTTGCTCCCTCATGAAACGCGGGGTCAGATGATCCCCCACGGGGTAGCATCCTGTCTACTGCATGATTCCTTAAATCGGAATCGATTTAAGGATAAAATCACGCAGCAAATCAAAGTGCTACAGCGACCTTTGCGCGTCCGATTGGACGCGCGGCGCTGTAGTGCGCGACGCGACAAGCTGGGTTGATGATCGATGCGGCGACGTGGAGAGTGGGATCACTCCCACTCGATCGTGCCCGGCGGTTTCGAGGTCACGTCGTAGACGACGCGGTTGATGCCGCGGACCTCGTTGATGATGCGCGTTGCCGCGCGGCCGAGGAATTCCATGTCGTAGTGGTAAAAATCGGCGGTCATGCCGTCGACGGAGGTGACGGCGCGGAGCGCGCAGACGAATTCGTAAGTGCGCCCGTCGCCCATGACGCCGACGGTCTGCACCGGCAGGAGCACGGCGAAGGCTTGCCAGATCGCGTCGTAGAGGCCGGCCTTGCGGATCTCGTCGAGATAGATCGCGTCCGCCTCGCGCAGGATTTCGAGCTTCTCGCGGGTGATGCCGCCGGGGCAGCGGATCGCAAGGCCGGGCCCGGGGAAGGGATGGCGGCCAATGAAACTGTCGGGCAGGCCGAGCTCGCGACCGAGCACGCGCACTTCGTCCTTGAAGAGTTCGCGCAGCGGCTCGACGAGCTGCATGTTCATGCGCTCCGGCAGGCCGCCGACATTGTGATGTGACTTGATCGTCACCGACGGGCCGCCGGTGAAGGAAACGCTTTCGATCACGTCCGGATAGAGCGTGCCCTGGGCCAGGAAATCGGCGCCGCCGAGCTTCTTTGCTTCTTCCTCGAACACCTCGATGAAGAGACGGCCGATGATCTTGCGCTTGGTCTCCGGATCGCTGACACCTTCGAGCTCGCCGATGAAGCGGTCGGAGGCATCGATGTGCAGCAGGTGGAGGTTGTAGTGTTCCTTGAACATGGCGACGACATTCGCCGCCTCGTCCTTGCGCATCAGGCCATGGTCGACGAGGATGCAGGTGAGCTGGTCGCCGACAGCCTCGTGGATGAGAAGGGCTGCGACGGAGGAATCGACACCCCCCGAAAGCGCGCAGATCACCTTCTTGTCGCCGACCTGTTCACGGATCGCCTCTACCGCCTTGGCGCGATAGGCCGACATGGTCCAGTCGCTCTTGATGCCGGCGATCTTGTGCACGAAGTTGGCGATCAGCTTGGCGCCGTCCGGCGTGTGAACCACTTCCGGATGGAACTGCACCGCATAATATTTGCGCTTCTCATCGGCGATGAAGGCGAAGGGCGCATTCGACGAAGTCGCGACGACCTCGAAACCGTCCGGGATCATGGTGACGCGGTCGCCGTGCGACATCCAGACTTGATGGCGCGAGCCGACCGACCAGAGACCGTCGAAGAGGGCGCATTCCTTCTCGACCTCCAGGAAGGCGCGGCCGAATTCGCGGTGATGACCGCCTTCCACCTTGCCGCCGAGCTGGGCGCACATGGTCTGCTGGCCATAGCAGATGCCGAAGACCGGCAAGCCGCTGTCGAAGATCACCGATGGCGCGCGGGGGGATCCGATCTCGAGCGTCGAAGCCGGGCTGCCGGACAGGATCACCGCCTTCGGCTTCAGCCGCTTGAAGCCTTCCTCGGCCGACTGGAACGGCACGATTTCGCAATAGACGCCGGATTCGCGCACGCGCCGGGCGATGAGCTGGGTCACCTGGCTGCCGAAGTCGACGATGAGAACGGTGTCGGGATGGGCTGTCTCAGTCATAGCGGGCCTTCAAGCTTGATCATGGCGAGCCTTTAATGAAAGCCCGCCTTTGGCGCAACGATTACATTGCACCCCGACAATTTAGGACTTTCAGAGCCTGATTTCACCGGTTCCGAGTGCTGCCTCCAGCCGGTCGATCGCGGCGGCGAGCTTCTCGTCGATCACATGGAGATATTCCTTCCAGTCGTCGACATGCTTCAATTCCGCCTTGCCGTCCGAAATGCCGCGCAGGCCGATCAGCGGCAGGCCGAAGGACTGGCAGGCGCGCAGGACCGCGAAGGTCTCCATCTCGACCATGTCTGCGTCGATGCCGTCATAGGCCTTTCCCGAGACGATGTTGGCGCCGGTCGAAAGCCGGGCCTCCTTCACGCCCGGGATGCGCAACGGCAGTTTGACGACCGCGGGAAGATCGAGGAACGGCGTCGCCCCCTTCTCGAAACCGAGTACGGACGCGTCCATGTCGCGATAGCCGACAGACGTCGCCTGGTAGACTTCGGTCTGTTCGAGGGTGGCGGACCCGGCCGAGCCGAGCGAGACGACGAGATCGGGCAGGCTGTCGGCTGCATCGAGTTTGGCGAGCGCCCTCGTCAAGGTGACGGCGGCTTCGACCGGGCCGACCCCGGTCATCAGCGGCGCGATGCGGGTGCGCAGGCTGGGCCCGTATTCGGCATCGACCGCCATCACGTAGAGGATCGTCTTGCCTGCCACGGACTTCAGTTCAAAGCTCATCCCTCGATCCCTTCACGTCCGCGTACCACCATCATGGTTCCCGTCATCGAGGCGATCAGCTTTGCCGGCCCGTCCGGCCGGATGGCATAGGCCCGTCCGTCCGAAACGATGATCGTCGTGCCAGGCTTCGTCACCTCGCCGCGGAAAAGGAAGCGGTCGCCGCGGCCAGGCGAAAGCAGGTTCACCTTGAACTCGATGGTCAGCAGCGACGCGTCGGGGTCGATCACGGAATAGGCGGCATAGGTGCCGGCGGCATCGAGCGCGGCGGAAATCACGCCGGCATGCAGCAGGCCGTGCTGCTGCGTCAGCTTGGGATCGAAGGGCAGCTCGATCTCGACCGTGCCCGGTTCGATGCGCGTCAGCTCCGCGCCGATGGTGTGCATGGCCGCCTGGCGGTCGAAGCTTTCCCGGATGCGGGCGTGAAAATCATGCGGCTCGTCGTCGATCAATAGAAAAGGCCTTTCCGAGGGCGGGGCCGAGCGCCCGCTTCGGGCCGACAGTGGCATGCGAGTGGAGGCAGGACAAGCGCGGGCGAGGTGGAAAATCGCCACGCTCGGACGCCACCGGGCCCGATACGCGGTACACGAACCACATCCGGGGCGAAATATGCGCCGATTGGAGTGCGCGCTTGCTTTCGCGAACCCCGCCTGATCCTTATATGTCTACGATGAGGAACTTCAGACGCATTGAAATCCGACCGGCCGAGCCCGACGATGTCCTGATGATGGCATCGGTGCTCGTCGAAACCTGGCGGTCGACGTTTCGGGGCATCATCTCCGACGCGTATCTCGATGCGATGACGGTCGAGGATCACGCGATCCGGCATGCGCGGCGAATGCGTGCCGCGGCCGCTTTCCATTTGGTCGCTGCCGATATGACCTCGAAGAAGGTAATCGGTCTGGCGAGTTACGGGCGAGCACGGGGAATGCCACCGGCCTTCGATCGCGAACTCTACACGCTCTACCTGCTGGAGGAGTTCCAGGGCGCCGGCATCGGCTCCGCGCTGGTACGCACGATTGCGCGGCATTGCCGGGACACGGGCGCCTCGTCGCTTTTTGCCTGGGTGCTGGCGGGCAATCCAAACCGCGCGTTTTATGAACGGCTCGGTGCGCGTGTCGTCGGGCGAGGGCGCGTCAGCGTCGGCGGTGAAAGTTATGATCAGGTCGCCTATCGCTGGGACGATCTCGCGACGCTTTCAGGCGTCGGATATGCCGCGATGTGACCTAGTCTCCACCTCTACCCCAACCTGACGATATGCTGGTCCCAGGCAACGGCGCTTTTGCGGTCGTTGAAGTGGCCATCATAGGAGGAGACGGCGAAGCCGTGTTCGGCCGCGGCGACGCCTGCGGCCTCCGCGATGAACTCCTCATTCAAGACGGCGCCTGTGCGCGCATCGACCGTGACGGCGACGTTCCCCTTCGGCGATGTCAGTCCGACGAGCCCTTCGCGACGGTTGACGGCGATGGCGCCGACATAGTTGGCGAGCGCCTCGGTCGTTCGCTCGGGAAGGGGGATAAAGGCAAGGTTCTCACCTCGCGAGAAATGGCCGACGAGTGGGGGCAGGTCGTTGCGCGGCCCTTCGTATTGGCAGGCGAACCAGATCTTTCCGTCGGTTCCGATGTCCACATGCCGCGTTGATAGCCGGCTAAGCTCCCTCGGCAGCACATGCTTTTCGATGAGCGCCCCCGTGACTGTGTCGACCAGTGTCAGGCTCGGCTCCATATGGTCGAGATTGAGCTTGGTGCGGCCGAAGTCCGGATGGGTCTCGATGCCGCCATTGGCGATCGCGAGCGTCCGCCGGTCGGCCGCAAGAGTCATGTCATGCGGCCCGATGCCGTAGGTCGGAAATTCGCCGATCCGGGCAAATCCCCTCGTGCCGTCGTAAATACCGATCATGCCGCGATTGGCGGAAAAGTCGTTCTCGGTCGCATAGAGCAAGCGGCCATCGGCGGAGAAACAGCCGTGGCCGAAGAAGTGTCGGCCTTCAGCGGCTGTAATCACGACGGGTTCGGCGGCACCATCGGTCGAAAGGACCATCGCATAGGTGCCAGGCCGGCGGGCAAAGGCGACGGCGCGCCGGCTTTCCGGGGAGAAGGCCATGCCATGCGCCCGCGCCGGCAGCAGCGTCCGGTCGATGATCTGGCCCTCGTCCGTCAGGGTCGCGACGCCGTAGCTTCCGTCCGGCGCCATGAAGGCCGAGGCGAAGACGGCGTCGGTTCTTTCAAGCGCGAAAGCGCTACGCGGGGTAAGCGTCGCCAGCCAGGCGGCGCCCGCCATTTTGACGAAGCTGCGTCGATCGATGAGGTTCCGGGTATTGATATGATTTTGCTGGCGGAGGCGCTTTCCCGTGGCAAGCCCCTCCCCAGCCCCTCCCGACAAGGGCGAGGGGCTCGCCTCCGTGACCCGCTCAATCCCAGCTCCGACGTCCGAATGCCCGGGAATGTTGAGATTGAACGAAGCCGGCGCAGCGTCGTAAGTCCCTCCTCCTTGTGGGGAGGGGTTGGGGAGGGGTTGTGCGGGAAAAGTCCGGGAAGAGTGCGCCATCGTCACAGCCACCCTCTCTGTTTGAAATAGAGATAGGGCAACAGCGCCGAAAGCACCATCATGCCGAGAGCATAGGGATAGCCGAGGTCCCAGAACAGTTCCGGCATCGACTGAAAGTTCATGCCGTAGATCGAGGCGACCAGCGTCGGCGGCAGGAACACGACCGCTGCCACCGAGAAGATCTTGATGATCTGGTTCTGTTCGAGATTGATGAGGCCGAGCGTCGCGTCGAGCAGGAAATTGATCTTGTTCGACAGGAACAGCGCGTGATCGCCGAGCGAGGTTGCGTCGCGCTGGATCAGCTTGATCCGCTGCCGGCTCTCCTTGGCTGCCTTGCGCTGTCCG
Organism: Sinorhizobium terangae; assembly: GCF_009601505.1. Lineage (GTDB taxonomy): Bacteria > Pseudomonadota > Alphaproteobacteria > Rhizobiales > Rhizobiaceae > Sinorhizobium > Sinorhizobium terangae. The sequence goes on from NZ_WITC01000124.1 coordinate 111,266, forward strand.
TTGCCCTCGATCGCCACGTGGTAGGCGACGAGCCTGCCGACGCTCACCAGACTTTCACGAATGATCGTCAAGAGGTCACCCTTCTGGCCGATCTGCTCGATCAGCGACTGCAGGTTGCGCGTCTTCTTGGTGGCGTTGGCGTGCGACTTACGGAAAACTTCGCGCGAAATCGCATCGACCTCGTTGCCGGCGCGCTCCAGCGCATCCGCCGTGCGGTCGATCATCGCCTCGAGAAGCCCCAGCATCACCAGTTCCCCGGTTTCGCACGCCGCCCCGTTCGGCCTCTGGATGCGGGTCGCATAGACCTGGAACGGCTTCGGATCGGCGTGGCGCACCGTGACGAGACTCGGTCCCTTGAGAATGAACGTCACCGGCACTTTTGCCGGATTGTCGCTGTCGATTTTCGCCACGGCGGTCATCGTCATGAACTCGGCGCCGTCCTCCTGGTAGAGGCGGTCGGAAAGCTCGATTTCCTGCATCTCGTCCCGTGTCGGGATGGCGATCGCCAGCCTCTCTTCGACCAGCCGGGTTTCCTCGGCGGAAGGACTGAAGAGGTCGAACCAGATCACCGGTACCTGGGATGCCAGGCCGTTGAGGAGGTCGACGGGCGCGAGATGGTTGTTCTGGCCTTTGTAGATGCGCAGCATTTGGGGCTCCATGGGGCGAGTCATCCGACCGCCCGGAGCCCTGATCAATCAGGATCGGACGGCCGTGAGCGTGAAGGCTCGACTTCGACTGTCGGGGTTCATTCCGGTTGATCCTTGCTAGGTGAAACATGCCCGCGACAGCGGACACGACTTGCGCTTTGCGCCCAAAAGAGCGGCTTGTCAACCGCTGGCCGGCGGGGCCCCTTCACGTTGCCGTGTCAACGTGCAATGTCAATCGCCGTCGGCAAAGGAAAAGCCGGCGCCAAGGCCGATGGCGCCCCCGAATTCGCGATTGAAGCGATCGAGGAGATCAGCGGTGTTGAGCGCGATGAAGTCGAGCGTGGCACGCTGGTTCTCGTCCGCAAGCGCCGCGTCGATCGGTCCCTCGATGCGGTCCGCGGCGCGGATCAGCGCCTTGAAGAGGAAATTGATCGAACCGGCGATCGAGCGGCTGTCGGCTGGAAGCAGGCTCTCCATGCCGGCCGTATCGAAGAGCATCTGCAGGGCCCGCAGATTCGCGGAAATGGCGGCCATCGTATTGACTGAGCGCCAGTAGATGGCGAGCCTTGGACGGCCCTTGTCGGGCTTTCCATCGAGCGTGCCGGTGTAAAAGGGCCGCAGCCGCTGGTCCTTCACCATCTCGACGCTGTGGACGAGAATGCCGAGGAGCTCGGTTGCGGCCTCCCTGCTGTCGCGGAAGAGCGGATTGTCGGGACCGGGCTTCTTCCAGGCGGCCTGGATTCCATCCGGCCTTTCCCATTCGGTGAGGAGCTCGCCCGCGATCGCCTTCAGGTTCTCCGATATCGCGACGCCGTAACGGCAGCGAAAGGCGCCGTCCTTCCCGGCAAGCGTTTCTGCCCCGGTGCCGTAGAGTACGTATTCGAGCGCGCCGAGGCCTTGGACAGCGACGCTTTTTTTCTTGAGGCTTTCTACCTGCGTTGCGCTTTCGTCTTCTTTCGCAAGAATCGCCTGTACCTGCTTGAGGCCGGTGCTCTTGCGGTCGGGATAAAACAGGAAGCGCTCGAAGCGGTTCTGTTCGAGGGCCGGGCCGAGGCGGATGATCTCGATCGCCGACCATCTCCGCACGACGCCCGAAAAGGCCGAGCGGGCAGCCTCGAGCGCCGCTGCCGAGGGCGCCTCGCAAAGCGCGGCGCTCGTTTCCGCAAGGCCGACCGTCGCTTCCGCGAGACCGCGATAGCCGGGGATGATGAAGCCGTCCACGGCTTTTGCCATGACGCCCGGCACGGCGGCCTCGTCGACGACGCGCGGCGACAGCGCTCCACCTTCTTGCGCGGCCGTCGGGATGGCGGTGGCCGCAAACAGGAGGACGGCCAGTGTTAGGGGAAGGCTCGGGCGCATCAGAGTGACTCCAGGAATGTGATCAGGGCTTTTCGGTCGTCCTTCGGCAGGGCGGCAAAGGCGTTGCGAGCCTTTTCCGCCTCACCGCCGTGCCAAAGGACGGCCTCGGTAAGGTTACGGGCGCGGCCATCGTGAAGGAAGAAGGTGTGGCCGCTGACGGTTTGCGTCAGTCCGATCCCCCAGAGCGGCGGCGTGCGCCACTCTCGGCCATTGGCGACGCCGACTTGTTGGCCGTCTGCGAGACCTTCACCCATGTCGTGCAGCAGGAAATCCGAATAGGGCCAGATCAACTGGAACGCCTGCTCCTTGTGCGATGCATCGCGCCGGGTCACGAATTTCGGCGCATGGCAGGCCACGCAGCCGGATTCGTAGAAGAGCTGCTTGCCCCTCAAGGTTTCCGGAAAGCTTGCCTTTCGGCGGGCGGGCACGGCCAGGTTGGAGGCGTAGAAGGTGACCAGCCCAAGCACCGGATCGGGTGCTTCGACGGGGCCGAGCCGTTCCTGAACGCCGGTCGGAAGCGCCTGGCAGCCGGTCTGCGCCTCGGTGCAATCGCCATGGCTGCGATCGTTGTCGGGGTTGGATATGCCGATGTCGATGGCGAAGGCGTCGGCGGCTTGTTGTCGGAGCGTCGGGCTTTGGGCCTTCCAGCCGAAGCGGCCAAGCGTTACGGTTCCGGTTTTGGCATCGCGGACCAGCGCGGGCCGCCCGCTGATGCCGTCCCCGTCGCGGTCCTCCGGATCTGCGCGCGCGAAAATGTCGGCCTCGTGGATCGCCTCGATCAGGCCGAGACCGATCATCGGGGAGGCGACGCGCGGCGAAAGCGTCGTTGTCGGATCGAGCGGGCCATAGCCGAGGCCGGCGACCGTGTAATGCGGCTTCCGCAGAAAAGCCGTCTCGCCGTCCGCAAGCCTCACCTGCTCTTCCGTATACGTGATCGCTACGCGCCCTTCGGCTGCAAGCCCCGGCACGGCACTGTCCTGGAGTTGCGCACCGTAAACAGGATCGGGAAAATTGAGCGCGGCATGGGCGGCGACCATCTCCCGTTCGGCGTCATCGCGCGGCGCACGCGCAAAGCGATAGAACATCGATGTTGAGTCGGACGCGCCTACCGGCGGTCGGCCGCGTCCGTCGCGGAGATGACAGCTCTCGCAGGAGCGGGCGTTGTAGAGCGGGCCGAGCCCGTCGGAGGCTTGCGTGGAGGAGGGCGCCGAAACCCAGAGCTTCTCGAAGAGCGCCTTGCCGAGCTTGAAGTTCTGCTCGGCCTCGAAGGGAAGGTTCGCCGAAAACTGGGAGAAGACTTGCCGGTCGACCGGCGCGATTGTCGTCGCGGCGCCGGCGGAAAGGGCCTCGAACTGTTCGGCCTTGAAGAAATCCGTCGTTGGTCGGGTGACGGTCAGCACGCGTTCGCGGTCGTGCTCGGAAAGGTCCTGGCGTGCAGGGCGAGGCGAGGTTTGGTTGTCTGCGACCTGTCCGGCGCTGCACCCCCCTCTGCCCTGCCGGGCATCTCCCCCACAAGGGGGGAGATCGGCAGGGGGCGATGCCCCGCTCAAGCTATTAACCTGCGCATACGCCGTTGAATTCTGCGCGTGTGCCTTTGAACGCAATTCCGACCTCTGCGCGGTTATTACCGGGCAAGGCTTTGCTTCCGGCCAATCTCCCCCCTTGTGGGGGAGATGCCCGGCAGCGCAGAGGGGGGTATCGACGCCGCCTATCCCGATTTCAGCCTTTGGTATCCCTTGGGGTTCCGCTTTGACGACGAGGCCGGGACCGTCGCCCGTCGCCGCTGCTGTTGCGGTGATGCTGATGAGCGCGGCGATGGGCAGCCCGAAGAGGCGGGAGGTCACATGCATTGGACTTGGGCCGGGCCGCACCTTTTCGGAGCGGCCCGCCTTTCGGCTCATTGGAAGACGGCGCTAGGATTATCCAGGCTGTCGGAACCTTCAAGCTCGATCGTGCCGAGATCGAGCGAGGCGATGACGCGTTCGACGGTCTTCGCCTGTGCGATCAGGCCGTCGATCGCGGCCTGGACGGTGGCGTTACCCTCCGCATTGCCTTCGCCGATCATCTGGTCATAGGCCTCGACCGTTTCGGCGCGCTTAGCCATCGCCTGCATCTTTTCGACCGTGGCGGCAAGGTTGTCCTTCAGTTCCTTGTCCAGCGCCGCATCCTTCGCGGCAACGAGTTCGGAAATCGAGGGACCGGTGAGCTTCGTGCCGTCGACACGGGTATATTCGCCGGTATAGGCGGACTGGATGCCGATCGCGTCATGGAGATGCGAGTTGTGCGTGTTGTCCGAGAAGCAATCGTGCTCTTCTTCCGGATCATGCAGCAGCAGGCCGAGCTTCATGCGCTCGCCCGCGAGTTCCCCGTAGGAAAGCGAGCCTATGCCGGTGAGGATGGTGGCGAGGCCGGCCTTGGGATCGGCCTCCACCGCCTTGGTGGCGGCGCCATCCGGCGTCCAGTTGGCGACCATTTCCTTGAGGTCGGAAACGAGCAGACTGGTGGCTGCCTTCAGGTAGGCGGCTCGGCGATCGCAGTTGCCGTTCGTGCAGGCCTTGGTATCGAAGTCGGTATAGGAGCGGTTGCCGGCGCCGGGGCCTGTGCCGTTCAGGTCCTGTCCCCAGAGCAGGAATTCGATCGCATGGTAGCCGGTCGCAACGTTCGCCTCGATGCCGCCTGCTTCCTGCAGCGTCCCGGACAGGAATTCCGGCGTGATGTTCGTCGCGTCGACGTCATTGCCGTCGATCTTGATCGACTTGTTGGCGATCACATTGGCAACGAAAAGAGCGTTCTCGTCGCTTTCGGTGCCATAGCTCTGGTCGACATAGTCGATCAGACCTTCGTCGAGCGGCCAGGCGTTCACCTTGCCTTCCCACTCATCGACGATCGCGTTGCCGAAACGATAGACCTCGGTTTCCTGATAGGGGTTGCGCGCCTTGAGCCAGGCGTCACGCGCGGCCTTCAAGGTCTCTTCGCTCGGGCTTGCGATCAGCGCGTCAACCGCCTTGTCGAGGGCTTCGGCCGTCGTCAGGGCATCTTCGTATTTGGCGTGTGCAACGGCAGCATAGTGCTTGACCACCTGAGCGGCGTCGGTGGCGGCATTCGCCGGTTGCAAAGCCAGCGTAGACGTTGCCGTCATGAGCGCCAGCGCGGCGGCGCGGATGCAATTCTTGGTCATGACCCTCTCCTTGGCTTGTTCCAGGGCCGAGCAGACGCCTCGAGACCCGTTGAAGCGGCTTTGTCATGGACCAAAAGTAAACTTGTGTCAAAGTGTATAGTTTAGAATATTTTCAATCTTTTCCCGGCGCGGCGGCCGAAATGCCGGCCTGTTATCGGGCTTTAGCTCCTTCGGCCCATAAGGCAGAAGAAAAACCCATCCGTGCCGGTCGAGGCGGGTGTCAGCGTGACCGTCTTCATGTCGGCGGACCACGGCTGCGGTTTGTCGGTACCGAAGAGTGCCGCCCATGTGTCGGCGGCCGAGAGGATCTCGAATTCCGGATTGTCCTCGCAGAAACCGTAGACCTGCGACTCGTTCTCCTCGGGAAGCACCGAGCACGTCACGTAGATCAGATGTCCGCCCGGCCGGACGAAGTGGGCGGCGCTCGCCAGCGCTTCCTCCTGCTGGGCCAGCCTCTCCTCCAGGTTTTTCTGCGTGAGCCGCCATTTTGTGTCCGGGCGGCGGCGCCACGTGCCGGTCCCGGTGCAGGGCGCATCCACAAGCACGCGATCGAAGCGCCCGGCAAGCGGCGCCAGGGATTCCGCCGATTCATGCACCTGCACGTTGCGCGTGCCGGCGCGCTTCAGCCGCTCGATGATCGGCGCCAGCCGCTTGCGATCGGTGTCGTAGGCGTGGACCTGGCCCTTGTTGTTCATCGCTGCCGACATGGCGAGTGTCTTGCCGCCGCCACCGGCGCAGTAGTCGAGCACCTGCTCGCCCTCCTGCGGGAAAACGAGGTCGGCGACGATCTGCGAGCCTTCGTCCTGAACTTCGAACCAGCCCTTCTGGAACGAGATCTCCGCTGTAACGTTCGGAAGGCGCGAGGCGCCTTCACCGGCCGGGATGCGCACCCCGTGGCGCGCGATCGTCGCCGGTTCGGCGCCGCTGCGCTCGAGCGCCTTCAACACCTTGTCGCGGTTCGCCTTCAGCGTATTGACGCGCAGGTCCAGCGTTGGCCGGCCGGCAAGCGCCTGGGCCTCCTCGAGCCAGTGGTCGGAGAAGTTTTCCTCGAAAGAGGCCTGCGTCCATTCCGGAATATCTGCCTGCACATGCTTGGGCGCGTCTTCTAGCCGACGCTTGGCAAAGGCGTTCATCATTTCCGCTGAAGGCGCCTCAGGCGCGAACTTGTCGTCGGCGAGCTCCGCGGCAAGCGTCTCGGGGGAAAAGCCCCATTGCCGATACATGACCGCGTGACCAAGCGCCGCGGCGCTGTCGCTGTCCATCAGGTAGGCGTGCGACAGTTTCATCCGCAGCGCGTCATAGACGATGTTGCCGATGGCGGCACGGTCGCCCGATCCGGCGAAGCGGTGCGAAAGACCCCAGTCCTTGAGCGCGTCGGCGACGGGACGCTTCCGTTTCTCTATGTCGTCAAGAACCTCGATGGCTCCGGCGAGCCTTCCGCCCAATCGCATCTTCGATGAACTCCTTTTTCGCCGTGGTAACGGCGATGACACCGAAGAGCAAGACGGATGCGGTATAAATGCGAGAGACCCGCAGTCTCCATAAACAAATCTGCCCGGAGCGATAATCGGGCGGAAGTATTGGCGTATCAGGAATTGATGACCTGGTAACAGATGCTGGCGGTTCCCGAGCGGATCATGCCGATTTGCGAGGCGGCCGCCTTCGACAGATCGAGCACGCGGCCGCGAATGAATGGACCGCGATCGTTGATGCGGACGACGACCGTCTTGCCGTTGCGCTTGTTGGTGACTGCGACCTTCGTGCCGAATTTGAGGCTGCGGTGGGCGGCGGTGAGCCGCGCGGCGTTCATTCTTTCGCCGGACGCGGTCTTGGAGGTCAGCGCGTACCAGGATGCACCGCCGCAAGCGGACCCTGCTGCCTGACTATCGGATGCCGAGACCAACCCCATCCCGACGGTGAATAGCACTGCTGCGGCAGCAGTTTTAATGTTCGCTGGTTTCAAGCGACGACCCCCACGGTTTGAAAGTTTAGTTAATTTCCCTGCTGATCGACGTAATTGAGGCGAAAAATGGCAAAACCGTGCTTCAACCGTTAACTGTCTATTAGGTATTCTTGAAAAGCAGTGGAAATTTAAAATGGGAGATTGTTTGAATTATTTTAAATCGTGGTGCGAAGTTCCTAGGAATCAGGGGTTAGACGTCGAACGCGACGCAAGGCAGAGTGCAGGCTCCCCGCGTTCGAAAAAAAACATTTAAAATTTCGATTCGCATGAATTTCCATGAATCCCGTTCGTGGAAATCCGCTAACTAGCGCGTAGGTTGTGCGATTGGGCGAAGTATAGGCCAAATATGGGCAAGCGTTAGGCAGTCAAACGAAAGTCGAGTTCACTGTTACTATCGGATGATCTGAAGACATGCTTTCATCCGAACGGATTATTCTGGATACGCGAATTGTGGGGGAGTCTACTTGCCGCGCCAGGCGCCGGATTGCCACAACTGTGCAAGCGACACGCGATAGTTCGGGAAGGCGAATTGGAAGCCAGCCTCGCGAAGGCGTGCATTCGAGACGCGCTTGTTCTCGCCATAGAAGGAGCGCGCCATTGGCGATAGTTCGGCGGTCTCGAAGGGAATTTCCGGTGGCGGCTCGACGCCCATGAGCCGGGCGGCTTCCGCGACCACGTCCTGCGGCGCGGCCGGCTCATCGTCGGTGACGTTGAAGACTCCACCCATGCCACGGTTGGCGAGAAAGGCGGCAGCCGATCCGATGTCTTCGACACGAATGCGGTTGAAGACCTGGTTTGGCTTCACTAGCCGGCGTGCCGTGCCTTCGGCGAGATTGCGAAAGGCATTGCGCCCCGGACCGTAGATGCCGGCAAGGCGCAGGATCGCGACGGGAATGCGCTGCTGCGCACCGTAGTGAAGCCAGGCATCCTCAGCCTCGACCCGCTCGACCGAACGCTGGGAAACCGGCTTGTAGGGCGTTTCCTCCGTCACCCAGGCGCCCTTGTGGTCGCCATAGACGCCGACGGTGGAAAGATAGCCGATCCAGCGAAGGTTCGGCAAAAGCTCGGGCAACGGCTGGACGCCGGCGCGGAACATCGGGTCGCCGTCGCGCCCCGGGGCAATTGACTGGATGAGGTGGGTTGCCTGGCGCATAGCGTCCGCGAGCTCGGCGGATATCGCCGTTCCATCGTAAAGGAGGGGGCGAATCCCGGCTTGTGCGAGTTCGGAGAGCCTTTCGGGCGAACGAGTTGTGCCGGTCACGGACTGGGCGGCAGGCGCCAGCGCTTTCGCGATCGCCGTGCCGGAATAGCCGGCGCCAAGAATCAGGACATGCATCGGCTTACTCCTGCCATTTCCCATTCGGAAAGAACGTCGTTGTCGGTTTCCAGCTCACACTGCCCGGCGAAGGCGACAAGTTCGTCGCGCGGCAATAGCCGCGAGAGCGCCCAGATGGCCATGCCCCTTACTGTTGGGGAAGCGTCGCGCACCAATGCCTTGCAATGCGGTATCAGACCTTTTTCGCCGGAATTGCCGGCCGCGATCAAGGCGTTTCTGACGAAACGGTCGCGGCCGATGCGTTTAACCGGAGAACCGGAGAAGAAAGTGCGAAACGCCGCATCGTCCAAGGTCAGCAGGAAATTCAACTCCGGCTCCTTCAGGTCGTCGCGGGGCTTGAGCTTCATCTCAGAGGCCGAACGCGCGAACTTGTTCCACGGGCAGGCCGCAAGACAGTCGTCGCAGCCATAGATCCGGTTGCCGATCAGAGGGCGGAGCTCGGGCTCGATCGGCCCCTTGTGCTCGATCGTCAGGTAGGAAATGCAGCGCCGTGCGTCGATCTGGTAAGGCGCCGGAAAGGCGCCGGTCGGGCAGGCATCGAGGCAGGCGCGACAGGAGCCGCAATGGTCGCGTTCGGGCTCGTCGAAATCGAGATCGGCGGTCGTGAAAAGGCTGCCGAGAAACAGCCACGAACCGTATTCGCGGCTGACGAGATTAGTGTGCTTGCCCTGCCAGCCGATACCGGCCTTCTCGGCGAGCGGCTTTTCCATGACCGGGGCCGTGTCCACGAAGACTTTCACGTCCTCGCCGGCGCGGGCGGCAAAGCGCGTCGCGATCTCCTTGAGCCGCCCCTTGACGACATCGTGGTAATCGCGGTTCTGCGCATAAACCGAAATCGCCCCCCGCTCCCGCCTGCTGAGGATCGCGCGCGGATCGTCCTCTGGACCGTAGTTCATGCCGAACATGACGATCGAGCGGACGTTGCTCCACAGCACGCGGGGATCGGACCGGCGTTCTGCCGTTTCGGCGAGCCACTCCATCGTGCCATGGGCGCCTTCGGCCAGAAACTGTCTCAGCCGTGCGGGCGCCTCAGGAATGGCGTCCGGCTTGGTGATGCGACAGATATCGAAGCCTTTGTCTGCCGCCTCGCTCTTCAGGAACGCGGTCAGTGTGCTGCGTTTCCTCCCCTGGTTCTCCGCTCTTACAGCGTCGCCAGGCATTGCCTTGTCCTCAAAAATCGAGGTCCGCATAGTGCGAAACCGGTGTGACGCCCCGCACGCGCTCACCGAGCAGCGGCCGGAAGGACGGGCGGGATTTCAGTCGCTGATACCACTCCTTGGCCGTCGGCGCCTCGGACCAGTCGATCTCGCCGAGGTAGTCGAGCACGGAGATCGCGGCCGCCGCGGCGAGGTCTGCATAGGAGATGCGGTCGCCCGCAAGCCACGGGCGCGAGGCCGCGAGCCAGGAGAGATATTTCATGTGCTGGCGGATATTGGCGCGCGAGGTGCGAAGGATTTTCGAATCCGGCGCACCTCCACCCTGATCCGGGGTCATCTGCAGCTTGAAGATGCGTTCGCGCACCAAGGGGCGTGTCACGTCGGCTTCCATCTTCTGCAGGAACCATTCGGTGAGCCGGCGGATCTCTGCTCGCTGGAACGGGTCCTCGGCGAGCAAACGGCGGTCGCGCTTCATGATGCCGCTGGTCTCATCGAGATATTCCGAAATGATCGTCGCGCCGCAGAGCGCGCGCATGCTGTCGTCGACATAGACAGGCAGCGTGCCCGCCGGATTGAGCGCCAGAAAGTCCCGCCGGTTCTCCCAGGGCTGCTCCTCGCTCAGCTCTGTCTGGTAGCCGTATTCCGAAAGAATCAGGCGTACGAACCGGGAGGCGGAGGACATGGGGTGATGATAGAGTGTCGGCATCAAGGGTCGGCTTCGTGGATCTGTTTTTTCGGGAGCGCTACAGTAGCATCGTGACACATGTGTCTGGCCACGGCTTGTCATAAAAACGAGCTATAGGTAGTTCAGGTGGCAAACACAAGCAAATCGACCTTCTCCTCCCACACCCCAACATGTCAGGAACATCTTATTTATGGCGGATCAATCGATCATCAGCGCGCTCGTTCTCGGGCTTGTCGAGGGACTGACCGAGTTCATCCCCGTGTCGTCGACGGCGCATGTTCTTCTTGCCGGCCACTTCCTCGGCTTCAGGTCACCCGGGAATACCTTCGCCGTTCTCATCCAGCTCGGTGCGATCCTCGCGATCCTGCTGGTCTATTTCCACCGGCTGCTCAAGATCGCGCTGGCCTTGCCGTCGAGCGCGCTGGCACGTCGCTTCGTGCTCTCGGTGCTCATCGCCTTTCTTCCGGCGGCGGTTATTGGTGCCGCGGCCCACGGCTTCATCAAGTCGGTGCTTTTTGAAACACCGATGCTGATCTGTATCGTGTTAATCGTCGGCGGCGTCATCCTCTACGCGATTGACCATCTGCCGCTTAAACCCCGTTACACCGATGTGATGGACTATCCGCCATCGCTGGCTTTCAAAATCGGCCTCTTTCAGTGCCTTGCGATGATTCCGGGCACGTCGCGTTCCGGCGCCACGATTGCCGGTGCTCTGCTGATGGGAACCGACAAGCGTTCCGCGGCAGAGTTTTCCTTCTTTCTTGCCATGCCGACGATGGTCGGCGCCTTCACCATCGATCTCTACAAGAACCGCGATGCGCTGTCCTTCGACGATATGACGCTGATTGCGGTCGGCTTCATCGCCGCCTTCGTGGCCGGGGTGTTTGTCGTGCGCTCGCTGCTCGATTTCGTCTCGTACCGCGGCTTCACGCCCTTCGCGATCTGGCGGATCATCATCGGCGTCGCAGGTCTGATCGGCCTTTGGCTTCTTGGATAGGCAAAGAATAAAGCCGCATGCGCTCTTTCGAGACGCATGCGGCTCCCTGGCCCCCGCCAAAACTAAAATGTCACCGTCGCAGTGCCGTCCGTCTCTGGGGGGACCGCTCTTTATGCGACAGGTGCCGGCTTACTCGCCGGAAAACTCGATAGACGCCGTCGTGCAGGGATCGACGCCATAGGCGGGCGCGCATCCCTTGCTGCTGCTTGCCACGGTGCCCGGAGCCATGAATGAGCCAGCAAGAATGATCAGTGCCGCAGACGCAAAAAAGATTGCGATCGACTTGCCCATGGGACGTTATGCCTTTCGAGTGTGATGTTGGCACCGACTGCGCTCGCCGAGCGATGTGGTGCGAGGGGGTGTTTATTCGCCGGACATGTCATGATCAATATCAGGACATGCTGAATCTGCGGTAAACGCTATTGGCGTTTTGCTACTGCGGCAGAACTGCAACGGTGTTGCGTCATTGCAACAAACAAAAACCGCCGGCAGGGCCGGCGGTCACAGAGCGAAAATCCGGAAGAGTGAGATATCAGGCCGCCCGTCCGCCGCGCTGATACTGCCCATGCGGGCGATAGCGCACCAGATAGCTCGGCAGGACCGATTCGAGCATCGTCGCTTGGATGCCGATTCCGGCGAGCGTCCGCCCCTCGGTTTCGGCCTGTGCGGAGACGATATTGTCGGATTTGAGCAACACTACCTGGTCTGCGGTGAGCGGCGGCGTGATGAACGGCACCAGCGACACGACCCTGCCCATCAGCGAAGCGACGCCGAAGGGCAGCGACACGAGGCGGCGCTTGCGGTCGATCGTCTTCAGCATGAGCTCGAGACATTCGCGGAACGACAGGACCTGCGGCCCGCCAAGCTCATAGATCTTGCCTTTCTCGACCTTGCCGTCGACGGCGCGGGCGACCGCTTCGGCAACATCGGTCACGTAGACCGGCTGAAACTTCGTGCGGCCGCCGCCGACGAGCGGCAGGAGTGGCGAGAACCGGGCCATTTCGGCGAACTTGTTGAAGAAGCCGTCCTCGGGCCCGAAAATGATCGACGGCCGCAGGATGATGGCTTCGGGTAGGGTTTCGAGGATCGCCGCCTCGGCTCGGCCCTTGGTGCGGGCATAGCTCGACTCGGACTTGGCGTCGGCCCCGATCGCCGAGATATGGGTCAGCGTCGCCCCGGCCGCCCGAGCCGCTTCGGCGACTGCCCGCGCTCCGAAATCCTGGACCGCGTCGAACGTGTTGCGGCCGCTCTGGAACAGGATGCCGACACAGTTGATCACATGGTCGGCACCTTCGACGGCGCGGTCGATCGATTTGCGATAGCGCAGATTGGCCTGAACGAAGGAAATCTGGCCGACATTGCCGAGCGGCTGGAGATGGCCGGCGAGATCCGGCCGACGGACGGCGACACGAATGCGATAACCGCGCTTGGCGAGCGCGCGCACCACATGACGGCCGACAAATCCGGATCCGCCGAAAATCGTCACCAGCGGCGGAAGGTTGGACAAGGTCATGGGAAACGCACTCCTGATATCATTGGGAAGAATTGCTTGCTACATAGCCCAAGCGGCGGGCGAGGTGAAGGCCAATCCACAGGGCCGCACCAGCACTTTCGTGACGCCTTCTGCGGGCTTCAGACGCCTTCCACCACCACCATCTCGGCGTCGGCCACTTCCTGGCGGATTGCCGCGGCAATCTGGTATTCTGGCGAGTTGTAACAGTCGACTGCGGCCTGAAGGGAAGGGAACTCGATGACGACGTTGCGGGAGCGAACCGCGCCTTCCAGGCGATGGAAATTGCCACCGCGGGCAAGGAATTTGGCGCCGTATTTCTCGAAGGCCGGCTTTGCCGCCGCTACATAGTCCTTGTAACGCTCCGGGTCCCGTATATCGACCCGAGCGATCCAATATCCCTTGGCCATGATAAGCTCCTCGTCTTTCGGTAGAAATACACAGACGGGATCGTTACTTCCGGCAATTCGCGGTCAACGTCAAGCGCAGCTTCTCGTCAATGGAGGTAAGCTTGCAGAATAGCCGGCGAAGCTTGCCTTCGCGGACGGATCAAGCCGAGAGCGTGCTCTCCATCTCGGTCAGTATCGCGCGGGCGGCTGTCAATGGCTCCGCAGCCTGGACGATCGGCCGCGCGACGACGAGATGGCTCGATCCGGCGCGAAGCGCTTCGGCGGGCGTCATCACGCGCTTCTGGTCACCCTTGTCGGCACCGGCCGGCCGGATCCCGGGCGTGACGAGCGCCATGTCCGCTCCGATGATCTTGCGCACCGCCGCGGCCTCCTCGGCGGAGCAGACAATGCCGCCCATTCCCGCGGCGCGCGCCTGTTCGGCGCGGCGCAACACCAGCGTGTGCGGATCGTATTCGTAACCGGCATCGATGACGTCCTGCTCGTCCATGGAGGTCAGCACCGTAACGCCGAGCAGGCAGAGGCCGGATCCGCGCGCCGCCTCGACGGCCGCCCTCATCGCCTTGGGATAGGCATGCAGCGTCAGCATCGACACGCCCATCTTCACAATGTTCTCGACGCCCTTCGCCACCGTGTTGTCGATGTCGAGCAGCTTCATGTCGAGGAAGACCTTCCTGCCGCTCGCGACAAGATCGCGGGCGAATTCGAGCCCGCCGGCGAAGGCAAGCTGGTAGCCGATCTTGTAGAAAGCGATGCTGTCTCCAAGCGTCGAGACGATCTTTTCCGCCTCGGCAACCGTCGGAATGTCAAGGCCGACGATCAGCCGGTCGCGCGCGCTCATGGTCATGTCGAGATCACCCCTGCCAGAATTCCATCGGCGTCCAGTCGCACGTGACAGCGCGATCCGCAAGGCGAAAAGCAAAGAGGTTGCCGCCGCCGGCCGGCTGGTCCGCGTCGCGCGCGATCGCGGTGCCGGTCATGCGGCATTTGAGCAGCGTGCCGACGCCGCCATGGCCGACGAAGGCGATCGGAATCGCTGGGTCGTGGCGATCGAGAATGTAGGAAACCGCGTTCCAGATGCGCGTCTGCGCGTCGATCGCCCGCTCCCATCCTTTGAAGCTTTCGTTCGGGTGGGCGAAAAACCAGTCGGCCGCCTCCTCGAATGCCTGTGGCGGCAGGAAGCCTGTCGCCGAACGATCGTTCTCGCCCATCTCTTCGTCGGTCTCGATCGGGATTCCTGCCGCGCGCGCCAGTATGGCTGCGGTCTCCACGGCTTTCGTCTCGTGGCTGGATATGATGCGGCCGAGGGACCGGACCCATGGGGTCGAGGCCGCTGCGCGGGCGCGGTCCCTGCCGAGCTCGGACAATCCCCATTTCGGCACGGCGATTGCCGGGTCGATCTTGACCCGCGGATGGGTCAGATAGACGCCGAACACGCGGCGCCTCAATGCGCCTTGCGATAGACCCAGAGCTGAGCGGGCGGAATGTTGCGCACGACGAAGTCGAGATGCTGGATGCTGTAGCGATCGGGCATGGCGACGACCGGTGACAGCGCCCCATAGGAGATCTGGACGACGGGCCGACCGACCGGGATGCGCGAAAGCAGGTCTTCGACGAGTTCGACGCGGCGGTGCATCGGAAAGTTCAACAGCGGCACCGCGGATACGACGCTGTCGAACTGCCGGTCCTTCAAGGATCCCAGCGTGCGTTCGAGATCGAACGCGTCACCGTTGATGAACTGCACGCCGGCGAAACGGGCCTTCAGCTGATTGAAGAAATCGGTCGAATATTCAACCGAGACCAGTTTGTCCGGCGCGATGCCGCGCTCCAGGATCGCCTTGGTGATCACCCCGGTCCCGGGGCCGAGCTCGAGCACCGGCAGGCCTGAGTGGGGATTGACCACGCTCGCCATCCGTCGCGCCGTGATCGAGGAGGTTGGAAGGATGGCTCCGACGGCACGGGTGTTGTTCATCCAGCCTTTGAAGAAGCGGATTTCCTCGTCGAACTTCCGGCCGAACTTTTCCTTCACCTTCAGGTGCAATCTCATCGAATCCCCTCGAAAAATCATTCTCATTCAGTCGCACGCGGCCGACGCAGCGTTCTGATTCGGCGAGGTCGCGCAAGCGCATGGAGCATAATGTGCTCCCATCTGCGGCAAAAACAAGTCTGTCCGCGTCTAAAAGCGACAGCTTATCAACAATGCGCGACCACGGATTTCATAAAAAACCCGCCGTCCAGTGCCGGCGGGTCAGCTTTCATGGCGCGGTCGACGGAAACCCTCAGACGCGCATCGGCATCAGGACGTAAAGCGCGTCCTCGGCGGCGAGATCGCGCACCAGCGTCGGCGAGCCGGGATCGGCGAGCATGAAGACCGCATCGTTGCCTGTCAGCTGCGCTGTGATGTCGAGCAGGTATTTGGCGTTGAACCCGATTTCCAGTGGATCGCTTTCATAGCCGACCGGCAGTTCTTCCGTAGCACTGCCTGAATCGGGATTGTTGACCGTCAGCGTCATCTGTCCGTCCGTAAGCGCAAGCTTCACAGCGCGGCCGCGCTCGGAGGAAATGGTCGAGACGCGATCGACGGCCTGGGCAAAGGACTGGCAATCGACGCGCAATTCCTTCTCGTTGTTGGCCGGAATCACCCGCTGGTAGTCGGGGAAAGTGCCGTCGATCAGCTTCGAGGTCATGATGATCGAACCGATCGTCAAGCGGATCTTGGCGTCCGAGACTTCGACCGTCACGACGATGTCGGGATTGTCGAGCAGCTTCTGCAACTCGCTGACAGTCTTGCGCGGAATGATGATGCCTGGCATGCCCTCGGAACCTGCCGGAGCCTCGACATCGGCGCGGGCAAGGCGATGGCCGTCGGTCGCAACCGCGCGCAGCTTCAGCTGTCCCTTGTTCTCGACCGTGTGCATGAAAATGCCGTTGAGGTAATACCGGGTCTCCTCCGTCGAGATCGCGAACTGCGTCCGGTCTATCAGCATCTTGAGATCCGTCGCCTTCAATCGGAAGGAATGCGAGAAGCTTCCGGCCGTCAGATCCGGAAAATCCGACTGCGGCAGGCACTGCAGCGAAAACTTCGAACGGCCGGAGGCCACCGTCATCGCCGTGCCTTCGGCATTGGTCGCAAGCAGCACTTCCGCTCCGTCGGGGAGCTTGCGAACGATGTCGTAGAGGAGGTGCGCCGGAACCGTGGTGGCGCCCGCCTGTTCCACTTGCGCCGGCGTCGCCTCGGTGATCTCGAGATCGAGGTCGGTTGCCTTCATTTCGAGGCTCGCTCCGTCGGAGCGCAGCAGCACGTTCGAGAGGATCGGGATCGTATTTCGCCGTTCGACCACGCGGTGGACATGGTTCAGCGATTTCAGGAGATTGGACCGCTCGAGAGTAATGCGCATGGGATGCTACCGCTTTCAACCATTGCCCGGCGGGCGAACCCGCCGCGGCGTCAACTGCGAGTGTCCCGGCCGATCAGCCGGAAGGATGTGGACGGGCAAAATGGCAGAAAGAGAGCCGCAAAAGCAAGGGGTTTCGCCGGGAGTTTCCCCAATTGCACAAGCGTGCGGCCGCGGCCCGTCCTTGCCTCACGCCATCAGCTCGCCCATAAAGGGCGAAGCCGGGGCGACGGGCATGGTCGGCGGGAAGATAAGCAATTGGAAAAACACGAAATGGCCGAAGCGGCGGACAGGGCGAGACAGCGCGGCTACCGGCTGCACAATATGAGCATACCGGCCCGCCCGCTGGAGCCGGCACTTTATCTCGTCGCGACGCCGATCGGCAATCTCGCCGACATTACGCTTAGAGCCCTGGAGACGCTTGCCGGTGCCGACGTCCTTGCCTGCGAGGACACGCGCGTCACCCGCGTGCTGCTTGATCGCTACGGCATCGTCAATCGCCCCTTCGCCTATCACGAGCACAATGCCGACGAGGCCGGCCCGCGGCTGCTTTCGGCGCTCGGCGAGGGCAAATCGGTGGCGCTCGTCTCAGACGCCGGGACGCCGCTCGTATCCGATCCCGGCTATCGGCTGGCGCAGCTGGCGATCGAGGCCGGCCACCGGGTCGTGCCGATCCCGGGGGCGTCGGCTCCTCTTGCCGCCCTTGTCGGCTCTGGTCTTTCGAGCGACGCTTTCCTTTTTGCCGGCTTCCTGCCGGTAAAGGACAAGGCGCGGCGCGATCGTCTCGGCGAGCTTGCCGCGGTGCCGTCGACGCTGCTGTTCTTCGAGTCGCCGCACCGGATCGCGGCAACACTTGCCGCCGCCGCCGATGTACTGGGCACTGAGAGGAAAGCGGCCGTCTGCCGCGAACTGACCAAGGCCTTCGAGGAATTCCGGCGCGGCACACTCGGCGAGCTCCGCGCCTTCTACGCGGACGGCGCGAACGTAAGGGGCGAGATCGTCCTCGTCGTCGGTCCGCCGGAGGCGAAACCGGTTCCAAAGGAAGCGGATGTGGACGCTCTCTTGAGCGCGCTTGCGCAAGAGATGCCGATGGGCAAGGCGGCAACGGAAGCCGCCCGCCGGACCGGACTGCCGCGCAAGGAACTCTACGACCGGCTTCTCGCCCGCAAGGAACGCGATGAAGGTTGAGCCGCCGGACAATCGCAAGCTGAACGCCCTGAAGCGCGGTCACGTCGCCGAATACCGCGCGGCGCTCTGCCTGATGCTCAAGGGCTATCGCATCGTGGCGATGCGTTACCGCACCAGGCTCGGCGAGATCGACATCATCGCCCGCCGCGGCGATCTCGTCGCCTGCGTCGAAGTGAAGGCTCGCCGCGGCTTCGACGAGGCGGTCTTCGCCGTCTCCGACACGGCGCAGCGGCGGATCAGGGCTGCAAGCGATATCTGGCTGTCGCGCCAGGCGGATTTCCACCGTCTCTCCGTCCGCTACGATATCGTCGCGGTCACTCCCTGGCGCTGGCCGCGGCATTTGCCGGATGCCTTCTGAATTTGTAATCGTCACGACATAAAAGCGTTACGGGCCTGTCATGGAAGGTCACTAGTCCACTGCCATCCGCAAACGGTGGAGAGGACAGGGGACCATGTTCAAGAGAATTTCGCTTGCAGCCGTTACTTTCGCATTTTCCGCAACGACATCGCTCGCCGCGACCAACATTACCTGGTGGCACGGCATGGCCGGCCGCAACGGCGAGGTCATCAACGAAGTCGCGCAGAAATTCAACGAATCCCAGAGCGCCTGCGCCCTGACGCCGGTCAGCAAGGGCACCTATGAGGAAGCGCTCGCTTCCGGTATCGCCGCTTTCCGTTCGGGCGAGCAGCCGAACATTCTGCAGGTCTTCGACGCAGGTGCCGCGACCATCATCAATGCCAAGGGCGCCGTCATCCCGGCCGAGGACCTGATAACCAAGGCCGGCTACAGCTTCGATCGCAACGCCTTCATCGACGGCGTGCGCTACTTCTACGCCGACAGCGAGGGCAAGTTCGTCGGCATGCCATTCAACTCTTCGGCGCCGATCATGTATATCAACGACGAGGCACTGAAAAAGGCCGGCGTCGAAGCTCCGAAGACCTGGGAAGATTTCGAGGCAGTCGCTCCGAAGCTGAAGGAAGCCGGTTATATCCCGCTCGTCCAGTCGCAGCTTACCTGGCAGTTCACCGAAAACTTCTTCTCGCGCAACAACATCCAGTTCGCGACCAACAACAACGGTTACGACAGCGTCGCCGACACGGAGCTCAAGGTCACCGACCCGAACCTGCAGATGATGTTCGAGAAGCTCAAGGCTTGGAAGGACGAGGGTTACTTCGCCTTCTACGGCGCCGGCTGGAACGACAACCAGAAGGTTTTCGAGGAAGGCAAGGCTGCCCTCTGGATCGGCTCGTCCGGTTCCTTCGGCGGCTTGACGAAGACGGCGCAGATGCCGTTCTCGGCGACCTTCCTGCCCTATTGGGGTTCGATCGAAGGCGCCGGCACCAACTCCTTCATCGGCGGTGCCGCGCTCTTTGCCATGTCCGGCAAATCGGACGAGGAAAACAAGTGCGTCGCCGACTTCTTCCAGTTTCTGACATCGCCGGAAATCCAGTATTTCTATCATAAGTCCACCGGCTACGTGGCGATCACCAAGGCGGCCTACGAGCTTGCCCAGAAGGATGGCTACTACAAGGAAAAGCCTGTTGCCGAAGTCGGCATCAAGCAGCTTCTCCTGCCGGCCGGTGAATGGTCGAAGGGTTATCGTCTCGGCTTTTACCCGCAGATCCGCGAGATCATGGAGCGCGAATACGGCCGCATCTTCTCCGGCGAAACGACCGTCAAGGATGCCTTCGAGACGATCGAGAAAGAGGGCAACGAGCTGCTCGCCCGCTTCGCCAAGACGGCAGGCTGATCATGAGCCACGCCGGCCCCTCATCCTGGCCCTCTCCCCTTACGCGGGGAGAGGTGAGCGCAGCGGACGATGGAACGTTGCGTCTCTCCACAAAGGCGGGGAGGAGGTGGCCGGCGGGCTGGATGACGGGATCGTCCGGCGACCGGAGGGATAAGGCAGGGGCGAAGCGCGTTCAGTTTTCATCGCCTTTTCTGCCCTATCTCTTCCTCGCGCCGCAGCTCGCGATCATCTTCATCTTCTTCTATTGGCCGTCCGCGCAGGCGATCCAGTCTTCCTTCTACCTGGAAGATCCCTTCGGTTTCGGATCCACTTTCGTCGGCATGAGCAACTATGCGGACGTGCTGAGGTCGAACGAATATCTCGGTATCGCGCGCTTCACGGCGATCTTCACAGTTCTGGTGACGTTTTTCGCGTTGTCGATCGGCCTGCTGCTCGCCGTCAAGGCGGATGGCGTCATCCGCGGCAATAGCGGCTACAAGACATTGCTGATCTGGGTCTATGCCATCGCGCCGCCTGTCGCCGGCCTGATCGGCATGATGTTCTTCGACCAGCACATCGGTCCGATTGTCAAGCTCGCGGCCTGGTTCGGATTGGATATCAAGGTGGGGCTCGATTATTTCGACACGGCCTTCGCCATGATCGTCGTTTCCGTATGGAAGCAGATCCCCTACAACTTCATCTTCTTCCTCTCCGGGCTGCAGGGGATCCCCGTCCCCGTGCGCGAGGCCGCAGCGCTCGACTGCCGTTCCGGCACGCGCCGCTTCTGGACGGTCGTGCTCCCCTTGCTCGCGCCGACGGCGTTCTTCCTGCTGATCATCAACGTCACCTATGCGCTGTTCGATACGTTCGGCGTCATCGACGTCATGGTGAAGGACAAGGCTGCAAACAATCCCATCACCCTTGTCTACAAGGTCTATATGGACGGCTTCCGCGGCAATGATCTCGGCGGTTCCTCCGCCCAGTCGGTGATCCTGATGGTCGTCGTCTTCGTGCTCACCATCTTCCAGTTCCGCTTCATCGAGCGGCGTGTCCATTACAACTGAGGTAACGGCCATGCACCGCACGAAGATCCTCGATCACGTCATCCTTCTTATCGGCGTCTTCATCATGGTCGCGCCGGTCGTGGTCGCGTTCATGACCTCGACCCATGAGGCCGTCGATATCCACAGCAACGGTCTGAGCCTCACCTGGGGCGGCCATTTCGCGGAGACTTACGAGACCGTGCTGACGCGCGCGGGCGGCTTCACCGGCAAGATCACCGGGTTCAACATGATGCTGAACTCGATGATCCTCGGCCTCGGCTTCGCCGCCGGTAAGATCGTGCTGTCCATGCTGGCCGCCTATGCGATCGTCTATTTCCGCTTTCCGCTGGCGACGGTTGCCTTCTGGATCATCTTCACCACGCTGCTTTTGCCGCTCGAAGTGCGCATTCTGCCCTCCTACGAGGTGATGAACGCATTGAAACTGACGAACACCTACACGGGCCTGATCGTGCCGCTGCTCGCGTCGGCGACCGGCACCTTCTATTTCCGCCAGTTCTTCAAGTCGGTGCCCGACGAACTACTCGAAGCGGCGCGCATCGACGGTGCCGGGCCATTCAAGTTCTTCATCGATGTTCTGGTACCGCTGTCTCGCACGATGATGGCGGCCATCTTCATCATCATGTTCGTCTATGGCTGGAACCAGTATCTTTGGCCGACGCTGATGACGACGGACGAGGGCTTCTTCACGCTCGTGCGCGGCATCAAGCAGATCCTGCTCGTCTGGGTCGGCTCCAACATTCCCGACTACAACGAGGCCTTTGCCTTGGCTATCCTCGCCATGCTGCCGCCGGTGATGATCGTCGTCATCTTCCAGCGCTGGTTCATCAAGGGGCTGACCGAAAGCGACAAGTAGAGCGGACCGAGGATGCGGGCTTCTCGCAGCCCTCAGCAGCGAATTTTATTAACGGAGGCAACCCATGGCGGCGATCGATATCGCAGAGGTCTCGAAAATCTACGCCGGCGGCGTCGAGGCGGTGAAATCCGTCTCGATCGACATCGCCGACGGCGAGTTCATCGTGCTCGTCGGTCCGTCCGGCTGTGGCAAGTCAACGCTGTTGCGCATGGTCGCAGGCCTGGAGACGATCTCGAAGGGCACCGTGCGAATCGGCCCGCGGATCATAAACGATGTCGATCCCGCCGAACGCGACATCGCCATGGTCTTCCAAAACTATGCGCTCTATCCGCACATGACCGTCTACGAAAATCTCGCCTACGGTTTGAAGAACCGGAAGACGCCGAAGACCGAGATCGAGGCGCGGGTCGCCGAGGCTGCGCGCATGCTCGAGATCGCGCCTTATCTCGATCGCAAGCCGCGCGCACTCTCCGGGGGGCAACGCCAGCGCGTCGCCATGGGCCGGGCGATCGTGCGCAAGCCGGCGGCCTTCCTTTTCGACGAGCCGCTGTCGAACCTCGATGCCAAGCTCCGGGTCTCCATGCGCGGCGAGATCAAGCGATTGCAGAAGCGCCTCGGCACCACCTCGCTCTATGTCACTCACGACCAGCTCGAGGCGATGACGCTCGCCGATCGGCTCGTCGTCTTGAACGGCGGCCGGATCGAGCAGATTGGCCGGCCGCTCGACGTCTATCATGCGCCGGCCTCGACCTTTGTTGCGAGCTTCATCGGCTCACCGGCGATGAACCTGGTCAAAGGCGTTCTCGACGGCGGCCGGCTGCGGATCGGCACGCAGTCGATCGACCTCGGCTATCGGGCGCCGGCGGACGGATCGGTGACTGTGGGCTTGCGCGCGGAGGATCTACGTCTCGCCGGTGTCGGCGAGCAGGCCCTACTCTTCCGGGTCGAGTATGTCGAGGAACTGGGTGCGCAGCGCCTCGTCCACGGCGCAATCGACGATCATTCTGTCACTGTCGCGCTTGCGCCGGAGGCGCCACTTTCGGACGGTTTTGCCGTTACCATCGCTCCGGAGCGCTTCCATTTCTTTTCGTCCGAGACCGGCAGGAGGCTTGAAGAGCCGAATGCGGCAACGGGCATCGTACCGGCCACGACGCGAACCATGAACATGGAGCCTGCATTGTGATTGAAACGACCTCAGCGGCGCTCGCCGTTTCCTCGCCGGAGACGCGCGCCGGTTTTGCCCGGATCGAGCGCAGCATCGCCGCCCATGACGCCGTCATGGAAAGCCTTGAGGAAATGAACACGATCGAGATCGGCGGTGCGCCGCCCGCCCGCAGGCCGCTCGCCTTTCCCTTCACCGCCGCGGCCTGGAACCTCGAACGCTGCCTGTTCCCCGAGGAAAGTGCTGCGCACCTTGGCGTCACCGGCGCGTCGCTCGTTCTGCTTTCGGAGATGGACAACGGCATGGCGCGTACCGGCCAACGGCACCCGACCGCCGAAATCGCCGTGGCGCTCGGCATGCAATACGCCTACGGCGTCGAATTCATCGAACTGGGATTGGGGTCCGATACCGAGCGCGAGTTCTGCAAGGACGACTTCAACGAGAAGGGCTTCCACGGCAATGCGCTGATGGCGACCGCTCCGCTCGACCGCCCGTTCTTGTTGCGGCTCTGGGGCGAGAGGCTGTGGTTCATGGACGGCGGCGACCAACCGAGGGTCGGCGAGCGCCTTGCCATCGGCGCCGTGATCGAGACTCGGGCGGGCCCTTTCGTCGCCATTCCCACCCATCTCGAAAGCGCGACCACGGCTGCCTATCGCGAGCGGCAGGTCAAGGAACTGATCGACGCGCTGGACGCGACCTTTCCGGGGCTTCCTGTCCTGATCGGCGGCGATCTCAACAGCGGGAACCATATTGGCGGCGACTTCGAAGCCGAGGGCCTGTTTGCCATGAGCGCCGAGCGCGGCTTCACGCGCCACGGCGGCCCGATCGACGGCATGACAACGCGGCCGAGCCTCATCACCCGTTGGCCGAAGCGTGCAATGAAGCTCGATTGGTTCCTTGCGCGTGGCCTGAAGATTGGCAAAAGCCACATCATTCCTTCACTCGATCCTTCGGGCCGCCCGCTGTCCGACCATGACCTCATCACCTGCGTCGTCGAAGGTTTCGCATAGCGTGGAGGTCTGTGCCCGCATCTGTTGGGCTAAGGGAGCGCGCAGCGGGTTTCGTTCGAAAAGCGCGGGCCCGCATTTGTTCTATTATTGTTCTTGTTTTTGACCGCGTACCGTGCAAGATTTGATGCCGCAACCGGCAGCGGTTGTGGCGGCGCGAGGCGGGCCGCCGTGACTGGAGCGGGATGAGGACAGCGTGAAGCGGTTTCCGCGCATCTCCCCGCTCTCACGTTAGGGGGCATCATGGTCGCGCGTGTCAGCACGGTTGCATTCCAGGGGATCGAAGGCGTTCCGGTCGACGTCCAGGTGATGGTGGCACCCGGCAAGGTCGGCATGCAGATCGTCGGGCTGCCCGACAAGGCGGTCGCCGAAAGCCGTGAGCGCGTCCAGGCGGCACTGCATGCCTCGGGGCTGGCGTTGCCGGCAAAGCGGGTCACGGTGAACCTGGCGCCGGCAGACCTGCCGAAGGAAGGCAGCCATTTCGATCTCGCCATCGCGCTCGGCCTGATGGCGGCGCTGGGTGCCGTTCCGGCCGATGCGCTTAACGGCTATGTCGTCATCGGCGAGCTCAATCTGGACGGCACCATCGCCGCCGTCGCCGGCGCGCTGCCTGCCGCCATCGGTGCCAACGCACTCGGCAAGGGCCTTATCTGCCCGGCGGAAAGCGGACCCGAAGCGGCTTGGGCGGGATCGGAGATCGACATTCTCGCACCGCGCAGCCTGATCGCCATCGCCAATCATTTTCGCGGCACGCAGGTGCTCTCCCGTCCCGAGCCGGCCATAAGAGCCGCGGCCGCCCACCTGCCCGATCTCGCCGACATTAAGGGGCAGGAGAGCGCCAAGCGGGCGCTCGAAGTGGCCGCCGCCGGCAACCACAATCTCTTGATGGTCGGCCCGCCAGGATCCGGCAAGTCGATGCTCGCCGCGCGGCTGCCGTCGATCCTGCCGCCGCTTTCCCCGGCGGAATTGCTCGAAGTTTCGATGGTCCATTCGATTGCGGGTCAACTGCCGGGCGGCAAGCTTTCCGATCGGCGGCCGTTCCGCGCGCCGCACCACTCGGCCACTATGGCAGCCCTGATTGGCGGCGGGCTCAGGGCGAAGCCCGGTGAGGTATCGCTTGCCCATCACGGTGTTTTGTTCCTCGACGAGTTCCCGGAATTTTCACCGCAGGTGCTCGACGCACTGCGCCAGCCGCTCGAAACCGCGGAATGCATCATCGCACGCGCCAATCACCGCGTCAGCTATCCGGCGGCGATCCAGCTCGTCGCAGCGATGAACCCGTGCCGGTGCGGCATGGCGGGTGAGCCCGGGCGCACATGCGCCCGCGGCCCGCGCTGCATGGCCGACTACCAGGCGCGGATTTCCGGACCCCTGATGGACCGCATCGACATCCGCATCGATGTCCCGGCCATCAGCGCCGCGGACCTCCTTCGCCCGATGGCGGCCGAACCGAGTGCCGCCGTTGCCAAGCGTGTCGCCCGCGCCCGCGCGCTGCAGGCGGACCGTTTCGCCGCCCTCGGCCATCCGGTGCTCACGAGCAATGCCCGTGCATCGACGACGATGATCGAGAAGATCGCGGAACCGGATGCTGCGGGCTTGCAGCTCTTGAGGGATGCGGCGGAGAAGATGAAGTTCTCGGCGCGCGGCTATCACCGGGTGCTGAAAGTGGCCCGCACCCTTGCCGATCTCGACGAAGAGTCGGCGGTCGGGCGGATCCATCTCGCGGAAGCGATCTCCTACCGGATCGCCGGAGAGCGGCTGCCGGTGGCGGCATAGCGTGTTCCGCTTACACACGATTTATCTTTTATTCAAAAGGCTCAGCATCGTGTTTTTCACCAGCGTTACCCGCCAGTCGAAGCGCCTCCTCGTGGCGGCTGCTATTATGGTGGGCATTTTCCTCGTCCTGACAGGCCGGCCCGCCGCGGCCGAAGACATCGGTAAGCTTTTTTATGGAACGAGAGCGGGCCAGTCGATGACCATCGTGTCGAAGGAGGGAATTGGCACGGCAAACGCGGTGATCCGTTTGAAGCACACGGCGCAAGATGCGAAAAGCTTCTGCGTCGAGTACATGCTCGATCATTCGATGCGCTGCGTCCGACAGGTGCTTGCAGAGAAAAAGCTTGCCGATCGTGTCACCGGCGATTGCGTGAAGCGTACTCGGACAGACATGTACGGCGACAACTACTCATTTCATGGCTCCGCAAAGCAGCAGCCGGAGTTGATCAAGCAGGGTTACTTTTCGGAATCGGACTATCTCATCCACCGCAATGGGGAGGAACGCTTTTTTCCGTTCGACACCGAGATTTTTCAAGCTCTTTGCCCCGGAATTGCGAAGTAGTGCCAGGAAGGCGAAAGCGTGGTCGCTCTTTTGCGGGCGCTATCCTCAGGAAAAAGCTGCTGCCTTTCCTGACTACTGGTGGTCGTAGAAAAAAGAGCGCCCGGAAGCTCCGTTGAGTTCGTAATGTTGTGCTGCCGGATGACCGACATACGCGGAGAGGAACTGCCGCTTACGCCCCCAGCCCCTCGAACAACACGGTCGAAAGATAACGCTCCGCAAACGAGGGGATGATCACGACAATATTCTTGCCGGCGTTCTCCTCGCGCTTGCCGACCTCGATCGCGGCCTGCAGTGCGGCGCCGGCGGAAATGCCGACCGGTACACCTTCAAGCCTCGCGACGAGCCGCGCGGCTTCCACCGCTTCGCCGGCATTCACGGTGATCACCTCGTCGTAGATGCTCGTGTCGAGGATCGCCGGCGCGAAGCCGGCGCCGATGCCCTGGATCTTGTGCGGACCGGGTTCGCCGCCAGAAAGGACAGGGGATTCCTCCGGCTCCACGGCGATGACTTTGACCGAGGATTTACGCGCCTTCAGGACCTGGCCGGCGCCGGTGATCGTGCCGCCCGTGCCGATGCCCGAGACCAGGATGTCGACGCCGCCTTCGGTGTCGTTCCAGATTTCCTCGGCCGTCGTCTTGCGGTGGATCTCGGGATTGGCCGGATTTTCGAACTGCTGCGGAATGATCGCGTCGGAAAGCGTCTCGGTGAGTTCCTGCGCCTTGGCGATCGCCCCCTTCATGCCTTTGCTGCCCTCCGTCAAAACCAGCTCTGCCCCCAGCAGGTAGAGCATCTTGCGCCGCTCGACCGACATCGTCTCGGGCATGGTGAGGATCAGCTTGTATCCCTTGGCGGCTGCAACGAAGGCGAGCGCGATACCGGTGTTGCCCGAAGTCGGCTCGATGAGAGTTGTGCGGCCGGGCGCGATCCTGCCCTGGGCCTCGAGCGACTCGATCATGGCGACGCCGATGCGGTCCTTGACCGAGGCGATCGGATTGAAGAATTCAAGCTTGGCGAGGAGATTCGCTTTTATGCCCTTCTCTTTTGCGAGCTTGTCCAGGCGCACGATGGGAGTGTCGCCGATCGTTTCTGTGATCGAGGAAAAGACGCGGCCGCGGCCAGGCTTGCGTGTTTCGGACATATGTTTCTCCCTTCAATTGAAATTAGTTGCCGCGAGAATACGGACAATAGCGAGCCCGTTCCAGGGTGAGACGGCCCCCGAAGCGCGCCAGCCGGAGGAAAATACGTCTACGAGGCGGCTGACGCAGAAATCTTTTTTCAGCTCGCACGGGTGGCGATATAGGCTGCCGTTCCGGCAAGAATGCCGGCAGCAGCGCGGTTCATGGTCTTGAGCGCCTTCGGCTGTTTCAGAAGCGAACGGGCGCGGGCTGCGAGCAGCATATAGGGAACCAGCACCGTGAGAAGGACGAGGAAGGTTGCCGCCAGCAGCAGGCTGTAATCCTCGGGGCCGATTGCGGCGAGATCGATGAGCGTCGGCACCAGGGCAACATAGAACAGCATCGTCTTGGGATTGCCGAGCGTCACCATCAGCCCCGACAGGAAAGACATCGCCGCGTTTCCTGACTTCTTCGCCTGGATATCCTGCGACAGAAGGCCGGCAGTCCAGAGTTTCCAGGCGATGTACCCGAGATAGAGCGCACCGGCGATCTTCACGATAAGAAAGGCCGTGGTGAAAGTCTGGGCGACGAAGGCGAGTCCGAGCACAACGGCCGTCAGATAGGTCATGTCGCCAAGAATTAGTCCGAGACCCATGAAGAAGGTTTCGCGAAAGCCGGAGCCGAGTGCCCGCGCAACCAGCGCCGTGATGCCGGGGCCGGGAATGGCCGCCGCGATGAAGAGGGCGCCGCTATAGGCGAGAAGGGCCGCGAGTGTCACGATGGTTTCCTCCGGAACGGGTGATTTGTTTAGCGCAAACCGCGGCGAAGGAGAACCCGGTTTGATCCCGGTGGCGAGGCTTCTCGTGCGAAAATTGATCGGGTGACAAGAACGGCATTGCCCCGACCCGGAGAGCCATGCACCTTCCGGAAAAAATCGCGGAAGGCAATGCACCATGCCCGAAATTCAGAACCTTGTCGGATTTGCCCTGATCGCGCTCGGCATGGTGCTGACGCCTGGGCCGAACATGATCTACCTGATCTCCCGCTCCATCTGCCAGGGTCCGGCGGCAGGCCTCATCTCGCTCGGCGGAGTGGCGCTCGGTTTCGTCTTCTACATGGTCTTCGCGGCGCTCGGCATCACGGCCTTGCTGCTGGCGGTTCCTCTCGCCTATGACGCCTTGCGTTTTGCCGGGGCGCTTTATCTGCTCCATCTCGCCTGGCAGGCGGTCAGGCCCGGCGGCCGCTCGCCCTTCCAGGTACGCGATCTGCCGAAGGACGGACCGCGCAAGCTCTTCCTGATGGGGCTTGTCACCAACCTGCTCAACCCGAAGGTGGCGGTGCTTTACCTTTCGCTGCTGCCGCAATTCATCCACCCCGAACAGGGCGACGTCCTTCGCCAGTCGCTCGTCTTTGGCAGTCTGCAGATCATGATCAGCGTCACCGTTAACGCCTTGATCGCCGTGACGGCGGGCTCGATCGCCGCCTTCCTTGCCGGCCGCCCGCTCTTCATGCTCGTGCAGCGCTGGCTGATGAGCACCGTGCTTGCCAGCCTTGCCGTCAGCATGGCGGTGGAGGCGCGCAGATAAGCGAGACGTGCGGGCCGCAACTTGCTTCGGGATGCGCGCTGCGCGATCCTCTCGGCAAGGTGGAGATGATGACCATGCCCGGCAAACCAAGACCACTGAGCCTGACTCCGGCGCACGTCGCGCAGGTGCACCGGGCGATTGACGATGGCGGCCCGGGGCCGGGCGCAGTGCTCCATAGCGACGCGGACTACGACGAATGGGTGGAGCGGATGATAAGGAGCCATCCGGCTCCGGGATCGCCAACGATGCTCTTCGCCTATGGATCGTTGATCTGGAGGCCGGAGATCGAATATGTCGGCGAAACGGTTGGTGTTGCCCGGGGCTGGCATCGCGCCTTCTGCTTCCGGATGATCCGCTTCCGGGGAACGCCCGAACAGCCGGGCCTCATGATGGCTCTCGATCGCGGCGGGCAGTGTCGGGGTGTCCTCTACCAACTGCCGGATGACGGCATCGAGGGGCAGCTCGGAAAACTCTTCCGACGCGAATTCACCTATAAACCGCCCAACAGCATGCCGCGCTGGATCAAGGTCGAGACGGCGTCTGGCCCGGTGTCGGCGCTGTCCTTCGTCATGAACCGGGCTTCGCCGCTCTATGCCGGTAGTCTCTCCCTCGAAGCCGTCGCGGAGGTGCTGGCTTGCGCATGCGGCCATGTCGGCTCAGGCGCGGAATATCTGCTCAACACCGTGACGCATCTCGAGGCGAGGGGTATCCGGGACCGCAATCTGTGGCGCCTGCAAGCGCTCGTCGCAGAGTGCATCGAGCGCAACAATGACGGTGCACGCGAACGAGGTAGCGAGCGCCTGACGATCAGGCGCCCGGTCTGATCGCGCGTTTGAAGAGCGGGATCGACCGAAGGCTCCAGCCGAGATTCATGCCTGCCGCGGCCAGGAGGATTGCCGCAGATCCGGCGATCTGTATCGCCTGCAATTCGTGGCCGAAAGCGACGCGATCGACGAGGATCGCGGCGATCGGATAGATGAAGGAGAGCGCGCCCGTCATGTGCGTCGGGAGCCGCTGGATCGCTCCGTAGAGCAGGATATACATGATGCCGGTATGAACGACGCCGACGGCGACGAGCAGCGTCCATTGCCAAGCGTCCTGCGGCAGCGGTGCGGAGAGCGCGAAGGGCGCCAGCATGATCGACCCGGTGATCACCTGGATGAGGGCGATCAGATGCGGCGGCGTGCCCTTGAGAAGCTTGGTAAGGAGCGCGGCGACGGCATAGAAGAAGGCTGCGCCGATGGAAAGCGCGATGCCGGCGAGATAGTGGTCGGGATCGAAGCCGCCGCCCGGCTTGGCCGAAACGATCGCCATCATTCCGGCGAAGGAGACCGAAAGCCAGAAAAGCTTGGTGGCGGTGATCCGTTCGCCGAGAAACAGCGCGCCGAGGCCGAGCAGCATGAAGGGCTGCGTATTGTAGACCATCGTCGCGATCGAGATCGATGCGCGCGAATAGGCGGCGAAAAGCAGGAGCCAGTTGACGACGATGGCCACGCCACCGAGTGTGGAAAGGATGACGACGCGCGGCTTTAGCTGGCGGAAGTCGATGAGCCCGAGCATTGCCGCGAGCGCGACCAGCGTCAGCGCCCCGAAGACGCAACGCCAGAAGACGACACCCGTGACCGGCTGGCCGGACATCAGCACGAACCAGCCGATTGTCCCCGAAATCAGCATTGCCGCCGTCATCTCAATGCTTCCGCGCTTCAGTTCTCCGTCCATGGCTGGTCTCCTTTTCCGATTGCACAACAATAATCGGCTGTTGCGCGGCTTTATATGGATTCAGAAAGGAAAACGGATTACGATGCCTAATTGTGGAAGGAGAATTTGCTATTTTGTCTTATCGGAGGTGGCGTAATGCTGGATGATGTCGATTGCCGCATTCTCGAAATTCTCGCGGCCAATGCGCGTGTGTCGCTGAAGGAGCTCGCGCAGGAAGCGGGCCTCTCCTCGCCGAGTGCGGCCGACAGGCTGCGCAAGCTCGAGGAACGCGGCGTCATCAATGGCTTCACCGTCTCCGTCAATCCGGCGCGACTTGGCTATCCGCTGCAGGCAGTCGTGCGTGTCCGGCCAATGCCCGGAATGCTGCACATCGTCGAAAAGCTCATTCAGGAAACGCCGGAGATTGTCGAATGCGACAAGATCACCGGGGACGACTGCTTCATCGCCAAGATGCTGGTGCGGGATATGGAGGAGCTCGACACAATCCTCGACCGCATCGCCGAAAAGGCACAGACCAATACCTCGATCGTCAAGTCGACGCCGGTCAAGCGACGGCTGCCGCCGCTTTAGTTTTCTGTTTATCCCAAAACCGCTCAACGCGTTTAGGCGACATGCATCACTTGGATCCGGTGGAGCCGAAGCCGCCGGCGCCGCGCTCTGTCGTGCTGGCCCCGTCAGCCTCGCGGATCGCCACCTGCGTCACCGGTGCGATCACCATCTGGGCGATGCGCATGCCGCGCTCGATGATGAAGTCCTCCTTGCCGAGATTGATGAGGAGCACCTTCACCTCGCCGCGATAGTCGCTATCGATCGTCCCCGGCGTGTTGAGGCAGGTGATGCCGTGCTTGAACGCAAGGCCCGAGCGCGGCCTGACCTGGCCTTCGTAGCCGAAAGGAATCTCGAAGATGAAACCGGTCGGCACCAGGGCGCGCGCGCCCGGCTTGATCATCGTCGGCTCGCCGGCCGGAATAGCCGCGCGCAAATCCATGCCTGCGGCTCCCACCGTCTCATAGGCGGGCAGGTCGAGATCCTGCGCGTGCGGCAAGCGGACAAGAGTGAGGGCGGGGCGGTTTTCGGGGGTGCGCGTGATCATTCCGTCATAAGCGTCACGGCCGCCTCCGCAGTCAATTGCATATTGGCCTGCGAGCCTGTAAAGACGCCGCAACTCACAGGATGCTCAGATCATGGCCGAAAGCATTGCCGAAGCGGTTTCCCGCCGCCGCACATTTGCGATCATTTCGCACCCGGACGCCGGTAAAACGACGCTCACCGAAAAGCTCCTCCTCTTCGGCGGCGCGATTCAGCTCGCAGGCGAAGTCAAGGCCAAGAAGGATCGCATTCAGACCCGCTCGGACTGGATGAAGATCGAGCGCGAACGCGGCATCTCTGTCGTCACCTCGGTTATGACCTTCGAATATGACGACACCGTCTTCAACCTGCTCGACACGCCCGGTCACGAGGACTTTGCAGACGACACCTATCGGACGCTGACGGCCGTGGATGCGGCCGTCATGGTGATCGACGCCGCCAAGGGTATCGAGCCGCGCACGCTGAAACTCTTCGAGGTCTGCCGTCTGCGCGACATCCCGATCATCACCTTCGTCAACAAGATGGACCGCGAGAGCCGCGATCCCTTCGAGATTCTCGACGAGGTCGAGCATAAGCTGGCGCTCGACTGCGCGCCGGTCACCTGGCCGATCGGCCGCTCGAAGACCTTCTGCGGCACCTATCATCTCGCCACCAACGAGGTGCGCGGCGCCGACACGCAGGAGCGGCTCACCAAGGTCAACGATCCCGAAATGGCTTCGCATCGCCTGCCGGAAAACGAGCGTGACGCCTTCATCGAGGAAACGACGCTGGCGATCGAGGCCTGCAAGCCCTTCGATCACAAGGCTTTTCTCGAAGGCCATCTGACGCCGGTGTTCTTCGGCTCGGCGCTCAGGAATTTTGGCGTACGCGACCTTATCAATGCGCTCAGCGAATATGCGCCGCCGCCGCGTGCCCAGGTCGCCGACATCCGCACCGTCGAGGCGACGGACGAGAAGATGACGGCCTTCGTCTTCAAGATCCAGGCGAACATGGATCCGAACCATCGTGACCGCATCGCCTTCGTCCGTGTCTGCTCCGGCAAGCTCGAGCGCGGCATGAAGGCGCGCCTCTCGCGCACCGGCAAGCAGATGGGGCTGAGCGCGCCGCAGTTCTTCTTCGCCTCGCAGCGCCAGCTCGCCGACACGGCCTTTGCCGGCGATGTCGTCGGCATCCCGAATCACGGCACGCTTCGCATCGGCGATACGCTGACGGAAGGTGAGCCGCTCGTCTTCCAGGGCGTCCCCAACTTCGCGCCGGAAATTCTCCGCCGCGTTCGGCTTGAGGACGCGATGAAGGCGAAGAAGCTGAAGGAAGCGCTGCAGCAGATGGCGGAAGAGGGCGTCGTGCAGCTCTTCTCGCCGGAGGACGGCTCGCCGGCGATCGTCGGCGTCGTCGGCGCGCTGCAGCTCGACGTTCTGAAGGAGCGCCTGCAGGCGGAATACGGCCTGCCGGTCTCCTTCGAAATGTCGCGCTTCTCCGTCTGCCGCTGGGTTTCCGCGGATCATCCGGGCGAGCTCGACAAGTTCATCACGGCCCGCCGTGGCGACATCGCCCGCGATCTCGATGGCGACCCGGTGTTCATGGCGCAGGATAGCTTCTCGTTGCGCTACGAGGCGGAACGCTATCCTGCAATCAAGATGGTGGCGATCAAGGAATATCACGTCGCCAAGGCGGCGTGATCGATCCACGCGAAGAGGGTAGCTGGCGCCCGCACAGCGCCGGCTACGACGGCGTCATCCGGAGTGCCAGGATTAGTTGGGCGACACGGATGGTGATCAACACGTAGACGGCCACCAGCAGCAGTTGCAGGGCGACGTGCCGCTTGATTTTCCCAAGCCGATGAAGCCCGTCTGCGAAGTTCAGGAAGAACAGCGCAATCCCGATCGAAAAGACGATGTAACCGGCGACCGGGATGCTCAAAAGCCCCTTCACATTGATGATGTCGGGATTCTCGACGGCATGCAGGCCGGCTGCGATGACCAGGGTCGCGACAACCAGATTGCGGACGTGGCGGAAGATTTCCTCGAGCCCGCCCCGATCGAGGAGTGCCTGTTTGAGGTTCAGAAGCCATGGCGTGGCGCGTTCGTCGGACATTGATGCTGTCGTCTCGCTTTGTGATTTGGCGCGGATGATATTGGCCTCGCGTTTGCGTCGTCAAAGAATTTCGGCCTGTCGCGCGGAGATCGGGAGCGTTTTGGGGAGGCGGTGCGCCCGGGCATCAAATATCGAAGCGCGGGGCCGAGCTGTCCAACATGGCGCTGCGCGGCGTGACGGCCCAGACCGCGCACACGGCTCCCGCCAGTTCATGGACGAGTCGGTCAACGTCCGTCGCCGCGCCGGCGTGCAGTGCTTCGGCGACGACAAGCACGGCCGTCGTCTCGCTGCCGACCGCCGAATAGCCGCTCTGGCGGTTGGTCCAGCGGCGCGCATGGGCTCGCCCTTCCTCGTCCGCGAAGATCACCTCGTGCTGTTCGGGATGTTCGGTTTCGCCGGAAAACGTCGTGTAGATCTCGCTGCCGGAGGCGTAACGAACCTCGAGATGACCAGTCACTCTCGAAAGATCGAAAACCGCGATCGGAATGGCGAATGCAAGCGATACCGCATTGCAAAGGTCGATCAGCGGGTGGATCCGCGGTAGGGAGCCATCCTTGCGCAAACGCCGCAGCAGCGCCTCGGAGGCCGAACGGTATTGCGTCGGCTTCAAACCCATGCGCGAGAAGGCGCGTCGCCAGGCCTGGATCTCCGGAAATTCACCCTCCGAGCTTGCCGCGAGCCGTGCCTTCGCCGCGGCCTCGAAACCAGCGATGTGCGCATCGGCGGAGGCGTCTCGGTGAATGCCTTCGACATGAAGAATTCCGGCGGAAAGTCCGGGAAAGTCGCTCCAGATGTCGCTTGCATGGCGGAAATACATGGTTGCTGGCCTCTCTGATGTGAACGGCGATTGCAGCGGTGACGGCATTGCAGCCGGGAGGGCACGTTGCCTCATCCGGCCTCCGAGCGGTTTCGCTGCGTGCCCGGCAATCGAAGACCCAGACTGAGGACGGCGGCGAGTACGCATGCGATGCCGATCAGCTGATTGGCGGAAACAGGCTCTCCAAGCATGATAAAGGCAAGGAGAACGGCTGAAACAGGCGCAAGCGCCGTGAACACCGAGGCCTCCGTGCCGCTCACTTTGGCTAGTCCTGCATACCAGAGCAGGAAGCCCCCGACTGTCGGTACAAGTGCGTAGTAGCCGACGGCGGCGATCGAATGCGTGGTTACCGCGGCTGCCTGTGGAATTTCGAGCAGGGCAATCGGTGCCGAGATAGCGACCCCCAGACCGGCCATCAGCGTCGACAGAGCGAGGGGCGAAATAGCGGTTGTCAGGCGCTTGTTGATGAGAATGAAGAGGCCTTCGCAGATGACGGCGCCGAAGACCAGAAGGTTGCCGAGGAGCGAAGGCGCACCACCGCCATCCGCCCGAAAGACGATCGAGAGAACGCCTGCGGCGGCGAGGGCGATCGCCAGCAGGATCGAACGATCCGGCCGTTCGCCGAGAACGACGATGGCAATCCCTGCCGAAACGGTGGGCAGGGTACCGATGATGACGCCGGCATCGGCTGCGGGGGTCAGTCGCAGGCCGGAAATCAGGAGCGTCGTATAACCGACGCTGCCGGCACCCGCCTGGATGAACAGGATGAGCCATTCGCGCCGTTGCAGCCTTGGCCATGGCGTCGCGGTCGCGCGCATCAGCATGAGGAAGAGCGGAAAGGCGAGCGCAAAGCGCAAGGCCGTGGCCGTGAACGGCGGCAGTCCGGACGCTATAATCTTGCTCGCGATCACCGTACTGCCGACGAGTGCCATCGCGAGCGACAAATAGATATAACCCTGAAATTGCTTCGACATGACTGCAAGCCCCGCGTGAGAGCTGCAGAAAACCCAATCGGCGCCCGGCGGTCTTGAACGGAATTGCAGGGATCAGCCCAAAGCTGCGACATAGGCGCCCGGCGAAATGCCGTAGGTGCGCACGAAGACGCGCGTCATATGGCTCTGGTCGGCGAAGCCACCGGCGATCGCCGCTTCTGCGAGCGGGGTCCCCTCGGCGATCAGGCGCCGGACGATGTCGACCCGCCGCTGAACCAGATAGGCGTGGGGCGTGAGGCCAGTCGCCTTCGCAAATCCCCGCACCAGCTGGAATCGACTGAGGCTGCTTTCGCGCGCCAGATCGGCCAGCGTGATGGAAGCCAACGGGTCGTCATCGATCAGGCTGCGCGCCGCGGCGATCGATTCCGGCACTTTGCGTGCGCCGCCTGGGACGACCTGCATCGCCTCGGCAAAAAGCATCAGAACGAGCTCGTCCCAGCGAACGGTGGCGTCACTGGCGTCCGCGGTAGTCGCGATTGCGAAGAGTTCACGGAAACGGGCCGCAATGGCGGCGTTCCGGATGACCGGGTTGGCGAACTCGCATATTCGCCGTCCGCTCTCGCTGATATCGCTGACGGCGGCTTCGACGATTGCCGGATCAAGATAGAGCATCCGCCAGGAGCGACCGGCATCGCCGATCGGCGAGCCGTCATGGACCTCATTAGGGTTGACAGTGATCACGTCGCCGCGCGCGGCCTCCACCGGCCCGCGTCCGCTCAGGGATTTTTGCGCCCCTTGATGGATAAGACCGATGCCGAACTGATCATGCATGTGGCGCGGAAAGCTGTGGTTCGTGGCCGCCTCGACCGCATCCACGCCGGCGATCCGGCGAGGCAGCATTCTGAACTGGCGCTTCGTCATGCCTTTAGTCCCGCGGTTTGCCAGGCAGCTTGCCAACGTCCCCGATCCAGGGCAGGGCGGACGAGCACCAGATCTGCGACCGCGGCGCAAGCGCGCGCCGCTGGTTGATCGTGCCAAGGCGGATGTCGATCACCTCGGCGTCTTCGTCCGTGCCGGTCGTATAGATCGGCGAGCCGCAGTCAGGGCAGAAGAACTGCAGGCGCTTTCGCCCGTTTTCGGCGATTTTCACGTAAAGTTTCGGCTCGGCGCCGGTCAGATGGAAGGACGCCCGCGGCGTGCTCGCCGTGACGCGATAGGCCGACCCGGTCAGTTGCTGGCAATCGGTGCAATGGCAAATCGACACCTCGTCCGGGTCGATCTCCGCCTCATAGGTGATATGGCCGCAATGGCACTGACCATCGATCCGCATCGGCCGCTCCTCGCACGGTTTTCGCTGCTGCATGGTTCCTTAAATCGTAGCCGATTTAAGGATAGAAACATGCAGCAATTCAAACTGCTACAGCGTCCTTTGCGCGTTTGATAAAACGCCCGACGCGGTAGAGGGGGTACGATAGACCAGCCGGAGCAAACGTCCAGAGTGTACCCTCAGATGCCGGTGAACAGCCACTCATGTTCCTTGGCGTTATGGAACTTCCAGATCCGCTTCGGTCCCGCCATGACGTTCAGATAGTAGACGTCGTAGCCATGAACGGCGGCGACCGGATGGTAGCCCTTCGGGACGAGGGTCACGTCGCCGTCTTCCACCGCCATCGTTTCGTCGAGCGAGCGATCGTCCGTGTAGACGCGTTGCATCGCAAATCCTTGCGGCGGGTTGAGGCGATGGTAATAGGTTTCCTCGAGATAGCTTTCAGCAGGCAGGTTGTCCTGGTCGTGCTTGTGCGGCGGGTAGGACGAGGTATGCCCACCCGGCGTGATCACTTCGACGACGAGCAGCGACTGTGCCGATCCGTCGTCCTCCGGCATGATGTTGGTGACATAGCGGGTGTTGGTGCCCTTGCCCCGCGTCATCTGCGGGTGCGTACCGGGACGGATGACCTTGGCCTTGAAGCCCTCGCCACCGGGCGCGGAGCAGACGGCAAGGTCGAGATCGGTCGCCGCCTCAGCCTCCCACTTGCCGCCCTTCGGCACATAGACGGCGTAGGGCTGGCCCTCGAACGGCGTCATGCGTTCGCCGAGTTCGCCGAAGTCTTCGCCATCGACGGAAATCTTCGCCTTGCCGCTGACGAGAACGAGGCAGAGCTCCTTCGCACCGGCTTCACCCGCCGTCCTCTCGCCGGGCTTCAAGCGGTTGAGCGCGAAACCGACATACGTCCAGCCGGCGCTCTCGGGCGTGATCTCCTGCATCAGCCCGGATTGTGCCTTCGGTTTGACGAGCAGTTTGGACATTTCGACGGTCTCCTGTTTGTTCGATCGGGGCGGCTCGGCGCTTAAGCCCCTCTCCTCGGGTTTAACCCGAAGACTAGCCCTCTCCCTGCTCGCGGGGAGAGGGGGACTTGAGAGGGCGCGGCATGTCCCTTCTCCCCGCCTGCGGGGAGAAGGTGCCGGCAGGCGGATGAGGGGCGGACCTGTCAAGCCGGCAGCCGGATGAGGGGCGAGCTATACCCGGTCCAGCCCCACTTCCTTCGCAAATGCTTTCAGCGATTTCAGCCCGAGCGACTGGTATTCGAACGGATCGCGTACGGCCGAATCCTGCTCCGCCTCGATCACCAACCAGCCATTATAGCCGTGTTCGGCTGCGATTTTCAGCACGGGGAGGAAGTCGACGCCGCCTTCCTTGTCACCCGGAACGGTGAACACTCCGCGGCGCACGCCCTCGAGGAATGAGAGGCCCTGGCTTTCCACTTCCTTGCGGATTGCCGGACGAACGTTCTTGCAATGGATGTGGCGGACGCGGTGCATGTATTTCTTCGCGACTTCCGCCGGATCGGAGCCGCCGAACCAGGCGTGGCCGGTGTCGAGCAAAAGCTTCGTGGCCGGGCCGGTATGCTGCATCAAGAGATCGATCTCCTCGCCGGTCTGGACGATCGTGCCCATGTGATGGTGATAGACGAGATCGATGCCCTGGTCGGCGCAATACTGCGCGATCGCCTCAAGGTCGGCGCCGAACTTCTTCCACTGATCGGTCGGCAGCATCGGCTTGTCGTTGGCGACGGATTTGGAATCATCGCCGTGAATGGCATTGGAGGTTTCGCAGACGATCGCCACCTTGCAGCGATTGTGTTTCAGGAGATCGAGATGCGGCTGGATCGCCTTCTTCTCGGCTTCGACGTCATGCGTCAGCAGATTGGTGGAGTGCCAGCCGGAAACGAAGACGAGGTCATAAGAGGCGAGCTTCTGCTTCAGCGCCTCCGGGTCGGACGGCATCTTGTGGCCCTTCTCGATGCCGTCGAAGCCGATCTTCTGGCAGTCGGAAAGGCAGTCGTCGAGCGTCAGATGCGCGCCGATCGAATGATCGTCGTCATTGCTCCAGGCAATCGGGTTGGTTCCGTAGCGGATCATGTCTCTTCACTTTCTGATGCACCATGCGCTTGGGGCGGATGGTCGCTGTTCTCATATTTACGCAAAGGGCACATAATGCCCCTCATCCGCCCTGCCGGGCACCTTCTCCCCGCTTGCGGGGAGAAGGGATATGCCGCGCCCTCTCAAGTCCCCTCTCCCCGCCTGCGGGGAGAGGGCTAGGGTGAGGGGCCATTGGACGTAGAGCGGCGCCCGCGCAAAACCGCGAGCGCCATTCGTGGCGATCAGCCGAAGCGCTGCGATTGGAGCGCCTTCTCATACCGCTCGCGGGCTGCCTTCACCTGCTCGCGATCCGAAACCTCCGGAACCGCGACATCCCACCAATGGCCGCCGGCTTCCGTGGTGATCAGCGGGTCAGTATCAATGACGATGACGGTCGTGCGCTGTTCTTGCGCCGTTTCGCCGAGTGCGGCCTCGAGTTCCGGAATCGAGCCGACCTTGCGGGTGACGGCGCCCATCGCCGCGGCATGCGCGGCAAAATCGATGCCCGGCAGCATCACGTGATGCGTGTCCTTCAACAGGTTGTTGAAGTTCGCGCCGCCCGTTTCCATCTGCAGCCGGTTGATGCAGCCATAGCCGGCATTATCGAGGAGCACGATGGTGATCTTGGCGCCGAGCATGATCGAGGAGGCGATCTCGGAGTTCAGCATCATGTAGCTGCCGTCGCCGACCATGACGACCACGTCGCTGTCGGGCTTGGCGAGCTTGACGCCGAGGCCACCGGCCACTTCATAGCCCATGGTCGAGAAGCCGTATTCCATATGGTAGCTGCCTGGCGCGTCCGCCTGCCACAGCTTGTGCAACTCGCCGGGGAGCCCGCCGGCAGCGCAGACGAGCGTCGTCTTCTTGCCGCCGCGGGCGCGCTGGACGGCGCCGATCACCTGGGCATCCGAGGGGAGCGCCGCATTGGTGGTGGCCGTCGCCTTGTCGGCCGCCTCCAGCCACTTGGCCTTGCCGGTCTTCGCCTTCTCGGTCCAGGCGCTGTCGGCCTTGTAGCCGCCAAGGCCGCCGGAGATCCGGTTGAGGCCGGCCCGCGCATCGGAAATCAGCGGCAGGCCATTGTGCTTGCCGGCATCAAAAGGCTGGACGTTGAGACCGATGATCTTCAGCCCTTCGTTCTTGAAGAGCGCCCAGGACCCGGTGGTGAAATCCTGAAGCCGCGAGCCGACGGCGAGTACAACGTCGGCTTCCTCGGCAAGCCTGTTGGAGGCGGAGGTGCCCGTCACGCCGACCGAGCCCATGTTGAGCGGATGCGAATGCGGCAGCGAGGACTTTCCGGCCTGGGTCTCGACGACCGGAATGCCATGCTTTTCGGCAAAGTCGGCCAGTTCCGCGCTTGCTTCCGAATAAAGCACGCCGCCGCCGGCGATGATGATCGGTTTCTTGGCTGACTTGAGCAACGCGATCGCCGCGGCGAGCTCGTCGAGATCGGGCTCGATCCGCCGGGGGACCCACACCTTCTCGTCGAAAAAGGATTCCGGATAGTCGTAGGCCTCCGCCTGGACGTCCTGGCAGAGCGAGAGTGTGACCGGGCCGCAATCGGCCGGGTCGGTCAGAACCTGCATGGCGCGACGCAGCGCAGGGATGATCTGTTCCGGCCGGGTGATGCGGTCGAAATAGCGCGAGACGGGGCGGAAACAGTCGTTTGCCGAGATCGTGCCGTCGCCGAAGCTTTCCACCTGCTGCAGCACCGGATCGGGCCGGCGGTTGGCGAAGACATCGCCGGGCAGAAGAAGAACCGGCAGCCGGTTGACATGGGCAAGCGCCGCCGACGTGACCATGTTCAGCGCACCCGGGCCGATTGAGGTCGTGCAGGCCATGAAGCGGCGGCGGAAGCTCGCCTTGGCAAATGCGATCGCCGCATTCGCCATGCCCTGCTCGTTCTGCCCGCGGTAGGTCGGCAATGTTTCGCGCACGGCGTAAAGCGCCTCGCCGACTCCGGCGACGTTGCCGTGGCCGAAGATCGCGAAGACACCGCCGAAGATCGGCACGCGCTCGCCGTCGATGATCGTCATCTGCTTGGTCAGGAACCGCGCCACGGCCTGGGCCATGGTGAGGCGCACGGTTTTCTGGCTCATTTTCTGTTTCCTCCTCGCGGGCGAAGTTTCTGCTTCGCCCTTCCGCTGCATCGTCGCCGGAGCGATACTATGCAGCCTTTGTTTCACCCAGTTGCAGCCAGAGGTCCACCAGCGCTTTGAACCTTGCCGCCATGTCGGCGACCGCCTGCTCGTCGGTCATGGCGCCGGCGAGCCAGGCCTTGCTGGCGTCGGCGAAGATCGTCCGGCCGACCGCAAAACCCTTGACCGTCTTCGACGTCCGCGCGGCGGCAAAGCCATCCTTCAGCACCTCATAGGGTGCCTCGAGGCCAAGCAGCACGACGCCGCGGCAGAGCGGGTCGCGCGTTTCGATCACGGCGTCGATAGCCGCCCAGGCACCGCGGCTCGCCTGTGGCTCCAGCTTCCACCAATCAGGCTTCAAACCGGCATCATAAAGCTCGGTGAGCGCCCGCGGAACGGTCAGATCGTCAAGCGTGCCGTGTTTGCTGGCAATGATTTCGATCAAGATCTCGCGGCCGACCTTGCGCGCCGCTTGGAAGGCGGAGCGAAGCTTTGCGATCTGCGCGGCCTTGAGCTCGGCCGGATCATCGGGGTGGAAGAACGACAGCACCTTGATGCAATGATCGACCGGCCAGTCGATGAGGCGGCTGCCGAGGTCCTGGCTGAATTCGAACTGCAGCGGACGCGAACCGGGAAGCTCGATCGGCTTGCCGATCCAGAAATCGCGGTGGGCGCCGGCGGCATAGAGGGCGTCGCGGCCATATTTGTCGTCGATCAGCATGCCGAAGCCGGGCCGGCCGGCGGCGACCTGAGCGGCAGCCTTGACCGCAAGCACCTTGAAGGCCGGAATGCGTGCCAGAAGTTCCGGCTTGCCTTCGGCAATATCTTCCAGCTGGCTGCGGTGATCGATGGCAAGCGCCATCAAAAGCGGGATGTCGCGGCGGCGGGTCGTCGCCCAGTGAACGTGGTTGATTGCCTCGTCCTTGCGGAGCGCCTTTTCCTTGCTGCCGTTTTCGAGGAAGAAATTGAGCTCGGTCCAGGTCGGGATTTCCGGCGCGCAGAGCAGGCGCGACACCGCAAAGGCGCCGCAGGCATTGGCCCAGGTGGCC
Organism: Sinorhizobium terangae; assembly: GCF_009601505.1. Taxonomy (GTDB): domain Bacteria; phylum Pseudomonadota; class Alphaproteobacteria; order Rhizobiales; family Rhizobiaceae; genus Sinorhizobium; species Sinorhizobium terangae. The sequence continues at coordinate 153,198 of NZ_WITC01000124.1, forward strand.
GATGTCGCGTGCGGCTCGCCGGTCAGCCAGCCGCGCAGGAAGCCGGACATGAAGGCATCGCCCGCACCCAGCACGTTGTAAACCTCGATCGGAAAACCCTTGCCGACGATGCCGTCTTCGAGATTGTCGGAGATCGGGCCGTCATAGACGATGCAGCCCATCGGCCCGCGCTTCAGCACGATCGTGGCTTTGGACAGTGTGCGGATGGTTTTCAGCGCCTTGAGCAGATCGCTCTCGCCGGACGCGATCAGAACCTCTTCCTCGGTGCCGACGATGAGGTCGCAGTCGCCGAGAACGGTCTTCAGGTGCGCGGAGACGCGGTCGGAGGCGATATAGCGGCTTTCGCCTGCGTCGTGGCCGGCAAGACCCCAGAGATTGGGGCGATAGTCGATGTCGAAGACGACCTTCGCGCCGCTTTCCTTGGCGATGCGGATGGCCTTGCGCTGGGCGGCATCGGTATTCGGCTTGGAGAAATGCGTCCCAGAAACGAGGACCGCGCGCGCGGAACGGATGAAGTCTTCCGCGACATCATCCTCGCAGAGCGCGTTGTCGGCGCAGTTGTCGCGATAGAAGAGCAGCGGGAAGGACTTGTCGTTTTCGACGGAAAGGATCGCGAGCGCCGTCAGCCGCTCCGGATCGGTGACGATGCCGCGGGTCTCGACGCCCTCGCGTTGAAGCTGCTCGCGGATGAAGCGGCCCATCTGCTCGTCGCCGACACGTGTCAGCAGCGCCGATTTCAGGCCGAGGCGCGCGGTGCCGACCGAGATGTTGCAGGGGCAGCCCCCGACGGATTTGGCAAAGCTTGCCACGTCCTCGAGCCGTGTGCCGATCTGCTGGCCGTAAAGATCGACCGATGCCCGGCCGATGGTGATGAGGTCGAGGGGCTTGGCTCCCTTTGCCGACGGGTTTTGGGCCGATGGACTCTGGCTCACTGCTTCCTCCCCGCCGACGCCGCGCCGGCGCCGACAATTATCCATTATGTCATGGGCGATGAAGTTATGAAACATAAGTTCCGTCGGTCCGTCAATATGGAATTTTCATTCTATTGACCGCCGCTGTCCGTCAGGCGCTGGCGCTTCTCGGCGATCGCCACCGTCAGCGCCATTGCAAAGGCCATGCTGGCGGAAAGGGAACGGAAGCCGGCATGGTCGGCCTCCACCAGTTCGAACCAGACCTTCGACGATTCGGCGAGCGGCGAGAAGGCCGAATCGGTAAGCGACACGACCGGCACCTTTCGGCTGGCGAGGGATCGCGCCTGGCTGGCGCTTTCCGAGGCATAGGGCGAAAAACTGACCGCGAAGGCTGCATCCTGTTTCGTCGCCATGGCCAGCATATCGTCGTCAATCCCGGCTGCCGTCCCGACGTGTTGATACTTCACTTTCAGCTTGCCGAAGGCGTAGGCCATATAACTGGAAATAGGGTAGGAGCGGCGCTTGGCGATGAGATAGATCGTGTCGGCGTTGGCGAGGATGTCGACGGCGCGCTCGAAGGCCTCCGGGTCGACGGATGTGGCAACATTGTCCAGCGATCGATGGGCGGCGGCGACGAACCCGTTGAAGATCGAGCCGCTTTCGAGCTTGCTGTGTTCGTTCTGGCTCAGCGCCCTCAGCCGCTCTTCGTATCCGGGCGTGCGTTCCCTGAGCCGCGCTCGGAAAATCTGCTGCAGGCTCGAAAAACCCTCGAAACCGAAATGCTGCGCGAAGCGCACGAGTGTCGACGGCTGGACGTCGGCGGATGTCGCAATGCTTGCCGCCGTGCCGAAGGCGATCTCGTCCGGATTGTCGAGCGAATAGGCGGCGACCTGTTTCAGCCGCTTCGGCAGTTGCGCCTTGCGCTCGAGAATGACGGCCTTCAGCGCCTCGAAATCCTGGGGGACGTCCATGGTCGTCTCCGGCATTGGCATCGTTCAGAATCTCCGGCCTCTTGTTTCACTGCCTTATTCTAATCGATTGATGACGGTCGCGGTAGAATGGATGTTCCATTTTTCCGTCATGTACGCCCCTCATCCGACCTGCCGACCACCTTCTCCCCGCAGGCGGGGAGCAGGACTCCCGCGGCGCCCACTTCGCCCCCTCGCCCCGCCTGCGTGGAGAGGGTCAGGGTGAGGGGCGAATAACGAGCCAGCCCAGGTGTCGGATAGAGTAGCCTCAGCCGATTTCGACCCATTCGTTCGTCCGGGCCGACTGGTAGGTTGCCGATAGCACCTTCTGGACCTCGTAGCCCTCGCGGAAATCGGTCGACGGCTTGCCGCCCTTGGCGATCGCGTCAAGAAATTCGTGGACCTCGATTGCCTTCAGGTCATTGAAGCCGATCTGGTGGCCGGGCGCCACGCAGAAGGCGCCGTAGGGCGGGTGCTCGGGTCCGGCCCAGATCGTGCGGAAGCCACGACTGCGGATGTCGTCACCCGCATAGTAGACCTTGATTTCGTTCAGCCGTTCCTGGGTGAAGACAATACTGCCCTTCGATCCGTAGATTTCGAAGTCATGCTGCATCTTGCGGCCGGTGGCGATCCAGCTTGCCTCGAAGCTGCCGGTCGCGCCGTTCTCGAAGCGTACAAAAGCGCGTGTAATGTCATCGACTTCGACGGTACGCGTTTCGGCCGTGCCGGGCGAGACAGGGCGTTCCGGGATCTGGATGACCGTTTCAGCGAGTACCGACCTGATCGGTCCGACAAGATGGCGCATGGAGGCGATAATGTGGCTGCCGATATCGGCAAGCGCACCGCCGCCGCTGCGCGGATCGAGCCGCCAGCCCCACGGAACGTTGGCATCCGCCATGAAGTCCTCGGCATGAAGCCCGCGCATAGAGCGGATCTCGCCGATCTCGCCGCTTTCGATGATGTCCTTGGCGAGGAAGATCAGCGGGTTCTTGAGATAGTTGAAGCCGACCTGGGTGACGATGCCGGCCTTTTCGGCGGCGGCGACCATTTCGGCGCAATCGGCGACGGTTGGCGCCAGAGGCTTCTCGCAACAGACGTGCTTGCCGTGGGCGATCGCCGCAAGCGCCATCTCCTTGTGCAGAAGGTTCGGTGTGGTGATGTCGATGATGTCGATATCGGGATCGGTCAACAACTCCCGCCAGTCCGCCGTCGCCTTGCGAAAACCGAGGCGCCCGCGCGCGGCCTCGGCGCTGTCCTTTGTCACGTCAGCAACGGAAACGAGATCCAGCTCAAAGGGAAGATCGAACACGCGCGTCGCGGTCGTGAAGCCAAGGGCGTGGGCCTTGCCCATGAAGCCCGTGCCGATCAGGCCGACGCCGAGTTTGCGTTTGCCGCTCATATCATTCCTCCCGGGCAAGGGCCCCTTTGCGCTTCGTGGAAATGAAATGAAATGTGCGAATATTGTCAATATGGAATGTTTGTTCGAAATCTTCTCGCCCCGGCAATGTGCTACGAGAAACAGCGCCGGTACGGCGAATCCGCTACGGAGAACGGGGTGAATTTGTTAACGCATTTTTACCGTGTTTCGTTGGAACATCCGGTAACGATGGTTAACGAATCGTCTCGAAAAGCCGGAGTGAAGAAGTATGTGCCGTTGGGCCGCCTATCGCGGAGAGCCGCTCTATCTCGAGGAACTGGTAACCTCTCCGGCGCACTCGCTGATCGAACAGTCCCATTGTGCAACACGCGCCAAAACGGCGACCAACGGCGACGGGTTCGGTATTGCCTGGTACGGCGATCGTCCGGAGCCCGGCCGCTACCGAGACATCCTTCCCGCCTGGTCCGATTGCAATCTCAGGAGCATCGCCCGGCAGATCCGCTCGCCGCTGTTCCTTGCCCACGTCCGCGCGGCGACCGGCGGCGGCACACGCCGCGACAATTGCCACCCCTTCGTCTTCGGGCGCTGGTCCTTCATGCATAACGGCCAGATCAGCGATTTCGAGCATCTGCGCCGGCCGATGGAGAGCATGCTCGACAACGATCTCTATGCCGCGCGCACCGGCACGACGGACTCGGAATTGCTCTTTCTCCTGGCCTTGCAGTTCGGCCTCGATCGCGATCCGCTCGGCGCGATTGCCGAGGCGCTGGCCTTCGTCGAGCGGCTTGCAGATCGTCTCGGTCGGCCGCCGCTCGTCCGCTTCACGGCCGCCTTGTCCGATGGTCGGAACCTCTATGCGGTACGCTACGCCACCGACTGGAAGGCGCCGACGCTTTATGCGGCGCCGATGGGACCGAGTGGCGGCTACTGTCTGGTCTCCGAACCGCTCAACGATGACGACAATGCCTGGGTCGAGATCCCGGATGGCGCAGTGGTCATCGTAGGTGAGAACGGCGTCGACGTGCGTCTTTTCGGTACCGCCGAGGTCGAGGTGCGGGAAGGCCCGTTACAGCGCCGCGCGTCCAATCGGACGCGCTAAAGTCGCTGCAACAATTTGAATGGCTGCATGATTTTGTCCTTAAATCGATTCCGATTTAAGGAAGCATGCAGTAGCGGATGCGCCACGCGCCGAATTGAGCGCATAGGCGCGGCAGTACATTAATCCAACGATAAGCTATCGTGAAAGCGCCTCGGCTATGCGCGCGGCAAGCTTTGCCGCTACGTCTTCCTTGTCCATGTCCGGCCAATCTTCGACGCCGTTGCGGCCGATCAGCTTCACCCGGTTGCGATCGCCGCCCATGATGCCGGTCGCGGGCGAAACGTCGTTCGCGAGAATGTAATCGGCGCCTTTCCGTTCCAGCTTGGCGCGACCGTTCTCGGCGACGTTTTCCGTCTCGGCGGCAAAGCCGATCACCAGCTTTGGCCGGGAGGGGTGATGGCCGATCGTCTTCAGAATATCGGGGTTTTCCGCAAGCTGGAGCGGAGGAGGGGCCTCGCCCGGTTTCTTCTTGATCTTGTTGCCGGCGGCGGAGGCAACGCGCCAGTCCGCAACCGCCGCGACCATGACGGCAACATCGGCCGGAAGCGCCGCAAGCACCGCATCGCGCATTTCCTCGGCGCGCTCCACGTGGACAACGCGAACGCCGGCGGGATCGGGAATCGTCACCGGACCGGAAACAAGCGTGACCTCCGCTCCAAGTTTCGCGAGCGCCGCGGCAATCGCGTGGCCTTGCTTGCCGGAAGAGCGGTTGGCGATGTAGCGCACCGGGTCGATCGGCTCATGCGTCGGTCCGGAGGTGACGATGGCCTTTCGCCCCGCCAAGGGTCTTTGTCCGCCCTTCAAGAGTTCCTCGACGGCGGCGACGATCTCGAGCGGCTCGGCCATCCGGCCTTCGCCGGCTTCACCGCTTTCGGCCATTTCGCCTGCGGCAGGCCCGACGAAACGAACGCCGTCGCCTGCTAGTGTTTTGCGGTTGCGGCGCGTCGCCGGATGCGCCCACATTTTCGGGTTCATCGCCGGAGCGAGCAGCACGGGGCGGTCGGTCGCAAGAAGGATGGTCGAGGCGAGGTCGTTAGCAAGCCCGCTCGCGATCTTGGCCATCAAATCGGCGGTCGCCGGAGCAACGACGACGAGATCGCATTCGCGAGCCAGCCGGATATGGCCGACATCCTGCTCGTCCTCACGCGAGAAAAGGTCGGTAAAGACATGGGAGGCGGAAAGGGCGCCGACGGCCAGCGGCGTCACGAACTGCTGCGCAGCCGCCGTCATCACCGGCCGGACCTCGGCACCGCGCTCACGCAGGCGGCGAATGAGGTCGAGGCTCTTGTAGGCGGCAATGCCGCCGGAAATGATGAGAAGTATGCGCTTGTCGGAAAGTGTCATTCCGCTTCGGCTCTTGGCCGCTCCTGGTTCTTTGATCGCGACCCTACCCGACGGGCCTGTCGCGCGCAATTGGAGCCGGTGAGCGGCTAACTTGTCTGTTGCCGCTTCTGCCACTCGGCGTAAAGCGGCACCGCATCCTGCACCTCGAGCGGCACATGGCGAAACCGCATCGCCTGTTCCGTGACTGGCTTGGCGAGTTCCGCGTAGATCGCCGAAGTCGACAGTCCGTAAGGCTCCGCTTGCGTATTCGAATGGGCGTAGCTGATCTCGTTGATGCCGGCCATGCGCATTGCGGCAAGGCACATCGGGCATGGCTGGCCGCTGGCGTAGACCGTGCAGCCCTCGAGCCGCAGCGACTGAAGAGCCTTGGCCGCTGCACGCAGTGCATTGAGCTCCGCATGCGAAGTCGGGTCGCCGGTCCGAGCCATCTCGTTGACGCCCGTCGCGATCACCACGCTATCCTTGACCACGACGGCGCCGAAAGGGCGGCCGCCGTTTTCCATATTGCTGCGCGCGAGCGACACGGCCTCGCGCAGAAAGCGTTGTTCCTCATCCATATTCCTGCTCCTACCCCAGTGCCTGCTGCGCGGCCGCGAGAGCGCTCATAGCATCGATCGGCTGAGCCCGCCGTCGACCGGCAGCGCGATACCTGTAACATAGGCCGCCTGGCGGCTCGCAAGGAAAGCGGCAGCCGCACCGAATTCCGCGGGCGTGCCGTAGCGGCCGATCGGGATTTCCGACTGGCTGCGCGCGGCGACGGTCTCCACCGTGACCCCTTCGCTTTCCGCGTCCATGCGGTCGAAGGAAAGCGTGCGATCGGTCGCCAGCCGCCCCGGCAGCAGCATGTTGACGGTGACGCCGTCGGCCGCAACCTCGCCCGCAAGCGTCTTCATCCAACCGGCAAGCGCGCTGCGCAAGGCATTGGAGGCGGTGAGGCCGGGGATCGGCTCGCGAATGCTGGTCGAGGCGACCGCGATGATGCGGCCGAAGCGGCGCTCGCGCATTGCCGGCAGCAGGCGATGGGTGATGCGCATGCCTGCCAGCACCATCGCCTCGAATTGTGTCCGCCAGAAATCGGCATCGATGTCGGCCGCACGCGTCGGCGGTGGTCCGCCGCCGTTCAGGACCAGAATGTCGACCAAGCCGAATTTTGCGGCCAGTCGGTCCAGAAAAACGTCGATCGTTTCCGGTTTCGTAAGGTCGAGCGAAAACCCCGCAGCGGTCGACCCGATCTCGGCCGCGACCTTGCCGGCTGCCTCTTCGTCCCGGCCGGTCAGCGCAACGGCAACGCCTTCGGCCGCCAGTGCTTCGGCGATGCCGCGTCCAAGTCCCTTGCTCCCGCCAAGCACGAGCGCCCGTTTTCCTGCGATACCGAGATCCATGATCCGATCCTCCCACCTGATTGTCGCTGCTCGCATTGTTGGACCGCGCCTGGACGATGTCGTCAATGAAGCAGAGGGAAAATGGCAGGGCGACCGCGTGTCGCACAAGTCGGAAAATTCACTGGTGGATTCAAAGAGAAAGCCCCGGGGGCGCCGCGTTCGGTCTCGGCATGGAGGTTTGCTATGGCCAGGTTCGGGATGCGGGGCCGCCGATGCGGACCGCCAAGAACTTGCCCCGTGGCGGGAAATGCGCCGCGGGGCAGCGCAGATCAGCGCTCGTACGTGACCTCGATCGTCGCTTGGTCCAGTGCATTGGCCCGGACAAAGAAGCCAACCATGGCGGCGGGGGCATTTTCATCGAGGGGGAGCTTGTCCTGGGATAATGCATAGACCGTGAACTGGTAGCGGTGTGGTCCGTGACCTTCAGGCGGGCACGCGCCACCGTAGCCGGACATGCCGAAATCGGTGCGGCCCTCAACCGCGCCTGCGAGAAGCTTCTTGTCTCCGCTTGCCCCGGTCGCGATCTCGGTGGCGTCGGCGGGCAGGTTGAACACGGTCCAGTGCCACCAGCCAGAACCCGTGGGTGCATCGGGATCATAAGCCATGACCGCGAAACTCTTGGTACCCGGCGGCGCACCCGACCATGCCAGATGTGGTGAGGTATTCTTCCCACTGCAGCCGAAGCCGTTGAAGACCTGCGCATCGGCCATCGGCTTGCCTGCTGTCAGGTCTTTCGAGGTCAGTTTCATCTCGGCGTGCGCGGCGGTGGTGCCGAGAAAGCTCAAGGTGAGAAGTGTTGTGATGAGGCGCATAGGTATTTTCCTGTAGTTGCCAATGAAGCAAGCCTACGTCAGGCAGAAATTTTGTCTGCCCCGATATGCGCAACTTCTGTCCCGATCCGCTCAAATATCGCGGAACCTCCCCGCACGTCGCGCGGATTGACGCCAAAGCGATCTTTGAACCGTGCGGCAAATTGGGACGGCGAATCGTAGCCCACTTCCTGGGCAATGTTTGCAATAGACAACATTGTCGTCTGCAGGAGCGCCAGCGCCCGCGTCATGCGCGTGTCGCTCAATGTCTCGGTGAAGCTGGTGTTCTCCGCCGCCAACTTCCGCCGGAGCGTGGCCTCGCTCATGTGGAAGGCGGACGCGGCATGGCCCAAAGTCCAGCCGTGGGCGGGGTCGGTCTCGATCATCTGACGCAGGCGATCCTGCAGAAGCAGGCTTCCCCGGTTGCCCAACACGGCGCCGCTGAGCGCAAACCAGGTTATGAGTTCCATCAAGCGGACCGTGGCGACGGCACTGGGGAGTGTCGCGAGATTTTCCGGCGAGCACCAGAAGTCAAACAGCGCGACCGCTTCGCCCGGCAGGTCCACGGCCTTCATCGCAAGTGGCGTCCGAGGAGGCGCGACGGAAGCCAGGCGCGCGTAGGTCTCTTCAAACAAGTGGCGTGAAATGGGCAGGGCGCGGGCTTCGTAGTTCTGCGCTGCATTGGGAATGTTTTCGATCGTCATGGGCTGATGATCGGGCAACAGGCCAAAGTCGCCGGCTGTGAAGCGCAAAGGGGTATCGCGTATGATCACCACCTTGGTTCCCGAACGCACCTGGACAAGCGCAGGGGTGGTGCTCACGAGCCGATGAAAGCACGCCCGTCCCGCCTGTCGGATGAGGGCACCGGCCGAAAGAAGAGGAGTTTCGTGCTGCATGTGTTCCCTCCCGGTTGACGAATGACATGGCAGTTCGGTGGTCGCTCGCAAAACTCTGAGACCGTCGCCTGCCGCGGCCGCCTGAAGGCGGCGTCCCGTCATGGGTGTAGTCGCGCCATGGCTAGCACGTCGGCAAGCGCGCCGTCCCGCAGCGCGTAGGATTTCAGTAGGCCCTCGGTCTCGAAACCTGCCTGGCGATAGAGCGCGATCGCCGCTTCATTGTCGGTGAAGACCGTCAACTCGATGCGGGAAATGCCGAGCCACCGGTCGGCCGCGTCGATCAGGGCGTTGAGCAAGGCCCTGCCGATACCGCGCCGCCGGTAATCGTCATGCACGCTCATGCCAAGATCCGCCGCATGCTGCCGCCGTCCCCTGTGACGATGCAGGCCAGCCAACCCGACGATGCGCCCCTCCAGTTCGGCAACGATAACCATGTCGGTTTCGGTGAGGTTTTCGAGCCATTTTCGGGTCTGTTCCGGCGGCGCGAAGGGCAGTCTGAGTGTGCCTCGGCGAACGCCGGGCAAGTCCCGCAAGGCGGCGAGGGCCTCCCAGTCGTCAGCGGACGCGGCGCGGATCAGCAATTCGGGTTGGATAGGGGTCATCGTTTCCTCTCTCCTCAAGATGTGAGGCCGAGGAAACAGCGCCGAACCCTGCTTACCTCGGCAGGGTTGGCGTGGAGACGGCCGCTTAGCGCAACAGGCTCCCCGCACACCCTGGGGTGTGCGTGGTCACCATCGGCACGAGCGCAAAACGACTATCCATGGCCGGATGCTACTTCAGGATGCGAAGAATCGGAAGGGGGATCGCAAGTGAGGGACAAAGTTTCCGCAGCGGTCGCCACCTTCTCCCCTTGTGGGGTCCGCCGGGGGGCGGGAGACAGTGGCGCCCTCTCAAATCCCCTGCGCCGGCGGGGAGAGGGTTAGTCCTCGGGTTAAATCCGAAGAGAGGGGCGATTACTGCCTATCATCCGAGCTGCCAGGCGATATAGATGAGCGTCGCCGCGATAATCCAGAGCGCGACGCGGCCAGAGCGCGTGTGGCGTGCCTCGGCCTTTCCGATCGCCTGCGCGGTCTCGGCATCGAAGCGCAGGCCGTTTTCGCTCATCGCCATGAGTTCCGATGAGAATCGCTCGGTCCGGGCGGCGATCTCTGGCACTGCCTCGGCAACCCGGAGCGCCGCATGCAGGCCGTCGCGCAGATCGGCGACAATGCGCTTCGGGCCGAGATTGTCGCGGATCCATTTGCCGACGACCGGTTCCGACGCTTTCCACATGTTGAAACGCGGGTTGAGCGTGCGGGCCACACCTTCAACGACGACCATCGTCTTCTGCAGCATCACCAGTTCGGGGCGCGTCTGCATGTCGAAGAGCTCGGTAACCTCGAAGAGCAGCGTCAGGAGCTTCGCCATCGAGATGGTCTCGGCCGGCTGGCCGTGAATCGGCTCGCCGATCGCGCGGATCGCCTGGGCAAAGCTCGCGGCGTCGTGATGGGATGGAACGTAACCCGCCTCGAAATGCACGTCGGCGACGCGCTGGTAGTCGCGCATGATGAAGCCGTAAAGGATCTCGGCGAGGAAGCGGCGTTCCTTTTTTCCGAGCCGCCCGACGATGCCCATGTCGACGGCGACGATGTGGCCGGCGTCGTCGACGAACAGATTGCCCTGGTGCATGTCGGCATGGAAGAAACCGTCACGCAGCGTGTGCCGCAGGAAGGACTGGATGAGCGTTTCGGCGAGCCGGTTGAGATCGTGGCCGGCTCGCTTCAGTCCTTCGATGTCGGACATCTTCACGCCGTCGATCCATTCCATGGTGACGACGTCGCGGCCAGTGCGTTCCCAGTCGACCTTGGGCACGCGAAAACCGGAATCCTCTTTGGTGTTTTCTCCGAGTTCGGAAAGAGCTGCGGCCTCGAGCCTCAGGTCCATTTCGACCTTGGTCGTCTGCTCCAGCGTCTTTGTCACCTCGACGGGCCTAAGCCGCCGCGTGTAGGGAAGAAACCGCTCCTGCATGCGGGAGACCAGGTACATGGCCTCGATGTCGGCGGCAAAGCGCTGGCGCACGCCGGGCCGGATGACTTTGACGGCCACCTTTTCGCGCTTGCCGTCGCGCAGGACGACGGCGGGGTGGACCTGGGCGATCGAGGCGGCCGCCATCGGCTCGGAAAATTCGGCAAAAAGCGCATCGACCGATCGGCCGAGCGAGCCTTCGATCGCGGCCCTGGCGTCGCTTTCAGGAAACGTCGCCATCCGGTCCTGCAAGAGTGAGAGATCGGCGGCGAGCTCGGCACCAACGACATCCGGGCGCGTCGCCAGGAACTGGCCGACCTTGACATAGGAGGGGCCAAGCCGTTCGACGGCGCGGGCAAGACGACCGCTGCGTGCCTCAAGCCGGGCCCTGCGGCGGGCAAGCAGTCCTGCGAGCCGCTGCACGAAGCGTGCCAGCGGAGGAAGATGCTCGGACGGAACGGCAGAAAAGGCGTCCTCGCGCGCAAGGACCCAGCCGATCCGCACGAGGCGAAAATATGCTCCAGGCGTGCTCATTGCGTTCAGATTTTCCAGCCGGAATGAAGTGCCGCGATACCGCCGGTATAATTGGTGAACGAGACGCGTGAAAAGCCGGCATCCTTGATCATCGCGGCGAAATCGCGCTGGTTGGGGAACTTCCGGATCGATTCGACCAGATACTGGTAGGGCGCATCGTCACCCGTGATCAGTTTGCCGAATTTGGGAATCGCATTGAACGACCAGGCGTCATAGAAACGGTCAAGCAGCGGCATCTCGACGTCGGAAAACTCGAGCACCAGCAGCCGTCCGCCGCGCTTCAAGACGCGATAGGCCTCCTTGAGCGCCACGTCGATGCGCGGCACGTTACGGATACCGAAGGCAATCGTGTAGGCGTCGAAGGAATTCGCAGCGAAAGGCAGGTCTTCGGCATTGGCCTCGACGAAGTCGAGATTGGGCGAAAGCTTCTTCTTGCTTGCCCGTTCGGCGCCGACGGCGAGCATCGAGCCGTTGATATCGAGCACGGTCGCATGGGCCTTGCGATCGGAGGCTTCGACGATGCGAAACGCGATGTCGCCGGTGCCGCCCGCCACATCCAGCACCCGATAGCTTTCCCGACGCGGCGGATTGAGCGCCGCAATCATTGCATCCTTCCAGACACGGTGAAGCCCGGCCGACATCACGTCGTTCATGATGTCGTAGCGCTTGGCGACCTTGTGGAAGACATCGTTGACGAGCGGCTGCTTTTCGCCCGCGCCGACCTCGCGAAAGCCGAAGGAGGTTTCCATGCCCCCATTGGCCGATACGCGCTCATCTGTCATTACGAAACTCCACTTCAACCAAATTTGCCGGCACCATAGCGAAATCGCCCCATCCGCGCTATCTCAGCGGTGAGGATGGCTGCGGCCTACAGCCTCGTGCGTCTTTCGGACGCACGAGGTCGCTGTAACACTTTCAAATCGCTGCATCCCTATAGGACATCAATGCCGTGAAGGGAATGCCGCGCACGACCGGTGCGCGAGCGCAACAGGGAAGACGAACAATGCCGGAATTGCCCGAGGTCGAGACGGTGAAGCGGGGGCTGGCGCCGACCATGGAGGGGGCGCTTCTCGTGCGGGCCGAGTTGCGCAGGCCGGACCTGCGCTTTCCCTTTCCCGACAATTTTTCAGCTTCGGTCTCCGGGCGCCGCATCGTTTCCCTGTCGCGCCGCGCCAAATATCTGATGATCGATCTCGAAGGCGGCGATGTCATCATCGCGCATCTCGGCATGTCCGGTTCTTTCCGGATCGAGGCCGGCGACGATCCGGCGACACCGGGCGCGTTCCATCATCCCCGCGGCAAGGACGTGAAGCACGACCATGTGATTTTCCATCTCAACGGCCGATCCGGCCCCGCGCGCGTGATCTACAACGACCCGCGCCGCTTCGGCTTCATGGATCTCGCCCGGCGCGACGGGATCGCCGATCACGTGTTCTTCCGCGACCTCGGCCAGGAGCCGACAGGCAACGCGCTTGATGCCGCCTACCTCGCCCAGCGCTTTGCCGGCAAGGCGCAGCCGCTCAAGGCAGCGCTGCTGGACCAGAAGATCGTTGCCGGCCTTGGCAATATCTACGTTTGCGAAGCGCTGTGGCGGTCGGACCTGTCGCCCTCCCGCCCCGCCGGCTCGCTGGTGGACAAGCGCGGGCGCGCGAAGCAAGGCCTGGTGACGTTGACACAGGCGATCCACGAGGTGATTGCCGACGCCATCGCCGCCGGCGGCTCGTCCTTGAAGGACCACATCCAGGCGGACGGCTCGCTCGGCTACTTCCAGCATTCCTTTTCGGTCTACGATCGTGAAGGCGAGGCTTGCCGCAAGCCGGGCTGTGGCGGTACCGTCGCCCGCATCGTTCATGCCGGGCGTTCGACCTTCTACTGCCCGCGCTGCCAGAAATAGGGCGCTCGATCGGGCGCCTCCGAACGGAGGAGATCAAGAATGAGTTACGAGACGTTGCTGGTCGAAACGCGCGGACGCGTGGGCGTGATCACGCTCAACCGCCCGCAGGCCCTGAACGCGCTGAATTCGACCGTGATGCGGGAGCTCGATGCTGCGTTCAAGGTCTTGGACGCCGACAAGGACATCGGCGCGATCGTGTTGACCGGTTCGGAGCGTGCATTCGCGGCCGGTGCCGATATCAAGGAGATGCAGGCGCTCGATTTCGTCGATTCCTATCTTGGCGATTTTCTCGGCGGCTGGGAGCGGGTGGCCGGCGCCCGCAAGCCGCTGATTGCCGCCGTTTCCGGCTTTGCACTCGGCGGCGGCTGCGAGCTCGCGATGATGTGCGACATCATCATTGCGTCGGAGACGGCGAAGTTCGGCCAGCCGGAGATTACCCTCGGCGTCATTCCGGGCATGGGCGGCTCGCAGCGCCTCACGCGCGCCGTCGGCAAGGCGAAGGCCATGGATCTGGTGCTCACGGGCCGGATGATGGATGCGGCGGAAGCCGAGCGGTCGGGACTCGTTTCGCGTGTGGTGGCACCTGAAAAACTGATGGAGGAAGCGCTCGCTGCCGCAGAAAAGATCGCCGCCTTCTCGCTGCCGGCGGTGATGATGGCCAAGGAGGCGGTCAACCGCTCGCTGGAGGTTACCCTGGCCGAAGGCCTGCGCTTCGAGCGGCGGCTTTTCCAGTCGCTCTTTGCGACCGAGGATCAGAAGGAGGGGATGGCCGCCTTCGTCGGAAAGCGCAAAGCCGAATTCAAGCATAAGTGACGCGCGCAAACCGCGCAGTTTTCTCAATTTTGCGCGTTGACGAGAGGGCGGTTTCCAGCTATACGCCGCCCTCAGTTTGGAACGCCGCTTTCTGAGGCTTTCCGATAATGCTCCCGAATTGCTTTGGATGACAGGTCGCAGTGACCCGGCACGGCGAAGGCGGAGTTCATGTCAGTTTTCGAAGAGAGGCATCAATGGCCAATACAACTTCGGCGAAAAAGGCGACCCGCAAGATCGCACGCCGCACCGCAGTGAACAAGGCCCGTCGTTCGCGCGTCCGCAACTTCATCCGCAAGGTGGAAGAAGCCATCGCCTCCGGCGATCAGGCAGTCGCCGCTGCCGCCCTCAAGGCAGCGCAGCCGGAACTGATGCGCGCCGCCACCAAAGGTGTGCTGCATGCCAACACGGCATCGCGCAAGGTTTCCCGCCTTGCACAGCGCGTGAAAGCCCTTTCGGCCTAATCCGGCTAAATAAAAATCTGTTGAAGAAACGCCCGGCCCTTGCGCCGGGCTTTTCGGATTCATACTTCTGTCACGGCAATCGGCAAATCGCCAGTTTTGGCGTATGTCACTGCGATGACAAAATTTTTGATGCAATTTCAATGGCTTACGCGAGGTCTTTGCGCGAGTGTCGTCGAAGATCGGGGACAAGCGGGGTCCGAAGCGAGTCAAGCGAATTTTTATTTTTTTTCTTTTTCGCCAGCTAAGCAAGCGCGCGCAAATCAAAACCCTTGATTCAACAGCGATTCTTGATGGACTCAGAATGCGGCAAGCAAAAGGCGGCGAGAGAGTCAACCGGCGGCGTTTAACGGTCGGTAAAATTCGCGATTGATCTTGCCCAACGATCCTGCCTAAATGCCTCGCACAGGGGACACGGATCATATCTGTAAAGGGAAGAACAGGGCCATTTCGATAGAGGTGGCTTCGAGCTTTCTGTTCTCTGTGGCGGGGTCATTCCACGTCGTTCAATCATACAAGTCGAGATAAAAAAACCGGACCGACGTTTCGTTCCGGAACGAGGATCTTTCGTCTTTTGGTTGAGTGGGTGGCCGGGCAATGGGAGGACGCCGGAAGGCGTTCCAGGAAAGAAGGAGACAGGTGGGCTGCCCGCTTCGTACGAGGGTGCGGCGCAGCCGGCGAGGAATGCGACTCTGACGCGGCTTGAAAACAGCCGGGTGGAGTCGGTAAAGGCGAGGCGCGAGGGGACATTCGCTCACGAAAGCGAGCGGATGAGCGCAGCGCGCACCGGAACGGGATATGAGGAGCCCGGCTTTCGGTGCGACAGGGCGTCCGTCGGGCGCGGCATGGCTTTGAAGGTGGCCGTGCCAGGCGGGCATAAGAGATGAGGCCGGCAGCAATGACGGCATCGGAGCATGAATTTGGAAGGCGGCAACATGCAGATGAATTTGGCGACGGCACCTGACGCGCGTCAGGCCGGAAGCAATCAGTCTCAGGCGGCGGGGGAAAAACAGGACATGCGGCATGACGCACTTTTTGAGCGCGTAAGTCAGCGTTTGAAAGCTCAAGTCGGTCCGGATGTCTTCGCAAGCTGGTTTGGACGTCTCAAGCTCCATTCGATTTCCAAGAGCGTTGTACGCCTTTCGGTGCCCACGACGTTTCTGAAGTCCTGGATCAACAACCGATATCTCGATCTCATCACCAGCCTGTTCCAGCAGGAAGACGGCGAAATTCTGAAAGTGGAAATCCTCGTCCGCACCGCCACGCGCGGTGCCCGCCCGGGTTCCCACGAAGAAGCGATGCCGGCTGCGGCAGAAACGGCTCCGGCGGCCCCGGCACGTCGTCCGGCAGCGGCCCAGCCGATTGCCTCGGTCGCCGCGGCGGCGGTGGCGGCGGTCCAGAAACCGGCCCAGGCGCCGCTTTTCGGCTCGCCGCTCGATCAGCGCTACAATTTCGACAGTTTCGTCGAAGGCTCGTCGAACCGGGTGGCGCTCGCCGCCGCACGCACCATCGCCGAGGCTGGTGCCGGCGCGGTGCGCTTCAATCCGCTCTTCATTCATTCGAGTGTCGGACTCGGCAAGACGCATCTCCTGCAGGCGATTGCGATTGCCGCTCTGCAGAGCGCGCGGGCGCCACGCGTCGTCTATCTGACGGCGGAATATTTCATGTGGCGCTTCGCGACGGCGATCCGCGACAATGATGCTCTGTCTCTCAAGGAATCGCTGCGCAATATCGATCTTCTGGTGATCGATGACATGCAGTTCCTGCAGGGCAAGTCGATCCAGCACGAGTTCTGCCATCTTCTGAACATGCTGCTCGATTCGGCCAAGCAGGTCGTGGTCGCTGCCGACCGCGCACCGTGGGAGCTGGAATCGCTCGACAGTCGCGTTCGCTCGCGGCTTCAGGGCGGTGTTGCGATCGAGATGGAAGGTCCGGATTACGAAATGCGTCTGGAGATGCTGAAGCGGCGGCTCGAGGCCGCTCGCCAGGATGACGCATCGCTCGATATTCCGACCGATATCCTGTGCCATGTGGCGCGCAACGTCACGGCCAGCGGCCGCGAACTGGAGGGGGCTTTCAACCAGCTGCTCTTCCGCCGCTCCTTCGAGCCTCAGCTCTCGATCGAGCGCGTCGACGAACTGCTCGGCCATCTGGTCAACGCCGGCGAGCCACGGCGAGTGCGCATCGAAGACATCCAGCGCGTCGTCGCCAAGCACTACAACGTTTCGCGCCAGGAACTGGTGTCGAACCGCCGCACCCGCGTCATCGTCAAGCCGCGCCAGATCGCCATGTATCTGTCGAAGACCCTGACGCCCCGCTCTTTCCCGGAAATCGGCCGGCGCTTTGGCGGTCGCGATCACACGACCGTCTTGCATGCGGTGCGCAAGATCGAGGAGATGATCGCCGCTGACACGAAGCTCAGCCATGAGATCGAACTCTTGAAGCGGCTGATCAACGAATAAGCATTCTGTAGGCTGACGCTTACGAACTGGCCCGGCTCCGCCGGGCCTTTTTGTTGCGCGCTTGCTGCAGAGCGGGATGCGCGCGCAAGACCATGCGCGCTTTCCTCACTCGCCGGCGGGCCAATTCCGCAATCGATACATTTTTTTCGCCTCGCTTGTCGGCTATCACTAGCTCCATTCGTCTTCAGACCAGCCGAGGAGATTTCAATGCTTTATGCGGTGCTTTGCTACAACGATGAAAGTGTCACGAGCGCCTGGAGCAAGGAGGAGGACGACAAGGTCATGCGCGACCTTACCGCCGTCCAGCGCAAGTATGTCGAAGCCGGCAAGCTTGGACCGGTTGCGCGCCTCCTGCCGACGACGGCCGCTACCACGCTGCGCCACGCCGCCGGCGAGACAATTGTCATCGACGGCCCTTTCGCCGAAACCAAGGAGCAGCTGCTCGGCTTTTATCTGATCGATTGCGGATCGCTCGACGAGGCCCTCGATTTCGCCCGCGAGCTCAGTGCCGCCAATCCAAGCGCGGGCTCTTACGAGATCCGCCCGCTTTCTCTCTTTAAGCCCGGTGAGCTTCCCTCATGACAGACACTGCCTGGATCGACCTCGCTCTGGTATCTGCCCGGCCGCAGGCGATGGGCGCGCTTCTGCGCTATTTTCGCAATCTCGACATGGCCGAGGAGGCCTTCCAGGAGGCCTGCATCCGGGCATTGAAGGCCTGGCCGAAGAGTGGCCCGCCGCGGGATCCCGCCGCCTGGCTGATCTTCGTCGGCCGCAACAGCGGCATCGACAAGGTGCGGCGCCAGGCGCGCGAGACGGTGCTGCCGCCGGAGGAACTGCTGTCGGACCTCGAAGACCGGGAGAGCGAGCTCGCTGACCGCCTCGACGGCTCGCATTACCGCGACGACATCCTTCGTCTGCTCTTCGTCTGCAGCAATCCGGCCCTGCCGACGACCCAGCAGATCGCATTGGCGCTCCGGGTTGTCTCCGGCCTTTCCGTCAGGCAGATCGCGCGCGCCTTCTTGGTCAGCGAGGCGGCGATGGAGCAGCGCATTACCCGCGCCAAGGCGCGCGTCGCGGCGGCCGGCATTCCCTTCGAGACGCCCGATGCCGCCGATCGCGCCGAGCGGCTCGCGGCGGTCGCGACGATGATCTACCTCGTCTTCAACGAGGGCTATTCGGCGATGAATGGCCCGCAGGGCGTGTCGGCGGATCTATGCGACGAAGCGATCCGGCTCGCCCGGCTGCTCCTCAGGCTGTTTCCGGCCGAACCGGAAATCATGGGCCTGACGGCGCTGCTCCTGCTTCAGCATTCGCGTGCCAGGGCGCGCTTCGATGCCCACGGCGCCATCGTCCTGCTCGAAGATCAGGACCGGCGGCTGTGGAACAGGGGGATGATCACCGAGGCGCTCGCGATGATCGACAAGGCCATGCGGCACGGGCGCCCCGGCCCCTACCAGGTTCAAGCGGCGATTGCCGCGCTTCATGCGCGCGCCGAGCGTCCCGAACTGACGGACTGGGAGGAGATTGATCTGCTCTATCAGACGCTCGAACGTCTGCAACCGTCGCCCGTCGTCACCCTCAACCGCGCCGTCGCAGTGTCGAAGCGCAAGGGGGCGGAAGCGGCACTGGCACTGGTCGATCCGCTTCGCGAAAGGCTGTCCGGCTATTTTTACTATCACGGTCTGCGCGGGGCCCTGCTTAAGCAGATGGGCCGCGTCTGCGAGGCGCGCGTTGCATTCGACCGCGCCATTGCGCTTGCGACCAATGCGGCGGAGGCCGCCTATATCCGCATGCAGCTCGATCATCTTGCGGCGGAAACGGACCTTGCCGAGGAAAAACAATAAAAATTCGGCTGTCACTGTCGGACTCTGATTTTCCGCGTCGTCCTTAGACCGAAACCACCACGGAGGAATTGGAAATGACTGCAGCGACCGACATCAAGCCCGCCGACGAGCGCGAACTGGTGCTCACCCGCCTTATCGATGCGCCACGCGAAAAGGTTTATCGCGCCTTCACGGATGCCGAACTCTTGAAGCAATGGTTTGCACCCTTGCCGTGGACGATCACGGAAGCGGAGCTCGATGTCAGGTCAGGCGGTACCAACCGGTTCGTTATGCGCTCCCCGGAGGGCGAACTCTATCCCAATCAGGGCGTCTATCTGGAGGTTGTTCCGAACGAGAAGCTGGTGCTGACCGACGCATATACGGAAGCCTGGAAGCCTTCGGAGAAACCCTTCATGACGGCGATCCTGACCTTCGAGGATGAAGACGGCAAGACCCGCTACACGGCCCGCGCCCGCCACTGGAGCGCGGCGGACCGGGAGGCGCACGAAAAGATGGGCTTTCACGAGGGCTGGGGTCAATGCGCCGACCAGCTCGCCGCGCTTGTCGCAAACCTCTGACGCGAACGGGCGGTGGCCGACAGCGCCTTGCGTCTTGCAGGCACAAAGATCGAAGGAGATGAACCATGTCCGACATCGGAACGAGAACTGCCGCCGCCGACGAGATCCGTGCGGTGATCGAGGATTGGGCAGGCGCCATGCGCGAGAAAGACGCGCGTCGCGTGCTTGCCCACGGTACGCAGGATTGCCTCGTCTATTCGCTGGCGCCACCTCTTAAGGAAACGGCAGCGGGCGCCGAGGGCCTTGAGCAGTGGTTCTCGACCTGGAAAGGGCCGCTCGGCTACCAGCTTCAGGAACTGGAAATTTCGGCAGGCGGCGACGTCGCCTTCGCGACGGCGCTCACCCATCTCTCAGGCGAGAAGCTGGACGGTGAAAAGGCAGCGCTCTGGTTTCGCCAGACGCTGGGTTTGAGGCGCACCGAGAACGGATGGAAGATCGCCCACCAGCACGAATCGGTGCCCTTCTACATGGACGGGAGCTTCAAGGCGGCGATCGATCTCGATCCGAAGTCAGAGGTCGATTGGCAGGCTCCATCGCGCCCACCGATGGCTGGCGTCATCGCCTATCTTAACGTCCAGGACGCGAATGCCACGGCGGAATTCTACGGCCGTGCCTTCGGCGCCAGGGAGGTGGACCGCAGATATGCCGAGGACGGCAAACGCCTCATCCACTGCCATCTGACGATCAATGGCGGCGCGCTGATGCTGAACGATCCGTTCCCTGAATTCGGCTATCCCTGGAAGCCGCAGGAAGGCGTCGTCCTGCATCTCGTCGTCGACGACGCGGATTTCTGGTGGAAGCGCGCCGTCGCCGCGGGGGCAGAGGTGACGATGCCTTTGGCGGTCGCCTTCTGGGGCGACTATTATGGCCAGCTCCGCGATCCCTTCGGCGTCCTTTGGGCAATTGTCGCGCCAGTCAAAAAGGATTGACGCAGCGGCCTGCCGATTCTGGCCAACGAGCAGGCAACGTGCGGGACAAGCATCATTCTTGGCCCGCACGAAACGAACTTGCAAAGTGCGCGCCGGAACAGAGCGCAATTTTCGCGGTTCATGCACTACCCTCGCGGGCAACTCTCCGATCCTGTCGAGCGAGCCAATATGATCCTTTACTACCAAACCCATTCGCCCTTTGCGCGCAAGGCACTCGTTTTCGCCCACGAAGCCGGGCTTGCGGGCCGGATCGAGGTCATTCACCACGAAACGAGCCCGACACGACGCAATGAGCGGGTTTATGCCGAAAACCCACTCGGAAAGGTTCCCGTGCTGCTTCGCGCAGGCGGACCAGCGATCTTCGATTCCGATGTGATATGTGCTTATCTCGACACTCTTCATGACGGCAGGAGGCTCATTCCAGAAAGTGGCGAGGTCCGCTGGAACGCCTTGGTTCTGCAGTCGGTCGCGCAAGGGCTGGCGCAAACCGCGATCAATCTCCGTTGGGAGACAGCCCGACGGCCGGAACAGCTGCGCTACGCGACACTTCGCGACGGTCTCGTCGAAAAAATCGAAGCTACCTATGACTGGCTGGAAACCGCGCTGGACCCGACGGTGCCGCTTCATGTCGGTCATATCGCGCTGGCGACGACCCTCTCCTGGATGGAGTTCCGCGACTTGCCGTCGTTTCGCGCTCGGCCGAAGCTAAGTCGATGGATCAACGAATTCGAGCAAAGGCCTTCGATGCTGGCGACGCCGCTCTTCGGCGAGACACATGATTGACCGCCCTCGCATCCCGGTTTCGTGTCAGCAGGCGAGGTCGGCGACCACCGCGTCGAGGATCAGCATGCCGGCCGGCGTGCAGCGCAGCCGCGAATTGCCGAGCCGTTCGATGAAACCGTGTTCGATCAGGAACTGTTCACGATCCGGATCGGGATCGCGGCCGGAAAGGCTCTGCCAGCGAGCGAGATCCACACCTTCCCTGAGCCGAAGGCCCATCAACAGGAGTTCGTCGGCCTGGGCTTCAAGGTCCAGCAGTTCGCGCTCGATCATGCCATGGCCGTGCTCTTCGACGAGGCGGAGCCATTCTTCGGGCTTTCGTTCCGTCGCTGTCGCCACCTTGGCGCCGCCGATCGTCAGCCGTCCATGGGCGCCGGGGCCGATACCCGCATAGTCGCCATAACGCCAATAGGTGAGATTGTGCCGGCTTTCCGCCCCCGGCCGTGCGTGATTGGACACTTCATAGGCCGGCATGCCGATTGCCGCGGTAATCTCCTGCGTCGCCTCATAGAGCACGGCCGACTGCTCGCCGTCCGGAACGACGAGCTTCCCGGCCTTGTGTAGTCCGTAGAAGGGCGTGCCTTCCTCGATCGTCAATTGATAGAGCGAGAGATGGTCGACCGCATAGGAGACCGCCTCCTTCAGTTCGCGCTCCCACTCCTCGACGGTCTGGTTCGGGCGGGCATAGATCAGGTCGAAAGACATGCGCGGAAAAATTTCCCGCGCCAACCGGACCGCCTTCAGCGCGTCCTCGACATTGTGGAGACGCCCCAGGAATCTCAGGTCGCGATCATTGAGCGCCTGTACGCCGAGCGAGACGCGGTTGACGCCGGCGGCACGATAGCCGTGGAAGCGCGTTGCCTCGACGCTCGATGGATTGGCCTCCATCGTGATCTCGATGCCATCCGGCACGTGCCAATGGCTAGCAATCCCGTTCAGGATTGCATCGACGGTCGCCGGATCCATCAGCGACGGCGTGCCGCCGCCCATGAAGATGCTGGTGACCGTTCGCGGACCCGAGAGTTCGCGGGCCTCAGCCATTTCCCGCAGAAAGGCCGCGACGAAGCGCGGCTGGTCTACCGGCTGATGGCGCACATGGCTGTTGAAGTCGCAATAGGGGCACTTTGCCGCGCAAAATGGCCAGTGCACATAGACCCCGAAGCCGGGATCCATGCCGTCACCGATCGCCGAGAGCGGGGTCACATGCATTGCATTCGTCTTTCAGGCGCCGAGGCAGGTTTCGGCGAACAGCTTGAAGGCGCGGGCGCGGTGCGAAAGGGCGCTCGCGTCGCCAGGCTTCCAGCCATGCTTCTCTTCCGCGGTCATCTCGCCAAAGGTGGTGTCGTAGCCCGTCGGTTGAAAGACCGGGTCATAGCCGAATCCGCTCGTTCCGCGCGGCGGCCAGACGACCTGACCTTCGACCTCGCCGCGAAAGAGCTCGACATGACCGTCCGGCCAGGCAAGGCAAAGCACGGAGACGAAGCGCGCGGTCCGACTCTCGGGCGTCACCGCGCCTTTCTCCTTGAGCGCCTTTTCGACCTTTTCCATCGCCATGCCGAAGTCGCGGCTGCCGTCTTCGCGCTCGGCCCAATTGGCGGTGTAGACGCCCGGCGCGCCATCGAGGGCATCGATTGCGAGGCCGGAATCGTCCGAAAGCGCCGGCAGGCCGGAGGCCCTTGCCGAGGCAAGCGCCTTGATCGTCGCGTTTTCCTCAAACGTCGTGCCGGTCTCCTCCGGCTCGATGAAGTTGAGATCGGCGGCCGATTTCGCCTCGAAGCCGAGCGGACCGATCAGGTCGCGGATTTCGCGGATCTTGCCGGCATTGTGGCTCGCGACGACGAGCGTCTTGTCATCCAGTTTGCGCATTCTTTTTCTGTTCCATCAAGGCGGCTGCAGCCGCATTCAATCAATCGCCCAGAGGCCCGGCTCCGCGCATTCCAGGCTGTTGCCGGCCGGGTCGCGGAAGTAGAAGGAGCGGGCGCCGTTGGGCCAGCGGATGTCCGCTTCGATTGGAATACCGGCGGCTTCGAGTTTTTCCTTCCATGCGTCGAGCGCCTGCGCGGCGACCCGGAAGCACATGTGCCCCTTGCCCGTCGTCCCGTGGGGCGGCACGGGGAGCGCCGCCCCGGCCGGTGGCGGCTTGATTGTTTCGGCGGGATTGAAGATCAGGAGTATGCCTGCGCCGCAGCGGAAGAACACGTGCCGATTGCCGGCACGGGTGATCCGCTGCAAGCCGAGCAGCGTACCGTAAAAGGCCTCGGCGCGATCGAGATCCTCCGCATAGAGCGCAGTTTCGAGAATGCCTTCCAGCGCCGGGGTCAAATCTCGTCCTTTCCGATCAGCCAGCGATTGCCTGCTTCTGCAGCGCAATGAGTTCGGCGATGCCGTTCTTGGCGAGCGACATCAGGCTTGCGAATTCCTCTTCGCTGAAGGGTTTGCCCTCGGCCGTTCCCTGGATCTCGACGAGGCCGCCGCTGCCGGTCATGACGAAATTGGCATCCGTCTCGGCGGCGGAATCTTCGAGATAGTCGAGGTCGATCACCGCCTGGTTGGCGAAGATACCGCAGGAAATGGCAGCGACGTGGTCCTTGAGCACGCGTTCGACCTTGACCATGTTGCGCGCCTCCATCCACTTCAGACAGTCATGGAGCGCGATCCAGGCGCCGGTAATCGAGGCTGTGCGCGTGCCGCCGTCTGCCTGGATGACGTCGCAATCGATCGAGATCTGACGTTCGCCGAGTGCCGGCAGATCGACGACGGCGCGGAGCGACCGTCCGATCAGCCGCTGGATCTCCTGCGTGCGGCCGCTCTGCTTTCCGCTCGCCGCCTCACGCTTCATCCGCTCGCCGGTCGCACGCGGCAGCATGCCGTATTCGGCCGTGACCCACCCCTTGCCGCCATTGCGCAGCCAGGCGGGGACCTTTTCCTCTAGGCTCGCCGTGCACAGCACATGCGTGTCGCCGAAACGCACGAGGCAGGAACCTTCCGCATGCTTGGAAAAATTGCGCTCGAAGGAAACCTTGCGCATTTGGTCGGTTTTTCTGCCGGATGGCCGCATCGTCAACTCCTGTTTTCTCTGCTGAGCCTTCTAGAGCATGGCGGACGCAAAGGGAACCGGCAGATATCGGCCGGGGGGATTGATTTTTCCCTTTTGCCATAACCGGCGCGGCCCACTATATTTCAGCTTGATAGGAATGACTGCTGCACGGAGTGATATGGTACTGCGCAATTCCGGAGCGAGAGAGATCGCGGCGGCGCTGGATGAGCGTTCCGGTGAAATCTTTCGCCGCATTGTGGAGACCTACCTGGAGAGCGGTGAGCCGCTCGGGTCGCGCAATCTGTCGCGGCTGCTGCCAATGTCGCTTTCACCGGCTTCCGTGCGCAATGTGATGAGCGACCTCGAGCATCTTGGCCTCATCTACTCGCCCCATGTCAGCGCCGGCCGCCTCCCGACCCAGACGGGTCTGCGCTTCTTCGTCGACGCTTTCATGCAGGTCGGAAACCTTTCGGCGGAGGAGCGCGCTTCGATCGAACGGCAGGTTCGCCGGGGCGATCGGGACCAGCCGGTGGAAAGTCTGCTCGCCGAGGCGAGCCAGATGCTTTCGGGCATGTCGCGCGGTGCGGGTCTCGTGATCACAACCAAGAGCGATCCGGTGCTGAAGCACGTCGAGTTCATCCGGCTGGCGCCGACCAAGGCGTTGGCGGTCCTCGTGGGCGAACACGATCAGGTCGAAAACCGCATCATCGAGCTGCCGGCGGGCGTCACGAGCGCGCAACTGACCGAGGCCGCCAATTTCCTGAATGCCCATCTTGGCGGGCAAACCATCGCCGAGGTGCGCGCGCAACTGCAAAAGCTGAAAGCCACCGTCCGCGGCGAGCTCGATATCCTGTCGCAGGACCTCGTCGAGCGGGGCTTGGCGATCTGGTCCGGCAGCGAAGGCGACGAAAAGCCGACGCGCCTTATCGTCCGTGGCCGCGCCAACCTGCTCGAGGGACTGGAAGGGGCCGAGGACATCGACCGCCTTCGCATGCTTTTCGACGACCTCGAAAAGAAGGACAGCCTGATCGAGCTTCTCGACCTCGCCGAGAGCGGCCCCGGCGTGCGCATCTTCATCGGATCGGAAAACAAGCTATTTTCGCTCTCCGGCTCGTCGCTGATCGTCGCGCCTTATCGTGACAGCGACGACCACATTGTCGGCGCGGTCGGCGTCATTGGCCCGACCCGACTCAATTATTCGCGGATCGTCCCTATGGTCGATTACACGGCGCAGTTGATGTCGCGCCTGTCGCGTTGAAGCGGCAATTCCGGCTTAGCGGCATTCCACCCTTGATTTTTCGACCCCAAACCTCGATATCGGCTTCAAATCCAGACAAGACCAAGGTCGAGCAAAGCGGCTTGCGCTTGCTTGGCGATGTCGAAGACAGAAAAGAGACATTCCGGAGAACGTCATGACCGACGACACGAACAAACACGGACCTGAGGCGACTGCGGCAGAAGAACCTGTGAACACCGCCACGCCGGAGGCGGAGGTGCAGGAAGTCGAGCCTGCTGCGGCCACGCCGGATCCGCTGGAGCTCGCCAAGGCGGAGAATGCGGAGCTGCGCGACAAATACCTGCGCCTGGCCGCCGAGATGGACAATCTGCGCCGTCGCACCGAGCGTGACGTCAAGGATGCCAAGTCGTACTCGGTCGCCGGCTTCGCGCGCGACATGCTGGCCGTGTCCGACAACCTGCGTCGCGCCCTCGAGGCGATCCCGCCCGAAGCGAAGGAAGCGGGTGAAGCGGGGCTCAATGCCCTGATCGAAGGCGTGGAAATGACCGAGCGCTCGATGCTCGCAGCGCTGGAGCGTCATGGTGTGAAGAAGCTCGATCCGACCGGTCAGAAGTTCGATCCGAACTTCCATCAGGCGATGTTCGAAGTGCCGAACGCCGAGGTTCCAAACAACACGGTCGTCCAGGTCATCCAGGCGGGCTATGTCATCGGCGAGCGCGTGTTGCGCCCGGCGATGGTCGGCGTTTCCAAGGGCGGCCCCAAGGCCGCCGCGACCGAAAACGGCACGCCGTCGGCCTGAGCCTGCCGGTAAGTTGAGGAAATTTGAAACGCCGCGCCTCCTTTGGAGGTGCGGCGTTTGTCGTTTGACCGATCCGCTCAGGCAAACAGCTGCCGGAGATGATCGTTGAGGAAGCGGCCTTCGGGATCGACCCGGGCGCGGAGCGCGCGGAAATCGCCGGCGCGCGGATAGAGCGCCGTCACGTCCTCGGCCCCAAGGAAGTGCAGCTTGCCCCAGTGCGGTCGCGAGCCGTACTGGCGCAGGATCGTGTCGACGTCCTTCAGGTATTCCCAGTAGTCGGTGCCGGGCTCGCCCGAGACCGACAGCGTGATCGAATCCTGCTCGTAGAACGGGCTGATCCAGCCGGAATCGCCTGCCGTGAAGCGATACTCGATCGGATAGATGCAGGTCGGATGCTTTTCGAGCATCAGCTTGCGCACCGCCCGGACGGCATCCTTGCCGTGCGCGACGGGGACCGCATATTCGAGTTCGTGGAAGTTGGGTACGTATTCGATCGGGTAGATTTCGGAGGAATAGGCGATCTTTTCGAAGGCCTGCTCCATCGGCGGCCGGTCGGTGATGTCGATCACCTTCATCTCGCAGACGTCGGACGTCTTGCTGGTGGTAGAAACCGCAGCCGTGTCCGGCAGGCAGTAGCAATGCCGGCTTTCGGGCACCGGGCACCAGAAGAAGCCGAAATGGCGGTGCTTGGCGGCAAGCTCGTCGTGCTGTTCCATGCACTCGTCGAAGTCGCAGCGCCAGAGCTTCTCATGCAGATTGTAGGCGTCCATCGTCTGAAGGGTGATTTCAGAGATCACTCCGAGCATGCCTACGGAAACACGTGCGGCTTCCAGGAGGTCCGGCGTCGTCTCGTCGACGACGAGAATGCTGCCGTCGGGCTGGACGAGGCGCATGCCGACGATCTGCGAGGCCATGTTTCCGAGCTTGGCGCCGGTGCCGTGCGTGCCTGTCGTCAGCGCACCGGCAAGGGCCTGGCTGTCGATATCTCCCTGGTTGATGAGTGAAAGCCCGCTCGATTTCAGGACCTTGCCGAGCTGATTGATCGTCGTCCCCGCCTTGACGGAGACCCGCTTGCGCGCCCGGTCGATGTTGACCACGCCCTGCATGCCGGAAAGCGTAAGCAGCAGCCCGCTTGTTGCGACGACCGGGGTGAACGAGTGGCCCGATCCGGCGCAGCGGACATTGAGTCCGAGCGCGGTTGCCTCCCGGACCATTTCGGCAAGCGCCGCTTCGCTCTCCGGTGCGCCCTTGTGGCGCACGATGCATGATTGGTTTCCGACCCAGTTGCGCCAGTGGCCGCCCGAATCCAGCATTCCTGTCTCCCCTCTTTCAGACTGCCGTGAAGCAATTGTCGACGAACAGATGCGTACCGTTGACGAAGCTCGCCTCGTCGCTTGCCAGGAACAGGGCGGCGTTCGCGACCTCCATCGGGTCGCACATCCGCCCCTGCTGGGCGGCGATCGCCGCCTCGGACACGTCGACGCCGTATTTGCTGAGGCCTACGATCTCACGCTTGCCGTGGTCGGTGGCGATGAAGCCGGGGCAGACGGCGTTGCAGCGGATACCCCGGTCGCGGAATTCGACGGCGATTGCACGGGCGAACATGTGGCAGGCGCCCTTGGTGGTGTCATAAAGCACCTCCATCGGCGTTGCGGCGACGGCGGAGATCGACGAGGTGCAGATGATGCTGCCGCCACCCGCCTTGAGCATGCCCGGGAGAACCGCTTTGGTCATCAGGAACATGCTCTTCACGTTCACGGCCATCAGCCGGTCCCACTCCGCTTCTTCCGTTTCGAGGAAAGGGCCGACCGCAAGTATGCCGGCATGGTTGAAGAGCACGGTGATCGGACCGAACGCGCTCTCGACGGCATTGACCGCGGCAGTGACCTCGGCGGACACGGAAACGTCGGCAGCGGCGAAGACGGCCTCGCCGCCCTCGGCCCGGATCGCTGCCGCCACCTCTTCGCCCTTGCTCTTCGGCAGGTCGACGATGCCGACCTTGGCGCCCTCGCGAGCAAAGAGCTGCGACGCCGCCAGCCCGCATCCGCCGGCGCCCCCGCTGATCAGCGCAATTTTTCCTGAAAGCCTGCCTGCCATCACGCTTCCCCTTTCCGCCCGCTTGAGCTTGGCGCTGTAGGCAGGCCATCATCGCATGTTTCAGCAATTATTGTTGACGACGCGGGGGCTGTCGATATCCCATGGGGGATACGGAGAAGGGGGGGGCGCTCAAGCGATGCTGGCACGGGAATCGACAGACATCTCCACGATGATCAGGTTTATCGGCACGCCGGATTTCGGCGTCGCGCTCGATGCCATGCTGCGCGCGATCGCGCCCTTCGACCTGTCGGTCGTCTTTGCCTTTCCCTATGATGCACGCCCGATCCTGCTCCACGACGGCTACACGCATGGCGTCTCGCCGCAAGCATTGAAGGCCTATCTTGGGGGCGCCTATCTGCTCGATCCGTTCTACGTTGCCTGCAACAATGGCCAGCCGGCAGGTCTGTGGCGGATGCGGGAGCTTGCGCCCGACCGGTTCTTCCAGTCGAACTTTTCGTCGTCGAGTGAGGTGCATCCCTGCGTGTCGATGGAGTCCGGATCATTGATCGAGGAGGTGGGCTTCGTCGTTCCGCTCGGCGAGGCGACGCAGGCGACCTATTCCCTGATGCGCTGCCGCGATGGTGCGCCCTTCAGTGACCAGGAACTGGAGCGGCTGAGGCTCTACGAGCCGATCGTGCGTGAGGCGATCCGGTCGAACTGGCGTCAAAGCGGCATGGCGGTAGCGGGCGCGGCGGGAAACGCGTCCGATGCCATGGAGCGAGCCTTCGACAGTCTGTGTGCGGACCGGCTTACCAGGCAACAGCGCACGATCGTCCGGCTGATCCTGCGCGGCCACAGCAATCTATCAATTGGAAAGACGATGAATATCGCCGAAGGCACGGTTCGGATCCACCGCAAGAACATCTATCGTCGCCTCGGCATTTCCGGCCAGGGCGCATTGTTCCGGATTTTCATCGATCATTTGAACCGCCGTCAGCTTTATTGACGGCGGCCGTTCATGCGGCGTGCGAAGTCGTGTCGTCGTTGAGCAGCGTGTAGATCGCGCTGGCGGAGTCGCTCGCCCTGATCTTCGCGACCATGTCGTGATCGCGAAGCACGCGAGCAATGCGCGAGAGCGCCTTCAGATGATCGGCACCGGCGCCTTCGGGCGCGAGCAGCAGGAATACGAGATCGACCGGCTGGTCGTCCAGCGCCTCAAAGTCGACGGGCGTGTCGAGCCGCGCGAAGATGCCGACAATCGAGGGAAGGTTGTTGAGCTTTCCGTGCGGGATGGCGATGCCGTTGCCGACCCCGGTGGAGCCGAGCCGTTCCCGCTGCAGAATGACGTCGAAGATTTCACGCTCCGGAAGTCCGGTGAGTTTGGATGCTTTTGCCGCCAATTCCTGAAGGAGTTGTTTTTTCGAGTTGGCCCTCATGGCCGGGATAATTGCATTTTGATGCAGCAAACCTGCCAATGCCATTCTTTTGTCCTCGTTCGCCGGTTAGAGCCCGACAACATCATCACAAATGTGTCTTGCTGGCTCTAACCATCTTTATATTGGCGGTTACCATGCACAGAAAAGTCGGGCTTTTTCCGGCTGTCCGCGTATATGAGCGGCGGGGAATGCGGGCTTCCCCGACATTCCCCTGTCCCACTCATGCCTTGATATTGGCGGCGTCAATCCAGCCAATATTTCCGTCGTTACGCCGATACACGATGTTCAGATCTTCCTTGCCGGGGCTGCGGAACATCAGCACCGGTTCGTCCGTCATATCGAGTGCCATGACGGCGCTCGCGACGGACATTGTCCTCAACTGTTTCGTGCTTTCGGCAACGATGGTTGGTGCATAATCCTCCGGGACTTCTTCGTCCTCGTAGGGCACCGAGTCCATCACCGTGTAGGCCACTTCGGCGGCATTCTGCCCGTTGCCGTTGTGGTGATCCTTGAGCTTACGCTTGTAGCGCCGGAGCCGCTTCTCGATCCGGTCCGAGGCCGCATCAAAGGCCGCCTGCGGCTCATTCGCCTGGCCATTCGCCTGCAATACCACGCCCGTGTCGAGATGAAGTTTGCAGTCGGCGCTGAAACGCGATCCAGACTTTTCCACAGTGACCTGGCTTGAATATCCTCCATCGAAATATTTGGTAACCGCTTGGTCGATCTGCTCCCCGATTCGGGCGCGGAACGAATCGCCGATTTCCATATGTTTGCCGGATACACGCACACTCATGGAGTTTCCTCTCTCGTTCGTGATTTGCGCGTCCAGTCTATTCCAAGCGCCTTCGTCATCCAAGCTTTTCACGCAAGGGCGGCGCGTCTGCACCGCGGTTCGGCCGCTCGGCAACCGCCGAAGTGGAGTAGGTCCTCGGCGATTGCGGCGCGCTCTTATCGCTTGTGTCGCAAGGAGTCAATTGCGGGTCGCAAAAAATCCGCATTCGCGGTCAAATGCACGGCGCTCGAGATCACGATGATTTTAGGTCGGATCGACCTAAAATCGTGAATGTGATCGATTCTAATAAGTTGAGACGCGGGATGCGGGCGGAAAACCGCACACACTTTTCCTCATCCCGCTCTACCAGCGCCGTGCGTCCTTTAGGACGCACAAAGGACGCTATAACTCTTTGATTCCACGCATCGTGCTTTCCGAAAATCGGGTCCGATTT
>NZ_WITC01000125.1 GCF_009601505.1 Sinorhizobium terangae
CTCGGCCGTCTGCCGCACCTGGGAGCAGTCGACGCCTTCAACTCGCCAGCGTTCTAGTGTCCTGATTCAGAAGTTTCTGCCGATTTGTTTTGCACATCGGCGATTTGCAGGGTTGCCAGGCAAAAGCGTTTGATGGTGGCGAGGATGTCGTCTGCCGATTTGGTCCATCGGAACGGTTTGGGATCGGTGTTGACGGCGTCGATATAGGCGGTGATTGCCGCCTCCAATTCAGCGGTGGAGCGGTGCACGCCGCGCCGGATTTGCTTTTCGGTCAGGTTGGCAAAGAAGCGCTCGACCTGGTTGAGCCATGACGCCGCCGTCGGGGTGAAATGAATGTGCCAGCGGGGCCGCTTGAGAAAGAAGCTGCGGATGGCGCTGGTCTTGTGGGTGGCGTAGTTGTCCATGACGATGTGGATGTCGAGGTCTGGCGGCACGTTGGCTTCGATTTCGCGCAGGAATCTCAGGAATTCCTGCGCGCGGTGACGCTTGAAGCAGCGACCGATGATCTTGCCGGTGGCAGCGTCGAGCGCGGCGAAGAGCGAAAGTGTTCCATGCCGGGTGTAGTCGTGGCTGCGCCGCTCGATCTGGCCGGGCCGCATCGGCAACACCGGCTGGCTGCGATCGAGTGCCTGGATCTGGCTCTTCTCATCGACGCAGAGCACCAGCGCCCGCTCGGGCGGATTGAGATAAAGGCCGACAATGTCGCGCACCTTCTCGACGAACAGCGCATCCGAAGACAGCTTGAAACTCTCGGCGCGATGCGGTTGCAGACCGAAGGCCGTCCAGATGCGATGGATCGTCGAGGGCGCATGTCCGACCGCCCGTGCCATCGAACGCAGGCTCCAGTGGGTGGCGTCCGGCGGTGTCGTCTCCAGCGTCAACCGGATCGTCTCGGCGATCTCTTCGTCGCCGATCTGGCGCGGCGCGCCGGGACGCGGCTCGTCGTAAAGCCCATCGAGCCGCAGCTCGGCGAAGCGCCGTCGCCATTTGGCCACCGTGTTCGGCATCGTGCCAAGCCGCGCGGCAATCTCCTTGTTCTCAACGCCGTCCGCGGCCATCAGCACGATCTGGGCCCGCCGCGCCAGGCCCTGCGCCGTGCCGCGGCGGCGAACCAATGCCTCCAGCTCACCGCGCTCCTCACCCGTCAAGACAATCGCAACCGCCGCTTTGCCCATCGATCATCCCCTTCTCAAACAAGGAAAATGATCGCACAAATTTATCG
Organism: Sinorhizobium terangae; assembly: GCF_009601505.1. Classification (GTDB taxonomy): domain Bacteria; phylum Pseudomonadota; class Alphaproteobacteria; order Rhizobiales; family Rhizobiaceae; genus Sinorhizobium; species Sinorhizobium terangae. The sequence continues at coordinate 1,223 of NZ_WITC01000125.1, forward strand.
ATCAGGACACTAGG
>NZ_WITC01000126.1 GCF_009601505.1 Sinorhizobium terangae
GGTACGGATAGTCAGAAGGTGCTTGACCTCACCACGCCGAATAGAGAAGCCATCGGCGGCTAGGCACGCAGGTTAGCGACCGCGAGACGTAATCTGGGCGCGGTGGAGAAGGTCGGCCCGGCCGCTATCAGCCAGGCTTTCCTCTGGACGGTTATCCTTTCGTTTTCTTGAGGGGCGGTCCGACGACCATCACAGTGGGATCGGCGGACAGCAGCCGTTTCGCGACTGCCCGGACGTCCTCCATCGTGACGGCCTGGATCAGTCGTTTGCGGCGCTCGATATAGTCGATGCCGCGATCTTCCAGCTGGATTTCGACCAAAGTGCCGGCGATCGCAGTTGATGAGTTCAGATTATGGATTGCATAACCGCCGATGAGGTTTTTCTTCGCCGCGTTGAGTTCGTCTTCACTGACGCCCTCCTCCGACATTCGCCTGACTTCGGTGCGGATGAGGGAGAGCGTCTCTTCGGCCAGATCTGGGCGGGTCCCCGTACTAATGATGAGCGCCGAAGCATGGTCGCTGTTCACGAGTGAAGTGCGAATGTCGTAAGCGAGGCCTCGCTTCTCGCGCACCTCATTCCAGAGCCTCGACGTGTACGTGCCTCCGCCGAGGATTTGGTTCATGAGACGGGCTGCGAAGAAATGCGGGTCTTTGCGGGTGATTCCCGGGTAGGCCAGGCTCAGCCGTTCCTGAGGTAAGTCATACGGGATTTGAATTGCCTGCCCGAGCTTAGGTACTATATCAGCAACCGGCATTAAGGAGGGGTCAGTAGGCAATCCGCCAAATATCCGATCTAGATCGCGCTTGAGTGTGCCGGGATCGATCGCTCCCACCGCAGCGATGGTAAGATTGCCACGCGCGAAAATGCGCTTATGAAGCGCCTTCAGATCGGAGGTTGTGACAGCGGCGAGTGTTCGCTCGGTACCTTCCTGCCGCCGCGAATAGGGATGATCGCCATAGACTGCCTTCAACCATGCGACCTGTGCGGTCGTCCCTGGATCCTTGGCTGCCGCCACGATGCCGGAGACGATTTGGGCACGAACGCGGTCCACGGGCGCTTGGTCAAAGCGAGGCTGCTCGACGGCTAGCCGAAGAAGTTCGAACGCATCATCCTTCCGATCGGCAAGCACTCGCATATAGCCGTAAACCGCATCGGCGCCGCCCTCGAAAAACATCTCGGCGCCAACATCGTCCAGCCGCTCCTGAAATGCATCGCTGTCAAGGTCGCCTGCCCCTTCATCGAACAAGCCCGTCATCAGATTCACAAGGCCTTCCTTCCCGGACGGATCCTGCGTGCTGCCGCCCCGGAATGCGAAACGAATGGTGACGATCGGTAGCGAATAATCCTCCACCAGCCATGCCTTTATCCCGCTGGATGTTTTAACCTCCTCGATGGACATGCCCGCGAGAGCTGGCCACACGGCAAGGCCCATCAATAGGTATGCCACCACTATTAGTGGCTTGGCCCCGATTGTCCGTCGCTTGAAGATTATCATCGGTTTTTATCTCCTGACGTAGCGCTCTCGCGGGGCAGCAGATATGCTGCCACCGACCGGTCCGGATTAAGGTATTTCCTCGCAGCCGCCTGTACCTGTGCCGCCGTTACGGCGCGGATCCTCAACGGCCGTGCGTCCACGTCATAGGCAGTATTGCCTGTCGCTAGCGTCGCCCCGTAAGTGTTCGCCATTCCCCACGGGCTGTCACGTTCGAAGATCATCGAGCGTACGAAACGGTTTTTGGCCTTGTCGAGCTCGGCATCCGTAACGCCGGACTCCATGATTTTGCGAACTTCAGCGTCGATCGCATCCTCCACCGCCTCGATCTTCGTTTCGGCCCGCGGCGATCCATAAACCGTGAAGCTCGACGGATCGAACGACCTTCCGTTGAAATAGGCGCCGCCCGAGGAGGCTATTCCCTGTTTAACCACCAATTCCTGGTAGATTCGGCTGCGTGTTCCCCCGCCGAGAATCTCCGACAGGATGTCCAAGGCTTCCGCTTCGCCTGGGTCTGCCACACCATAGGACGTCGTCACCCAGGACTTTTGAAAGCTCGGAACGGTCACGCGCGGGTCGGTGAGCACGACGGTCCGTTTAGTGTTCTGCTCCGGCTCCTGCGGCCTCACCCGCTCCAGAACGTCCGGCCCGCGCGGCAGGGCCCCGAAGGTCTCGTCCGCTAGCCGCCACACCGTCCCGGCGTCCACGTCGCCTGCCACGACCAGTATGGCGTTGTTGGGGGCATAGTAGCGATCGTAGAACGCTAGGGCGTCCTCGCAATCAAGCTGTTCCATTTCGTGCATCCAGCCGATGGTCGGGATGCGGTAAGGGTGGTTCTGATACAAGGTCGCCTGCATCTCCTCCTCGAGAAGCCGCTCCGGGTCGTTCTCGATGCGCCAACGCCGCTCCTCAAGAATGACGTCGCGCTCGGACGCGATTACCGCGTCGGTGAGTTCGAGATGGCGCATCCGGTCAGCTTCGAATTCCATCATTGTCCCGAGCGCCTCCGGCGGGACCGTCTGATAGTAGGCGGTGTAGTCGGAAGACGTGAAGGCGTTCTCCTCACCGCCGATTTCTGCGACCTTTGCGCCAAACTCGCCGGCCGGATGCTCCTTTGTTCCCTTGAACATCAGGTGCTCCAGGAAATGAGCGATGCCGGATTTGCCGGGTGGCTCGTCGGCATTGCCGGCCTTGTACCAAACCATCTGCGTGACGATCGGCGCCCTGTGATCGGGTATGACGACCACCTCGAGGCCGTTGCTCAGCATGAAATTTGCAATCTCTGCTTCATGAGGCAGCGCCTCCGCAGCTGCCACTCCTGAGGTCATCAGAGATTGCAGCGCGACCATACTCAAGGCAAATGCATGGATACGCGAAAACACTCCAGCATGGCTCGTCGGCCACCAGGGAAAAAGCGCCGGTGCAGTCCTGGCTCGACTATTTCTTCGCCTTCTTCTCCATCTGGAAGGTTCTGCGTTGGGATCCCCGGGAGCAGACCCCGGCCCGGCTAAAGAACCTTGTTCTGACATTTCGACATTCTCCGTGCGATTATCGTCGTTGATGACGCGTCTGCAGAGCAACGTGCGTGCCAAACGGAAAACTGTCTAAAATCCAGGAATATCGATCGAACCAGCCACGTCAGCGTTCCAACATTGTCGTACATCGGACAAATGCCAGCTACATTGACCTGTTGCACGTCTCGTAGCCAAAAGCAGGACCATCTTCCAATCAGCAACGGCTTGGTCCAGACTGTCGATCCAGGTTCTTGGATTTAGCCGCGATCGCTGCGCTTGCGTTAGAATGCCCGAAGTCACCAACAGGGGCGGCGTTGTTTTGCCCGCCCAGATTTGCGACTAGAGAGCATCAACAATACCCCGCTTGAGGAGCCGCACTATCCCCACCGGGCGGGTGACACCGCAAGCTGTTATTGCTATTGAAAAGGCCGAGTCAGGGACTTCTGCTTAACGAAGGACAAGCGCGTCCATGCGTAGCTGGGGAAGATCCTGAAACACCAAGTAGATGTCTGGGAGGATTAGGCTCCCCGATCTGACGTGACTCAGCGCGAGGCTCCTCGGTATTGGCTTTTTCCGCTCAAATGATCTGGGTCAATGACCCGGGCGTATGGACGCGGAATCGTTGTCGTGTCAATGCGTTGTGGTAGTTGCTGGGACCATGTCCACGCCACATTCCCGTGAGAATCCATTGAACCGTCGTGAAGCGATGGCCCTGTCGCCGTTACGCTCATCATCGTACAGGACGACTGGTGAGGCGCTCACAGGTATAAACGGACCTCAACTGACACGGACGCCTTGGAAAGGACTACAGCGCGTTTTGACGAATGCAGGAGATGATGTCACTTAAGGAGCTTCTTGATGGATGCGAGCATCGATTTGGGGTCCCCGCTTCCCGTGACGAAGCATTCGACCGCCAAGGCGTTCTTGGCGATGATCAAGAATCCGCTAGACGCATTGCCTGCGGCCGTGTTCAAGGGGCAGCCCATTGTCTTTACCAGGCAGATGGGCAATCTGCAGGTGTATCTGACCGACCCAGTGCTCATCCATGAGGCGCTCGTGGACAATGCGGACCGCCTTAGCAAGGGCGAGCATGTTAGGCGTATGTTGGGGCCTGCGTTGGGCCGGGGTTTGCTAACTGCTGACGGTGCGCACTGGAAATGGCAGCGACAGTCCGTGGCCGCCGCTTTCGGGCATGAAAGGCTTCTTGAACTCCGGCCTGCGATGATCGCCGCCGCGGAAGAAACGAAGGCGCGCTGGCTTTCGCAGCACCGCACGGTTGTGGACGTGGGCCAAGAGATGATGCGCACGACCTTCGACATCATTGTCGAAACGATGATGTCGGGCGGCCACGGTATCGATGTCGCTCGCGTCGAGCGCAGTGTAACCGACTTTCTTGAGCCGAGTGGTTGGACCTTCGCTTTTGGGATGATCGGAGCACCTGAGTGGCTGCCGTACCCCGGCCGCACGAGAGCACGCGCTGCCGTCGCCTTTCTCCGGGCGAGCCTAGCGGCGGTGATCGCGAAGCGCCGACAGCAACCGAATGAAAGGCACGACCTCGTCTCCATGATGTTGAGGGCGTCTGACCCGGAATCCGGCCGCACTATGAGCGACGAGGAGATCATTGATAACCTGATGACCTTCATCACGGCGGGCCATGAGACGACGGCGCTCGGCTTGGCTTGGATACTTCACCTTCTCGCCCGGCATCCGGAAGACGAGGCGAACGTCGTGCGGGAGATTTCGCACGTTACGGGAGGCGGCCCAGTGCTTCCCGAACATCTGGCGCACCTCGTCTATACGAAGCGGGTGTTTTCGGAGGCAATGCGCCTCTTTCCCCCGGTGCCGATCATCACCCGCACAGTAAGCGAAGATTTCCAGCTTGGCCGGTACCTGATCCCAGCGGGCACTGTCGTTTTCATTCCCATCTATGCAATGCACCGTAAACCCGACCTATGGCGGGATCCAGAAAGCTTCGATCCCACGAGGTTCGAGCCGGAAAACGTTCGCGCCCGCCACCGTTATGCATATATGCCCTTTGGTGCGGGGCCACGCGTTTGCATTGGCAACGCGTTCGCGCTTATGGAAGCCGTCGCCGTGCTTGCTGTCCTGCTTCAGTCCTTCAAGTTGACTAACTCCACCGAGACCCCGCCGCGGCGTGTGATGAAGGTCACGTTGCGGCCTCATCCAAATATATTGATGTCGGTTCACCGACGAAGGCATCAATAAGTCAAACGTGTGATACGGCTGCAAGAGCCTTCGCTTTGGACTTTCGATTCGAATGCCCCGGGGCCTTGATTGGATTTAGAGAGGATGAAACAAGGCGTCGAGTGCGATCTCATGGGCGAACGTAGACTTCCCAGGTGTGCAAGGCGATCAGTGTTGGCTAAGCTCAAAGAAACGCGCGGTCGTTTCCATGCTTCTCGTTCACCGCAACATTTCGACTGCCAACCGGCTGCGGCGAGCCGATCCAGCGGTAGGAGCGCCGCAAGCTCAGTCGCGATCAGCGTGATCGGGTCTTCTTTGACATGGATGTTCCCCTTGCTTAGCCAGCTGTAAATTGCAGGCGACACCGGTCAGGCGTCGAGCACCAGATCGCTGGTCGGTACGGCCTGACAAATCAGGCAGATCGCAGGATCTTCCGGCTCGGAGCCATGCAAGTGGCGAACGGTGCCTGAGACGATTCGGACAGCGCAGCTTTCGCATTGCCCGACACGGCAGCCGCTCGGCAGTTTGAGGCCAAGCTTGTCGGCGAAATCCAAGAGTGGTCCTTGCGTTGCCGACCATTCATCCGAGGTTTGGCTGGACTGCGAAAACCGAACCGCGTATGTCCGCCCGTCATTGATGAGAGGGCCGGGCGGAGATCGGAAGACTTCGCTGAAAATGTCGAAACGCGGCACACCGCGGGAAATAAGCCCGTCGGCAAAGGCCTTCATCATGCCGGGAGGGCCGCACATGTAAACTCGTGGTCGACTCTCGATCAGGCTGTCCGGCACGACCTCAGCGCTGATGCGCTTACGGCTGGTGAAGTCGCGTCCCTCCACGTCTTCGGGCAACGGCGCGTCATAGTGGTCGAAGACCTGCAGGCCTGGCAGGCGCTTGCAGTGATCGGCAATACGATCACGAAAGGCATGGGTTCGGCTGTCGAGATTACCGTAGAACAGCCAGATCTCCGTTTTGTCATCGCTCGGCAGCGATTCGAGCAGGCTGATAAACGGCGTAATGCCAATCCCGCCAGCGAGCAGGATCAGCGGTTGCGGTGAGTTGCGTGGCAGGATGAAATTGCCAGACGGTGCTTTCAGCTCGACGACATCGCCGAGCATCATGCTTCGATTGATGTGGCTCGACATCCGCCCTTCGAAGGCGCAACCGTCCTCGGCAATGCCTTTCTGGTGACGCACGGCGATGCTGTAGCTGCGGCGATCCTTTACGCGGGCGGGGCCGGTCAGAGAATAGGCGCGGCTCGTACGTCCTTCGTCGTTCAGGCGGATCTGGATATGCTGACCGGGCCGGAAATCCGGCAGCGGCCTGCCATCCACGGCCTCGAACGTGATGCCGCGCACACCTTCCGCTTCCGTGGTGATCGCGGCGACGCGAAACGGACTGTAGCCAGACCAGGCCCGCTGTCGCCGTTCGGTCAGCGGATCAAGCTCGACGTTGCAACGGAAGGAGCGGTGCGGGATCGATCCGCTGACGGGGTCGATGGCATCTCCCGATATCAGGCTGTTGGCGTTGCTGCTTTCCGCCCCCTGGATGGCCAAGGCCTCGCGGTCGAGTTCCGGACACGCCTGCCACCAGCCGAATTCGGCCACGACGACATCATCCGCGAGGCCAGGTACGATACGGGCAACGAAGCGGGCCGCGCCGTTACGCGTCGAGATCCGGATCCAATCGCCATCGTGTATGTCGCGCTCGCGAGCGAGCCCCTGGCCGATTTCAGCAATCGGTTCCGGAGCCCGCCTTCTTAAGGAAGCCAGCCCGCGATGCTGGCTGTGACAGTAGTAGCCATTCTTGGCCGTACTCAGTACCAGCGGGAAATGACGGGAGAGCCCCTTTCGTCTCGTGATTTCGTCTTCGGCAGGAGGCACAAAGGTCGGGACCGCTGGCTGTCCATTGCGATGCAGGAGTTCGGAATAGAGTTCGATGCGGCGGGTCTGCGTATCGAAGCCGCGGACCCTGCCCGAATTGTCGGGGTGTGGCAGCTGGTATTTGCGTTCGCGCGAATCGATCCTGCATTTGACGCCACGCGGATTGGCGCGTAACGCCTCCACGGACAGGCCGAGCGGCTCCAGCATATGGTCCCAACCCGTCTCCAGACTGCCGCCGAAGAATTCCTCGCTCATGCCGAGCCGGCAGGCGAGATCAAAGAGGATGTCGTTGTCGGAACGCGATTCGCCCTGGGGCGTTGCCATGCGCGGGCGAAACTGCACGTGGGACGCAGCATCGTCGCTGATCTCGAAACCGAAACGGATGCCTTCGTGCTCCCAGGGCGTATTGACCGGCAGGAATATGTCGGCATAGCGGGCGGTAGGGGTCTCGAAGAGATCGCAATGGACATGGAATTCCAGTTGCGCCAGAGCGGCTTCTGCAAGGCCGGTATCGGCCTGGGAGACGGTCAGATTTGCTCCGAACGTCATAAGGCCTCGAATTCTGTAAGGATATCCCTCGGTGATCGCGCGATACATGTCACGCGCAGTGATCCAGCCCATGGACGGCGGACCGATCGGCCTTTCGGTGGCACCCAGCGCCTTTGAGAGCTGCTCTTTCGACAACTGGCCGAGAGCATTGACGGGACGATAGAACGGGCCGCGGCGAACGCGGTTGGCTCCGACAAGATCATAGCTGCCGGAAAGGGCATAAAGACATGCGACGGCACGTTCTGTCTGGGTCGCGTTACTGTGCTGGCCGATGCCGGTCCAGGAGTGGTAGGCGATCCGCCGTCCGCCGCAGAGAAGTCTCGTTGCTGCTGCGAGCGCGTCCGGACTGACGCCCGTGATGCGTTCGACAGCTTCTGGATTGAAGGGGGCTGCGGCCCGTATCAGGAACTCAAAGGCGGGCGAGCAATTGACATGCTTGCCGCCTTCACCGCCAAGGGCGACAGAAATCTCACCGCGCAGGCGCAGTTGCGAACCGTCACCAGCCTGGGGAGGCTGGTCCAGATCGATTACGGCAGGGCACTCCTCGCTGTCGTTCCAGACCAGGTATCTGTTCTGCTCGGCATCCGGCCACAGCATTTGCTCGCGCAGAAAGAGGCCTTCGTCCTGCCGGACGAGCAAAGGCGCGTTCGTCCAGTTCGCTACGAAGCTTTCGTCATGGAGGTTTTCCGCCAGCATTATCCGGATCATGCCAAGCGCCAAAGCGCCATCGGTGCCTGGGCGAACCGGCAACCAGACATCCGCCTGCTTGGCGAGCGCGGTTGGCCGGGGATCAATCACAACAAGTTTCGCGCCGGCGGCGCGTCCTTTCGAGATCGCGTTCGCCTGGGCAAGCCAGGTATTGGTGGGATTATGGCCCCAAAGAAGGATCGTCGCGGCATTTTCGTAATCTGCCGTGGGGATGCCATGGCCGAAGGTGAAGGCGTGTGCGTTGTCCTTGTGCCAGTTGCAGATTTCCGTGCCATAGCAGGTGTTCGGGCTGCCGAAATGGCGGATGAAGCGCTCGATCCAGTCGATGCTGTCGGAGAGCGGCGTACCGCTCGGGGTGGTAACGGAAAAGGCTACTGCCTCCGCTCCGCTCTCGGCCTTGATCGCCGCCAGTTTTTCGGCGGTCTCGACCAGGGCCTCTTCCCAGCTGATGCGAACCCAGCCGGGATTGGCGGCACCCTTAGGCGCGGTTCGGCGCATGGGATAGAGTTGTCTGTGCGGACTGTGGACGAGTTCTGGTGCGGCCCGTCCCTTCGTGCACATTGCCTGGCCAGTCGGGTGGGACGGATCCGGGCGCACGGAAACGAGTTGCCCGTTTTCCACGGTATTGAGCGTACCGCACCGCGATCGGCAAAGTGTGCAATATCCTGCGATCTCTGTCGTCACACCTGACCTCGTGCAACGTGGTCAAAATCCCAGCTTCGAGCCGACAGGGCCAACACCGCGCTTATTCTTGAACATTGGGACGATCTTCTGCGCCTGGACGCCTCGATCACGACGCGCACCGTTGCGCCGTCAACGATCCTCAAAAGGTTCTCCGGCTCATCGAAATCCAGCGATCTCGCCAAAGCCTTGCGCGAACTCGGCCGCATCGAGCGCACCTGTTCATGATCGAGTGGTATTCCAGCCCGGCGCTGCCCTTCTGATCAGCCCGGTTCTCGGTTGAAAGCACCACCGCCGCGAACGTACCATGGCCGGTCTTCGCGCGCGCCAGGGGCGAAAAGGTGGCCTGCTCCCAAGACTGACGTCCGATCAGCGCTCCGAAACCATTGGCAAACTTAACGAACGTCGACCGGGCGGCCGACATCGTTCGCCTACCCGGCTCTGTCTGAATTGGAGGGCGGCGAATGCGGTCTCGATTCTGGCAGTTGTTCCTGTACTTGGATAACCGCATCGGCCCCCGCTGCGTTTGTCTGAGACCGTCGCAACGCAGCGTCAGCCTTCGCGAAACGTGTAGCTATAGCCATTGATGGCTGGCGCGCCACCGAGGTGCGCGTAAAGAACCCGCGATCCTTCTGGGAAGAAGCCTTTCTTGATCAGATCGACCATCCCCTGCATTGATTTACCCTCGTAGACCGGATCAGTAATCATCCCTTCAAGCCGCGCGCACAGACGAATAGCCTCCTTCGTTTGCTCGGACGGGATCCCGTAACACGGGTATGCATACTCCTCGAGCAAGACCACATCGTCCTCAACGATTTCCAACCCTAAGTCGATCAGTTTTGCTGTGTGCCGGGCAATGTCTAATACTTGTGCCTTAGTTTGGGCGGGAGTAGCCGAAGCGTCGATACCTATCACGTTGCGTTGCCGGCCGTCCCTGCAGAATCCGACGAGCATGCCGGCATGCGTCGACCCAGTGACCGTGCATACTACAACATAGTCGAAGGCAAACCCGAGTTGCTTCTCTTGAGCGCGCACCTCCTCCGCGAAGCCTACGTAGCCGAGGCCGCCATATTTGTGAACGGAAGCCCCGGCCGGGATGGCGTAGGGCGTGCCACCTCTTGATTTCACGTCGGCTAGCGCCTGTTCCCAACTGCGTCGGATACCAATGTCAAAGCCTTCGTCGACGATATGCACCTCCGCGCCCATGATGCGGCTCAACAGAATGTTGCCGACGCGATCATATACGGCGTCCTCATGCGGCACCCAGCTCTCTTGCACCAGGAGACATTTCATGCCGATCTTGGCGGCGACGGCGGCAACCATCCGCGTATGGTTCGACTGTACGCCGCCAATCGAAACGAGGGTGTCTGCCTTGGAGGCGATCGCCTCTGGAATGATATATTCGAGCTTGCGAAGCTTGTTCCCACCAAATGCAAGGCCTGAGTTGCAGTCCTCGCGCTTGGCGTAGATTTCGACTTTACCTCCAAGGTGTTTGCCGAGGCGATCAAGCTTCTCAATAGGGGTCGGTCCAAAGGTGAGCGGGTAACGCTCAAATTTTTCTAGCATGTTCTCTCCAGGAATAGGTGATGAAACCGAACCCTGTTTACAGCCCCCTGCCCGTCGCAGCGACTTTACCTTAGCGTCTTTCGCCACTTCGGCTCAAACTGCTTTCTTGTCGCAGTGTGCCCACTTGAAGAAGCCTCTTAAGGGCTCGACTGCGTGCGGCACGTCACGCGCATCGAAGCAATAGAACATTCCGCGTTGTGGCTGAATGCGGAACTCTTCTCCATTTTTATTGAACACAAGAGCGCCTCCCTCGTTTTCACCCAATGTCTCGGCGAACAGAAGGCCAGTCACAGGATTGGTATCTAGCTGAATGTATCCATTAGCAATGGGTGCGCCCGCCGCCGAGGCACGCACCTCGATCATTCAGTCTCGGCCCCTTTTGATTTCGTATTCGGCCCGCTCGGGCCGGGCCGCGCTGCCGCAGCGATTTCGTGGCGGAGCCAACGATGTTCCCGGTCGCGATGGGAACGCTCGTGCCAGATCAACGCAACCTCGTAGGGCGCCAAGTCCACGGGGGGATCGACAATCGCGAGCGGCAGCATGGCGGCGATCCGAGTCGCAACGCGATGCGGGACGACTAGTATTAAGTCAGTTGCCGCGATCACTACAGCCGCCGTCAGCACATTGGAGACCACTATTGGATGGCGATCCGACAGCCCCAGCTTGACCAGACCGTCATAGACCTGACCGAATCGCTCATTGGAGTGGGAGACGATGGAGGCATGGCGCAACGCAGCAAAAGTCCGGATATTCCATTCTTGCTCCAGGGCTGGGTGGTCGTGGCGTAGCAGGCAAGCGAATCGGTCGTCGTAGAGCTTGCGCCGCAAGAAGCCGGCCGGTGCGGCATCGATCTGCCCGACGGCTAAATCGATGTCACCGTGTTCCAGCCGGCGCAGTGTACCTTCCAAGAGTGGATGGGTAACAATGTCGAGATGAGGCGCACACTCGCGCAGGCGCGGCAATAGACGCGGCAGCACTACCAACCCTTGGTGATCGGAAATCGCGATTGTTGCCTTCCAGCGCATGTCTCTTGGCTCAAAGCTGCGATTTACCATCTCGCGGATCGCCTTCAACACCGACGGCAGCATTTTGGCCAAGCGTTCGGCCTGTGGCGTGCGGATCAGGCCGCCCGAGCCGCGAACCAGAAGATCATCATCAAACATGCCACGCAGCCTTGACAAGGCTCGGCTCATTGCCGGTTGACTTCGGCCCATGTGTTGGGCCGCATGCGTTACGTTGCGGTACTGCAGTAGCGCTTCGAGCTCCACCAGCAGGTTCAGGTCGATTGACGCAAGGTTCGGCATCTGCCGTTGCTGTTCGGCATCACTCTCACCGACGATCGCATGTGATTCCATCCTGGCGGGTTGATCCATGATTTCTTCTCCTCGGAGACTGATGTTCTCGGGCTAAATCCTCGGGGCCATCGTGAGAGGGATTAAAGAACCTTGTCTCGCGTAAGGATAACGAGCTGCGACCTGGTGAGACGCGCTTTGGCAATGACTTGCTGGAAGCGCCCGGCGCCGCCTCACCATTGCACGGGCGGCCAACACCTGATTGCGGCGGCGTCGCCGCAGTTGCCTTATCGATTTCGACGGCGCCTTCAAGATGTTCATCCGGCTATGTCGGGTGCACGATCCTTTAGTCGGGCGCTGATATCTTGGGCGAGATTTGCTCGGCTTCGCGCTGCATGACAAACGAGGATCGTCGTGCCGGCCGCTGGTAGACGCCTCGAGATGCTTCGACTGTACCTTAGCCTTCACAAAGGGCTTGACTGCCAGTGCGGTCAAAGGCCGCGTCCGACGCAAGCGCAGGCGCTTCACGGCGTGCCGACTGAATTCATCCGCACGATAGCATGTCGTCTGCTCGCACTCCCATGACCTGCCCTGCAGATGGCGCTCATCGGCACCATGATCGCGGTACAGTGGATGAGTGGCAAAACAGTATGCCCGAAAGATGCTCCTGTTAAACTCGATCATGAAGCCTGCCTGAGTTGACGTGAGGCCCGGATTGCCGATTATGTTCTCTGTGCAACAGTGCCTTTTGGGGCTGGCTCACCTGAATTTCCACTTATGCCTCCTGTATTTACCAACGCTTTCTAGTTGAAATCCCCAAGAGTGGGAAAATGACTTTTCGCATGGCTGTCATCCATGCCATGGATACATCCGTGTTAATGCTCTAGCGATCCAATCGGCTCATTCGCTCGGCTGCAGACAACCAGGCGCAAAGGCCTCACCTTTGATGCTGAGGGGTTTGCATCGTCGCCACCCGCTCCTTGGCTGTCAGCAATTCGGCTCTGCTGACCACAGAGCGGGCACCGTTTCGTTACGCTTCCGCTAGAAAGAGTTCCCCGACCATATCTGAAGTGCATGATTGGATGTGCAGTTTGCATGGGGCGTGGAGGGCGGCGCGCAGTAGTGTTTTCCTTACCTTCCATCTACCGGAGAGATGCCATTGATGTATTCTGGAAAGTCTCAGCGCGCGCCACGTCCAAGCAAGATGATCCCACCGGAACGGCGCGCTGGCGACGCCAAGGTGACGGCGGCGTCAGCGCACTCTGCCGACGAAGCGTGGATGCTTAGTACGCTGTGGCTTGGTTGCACTTCTACCGGTGAAATGGTCGACGGCGATCGGCTGCACGCAAAGTGGTGCGGTCACGTCGCAGTCGATGCTCTACAGAACGCAGGGAACCTGACACGATGTGAACGTCTGTGCGTCTCTGCATGCCGCGGTATAGGAACGAGCTCGGTCGCGCAATGATGTCTATAGTTGTGCACCATCGTCACTGCCTTAGCAAAGGCAAGCGACCCAGCTGCTGCTCTCCCTTGTCGTTGCATAGGCTGGCGCAGAAAAACGCCGAGTCCTATCCGGCGATAGAGTTTACTGTTTGGATGTCAAACATCCCCACTGCGGATACACCAGAGCATGCGTTTTAAGGGCCTTGATCTCAATCTCCTTGTCGCGCTCGACGCTCTGATGACCGAACGAAGCGTCACAGTAGCGGCACGCAGCGTCAAGCTCAGTCAACCGGCCATGAGCTCTGCTCTCGCCCGGCTACGCACCTATTTCGGCGACGAGCTGTTTACAATGCAGGGCCGCGAACTCATCCCAACACCACGTGCTGAAGCCCTTGCTCCCGCAGTCCGCGACGCCCTGCAGCACATCCAGTTTTCCATCATTTCCTGGGACATGTTCAACCCGGCCGCGTCGCAGCGCCGTTTCAGGATCATCCTGTCCGATTTCATGCTGCTTGTGTTCTTTGAGAAGGTTGTAAAGCGTGTGGCGCGGGAAGCTCCCGGTGTCGGTTTCGAGCTGCTATTTCTCGATGGCGATCCCAATGAACTGCTGCGACGCGGTGAACTCGATTTTCTGATCATGCCGGAACTGTATATGTCGAACGAGCATCCCAAAGCGGAACTGTTCGATGAGACACTCGTCTGCGTGGGCTGCCCCGAGAACCAGCAGCTAACGCGACAGCTTTCCTTGGAAGGCTATGTGTCGATGGGGCATGTTGCAGGCACGTTCGGATGGACGCTGAAGCCACCCATCGAAGAATCGTTATTGCTCGAGCATCGTCTCCAGAGACGCATCGAGGTGGCCGCGCCCGGGTTTAGCTCGCTACCGTCGTTGCTGTCAGGCACCGATCGTATAGCCACCATACCCTTTCGGCTCGCCCGTTATTTTGCAAAGACAATGCCCCTACAGATCGTCGAGCTTCCGCTGCAAATTCCAGCATTCACCATGGCTGTCCAGTGGCCCGCCCTCCACAATAAGGATCAGGCAAGCATCTGGATGCGCGAGATTCTGTTACAAGAGGCTGCCCCCACGGCTGCTCCGAATAGCACCGCCGGAAGTCTTGAGCCCAAACAGACTTGAGGAACGCACTTTCATCGTATCGAGCGCTAACCGCGTGCGCATTCGGTCTGTAAAGTTGAGTTACGCCATGGAAAGGCACCTAATGGGTGCTTCGATTGACCAGACCTTGAACGGTTCTAGACTCTCATGGTGCGCTAGATGTCACCGCCGATGGCGAGTCTTACCTTGATTGCGCGTAATGCAGCCATCCAACGCTGTCGGATTGTCGACGTCATTCCCTTCACTAAGTCGAGGTAGGCCCGGGTCTCACTGTATCCCTACGGTGACGGTCGCCTTACTGAGATGGCCTGAAGGCTGCAAGTCCTAGCGCAAGCACTTCTCTATGCGGCGGTTGTGGTCAAGTGCTTTCGAGCTTGCGTTCCGGCCGGCTTGGATGTTCTTCGCGGGGTCTTGCTTCTCTTCGGGATCGGCACCTTGGCCCTCCCACCATGGGATCGGAAGAATGAAGCGGTCCAATCTAGGAGACGTCCTGACCGCAACTGCTGCGACCGGCACAGTGCTTGCAACGAACTCACCTCATCCATCGCCCCGCGAAGGACATCCACACCACCGGGGGCGGAATATCATCACCTCCTCTGTTCGGTCTCGAGACGCCAGGCTCGGCGCGGAGCCCTCAATCAGCGCAGCGTTGAGCCGGGCCAGGACCGTCTTTTCTGCTCCAGCAAAACTCCGTTTCGTCACTCCACATGCGATGCATGATTACCGTCAGTCGGCGGCCAAGCGCGACGACCGCTCTCTTGAGGCCACGTCTCCTAGCGACATTCATCGCCCAGGCCTTTAGCCACGACCATTTCTTTACGCGCGTCAACAGCACCTGCGCTGCTTCATAGACCAAAGTGCGCAGCATCGCGTCGCCGGCAAGCGAAACATGACCGATGCGACAGCTCTCCCCCGACTGGTTGAGCACCGGCGTCAGCCCTAGAGCCGGGCCCACTGCCTTGAAATGCTTGAAAGCACAGCGTCATGTTGACAAAGTCACTCACGGTCGGCCGGTTAAATGGTGACGAGCCCATCAGATCTGAAAATATTTGATTCTTCTGTTGCCTTCACGTGTTGCTAGCGTGTTCAGTCCGCCGCAGTCAGGCGATTCTTGATGGGAAGTACGTCAGGCAGTGGACCGGGTTTCAGAATCATTGCCTTCAGCGCCTCGCACGAGATCTCGTCTAGCACTGTGGTGACAAGCTCGTCGAACTTAGCGATAAGTTCGGCGTCGGTCAGCGGATCGTTGGGGTCGCCCTTTCGGGTTTCCTGATGATGCTCCAGCACCATTCCATCATTCAACTCCACCCGAAGTCGGGCTTGGCGACGGCGGGGGTAGAGCGCGGCGATTTCAGGGTCTTCGATCACCATCACTCGGGGCATGAAGGCACGGATCTCTTGGTTAACCAGCACCTCCGGGGTGAAGGCGGCTCGCCGCACACCGCCAAGCATCAGCAGGGCTGCGGAGCAGTACTGCAGACTAAACCGCGCGTCGCGAGCACTTTCCACATGCAGTCGATCGCAGATCGACTTGGTGGGACCATAGCCGCGCACCGTGATACTTTTCACATCTTGACGGGAAAAGCCATGCTGGCCCTGCATCACGATCAGGCCATCAAGCGTCGGGAATATATGGCCGCAACAGCCGTGGTTCTTGAAGGTCATGCGCGTGATAGGCGTCCAGTCGCCTAGCCCCTCCAGCCCTACGTCCCAATTTCCGGTGCAGTCACTGGTAGCGGCGGCATAGCCATGGGGCGCGTGCAGGCTGTTGAGCGATCCCGTGATCCCCGCCGCGGCCGCCAATCCTGCCAATACCCCTGCATCAGCTGCATGGCCCGAATGCATGGGCTTGGTCACCCCTTCGCCCTGCAGATTCTCCTGATGGCCTCCGGCGAAGCTCGTGGCAATGGCGATCGCGTGGGCGATGGTCTCGGCAGTACCACCCATGAGCATTGCGGTGGAAACGGCAGCGCTGATAGTCCCCACTGTCGCGGTGATGTGCCAATTGCGGTAATGGCTAGGTTGCAACGCCATGGCGATGCGACAGCCCACCTCAAAGCCGCCTATAACAGCGCGTAGGAACTGTTCCTGTGTAGCGCCCACATCCTGAGCGACAGCCAGTGCGGCGGAAATGGTCGGACTGCCTGGATGATAGCCACCATCGCGGAAGATGTCGTCAAACTCGGCCGTGTGACTGGCCGTGCCGTTGAGCATGGCGGCATGACGCGGAGCTCCTGTACCACCGTCAACGTAGGAGACAGCGCAGCCCTTGCCGCGTTCCGATGCCATCGCTGCGGCTAACATCAGCGCTGGGCCATTTGCGCAGCCCGGAATCAAAGCGGCGAACCAGTCAAGCACGGAGCGGCGGGCGTGATGCTCCACCTCCGCAGTTAAGGGACAGGTGGTCCAGTCCACTGCCGCAGCGGCGAGAATAGTGAGAGGGTTCGCAATCATTCTTCAGTTCCTTATTGTACCGCATGCCGGAAGGCGCTTCCGAACGGGCTGCAACAAAGGCCAAAGGTTTGGAGCAGTGACACCCGCGGTCCTCACCGGACGGATACGTCTCACTTTGCCGTTCCCTCGAGCTCTGTGGGTCAAGTTCAGCAAATTGGGGCGGCAGCCGCGGCAGCGGCAAGACGGTGAGCGTCTGCTCGACGGTTTCGTAGAACCCTCAGCACACTATCCCAGGCATTGCATCCCTGATCCAGGAGGACCGGCGCGCGTGATACCTTTTTTTGAACGCATTTTCCGTCAACCTTGTCCGCGCGGGCTGGCCTCGCCAAATGCCAAGCCTTGGTTTTCTTTAGTTGCGCGAGTTGAAAAGACCCAAATGCTCAGTCCTTTGGACATCTTTGCGACCGCAGCGAGACAGACTAGAAGGAAGACGCTTCCGATATAAGCTACCTGAAGAAGCAGCGAATAAGCGAGTGTCGTAACAAACAAGCTGCGAGCGGGATGCGAGACAACATACATAGCAAGTGCATTGGTGCACAGGAGCAAGCAAAAGATGGGAGGAAAGGTTCTGAAGGGCACCGTGGTTCTCCTGGTTCTTCTGCTGAATGGTCCCCTCAGCAGCGTCTAACTGAGTAAGGCCCAATGTTTTTTCGGGCGATGGCCACGCTCCAGTCGGTTGCAAAACCCTAGGCAAGGTCGTGCCAATCCAGCTTGCAGTTCCAGCACGCGACTGCAGCTTTCGAACCGTCTTCTTGGTGTCTTCAGGCTCTGGCGTCTCCTCGAACATAGGCTTCATAACGCCCGTGCTACGTCCGGATAAGCTTCGATGACTCGGGCCGCATCGTTGACCAGCTTCGCGCCTGCATTGGCGAGTTTGCGCAGAGTACTGAAGCCAAACCGGTGAACATCACGCAGCGTTTTCGACAGAATGACCAGCCGTCTGGTTGTAAAAAGCACGCGCCCGAAGCCCTCCTGGTTGATTTCCATGGTCCGCAATACCAGCAGACCGGAGCGCTCCTCGATAGCGACACCGACGGCACGGTAAAAAACGTCGAGCCTCCACAGAACGCCCGGATCGGGATCGCCAATGACTGGAATCGCACAGCGGGTTTCTTCAGGGACGGTAAAGTCGGCGAGCAGTTCAGTGTCGCACTTTTCCTTCCACGACCCATAGGAATCCTGGGCGCGAATCAACCGCACCAGGCACCTTATGAAAGGATTGGCAACGGCCTTGTTGTCGCCAAGAACCGGGATAACAGTGGGATCCGTTAGTGTTGCCATCGTTCAGTCCTCATCCTTCACGCACCTTTGCTCTTCTATCGATGTGGGCATAGGGCACCGTTCGATGCTAATGCGAGCTCACCGCCGCTCCACCATGCAAAATGTGCTTCCAGCCATGCGCACTAGGAATAGTCAGAGCCACGCCTTCTTTGGCTGGTCCCTTCGACAGCTCTCCTGTTGCACCAAGCCCGCCAAACCAGCAAAAGTACGCTTGCGAAGTAGGCAACTTGCAGAAGCAGCGCAGTGCCCAATGTCGCAATTATTACCCTGCGGATCGAATGTGAGATGAGGTAGACCCGTAGAGCGTTGGCGCATAGGACCAATTGCAGAACGCGACGAAAAATTCTGAAAGGCACCGCCGTTCTCCCGGTTCGTCCATCAGTCAAGCAACAATCGTGTCAGCCGCGACATGGGTTTGGCAGTTCTTCGGGCAGACGCGCGCGCAGGCTCCGCAGCCGATGCAGCGGCCGGCGTGGTCGACAACCATGATCATGCGACTGAGCTCGCCATCGAAGTCATCGTCCTCGCCATCGCAGATACCGAGAATTTCACCCGATTCGTCGATGCCGTGCAGGTGCATGACCTCGCGCGAGCAGACCTTGAAGCAGCGGCCGCAACCAATGCAGGTCTTGCCATCGATTGTCGTCAGATATTCCGGTATCCATGTCGAGCCGTCGCGGGTAACGAAATGACTTGCCATTGTTAACTCTCCTGCGCAGCGGCCACCCGCAAAAAGCCTGGAATGTCTTGCAAGATCGGATATGACTTCATCCATCGAAAACGGTGCCGTCCGCTGTGGCTCCAATCTTGTTGTCCAGCTTGTCGGGGGTGGTCTGCTGATCATCGGCGGCCTATTGCAATAACTTACCAAGGCATTTTCGAGATTCAACGTTTGGAAGGTCGCGGCAGCGGGACCGGGGGATGGGGAGGAGTGGTCCCGCTGCCTGACGTCGGCTCCCCGTGGGGAACGGGAGCGCCGGCGGTTCGTCATCGCATGGTCGACCATCAGCCGCGTCACTTCTGGATCCGCACACGATCTGATCTAGACCTGCCATGTTGCTTTCCTTCATTGGTACCCTACCGATCGCCAGCTATCGTCGCCTCTCAATGGAATGCCTTCAAGACTCATGCCAGTTGACTGCGTGAAACGGAAATTGCTGCGTCGGTGAAGGGGGAAGGACCGTGTCCCAGCGGCCCAAAGTCAGTCACGGCCCCATTTGCCACCTCTGTGCCGTCTGGCAACGAGGGGATGTTCGTGCCACCTGCCCGAGAAGAGCCTCAGAAGACCAATTGCGAGTCTTATCCAGTCATTTAGGCAGCAGCAGGTCGTCGAACACGCCGTGTCGCGGACGCGACAAACCCGACAGGGCCGCGTCCTCCCGTGTCGAATGCGATCGTCTTGAGCGGAGTTGTTGGCGAATTGGGCGAGCACGTCGCGCCAGGCAAATCTGGCCGGCAACCGGGAGATGTTTGAGCAACCCTTCACTATACCATGGTTGGCATAGTGCTTGCTGTGGATCCGGGGCAGGCAAGCGGCAGGACCTTCGTCAGGGTGCTTGCCGCGATAACGGATATCTACAGGCTGGAGCGGAGCCCAGATGAGGAGCAGCAAGGAATGACGTGTATTGTCGGTCTAATCAGCAACGGGTCAGTTCACATCGGAGGCGATAGCGCTGGTGTAGCCGGCCTCTCGCTTACCGTCCGTGCCGATCGCAAAGTCTTCCGTAATCGAGACTTCATCTTCGGATTTACGAGTTCGTTCAGAATGGGCCAGCTGTTGGCGCACACCTTCAAGCCGCCAAAGAGGCATCCGGAAAAGGATGTCTACGCTTTCATGGTGACGGAGTTCGTCGACGCGCTCCGCCAGTGCCTAAAAGCTGGGGCTACGCGCAGCGCCACTACGAAGGCGAGCGCGGTGGCACCTTCCTTGTCGGCTATGCCGGACGCCTGTTCAAGATCGACTCGGACTACCAGGTCGCGGAGCCGGTCGACGGCTTCGGCGCCTGTGGATGCGGGGAGCAGATAGCGCTGGGTGCGCTCTTCGCATCCTCAGATGCTCCGGCTCGCGAAAGATTGGAGATCGCTCTCAATGCGGCCGAGCGTTTTTGTGCCGGGGTGCGCGGGCCATTTCACTTCGAGACACTTGCGTCACCGGAGTGAAGGAGGTCAATTGCCGCGAGCCTTGCGGCAGTCTGTTAGGGCAATTGTGCAATAGCGGTCGTAGCCGCAATCGACGCAGGTCGTGCCAGAGATGGCGGTCAGATATCTCGGTATCCATTTAGCATCTTCGCAAGGCAAGCAATAAACCGGTCTCATCCGTTGTCGTACGCAAGCGCTCCTTCCGCAGCGGCCAGCAAAAGCATCGACCGTTTTTCAAGATGCAGCAGGACGTTATCCGGCAAGACCGGCAGTCCCAATGTTTGTTGTACAGCTTATCCGCAGCGGTCTTTTAATCATCGGTGGCGCATCGCAGCACCGGGTTTCGGGGCAATGATGGCAGCGGGACTGGGAGTAATGGAGAGATCAGCCCCGCTGCCCACGTCGGCCCCCGGAGGGCGTGAGGGCCGACGATTCATCATTGCCGGATCGATCGTCAGGCCCGCGCCACTTCGGGATAGGCTTCGATGGCGGCGATCGCATCGTCCACTAGCTTTGTACCGGCCTCCGCGAGCTTGCTGAGTGTCGCGAAACCGAATCGGTGGACGTCGCGCACTGTTTTCGAAAATACGACCAGCCGCCCGGTCGTTAGAAGCACTCGCCCGAAGCCCTCATGGCTAATCATCGTAATCGGCGACGCCACCAAATGGGTGCGCGCTTCGATTGAAAGCCCGACGGCGGTGTAAAAGATATTGAACCTCCACATCACGTCCGCATCGGGATCGCCGATGATCGGGATTTCACGGCGCTGTTCCTTCGTCACGATGAAGTCGCCGAGCAGGTCGGCGTCGGATTTATTCTCCCACATTCCGTAGGTGTCCTGTGCGCGGATCAGGCGTATGAGGCATTTGAGAAAAGGAGCAGCGAGGGCCTTCTCGTCCGCGTCAATGGCAGGGATGACCGGGGGCTTTGACGGTGTAGTCATCGTTCAGTTCTCGTCCTCGAACGGTTTCTTTTCGGCGACGCCTGCTTGCGCCAGCACCTTGCGCAACCACGGCGGAGGAGCCGTCTGGAGCATTTTCTGGGTTCGCGAAAGTACGTCTTGAATGGGTTCGGGGTGCCCCACTTTTATCGGATGAATTTTCGCCGCAATGACCTTGGCTGCGGAGGGTCCGCCGATAGCCCGACAAAAAAGGAGATGACAGCCTCTCAAGGCGTTCACCTTCGGGGTGATGCGGTCATCGCCCTCGATCCGATGCTTCCCGGTCTCGTCGGAAACGTCATCGAAGCTCACTGCTTCCACGAAATCCCAGCCATCGAGCGTCACGTCGTAGACTGCAAAGTGCTTGGCCGATCCGAAATGGGCGTTAAGCGATCTCATGTCCTGCGTCGCGATAGCTATGCGCAATGCGCCGGAATGCCTTGGGTGAATCTCGTCAGCGACGAGCGAGAGGCGACGAATGGAAGTCATCCGGCATTTCTCCGCATGTGCAAGGCATCAAGCTTCTCAGGCGACGGCGTGCGCCGGTTGGCCTGGAAAATATTGGCCGCTTCGAAGATCAGGTCGCGCGTCCCCCGATACAGAACTGTGAGCTTGTGCTGACTGCCGAGACGGTCGAATACCGGGAAGCCGACGCGCAGGAGAGGAATGCCGAGGCGCTCCGCCGCCTGGCGTCCGTGCGAATGGGTAACGAGAAGATCAGCGCCGCCGGCTAGATTTTCGAAATCGCCAAGATCGCCGATCTGGATCGATTCGGCTGGCACTTTCTCGAGAATTTCTGACGCACCGGTAGCGGTAACGGCTGTGATGATCTCCGCACCAAGCCCGATGAAGAAAGTGGAGAGCTGGTACAGCTGGTCCGGCTCGGCGGCGATCGCGATCTTCTTGCCGGCGAAATGGAAGTGTCCGTCGAGCAGCGCGTCCTGCAGCTGTGCACGGTAACGATGGATTTTTGCCGGCGCCGGCACGCCCGAGATCTCGGAAAGAAGCGAGACGAACCGGTCGGCGTTCTTCAATCCCGTTAGCGACTCGAACGAGATGTAAGGCACACCCGTCAACTTCTGCAGCAGCTCAGCCGGGCGCCGCATATGCTCTCCGACGCTGATGCATTGCACCGCCGTGCCCAACTCCTGAATGTCTTCAACGCTGGTGCCGCCATAGGTGGTGGGCATCCAGCGATCGGGCACCGTACCGTCGAGCGAACCGGAAACGTCAGGAAGGATCACCGGGTTGAGCCCGAAACTTTCCACCACCTCGCGCAAATGCTCGATGTCGGCGACCGTGAGATGCCAGCCGGGGAGGATCGCGACCTTCCGCCGCTTCGGCTGCTGCTCGCCGGGCTTTCTAATCCTCTCGATCATTGTTGCCTTTTTTGAGCGACGTGCCTGCTGGCCCCGCCGTGTGATCCGTTGGATCATCGCGGTGATAGCCTTGGCCCAGCCCTCTTCGAGGGCGCCGTCGAAATCCGGCGTGTTTGCCAGTACGATCTCCGTGCCTGCAAGTTCCTCCGCTCGCATCATTTTTATCTCGGAGATTTGCCTTGCGAAGTCTTCAGAACGGGTTTCCGCTAGTGCCGTTGTGCAGATCCCGATCAGCCTGGGGTTGGCGCGTTTCTTCAAGTTAAGGATCGCCTCTTCCAGATGGCCCGGCCCACCCAGAACAGTTGCCAACTCGTCCATCGCCGTGGTCTGCAGGGGGACCGTTTCCTTGAAATGGCGTACGCATAGCACTAGCGCGAAGCTGGTACAGCCTTGGCTGCCGTGGAAAAGCGGTATCGCACCCTCCACACCGAGGAAGGCTAACGCGGCACCCAGCGGCTGGGACGACTTGAGCGGATTGACTGCCGCTGATTTGGTTTGTGGATGGATGTGGACCATTGGCTTTCCTCAGCACTCAGCGAAGTCACCGGCGTCGTGCCAGAGAGCATTTAAGGGTGCGACCTGCGCCGTCTCGTTGTGTGTGCGCGGTAGTCGTTCCCCGACACAAGGATCGTCTTCCCACGGTGCCGGCTCCCGCACTTCAGACCAGACAGGATTGTGAATGGCGAGGTCGATCTGGTGAACGAGTTCCACCATGCCGTCATAGCCGGCATAGGGATGGTGTCGCTCCTGGTTGATATCGAGCCAAGGTGTCTTGGCCTTCAACGCGATGAACTGGGTGCGTCCGCCCGACAGCATGATGTCGGCTTTATGTTCTGACAGCATGGCGTACAGCTCTCTGGGCGCCATCGACTCGAACATGTGTTGTTCGTCCTTCAGCACCTGCTTAATGCGCTCCTTGTCTTCGACCGTCGATTTCTTGACCGAGGTGCCAACGATCTCCATGCCGATCTCCATCAGCGCATGAACAAGCGACCAGGACTTCACGCCGCCGCTGTTGATGAGCACCCGCTTGCCTTCAAGCCGCGGGCGGTATGTCTCAAGTCTTTTCCACGCAATCGCCTCCTCCTTTGCAATGAGTGTCTCGGTGCGCTTGAGGATCTCTTCATCGGCACCCTTCTTAACGAGCAGTTCAGCAATCCCCCGGAGTGCTTCCGAGGTGGCGGTGATGCCGTAGAAGGACCCCTCGAAGAAGGGGATTTGCCAGCGCTCCTCCATTTTTCGGGCAAGATTGATGAGTGCCGTCGAGCACACCAACATGGCCGCCTGTGCGCGGTGAGCGGAGGCAACATCTCTGTAGCGCGCATCACCGGGAATGCAGGCGCGAACACGAATGCCAAGCCTGTCCAAGAGTGGCTTTACCAACCAGAACTCGCCAGACAGGTTGAACTCTCCAAGGATATTGATGTCGTAAGGGCCGACGTCATCAGGCTCCACCGTGCCGATGACATGATCGAGCAATGCCTCGCCAGCTAACTTGTTGCCGAGGTTCTTTGAGCCGACGAAGCCCGGCGCATTGATCGGCACGACCGGCAAGCCTAATTTTTCCGCCGCATGCTTGCAGACGGCCTCGATGTCGTCTCCGATGAGTGCGGTCACGCAAGTTGCATAGACAAAGATCGCCGACGGCGCGTACGCTTCCTTGATCTGGCGGAGCGCCTGGAACAGCTTCCGCTCGCTCAGCCCCATAATGATGTCGAGCTCGGTTAGATCGGTGGTGAAGCTGGTGCGCCACAGCGTGGCACCGGATGACGCCGCACCTCGGTTGTCCCAGGAATTGCCTTCGCAGGCGAGTGGTGCATGAACGAGATGCGCGACGTCGGTGATCGGCTGCAGCACTATCTTGGCGCCATCGAAAGCGCAGCCGCCGGCTGCCGCACCGGGGGTCGGCGGTTTCGAACAGCCCTTTTTGCGGGTGTCGGCATCCTTCCTGCGATTTCTCTCGCAGGCTGGTTCGACAAAGGTCTCCTGGATTTTGGCAGCGAGCAAGGACATTTCGTTGACCTCCAACATTTACAGGCGGGCCGGTCTTTGCCGACAGCGGCATTCAACGCGTGAGGTCATAAGAATAATCCGTTACACCAAGCTGCATCGACTCGCGATCGAGTTTGTCGAAGATCTTGTCGAGGATCGTTGTTAGGACACGCAGCCCGCCCCGGTAGCCCATGAGCGCAAAACGATGGTGATGGTGTCTGTCGAAGATCGGAAACATCAGCCGAACGAGCGGTGTGCCGGTATCTCGCTCGAGATACTTGCCATAGGAATTGCCGATCAGCAGGTCCACCGGCTCGGTGAAGAGCAGCGAGCGCATTGCCCACAGATCCTTTCCGGCCCAGACTTGGCCATCCTTGCCGAAGGGAGACGATGCAAGCAGCGCCTTCATCTCGGCTTCCCAGGCCGGCGTGCCGTTGGTGGCGAGGCAGTGGATCGGCTCGCCGCCAGTTTCCATGATGAAGCGGGCCACGGCGTAGACGAAGTCAGGATCGCCGTAAATTGCATATTTTTTGCCGTGCAGCCAGGATTGGCTGTCCGCCATGGCATCGATCAGTCGGCCGCGTTCCAGGCGTATCGCTTCGGGGATTTCCTTGCCGGAAATCGCCGACACCTTCATCAGGAAGTCGTCAGTTGCCTTGACCCCGAGCGGGTAGTGGAAAGAGGCGGTAGCCTGGTCGAACTCCTGGCAATATTCGAGCGTCTTGCGGGTATTATAGTGCTGCAGCGACAGTGTCGCCTCCGCATTGAGTGCCGCCCTGACATCTTTGATCTTCGTGCCTCCGTCATACATGCGGTATTCGCCATCGGACGGCGTATCGAACTGGTCGGAGGCATCCTGGATGAAGGTGTAGGACACACCCATAAGGTCGAGCAGGCGCTTGAGTTCGCGATTGTTCCCAACGCAAAAGCCATCGAAACCCGGGATGATGTTAATCGTGCCGGCGGCTTTCGTACGCTCCTTGCCTTTCCAGAAGTGCTCCAGGATGCCTTTGACCATGCTGTCATAGCCGTCAACGTGGCTGCCGACGAAGGCGGGCGTGTGAGCGAATGGCACGTCGAACTCGGGAGGGACTGAGCCTTCGCTCTTGGCGTTC
Organism: Sinorhizobium terangae; assembly: GCF_009601505.1. GTDB lineage: Bacteria > Pseudomonadota > Alphaproteobacteria > Rhizobiales > Rhizobiaceae > Sinorhizobium > Sinorhizobium terangae. Next base: position 25,748 of record NZ_WITC01000126.1, read on the forward strand.
TCAATGAAACCATGCAGATCGTCGCCAATGACCTCAGCCATACAGGTGGTAGAGACGGCAATCATCTTCGGATCGTACAGCGCGTAAGTATTGGCGAGCCCGTCGACCATGTTCTTCAGGCCGCCGAACACTGCCGCATCCTCCGTCATTGAGGATGACACCGCCGACGAGGGCTCTTTGAAATGCCGCGACAGGTGTGAACGATAATAGGCAACGCAGCCCTGACTGCCGTGGACGAAGGACATGGTCCTTTCGAACCCCGCTGCCGCAAACACGGCGCCGAGCGGCTGGCAGGCTTTGGCGGGGTTCACCACGAGCGCTTCGCGGGCAAGGTTTTTATCGCGATATTCCCAGGTCTTGGTGTATTCACCTTGCTCGGTAACGACCTGGTCGGGATGGGGGCATTCGAAATTCAGCTTCTTGTCTGCTAGCATCCGCCTGTATTCCGGCTCACGGAACAGGGGAGCATGGTCAAGGATTTTTTCGGCCGATTGCGGCATATTGGTCACCCTTTTTCATCTGGCCTCGTCGAACGGCGGCACAGGAAACGTTCGAGATGTCGGGTCTTCCGCAGGTTCCTGCCAGCGGAAGACCGCGCTTCTATTCGGCTGCAACCGCTGCCTCAGGTACTGTCACTTTCTTCCAGGGCGCGTCGTAGAGATCCCAGACCGGATTGTTGATGGCCAGGTCCATGTCGCGGGCGAAGATGGCGAAGCCGTCATAGCCGTGGTATGGGCCGGAATAGTCCCATGAGTGCATCTGGCGGAATGGTATGCCCATCTTCTGCACCGGGTACTTCTCCTTGATGCCGGAGCCGACAAGATCGGGACGAATCCTCTCGATGAACTTATCCAGTTCGTAACTGGTTGCGTCGTCATAGATCAGCGTGCCCTTCTTCACGTAGTGGCCGGTGCGCTGATAGTCGTCGTTGTGGCCGAATTCGTAGCCGGTGCCCACGATCTGCATGCCGAGGTCTTCATAGGCGGTGATGACGTGACGGGGGCGCAAACCACCCACGTAAAGCATCACTGTCTTGCCCTCTAGGCGCGGCCAATACTTATCAACCACAGCATCGACCAGGGGCTGGTACTTGGCGATGACCCTCTCGGCCCTTTCTTCAATTGTAGGGCCGAAATGCCTGGCTATCTTGAGCAGGGAAGCTTCGATCTGGGATGGGCCGAAGAAATTATATTCCATCCAGGGGATGCCGTATTTTTCCTCCATGTGCCGGCAGATGTAGTTCATCGATCGGTAGCAATGAATGAGGTTGAGCTTGGCCTTCGGGGCACGTTCCACTTCCGCAAGCGTGGCATCTCCGGACCAGTTGCCGACTACGCGCAGCCCAATCTCCTCGAGCAGGATGCGCGAGGCCCAGGCGTCGCCGCCGATGTTATAGTCCCCGACGACGTTAACGTCGTAAGCACCAGTTTCGAACTCGACTTCGTCCTCGCTGAAGACCCAGTCACGTATGGCATCATTGGCGATGTGGTGGCCGAGCGACTGCGAGACGCCGCGGAAGCCTTCGCAGCGTACCGGCACGATTGTTTTTTCGTGCTCCTTGGCCTTCTTGCGAGACACCGCCTCGATGTCGTCACCAATGAGGCCGATCGGGCATTCAGACTGGACGGTGATGCCCTTGCTCAGGGGAAACAGCTCCTCGATCTCATCGATGATCTTTTCCAGCTTACCGTCGCCACCGAAGACGATGTCCTTCTCCTGAAAGTCGGAGGTGAACTGCATCGTCACGAATGTATCGATGCCTGTCGTGCCGACATAATAGTTGCGCCGCTGCGACCAGGAATATTGACCGCAACCGACCGGCCCGTGCGAGACATGGACCATGTCCTTGACCGGGCCCCAGACCACGCCTTTCGAGCCAGCATAGGCGCAGCCGCGGATCGTCATCACGCCTGGAATGGACTTGATGTTCGACTTTACGTCGCATTCCGAGATCTGGCCTTCCTCGCCGACCTCCTCGCTGTCGGTTGCGACACTGAGGTGCTTCTGGCGACGCTTCGCCGCTTTGTTCGGGTATCGCGACAGCACTTTCGTGATAAGCTCCTCATGGAGAGCACTGTCATTCTCGTAGTCGAGGCTCATTGGGCCTGCCCCCTTTTCGAGATTCGGATGATGCCTCCAGGAAGAGGCACCGTTGGTGGAATGTTGGGCCGGGTAAGGTTCCGGCCATTGTCTGAGCCGGCGATCACTGGGCAGCAGCCCTCTCTTCTTTGGCCTGGAGTTCTGCAAGCATCTGCTCGTCGGTCTTCATGATGCCGAAGTCGAGCAGCATGTCTTCCAACTCCTCCATGGTGATCGGGGTCGGGACGGTGCCTTGACCCGAATTGGCATGGATCTTTTCAGCCAGCGCGCGATATTCCGCCGCCTGTTTGGAATCCGGCGCATATTGGATAACCGTCATCTTCCTGAGCTCGGCGTGCTGGACGATGTTGTCGCGTGGCACGAAGTGGATGAGCTTGGAATTCAGCTTGGCCGCCAGTGCCTCGGCGAGATCGAGTTCGCGGTCTGTCTGGCGCTCATTGCAAATCAGCCCGCCGAGCCGCACGCCGCCCGAGTGGGCATATTTCAAGATTCCCTTGGCGATGTTGTTGGCGGCATAGAGCGCCATCATCTCACCGGACATTACGATGTAGATCTCCTGGGCCTTGTTTTCTCGGATCGGCATCGCGAAGCCGCCGCACACCACGTCGCCGAGCACGTCGTAGGAGACGTAGTCGACATCATCGTAGGCGCCGTTTTCTTCGAGGAAGTTGATCGACGTGATCACGCCGCGGCCAGCGCAACCAACGCCTGGCTCGGGGCCGCCGGACTCCACGCACTTGATGCCTTTGTATCCGACCTTTAGCACGTCCTCGACTTCGAGGTCTTCCACCGAACCTTCCTTTGCCGCAAGATGCAGTACGGTGTCCTGCGCCTTCGAGTTCAGGATGAGGCGGGTGGAGTCGGCCTTGGGATCGCAGCCCACGATGAGGATCTTCTGCCCGAGGTCGACAAGGGCGGCGAGCGTATTTTGTGAGGTGGTGGACTTCCCGATACCGCCCTTTCCGTAAAATGCGATTTGACGCAGACCTGCCATGTTGCTTTCCCTTCGTTTGCTCGAACCATCGCGGTTGCCCGCAACATGAGTGGTGCGGCAGCTTCCGCCGCCTGCGGAACTATCATTACAAAACCCGTGCCAGCTTGTGGGCGCGTACCGGATAGAGATTGATTTTGCTGAAATATCAGTTGCTTAGATCGAATTGATCACCCGCATCACAAAGGGGTCTTTGTCGCAGAACCGACAACTGGAACCAGCAATTGTCGTATAGCGCTGTCCATCCGACGTTAGGATCCCGACAAAATGATGCTGCCGATCAAGGACTAAGGAACCGGGTTTGGGAACGCTTGTACCGCCGGCTTTGTCAGTTCGAAGTACCAGCCGCCCGATCACGTTTGCTACAGGTGGGCTTTCCGGCCCTTACCCGACTAAGGTGCGAGTGAATTGGGCCATCGGAGATCAAATGAGTACTGCCCCGAAGCTGCTTGCTCGCCATATGAATGTGTATGCGCCCTACGTCGGTTCACGACCGAGTGCTTTGCGAAGAGTTCAGCTGTAATGCATGGCCGACATCTGCGGCGCCGGCTTGCACTTGTCGAGCACTCCGCTGGCGCCTGAGGGACGTGAGCTGACCTCAAAAGTCAGGCACGAGACAACTTCAAGCCTCCGGCTGCCCGAGAGATTTCTGGACTGCTGGGATGATCCTGTCTCCCCAGAGCTCGATCTGGCGCATCATCGTCTTTTGGTTCAAATCCCCTAATTGGGTCTGAATTGCAATCTGGTCCGGCTTCAAGACCTCGATCTCTTCGAGAAGGCGATCAATCACGCGATTTACGCTGCCGATCGGCAGGTTCTTGCGCATGGTATCGAACGACAGATCCTGATACGTCGGCATCTCCTCCAACATGTAGCCGTCCTGGCTCTGTTGGCGACGCTGATGCAGTGCTTCGGAAAGCCGGCGCTGGAAGCGCGCGTTATCGAGATAGCTGTTGATTTCCGCTGCACCGTCGCTGGCATAGCAGCAGCGCAGCAGCGATACCTTGGCGTCGCTCACCTTCTTGCCCTCGGATGCGGCGGCGGTCTGGATGATGCCGCGCAACATACCCAGAGTTTCCAGCCCGTCATGGAAGGCCGTAACAAAAAGGTTGTGTCCCTCACGAAAGGCTCGGGCGACAGTTTTAGGCGACGCGGTAGCAATCCAGATCGGCGGGGTCGGCTTTTGAAGAGTGCGCACCGAAATTGCCGTCGGGGGTATCCGCATATAGTGACCGCTGTGGGAGAAGATCTTTTGCTTGAGCCCCTTGAGCAAGATGTCGAGGTATTCCGAAAAGACGGCCGGCGCCTCATCTACATCGACGCCGAAGCGGTCGAATTCGAACTGCTGGTATCCCGAACCCACGCCGAGTTCGAGCCGACCGTTCGCAACGATGTCGACAAAGCCGATCTCCGCCAGCAGGCGCTGTGGTTGGTAGAGCGGCAGCACGCAGACTGCGGTGCCGAGGCGAATGGTGCTCGTCAACCCGGCACAGTGGGCTACCATCAGCAAAGGCGACGGGACGAGGCTGTAGTTGTTGAAGTGGTGCTCGGCGAACCAGGCTGTGCTGAAGCCAGCCTGCTCCGAAAGGACGGCCTGTTCTATCGAGTTGCGGATCACGCTATCGGAAGATTGATGATAGCCGCGCTGGGCAGCCAGAATGAACGTTGCAAACTCCATGGTGTCTCCTTGTTTTCGGATTAGGGATCACGCAAATCGTGATTGGCACGCCTCGATTCACGAGATCGGTTCCAATGATCCTGCGCATGGTCCTTTTTGCGCTCAGAGCGCCAGAGCTAAAGCGCGTAAATGCTTCAGGGAAAGAGAAGCCGTTGCGTCTCTATTAGCCGACGCCATCTACTGTCCAAAGAAACCGTCCCGTCGATTTCGCTGGCGCCTCCCGCGTCTTTGGACGAGGTCCAGCCTCCGTCCACGTGCAGGGTCGAGCCGTTGATGTAAGAGGCATCAGACGAGGCCAGGAAATAGGCAGCTTCGGCGACTTCTTCCGGGGCCCCAGCCCTGCCCAAAGGGATCTCCAGCCGGAGCGATGTCGGGTTCATACCGGTTACCGTTTCCTCCTGGATGCCGCCAGGCGCGCGGATGTGACCTGGAGCGACTGTGGCTGTGCGGATCCCAAGTGGCCCGAATTCGGCCGCCATGCACCGGGTAAGCATGTCTATGCCAGCATTGTATGCGCCGTGGGCATGACTGGTCGCCAGGGGCAAGCGGCCGCAACTTGACCCGAGATTCACGATTACGCTGCCGGGCCGCATCGATACAGCGGCCTCGCGCACGCACGTGAAGGCGCCAGTAAGATTGACGTCCAGTATATGTTTGAGGACTGCCGACGCCCGCTCGAGATCGGGGCCAAGCGTGTCATTCATGCCAGGACCATTGACGAAGACGTCGATGTGGCCGAAGCGCTCCCGCAATTCTTTGAACAGTGCCACGACCTCGGGCTCGACGGTCCTGTCCACGCGTCTTGCCAGGTGCTTGTTTCCGAGCAAGCCGGCGAGCTTTGTCGCTGCATCGCCGTCTCCGTCAGCGATCACAACCGTGTCGCCGTTTGCGGCAAAGCGGCGAGCGATGGCCGCGCCAATGCCATTGGCGCCACCCATGACAACCACTGTTCGCGCATCGGTGTTCTCGACCGGGCGTAAGAGTTCTGCACTGGGCGTACTGTCCTGACCCGGGTGCGCTCCACCCGGCTGGTTGAATGACATCCAACCACCATCGACCAAAAGCGTCGACCCGGTTATGTAACTCGCCTGCGCGCTGGCCAGGAAGTGCACGACCCGCGCGATCTCGTCGGGACGAGCCAATCGGCCGATCGGTACGCGGCGCCTTATTGCGCTGACATCGAGCTTACCCGCGCGTTCCAATTTGGCAATCATAGGCGTGCGCACGTAGCCCGGCGCTACCGCCGTCACGCGGATGCCGCGCGAAGCCCAACCGCACGCCAGCGATTTCGTAATTGAGATCAGAGCAGCCTTCGAAGCGGCGTAGCCATTGCGCTTCGGATTGCCGAGCAGGCCAGCCAGCGAAGCGACGTTGACGATGGCGCCGCCAGGTTTCATCAGCTTCGCGGTTTCGCACGCCAACGAATACGGGCCCATAAGGTTCACCGCGAAAGTGCGTTGAAAATCTGCGACAGGAGTGTCGACGGTCGCAGCCATGGTTGGCCCTATCCCCGCATTATTGACAAGCACTCCAATCTGCGAGAACTGTTTCTCCAGAAGTGTACGGCAGGCGACGACATCGTCCTCTCGCGACACGTCGAATTCGAGGCCGAGGTGGGGCGGGCCGAGATTGCGGCCAAGTTCAATTACGCCGCTGTCCGGAAGGTCCACCGCGACAACAATATCCCGATTCGCGGCAAAGGTTTCGACTAGCGCACGGCCAATACCCCCTGCGGCACCTGTGATGATGACGACCCGCCCTGGCTGAACCGGGCTAGCGCCTAGGCGTGCACTCACTGCACGGGCGCTGGCGGCAGGAAAGGCTCGGTGGCGCAATCGTATCATTGTTCTTCTTCTCCACTACCAATCCGGTCCTCTGGATACTTTGTCGAAAGAGCCCGCCGCTTCGAAAGTTCGTATACGGGATCATTTGGATACGGTGCCCCAATCGGCTGACGAGGACCGAACCGCTCTGTTTCCGAGGACGTGGGAGGTCTCTGCTCCTCGACCCAATCATAGACCACTGTCCGCTCCGCGATGCGCCACTCTCCTTCCCTTTTTTGAAACAGATCACAGTAGCGTCCGCACAGGAGCACCTGCTTTATTTCGCCTGCCTCGTCGGGGCCGCGCTGCAGCGCGGTGAAATAGCTCTCGACGGCGGCCTCTGCCGGCCCCAAGAACTCTATCATTGTGTTTGCAAGCTGATGGATGTTGCGCGGCTGGGTCTTGAAGACGCTGAGTGCAAACTGGATGAACCCCGCGGCAGAGCCGGAGTAACTTCCGTGATTGTCACATGCATCGGGCCAATAACAGCTGCGCAAAGCGGCCTCGTCTGCCCGGTCGATCCCTCGACAGTAGCGATGGAGACAGTCGCGGATTGCTTCTCGGTCGAAGAGTTCGTTTATGCTTGGTTGCTTCATCATCTATAGAGCTTCTGAAGATCCGGAGCGTTTCCACTTCACGGCTGATGCGGTAAGGACCTGTAGTTGTCCGTGCGCACCTAGCCAGACTAAGGGTGCGGCCCTGTTAACCAAGACAGCCACGCCAAGGCGCGATTGAGAAGAAACGGCACGGACCCAAGCGGCCACTGCCGTTTTGCCCACGAAGGTTGAGGTAAGCACTTTTTGGGCGTGCAGAACTAGCTCGGGCGGAACACTGTTTCCGTTTCGTCACGCCGCCTTGGATTCCGCAAGGAACTGTTTGAAAAAGTCTTTGAACGAGTTTGAGACGTCGACGAGCACCTTCGAGGTAAGCGCCTGGGATTCTCTGATCTGATCGACACTTGCATCCACGCGCTTGCGCACGAATGCCGACTGCAGTTCGACAACCTGGGACGGCGAGTCAGCCTCAAGCAACGCTTGAAGCTGTGAGAAATTGGCTTCGGCGTTGGCCTGCAGCGCAGTAATTGTCTTCAGTGTCAATTCGATCCCTGCCGTAGTCGTGGATTCGAAGATCGAATCAACCAGTTTCTGCGCCTCAAAAGCGTGTGGGTTGATGGCCTTGGAATGACTAAAGAAAGGGTTTTCAAGAGGTTCAAGGGATTTTTCCGCGTTTTTGGTCATATGACTTCCTTCCGGTTACGCTAGTCTGGTTTCCCGCTCTGGAGGTGGCACCATGGATCGAGGTCTCGTTCACTCGAGGCTGTGGTGGGGGGGTCTACTCAGCGGTCACCTGCTCTCAAATGGAGGCATTCAACGTTCATGCCAGTTCCACACGGAGCTCTCCTGATGAACTTTAGGATTCATTTTCAGTTACTTAGGTGCAGGTGTGCAGGAAGTGCTTCAGAAATGCCTTTGTCGTTAATTCGACAAAGCCGACAGGATGTTCCGGATGGCCCGCCTACTGCATGGTTCCTCAAATCGTAGCCGATTTGAGGATAAAAACCTGCAGCGATTCAAAGTGCTACAGCGTCCTTTGCGCGTCTGATTAGACGCGCGGCGCTGTAGTGCGCTGAGTGTGAAGGAAGCGGGATCGTTTCGCCCTCGTAGTGTAGCAGACGTCACTGGCCGCTGTGCTCTCCGGCATGGCCTGGGATGATTATCGCGCCACCACGGACAGCCTAATGAACGGATCATCAGCTCATAAGACTGATAGTTTCCAGCGTCCTATATCTGGCGCGCTGGACGGTCCATTCGTCATTGACATCCTGATCGGTGACTTCGACAAGGTGAGTCTGGAAGGTCGGATCAGTAGCTGACCGTGACGGGAATGATTGAGAGGAGCTTGGCTCCAAATCAACAGGTATCCGGCAGCGCACCGAGGCGCTGCCGGACCGAGCGTTTGCATCAGGTCGGCTGATGCAGGCGGATGTTGAACAGTGGCCCGCGGCTGTAGCGGGCAAAGGTCTTGGCCGCGGCAAGCACTCCAGATCAATAAGCGGTTCGACAAGAATGACGCTCATATAAGCGAGGCCGAAGGAGCCGACCGCCGAGAGATTTTCGACGCTGAAGCCATGGCCATAGAGCGCCCAAAACGCCACCCAGGCGACGATACCGCCCTGGTAGGCCGTCGAAAGCGCCAGCGCCTGGATGTACCTCGTGTCGACGTATGCGGTCTGAGCCGGGATGATCCGCTGCGCGAGCGCACTGATGAGCCAGAGCGAAACCAGCAAAGTCGTGACGTTCATGCCGTATTGCGGCAGATCGTAGAGTGCGAAGAACAGCCCCTGAATAAGAAGACCCGCTGCAAGACCGATCGCCGCCCTGCGCCGAACATCAGCAGCAAGGTCGATCCAAGGATAAGGTGGACCTCCGAGACACCCACCGGACGGTGCGGCAGCAACTCAAAGAAGCAGAAGACGAGCGGTGGTCGCCAGACTGCGCATGGCCAAGGCACCGAAGCCGTCATTGTTGCGGACGCTGTCCACCGCCATCTTGGCCGTTAGGCCGAATGCCCCGGCGGCTGTTGCATAGCTCAGGATGGTTTTGGCGAGGGGGCGCCGATCGCCTCACGGAACCAAGGCAGTGGCCTATGCCATTCTATGAAGCTGGCAGAGTGAACTTCTTCGCCGCGATCGCCGATCTGAGGCAGCCCGCCGCCTTCAGGCTTACCGAGTTCCGCCGCCGCGAGTGCTGCGGTTTTCAACGGCTCGCCGGCGGTATTCCGGCGCATGCGCGGACACCCGGTCTAAGCAAGCCTGCGCAACCAGCTCGGCCTTTTCCGTCTCGATGTTTCCGCCCGAGCTTCATTCGGTCGAACCGCCGCGGTACATGACCCGTACTCCCGGTGATGTGGGAGCGGTGCGGCCGCGAAGCGGCCCCTGTCCGATCACTGTCGGATTTCCGACAGCATAGCAAATCCGCTAACCCATTGCTTTGATGAAACTTATTTGTGTGGCACGGTTCATGCATCGGATCTCCGAACGCATCAGCGAGAAGTCATCCCATGATCACCTTCACCCAAAATGCCATCGCCGCCGTGAAAACGGCGCGCTCGGGTGCCGCCAAGCCGGCGGAAGACCCAATACAGGACCTGTACATGGATAGGGCCGCTTCCGTCGCGGCCATGAAACAGCCATTCCCTGCGGTTTGGGCAGCCAGTAGCCTAATAAGATGCGAAAGAGCTGCGCCACAGCACCACATAGCGGTCCCGTGGTGGACCGCTCCCGCTGTCGATGGCCGACCGCGGGACCGAGGCCCCGGAGCCGCGCAGGCCTTTGGCTTACTCGAACTCGTTCGCGGCCGCGGCTCGAGAGAAGGCGCTCGAGGGGCGGAGCCTCAATGGCTTTTGCCGATATTCGCCGCCACCATGCCGCTAACGTAGTAAACATTAACAGGAGAAAAGCAGGTGGAGTTTTCTTGCATGGGGGTGGGTGCTGGGCCGTCTAATTTGAGTCTTGCGTGTCAGATACACGAAGAAGTTGGACAAGGGGCGCTGTTTCTGGATCGGCAGGTCGACTTCCGTTGGCATCCAGGCGTGGCATTCGATTCTTCGGAGCTCCAGGTCAGCCATTTCAAGGATCTGGTCACGTTAGTGAATCCGCGTTCGGCCTACACCTTCGTGAACTTTCTGTACGAGAACGGCCGTCTGTACCACTTCCTGAACGCACAATTCGAGGCCGTGCTCAGAGCCGAGTTCGAGCAATACCTGAACTGGGCCTTTCATAGGAACCCGCTTGTCCGCAGCGGGGAGACGGTGCGCGAAATCTGCTTTGACGGCGAGTTTCGGGTGCGAACGGACACCACTATTTTTGGCGCTAGAAACGTCGTGGTCGGGATTGGCAAGCAGGCACAAATACCGCCTCAGTTTCAGGGCTGGACTGGACGCAACCTGTTCCACTCATCTGTTTTACTGCACATCCATCCTGAGGTGCGGAAGAAGCATGTCTGTGTGGTTGGCGGAGGCCAGTCGGGAGCCGAGGTGCTGTTGCACCTTGTCGGGCTGCCAAAAAAACAGCGGCCCGCCTCGATCACTTGGGTCTCGCAGCGCGAAAACTACCTCCCTATCGACAACAGCCCCTTTACAAACGAGATGTTCATGCCCTGCTTTTCGGATCACTTCGCGGCCATGAGCGAGACGCAACGCAAGCAGCTCCTCGGCCGCTTCGTGCTAGCCTCGGACGGCATTTCGGAAACCACGTTGCGCGCGGTCTATCAGGAGCTGTACCGCCACGCATTTCTCGAGCCAAACCGATGCGACATCACACTGCGGCCGGGTTGCACCGCGCTGCATCAACGCCGGCGCGGGCCATAGGCTGACCCTGCAGCGCGACATGGACGATATCGAAGAAGTCACGGCCGACATTGTCATCCTGGCCACCGGTTACGAGAACGCGGTGCCGGGCTTCTTGGAACCCATCGCGGACCGGCTGGAACAGATCGACAACGAGTTGGCTATTCGCGAGGACTTTTCGGTGTGCTGGGACGGACCGCATGACAGGCGCATCTTCGTGCAGAACGCCAGCCTCGGGCAGCGAGGGCTGGCCGATCCGAATCTTAGCCTGCTGGCCTGGCGGGCGCGGCGGATTCTCGACAGTCTTCTGGGGCGTGCGTCATACGCGAAACCCGAAAATCCTGGCTTCATCAGTCGCACCTTTGTCGAGAGCTGGCCCGACCCCGTGGCCGTAGAAATGGGCCGGCGGATATGACTCGTCGGCTACTCATAATCGGCGGTGGCATCCAAGGAATGATGTCCGCCTCAGCAGCGGCGAAGGTCGGAACCTTCTCCGAAATCATGGTGACTGAACAAGGCTTTGGATGCATGGGCGCATCGCATTATTCTGGGGGCGTCCAAATCCCTTACGGTCGTCAAGACCGCACTAGATCGCTAACTCGAAAGAGCGCGATGGCCTTGGCGACCATAGCAGGGTCGGATGTCAACGGATGGTACCGGTCTGTAACGATGCGTGTCGCGGCTGGCCCAGAGGAAGCGATTGATCCGGCGCAGTTTACGGAACCTCTAGAGGCGGCTGAGCCTGACATGGGCAGTCTTGCGCCGAGCTTTTCGGACAGTATTCGTTTTTGGAGCATCGGTGGAGCTCATGTCGCAGACGTGCCCGCCCTAGTAGTTCAATTACAACGCGACCTTGCAGCAAAGATTCGCATGAAGCAGGGCTTGCGTTGCGTGAGCCTGCGCGAAAGGGACGACGCCGCGGAGGCGGAATTCGCTACGGGCGAGATCATCAAGGCGGATGCTGTTATCTTGGCGGTCGGCCCTTGGATCGTCCAGCCCCCATTTCGCGAGCTGAGCGAGACGTTCTCAATCCGTATCAAGAAAGTCGTGGCGCTGCATCTCGAGCGGACTTCTACACTGAATGATCCACTTATCTTCATGCCCGGAGTCGATGCCTTCCTGCTGCCACAGCCACGCGTCAACCGCTGGCTGTTCAGCTATGCTTCGGCCGATTGGGACGTGCGGCCCGAAACGGTGGCCTGCGGCCTGTCGCGAAGTGATCTGGAGGCCGGCCGTGCGGTGCTGGAGCGGTTCTGCCCTGGTCTAGGCTGGGATTTGACCTCTGGCCGCGTCTTCTGTGACGCCTATAGCCCGACTGGCGCCCCCGTAGTCGCCCGCCTGACCGCCCAGAGCCGGATTATCCTGGTGGGCTGCCAACGGGTCTGGCTACCGTTTCTCTCCGCAACTTGCATGGGAGGCTGTTTCGATGGCTTCCACCGTCTTAACAGCTTAGGTTTGTCATGCGGAAATTTAGGTTTTCTCAAACGGCGCTGTACCGTGCCTTCGGTATCAACATGGCCACACTTGTAACGGGAAGCGCCGGCATGGGTTTTTCGTTCGGTACGGTGCCACCGGGCGTCACATCCGACCCCCATCGGCACGACGAAATCGAGGCCTTCGTGATCCTGTCAGGATCGGGCAAGACGAGGACCGACCTTGGGGAAGTCTCGGTCGAGGCGGGCGATGTCATTCTGCTCGATCCTTTCGAAGCACATGTGCTTGGAAACGACGGGAACGAAAACCTGAATTTTGTCGATGTCTACTGGCGCGACGGCGAGGCGGCCCTTGATGTCGCTGCACGCGACGCAGCTCCACGCGGGCCGATTTTCGTCTTCTCGACGCCGCCGACGCCAAACGGCGATCTGCATTTGGGGCATATCTCAGGCCCCTATTTGGGCGCCGACGTTTACACGCGTTTCCTGCGCATGAAAGGGGTCGAAGCATATCACCTGACTGGAAGCGACGATTACCAGAGCTACGTCGCCACACGCGCCGATGCCGACCAATCGACGCCCGCAAAGGTGGCGCGCCACTATGCTGACGAGATTCGCGCCACGTTTGCACTTCTTGACTGTGAGGTCCACAGCTTCTTGTCCACGATGCGCGATGACGCCTATGCGGAGTTTCAAGCCACGTGTTTTCGTAGTCTTCTGAGCAGCACGGCGGTCGAACTGCGCGAAAGCGCCGCGCTTTTCGATGCGGTGACAGGCCAGTACCTTTACGAACCGGACGTTAGCGGCCGCTGCCCCGATTGCGGCGAGCCCGCCGGTGGGAACATTTGCGAAGAATGCGGCGCGCCCAACCTATGCCACGACTTGGGTGCAGCCCGGTCACGACAGTCGGCCGAGGGGCCGGTGGTCGGCTCTGTCCGCCGCGCGGAACTTGCGCTGGACCGGCACTACGACAATATCGACAGGCATCTAAGGGCCTCGGGCGCCCCGGCAAGGATCATGGACCTCTTCGCGCGTCTACGCCAGCGCGGCGACTTTTCAGTGCCGATTACCCACCCCTCAGACTGGGGCCTCCCGGCCGAGGGGATCCCAGGGCAGGTGATCTGGGCCTCGCCGGAGATGGCCTTCAGTTTTCTTTACAATATTCAGACGTTAGCTCGCTCGCAAGGTCGCGACTGGAATGCGGCCATACCCAGCAACGACTGGCAGATTGTCCATTTCTTCGGCTTCGACAATTCGTTCTCCCTCGCGCTACTTTGTCCCGCGCTTTATGCCGAGGTCTTCTCCCAGTGGAGGCCGAGCATCCGCTATCATGTCAACGAGTTTTACCTGCTGGACGGGGAGAAGTTTTCGACCAGCCGCGGCCATGCGATCTGGGGCAAGGAGGTTCTGAACCCAAAGATGGTCGATGTCGTGCGCCTCCATTTGGGTTTGACTCGCCCGGAAGGTGAGCGGGCGAACTTCACGCTGAACGCGCTGCGCCGCACCGAGCACGACGTGTTTCGAGGGATTTGGCTGAACTGGCTTGACGCTTTGGGCCAGGAAATCGCGCAGCTTTTCAACGGCCGTGTGCCCGACGCAGGTGACTGGAGTCCGGCCGACCGAGCCTTCTTCGCCCGAATTGAGACCTACCGCGCGGCGATGGAGCGCACCTATTCGGACGATGGCTTCTCGGTCCGACGCGCCGCTGCACAGGCCTGCGACTTTGTGCGCGAATGCGTGAGCTACCGTCAAGCGCAAGACTATGCGGCGGCGCGACGTCTTTATCCCGCCCGCAACCGTACTTCGCTCGCCCTTCAGACGACGGCCGCTGCGATCCTCGCGCAGACACTCGCGCCGCTGATGCCCCGGTTCGCCAGCACACTGGCGCGAGCAATCGGCGGCGTCTCAACCGAAACATGGCCCCAGTCCGTCCAGCGCCTTGCCCCCGACACGACATTTGATCTCAGACCCCTGCTGGTGTTCTACGCCTGACAGCGTTTTACATTATCTGATTTTACATCGTCCATAGAACGGAAAGCGGCGCAGCCTGCAATTTTTCGCTGAACGGCGTCACACGGTCATGATCATGCAGGACCAGTCCGCGCATAAAACGGTCGCCGACGGCCTCCTGCAATTGCCGCAGTCCCCTGAACTCCTCAGGTTTGACCGTGGCCGACGCCATAACCTCGATGCCGACTATCCGGCCGCGTCGGTCCTCGATCACGACGTCAACTTCATTCTGATCCTTGGTTCGGTAATGGGAGAAGGAAAGGCGACGCTCGGACCAGGACGCCAGCTTCATCAGCTCGGATATGACGAAGCTCTCGAGCAAGGGGCCGAACCGGGTTTTGTTGTCGCGCAAGGCATCGACTTCGTCCTCACGCAATGTCGCGAGCAGGCCCGTGTCGAGAAAGTGCAGTTTGGGCGTTTTTATCAGACGGGTCAGCCGGTTGCTTGACCATGGGACCAGCGTCCTGACGAGAAACAGTCGCGCGAGAATCGAAACATACCTCTGTGCGGTAACACTCGACAGGCCTAGCGCCGCGCCAAAACTGCTGTGATTCACCAGTTGCCCTGCATGTTCCGCAAGGACGTCCAGTAGTCGCGGCAGCCGATCCAGCTGATCGATGTTGGCAATATCGCGCACGTCGCGATCGCGGATGAGCGCCACGTAGTCCTCAAGCCAGGCAATTCGTCTGGCAGGTGTCGCCCTGCGCAAGACCTCCGGATAACCGCCGCGCACGACGGTTTCCAAAAGATCATCGCCAAATACTGCGTCTTCATCGATCGACGGCTCCTCGCCTGCGAAGAGCCGATTCAGCAACCGACCCGGAGTGGAGCGGATTTCCGATTGAGCGAATGGCAATAGCGGTATCACCGCCATGCGTCCTGCCAGAGAGTCTGCGATGGCCGGTACAGTCGCGAGATTGGCTGACCCCATTAACAGGAAACGACCCGGCGCATCGTCCCGGTCGACACTTTCCTTGATGGCCAGTATCAGCTCCGGAGCTCGCTAAACTTCATCGATAATTGCCCGTTTGAGACCGCGAATGAAACCGACCGGATCGGATTTGGCGGCATTGAGTGCACCGGCGTCGTCAAGCGTGATGTAAGGACGCTCGGCGCTCGCGAATTGTCGTGCAAGAGTGGTTTTTCCGGCTTGCCGCGGTCCCGCAATGAGCACGACTCGTGTGTCGGCGAGTGAGGCCTGGACGATCGGACGGGCCTTACGGTGGATGAGCGTTTTCGGATGATGTGTATCATTCATGCGTCCAATCTTCATTCAGTTATCGTCTAATTTAAAGCGCTGATGCGTCCAGCTTAAACAATAGACTTGGAGTGACTCCGATAGGCTCATGATGCTCAAGTCGGCTCTCCGTGATCTTCGAAGAGTCGATGGCCATCAGTGGCGACAACGCCACTCTTCATGCAAGCGTCCTCAATAGATCAGGTGGCAACGAGCTTTGGGTAAATCCGAGCCATTCCCGACCGTTTAGCCTTGCCGATTTTGCTATCCCAGTGCGCCTAAGCAGAAAGTGCAAAACGCCAACAAGCGATATCCGCCGCCTCACGCCCGGCGATACGATCTATCCGCTTTCAGTCAGCAACACCTCGTCGCCGCGAGGTGACGATTGCCACCGAGTGTGTTCCGGCCCCCGTTGGTAAACCTTGGAAGGGCAAGCTGCGGGAGGCGGTCGATCTGTCGCCGATGTGACCGTCGACTGTGCATCCCCTCGCCTTGATCCTATACGAACCCGGACCACCGGAAGGTCATCGGTGGTCCCAAGGGTTTACTACGATGACTCCTGCCGCTTCGAAGGGGCTGGTGTCGCGCGTAGCTATGATAAATCCCTTGGAGGCGGCAATGGCGGCAATATATCCGTCGGGCGTCGGGAATCCCTTCCCGGCCGCTCGCGCCGCCACCGCTAGGTCGGCATAATGCCGAGCAGCGCCGATGTCGAAAGGCAGCACGCGATGGCCAAACAGTTCGAGCACGCCGTCAAGCGTTTCGGTCAGAGCCTTCTTGCGCCGCCCGTCAGGCAACGCACCGATACCAAACAACAGTTCGGCTAGCGTCACACTGGACAGATATAGGGTTTCAGCGACCTGCTCGTTCAACCATGAGCGCACAGCCGGATTGGGTTCTGGTTTCATCGCCTCGGAGACGACATTCGTATCCAAGACGATCATTCAAACCTCATTGGTTCCGCCGGCGCCCCGTCACGTACCTGGTCAAACACTGCGAAATCATCATTGGTCAGTCCCAGCCGCCGGCCGAGCTCCGCCAAGGCATCTCCCATACGCACGCGCGGCTCGGGCTTCACTACACTTTCCAAAATCGCACGGACTTCCGCTTCGGTGCTGTGGCCGTGCATCGCCGCGCGCACGCGCAAAGCGCGATGCACCTCATCGGGCACATTCCGAACTGTCAGGATGGCCATAGTCAAACCCTCGCATTGCCTTCAATGACAGCAATATAATCGCTATGCAGTCACCTCGCAAGTTTTCTCCGAGAAACGAGCAGCCCACTACACGGCCGGGAACTCCTCGCCCGGACGTGCGAAGTGGAGTGCCTGGGGACGAATGCAGGCAAATGCCGGGCTGCCCTCCGGCAGATCGAGTCGGGCTGGAAAGTCGCCCAGTGCCGTTTCGATCCGGCCAAGGCGATATGTGCCCGTCACCCGGTTTCACGTCAATCCACTCGGCAGGTAATTAGAATTATTCTAAAACAACAAGCGCCTCAGCCTGAGGCTGATGGTCCTACCAACATCCACCCCTGATAAATGGATGTGTGCCATGAAAGGTGATCCGAAAGTTATCGAGCGGCTCAACGAAGCGCTCTACCTGGAACTCGCTGTGGTCAACCAGATCTGGCTGAACTATCGCCAACTCGAGAACTGGGCTACACCAAGCTCGCCCAGAAGGAGCGCGCCGAATCGATCGACGAAATGCACCATGCCGACAAACTCGTCACACGCATCATCTTCCTCGACGGACTTCCGCACCTGCAGAGCCTGGCGCCGCTCAGAGAAGAGGTATCTTATCACTAGGTATTACTACGTGATAAGGTGTCCACTATGGCAACGTCTCTCAAGATCGACGACACACTGAAAAGTCGCGTCCAGCAGCTCGCCAGCCAGCGCCGCCGCTCGCCTCACTGGATCATGCTCGAAGCGATCCAACAGTACGTTGAGCGCGAGGAAGCACGCGAGAGCTTCAAGCAGGAGGCCTTGGCGTCCTGGGCCGCGTACAAGGAAACCGGTCGCCACCTGACCGGCGAAGAAGTCCGCACCTGGTTGACTACCTGGGGCACCGATGACGAAAAGCCGGTGCCAGAGTGCCACAAGTAATCGTCACCGAAGGCACTGCGGAAGGCTTGGAGCGATGCCGACGCTTCCTGGCCACTAAGGCCCCGGAAGCCGCTAGACGGGCCGGCCAGGCCATCGAGCAATTCCTGCTTCTGGAGACGGCGCCTGACATTGGCCGGCCGTCCCCCGAAGCGCCTGAGCTGCGCGAGCTGGTGATTGCCTTTGGGGACTCCGGCTATGTGGCCCTGTACCGTCACGAGCCGGCCGACGATTCGGTGTATGTTCTGCCTTCCGGCATCAGAAGGAAGCGGGCTACTAACCTAATCGACCATGCCACGCTGCTCGCGGCGGTTGCGCCGGTGGCGTTCGATCGGCGCAGCGCGAGCCTCCGCGCGTTGTTGGCCCCGTCGGCCCGAAGCTGGTCAAGTGAAGAACGTTGTGGGAACATCGCCGACGCAGTTGACGGCTTGCCTGAGAAGGAATGACGGTCCGGATCTGGCTGATCGCTGGAGTCTGAACGTAGCCCACGTTAGAGAACGAGGGATGCAGGGCGGCGGTAGCGAAGAGGCATTCCAAGAACTCATAAAATGGATCGCCGGATATCGTCTTCGCGACAATTCAAGCTTTGCTGCCCATTCCCACTTATTTGAGGCATTCGTAGGCCCGAAATTTTTGCTGAAGAGCCGAATCGAAATCGGCACGCACTTGGATAATGTGTCGCGAAATTCCTGACTTTCGAACGCTGCAAAGGTCAAGATAACTTTGCAGCAGAAATCGGGATTTTCGCGCCAGCTTGACGAATCGGCACTGGCCCGACAATCTTGTTTTGGCGTGGCCTGCGCCTAATCTCCCTCCCCAGCAAGGTCTTGAATGGAGGCAAAGGGACTTCTGTCTCAGGCCGCTGTCTTGGTCCGATCGTAGCAATCAGACGCGTAAAGTAGGGTCCGCGTTCCGTCTCTGTTCTTCACTTGGCCAAAATCGCGGCTTCGGGCCGACACGGCCTACGTGCTTACCAATCACTTATTGTCCATGAGTTTTTGAGACATGTAGATGAATTCGAGCGCGTCGCGACGGGCGCGTTCCTGCAGGTTGGCGGCGGCGGCGTGACCGCCCTCGATATTTTCATAATAGTAGAAGGGCAGACCCATATCTTCGAACAGGGCGGCCATTTTGCGCGCGTGCACCGGGCCGACGCGGTCATCCGTGGTCGAAGTTTCGAAGAAAGGTTCCGGATAGGCCACGCCCGCCCTGACGTTGTGATAAGGCGAGATCGAGCGCAGGAAGGCACCTTCGACCGGATCTTCGGGATTGCCATATTCGCCCTGCCAGGAAGCTCCTGCCGCCATGTGGGTGAAATTGACCATGTCGAGAAGCGGCACCTGGATCACAACGGCGTTCCACAGATCGGGGCGCTCGGTCAACTGCACGCCCATGAGCAGGCCGCCGTTCGAGCTGCCCATGATCCCGAGATGCGGTGTCGAGGTGATCTTCCTTGCGATCAGATCCTGCGCCACGGCCTGGAAGTCGTCATAAGCGCGCTGACGATGAGTCTTCAAAGCAGCTTCGTGCCATTTCGGTCCGAATTCCCCGCCGCCGCGAATATTGGCCAGCGCGTAGGCACCGCCCTTCTCCAGCCATAGCTTGCCAAGCGCCGGCAAATAGTTGGGCAACATTGGAATTCCGAAACCGCCATAGGCGGAGAGAATGGTCGGGCTCGTGCCGTCCAGCTTGACGTCCTTGCGCGCGACGAGGAAATACGGAACCTTCGTGCCATCCTTCGAGGTCGCAAGGAACTGCTTCACTTGCAGGCCTTCAGCATCGAAGCGTTCCGGGGCCGACCTGATCTTCTCGACTTTGCCGCTTGCAGCATCGGCGCGAAACAGGGTCAAAGGTTCGAGGAACCCTTGTGAGAAGGCGAACAGCTGATCACTGTCATTGTCGCGGGACGTCATCGATAGGGTCGAATTTTCCGGCAGGGCCAACTTGAAAGATGACCAGCCGCCGTTGCTGAAATCGAAGCTGCGTACCTCGCTGATGACATTCGACAGGATCGACAGCACGAGACGGTTCTTGGTTTGAGTAATACGTTCGACAGACTGGTGCTCGCTTGGCATGAACAGCACAAACGGTTCGACGCTCGCGGGATCGGCGAGCGCCGCCTTGAGATCGAAAGTGATAATCGCGCCATTGTGGAAGGCGGTGCCCTTGGCCGAGGTCCAGTCCGACTTCAACCGATAGATTGCCTGGCCCTTGTAGTAGCCGCCAAAGGTGGCCGTGGTCGGGAGGGGCAGGACCACCTTGTGGGTGTCGGTGTGGCCGTTCGGGTAAAAGGCTTGTTCTATGTTGGAGGAATCGAGGCCGCGATGGGAGGTGTCCATCACGTAATTGCCGTCGATGTCGCGTAGCACGCCGCGCTCAGCCGAGACGTCCTTCTTATCGCCACGGAAAATCTCGACGGCCTGATCCAGGCTCTGGCCGCGTTTAAGCACCTTGGTGACATAGGCGTAGCCGGAAGCGGTCACGTCGCCCGGCGTCCATTCCCGGGTCACATAGATCGTGTTCTCGTCCACCCAGCTCACCGACTGCTTGCCTTCCGGCAGGACGAAACCGTCCTTAACGAATTGACCCTTGGTAACGTCGAATTCGCGCACCACATGCGCATCCTTGCCGCCATCGGACAGGTGGATCAGACAGAGATTGTTGGCGGGCGGCATGCAGTCCGCGTCTTCGAACACCCAGGTCTTTCCCTCGGCCTTGGACAGCGCATCGATATCGAGAATGGTGCGCCATTGCGGGTTGCCGGACATGTACGATTCCCAGGCCGTACGTCGCCACAGGCCTTGCACGTGCGTGCCGTCCTGCCATAAGCTATCGAATATGCTGCCATGCATGAAACTGTAGTTATCGAACATGCCGCCATGCATGAAACGGGGCGAAGCAATCCGATCGGTGGCCTGCAGGATCTTCAGGATGTCTGCCTGGTATTCTCTGTAGCGCGGATCTTTCGACAGTCTATTGAGGGTCGACAGGTTACGCGCCTTGACCCAGTTCATCGCCTTGTCGCCGTCGATCTCGTTCAGATAGTCGCGAGGGTCAGCGGCGCCCTTGGGAGTCTTGCTGGGGTTGGAATCGATCGCCTTGGCGACGGTGGTCATCTGGGGCTGGGCGGAAGCCGTCATGGTGGTCACCGTGGCCAAGGCCATCGCCATCATTAAGCTGTTCAGAAATGTACCGCGCATGGTTTCCCCTTCGAAAGCCTCGATAAACGTATCCGAACGGTGGAACTAACCGCTTCGCCTCTCCTCTAAGCAAAAGCTGTGCCAGCTAGATAACATTTGAATTCAAAGGGTTGTGTTGGGGCAGTGGGAGGCCGAGTAGGATAAGTGACACTGTGATGTCGCAACCGCAACACGCTTGTTGCTTCCGGATGGTTCTGAGACGCGGCCCGACAACACAAGGGTGCGGCCATCCTCCACCTTCCACAACTCCGCCCCGCCAAGTGCGAAAGAACGGGGCCGTTGCCCTTTACAGGGGTGAGTAAAGTTTCTTTGAAACGCACTCCCCGGACGAATCCTCGGGGCTGCCCCAGCGATTAACTCAGATTTGGAATCCAAAATTCTGTTTCAGCAATACCCGTGATTAGCACGCGTTACCGGCGATTGCGCATGGAGACAGTGGGTTACGCCTTGTGGTTTGGAAACCGGTTCGACGTAAGCATTCGGGGCTTGGATAGCTCCAGCCGGACATCGCGATCATCCGGGAGCTTCTGAGGACTTTGCTGAAGGGCCCTTCACCGCGCAATCATCTTCCCCGAGGGCCGGAGCACGGGCCAGGCGCGGACTTACGGTGGTGGCGCTGAACGGCTGGAGCTTTGGCAACGTGAGCGACCATGGTCCCCTTTCGGTTGATCTGCGCCTTCCGATGCCTTGATGGCCATTTTTCGATCAAGGTCATTACGACCTTGGAATTCAGGGCCCCGCTTGTCACTAAGCAGCAAACGCCGCAGCCATCCTGCGCAGCTCGGGCATCATCCGCGGTTCTTCAGGTTCAACGATCTCCGAGGCAATATCCATCACAATGGACTTGACCAACGTTGTCTTATTCAACGCACTCTTCCTGAAGAGTTCGTCAAACTCATCGCCCACGCGTGGGTCACTTTCATCGAAAGACGCTTTGACGGGGGTATCGTGCCAGCTTTTCCACTTCGCTCGATGAACCTCCGCGTTTCTGCGATGCGATCTCGCGAGCAACACGGATCGCTGGCGTCGACTGCGGCGCGATAGCCACGACGGTACCACACTCGTCGCAGGTGGCCGCCATAATCTGCTTTGCCACGCCGATCCCGCTTTCGAAAGGCACGTCGTGGTAGTCGAAAGTCGTCGTAACGACTTTCCGGCACTTTTCGCAGAGCGCTTTACTCTTATCTCCAGCATACCAGATTTTCATGTTCGCCTACCTTGATGGATGTACGCTTATGAAGACCGTGTCCGGGTCAACGATGGAATTTTATCTACCAGTCATCTCGCTTGAGGATGTGGACTTTAACGCCCTTGAAATCATGGTGGTATTCAGAACTCTCATGATACGTACCATTGCAGCTGTCGATGATCGTTATTAGTTGCTCGGGGGAAATGTCGCCAGTCATCCAGGCATTCTTGTCCTCGATGCTCCCACGAACCTGCCTCGTAATCATTGTTGAAAGCTCGCAGTGTCGACTTGACGTTCCGATTAGTCATCGTCGGCATGATGACGGCATCTCCGATTAGAAGGGCCTCGCCTTGTTCGCTGGCATTCCTTCCGTCAGGTTCGCCATCGCCCAGTTACACCACAAGTGGGGACGCGACCGGAAGCGGCGAACGATGAAGACGCATGGGAGCAATCGTCGCTTCTTTGATAGAGCCTCGCGCGTTCCGATCAGGCCCAGGTCAGAATAAGATTCTTAATTCCGAATACATGACCGCCATGGGTAATCGGCGCCGTACCTTCCTTGATGCGGAAAGCTGGGATGCGCGCTAGCCATTCACGCAGGCCAATGACGATTTCTCGCCGTGCAAGGTGTGCTCCGAGGCAAAGGTGTGGACCATAGCCAAAGGCGGTGTGGTGGTTGCCCCGTCGCGCCAGATCGATAGTGTGAGGGCAATTGAATTCAGACGGATCTCGATTAGCAATCATCGTCGCACAGGAAACATAATCTCCCTCACGGATAGGCACGCCTTCAAACTCAATATCCTTCGTGGCCACGCGGATCATCTGCACGGTTGAAAAGGCGCGCAGCAATTCTTCAGCGGCGAGCGCGAGCCGATCCGGTTCGTTTCGCAACAACTCCTGGTCGGTTGGATTGCGTGCAAGATAGGCCATGTCAAAGCCTATGGCGGTAGCGACCGTGTCAAGTCCCCCGACCAAGAAAAGCACACCGATGCCACGGACTTCCTCTTCTGTTAAGAAGCGGCCCTCGATTTCGGCTTCCACGACGAAGGTCATGAAATCGACAGCTGGTGCCTTGCGGCGCTTCGCGGCAACTTCGTCAATGAAGGCCACGATTGACCGGGCTGCTGCCGTTCGCTCGTCTGCGGTACCGTGGAGCAAATCGCTTACCCAGCCAGCAAGTACTTCGAATCGCCTCTGCGAAAGCCCCAGAAAGCTGAGGAAGACGCTGACCGTGAAGGGCAAGGCAAAATCCTTCATGACGTCGCAGCTGGTTCTCTCTCGCGCGATGCCGTCGATCAGCGCGCCTGCTTTGACGCGGATAGCAGGCTCCAGTGCCATCACTCGCCTGGATGAGAACAACGGATCTAGCAGTGCACGAAACACGCCATGGGCCGGGGGGTCAAGTTCGAGCGGGATGACCGGCCAGTGTTCGCCCAGTGCGGAGGCGAAGATGCTGCGATGGCTGGAAAAGGTCTCTGTATCCTGCAGCACCCGGCGCTGGTCTTTCGCGCGTGTTACCACCCAGGTACCGCGTCCATCACGCGTGTTGCAAGGAGAGTAAAAGATTGGTGGGCCGTCATGAACGCAAGCCACGGCAGCGTGTGGATCCCCATTAGGCGTTGGCGCCATGCCAGGCGACGTAAAAAGGCTGAAGTCCCGGACCAGTCCGGGCGGAACATGATCTGGAATGGGGTTGGTCTTCACTCGCTTTCTCCTTCTGTCAATCACTCATCCGCTGCGCGGGCTGTTGAAAATCTGGGCGGAGGGAGGAATCCGTCCGGAATCGCGTTTGCCACCTGGGCGACCACGAAGGACGCGAGAGGTGGAATACTGGGGAATACACCTGCCCCACAGACAGGCAGCCGATGGTCGCGCAACAAGAAACTGGGGGCGATCCGCGAAATAGACCGCCCAAAAGAGCAGTTGCCGTCCGGGTGCAAGGTCATCACTCCGCTGGCTTGACACCCCCCCGCATGGTGTGGACCGGCGCGTTGCCTGCAAGGGCGGTTGCAAGCTGCGCCCGGGCAAGCTCGCCTTCCCATTTCGCCACGACAACCGTTGCAACCGCATTGCCTATTAAGTTGGTAATTGCGCGGCACTCCGACATGAAGCGGTCGATGCCGAGGATCAGCGCCATGCCGGCGACCGGTACGGAGGGAACGACGGAGAGCGTTGCAGCCAGCGTGATGAAGCCCGCGCCCGTGATGCCGGCAGCCCCCTTCGAGCTCAGCATGGCGACAAGCAGGAGCAGGATCTGGTCACCGAGCGACAGCGGGATATCGGTCGCCTGCGCGATGAAGAGCGCGGCAAGCGTCATGTAGATGTTGGTGCCGTCGAGGTTGAAGGAATAGCCGGTCGGGATGACGAGGCCGACCACCGAGCGCTTGCAGCCGGCCTTCTCCATCTTGTTCATCAGGCCCGGCAGCGCCGCCTCCGAGGAAGACGTTCCGAGCACCAGCAGCAGTTCTTCCTTGATGTAGCGGATGAGCGCGACGATCGAGAAACCGTTGTAGCGCGCGACCGCGCCAAGCACGATGAAGACGAAGAGGAAGGAGGTGAGGTAAAAGGTGCCGATGAGCATGGCGAGGTTGGCGATCGACGCCACGCCGTACTTGCCGATGGTGAAGGCCATCGCACCGAAGGCGCCGATCGGGGCGGCCTTCATCAGGATCGCCACCAGACGGAAAATCGGCAGCGTCAGCGCATGCAGAAAATCGACCACCGGCTGGCCTTTTTCGCCGACCATCGCAAGCGCGACGCCGAACAGAACCGAAATGAACAGCACCTGCAGGATGTCGCCCTCGGCGAAAGCACTGACCAACGTCGTCGGAATGATGTTCATGAGAAAGCCGGTGACCGACGCCTCATGTGCCTTCTCGGTGTAGGTGGTGACCGCCTTCATATCGAGCGAGGCCGGATCGATATGCATGCCGGAGCCAGGCTGGACCACATTCGCGACGATGAGTCCGACGATGAGCGCGAGCGTGGAAAAGGTCAGAAAGTAGATCATCGCCTTGCCGGCGACGCGCCCGACCTTGGCGAGATCGGTCATGCCGGCAATGCCGGTCGCGACCGTCAGGAAGATGACCGGCGCGATGATCATCTTGACGAGCTTGATGAAGGCGTCGCCGAGCGGTTTGAGCTCGGTGCCGATATCCGGATAGAAATGCCCGAGCAGGATACCCGCAGCGATCGCCGCGAGGACCTGGACATAGAGATGCCGATAAAGTGGTGTCTGGCGGTGGACCTCCGCGGAATGTTTTGCGATCGACATGATATCCTCCACGTGGTGCATGCGTGTGTCGTAAAACCGAGCATGCTAATTGGCGGCAAAGCCTTCGCGGCGGTGTAGAGCCGCCTCGGCGGCGCCTAAACAAGGTCGGTCCTAATCGACCCCCAGGGGAACACTCTCGCCCTCCTCAGGGGCAAAGCAGCTCTCCAAGTCCTTGCATTCCTGGCATGCGGGCGCCGTGCACAGCGAAAAGCCCTCAGCCTCACAGAGCTTGCGATAAAGGTATTTCTTCCACCGCATGTTGTCGGTATTGCCGGCCGCAAGCGTTGGGAAGTGGGTGGCGAGCAATCGGTTGAGTTCGACCCGATCGAAAAGACCGAGCTCCCTCCAGAGATGGCCGTGGCGCAAGGCACGGCGGGCTATGATCTTGGCGAAACGTACGCTCGCCAAATCCCCCGCTCGAGCATGCGCAAGCAGCAGACCGCGCAGAAGTTCCTCCTCGAGCCCGGGCTCCGTATCGCTTACGTCCACCAAGCGAAAAGCGTGAATAGTTGGTGCGGGGAAACTGCAGTTCAGGATGTCTCGCAGCTCGACTTGCGAAAGGCCGGTTGCCTCTGTCGCAGTTGCCTCGCCGGCATCGATTTCCTCGAGTGCACGCGAAAGGACACAAGCAAGCACGTACTGATCGAAGTCCATTTCGAGGTCTATAGGCGGCCAGGGTCCAAGTCCTAGCAATTCGGATAATTGTCGCCAACCGGGCCGATCGGTCATTCTGATTCCAAGTGTTGATCTTACGTTCGACAAAGCGCGGACTTGAGCTAGAGTTGACATGTTTGTCTCCTTCCCTTTTCCTTCGACGCACCGCCGCGAGATGCTTCCCTCACGGAAATTCTGCCGCGTCCTGCCGGGCACGGTTCAAAGCTCGTGCCAATCAAATCTGCTGGGCCGAAGAAGTAACTTTCCGGTTGTCATTCAAGGACTAAATGACGGTTTGACAGGAACACAGGGGGAGTGCGGCCGTGTCAGGAAGACGACAAGGACGACATGAGATGTCGGTTCTCTGCCAAGGACAGCGGCCGGATTCCTTAACGGGAAACGCGGAACCGTAGTTTTCGGCAAACTCCGGACATATCGGCTTTGCAGGTCGCAGCGTTGCTACCCGCGAGCGGCTGCCAGCCCATGGCGCCGACCGGTTGAGCCTCAAGAAGTCGCGTGTGCCGGAGTCTGTGCCCCAATTGCCAACACGCGCCACAAAGCAGTGCTGTTGCAGCTTTGATGTCAAGTGGCACGGCGCTTGCTTTTTGCTCGTTGGCAGCCGCCAAGCTGCCATCAAGTGACGGTGGTTTCGCAAGAGAGGCAGAGCCGGCGAGTGCGCCAGTTCTTTTGACGAAGGAGTAATGCTGATGCTTATGAAAAAAAGAATTCCCTTCGTTGCCTTTCGCACCCGCGTACGCGACGAGACGATAGAGGGGCCAAATCCATATCGGTGGGAAGTCAGAACAACCGAGGATTACTTCAGTGGCAAGCGCGTCGTTCTGTTTTCGCTCCCCGGTGCGTTCACGCCGACCTGCTCAACTCGGCAACTGCCAGATTTTGAGAAGCTTTATGACGAATTCCGGAAGGAAGGAATCGACTCAGTCTACTGCCTGTCAGTCAACGATGCCTTCGCCATGAATGCGTGGGGGAAGGCGTTAGGCGTAGAGAAAGTCGGGCTTATTCCGGATGGTTCCGGCGAATTCACCCGCAAGATGGGCATGCTGGTCGCAAAGGACAATCTTGGCTTCGGGATGCGCTCTTGGCGCTACGCTGCCGTGGTCAATGATGGCGTGGTGCAGCAATGGTTCGAAGAGGAGGGTCTCTCGGACAACTGCGAGTCCGATCCCTATGAGGTCTCCTCTCCGCAGAACATTCTTGAAACGCTGAGGACACACAATACCGCGGCCGCCTCTTGAGCGGTCCCCGACAGGATTTTGATGTTTCTGCGAGAGCTTTTCCATATCGCGGAGCCCGGGCAACTGACGGTGATCCCCGCAGCCGCCGGGCCGCCCTAAACGGCCCTTGTCCACCGCACTCTCATGATTTCCGCGCCGCCAGGCAATCGAGTTCAAGACCAACTCTGCAGGCCGCCCAAGCTCGCCAGCTCCTGGATGCCCGCAACTGCACGCCGTTATTGAGAGCCCACACCCAGACTACGGTGCTCGATTTAACAAAGGAAGAGGTCAACATCCATGTACAAGATCGCCGGTTTAACCCTTGCGCTGTGCATTCAAGGGGGAGCGGCGCCCGTTCAAGCGCTCGCGAATGACACTGGCGTAGTGAGTTCTCGGCTACGGCCGGCCGATTTCGAGCGGGCGCTCACGATCAACGATCGCTACGGCCGGCTCGCTGTCTTCCCCGATGTGCCTTTTTGGGTAAACGAGGGCGAAGCGTTCGCCTATCGCCGGACCACCCACGGCCGGAACGAATTCATACTGGTCAATGCCGCCACGGGCGAGAAGCGGCCGACCTTCGATCCGGTCCGCCTCGCGGCGGCGCTGAACAAAGCGAGCTCCCTGAGCTTTCAGCCCGAGAACCTTCCGTTCGACCGTTTCGTGCTGACCGACAATGGTCGCACGCTCAACTTCCATGACACGCGAGCCTGGTGGAGCTGCGACTTGGCAAGCTATGCCTGCACGAACACTAGCTTTGATCCGGGCGCTTCGGACTTTTGGCAGCTCAGCTACGACTATACGCCGCCGGCGGAGAATGATCCCGACAAGAGGAGCGTGTCGCCCGACGGCAAATGGATCGCCTACATCAAGAACTACAATGTCTTCCTGCGCAGCAAGGACGGAGCGCAGGATATCCCGCTGAGCTGGGACGGGTCGGAGGGCAATTACTACGTCTTTTCGACGCTGAGCTGGTCCCCGGACTCTCGTCACCTCGCCGCTTACCGTATTCGCCCGGGTTACAAGCGGGAGGTCCGCTATGTCAATTCGTCTACGACGGACCAACTCCAACCCGAGTATCCGGCAATGGTCTATCCCAAGCCCGGTGATGTCCTTTCGCTACCCCAGCCGGTGCTGTTCGACATTGCCGGCCAGCGCCAGATCGCAATTGACAACGCCTTATTTCCGAACCCTTTCGATCTTTCCTCTCTTAAGTGGTGGGCGGACAGCCGCGGCTTCACCTTCGAATATAACCAACGCGGCCATCAGCTCTATCGGCTGGTCGAGGTCGACGGTACCACCGGCCGAGCGCGGTCCCTGATAGATGAGGTCAGTAAGACCTTCGTCGATTACGAGCCGCTGGGAAGGGACCAGGAGAATACCGGGAAAATCTTCCGTTACGATGTCGATGATGGCAAGGAGATCATCTGGGCATCCGAGCGCGACGGGCGCGAGCATCTGTACCTGTTCAATGGGCGAACGGGCGCGCTCAAGAATCAGATCACCCGAGGTGAGTGGGTGGTCCGGGCCGTCAACTATGTCGATCCGGTCAAGCGCCAGATCTGGTTTGAGGCGAGCGGCATGAACCCCGGGGAGGATCCCTATTTCGTCCACGCCTACCGCATGGGATTCGACGGCAATGGACTGACTGAGTTGACGCCCGAAGCCGCCAATCACCACATCGAGTTCTCTCCCGATGGCCGCTATTATATCGATCTCTCGTCACGCATCGATCTGCCACCGAGCCTGGCGCTCTACCGCGCCAGCGACAACGCCAAACTCATGCAGGATGACACCGCCGATGTTTACGAACTCGCCGCCGCCGGCTGGCGCCCGCCGGTCAGCTTCCATGCCAAGGGGCGGGACGGCAAGACCGATATCTGGGGCGTCATTCACCTGCCAGCCAACTTCGATCCGAAGAAGAGATACCCGGTGGTGGAGAAAATCTATGCCGGGCCGCAAGGCTCCTTCGTCCCGAAATCCTTCTCTCCCCTGGTCGAGCCACTCACGGAATTAGGTTTCATTGTCGTCGAGATCGATGGCATGGGCACCAACAACCGCTCGCGCGCGTTCCATGATGTCGCCTGGAAAAACCTGAAGGACGCGGGCTTTCCCGATCGTATCCTGTGGCATAAGGCGGCGGCCGCGAAGTTTCCGTGGTACGACATCTCCAAAGTAGGCATTTTCGGTACGTCCGCCGGCGGCCAAAACGCAGTGGCCGCGCTGCTATTTCATCCTGATTTCTACAAGGTGGCGGTCGCCAACAGCGGTTGCTACGACAACCGGATGGACAAAATTTGGTGGAACGAACAGTGGATGGGGTGGCCGGTCGGCATTGAATATCAGCAATCCTCCGACGTCGACAATGCCGACAGACTTCAGGGCAAGCTGATGCTCGTCGTCGGTGAAATGGACCACAATGTCGATCCGTCCTCCACCTTCCAGCTTGCCGATCGGCTCATCAAAGCGGGGAAGGATTTCGAAATGGTCTATGTGCCAGGTGCCGACCACGGTGCTCCTGGCGCCTACAGCACGCGAAAACTCCTGGACTTCTTCGTTCGCAACATTCTGGGGCAGAACCCACCCAACTGGAACGCCACACCGCTCGAACTGCCGAAGGAATCGTGGCGATGATGGCGGCGGCCGCTTCTTCTCGTGTGCGGTTCGCGCCGCGACCAGCCGCCCTACTCGTAGCGAATAGCGCCGACACCGCCTTGTGGCGTGACCACCTCACCCAGATCGCATATGGCTATTCCTACTGCATGCCGCCTTTAATCATAGCCGATTAAAGGACAAGAACATGTAGCAATTCAAAGCGCTACAGCGTCCTTTGCGCGTCTGAAAAGACGCCCGGCGCTGTAGGACCGAGCCGCAGACGGTCGTGCCCGAGCACTATTGGTCGAGTGTGCATTTCGGGCGGACTGGAGATGAGATCTGGACGGCGTGCCGACGTGAGCAGTCTGCTCACGGAGCCGGCCGGGGGGTCGTGGGGATGCTCGCCGGTAGCGTCGGATAGGTCACCTGCGGCTGGGCTCCGGTGAGTGTTCGCAAGAAGGCGACAATCTTCGTAACTTCCTCAGCGCCGAGTTCAGTGCCGAGCTGGGTCGCACCCATCACGGCTACGGCCTGCTTGAGGTCCCACGCATGGCCGCTGTGGAAATAGGGGGAAGTGAGCGTGATGTTCCTCAAGGTCGGGACCTTGAAGACGTAGGCATCGTCCAACTTCCCTGTTACCTGTAGGCGGCCCTTGTCGTTGGGCGGCAGGAACTCCGAGCCGGGCTTCTCGACCACGCCAAATGGAGCGTACATGCCGCCGCCCACATTTATTCCGTTGTGGCAGGAGGAGCATCCCTTGTCGACGAAAAGCCTGAGGCCTTCCTTGGCTTCAGCGGTGAGCGCGTTCTCATCACCCTTGAGGTACTGGTCGAACGGCGCGTCGGGTGTGGTTAGAGTTGCCTCGAAAACGGCGACGGCCTTTTCGATATTGTCGTAAGTGAGGGGATCGGCTTCATCCGGGAAGGCTTTGCCGAACGCCTCCACATAGCCGGGAATGCCCTTGAGCTCCTCGACGGCGTGCTCCGGGGGTGTTCCCATCTCGATCGGGTTGGCGATGGGTCCACCGGCCTGCTCCTTCAGGTCAGCCGCCCGGCCGTCCCAAAACTGAGCAGTACTAAAGACGGAGTTGAGCACAGTCGGCGCGTTGCGGCCGCCTCGCTGTCCGCTATAGCCTATAGAGGTGGGTCGCCCGTCAGCGCCGCCGCGCCCGATCTGATGGCAGGAGTTACAGCTGATGTTGTGCGTTTTCGAAAGTCGCGGTTCGAAATACAGCATCTTGCCCAACTTGAGCTTCTCCGGTGTCGCCGGATTGTGCTCCAGGACCGGCGGATCCTTGGGAATGGCGCTGAATAACGATCTCGCCTCATCGAGCAGATTGTCTTGCCCCATGGTTGTAGAGGCAAGAAGACAGGATCCGAGTGCAGTAGCTCGAAAGGTCCACCCCCACGCTGAGTGGAGACGGGTGACAAGACCTGTTTTCGCAAAAGACATAAGAGACATAGACATGACACCCGCAACTTTGATTCGCACTGGTTCGGCGAACGCTGAGCAATAAACATGCCAACGGAGCAATATTCTCCTTGTTCAGATTTTCAAGGTGCTACCACCAGTCCCTCAGCCGTTATCGTCTCTAGCCTCTCGTGACTAGATTCGGCCCCGGGACCGCGAGGATGGTTTCGTCTCAACGCCACGCGTGATCCATGAAGAGGTTACTGGTCCACACCTGCCGACGCCTTGTGCAACACGTCAATGTCGCATGGGGTTGTCCGATGTAGGGCGATGTTGGACATGCGAGACAGCCGGTTCGATCGGTTTACGTTGTATTTAAACGAGTTTTTCCTTTGGCAAGACTATTGCTTTGAATCTTTACATACGCGTCACGGACCAACAACAAGCGTGCAGAGAACGTCGAAATGTCGGCACAATGCTTTATGCCGGGACCAGCGCCCGGCCATCGTACCGCAGGACGCTCCCGATGGGAAAGAAGGAAGAGGCGGAACTCGCGAGGTAATAGTCGAGCCAATACTGCACCGGCGCTTTTGCCCTGGTGGCCGACGAGCCATGCTGGAGTATTTTCGCGTATCCGTGCATTTGCCCTGAGTATGGTCGCGCTGCAATCTCTGATGACCTCGGGAGTGGCGGCCGCGCAGGCACCGCCTCATGAAGCATGAGATTGCAAAATTGATGCTGAGCAACGGCATGGAGGTGGTCGTCATACCCGATACCCGATACCCGGGCGCCAAGGCTGGTAGCGCCGACGAACCACCAAATCCGGCATCGCTCATTTCGTGGAGCATCTAATGTTCAAGGGAACGAAGAAGCATCCGGCCGGCGAGTTTGGCGCAAAGACAGGAGCAATATTCGTCGACCGACAACAGCCTGTGCGCATCCTGCGCGAAAAGGTCGAAGAGCCGTTTGACTTGGGCCGCGTGGGCCACGTTACGGCAATCGGCTGATGATGGTGCGTGCATTGGCGGATCTTGCTGTCATGCATGCAACTGCTCATCGCTTTTGCTGAGGACGTCTGGACGACCCTCGCGTTGCGCCTGACCAGCCCAAGGCAATTCTTTCATGAACCGCATCGTTTCTATGATTCTTGCCATCGCCCTGTTCATAGAGGAGATGGATTCGACCATCATTTCGACATCGCTGCCCGCGATCGCCCGTGACATCGGCGTCGGGCCGATTACGCTGAAGCTGGCGCTGACCTCCTATATGGTGGCGCTCGCGATCTTCATCCCTTTGAGTGGCTGGATGGCGGACCGCTTCGGCGCCAAGCGCATCTTTCGGGCGGCGATCCTCGTCTTCATGCTCGGTTCGGCGCTCTGCGCGATCGCCGATAGCCTCGTTGCACTCGTCCTGTCGCGTTTCCTGCAGGGAATGGGCGGCGCCATGATGACGCCGGTTGCACGTCTCGTGCTCGTCCGCGGCACTCCGCGCAGCGAACTCGTCTCGACCATGGCGATGCTCACGATCCCGGCGCTTGTCGGACCTCTGGCAGGACCGCCGCTCGGTGGCTTCATCACCACGTACTTCTCCTGGCACTGGATCTTCCTGATCAACGTGCCGGCCGGCATTGTCGGTTATGTTCTCTCCAGCGTTTACCTACCCAAGATCGAACGGCGAAACACACCGCCGATGGATATCCTCGGCTTCCTGCTCGGAGGCATCGCTGCTGCCGGTGTCGTCTTTGGGTTTTCGGTCATCAGCTTGCCGGCCCTGCCGCCTGCAGTCGGCTTCGCCTCGGCGTCAATCGGAATCGCGGCAGCGCTCCTCTACGTCTTCCACGCGCGCCGCCATCCCGCACCGGTGCTCGACCTTCGCCTCTTCCGTGACAGCGCCTTTCGGACCGCCTCGATCGGCGGGATGGTTTTCCGCATCTCCGTCGGCGCCGTGCCGTTCCTGATGCCCCAGATGCTGCAGATCGGCTTCGGGCTCAATCCGTTCCAGTCTGGTCTCATCACCTTCATCGGCGCAGTCGGCGCCATCAGCACCAAGTTCGTTGCCCGGCATGTGCTCGCGTTTACCGGCTTCCGCATGACTGTGATCGTCGCAGCGGCGATCGCGGCCTTGGCGACCTTCGCGAATAGCTTCCTCACACCGGCAACGCCCTATCTGGTGATGCTCTGCATTATGCTCGTCCACGGCTTGGCGCGGTCCTTCTTCTTCACCAGTGTCAATACGCTCTCTTTTGCCGATATCGAGGATGCGGACGCGAGCAAGGGACCTCGATGAGCGCGGCGCTGCAGCAGATCAGTTATGCGCTCGGCGTGGCTGTCGCAGGTGCCATCCTCGAGATCGAGTCGGCAGTCAACGGCGGGCCGCTCGCTCTTGAGGATTTCCACGTCGCCTTCATGATCATCGCTGTCGGCAACCTGCTGGCGGCGATCCCCTTCGTGACCATGGCGAAGAATGCCGGCGCTTCCGTTTCCGGGCATGGGCTGGCGATGCATCATGCGGAAACGAAGGCCCGCAGGTAATGGCTATTTAAGTTGGAGAAGGATATCCGGCTCGCGGATGTAAGCAGCGAAGAAATACTGGTGGAACGGCCTCAAGCCTGACGCACTCCCAAGCGGTATTCTCGCCAAACTGTAAACAGACCGGCTCCGACCACGATTGCCGCGCCGGCTATCATATTCCACGTCACAGTCTCACCGAAAAAGACCGTCGCAACAACGACGCTCAAGACGAGTTGGAGATACGTGAGGGGTTGAACCTCAACTGCGTTGAGCAGACCATAAGCCCTGATGAGGAAAAAGTGGCTGAGAGCACCACAAACGCTCAGCGCAGTCATTGCAGGCCAGTCCGCCATATGTACAGGCGTCCAATAAAACGGCCCCACAAATGTTAACGCCAGGGCTCCCCCTACTCCGGCATATAAGACACTTGTGACGGCGGAGTCATGTTGGCCGACCGCACGCGTCGCGATGCCATACAGCGCGTACAAAAGACTGGCAGCGAGGGGAAGCAGCAACCGGATATCGACATGTGCGTTCTGTGGATTTAGAAGCACCAGAACCCCAGCCAAACCGACAGCCACAGCGACACCGCGACGCCAACCGACCTCCTCCCCGAGTAGAGGTACCGACAGAATGGTGACTATCAGTGGTGTCGCTTGGAATATCGCCTGGCTCAACGCTAGCCCAGCAATCGTGTAAGCGTAGACGATGACAACGATGTTGCTTGATAGAAGAACACCACGGAGCAACTGCAGAATTGGTCTCGGCGTGAATAAAGCACCTCGCAGGCCTCCCGGAGAGGATGCAGCAAGAACCGTCACGAACGCCGCAAACGCCCAAAAGCGAACCATTGCCACTATAACCGCCGGATACCTCTCAGCCAGCAGCCTAGAAAAGCCGTCCTGGCCGGCGAATAGGATCACGGCCAGAAGGACATAAAGATAGCCTGGCCTTTTGTCTTGCATGGGTTGCGCTTACTCGTTGGCAACGCCGTCGACGTCGGAGCTTCGCACTGCTAGAAGGGACACGGCCACCATAGATCTCCTCGCTGTAGGTTCCGGATCTGCGCGATCCAGAAGCATTGAAAAAAAGGACTAACGGCACTGGTTTCCGCTGCGTTCAAAGGAAGGCTTCAAGGTTCATGCCACCTTCGGTGTGGGCAGCAACAACTCGTTCCGCGTGGGTTTCTAACTACTTAGGCATGAACATGCAAAAAGCAGATGAAGTAAGGCTGTGTCATCAAATCGGCAAAGCCGACATGATTGTCGCATGGCGAGATGGCGCCGGCCGTGGACGCCTCCCTTCCCTTGGCGATCGCGTTCTTGGCTTGCTCCCGGAGAAAGGTACCGGGCGTAATTCAGCTGATTTGGCCGTGACTATCCGGGGACGTGGCCGCTTCGTTTTCGGTCGCCCGCGAGTTCGGCTGTTCTCTTGACATCAGTGCGAGGTGCGCCTCGGCCTCGATGACACTTGTGATCTGCCATGAGGGCATGATTTGGAGAAACGCCGGAGCTGTTACCACTAGGGCAACTTCCAGGTTCGGGAGCAAGCCGAGCCGACTACCGCCGCGTCGCCGATAAAGCAAACACCGAGAATAGACTTCGACCCTCAGGTCGGAGAGAGCCTCACATGAACCGACTTGATCAACTTGCCAATGTCGCAACTGCGACTGTGTCGTACACACGACATAGCCGTGTTTGGACATCGCGTTGTTTTGCCACCGTTTTTCCATTTGGCACGCCAGGTGCATCATCTTTTGCAAGCGCAACTCGGAACCAGGAGAAACGGTCCTATGATAACGCTTACCGACAGTGCCATTGCCGCAGTGAAGTTTGCGCTTTCCCAGGCTGACGAGCCGGTAAGTGGCTTGCGCATCACGGTAGAAGCGGGCGGCTGCTCCGGTTTCAGATACCACCTAGGTTTGGAAAGCGAGTCGCGCGAGGGCGACGCTGTCATCGAGACGAGTGGGGTTAAGGTATTCGTGGACTCAGACTCTCAACCTCATGTAGGCGGCATGACAGTGGATTTCACAACCGGTGTGAATTCCCCCGGATTCATTTTCGACAATCCCAACGCGAGAGAGAACTGCACCTGCGGAAAGTCCTTCAGTTGACGACAAGACGAGGTAATCATGATAAGAATCAAGGGACGCCCTTCAGTGCTAGTGTCCCGGCGTGCTCCTGACGTCACTTTAATAGGCGGAGGGGCATCCTCGGTGTCTATCTATTTCGATAACAACGCAACGACACGGGTCGATTCCGAGGTTGTCCGGGCAATGCTGCCGTTCTTGACGGATCAGTTTGGCAATCCCTCGTCGATGCATGATGTTGGCGCCGCTGCCGGCGCAGCGATGAAGAGGGCGCGCCAGCAGTTGCAAGCGCTGATCGGCGCCACGTTCGACCATGAGATCATTTTCACCTCGGGCGGGACTGAAAGCAACAATACTGCGATTCTTTCGGCGCTGGAGGTGATGCCTGGGCGAACAGAGATCGTCACTTCAGCGGTTGAGCATCCCGCGGTGCTGGCGCTGTGCGGGTACCTTGAGAAGACAAGAGGAATCAAAGTTCACCGGATCCCGGTGGATCAACATGGTCGAATCGACATTGATGCCTATCGGACGGCCCTCACCCACCATGTGGCAATCGTCTCGATTATGTGGGCGAACAACGAGACGGGAACGATCTTCCCCGTGGTCAGGCTTTCTGAGATGGCCAAGAAAGTCGGCGCAATTTTCCACACTGACGCAGTGCAGGCCGTCGGCAAGCTTCCGATAGACCTGAAATCGACGGCAATCGACATGCTGTCGCTCTCCGGCCATAAGTTCCATGGGCCGAAAGGTGTCGGCGCACTCTTCATAAGGAGCGGCGTGCCCTTTCATGCGCTCTTCAAAGGCGGGCACCAGCAGCGCGACCGACGCGCGGGCACAGAGAACACGCCCGGGATTGTAGGCTTAGGCAAGGCAGCCGAACTTGCCTTGGAGTGCATGGACGAGGAAAACAGGCGGGTGAGATCGCTCCGCGATCATTTGGAGAAAGGACTTCTCGCACGTATCCCCAACACCTTCGTCAACGGCGATTTGCTCGCGCGGTTGCCTAACACGACAAATGTGAGCTTCGAGGGCATCGGCGGTGAAGCCGTGCAATTTCTGCTCAATCGCAAGGGCATCGCCTGCTCTTTTGGCTCCGCCTGTACCTCGGGCTCCTCACTGCAGAGCCATGTTCTAGAGGCGATGAAGATTGCCCCCACTGCGGCACTTGGCGCAGTTCGCTTCTCCTTTTCACGCTTTAACCGCGAGGAGGATGTCGATCAAGTGCTTCAGGTGATACCTGGAATTGTGAAGAAACTGCAGGACTCGTTTCCAGCAGCTGTGCGGTAGGCGAAATGCCGGAGCATGGCAACTGCGCGGCCGCACCGGACTGATCTTATACGGACGCACCTGGCGAAGGTCGGCTGGCGTTGGCTTCAGCGTCCAGCGACAGCCGGGGCTGCCCCCTTAGTCCCCCTACAGGAGAATGCGATGATGCATGATGGTGAGGCCCTGTCCAGTGATGCGATTATCGCGCGGCTAAAGAGATTGTCGGCTGCCGAGGAATTCTTCGAGGCCCTTGGCGTTTCCTATGAGCCGAGGGTGCTCGATGTCTCGCGGCTCCATATCATGAAGCGCATGGGACAATACTTGGCCGAACAGGTATCTTCCGATCCCGACGCCGTGGGGGCCGCCGACCGTGCGCGCGACGCTCTCGAACGCGCCTATGCGGACTTTGCAACCACGTCGCCGCTATCACATCGCGTCTTTAGAGTGCTTGAGGCGCGTGACCCGACTAAGGCAGCCGCGCCTAGCCGCACCTTTGTATCGTTGGACTCCGTCCTGAACGGAAGCGACAAATATGGCTCGAATACGACGATTCGATGTCTCGAATCCGACACCATTGTCGCGCCATCGGCGTGCTGTGAACCGAAACGTGCTTGAGTTTCATGGGCTTGTTGAGCCGCAGGTGGTTGGCACGATTGGTGCTTGGAAGAGAGGCGAAAACGTCATGTTCACATGCGATCGGAGTTAAAGAGACCTCATGCACATAGTAGTCTGTATCAAGCAGGTACCGGACTCAGCGCAGATACGCGTCCATCCGGTGACGAACACGATCATGCGCCAAGGCGTACCGACAATCATCAATCCTTACGACCTGTTTGCCCTCGAAGAGGCACTCCAGGTGCGTGACCACCATGGTGGCGAGGTCACCGTGCTCAC
This sequence comes from Sinorhizobium terangae, assembly GCF_009601505.1. Taxonomy (GTDB): domain Bacteria; phylum Pseudomonadota; class Alphaproteobacteria; order Rhizobiales; family Rhizobiaceae; genus Sinorhizobium; species Sinorhizobium terangae. The sequence goes on from NZ_WITC01000126.1 coordinate 63,781, forward strand.
CATGGGCCCACCCATGGCGGAGGAAGCACTGCGCAAGGCGCTCACTTATGGCGCAGACCGCGCGGTACTCCTGACTGACCGCTACTTTGCCGGCTCCGACACGTTGGCCACTTCATTTGCTCTTTCCCAGGCGATCGCAAAGATTGGCGAGAGCTTTGGTAAGCCTGATATCGTCTTCACAGGCAAGCAGACAATCGACGGCGACACCGCCCAGGTCGGCCCCGGAATAGCCAAGCGCCTGAACCTCGTACAGTTGACCTATGTCGCAAAAATCACTTCCATTGATCTCAGCGCACGCACGATCAGCGTCGAGCGTCGCTCGGAAGGCGGCACGCACGTCCTGAAGAGCGAACTGCCCTGCCTTATCACTATGCTGGAAGGCACCAATGCCATTCGCCGTGGCTCACTCGAAGACGCCTTGCGCGCCGCACGCAGCGAGATCGTCAAGTGGAATGCGGCGGATGCCGGCATCGAAGACATCACCAAATGCGGTCTGCGCGGTTCACCGACAGTCGTCAAGCGTGTCTTCGCCCCTACCCCGCGAGAGCAAAAAGCGGTGCAGATCGACACCAGCGAGAAGACGGTGCACGACGTAGCTGACGAGCTGGTCGCGTCCATTTTGACCCACCAGCCGGCGCTGGAAAACGAGCTCTCCTCTTCTGGTGGCGCGTGAGCAGATAGGAGCAGATTATGGGAACTCGAAAAAGTAAAGCACCGCCCCCAGCCCAAGGCCGTGCCAGCATGAAGAAGGACCTACCTGAGCAATTCAGGGATTATAGGCACGTCTGGGTTTTCATGGAACTGGAACGCGGTCAGGTTCACCCGGTCTCGTTCGAACTTCTGGGCGAAGGCCGCAGACTGGCTGACCAACTGGGCGTTCAGCTCGCAGGTGTTATTCTCGGCCCGCCGGGAGATCCTACCTCGCATGCCGTTACTGAGGCCTTCGCCTATGATGCGGACCTGGTGTATCTCGTCGAGGAGCCGCTGCTCACCGATTATAGAAACGAGCCCTTCACCAACGCGCTGACCGATCTGGTCATTACCTATAAACCCGAGGTTCTTCTCCTCGGGGCGACGACGCTCGGTCGTGACCTCGCCGGTTCCGTCGCAACGACACTGCTGACGGGGCTCACAGCCGACTGCACCGGACTTGATGTCGACGCGGACGGTTCCCTCGCAGCGACTCGGCCAACATTCGGCGGCTCATTGCTTTGCACGATCTATACGCTCAATTGTCGTCCCCAAATGGCAACTGTGCGGCCAAGAGTCATGCCCATGCCACAGCGGTCAAACAAGCCGATCGGGCGGGTAATCCGGCACGATTGGGGGATGGCCGAGGAAGAAATCGTCACGAAGGTCCTCGGTTTCCTTTCCGATGGCCAGTCGGAGAAGGCTAATCTCGCCTATGCGGACGTCGTGGTTGCCGGTGGGCTTGGACTCGGCGCTGCGGACAACCTGCTGCTCCTGAAGAACCTCGCGCGGACGATCGGCGGTGATTATGGCTGTTCCAGGCCGCTGGTGCAAAAGGGCTGGATGCCGTTTGATCGGCAGATCGGTCAAACTGGCAAAACGATCCGCCCGAAACTCTATATTGCGGCAGGAATATCAGGCGCAGTCCAGCACCGTGTTGGCGTCGAGGGAGCTGATCTCATTGTCGCTATCAACACCGATCCGAACGCGCCAATCTTCGATTTCGCCCATGTCGGTGTTGTAGCCGATGCGATCAGTTTTCTCCCTACATTGGCGGAAGCTTTCACCAGACGGTTGGCGCCGGCCAACCGTCTAAGACTTGTGAACTGAGGTAAAGCCCCATGACCGAGGAAAAATTCGACGCCATTATCGTCGGTGCCGGTATGTCCGGAAACGCCGCTGCTTACACTATGGCAAGTCACGGTCTGAAGGTGTTGCAGTTGGAGCGCGGAGAGTACCCGGGCTCCAAGAACGTCCAAGGCGCCATCCTGTACGCTAACATGCTGGAGACAATCATTCCAGATTTTCGCGATGACGCACCTCTTGAGCGGCATCTGGTCGAGCAGCGATTCTGGGTAATGGACGACACGTCACACACCGGAATGCACTACCGATCGGACGACTTCAATGAGCCGACGCCAAACCGTTATACGATCATTCGTGCTCAGTTCGACAAGTGGTTTTCGCGCAAAGTGCGGGCCGCGGGCGCGACAGTTTTGTGCGAGACCACGGCGACGGAACTGGCTCTCGATGCAACCGGGAAGGTAATAGGCGTCCGCACCGACCGAGAGGGCGGCATCATCCATGCGGACGTGGTCGTTCTCGCCGAAGGAGTAAACGGCCTCCTCGGCACGAGAGCAGGATTTCGCAAGGTCCCGAAGCCCGAAGCCGTGGCACTCGCTGTCAAGGAAATGCACTTCCTGCCGGAGGAAGTCATCGCTGAGCGCTTCGGCCTTACCGGCGACCAAGGCTGCGTTATTGAAGCGGCGGGGACAATCTCGCGCGGAATGGCCGGATTGGGTTTCCTTTACACCAACAAGGAATCAATCTCGCTCGGCATCGGCTGCCTTGTATCCGATTTCGCAGCGACCATGGAAAGACCATATACCCTTCTTGAAGACTTCAAGGACCATCCATCAATCCGGCCGCTGCTTGCGGGGTCCGAGGTTAAGGAATATGCGGCGCACCTCATTCCGGAGGGTGGGTTCAAGGCAATTCCACAGCTCTTTGGGAATGGCTGGGTTGTGGTTGGCGATGCGGCGCAGCTCAACAACGCCGTGCACCGCGAGGGGTCCAACCTCGCCATGACGTCGGGTCGCATCGCCGGCGAGGCTATCTGCGCAATCAAGAGCCGAAAGCGTGCGATGACCAGGGAGAACCTCTCCCTTTATAAAACCATGCTGGACGAATCTTTCGTTGTGAAAGATCTTAAAAAATACAAGGACATACCCGCCCTTCTTCATACGAATTCACGCAATTTTTTCATGACCTACCCGCAGCTGCTGTCGCAGGCGGCTCAAAACTTCGTGCGCGTCGACGGCACACCCAAGATCGAGAAGGAAAGAGCGACCACGGCCGCCTTTATCAAGGCGCGTTCGCGATGGGGACTGGTCAGCGACGCGGTCCGCTTGGCACTGGCTTGGCGCTAAAGGGGAGAAATGAGATGAAAGCTTCAGTCGTTCGCATAGAGGACAAGCTTTACCAGAACCGTTACCTGGTAGACGCAGGGCGGCCCCACATCAAGGTGCGAAAGCATCAGTCTCCGAGCTCGAGCCTGCTCGCGCTGACCCTTGTCTGCCCAGCGAATTGCTATGAGGTGAATGAAGACGGGCAAGTAGAGGTTACTGCCGACGGATGCATGGAGTGCGGTACATGTAGAGTACTATGCGAAGAAAGTGGTGACATTGATTGGAGCTATCCACGCGGCGGATTCGGTGTGCTCTTCAAATTTGGGTGAGCGTCTCGCTTTTGTCTAGCAAGACGGGTACGTTCACTGCGTAATCAAGTGCGAACATAAGCACTTGATCACGTTCGCATGGCGGCATTTTCTCGTTGGGAACCAGAAGCCGTCCCTTACGACGCTTAGGGTGTTTCCCCGCAAGAATCGGCTCGATGACGCATGCCTGAATCATCCGCTACAACCATGCATAAACGGGTATTGGGGTCCAGCGGTCTCTACCGGATATCGCAGGCCTTGATCTCTTCAGCCAGCCTTGAGATCAAGCTTGCCAATGTGATGAACACCCTCCCCGCACTGCTGCCAATGCGGCGCGGCGCAATCGTCGTTCTGAACGCTGATGGAGAGCTCGATACAGCTGCAAGGTTTGGGTTTGAGCATGCATCATCAGGCGCTCGTTACCTTCCGGCGAAGGCTGCAATAGATAGAATCGTCGCAAAAGGCCTGCCGCTAGCCTTCCCGGACGCTTGCAAGTCGGACCTGTTCCAGGATGAGCTGCAGAGCTTGTTGAGCGGCACTGGCCAAGTCACCTTCATTGGTGTCCCGATGAAGGTTAATCAAGAAACGCTCGGAACGTTATGGATAGACCGCGCCAACGATGGCGGCACTCTTGAGAAAGAGGTGCGTTTCCTGTCCATGGTCGGCAACCTCGTCGCGCGAGCGATCCGAGTGGATCGCCACCAGAGCCGCGATGATCAGCCCATCGCGGACGAGGAAGGGGCTCTCAAGAAGAATCCAGGCGACAACGAACTGCCCGAAACCGACCGACAACGGCCCGCAAAAATCGATTGGATTGTCGGGGAAAGCCCTGCGCTAAAGCAGGTGGTTGAAAGTGTCAAAGTCGTTGCAAGAACCAATTCTGCGGTCCTTCTCAGGGGCGAAAGCGGCACTGGCAAGGAATCCTTTGCAAGAGCCATCCATGATCTTTCGCCTCGCAGAAAGAGGCCCTTCGTGAAGCTGAACTGCGCCGCACTGTCTGCAGGCGTCCTGGAATCGGAACTGTTTGGACATGAAAAGGGCGCCTTTACGGGCGCCATCTCTCAGCGCGCCGGCCGTTTCGAACTGGCGGATGGCGGAACGTTGCTGCTCGATGAGATCGGCGAGATTTCGCCGGCTTTTCAAGCGAAACTGTTGCGCGTCTTGCAGGAAGGCGAGCTTGAGCGAGTCGGCGGCACAAAAACACTCAAAGTGGACGTTCGACTCATCTGCGCCACGAACAAGGACCTGGAGACGGCAGTCGCGACGGGGGAGTTCAGGGCCGACCTCTATTACCGCATCAATGTGGTGCCTCTAGTCTTGCCGCCTCTGCGGGAGCGAAATGGAGATATTCCACGCCTTGCGAAGGTTTTTCTCGACCGGTTCAACAGGGAAAACAATCGCGATCTCGCATTCACGCCAGCTGCGCTCGACACCTTGTCGAAATGCAACTTTCCCGGCAACGTCCGAGAGCTTGAAAACTGCGTCCGCAGGACCGCCACTCTCGCGCGTTCAGGAATGATCGGTCCATCAGACTTCTCCTGCCAGAATGACCGGTGCTTTTCTTCAATGCTCTGGAAAAGCGGTGACCATCCGATTGGCGGCCATTCGGTCAATGGGTTGGCTATGAGTAAAGGTTGGTCGGTCGAATCGCCGGTCGGCCTCGGTTACCTCAGCGGTCCTGGCGACTTATCGGGGACATCAAATCTAACGGACCGCGAGCTCTTAGTCAGTGCGATGGAGAAGGCCGGCTGGGTTCAGGCAAAGGCAGCTCGGATCCTCGGCCTCACACCGCGGCAAGTCGGCTATGCTTTGCGCCGGCATGGTATACAGGTGAAGAAAATCTAAGGTCGATGAGCCCACTTACCGTGGGCGTGGCTAATCCTCTTCCTCAGGCACGCGAGTCTATTGTCCAATTTGGCCAGTTGCTGTCGCGACTTCGACAAAACTGCGTCGGAGATATTGGCTCAAATCGAACACAAAATGCCAACCTCTTGAATTTCCATCTCCTTTGGTTGGCACAGCGCTTGCACTTCCGACAACAACCTTACTCACCAGTGGAGCTGTTCGATGAGTGCACCGATAATTTCGCTTGAAAGCCTGACCAACACGACATCCTCTGGGCAGTTGCTGACGACCGCGAAATCCGGTGGCTGTGCATCCTCCTCCTGCGGCTCATCCTCGAGCTCAACCGACACGGATCCGGCTACGTGGGAGAAGATCAAGGATCACCCCTGCTTTTCAGAGGAAGCACATCACTATTTCGCCCGTATGCACGTCGCCGTGGCACCTGCCTGCAACATCCAATGCAATTATTGCAATCACAAATATGATTGCGCCAACGAAAGTCGTCCTGGCGTCGTGTCGGAAAAGCTGACACCGGACCAGGCGCTACGCAAGGTGATTGCGGTCGCCAACGAAGTGCCGCAGCTTTCCGTTCTCGGCATCGCGGGTCCGGGCGATGCCTGTTACGACTGGAACAAGACAAGGGCGACTTTCGAACGCGTCGCCAGTAAGGTTCCCGACATCAAGCTATGCATTTCCACCAATGGACTTGCCCTGCCGGAGCATGTCGACGAGTTGGCGGAAATGAACATCAGCCACGTGACAATCACCATCAACATGGTTGACCCCGCAATCGGCGAGAAGATCTACCCATGGATCTTTTATGGTCATCGCCGCTACACCGGCATGGATGCTGCCAAGATCCTGCATGAGCGGCAGATGTTGGGGCTTGAGATGCTGAGCGAACGCGGCATTCTCACGAAGATCAATTCGGTGATGATCCCCGGTGTCAATGACGAGCACCTGATCGAAGTCAACAAATGGGTCAAGGAGCGCGGCGCGTTTTTGCACAACGTCATGCCGCTGATCTCCGACCCTGCACACGGCACCCATTTTGGCCTAACCGGACAGCGCGGCCCAAATGCGCTCGAACTGAAGGCGCTTCAGGATCGTCTCGAAGGTGGTGCCAAGCTGATGCGTCACTGTCGACAGTGCCGCGCTGATGCAGTCGGCCTGCTCGGCACTGATCGTGGCCAGGAGTTCACGCTCGACCAGATTCCGCTCGAAGTTACCTACAACGGTGGCAAGCGTCATGCCTATCGGGAGGTGGTCGCACGCATACGCGATGACCATTTGGCGGCCAAGAACCAGGCGATCACAACTCTTGGGTCATTGAGCGCGCGCGGGACGCTTCAAGTGGCTGTTGCGACCAAGGGTGGCGGACGCATCAACGAGCACTTCGGTCATGCGAAGGAGTTCCAGATTTATGAGGCATCGCAAGCAGGGATCAAGTTCGTGGGACACCGCAAAGTCGAGCCGTATTGCCATGGCGGCTGGGGCGAGGATGCGAACCTCGTTGGCATCATCGCTGCACTCGAAGGCATAGACATCGTGCTGTGCGCCAGGATCGGAGATTGCCCCAAGAATAAGCTCATGGAAGCCGGGATCCGGGCAACGGAGGCCTTTGGCTATGATTACATCGAAACCGCGATCAGCGCTCTTTACGCCACTGAGTATGGCGATGACCTATCGCAGGCAACGGCTTGAGCTCGCCTATCCGGACCCAATCAGGAGTTAATTAATGGCCTTCAAAATCATCGCATCTCAATGCACCCAATGCGGCGCCTGCGAGTTCGAATGCCCTTCCGGCGCCATCGAGTTCAAGGGCGAGAACTACGTGATCAACCCTGACAAGTGCACCGAATGCGAGGGAGTTTACGAGTTACAGCAATGCGCCTCGGTGTGTCCGATGCCGAAGACCTGCGTGCCGGCGTAAGTCAGGTTCGAACACGGGCTTCCTGCCCGGCAGGCCCTGTTAAGCCCAACGATGAAAGGAATGGCGATGGCTCCTGGACGCGAAGAGCAGGTCGAAATCCACAATCCTCCACGATTTATGCCAGGTGAGAGAGTTTATGCCACACGCCACATAAAAAATGACGGCACCTATCCCGGGAGGGAAATCGGAGAACGCCTCGTCATGAAAGGCGACGCGGGCTTTGTGCGCGATGTAGGCACCTTTCTCCAGCAGTTCTACATCTATGCCGTCGAATGGATTGATCGTGGCGTCGTCGTTGGAATGCGTACGCGTGAACTGAGGAGCCTCGAGGAGACCTCAACCCGGAAAACGACTGAATGCGCCAGGGGTGTCAACGAAGGAAAAGCCAGATGAAGGTAACGATCCGCAGAAGCGGCAGCGGCTTGTCAGCGTATGTTCCCAAGAAAGATCTCGAGGAGCCGATCGTCAAGGTTGAGAACGAAGGCCTCTGGGGCGGCTTTGTGGTGCTCAGAAATGGCTGGCGGCTCTTACTGCCCGACCTTCCGGAAGACACCCGCCTACCCGTAACCGTGGAGGCAAGGAAGATCGTGAATGATGCCGCGCAAGAGGAAACATCATGAATACAAACACTGGCTTCCGCGCGTGTTATCGTTCGGAACAGCCATGACGAACACGACTTGACCCGGCGCGGATGAACCTATGGCCTTGAACGTTCGGCAGCGCTGTTGCCTCCGATTTGCTTGGCGGCTTGTGGCCGTCTTGCCTTGGAGCGTCCCTTCCCCTTCGCCGCCGGTGCGCGATTCGCATTCATAACGACCTGCCGCAGTGCGTCGCCCGGTCGAGGGGCGCCAACATCACCTCGGCGCAATCGGCCCCGTGGGAGTTGCGCGGCGCCCGAGCCCCGCTAAGGAAGGAGTCAACCATGACTGCTGCAAAGGCAGGTATCCTGCGCACTGGCGAACTGAAGTCTGCGATCGGCGCGCCGATTGGCACACGCGAAGGTTCGACCAGCATGATCAAGGGCATCACCGTTTTCGGCTTTGGCGCTCCAATCGGGCTGCACAAGCGTAATTGCGACGATAACGTGATGGTTGCCGACGCCAAGCGATCGCAAACATCGGGACCGTCTAGCCTGTTCCAAACGATGCGGCGGCCGCACCGCTTCATCAAGCCGCTCACAATGCGATTGATGCGCGTTTTGATCGCGGATCAAACGCCAGACAATCCGAGACTGTGACGACCTATGGCCGATGATGCTTAAGAAGGGTGCGCCAATTGCCAAGTTTGCCGTGACTCTCGCGCTGGGAGCGCTTGGCGGCTGGTTGATGCGGCATTTCGATATGCCGCTCGCCTGGCTCAACGGCGCGATCATCGCGACAGGCTTGGGTGCGCTGTTCAGGTTGCCGGTGGCGATTCCACCCTTCGCTCGAGCGCCAGTGACCGCTGCGATCGGTGCCATGCTCGGAACGTCGTTTTCGCCTGCGATGTTCGAGCATGCCGGTTCATGGCTGTTGTCGCTCGGTGGTCTGGCGGTGTTCATCGCGGCCGAGGGCGCACTGGTCTACATCTACTTCCGGCGCATCGCGGGATTCGACCACCCCACGGCCTACTTCTCGGCAATGCCCGGAGGTCTCGTCGGCATGGCGACACTCGGCCTGGAACGTGGCGGCGACGAGAAGATGATCGCGCTCGCCCAGGCCGCCCGGATCATCTTGGTGACACTTGCCTTGCCGTTCCTGATTCGGAGCGTCACCGGAGTTGCGCCGGATCTTTCCGGGGGGGCCGCTTTCATTCCGCTCTCAAGCGTCCACACTAACGACGTTCTGTGGTTCTCCGTGGCTGTTTTGTTTGGCGTGGCTGCCGGGATATTGCTGCGCCTGCCAGCGCGCTACCTGCTCGGTCCCATGTCGGCAAGTGCCATCTTGCATCTCATGGGAATGACGCAATTCGCGCCGCCGACTGCCGCACGCGCCGTGGCGCAGGTCGTCATCGGAGCGACCATCGGCTGCCGTTTTGCAATGGCGCCGCCGAGAAAGATCGTGGCCGTCATCGGCCTGTCGTTCGGGTCTACAATCCTGCTTCTGTCGGTGACGCTAGCCTTCGCGGGCGCTATCTCCTTCCTCACAGGAGACCGGTTCACCGCTCTCATACTCGCCTACTCGCCGGGAAGTGTCGCAGAAATGAGCCTCATTGCTTTGTCGCTCGGGATCGAGATCCCGTTCGTCGTAGTCCATCAGATCGTCCGTCTCTTTCTTGTAGTAGGAGGAGCGGCGGCCGTGTTTCGTTGGGTGAAGCGCTAAAGAGTTCGGAATTCCCTACCTCGACGCCTTACGTCAGAGGAACATAGTACTCGCCAGCCGACCTCCGGATACCGAGACAATCCGAACAGAGCCGAAGGGTGCTAGGTCCCCCTAACGGGCGCTGAGACTCCTCCAGAACATAATCGCTGGCCGGGTCATCACCGCAACCGGAGCAAACATCCGAGCGCCCGACTGCATCGATGACAACGCGTGTCATCATGGCTTGAGGGGGGTCCCACTGCTCCAGTGAGGCAAACCACTCCGGTGTATGCGGAACCAGCTCGGGAGGTCTGGCAGGCAGGGGGTGTCCTCTCATGGTCAGCCAGGCCGTGGCCGTTTTGATCCGCTGTGCATGCAGACTTGCGAGATGCTGGTATAGCTCTGCCATGGCGTGAAAGAAGCGAAAGCCAAACTGCCGACTGAAGAGCCTGTACGCGCCGCGATTCACAATATAACGATGCGGGCCACTCTCTTGATCGCGAAGTGTCATGCGGCAGTAGGCTTCGACCTCCTCTGAATTATGACCATTCATCAAGGCCACGTCATACTGCCAGGGATTCTTCTCAAGCTCGATTTGCCACAGCATGAGATAGCCTGATCGCTCAAGGAGAGCGCAAAAGGCGTCATCGTCTTCAGGATTCTCGACGAGGTGACGATGGACATCGTCGAAGGTCTGGATATCCTTATTTTTCGCTCGTGCACCAGCAAAGACGTCGTTGATTGCCTTCCGCATTATCTCGGTGCTATCGACATGTTTGTCCCAGCGTGCCTTTTCCTCCGCAGGAACTTCAATGGCGGGATTGCCGATCGCCATAAGAAGGGGGCTTTCTTTAAGATCGGCGGGTGAACAGAAGTTCACGTTGCCAACCAGCTCAATCCCTGCGTGCGAGAAAGCTTGAGCGACAAGCCGCGAACAGAACTGCTTTCGGCTCGGGCGTCGTGTTCCGCCGAGCGCCGTCTGCGCAGCCTCCTTGGTCGAATATTGGGTCCCGATTTGTGCGCGCATGAATGTAATCACGGCATTGAGCTGGGCGTTCGTGAAGCCCTTGCGCAGCCTCAGAATATAAATGGAACAGCCATCCTCGTAGAAGAGGCGCTGCGTATTCCGGGCCTGCACACCTTCGGCCGTAGCATCGATAACCGAGTGACCTTCGACACAGACCATGGCATGCGAAATGTCACTGCGCGTCGCGATCCGAATTGCCTTGCTGACGGCCTCCGTCGATGTCGTTAGAATGATGTCGCCCGATTTAAGTACGGTATCATTGATCCGTTTCATAGCAGTTGCACTCTTATGGGCCTTAACTGTTTCTCTGCGCCGGGTAAAATCATTCGACGCCATGCTGAGACGCATGCTGGTTGCGGCCGGCAAGGAGCTCCTAAACTAAGCATCTCAACCCAATCCCATTCCGAACCAGGACAAGGATCCCTCGGATCTACAATACGAACTTGCGTTCTGCGTATTTACCGTTGGCGATACCACCGCAGCGACATGCAGGAAAGGCCAGCATCGATCTTCTCGATCTCGACCGTCTTCAGCGGCACAACCTTGTAGCCTCGGCTCTCGAGCATATCGAGCGTGCGAGGGTAGTAAGCGCTGGCGAAGACGACATCGTTGACCCGCAGCACGTTCGCCGCCGGCTCTTCGCCTTCTGGCACGATGATCTTGCGGAAACCTTCGAACACGGCAGCATCGGCAAGTGCCGCCGTCGCAATCACGGTCTCATCATCGAGCAGCGAGGATGCTGTCTTAAAGTGCAGAACGCCTTTCGGAGTTTCTGCGATCCGCGCCTTTCCACCGAGCTTCTCGATGCAGGTAACGAGGGCCTCGGCGCCAATCCTGTTCGTGCGCGCGGAGAGGCCGATCAGCGCCCCGCTTGGCGTGTACATGATATCGCCGCCGTCCGCGTCGCCGGGCGCAGGCAGTTCAAGCACGGTTTCGAACATCTCGCGCAGAGCTGGCGCGATCTCCGCCGTCTCGTCCACCCGGCTCGGCGTACCAGGACGAAGCAGAATGGCGCCGTTTGTAAACACCAGCGCCGGGTCTTCGACAAAGATCGAATCCGGAAACGCTTCAAGCGGCGGAAGCACGGTGACCTCGACGCCCGCCCTGCGCATGGCTGCGATGTAGGCGTCGTGCTCAGCCTTGACGCCTTCGTAGGTTGGGCCGTCGCGGTCGTCGGCGCGCAGGCCGTTGACAACCGAAGTGGAGGGTTCGCGAACGATCGCAGCGTTAAACTCATAGACTGATCTGGTCACTGACATTTCTTTTGTATCCCGTAGTTCTGGATGTGACTGCGCGGCGCTCATGCGGCCGCGAATAACAGGTGTTTCGTCGGCGCCGTGCGCCGCGACAGATGGATGCCGGCGAGCATGCAGCGAACCGAGCCGCCGGCAAGCTCGATCGTCGAGACGTCGAACGGCAACAGCTTCGCGGAGCGCTCGATCACCGCGATCTGCGCCTGATCGAGGCTCGAGTGGGCGCGCGCGGAAAGCACGACGACACGCCCCTCCCCGCCCTCAAGCTCGATGGCGTTGCCGGCGAAGTTCTCGATCTGCTCGATCGAAATCGCAATTACCTCACGACCGGTCTCTTCGAGCCTCGTGACGATTCCCTGCCGCCGGGAAACGTCGGGGATCATTTGCGTCCCCAGCAGGGCAAAATCCGTGCCGATGCACATCAGCACATTGGTGTGGTAGATCGGCTTGCCGCTGCGATCGACGGCATCGAAGATCATGGGCTCGAAATTGAAGTGGGTGCAGAACCGTTCGAGCGCGACTTCATTGGTGCGGTTCGAGCGCACCGCATAGGCGACCCGGCCGACGTGGTCGAGCACCATCGCCCCGGTGCCTTCGAGATAGACGTTGTCCTTCTCAAGACCCGAGTAATCGATGACGTCCTGGACACGGTACTCGGCCTTCAGCATCTCGATGACGTCACCGCGGCGCTCCATCTGCCGATTGGCGGAGTACATCGGATAGATCGCGATGTGGCCGCCGGAATGGGTCGAGAACCAGTTGTTGGGGAAGACCGAGTCCGGCGTCGAGACGGTTTTGTCCTCGAAGACATGGACGGTGACGCCGGCTCTAGCGAGACCTTCGGCCAGCCGCGTCACCTCGTCGAAGGCCTTGCTCGCGATCGCTGCGGCGGAGCGCTTGTCGTCATTCGACTGGAACGCATTGTCGGCCGCGGTCATCGGGTTCGGCGTGAAGTGATGCGGCCGGATCATCACCACCGACTTCGGCGCTTGTACCGACTGTCTGCTCATCAGAGTGCTCCAACCGTGGCAGCAACGGGAGTAGGCTTGGCGGCACGCAGGATCATGCCGAAGAGATCGCGCGGCTCGTCCGGATCGGCGAGCAGGTCGAGCTCCTCATAGAGGCCGGTCTCCTTCAACCGGTCGCGGACATAGCGAAGCGCGGAAAAGTCCTCGATGGCGAAGCCGACGGAATCAAACAGGGTGATCTGGCGCCCGCCCGAGCGGCCGGGCACTTGACCGGTGATGACCTTCCAGAGCTCGGTCACCGGATGATCTGGATCCAGTTGCTGGATCTCGCCTTCGATGCGCGTCTGGGGCGGGTATTCGACGAAGATGTCAGAGCGCAGCAGGATGTCGCGGTGGAGCTCCGTCTTGCCGGGGCAGTCGCCGCCGACGGCGTTGATGTGAATGCCTGGCCCGACCATGTTGTCGGTGAGGATCGTCGCATATTGCTTGTCGGCCGTGACGGTGGTGACGATCTCTGCACCCTCCACCGCCTCCTGCGAGGATGAGCAGGCGGTGATCTCGAAGCCCATGCCGGCAAGGTTCTTTTGGCAGCGGGCCGTGGCGGACGGATCGATGTCATAGAGACGGAGCTTGTCGACGCCGAGGATGGCCTTGAAGGCGATTGCCTGGAATTCCGACTGGGCGCCGTTGCCGATCATCGCCATGGTGCGCGCGCCTTTCGGCGCCAGATATTTGGCGGCGACGGCCGACATGGCCGCGGTCCTGAGCGCCGTCAGGATCGTCATCTCCGTCAGCAGTATCGGATAGCCGTTGCCGACATCGGCAAGGACACCGAAGGCGGTCACGGTCTGACGGCCAAAACGGGTGTTCTTCGGATGGCCGTTGACATATTTGAAGCCGTAGGCCTCCCCGTCGCTGGTCGGCATCAGCTCGATGACTCCTTCTGCGCTGTGCGACGCGATCCGCGGAGTCTTGTCGAAGCACTCCCATCGCCGGAAGTCCTCTTCGATATAGGCGGCAAGCTCGATCAGGAAGCGTTCGACACCGGTTGCCAGCACCAGCTTCATCATGTGATCGACGCTGACGAACGGGACGATATTGAGTCTTTCTTGCATGCTTTGGAAACTCCTTGTGGGTGCGCGATAAAGCGGCCCATGAGGCCCGTGAGAAAGTTCGGCCCGGACCAATGCGTAGGCTAATCGCGCAAGTAACCTGCGACGTCCTCCCCGTCTGAACAGCAATATTTCCTGAGCCCCTCATCGGACGTGCAAGCGTCCTCAACAGGAGGCGAGAGTGGTCGTGCGGCGAGCTCAATCGCGATAGCCTCGTCGAACGGGGTATCGTAGGTCATCACCAAGTAACCGAGCGTGGAATAGAAGCCGACTGTCGCAATCAGGTCGAAGACAGCGCGTCGGCCTATGGCAGCAGACAGCTCTGCTTCGAGCGCGGACGGAAGCCGCCGTTCATCAAAAAGCGCGTCCACGGCTCTTGCGATAAGACCGTCTTCCCCGTCGGGCGTGCCGCACATGGCTCGTATGCGTTCGTCCGAGAAACCGATTGCACGCGCCCGGCTCACGTGATGCTTCCATTCGTAATCCGAGCGCAAGCGGTAGGCCGCGCGGAGTACCACAAGCTCGGACCGTGTGGGGCCTAGCGCATTGTCCTTGACGACGTGCCGACGCAGTGGCGCCCATGCCCTTAGCAAAGCGGGATGAAGCGCCATGGTGCGATAGGAGTTCATGGTTCCCGCAAAGCCGTTCCGCATGTCAGAGATCTCGGAAGGCCAGCAGTCGTCGTTTATCGGCAGGCACGGAGCCGAGTCTGCAGCATCAGAACGCCTTCTCATCGCGCTTAGACCTCCAAGCGGTGCGTCACAGTATCTTGGATGAGACTTGGAATCTTTCACTCCTCGACCACCACATCCGTGGCACTTCTCCGGTCTCCGATGATTTTCATCAGATCACCGCCTCTGCGCGTGAACCGATGCATGTGCCTCGTGAGCACGTAGCCGCTCTGTGGCGCACGAATGTCAGCCGAGCCGTCCGGTTCGCCCGGAGAATGGACGATCGTCGCAACGAGATCGCCTTTCTCGACCCGATCTCCCGGCTTCACGTGATAGAGCACTGTTCCGGAGCATGGCGACCGCATCATCTCCAGGTTTTCAAGAGGCGCAGCGATACCTGCATAGGGTTCTTGTGGTCCGATTGCTTCATCAGACACGACGCCGCGCCAGACCAAAAGCCGATAGAGACCTTCGGCATCCGCCTCAGCGAGTTCCGGATCGACATCGCGCATGCCGCGGAACTCCACTGTGGCGACAACGCGTCGGTCGAGCCTGGCTACCTCGGGCGATGCCTTCAGGTAGGGGTGTATCGCGGCGACCTCGAATTCACCGTCGCCGGGATCAGACGAGTACAGGATCGCTTCGAGGCGCAAAGCCGATGCGCAATCTGCGATAGCCGGCCACAGAACTGAGTGCGCGTAAATGTATGGCACCCCCTCATAAGCACAATGAAGGTCCAGTACGATGTCGTGCCCCATCGACAGTTGCATCAACCGATCCTTGAGCTCCTGGTCAGCCGTGGTGACCTTGGCGCTCCCACTGAGAGGCGACGCATCAGGCTCATCCAACAGAGCAAAACCGCGGTTGAAATTTCTGCGAGTGTCAAAATGAAACCGCCCATGCATCTCGCCGAAAAGCATTTGCGTGCTCCCGATCGGATTGGCCGACGGGACGATCGTCATGGCGCCGCGGATGCGCCCCTCTGCCTCAGCTTTGCGCAGCCGCTTCATGAGGGCATGAATCGCGACGGTACCTGGCAGCTCGCAGGAGTGCAGTGCTGCCTGAAGGTAGGCCGTCGGCGCATCTGGCGATGTGCCTTCGATGCGGTAGACGGGAAACTCGTAGCTGACACCTTCGGTATCGCCTGCGATACGCTCGATCGATTTCTTCATCATTGTTCTCCTTCGAACCGGTCGTAGTTTCCCTTGGGCCGCAATCCGGGCCGGCCTGGCTGTGCCTCGGCTGACGACGGGGCCATGCCTGATAACTTCGGTTTTGCAACAGTCCCGCCGCGGGCGGCGCAGTTTCCTGCCAGCCCGCCATTGGCTCAGTGGGCGTCTTGAAGCGGATGCAGCGCTCATGCGTCACGCGATCCTGACGGGTATGCGCCTTTCCAAGCGATTGAAAAGGAAGGCAATGAGCCCGGCCATCGCCATGTAGACGAGCGCCAAAAGCAGCAGCGGCTCGTACGTCAGGAAGGTGTCCTGTCGCACCTGGCTCGAAACGGCGTAAATATCGATCACCGTCACCGTCGCAACGAGCGGCGTGCTTTTGAGCAGCAGCACCGCTTCGCCACCAAGCGTCGGCAGCACCCGACGTACGGCGAGCGGCAACCAGATCCGGCGCAAGGTCGTAAGACGCGGCATGCCGTACGCTCGAGCAGCCTCGAGTTGCCCATGATCAACGCCGCAGAACGCACCGCGCATCACCTCGCCGCCATAGCCTGCCGCGCTGAGCGTCAGCGACAGTAAGGCATAGGGCCACGCCTCACGTAGGTAGGGCCAGAGAACAGAGCCGCGCAGCCAAGGGTATGTGGGAAACAGAGAACCAAGACCATAATATAGCATCCAGAGCTGCAGGAGGAGTGGCGTACCTCGAATGACTGAGCAGAACCCCTTGGCCGGGGTCGCCAGATACCAGGGTCCAGCCGCCTGGGCGAGACCCAACCAGAGAGCGAGAAACAATCCAAGGATCCAGGACATGAATAGAATCCAGGTGGTGTTCCACAGTCCCTGAAGGATCAGCCCGTTGTTCCAGTAAGTCGAAATCCAGTCCCAGCGCATGGAGAATGCGCACCAGGCAACGACAGCAAGGCCAAGGGCGGCCATGATCAGGCGGTGAGGCCGAACCAATCGACGGACGATACTCATCACAATGTACCTCCGCTGGCGACGGCCGGCTGGCCTTTGCGGGCCCATCGCTCGATCCAACCGAAGATGCGGCCCGACACGAACGAGACGATGAGATAGAGGAGGCCTGCGGCGATGTAGAAGCTGAAATAGGATTTCGTCGATCCGGCCGCCTGTTTGGTCATCAGCGTCAGTTCGCCGAAGCCAATGACCGCAAGAAGCGCGGTATCCTTAGTAGCGGCGAGCCAAAGATTGGACAAGCCAGGTATTGCGTTGCCCAGCATAAGCGGCAAGGTGACGCGCCGCGCCAGCAAGAGCGGTGGCATGCCATAGGCGCGGCCGGCCTCGATCTGTCCTACAGGCACCGCGAGAATGGCGCCACGCAGGACCTCGGTCATATAGGCGCCGAGCACAACACCGAGGACCATGATGCCCACCGGCATTTGCGGCAGAGCGACGCGTTCAAAGCCAAACTGCAGCAATACGCCGTTCAACGCCGCCGGGCCGGCGTAGTAGAGGATGAGGATGAGGACGAGCTCCGGCACGGCACGTACAATAGTCGTATACAGCGCAAGGACGTCGCGAACGACCTCGTTGCCATAGAGCTTGCCATAGGCCCCAAGCACTCCGATGATAAGCCCCACGGTATAGGCGCCCGCTGCTATCTCCATCGAGCGCAACAGGCCCACCAGGAGGTTCCCCCCCCATCCGGGGGGAGAGAAGGCGAACATACCGAGCAGGCCGTCAGGCTCAAAGACCTGGCTCAATATTTCCAGCATGCCAGTGCCTCAGTTTCCGTAGATATCGAAGTCGAAGTACTTCTTGGTGATCTTGTCGTAGGTGCCGTTGGCGCGAACATTGGCGATCGCCTTGTTGAACTTCTCTTTTAACGCGTCATCGCCTTTACGAAGACCAACCGAGGACCCGTATCCGAAGATCTCATTGTCGATCTTAACCTGGTCCTTGACTTCGCAGCATGCACCGCTTGGTGATTTAAGAAAGGACGCCGATACGATCTGGCCGTCGATCGTGGCATCGATGCGCCCCGCCGCCAAATCTTGGTAAACCTCATCCTGGGTCTGATAGGTTTTTACGGTTGATTTCGGGAAGTACTTTTCCACGTAGCGCTGGTAGTTTGTCGCGGTTTGCACACCGATGATCTTATCCGCCAGGCTGTCGGCCGTTGCCTTCAGATCCGCGCCCTTTGGCCCGAGAATGACAACCGGACCAAAATAATACTTGTCGGAGAAGTCGATGGTTTTCGCACGCTCCTTCGTATGGCTCATGGATGACATGATGGCATCGATCTGGCCGGACGTGAGCGCAGGGATGAGGCCATCCCAGGCAACTGGAACGATCTGGCAGTCCATCTTCTGGTCTTCACACAGGGCATGCATGAAGTCGATTTCCCAGCCCGACCAATTGCCCGAGGCATCGGGAGTGCTGAACGGCGGATAGGGTTCTGCGGCTACTCCGATCTTGACAGTTTCCGCACTCGCTGCACTGGCAAACGCGAGCGGCGAGACCAAAGCGCCCACAAGGCCTGCTGCGGCCATGATGGTTTTCAGAACGTTTTTCATGTCATTCCCCTTTTGTTGGATTGATGTTTCCGAACGCTAGCTCACACTACTGATGAACTGTTTGAGCCGCTCCGATTTCGGAGAGCCGAAGAGCGCGTCCGGCGGCCCTTCTTCTTCCACTTGTCCGCCGTGGAGGAAGACCACATGGGTGGCTACCTCGCGGGCGAATTTCATTTCATGGGTGACCAGGATCATGGTGCGCCCTTCCTGCGCGAGATCCCTGATGACGTTCAACACCTCACCGACGAGCTCTGGATCTAGGGCAGAGGTGGGTTCGTCAAAGAGCATGACGCGCGGCTGAACCGCCAGCGCGCGCGCAATGGCGCCGCGTTGTTGCTGCCCCCCGGACAGAAACGCCGGGTAGACATCCCTCTTCTCCAGAAGCCCTACTCTCGAAAGAAGGCTGTCGGCACGGGTGATTGCTTCATCGCGCCTGACGCCAAGGACGTGGATCGGCACTTCGATCACGTTCTCGATCAAAGTCATGTGGCTCCAGAGGTTGAAGCTCTGGAAGACCATCCCCAACCTGGAGCGTATGCGTTCGATCTGCCGGCGATCGGCGGGGACGCTGCCGCCTCGGCCGTCCGGCTTCAGGCGAATCTCTTCGCCATTGACCCGGATAATGCCGCTTGTCGGATTCTCCAGACAGTTGATGCAGCGAAGCATCGTGGATTTGCCAGAGCCGCTACCACCGATGACCGCGACAACATCTCCGTCACGCGCAGACAGCGACACGCCCTTCAGGACTTCAAGGCTGCCAAATCTCTTGTGCAGGTCCTCGACATGGAGGGCCTCCGCGGCCTCATCGCTCACGCTTTCCCTGGCGTTTAACATGGCCGTGTTCATCTCAAGCATGTTCGCGTTCCTTGGCTCGGAACCCCTTCGAGAATCTCTTAGGAGAGAATGGCGTCAGGTCATGGCCGACCGGATTACCTCTGACGAGGTCGGCCATGACGCGACCGATCACGGGACCGAGCCCGAACCCATGACCCGAAAACCCTGCGGCCATGAACAGCCCGGCATATCCTGGAACCTCGCCGAGGACCGGCAACTCGTCTGGCATGTAGTCAATGAACCCGCCCCATGCGCGCTCAAGCGTGATCGGGCCCGCCTCTGGATACTCTCGGGCGAATAGTGCGGCGGCTTGCTTCAGCACCTTCCATTCAGGTCGGGGGTCGAGAGTTCGATGGGTGGTGAAGTCGCTAAACTCCCCCATGAGGCTGCGGACCGCATGCCTACCAATACTGAACCGAAAGCTTCCCCAGTGATCCTTGGCCACCGGCAGGAACTTGGCGCCGTAACGGAAGCTGTCGGGCACAGTAAGATCATGAAAAGCAACGCTCGCCGCAGCGATGTTCACGCGACCATCCGAACGCTGCCTGTAAGAGGTTTTGCCCCAGGCAAGCAGCTTGCGAAGCTCGATCGGCAATACGTTGGTGCGTACGACATTGCCGCGGATCCACAGCGACGGATGTGACACTCCAAGTGGCTTAAGGAGCCTGCTGGTCCAAGCCCCGCTGGTCACCAGAATGGTGTTGGCCCTTATACGCCCCTGCTCCGTCCAAAGCGCACAGGCGTTGCCATTCTGGGTCTCGATCGACGAAACACTGGTGAGCTCAAGGATTTCTGCGCCTTTCAACACAGCCGCGCGCGCGAAGGCACAAGTGACCTTCTCCGGCTCTGCACAGCCGTCTGATGGCGTAAATAGTGCACCCGTGCATTCTGGGTCGCGGTAATGGGGCAACAGGTCATGCACTTCCTTCGAGGTCAACATCGTCGTGTCGAGCCCGAATTCACGAGCAACAGGAAGCCATTGCTCATATCGGGAACCGGTCTGTTCGTCATATACGAGTGCGATATGGCCCTGATGGTTCCAGTCTAGGCTCGTGCCGAGTTCTTCTTCGAGCCCCGTCCATAGCCGGACTGATTCGATCATCATCGGCAATTCCGCTCGATCGCGCTGCTGCTGCCGAACGGCACCCCAATTCCTGCTCGATTGTTCGCCGCCGACGCGGCCCTTTTCGAATAATCCGACGCTCACGCCGGCTTTCGCGAGGTAATAGGCCGTCGCGGCCCCCATGATTCCTCCGCCGACGATCGCCACGTCATAGGTCCGCTCACCTGAGCGCGTTGCCACAGGATTTGTTGTCATCACAGCCTCATTCCGGCCAATCTCGCCGCGATCTTGGCGCTTGCGCCCGAAAGTTCGCCGAGTCTCTGTCGTCTGAGTTTGGCCACATCGTGCCTTTCGGCTTCCTGCATTGCGATGGCCTTCTCTGCGACGGCCCGTACTTCCTCTCGCGGGATCACGAGAACCCCACTTTCATCGGCGAGAATTGCATCACCCGGCATGACAACGGCACCGCCGCAGGAAACCGGGATGTTCATGCCGCCACCGATGTCATAGAGGCGGGTCGTGATCGGCGAGAGACCGCGGGACCAGACCGGAAAGTCCAATTCTTCAATTTCGCTCGCGTCAGTGCACGGTCCATCAACAATGCCCGCTACCGCGCCAGCGGCCTTCACGCCAACCGTGACCCCTCCGCCCCAGCAGGCGTATTTGTCGTCTCCGAGGCGATCGACGACCACGATGTCGCCCGGGCGTAGCATGCCGGCGGCATGGTGAAGCAAAGTTGAATCCGGGCCTGCAATGCCGACGGTCACCGCCGTCCCGACGACGCGGCGCCTAGGCAAAAGCGGCTGAATGGCTCGGTCCATGAAGCCGAACAAGCGCCAATGCCCAACGGTTGCCGTCTCGACTTCAATCAGCAGATCAAGCTCCTCCTTCGGCACCGGATCAGGCATATCCTTGATGACGTACATGCGCGCCTCCCCTCCTCACGCGCAGGTCAGACGGCGATGCTGCGTCATCGGAATGAGACCGCGCACCCTTCGAATTTGCGCGGCGTCGATCCTGGCGGTTACAAAGCCGACCCCATCGGACGCCCTTGCAACTGTGTGGCCCCATGGGTCGCAGACCAGCGAATGGCCATAGAAGTGGTACTTCTCGTTTCCCTCGGTCGACACGCCGGTTGAGCCACAGGCGACGAAATACGTCTGTGTCTCGATTGCCCGGGCGCGGGCGAGAACTTCCCAGTGATCCTTTCCGGTCTGAAGGGTAAAGGCGGCAGGCAGGACAATGACGTCGCAGCCGGCCCTCTGCAGCTGAAGGAAGAGTTCGAAGAAGCGGATGTCGTAGCAGATTGCGCAGCCGACCTTGAGGCCATCGATGTCATAAGTGACGATATCCTGCCCTGGCTTTACAGTTTCTGACTCCTTGTGCGCCGTGCCGTCCGGCGCGATGATGTCGAAGAGGTGGATTTTTCGGTAAGCCGCGACCTCGCGGCCTTCGCGGTCGAACACGAAGCTCGTGTTGTAGACTCGATTTTCTCCCTCGACCTTCTCGATGATGGTGCCGGCATGGACGTAGACGCCATGCTCCTTCGCGAATTCCTGGGCCATCTGGTAGGCGGGACCGCCGGAAGTGGGCTCGGCCATCGCCAGCTTCTCTTCGACGTTCTTTCCGTACCAGGCGAAGTATTCTGGCAGGACGATGAGATCCGGCCTGTCGGATTTGACGGCGGAGAGCATCAGTTCGCGCGTCACCCGCAGGTTCTCGTCGCGATCTTTTTGCGGACTCGTTTGAATCAGGCTTATCTTCACAATGCTCTCCTGCTCATATTCCTGGCGCGAGTATGACCGCTAGTCCCGCCGACCGCTCTCGCCTCGAATGCCTTTGACTTGCTCCAGATTAAATGTTGAAATCTAAATGTACAAACGTTATTACGTTATTGAACATTTAAAGCGATGGGGGAACATGAGCGACAAATTTGAAGCCAGTTGGTTTGCCGGAAAGATCACCGACAGGACAATTCGCGGCATTGCACTGGAGACCAGTGCCCTGATCAGGGCCGGCATCTTGCCCGTCGGAGCCCGACTGCCTGCGATCCGCGATCTTGCCTACGAGCTCAAGGTGAGCCCGGCGACGATATCGGAGGCCTGGAGCGAACTTCGCCGCCAGAAGATCATCACCGGTAGGGGGCGGAACGGCACCTGGGTCAGCGGAGATCGTTTCGTAGCGAAGCCGGAGCGGCTGGCCAGTTCGGGAAATTATGCACCGGGAGCACTGGATCTGACCGGAGCCGTGCCGGACGTGTCCCTTTTGCCTCCGCTGGCAGACGCTCTGGTGCATGGAGCCTCCGCCGAGGATCTCAACAGCTATGAGCGGAGCCGTATCATTCCGGAGTTGCGCCAAGCCGCGATGCGGCGCTGGCCCTACGAGCCCGAGGCGATGCTTGCCACCAACGGCGGCTACAACGCCGTCTACATAACGGTGCGCGCGCTCGTTCTTCCCGGCTCGACCGTGGCGATCGAACATCCGACCGCGATGCGTCTGCTCGATATTCTCGAAGATCTTGGCGTAAAGATCGTGCCGGTCCTGTGCGATGAAGACGGACCGCTGCCAGATTCACTCGACGAGGCGATGAAGGAACGTCCGAGCGCATTCATTTTCGAGCCCCGTCTGCATTCGGTGACGGGGCGGACGGTTAGCGCCGAGCGGCTGGATCTGCTGGGGGATGTCTTGGAGAAGAGAGACACACTGATTATTGAGGACGACGGTATTGGCGACATCTCGGATGCCGAGCCGAGATCACTGGGCAGCCGCTTCCCAGACCGGACGGTGCATATTCTCTCCTATTCCAAAACGCTTGGACCCGACCTTAGGCTTGCCGTCCTTTCGAGTTCGTCTTCCATAATCGATCAGCTCCAGTCTTATCGGGCATTCAGCGCCGGGTGGACCAGCCGGCTGCTGCAAGGTGCGGTTGCCTGGCTTCTAAAGCAGCCTTCGACCTTTGAGACGATCTCGAAAGCGCGCGCGATCTACAATGCGCGGCGCGATGCGCTCGCCGCCGCCCTCCGGTCGCGCGGAATTGAGATCCATGGCGGCCACGGGCTCTGCCTCTGGGTACCGGTCGATTCCGAGTCGTTCGCCATGGTGACGCTTGCGGCGCGCAATATTGCGGTTAATCCTGGTGAGAAATACTCGATCTTGCCAAGCAGCCATATCCGCGTCGCGACGTCGATGCTCGCCGACAGGTACGACGAAGTCGCCGATGCGATAGCTTTGGCGCACGCAGTGTGAACCATCCGTGGCGCTATTGGCAGGCTACGGCGCGACAAGCTTGGCCTTCGCATACCTGATGATCGATGCCTCTAGCAAAATCCAGAGACTCGCCCGGAGCCCATTACCGACCCACATTTGAACAAGCGCACCGCCAAGCCCGAGGGCAGCGCATCTTAGCTTGCCCTCGAACTGCAACAATTGGTGAAGCGCGCGACAAGCGCTCAAGCGACAGTGGGGTCAATGAAGTCCCCCGATGTAGACGCTCTTCTGGTATAGGAACGCGTCGACATGCTGGGGGCCACCCTTCCAGCCATATCCGCTCGCCTTGACTCCGCCGAAACCAACCGACGGATCGATAGCCCCGTAGTTGTTGACCCAGATCGTTCCTGCTCGGATTCCCTGAACCATTCGCATCGCCTTTCCGATGTCTTGCGTCCATACGCCGCCCCCCAACCCATAAGGAGTTTCATTCGCGAGCTTGAGTGCCTCGGCTTCGGTGTCGAATGGAATAATCGAGACCACAGGCCCGAAAATCTCTTCTCGCGCAATCCGCATGTCATTGTGGACGCTCGAGAAGACGGTCGGGTTGAGAAAGGCTCCGGCCTCCAGAGCGCCTCCCGGCTTCGTACCGCCAGCAACCAATCGAGCCCCTTCTTCTCGGCCGGCATCGATATATCCCATTACGCTCGCCAATTGCTTGTCGGAAATGAGAGGCCCGAGTGCGACGTCGGGCTCAAGCCCGTTTCCGAGTTTCAGAGTCCGCGCGAAGTTCGCAATCCGCTCTTCGAACTCGGGAAGTATGCTGGACTGCACGAACAGTCGCGTACCAGCATAACAAACCTGTCCGCTGTTCGCGAACACCGCCATGGCCGCGCCCGGAATCGCCCGGTCCAAGTCCGCATCGGCGAAGACGATGTCCGGGGACTTGCCGCCGAGCTCCAGCTGGAGTCTTTTGATGTTGGTGGCGGATGCCTTGATTATCGAGCGGCCGGTTTCCGTCGATCCGGTGAAGGCAATTCTATCCACGTCCTGATGCTCGGCCAGCATCGCGCCGGACTTGGATCCGCGACCGGTCACGACGTTGATGACGCCTTTCGGGACCCCAGCTTCGGTCATGAGCTCGGCCATTCTCAACACGCTCAGTGAGGCCTCCGCCGCCGGCTTTAGAACAACCGTGCATCCTGTAGCCAGCGCCGGCGCTAGAACCCAGAGCTGCCCGATCAAGGGTCCGTTCCATGGAAGGATGCCTCCCACCACGCCGACAGGAGCTCGAAGGGTCATGGTCATCAGCCCGCCTGGCAGGGAGGTGGGCAGGGTCTGCCCGCCGGTGTTGGCAGTTTGAGTTGCGAAAAAGCGCAGGCATCGATCAATATAGTTCCAGAACGATCGGGTCCGAGACAAGGGTGCTCCCATGTCGACCGTCTCAATGATCGCCAGTTCTTCGAAATGCTTTTCAATGACGCCGAGGACCTTCATGATCAGGGCGTGGCGGTCGTTGGGAGTAAACCGGGACCACTCACCTTCGAAGGCTCGCCGGGCGGCCGCGACTGCCACGTCAACGTCTTCCTTCGAGGCATCGGGAAGGGTAGCGATCACCTCGCCGGTCGCAGGATTTCGGGTTTCGATACGTCCGTCGGACTGCGAATTGCGCCAGGCTCCATCTATGAAGAGCGACTTTTCGCGAGTCTGGAGAAACGCGGGAAGCTCAGGTAGGGCCGTTTGGTTCATATCGGTTTCACCTCGAATATTCGCGGCTCGCACGATCGCTGCTGCAAGTTCCGCGGGACTGTTTGTGTCGGACCTCAGTTCGGCTTCATCTGTCATCGGAGGAAACAGTAGATCTGCGGTCGGTCCTCTAGCGTTTTCACGCACAGCTAGCCTCGTGCGGATCGTCCTGCTGCGTCCGGCCGCAACCTGATAATCCCCACATCATTCTCGACGGTTATCTCGGTGCCAAACGGCACGGAAAGCCTTTGCAGACGTTTCAGAATGGCTTGTGCCTTGGGCGCCGGCGCCGGACGGGGCACACCGCGATTTGCAAACCTTGCGGAGTAGCCGAGCTCAACCGGATAGATACGCAATTCGGAGAGTTGATTGTCCTCGAAGCGACTGACCGCGATGATGCTCTCATAGTAAACCGGGTCAGTGAACCCTCCATCGGACTCAAAGCCTTTCACCATCACGTCAACGATCAGGTCGGCATCTGTGCTGGTCCGCGGGTCCTTGCCATAGGCCGCAAACATCTCGGCTCCGATCGGAGTCTGCAGATTATCAAACATGAAGTTGCCCAGGCTATAAAAGATCGGCCGGCCCTTGTAGATCTCGATCCCGCGCAACTGATGCGGTCCATGCCCGATATAGGCATCAGCCCCGGCATCAATCAGTCCGCGAGCGAACTCTTGCTCGTAGTCCGGCGGCTCCTGGCACCAGTTTCCGGCTCCATGACCGTGATGGGCAACCATGCAGAAGTCGGATAGCAGCTTGCCGCGACGAACATTACGGAGGATGTCCTCGACATGCCGCCGGTCGGGCTGGAGGCTGTAACCGACCTTCTCGCCCTCTCTGAATGTTGTTCCGCCGAGCACGATCTTTTCGGAGTCCTCGCCGCCCTGCCTGAAGCCGGGCAACGCATCTCGTATCCGCCTCAGGCTTTCCATCATCTCTGGCGGGACCGTGATGCTCGACTTCACAGGCAGTGGATTGAGCCCGGGTCGTCCTGGCGCCTCACCGGCAGGATCGCACGCGGGAGACATCGGCTGAAACGTTGACGAAAACGACAGCAGCGCCGCACGGCCTCGCTCGGTCTCGACAAAGCGCGCGGCGCTGGCTTGAGCGAGGTTCTCACCGACACCAGCGTGAATGATCCCGCTCTGATCAAGCACTCGGCTCGTCTCACGCATGCCCTCGACGCCCCAATCAAGGGCATGGTTGTTCGCGCGACTCACGATGTTGAATCCCATCGCCCTCAGGTCGGGTCCAAGCTCCGGAACGCTGATGACGTAGTCACCGCTCGCCTGGGGGCTTCCCGTGAAGGACCGCATGTCGAAAATGTTGGTTTCGACATTGCCACACGTGACATCCGCATCACGAAGGATCTTGATGATATCATCGAAGCCAGGATGTGTACCCTTCGTCAGCGGCCGGGACGTAAGGAGGTCGCCCACCGCGACCATCGTGAACCCGTCCACCACGTTCGTTTCAACCGAACCAACAGCGTCATAGCCCTCGGCGGACTGGCTCGCAATTGTCTCATTCGAATAGTTGCCCATTCTAGCTCCCACTTCTTCGCGGCCAGTCATCGCACTGGCCTTAGTTTCCCTTGAGCCCGGGGAGCGCTACACGGAATCGCCCCCGACCTCGGCTGCGCACACACACCTGTCAATGCGCCAGAGGTCTTCGACCCGTTGCGTGCATGGGGAATAGTTCGGTCGGCGTCAGGATGCGTGGCAGGATTTTCTGCTCGTAGAGTTCGAAGGCGAAATCGGTCATCATCTTTTCGTTCTGTTGAAAGCCGCTTGCATTCCATGAAGGCGGCAGGTCAGCCGCGCAACGCGCAAGCTCATCAATAATCCATGGCGTCGTGTCGGCATACTTCTCACGCTTCTCAAGCCAGAGGCGGTGCGACTCGTCGATCAATTCGCCAAGCTCGTCGATGACCCACGGATTTTCTCTGACAAAGGCGGCTTTTATCCCGATCAGGTGCATGCCCGGCACGTAGCCGACCTCCTGGAAATAGGCGACTTCGGCTGTGCGAGAATCCTCGAGCACGCGACGGAATGAGGAATTCTGGTCGAAGAACCCCTTCGGCATGAAGGGCGTCAAGACCGCATCAAGGCCGCCTTCAAGCAGCAGATCGACCATCGGGCGTTCATCCGGCGCGGCTTCAATGCGCCCCGGTCGCCCAAACCCATCCAGCCGATCGGTGATCGGATGCGCCTCCGTCAGGCGACCGGCAAACCACGTCGCATCTTCGATTCCCACACCCTCCCGGCGCAAAGCCGCGCGTGTCCAGGTATTGCCCGAATCGCGCCAGCCGGTGAGGCCAATTTTCTTGCCAGTAAGATCTGCAAGAGCGCGGATCGGACTTTGCTTGGTAGTGATAACGCAGCGATGGCGAAAGCCCCGCATGATGAAGTTGGGCATTCCCACTACCCTATCGTCACCCTCGTGTCGGAATTGCGAATAACGGCTGAAGGAAATTTCGGCTGCATCGTGCGCTTCATCCTCTGCAAGATTGCCAACGAGCGCGCTTACTCGATCGACCGCGATATTTAGGCGAGGAGATGAGACATCTCCAACCACAAGCGGGGTCACATAATCCCAGTCACGGAGAGCGATGCGAAGCGTTACAGACATAAGCAAGACCTCAGAGAGAAGCTGAACGTGCCTGAAAAGTAAAATCGAAAATTACAAAAGACAAATGTTATTACGTTATTGAACATTTTGTTTGATGGGCTTTCCGTCAGCTGAGGTCAATTCGGCGGTTTCCCGGTGCAAGAATCTTGCATTCCTGCTGCTAGCCCCGTCCCACCGTTGATTCCGAATTAACCGACCCTTCGACGAGGGAGCGCTGTCCGCAAGCGCTTCAATGGGTTGACGTCAGCGGCTTGCGTTTTCGTCCTTTGGGATCCCGATCCCAAAGTACCGTGTGTGGGCGACATCTAGTATGCGATTTATCATATTCGAGAAGCTGTATCCGGCGGTCGTTGCGGTCAGGACATAGGTGCCGTGAGTACCAAGTCGTGGCATCGAGTTAATCTCAAGGACAAAGGGCTGGCCGAAGCGGTCGACTCGGAGGTCAACACGGGCGTAATCACGGCACGCGCAGGCATGAAAGGTCGCAACCGAAATATCCCGCACTATCTTCGCTAGCTTGCTCTCAATTTGCGCCGGGCAAATCAAGGGCAGTTCCTGGGCTTCTATGTATTTCGCTTCCCAAGTGACGAGGCGCGTTTCGCGATCTCCAAAGTCCTGCTCCAACAAAGGCAGCACCTCCGGTTCTTCGTTTCCCAACAACGCGACACAGAATTCCCGCCCCTCAATGTATTCTTCAACAAGCGCATCCTGCTGATATCGCGCCACAACCAAATCCACGGCCTCTCGCAACTGAGAGGGCTCATGCACCAGCTGCAATCCAAAGCTGCTGGATTCATGACGCGGCTTCACTACCAATGGGAATCGCAACGCGCCGATGCTATCGGTGCTGCGACGCATCACTTGAAAGTTCGGCGTCGGCACGCCGCAATCGCGGATTAGCCTCTTGGTGATGACCTTGTCGAGTGCCAGTGCATGCCCGAGCGGACTTGATCCGGTGTACGGCACACCGGCCATCTCCAGCATGGCCGGAACGTGGGTAAGGCGGCACTCGCCCTGAATTCCGTACGTCATGTTGAAGACCATCCCCGAGGGGCGGGCTTGAAGATCAGGGGGCATGAACCGCTCGAGTGTTGCGAGCAGCCCTTTGTCGGCTTCGCATAGAAGAGGCTCGTGGCCGCTTTCTTGCAGTGCCGCCACCACACATTCGACCGTGTCGCGGTCGTATGCCTCGGGACTAGACTGACCGAACCTGTTGACAACGCCCGTACGATCATCATTCCACACAACGGCTACCCGCATGAGCTACTCCTCGGATGATTGTCCCTTTGCCAGTTCATTAGCTTGTGATTGTTCGAGGGATGGGGCTCGTGTGGCCTCTGTCCCGCCGCCCCGATCAGCCAGGCACGTAGCGGGTTTGCTCCCTCCGGAGTCAGCCTGTCAATGTCGCTGAAAGATTTGCAGCGTACCTCGCCGGCTCGTCGAGGCACGATAATGAGAGCCCAGCACAGCTGCGAAGGCGCGCTAGACGCTTCGCTACCTTCAACCCGCTCGAGTTCATTCTGGCCAACGGCTCTGGCAAAAGGCGTAACTGATATACTGCGCGGCAGGGAAACAATCCAATCCGCACCGGTGCGGCGTAGAGTACGTTGTGTTCGAGCCTGCGGATCAGTGGACCGACCTGGGAGGTCGCACGCGACCTGCCCTTCCTGGTGAATCAGCGTCGCGAGCGTCTCAACACCCGCAGCCGCCAGATCGCCCCGCATCAGCGGCGGGCCATCGGCCTCCCACCCGATCTGCTGGAACGGCTCTCCGTCTACGGTTCCGGAAGCGTGCGGCACCTCTTTTCGTGCCACGAACCAATCCACAGCCAACCGCGGGGCCACCGCAGCCAGCTTTTCGCAAAGCGGCATCTCGTTACAAAGCTCGCTTCCGTCCCCCTCGTACGATACAAACATAAGCCGATGTCGGAAGTGTGAGAGCGGCGTCCGCGAAGGGCGCAGCAAAGGCTCAATGGCCGGGAACGCATTAAGTGCTCCAGCTTCTAACTCGTTGATTTCGATCGTTTGAGCACGTTTCATGTGAACCTTCGCACGGAAATCTCGTGACCGCCATAGTCATGACGGAGGCTTCGTCGGCCCCTGCAATCTGCGTGCCAAAGAACCAGACTATCTGGGCAGATGCTAAAATCCATCGCTGTCGCGCCGGACCGGCCAATACGTTGCCTCAGATATGACCCGCGTTCGAACATAAATGTCTGCAATGGGACACGGCTGAGCACCTACCACCTGACCTCGGCCCAGCGAGGATGCGCCGCTGCGCAAGCGATTTGCCCTTGATGATGATAAGTCCGGCGGCTGAACCCACGGAGGGCCAAAAAGCCGACCCTTGCCGAACGTCGAAGTTACCAGGCCTTCGGTCGGTCGTGCCTGGCAAAACTAGGCAACGTTTCTCTCCTTCTGGCAGTAGGCGAATCGGCCGCGGCCACGCCACACGCAGGCACTTCCGATGCTTGCCAGCGCGTTCGTTCAGCGGCGTTTCCGCCTTCGTCGGCGTCCACGGTAAGGTGCGCTTCCCAACGTCCTTTGTTCGACAAAGTCTGACATGCGACATCTCTAGTCGGAGCAACAGAACGTTGTTCTAAAACGCTTTTTTCGTTCGGCCCGATAAATGCTTAGGTACCGCAGACGTGTCACTAACTGAGGAGAGGCCCTTGTCCCCCGCAGAGCGCATCTCGAACTACACCATCGTAAGACTACCCGTCAGCCAACTCAGACCGACCGAAGAAATCAACATTCTACGTGCTAGGGAGCTATCCAAGGTGATCGCCGAAAAGGGACAGTGGACCCGGCCACTCTTCGTTGAACACCGCCATTTGGTGATCATGGACGGTCATCATCGCCATTTCTGCGCCAGGGAGCTCGGCTTGACCTCTGTTCCCTGCATGTTGCTTTCCTACGATGATCCAAACTTGCATGCGACCTACTGGTCCGATCCCGGGCCTGTTGATGTGGACCGCGTTATCCAGGCCGGTCTGTCCGGAGACCTTATGGGGTTTAAGACGACAAAACACAAGTTACAGGTCGCTCTGCCAGGCTGCTCAATCGATTTGGACGACCTAAGATGAGGAAGGATCAATGTTCCAGAAATACTCTGCTGACGAACCGGTGCCGCTACTCAGCGAATGGACGCTTGATTTGCTCAACAGTCGATCCGAACTTGCCGCGTGGGTAGATGGATTCGGGTCCCCGTTGCACGTAGTGTGTCCGGACCAAGCCACCAAAAATTACCTCCAATGGCTTAAGGAACTGCAACAAGTCTATTGGGATTGTCAGATCCAGTTCGCATTGAAGGCCTGCAAGTCTGCTTCGCTCCTGCGAGCATTCGCGATGGCTGGCGCTGGCGCTGACGTTTCATCCGCTCAAGAGATGACTTCGGCCTTCATGAACCTGGTTCCAGCGGCGCGCATGTCGATGACGGGCCCAGCGAAATCCAATTACGAAATCAATCTGTGTTTGCGCCATCAGGTGGCGATCCATATCGACTGCATCGAAGAGCTGAAACGCGTTCTCGCACTTGCCGACGCTGTAGGAGGTGTCGCTCGTTTGTTTCTTCGGAGCCGTCCCCTCAGCGAACCCGGCTCTCGCTTTGGAATGACTGAGGATCAACTGATAGCGTGTCTGCCGCTGCTCGAAGAGGCTAAAGTGGAGCAGATCGGTGTATCGTTTCACATCAATGACTATGAGATTCAGACGCGAGTAGAACAAATGCGCTTCTGCATCGCATTTCTACGGCGCATCAGCGCCAACGGTCTCACGCCCGGCGGAATCGACATTGGTGGTGGGTATCCTGTGCGCTACCTAGAGAGGTTCGATCCGGTTGCATACGATCGTGGCGTCCATTGGGGCAGCATAGCAAAGCCCGGCAACTATCCTTATGCTCGGGGTCTCGCTGGGGTCCATCATGCAGCTGAGGTAATCCAGACCGCTCTAGCTGACCCATCCGACCTTGACTTCCTCCACCGGCACCGGCTGCCGATCCTGCTGCAGCCTGGTCGCTCGCTTCTAGACCAGTGTGGGATCAGCGCCTTCGATGTGATCGACGTAAAGGACTTTGGAGACGGTCGCTTCGGGGTGGTGCTTGATGGTATGTCCTTTTCACTTTCCGAAACCTGGTTTGGCGCCGATTTCGTGCCTGCTCCGGCCATCCTGCGCCGAGAAGGGCGGGCGGTGCCGCAACACAATGCACGCTATTTTCTCGTCGGCCGAAGCTGTCTTGAGTCAGACGTCATCCGTTGGCGCGGCTTAACGGCCGAGGATGGCGTTGCCCCTGGTGATCTCGTCATCTTCACCAACACCGCCGGTTACCAAATGGATTCTAACGAGAGTTCATTTCACCAAATTCCCTTACCCAAAAAGGCGGCCGCCGTACGGCTCCCGTGTGGATGGAAGATTCTAGCCGACGAAACTCCTTCAAAGGAATTGCTCTATGATCGTCAATAGCATCCTTGAAACGATCGGACAGACGCCCATGCTCCACATTCCTTTACGCAGTGGGGAGGTCGACCTCTATATCAAGCTAGAAATGTTCAATCCTACTGGCTCGATGAAGGATCGGATGGCGTTGAGCATGGTCGACAGGCTACCTGCTTCGCAAAATGAGGGCGCCGTTCGCATGGTCGAATCCTCGTCGGGGAATACGGCCGGTGCGTTGGCCATGATCTCTGCCGTGCGCAGACTAGAGTTCACTGCTCTCATGGATTCCCATGCAAGTCCCGACAAGATCCTTACGGTTCGTGCATTTGGCAGCACCGTCCGCCTCGTTGGTAGTGGCGATGGCACGCTAGCAACAGACGAGCGTGACGAGGAAGCCATGCGAATGGCCACAGAAGAGGGTGCCTGCTGGACCGAACAACACAATAATCCTGCAAACGCCGCCGGCTACATTGGGTTGGCGGCTGAATTGCTAGATGATCTTGGGCCGACAATTACGCATTTTGTGTCGGCCATCGGTACGGGGGGATCACTTTGCGGGACCGCGCGTGAACTGAAGCTGCATATCCCAGAGGTCCAAGTGATTGGTGTCGAACCTGTCGGAAGTGTTATCTTCGGCGGTCAGGGCGGGTGCTACCGCCAATCGGGTACCGGAACGCCTGAAGGCGCCAACGTAGGCATGGTGATTGATTACGACGTGATCGATTGGGGTCGGAAAGTGAGCGATGAAAAGGCTTTTTCGACCTGCCACTACTTGGCGCGCCGGCACGGTTTGTTGGTGGGCGGTTCGACTGGCGGCGCGATTTACGAGGCTCTCAGCGTAGCCCGTGAAGCGCCGGTTGGCTCACGGATCGTTACCCTAGCCTGCGACAGCGGCACAAAATACCTTGACGCAATCTTCGATCAGGATTGGCTGTCGATTCACGACATCCACATACGTGACGTTGAAGCGGAATTTGCCGAGCTCGTCGAGACCCCATGGGGTTCCAGTAGCCGCTAAACTAAGTGTCGGGAAATATGGCGGAACCTGCGTTACCCCAGCAGACGGACGCTTACTTTCGTAACTGGGGAGCCCGCAGGGTTCGTCGAAGCCTTCGCGGTCTTCAACTCGATACGGGTTGCCGATCACCAGAGAGGGCGAAGGAGGCGACGGATCGGAGATGGCACACAACGGTTGGTGTGAACGTGCAGCACGCCGCTTCAGAACTGGCCAGTGTCGAGACACGAATTTGCCTGCCATCGAACATCGTTGTTTGTTCGGCCCGCGAGATCTCTGCCGCCAATCATCTACTCCTTCGGAGGACTAATATGACCGAGAAATCTGTGCGCGCTCACGCCGGTTGTGAAATTCCAAGATGGCATTTCACCATGCTACGCGATTCCGGGCGAAATGCAGCAATAGAGGCGGCGATTGCGTCATGTAATGTCGTCGGCAAGACTGTTGTTGAAATCGGCACAGGGGCTGGACTTCCAGCGATGCTTTTCGCAAAATATGGCGCAAGCAAAGTATTCACATGCGAGGTGGATGAGCGCCTTGCTGACGTGGCATGCGAGGTCATTCGGGCAAACAATCTACACGAACGGATTGTTGTTATTGCAAAATCATCGAGGCAAGCAATCTTAGATGGCGATCTGCCTTCGGCACCTGATGTTATATTCACAGAAACATTGGACTGTGGAGTCGTTGGTGAGGGATACGAAGTTATTGCTGAAGACATTCGCACTCTTGCTGGTCCTAGTACAATTGTCATGCCGGCGCGCATTCAGCAATTAGGCTTTCTTTGCACCGATAGACAAGCCTACGAAAAAAACTCAGTCTCTACCCAATGTGGTTTCGACCTATCGAGCTTAAACTTGCTTGCCGAACGTTCATATTTTGCCGTCAACAAAATGTTGCACGATCCCGAGTGTATTTCGGCAACTGTTCTTTTCAGACAATATGACTATCTCGATCCAAACGCATTAGATGCCGTAGAGCATCGAATCATAGCCCACAGTTCCGGCCTCTGCCACGGAATGGCGTCATACTTCGAGGCCTTTTTTGGCGAATTCCTCGTCACGTCGAGAGATCCGAAAAGCCATTGGGCCATTGCTTTCCATCCTTTACGAGAGCCTATGCCGGTGGAATCAGGACGGCATTACTGTCTGAGAGGCACCAAAACTGGGCTGATCGAGCTGGTTTCAATGTGAACAGACATTTCGAAGGATTCGTGTACGGCATGCCGGGCACCATGAAGGTGCTCGTTGGGCGGGAGCCGTATCGCGGCGCCCGTCATAGGGGCAGCCGGGAAGCAAGATGAGATCGCATGCATTCTTGCTCATAGACCTCAGCGCAGACGCGGATCTCAGAGAAGACCGGGCGAATGCGTCGTAATTCTGCATGGCATAAGAGATGTTCTTGCTCGTTCGGACTACTGCACTACTTCTTTAGGTTTCCGATGAGCGGCGCAGCGGTAACCCGTTCGGAGTCCAGGCCCGTTCCGGTGAGGTAAGGCAAGCTGCCCGTAGAAGGCGGCGTAGTGGTTGACCCGATTGAAGGAAACACCGCCAGACTGTCCATCACCAGGATCTTCCTATTCGGCCAGCATGGCAAGATCCGCGTTGGTCTGTTCTACGCTCTGACAGTCGGAGCCCCCCATCCCATTCCGCGTGATCAACAGGCGGTGCCTATGCGGCACCACACTTACAAAAAACTACGGCAAATCGTCGTTCCAACTGGCTAACCAAGCCTTCAAATAAGTTAACAGAATCTTCACGACCGCAAATCGGTGACAATGGTACGTTGACTGCAAAGCCTGAGGTCAGGCACGGCTGAAAAGCTGATGCCGATGCGCTCGGAGCGACGCCTTACACACAACGGAGGTCAACACCGATGGCAAGAAGAGCGTTAATCCTGGTTGGAGGCCACCGGCGTATTGGTCTGCAATACGTGAACGCTGCCCAGCGTCTTGGTCTCTGTCCAATTACCCTGTCGGCTGATCCAACTCAGTACGACTATCTTGCGGCGGAAGGCATTGAGGCAATCCGGGTTGACACAGACAATCTCGATGCGCTGATCCGCGAATGTTCCCGGCTACGCGCGACCTATGACATCGGCGGCATTACGAGCGCCGAGGAGACGGTCTATGCGACAGCTGGCAAGCTCTGCCGGCATTTCAACCTGCCGGGACCGAACCCCGAATCGATTGAACGATGCTGCGACAAATTCGCTCAACGTCAGCTCCTCGCGAAGGCCGGCGTTCCAATACCTGCTTATCGCTTGGCAGCGAATGCGACGGACGTAGGAAGCTCGGCTGCGGAAATCGGCCTGCCGGTGATTGTTAAGCCAACTGTCGGCCGCGGCGGCATGGGTGTCCGATTGTGCCGCAACCTCGATGAGGTGGCCGAACATGCGGCCTATCTGTTGGGCGGCAAGCACATATGGCGATCTTCGCCGAGGATCCTAGTTGAAGAATTCGCGCAAGGCCCCGAGTTTGCCGCTCACATAATGGGAAATGAGGTCATTGGGATTGAAGCCGGTGACTCAGGTCCTGGACCGCATTTCGTCTTTCGTGAATTCACCTATCCCGCCCCGCTGACCGATGACGAGCACGAGCGTATCGCCGACGTTTCGCTGAGCTGTTTGCAAGCTCTCGGCCTTGGCTGGGGGCCAGCGTGCATTGAATTCCGGTGGACGAAGCGTGGCCCAGTCGTCATTGAAGTCAATCCGCGTCTTGCGAGCGGGACCTGCCCTCAATTGGTTCACCTAGCTTATGGTGTCGATCTCATCACCGAGCACATCAAGCTTGTCATCGGCGACGAACAGAATTTGCGCAGAAGGCATTCGCATACTGCAGCCGCGCGGTTCCTACTTCCTGATCGCGATGGCACCCTCGATTGGATCGATGGCGACAGGCAGGCGGCTGCCGTATCAGGTGTCGCCGAGGTCAAATTGTATTTTGAACCCAAGACGCCGATCATCAGGCAAGGCGATTATCGAGATTTGATCGGACATGTCATCGCCTCTTCACCCAACCTTGCTCAGACCGAGGCGATACTTCGGCGTGCCGTCGACTTAATCAATTGGTCGATCACACCATTTCCGACCCTTGGCGAACAGGTACACTCTGCATCCCCTCACGAACATTGACAATCGAGAGCAGGAGAGAGACGGGGTTTCTAACGGGATCGTCAGCCGGACAGGATCAAGCGTAAGCGGTTAGCCTACGCGCTTACGATCAAGCCGCCCGTCCGCAAGCAGTTGAGGATCATCTTACTGCGCGCGGTTACATTCTGCGGGCGTGGCAGGCTATGGTCTTCCCACCACGCTGCGGATGACGGTCGGAACCGAAGAAGCCATCGCGGCTGTCATTTTCCCATAAAGCGGAGTCTGGGCCCGACACGGCGACATCAATCTGCATTACGGCAGCGAGCCGGGCACGAAACTCTACAGCGGCCTCTCCGATCAATATGGCTACTTTAGCATCCTGCCGATCAGACCGACAGAGAGGGAGCCGTCGAGGGCGGCCGCGACGCATCACCGACGAGATGGATGAGAGCTGGGAGCCGGAGTTCGATGCCGAGGCGACATTCGCGTAATGGAGAACGCGATTCGGCGGTGGTTGCCACTGATTTACCGCCCCTATCCTGACGAACTCCTGTCGTCGTGGATCAGCCGGCACGCCACCTTCTATGCGGTCCGGCTACGCGCCATGCTTCGGCACTGCTTGCCGGGGGTCTCCTCGTTGCGAGCTGCGGATCTTCGTCTGACCGAGGATCAGGAAATCCGCCTCGCCAACATGTTCGCCACCGAGCCGGCCGAAGGATGCAATCTTGCCATGGACCTTAGCGCCGACGCGGATGCGAGAGTTGCGGTTACTGGTTTCGATCTCGCTCACGGCTACGGCACGAGCTGGCAGCGAAGAAGTCACTTCTTCACATACCTGACTTCGTCGGGCACCATGGCAGTCAGCCAACCATTAATTCAGATTGAATGGTCATTGCGGTGTAGAGCGAAGCATCCAAGGGCAAATCCCCGAAGGCGACCTGACAAAGGAGATAGTTGGCGCCCGCCTCTTCCAGTTGATCAAGCAGAGCTCGTCGCACAAAAGCCGCCGTTCCAACCACACACAATTCACTTTCGATTGCTGCATCGAAGGTCAGGGGCAGATTTGGTGGAACTGGAATCGCGTTGAGGTCGTACAGGAATTTGAAACTTTTAAGCCATCGTTCATATGCAGGAGCAGCAAGCGAGTAGGCATGAGTTGCAGACTGCCCGACCACAATCATGCGAAGCATGCCGAGAAATGACGCTTGGTTGTTCGCGTCAGTGTTGTGTCCTTCCTCGGAGTGGAAAGCGTCAGTAATCTTGCGAACAATCGAAGCGGGTCCCACACACGCGATATTTGCGCCGTTTGCAGCGGCCCAGCGCGCGGACTCGGATCGGCTGGTGGCGACCCAGATCGGCGGGTGCGGACGTTGATGAGGGCCCAAGGTCAAAGGGACATCGTTTAGCTCAAAATGGTGGCCACTGTAGGAAAGAGTGCCGCCTGTCATCGCCTCCATTAGGATTTCACTGGCTTCGAGATAACGTCCTTGCACCGCGTCCGCATCAACTCCGAAGTAATTTAGCTCGACCGGAAGAGAGCCGCGCCCTATGCCTAACTCGGCCCTGCCGCCGCTCAAATGGTCAAGCATGCAGATCTCCTCAAACGCACGCAGCGGATGACAAAGGCTAAGCAGCATGACAAGGGGACCAAGACGAAGTTGGCAGGTGCGCTGCGCGACGCTCGACAAGAACAGATTCGGCGAAGGGCCTCTCCCATGCGGCGAACAATGGTGCTCCGCTAGGTGGTAAGCATAAAAGCCGAGCCGATCACACGCTTCCGCTAGGCTGAGGCGGTCTGCGTATTGCCGTGCAATGGCGCTACCATCCTCGTCCAAATGGTCGAATATGCCGAAAGCTAGTTTTGAAGGAAGGGCTTTTCTCATTCTACCGTCTCCGACTTTGTCCCGGGAGCCCCGGAACTTGATCCAAGCGAAGTCGGACTGGGGGCATTTCTCGGCTGAGCATCACTAGTCACGCTATGTCTGCCGTTGGCCGCCGGCGGAAGCCGGATCGTTGAAGCTGACGACATTACGGGCACCTCCTTTCCACGCTCGGCTATTGCTCAAAAGCTCTTTAGTGTTCCGCGGACCAAACCGCTTTGGCCCAGCGGCCTTGTCCAGGTTGTTGAGAATCGAGGGACGCGCCGTGCCCCTACGTTACGTGCAAGCGCCTTTGCAGCTCAGTGTTCCCTACGGGGGTGTTTAGGCTGGCCACCACTGTTAGGAGATCATTCTTGCAGTCGTCGCTCTCTGTCCTGTTCCCATGGTCCATTCGCAGGCGCAAAAGAGTAGAACCTGAAGCTGCTATACTGCCGATCTTTGAGACGTCTCAGATCCCAAAATGTCCTCGACAGCTGCTAGAAACGCATCCATTTGTGGTTTTGTCCCGATGCTGACGCGAATGCAGTCTTCGAGACCCTCATCAGGAAGGACGGCCACCAGTATCTTTTTGCGTTTCAAGCAGGTTTGCCACCAGGCGCCGTCTCGTCCTGCCGGCACACGGACCAGCAAGAAATTCGTATGCGAGGGCGTTACAGAGAACCCAAGTTGCGACAGCGCGAAATTCACACGCACTCTCTCATACTGAATGTGTCTGTGGTTTTCAGCGTAGGCGGTCTGGTGGGCAAGGATACTGACGCCAACCGCATGACCGATCACATTCATGTTGAACATGTTCTGGATGTTGCGCAGCCTGCCTATAACCTCAGGATGACCGAGGCCGAAGCCAATGCGAATGCCGGCCGCGGCATAGCTCTTCGAAAATGTTCTTAAGAGCAGGAGGTTCGGATAGCGGTCAACGAGACGCAGAGCACTGTCAGGCGCAAAGTCCACATAGGCTTCATCTACCACGATCAACCGGTCAGATTGTGCTACGAGGCTTTCAATATCCGCAATTGGCACAAACGTTCCGGTCGGGTTGTTGGGATTGGCCAGCAGAATGAACTTGGCCTCCTTTGCAGGACCGAAAAGCAGTTTGCGTATCGGCAACAAGCAAGTTTCGCCCCATCTGATTTCAAGCAATCGAGCACCTTGTAAGAGTGCGAGCTTGTGGTTGTATGCAAAACCAGGGGACAACATTGCGAGAGTGTCACCCGGGTCAAGGAATGCTTTATATATGAGCGAAAGGAGTTCGGACGATCCGTTACCGGCGATCACCTGATCCCTGGAAAGGTTATAGGACGCCGCTGCTGCGTCCCTCAAGCTGACGTTGTCATCCTCTGGATAAAGATACTGCCGTTCGAGAGCGGCAACAGCGCTCTCCAGTACCGGCGCCGGCAATGCGAATGGATTCTCATTTGTGTTTAGTTTGATACACTCGTCATCTGCTGCCGCATTGGACGGAAGAGAATTCAGCTGTCTGTGCACTTGCGAAAGAGACGAAAGTACGCTTTGCAGTTTTGCATCAGACATAGTTTTTCCCTTTCGGTCGCGGAGCACAGTCGCTTCGCCTGAAAGGCAAAACGAGTGAATTACCAG
Organism: Sinorhizobium terangae; assembly: GCF_009601505.1. GTDB lineage: Bacteria > Pseudomonadota > Alphaproteobacteria > Rhizobiales > Rhizobiaceae > Sinorhizobium > Sinorhizobium terangae. The sequence goes on from NZ_WITC01000126.1 coordinate 103,479, forward strand.
TGGCCGCCGTGGCTCCAACTTTATTGGACCGTTCTTTAGTACAGCTATACCACGTCCGTAAAATCGTTTGTTTGCATTGCATCTATCGATGCGATGAATAAAAACGACGAGTAGGAATTTCGATTACTCAGGTACTGCGCTCGAAGCCTGCCGGAGATCTTCTTGAGCGCGCTCGGGCCGAGCCCCTGGAGCTGGGACATATGGCCTCAACGCTGACAACGGTGCACTGGGCGGCACGACCTGGAGGCTGACTATGTGGTGAACGCCGTGAAGCGATCCCATGATAGTGCTTAATACGCTGTGGCGACGTGGCGCGTGGCCGACGACGTTCGGCATTGCTTTGCGCCGCCACTACACCGCTTTGCGGCAGCTTGTTATCGCAAATTCGCGAGAGTCGTGTGGACGAATTGAATCCGGTTCGGCTCTTTGGATCCTGCTGAGCATTTACACGACGCAGAATGAAAAGAGTCTTTCATGATGCTCCTGCCGAGCGGCGGGCGACGCGTCTCCGCGTGGCAAATGCGACTGCGGGTGAGCCGCTTCGGGTTGGCTGAGCAATGGGAGAGGGTCTTCAAGACCTTCTTCGATCGCGCGTCGTTTTCCAGCTGGGCGATATTCCTCTGTCGCCGAGCATTCACCTTCTTCGTGATGCGGTGTAGCAGGGTCGTTCAACCGCCGTCAGCAAGGACGGGATAATTACCTTATGAAATGGAATGGCGGCGGCAAGATAGAGCCAGCCCATGAGACTCCTGCGGCGCACAAGGGTGGTCACGCCGACGATCTGGCCATCAGCCGGCCCTTCACCGACATCCACGACCAGGCGAAAAAGCAGGTGGCGGTCATCATAGCCGAATACCATCTGGCGGTTGTCGCTATGCATTAGGGGAAGGCTGGCGAGCAGATCGGAATGCCTCGTGTCCGCAGTTGCGTTCAGACCGACCAAAGGCGCGAGCCGGTTTCGAAAACTCAGAAGGCTTCGCGCCCAGTAAGGTGCGCTCTCAAGCGCTCGCCGTGCCGCCTCAGTCGCTGTCATCCGTTCGCCCAAGACGAGGACTTCGTAGCGATCAGCCCAATCGGCTCCCGGAAGCCAAGCATTCGGCAGTCTTACGGTGGCTATTCGTGGTCTCATGAGCGCTCACCTTTCGCCCTTTACAGCTTCCGCCGATTAAGGCGGTTACCGTGCGTTTGACCAAATACATAATTGCCCAGGAGGGCCGCGCGAGATAGCGGACCGCTTGCCGCAGTTTAGGGCCAATTTGTCGCAAAGGGCTGACGCCGACAGTGATCATGGTTTGCCGGCCGACCGTTTCAAGGTGCTGTGCCGTTAATGCAGTACGCGGTCATTGATAGCGGATTGCAGTACGAATCGGACATGCTGAGCCGCGGTGCACCGGTCTGAGCACCGTGGGCTCAAGTCCGCCCTTGCTGAGCGGCGAGGATCTCACGCATCCATCGCGCGGATGGATTCCATACAAACAATCGATTTTGTTTGGCCCGCGGAATGCGGCATAGGCAGCAACTGAGGTGCACGGATCACCGCTCGATCGGATTTGACGGGCTTGAGACCGCTTCACCATTGGAAGGACTAAGATGAAAAATTTGGTTTACCTGTTGGATCCGGAAACCGCACTCTTTCGAGTTGTTCAGCTTGTCGGCGCTGTCAGCATTAAGCCGATCAGTGACTTGCTCGGCTGTGAGGTTACTCAAATGGTCCGCTTTGACGAGTCGCATTGGCTATTCGTAGATGAAGAAGCACTACGGCCTGGTCTAACAGCCTTCACCATTTTCGATGGGTACCCACAGCCTCTTGGCGGGAAAATCGTTCTTTCCGGTAATGACCGGAGCGAGTCATATCATTCTCCATCGATAGACATTGGGACTGCCGCTGGACATTTCCAGTGCTGCCGACCCGTGCTTGACCCGGTTTTCAGCGCGCCTGATGATGTGCAGCCGAAGGGGCTTACACTTGCGGGGGCACTGGTGGATTTGAAAGTACGCATCGAGAGCCGCCCCCCTATGCTGGTGAACGGAAGTGCCTGAGACTGCAACTCCGGAAAACAAGACCCTCAGTATCATTCCGGAGACGTTCGCCCGAAAGCCCGGCAAAACAACAATCAGTCTGAATTGCAGAAAACGAATCATAATCGAGGCGACAAGTTCCATCTCTTATCGAGTTTACCGGTATGCAGGGAAATCGAGGCGGCGCTTTGCTTTGGACTCATTCGCAGTTCCCTGCACAGGCCGCCGGATGACACGGATTGCAGACGAATTCAGTGCTTTATCGACACCCAAGACCCACCGGATTCGTGGCTGTCGGCACAAGCATCAATGAACAGCATGCCTTTAAGCCCATCTTCAGCCCCGGAAAGCTCCACGCAACCTTTTGGGAGCGCGTATCCTGCGCGGCAGGCGGCGATTGCCAGCTTCTGCATAGAGGTTTGCCCATGTATCCACAGCCGCTTCGCCGTGCCCCCGCGGAAGATGTATCAGGCGTTCCGCCTCAGGCAGGATTCCATTGCCGTGGCCACGGAGGAAAATCTGTTCCTGCTCCCCTAAGGGCACATAACGCAACACCTCGGGCTTTTCCTGATCCCAATCTAGCCCACCCATGTCGCCCCACACACGAATGCGGAGCCGGCAATATTGGCCCGGCGCTGCCTGCGTCACCCAAAGAATGCCAGGAGCACCATTCTCGAGATGGAAATTGATATAAGCCGTGTCTTCCATCGGTTTCGGAGCTCCACAGTTGTGAACCTCAGCCCTGACGCTGGCGACCCGACCGTTCGTACGGTGACTGGAACCAAATGGCAAAAGGAGAAGCCGAGCGCAACGACGGTATAGAAGCAATCGCAATCGTCACGCCAAACTGGACGCACCATCGGATCGCGGCGGCCTTTCTCAAGGCTGGTATCGACGTTATACTCGACAAACCCATGACCACGACCGCTTCCGATGCTCGAGAGCTTGTGGAGCTTCAAAGAGCGACGGGCCGCGTCCTCGTCATGACTTACCCATATGCGCATCACGCGATGGTTCGCCAGGCCAAGCACATGATCCGAAACGGAGCCATCGGAACCATCCGGCAGGCACACGTGGAATATGCTCAGGAGTGGGCGACAAGTGCAGTTCCCGCTCGCGGCAAGGGTGCTATTTGGCGCCAGGATCCCGAGAAGGTCGGCCGTACCTCAACGACCGGCGATACTGGGCTGGATATTGCAATCATCCATTCTGTTGCCGATGCGTGTGCGTTCTTCGGGTCCGATGATAGAGCTCCCGCGACGACTTCCTAGTGATTCGACAACCTCGCCCCAGCGAAGTGCCATTGCCCGACAAGTCCGCCTCTTCCTCCGCCGACGAATCCCAGTCGCAATCGCCGACCGAGGATTGGATTTCGCAAATCGCATTTCCCGACAGAGGTCATCTAGTTCTCCATAGTGATTCATTCTTCTACGAAATCAGCAGCGGCATGCATCTGCCCCATACAGAAAGCCCTCATCACTAGCCTCCACAAGAGTGCCGCTTAGTTTCTGCTTGCTTCCTTGATGCTGCCCTAGTGTCGCGTCGATCACCTCGGCGGTCCGTTTCGTGTCGTGTTCGCGCCAGGAGGTCGTTTCTTGGTTTGGCCGGTTTGATCGTCATTTTGCTCCTGCTCAAGTGCTTGCGAGTTTGCAGACTTCGAAGCACGCGCCGTGCCAAAGGATAATATACTCTAGAAACAACAGGATAGCTCTATTCCGCCCATGTCGCATGTCCGACATCGCCGGAGATCCGACATAGCGCATGTCGAACGCGGTCAAGCTGGGCGGCTGAAAGTCATCGTGGCGACGCCACGATCGAAAGGTTTCGGGGACGAGGTTCGGAAGGCATTGCACCGCGCGGCGTGTGGCGAAACAAGGGCATGGAATTGGACGGGGAACATGCCGTCACCGACACTTCTATGTAGGCCCCTCTCACGCCGGTATGGTCACAGGTGGCGCCCGCGCTGACTATTCAAAGGCGCCGGTCTGCTGCAGTCGTGCGCCCTATTATGCTCGCGCAGGCATATGGGCAATTGCGACAGGCGCCGAAGGATTGCTTGGATCTTCGGGCATTTCCTTTCCCACCTGTATTCAGGCCTTGCAGGGACAAAGCAGACTGGCCACTGCTGCGGGCCATCGCCATTGTTGTCTTCATTCTGACGTACTCATGCCCATTTGCCGGATGACGGATATTCCGATACCTCAACACCTTCCCGGTAAGGCCGGGTCGACGCGGTTGAACACATGGCGTAATTTATGCAAACGTGAATCGTTCCATGCGGATAGCCAATTTGACCGCTCGTCCTTGATGTTAAAAGACTGCAGCTGGCGTTTAGCGGGAGGAGCCTTCCGCGATGCGATAGGATGTGCCTGGGCTGAAGTTGCTTTCAGACAGTCCTTGTTCAAGAACAAGCCTGCAGGATCGGACCATGAGCTCAACGACGGATTTTATTGCAGAGCTGATCAGGGCAGCAAACGGGATAGAGAAACTCACGCACTATGAGATAAGCCGCCTATTAGACCTCTCAATTGACACCATCCGCGACATGTGCAGGCAGACTGGCGTCGCAGGAATACACAGTGCCCGGGACGTTCTTATTGATCTCAGGTTATCGTCGGAGCGCGCCCGAGATCTGCCTCCGGAACAAGTGAGGGACGCTCTCATCGACGCAGCCGACGTCCTCAGATCATTAAAAATTGTACTGGATCGCAATGAGTGAGTTGTTTATGTCGGTTGTCCTCTGAAGCCGCTCGTGCCGACTGTATTTCGGCGCTTCAAGGCGGCAACAAGATTCAGTCATGGTGGCGGGTCGCCAAGTGAGCCTTGCTCGGGGGGCGAATCGCTGGAATTGAGGGCCGTGCGACCAGGTAATGGCAGCTCTAGTCTCGCTCAGAACATTCGAAACTCGTGCGAAACCTCCGGCTTAGGGAAGAATCGTGCGGCGGCTGCCTGAAGGGCCCTTAGGTCCGGTGCCAACCTGGTTGCGGCGATGGTGCCAGACAGCAATCCCGGGACCGGTGCGCATATCAACAGCAGTCGCCGTCACCAACGGCGATAAAAGGCGACGCAGCGGTCCAGCGACCACCGCTCAGCCAGCAATGTGTAGACGTCGGCCAAACCATCCGTGATCGGGAGATCGCTTTATGCTTTCCGGTCCAGTGTTGAAGGAGCATCGCTTACCGAGCGCGCTTTTCTTGACAAATGGTGGAGGTTTCCATGGTCACGCAGCCTTGATTTGCTCGACCTAGCGGCGGTGGGCGCTGTCCAGGCCACCCGAGGAAGCGCGAGGCGGGGCGGAGGAGCTGGGGCTGCCCGCGGCGCTACGGCTGTCCCGCCGGCTCGCGGCAACGCATGCATGATCCCGTGTCGGCGCCGCGTTGGTCCGAAAATTCGAAACTGTGAAGTCAAGCGCACCGGATGCATCCGAAATGTCGATGCCCATAAAATCAATCGATTACTCCAATGGTCTGATAAGGAGTAAAGGAGGTGGTGTTGAGGCGTTAAATCATAAGGAGGATCTGCAATGCTAATCCGTGGTGGTCCAAGTGACAACAGCCTCCTCGGCAGCGATGATGACGATGTGCTCCTCGAGCCCTCCGGCAATGACTGGATTGACGGTGCTCGCGGTAATGACTCCGTCTCGGCGGGCGAAGGCAATGACCGAGTCTTTGGTGGCGAGGGCAATGACCATGTCTTCGGCGAAGCAGGTAACGACTATCTTTACGGAGACAATGGCCGCGACAGACCGCCCGTGGCCGGTCAGGACAATGACAAGCTTTACGGCGGTCCCGGCGACGACGTCCTCTTCGCCAGTGACGGCAGAGATCAGCTGACCGGCGGCGACGGCCAAGACACCTTTGTGTTCCAATCCCACAATCCGGTCCGCGACCCAGCGGGCTGGCCGGACCCGGGCTACACGGTCATCTTGGATTTCGACCCGAACGAGGACACTTTCGCCTTTGATGCGGCAGGCTATTACAGTGACGGTACCAGCGCAAACTTCGTCAGTCACGCCAGTTCGCGGTCTGGCCA
>NZ_WITC01000127.1 GCF_009601505.1 Sinorhizobium terangae
GGACTAAGCCGCTCGCGCGGCAATGGCGCTTGTGGCTGGCGGTGCGTTTCCTGATCGACGTCGGTTCTTTGTGTCTCGGGTTCCTGGCCTGACGATTGAGACTTCTCAATCTGATGGACAGGAGGGTCCGATGACAGAGGAGAAGACCACCGCGCTGCGTGAGCGGATGATCGAGGACATGCGCATCCGCGGGATGGGCGACAAGGCGCAGCAAGGCCACATCCGGGCGATCAAGGATTTCGCGGCCTTTCTGGGGCGCTCACCCGACACGGCGACGCCGGAGGAGTTGCGGGCCTACCAGCTACACATGACCAATGCCGGGGTGACGCCCTCGACATTCAATGTCCGGATCATCGCGCTCAGGTTCTTTTTCGGGATCACCTGCGGGCGCGAGGAGATGAAGCGGTACATGCAGTTCCAACGCAAACCGCAGAAGCTGCCGGTCGTCTTGAGCGTCGAGGAGGTCGCCGACCTGCTGGCCGCGGCTCCCGGGCCCGGGCTGAAGTATCGGGCGGCGCTCAGCATCAGCTATGGCGCCGGGCTGCGGGCGTCGGAGGTGTGCCACCTCAAGGTCACTGACATCGACAGCGAGCGCATGCTGATCCACGTCGAAGAAGGCAAGGGCGGCAAGGATCGCAAGGCCATGCTATCGCCGGGCTTGCTGGATCTGCTGCGCGATTACTGGCGGGAGGCGCGTCCGCGGGGATGGTTGTTTCCCGGCAAGCCGAAGATCAATCCGATCTCGCCGCGCCAGCTCAACCGGGCCTTCACCGCGGCCAAGCACATGGCGGGCATCGCCAAGCCCGCAACGCTGCATACCCTGCGCCACAGCTTCGCCACGCATCTGCTGGAGGCGAACACCGACGTGCGGGTGATCCAGGTTCTGCTCGGCCATGCCAAGCTGAGCAGCACCGCCCGCTACACCCACGTCGCCACCAAGTTGATCCGCGACACCATCAGCCCGTTCGAGCGCCTGAAGCAGTTGGAGGATCTCACCCTGAGGCGTCGGCTGGAATGAAGCGCGCGCCGGGGTGCCCCGGCAAAAGCTGGAGATCGCTGACATCTTCCGAGCCTATGGGCCTGCGTGGCGGCGAGCCAATGCCGGGCATGTCAGCCTGACCCAGCTCAAGGTCATGGCGGCGATCGAAGCCTGCCGAACCGAGGCGCTCGGCGGGCATGTGGCGGCTTGCACCAAGTGCGGGCATAACCACATCGCCTATAATTCCTGCAAGAACCGGCACTGTCCGAAGTGCCAGGGCCCCGCGGCGCGCGACTGGATGGCCGCCCGCGCCGAAGACCTGCTGTCGGTCGAGTATTTCCACGTGGTCTTCACCCTGCCGGCCGAGATCGCGCAGATCGCTTACTGGAACAAGAAAGCTGTCTACGACCTGCTGTTTCGGGTATCGGCCGAGACGCTGAGCACTATCGCCGCCGATCCCCGGCAGCTTGGCGCGCACATCGGCATGACCAGCGTGCTACACACCTGGGGATCGGCGCTGATCCATCACCCGCATGTGCACATCATCGTGCCCGGCGGCGGGCTGTCGCCGGATGGCACGCGGTGGATCTCATGCCGCCCCGGGTTCTTCCTGCCGGTGCGGGTTCTGTCGCGACTGTTCCGGCGGTTGTTTATCGCAGGGCTGCGGGCACTGCATTGCGCCGGCGATCTGAGGTTCTACGCTGATCTGACAGCTCTCGCAGAGGCTGACGCGTTCGCCGCCTGGCTGTGCGCAAATCAGAATGGGTCGTCTATGCCAAGCCGCCGTTCGGCGGTCCCGAAGCGGTGCTCGCCTATCTCAGCCGCTATACCCACCGGGTGGCGATCTCCAACAGCCGTCTGATCAGCGCCGATGCCGAGACCGTCACCTTCCGCTGGAAGGACTACCGGATCAAGACCGGCGACCGTCAGAAGGTGATGCGGCTGGCCACCGACGAGTTCATCCGCCGCTTCCTGCTCCATGTGCTGCCCGACGGTTTCCACCGCATCCGCCATTACGGCCTGCTCGCCAGTGCGGGCCGCAAGACCAAGGTCGCAAAGATCCGCGCTCTGCTCGGAGCGGAAACGGCCAAACACAATGATCCGCCAAGCGCTGAGACGATCCCGCTCACTCTGAGACAGCCATGCCCCGAGTGCGGTGGCCCGATGCGCATCATCGAGATCTTCCGACGCGGTCAGAAACCCAGAGCCCGGGCGCCACCGAGAAAGCAGGCCGCATGACAAGGTGCCCGTCACATTGGCCAAAGCCGACCCGAAAACACTCTGCATTCCGGGATCGGATCGCTTTGCGCCCAATAACACTGAGCATCGCAAAAGCGTCGAAATCGGCACCAACGAGACCGCCAGATCTGCTTCCGATCATCGCCTCCCACACCCTCGGGTCGGCGCCTTTGCGTCTGTCGGCAGCGCCGAAGTCCACAACAGACGCCCGCGGCCCCGCGCTTTCCCCATAGGTCCCACCCAGCCTCCGCGGCTTCCTCCTTCCAAGGTTTGTCAACGCGGGCCGCCCAACGCCAGCGGCAAACGTCGCGCTGCGGCCCGCATCGAAAAACCTTCAGGCAAGGTGCCGTTCGGCTCGTCTGCCAGAACGAACACGTTGCGCCGTGAGCAGACGTTCCCGGCGCCGCCTGAAACCGGACCTTCACTGCTACCGCCCGAATCGACCTTTCGGTGCATCCTATTGATGAAGTCCGACCGTACGCCTTGATCCACCGGTGGCCGCGTCCCATGCCAGAACGTCACCTTGGACCAGCCGCGTCCTCCATAGACGCGCGACCATCGGACTCACAGATGGTCATTTCAGCCAGCCGACGAACGACGCAGGCCGTGCGGTCCTCTTTGCTCGGGTCGTGCGGCCTAAGGACTTCTGGAGTATGCTGAAGAACCTTGCACTCCGAGTAGACGGAGGAGGAGCCATGGACGTCGGTGCCTGGCTGCGCGATCAAGGGCTGGGACAGTACGAAGAAACGTTCCGCCAAAACGACATCGATCCTGAAGTCCTAGGAGATCTTACGGCCGAGGACCTGATTGGGCTTGGCGTCGCTTCAGTCGGGCACCGTCGTAAACTGCTTGCTGCCATCGCCGCACTGCGAGAGGTCGCTCAACAACCGAGCGGCTCAGCCGGGGTTGGCGGAACACCTGTAACCCTACCGGAGCCGGAGCGCCGCCAGCTCACCGTGATGTTCGTCGACCTTGTCGACTCGACCAGGCTTTCCTCACGACTCGATCCAGAAGAAATGAGCGAACTGCTGCGGGCCTATCAGGGTGCGGTGGCGAGTGCTATAGCGCGCTTCGAGGGCCACGTTGCCAAGTACATGGGCGATGGCGTGCTCGCTTACTTTGGCTACCCGCGTGCTCACGAGGATGAGGCCGAACGAGCGGTGCGAGCGGGGCTTGCCGCCATTGACGCAGTGGGAAACCTGCAACCACCGCATGGGGAGACACTGCAAGCCCGCGTCGGCATCGCGACCGGCTTGGTGGTTGTCGGCGAACTGATTGGCGAAGGTGCAGCGCGTGAGGAGACGGTAATCGGCGAGACGCCCAATTTAGCGGCACGACTGCAAAGTGTCGCCGAGCCGGGAACGGTGGTGGTGTCATCCACCACCCGGCAGCTGATCGGCGGCCTGTTCGATCTCGCCGAGCTCGGCTCCCAACCAATGAAGGGCTTTCCTGCGTCCGTACCCGCTTGGCGCGTGCTCGGTGAAAGCTCTGCGGAAAGCCGTTTCGAAGCCCTGCACGGGGCGAGCTTGACTCCGCTCGTCGGTCGCGAGCACGAGATAGGACTCCTGCTTAAGCGCTGGGAAGCGGTCAAAGAAAGCGAAGGCCGTGTGGTGTTGCTAGCGGGCGAGCCCGGCATCGGCAAGTCGCGCCTTGTTCGTGCCCTGCGTCGGCGTCTCGAAGGCGAGCCCCATACGACTGTAAGTCACTACTGCTCGCCCTATCATCAGACCAGTCCGCTTCATCCGGTTATCCGCCTTCTGGAGCGGGCAGCTGGCTTCGCCGCGGAGGATCCCCCCGCAGTGAAACTGAGCAAGCTCGAAGCGCTGCTCACGCAATCGACCGAAGACGTCGCCGAAGCGGCCCCGTTGCTCGCGGCGTTGCTGTCTGTTCCAGCGGACGATCGCTATCTGCCGTTGGAGTTGAGCCCGCACCGGCAGAAGAAGCGGACGCTGGAGGTACTCGTTGATCAGCTCATCGGGCTCGCGGCGCGTCGGCCCGTCCTGGCAGTATATGAGGACGTGCATTGGGCAGATCCAACCTCGCTGGAGCTATTAGATCTCGTTGTTGATCGCGTGCAGGACTCGCCCGTGCTGGTGCTCATCACATTCCGCTCCGAGTTTCTCCCACTGTGGATGCACTATCCGCACGTTACGGCATTGACGCTTAGTCGTTTGAGCCGTCGGCAAGGCGCAGATATGGTCGAGAGCCTGACCGGCGGCAGGTCTCTGCCTGACGAAGTGCTCAACCAGATCGTCGGACAGACAGACGGCGTGCCGCTCTTCGTCGAGGAGCTCACGCGCGCGATACTGGAGACCAACTTGCTTAAAGACGAGGGCGATCACTACGCTCTCGCGAGTCCCGTGTCGGCGATCGCAATTCCAGCTACGCTTCAGGAATCGTTATTGGCTCGGCTCGACCGACTTGCGCCCGCCAGGGAGTTAGCGCAGGTGGCGGCCGCAATCGGTCGAGAATTCTCGCATGAGCTGCTCGTGACCGCCGCGCCGTTGCAGACGAGCGAGGTAGAGGAAGCACTGGACGACCTCATTGCTTCAGGATTGGTGTTCCGCCACGGGACTTCGCCGCAGGTGACCTACAGCTTCAAGCACGCACTCGTACGCGACGCTGCCTACGCGACCCTTGTGCGCACGAAACGACAACGGTTGCACGCGGCGATAGCCACAGCAATCGAGCAACGTTTCCCCGAAACTGTCCAGACGCAGCCCGAGCTTCTGGCCCAGCACTATGCGGAGGCCGGGCGGCTGGAACCTGCAGTCAATTACTGGCTCAGGGCCGGGCAAGCAGAGATTGCGCGCTCCGCAACCACCGAAGCGATTACACATCTGACAAGAGGGCTGGAACTGCTTGAAGGACTGCCTGATGATGCCGCGCGATGGCGGCAGGAACTCGAACTACAAGTCGCTCTCAGCGTCGCCCTGATGACAGCCAAGGGTTGGGCAGCGCCAGAGGTCGGCCGGGCCAACGCGCGAGCACGCGAATTATGCGAGCGGATCGGGGATAAAGGCAGGCTCTTCCCTGTCCTCTACGGGGAGTGGGTCTTCCACGTCGTGCGCGCCGAGCTGGAGGCGGGAAGGAAGGCGGGAGAGGAACTGCTCAAGCGCGCGCAGGAAGAACGGGAGGCGTCCGGGGAGACTGTCGGTAACCGCATCGCCGGAACCGATGCCTTCCTTCGCGGCGAGATTGCGACTGCCCGTAAATATCTGGAACGGTCGCTCGCCCTTTATGACCCGCAGCAACACCGCTCTCTTGCGTACCTGTTCGCCCAGGATCCTCGGGTGGCGGGACTATCGGTCCTCTCCTGGACCCTCTTCGCTCTCGGTTATCCCGAGCAGGCTGAGGCCAGGAGCAACGAGGCATTGGCGGACGCAAGGGAACTTTCCCACCGCAACACCCTCGGTTACGCCCTGCTTTACGGCTGCATCCTGTCACAGCTTCGCGGCGACTGGCGAGAAGCGCGAGATCGGGCGGATTCACTGATCACGCTCGCAAGAGCGCAGGGCTCTCCGCACTTCCTGGGTGCAGGCACGATCGTTCGAGGCTGGACGCTAGCAGAGACGGGTGAATTGCCGGCGGCCATCACCCAGGTTCGAGAGGGCTTGGCGTCGTGGCAGATGACTAGAGCGAGATTCCTGGTTCCATTCTTTTTGAGCTTGCTCGCGCGCGTCGAGACCCATGCCGGGGGAGCACAGCGGGCCTTGGATTTGCTGACCGACGCGCTGGATCGAGCGCGCGAAACGGGCGAGCGGTGGTTCGAGGCGGAATTGCATCGGCTGACGGGCGAGCTGATGCTTAAGCTGCCCGCGTTTGATCGTGCCGAGGCGGAAGCACGACTCCGGCACGCGGTCGAGATAGCGCGAGGGCAAAACGCTGACTTATGGGAGTTGCGCGCGGCGACAAGCCTAGGCCGACTATGGGTCGTGCAGAAGCGGTTTGGCGACGCTCATCACCTGCTTGCGCCACTCTACGGCAAGTTTACCGAGGGATTCGCGACATTGGATCTGCAATCGGCCCAACGGGTGCTTCGTGAGACAGCCGGCTTCCATGGCAAGTTATCCGACTAGTCAGCCGTTGCAATGTTCCGCCCTAGGCTGCGCTGACAGCACGTGGGACGGCAAGGATGTGGTGTGATCGAGCGTTACCACTGCAGTAGACGTTCGCTTTCCGGCAACGAATTAGAGCTCCTGAATATCCGATCCGGAGTCAAGACTGGTGGTTCTGCTCACTGAGGGAATCATCGTTTAGGGTCGAGAATTCGCGTTCCTCAGAGGTCGCAGCCTTTCACGGCTCCACTGATCTGTTTTCCGGACCAATCGAAGCGAAGCGCAATTCGGTGGTGCGAGCATCTGCCTCACGCTCTCACAAAACGATAAGCGTTGTGCTTACGCTCCGCGTATCCGAGACCCGGATAGCTCCAGTTCCGACAGGTCGATCGAGAGGACCTCGCCTTCGCCCGCGACTCTCGAGACCACCGCTCTGGCGACGGTGGACTTCGCCATTCCTCCGGGGCCCGCGACGGTCACCAGGCGTCCCTTGCCGAGCTGGTCGGTGATTGTCGCGAGAGAGTAGTCGCGTCCGAAGATTTGGGATTCCGGACGCTCGCGCTGAAGCTTGTGAGGCGGTAGGGAAGAAGCGGCCCTTGGACCGTGGTGCTCCACCGGGGCGATGAAGGTGTACCCGCGGCCGGGTATGTTTGCGATGAAGCGCGGCTCGCGTTGCGTGTCCCCTAATGCTTTCCTTAGCGCGGAGACGTGCACGCGGAGATTGGCCTCATCCACAAAAGTGTCGGGCCAGACTTGCCTCACAATCTCCGCGTTGGTCTTCAACTCGCCGGGATGGGAGATAAGAAACAGGAGGATATCCAGGGCGCGGCTTCCCGGCGGAACCACGCGCCCGTTCCGCGACAGGCAGCGCCTGACGGGCACTACCGAGAACGGCCCGAAATGGAATGCCTCTTCCACGTTAGCGTCCCCCTGCGAGAGCGTGCAGGTTGAGCCTAACGCGCCGGGGATGTCAAATTGCAAAGGCTCTTGGGGCTTGGCGGCTTCCGCCTTTGTGATCGGATCGACGATGCCGCCACATAGTCTTGAGCGTGGGCTTCCCCGATTCGGATACCTGAAGGCGCGCGATAATGAGGAGGTACGCTCGCTTTAACAAACAACGGAGCGGCTGCAATGGCGCGCAATCCGGGCAATCACCACGACTGCCTCCGATGACCGATGCGGTCGAGACGCGCCCTTTGTGCCGATACCGGCAAGGTGCGGAAGTGGGTCCAATATCGGCCGCATGCGCTACGGCCCGATCTGGATCTCTCCCTCGATCCGGGTGATCTCAAAGTCGCTGATCAGTATATCGAGCCTGATTTTCCAAAGGCCGGGGAGGGGCAGCAGGAGGTCGGACGTGCGCCAGGTTCCGTCCGTCGCCTTGCTCGCCTTGCGTTTGATCTCGGCGACACCGGCGGACGGGTTGGAGAAGACGAAAGTGACTTCCTTCGGGTCCAGCGCGGAGAAATCGCCGGCCATGACGAGGGCGGAGGCTTCGACCGGTCCCGGTCTTCCGGGTGTGATCGTTATTTCCGCCATCGCCTTCTCACCGTGAATGTGGACCGAGGCGGGCTCCGCTGCGACCGACACCAGCGCGCGCGGTGGCGGCGTGAAACGCCAGGAAGCCGCCACGCCGAAAATCATCAGCACCACAAGCGCCTCCGCTGCGATCGAGCGTACGAGATACCGTGTGGCGCCTTGATCGCCGGCTTCCACGCGGCCGGTCAGCACCCATCGATTGATTGCCGCCAGAGCAAAAAGAATGAGGAGGAGAGCGAGCTTGACCAGGAATACATTGCCATAGGCCGTGTCGAGAAGGGCCGACGGCTGGCCCACCTGCACGACCAGGAGCACGATGCCCGCCGCCACGAGAAGGGCGATGGAGAAGGGAATGAAAACGGAGAAGCGATGCAGGGCCTTGAGGGCATGCGCACGGCCGGTCTGGAACAGCCTTGCGATAGGCACCAGGGCACCGACCCAGAGCGTGATCGCGATCGCATGCAGGAAGACGCTCGGGCGCATCAGCCATTGCGGTTCGGCGGCGCTGGCATGGCCGCTGAGGGAGAGGGCAGCCGAACCCGTCAACAGCGCCAGGAGCGAGGTCCAGCGCGCGACCTGCCGCCGGCGCGAGAGCAGCGCGACGCCTGCAAGGGCGAGCGCGGCGATCATCACGACAACAGTCCTGCCGAAGCTTGTTCCGAGTCCGGTCGACCAAACCGATGGTTCGGCCAGCGCGGAAAGCGGCATGCCGAGCGCATCCAGCCCCTGAAGCCCGGCGGATAAACCTGTCCCTCCCAGCCCGATGCCAAGCATGGCCGTTATGAAGCGCAGCCCGGCTCGCGCGCCTTGCAGCAACCAGCTCAAGGCGAAGACGCCGCCGATGCCGAAGAACAGACCCGCATAGAGCGCCACCCGGCCCAGCCAAAGTGCGGCGCGCACCGGCCAGTCGATCACTTCGCCGGCGTAAGTGGACCTGCTTGGCGACCTTATCGAAAAGACGATCGAGCCGCCGACCGGATGCCCGTCTTCGGAGACGACGCGCCAAGACAAAACGTGCGTGCCTGCGGAGAGGTCAGGCGGTACCTCGATTTCCACCGTGCGGTCCCGGAGGGTAAACCGCTCGAGTGCGACTGCGGAGCCATCCGGCTTGACCAGTTTCAATGCCAGAGGCGACACCGGCTCGCTGAACGACAGCGCAAGCCTTGCGGGCGCAGCCGGAACGACTGCGCCATCCCGCGGCTCGGTCGCTGTCAACGACGCATGGGCGAGCGCCGCCGTCGCCAGAAACAGCCAGGCGAGAACAGCGATCGTTGCCCGGCCAAGACCGGGCGGGAATTTCATGGCCGCGAGCGTGTACACCGGGTAACCCAGACGTCGAAGGAGCCGGCGCCGAAGCGCCAGCTTATTGGCTCAATATTCAGCGCTCAATGTCCAGAGACTTTTTCGAGCAGTTTCAGGCCCGGCGCCGGCAATTCGAGGTCGTCGGACGACTGGCCGGCAGCCGGAATCTCGATCCAGCGCTCGGCGAGGCCGCCGGCGCACTCCTGCACGACCGGGAAATACAGCGTCTCGCCGGCCTTGAGGTCGGGCGTCAGGAAGACGCGCAGCGCGAATTCGTCGTACTCGTCGTCGGCGAGGCTTCCGCCGCTCCAGATCAACTCCTTCACGCCTTCGCTGGTCGGCGTGCCGTAGTAGTCATAGGACTTCGCGTAAGTGCCCTTGACCTTCTCGATGGTCCAGCCGGCCTTCGGCTGCGGCTTGACCGCAATGACGCCTTCGGGGATCTGCACCCGGACGGTCGTCGTCGGCTTGCCCTCGCAGCCGTGCGGCACCTGCAGGATCGCCTTGTAGGTCGAGCCGACGGGCGCCTCCTTGACCTGCAGGC
Organism: Sinorhizobium terangae; assembly: GCF_009601505.1. Taxonomy (GTDB): domain Bacteria; phylum Pseudomonadota; class Alphaproteobacteria; order Rhizobiales; family Rhizobiaceae; genus Sinorhizobium; species Sinorhizobium terangae. Next base: position 9,662 of record NZ_WITC01000127.1, read on the forward strand.
TGACATGCGCCAGCGCGGCGCCGGTTCCAAGCGCCAGAATGGCTGCGGTCGCAATGAACGTCTTCAACATATTTCGTCTCCATGTCGCCGGCGGTTCGGCCCGGCGGTGATCAAAATGGCACGAGGGCCTGACAGAATGCCGGGTGTCTTCCGCCTGCGAATGCCAGGCGCGGTTTCTCGGCTTCATATTGGATTGGATGCGCTGGCGCGACTAAACGTTCGCGAAATCAGCGTGGCGTAGATATTTTCACGCCTTGCGCGGAGGCGCCCTTGGGCTTCCTTGAAACTCTTTCAGCCATTGGCGAAGTTCGGGACCATCCCTTGCTACAGGGAGATTGACGGGCGGCGCAGACGGCGCATCGAGAACGTAGAGCTGTCTCCCCGGGATCGCAGGATGCGCGAACATCCCGCAAGCGAGCGTGCAACAGTCCGGCTTTTTCGAGTGATCGGTCGATGGCGCCGGGTCATGCGTCCCGTGGTTCGCATCTGAAATGCAGAGCGGGTTTCCGAACGTATCCAGCCCGAGCGGCTTGGTGCCGGCCGCAAGCCCGCTTGCAGCCTGCAGAACGAGCATGCATGCGGCGACAAGCGCCACCCAAATGCTCTTTCTACTACGCAGGTGCTTCAGCATGATTGCTCCGATCGATCACCCATCTATCAGCGGAGACTCCATTTGAATATGCTCTCGGTCAAAGAAGTTCGAGGGAAATGCCTGCCCGGGAGGAGAAATCGCTGGAGATCCGCAGCATAAGTCCCTTGGCTGATCTCGAAGAGGCACATGCGCTTATCGATGCCATGAGCCAATGGCGCATCGATCAAAGGGTATTCTTGTAGATCCGACCGTCCTTCATGATGACCTTCAGATTGTTTCGGTCGGCGATCAGTGAGATGTCGGCCAGCGGGTCGCCACCGACCAGCAGCAGATCGGCGAGCGCGTCCGCTTCGATGACGCCGAGCTTGCCGGTATAGGGGCTCCGCGGCCCCGAGAGGGCAAGCAGTTCCGCATTGTCCGCAGTCGCCATCTTGAGTACTTCAGCCGGCGCATGCCACCGGATGAGCTTGGCGAGCTGCGCTCCCTGGCGGGCCGCGATCCTTTCCGAAAATAACGTGTCGGTGCCGAAAGCCGTCTTGACCCCGTGCTTCTTCGCAAGCTCGAAAGCTGTGTCCGTGCCGCTGATGACCTGCATCTGGGAAAAGCGTTGCGGCGACCCCTCCGGAAATGGTGCCGCGTCCTCGTCATCCAGAAACGGCTGAAGGCTCCACCAGATGCTCTTCTCCGCCATCAGCCTGGCGGAGTCCTCGTCGGCAAGATGCCCGTGCTCGATGCATTTGACACCCGCCGCGATCGCCAGGCGGATGGCTTTTGGCGTGTAGGCGTGCACCGTCACGTACGTGTTCCACCCCGCCGCCGCCTCGACCGCGGCGCGGAGCTCTGCTTCGGTATATTGCGTGGAGTCGAGCGGATCATGGTCGGAGGTGACGCCGCCGCCCGCCATCACCTTTATTTGGCTCGCACCCTGGAAAAGTTGCTCGCGCGTTCGCCGCAGCACCTCGTCGACCCCATCGGCGATGGCAGCCGCGCCGCTGCGCTCGGAAAAATGCAGCCGGTCGCCATCTTCGCGGGGCAGATCGTGAACGGTGCGAAAGTCTCCGTGGCCGGACGTTTGCGAGATCATCGCACCGGCCGGCCAGATGCGGGGACCGACGATCGCGCCATCGTCGATCGCCCGCTTCAGCGCGAACACGGGCCCACCGACATCCCGTGCGGTGGTGAAGCCCTGCATCAGGAAGTCGCCGGCAGCGCGCGCGGAGCGCAACGCCAGATAACTGGGATCGGCGGTCAGCGCCACCGCCAGGGGAATCGTCGAGAAGGCGAGATGCGTGTGGGCGTCGATCAGCCCCGGCATCAACACGCCGCCGGCGCCGTCTATCGTCAGCGCTTCCGCGGGCGCGCCGCCATCCTCCACCGATTTGATCCTGTTGCCTTCGACGAGCACCTTTACACCCTCGCGAAGGGTCGGGGAGGTACCATCGAAGAGGCGGATGTTGGTGAAGAGGATCGGTCGAGCCGGCGCAGGGGGAGGCGACTGCAACTGCGCCGACGCGGTTGTTCCCAGGCCGACACCGGTCACCATTGCTGCCACTCCGGTCATGAAAGTGCGCCGGGAAAAGCCAAGCTTGACGCGCTCGGCAATGTATCGGATTTCGGGCCTGTGGCAGAGGCATCCAATGTGGTCGGGTGGAGCCGTCGTTGCCGCCGAGCAGTCGAACATGACATTCCCCCCTCGCGATGATTACCAAACGAAGATCGGACGGCATGCGACGCCCGTAGTTACGCCGCCGCCAAGCTTCACTCACCTGCCGGAACATTGCCCAGACTGCCGGCTGGCAGCCTAATCCTCAAATCGGATCCGATCTAAAAACATGTAGTCATTCAAAGTGCTACGGCGACCTTTGCGCGCCTGAAAAGACGCGCGGCGCCGTAGGTCTATTTGTGTTGATTGCGACCGAGGACCTTGCCCATCAGCAGCATGATGCCTATCGCGATGAAAACGACGCCCGCGGCCATGTATCCTGCCGCCCCATAGCGGTAGCCTGACGCAGCCAGCAGGAAACCGATCACGACAAAGATCAATCCGCCGACCTTGCCGATCAACAGGCTGGACTTCTCATCCTCCAAGGCCATGATGACATCCCCGTCGCGTGGAGCCGGCATGAATATACAACGTCTGCGCGCTCCGGTCGAGCAAAAGCGGACACGCATACCTTGTGCCGGCGACCTCTCGGTCCGGCCGGCGCTCGCGCCCGCGACAGCACGATTGCATCCTTTCGGGCGCCTCAGGCCAACACGGCCACGCCCTTGTCGGTCTCGCCGGTTCCGGCGGCGGACCATCGCTCCGCTGCAAGCTCAATGAACGCCTTGACCAGCGGCGAAAGGTGCCGGCTGCTCGGGTACAGGACATAGAGGCCACCGGCCGGCGTCGTGTAATCGTGAAGAACGCGACGCAACCGCCCGTCGTTGATAAGCCCCTCGGCCATCCTTTGGGGCACCTGGGCGATGCCGTAGCCGGCGATCGCGGCGGCAACGACCGCCTGCATTTCATTGGCGGCGAAGCGTCCTGCCACGGTGACCGCTTCCTGGCCGTGCGGCCCGTCCAGCATCCAGTGCGCGCTGGCAGCGGAGGGGCCTGCGATGACGCACTCGTGGCGGGTGAGGTCCGCCGGTCCGTCGGGAACCCCTGAGTGCGCGACATAGTCCGGGCTGGCGCACAGGAGCCTGTGCGTGGATCCCAGCTTGCGGGCGATCAGGGTAGAGTCTGCAAGGATGCCGGTGCGGAAAGCGAGATCGATTCCGTTTTCGACCAGGTTGAGACTTTCGTCGGTCAGGCGCAGTTCGACCTTGGTTTTCGGATACATTGCAAGAAAGTCGACCACTGCGCGGGTAAGGAAATGGCCGCCGAAGCCGACAGGAGCGGAAATGCGAATTGTGCCTGACGGCTCCGCCCTCGCTTCCGCGAGGCGTAGATTCGCTTCCTCGATCGTCCTGAGCGCCTGGCTGCTCTGCTCATAATAGAGACGCCCGGCGTCGGTCATGTTGAGGCTGCGCGTCGTACGCTGGAGCAAGCGGACACCGACCTCACGCTCGAGCGCGGCAATGCGGCGGCTGACGGTCGTCTTGGGCATGCGGAGCTGGCGTGCCGCAGCGGTAAAACTGCCGGCTTCGACGACGCGAGCGAACACCACGATATCGTTGAGATCGAGCATTGTATCCTGCTGTGGGACAAAGTTTTCCAATTATAGGCCATTATGGACCAATGCGGCAGGCCCTAGCTTTGCTCTTATTGAAAACAAAGGAGCGGACACATGACCACCAAGCGAAACGTTCTCGTCACCGGCGCCACCGGCCAGCAGGGAGGCGCCGTCGCGCATGCACTGCTCACCAGAGGACACCGCGTCAAGGCGTTGACCCGCAAGCCGGACAGCGATGCCGCGCGGCAACTGGCGTCGGCGGGTGCGGATGTCGTGGCCGGCGATCTCGGTGACGCGGCCTCCATTCAAAAGGCCGCAAGCCACGTCGACGCCATGTACCTGATGGGCAACAGCTATGAGGCGGGCACGGAGGACGAGACCCGCCAGGGGATCATTGCCGCCGATGCGGCGAAGGCCGCCGGCGTCGGGCACCTGATCTATTCTTCCGTGGCCGATGCCGACAAGAAGACGGGCATTCCCCACTTCGAAAGCAAGTATCTCGTCGAGAAGCATGTCGCCGGGCTCGGCATCCCTTACACGATCAGCGCGCCGGTCGCCTTCATGGAGAATATCGTCGCTCCGTGGTCGATCGATGCACTGCGCCAGGGCACCTACGCCTTCGCAATGCCCGCCCGTCGCTTCCTGCAGCTTGTGGCCCTTGCGGATATCGGCGCCTTCGTTGCCGCCCTTGTCGAGCGGCGCGAGCATGTGTTCGGCACGCGCTTTGATGTTGCCGGGGACGAACTGTCCGGCGAGGAACAGGCGAAAATCCTCTCGCAAGCGATTGGTCGCACCATCAACTACCAAGAAATCCCGATCGATGTGGCTCGCCAGCAAAACGAGGATGCGGCGCGTATGTTCGAATGGTTCGACCGCGTCGGCTACGACGCCGATGTCGCGGCATTGCGCCGGGAGTTTCCGGAGGTTCACTGGCACAGCTTTGCCGACTGGGCGCGCGCGTTCGATTGGAGCGCTCTTGAGCGGACCTCCGCTGCCAGCTGAGTTCCCTTGCGGTGATCGTCATTCCCGTGCTTGTGACAGGCGAGGGCGATCGAACGTGAAGGTCCTCCGCGCCGCGGCCGCGGCGCTACTGGACACCTTTTGACAGGCATAGGAGTAGCTATAGCCCAGGCGGTTGGGATCTCCCGGGCGCGTCGAAGAATGCCTCCGCAAGGCGTGGCTAATTTTCGCTACTTTGAGATGCGGTGCTCCGGTGGCAAACTCAAATCAGACGGGAAATTTTCCTCCCGCATTTCGCCCACGCCTGGCCCCTCCCAATGGGCGAAAGACCTCGGAGCCCCGGGTTCCCCTACCGGGGCTTTTTCTTGGTACCTTCGAAAAAACTCCAAGGACTACTGCGCCCGTCCGCCCTCTCAACAGTTCGCCCGGTCTCGACACGAGAACCAAAATCGTCTCGGCTGCCCGGTCTCCGATTGGACCGCAGCTCAGCCCCGGCGCAGGACCCAGCGGAGCGCGGCGGCGATCGATAGGCCGAGGAGCGGCCAGACGGCCCAGAAAGTTCCGTCGAAGGTGAGGAGGTTGACGGCGATGACGATGAGGGCGGCGAGAGCAAGCAGGCCGAAGACGCGGTCGATATCCGTTCTCCGGCGCAGCCAGAGCAGGGCGTAGACGATCGCAAAGCCGAGCAACGGCCAGACGGCCCAGAGCACGCCGTCCCAGGTGAGGAGGTTTATCGCGACGACCGCGGCGGCGAGAATGGCGAAGACCGCGAACTTGCGGGCGCGGGGCGCTGCGGGAGAGGTCTCGGAAGGCGCTTGCGGCCGGGCGGCTCCGGCACCGGATCGTCGGCCCCAGGTGCCGGCGGGTGCCGCTGGTCCCGAGCCTTGAGACGCTGTGCTTGTCCCGGTGGGCGCCCGTGACCGTGCTGCGTCGGAAGTGGGTTGCCCGTCCCGTCCACCATCCTCCCGGTTGCCGATCCTGACCGCGTAGCTCGCGACGCCGCCCTCGATGTTCTTCACCTCGAGCTGGCCGAGGAAGTCGAAGCTGACAGCGACCTTGTTGCGCACCTGGTCGTAGACGGTGTTGGAGATGACGATGCCGCCGGCGGATGCCGTGGCCTGCAGGCGGGCGGCGATATTGACGCCGTCGCCGTAGAGGTCGTCGCCCTCGGCGATCACGTCGCCGAGATTGATGCCGATGCGAAAGCGCATCTGCGTCTCGCTCGGCCGATCGGCGTTAAGACCGGCGAGCTCGTTCTGCACATCGACCGCGGCGCGCACCGCCTCGACCACGCTCGGGAATTCGGCGATTAGCCCGTCGCCCCAGGTGTTGACGACCCGGCCGCCATGCACCTCGATCAGCCGCGCCATGGCATCGCGGTAGCGCTTCAGGGTCGCGAGCGTGCCTTCCTCGTCCGCCCCCATCAGGCGCGAATAATCCTGGACGTCGGCCGAGAAGATCGTCGTCAGCTTGCGGCGGGTTTCGGACATGTCCATTCGTCCTTGCTTCGGGTCCGTCTACAGCGTCGACCGATCGCCTCTGATCGGGAAAGCTGCCCGGCGGAGCTCACGTCTGTTTAGAGCGTGATCCGATCAGCTTGCAATGGCGAAATCGGGGACGCGAGTGTCGATACTCCCCTCTGCCCGGCCGGGCAGAGGGGAGTGCAGCCGGGACGGTGAGGAGCTGCTACGACGCGCGAACTCCCGGCGGCCGAGTATGCGGTAGGGCCGCCCGACGTTCCCGCTTCCAGGACTGCAACCATCTGGCGGAACAAGTTCGGCCGCTGCGGATTTGTGGTCTTCATGAAGAACATAGCTTTTCTAGCAGCATCGCTGACATTGGGCCTCTGCGGCTCCGTCGATGCCGGGGAGCTTAAGCCGGAAGCCATCAACAAGGCTGCGCTCGCCTCGATCCCGCCCGAACGACCGTCCAAGGCCTCGCCGCGACCGGATCCGGCCATCGTCCATCTCCAGGTTCTTTTGGACCGCGCGGGTTCGTCTCCCGGAGTGATCGACGGCTACTATGGCGAGAATGTCACTAAGGCGATCGCCGGGTTCGAAGCCATGCAACGCCTTCCCGTGGATGGAAAGCCGGACCCCGAAGTTATTGGCCGGCTTCCCGACGAAAAGCCGGTCATCGAGCCCTACGTCGTTACCAAGGAGGATGCCGAGGAACTCGTCGAGCGCATTCCCGCAGACTACGCCAAGCAGGCCGAGATGAAGCACCTCGGATATACGAGCGTGGCGGAGAGGCTGTCGGAGCGATTCCACATGGACATCGACCTCTTGAAGGCGCTCAATCCGGGCTCGGCGTTCGCCGTCGGGGACAGGGTGTCGGTTGCAATGCCCGGCGCCTCGAAGTCGGGCAAGGGCAAGGTCAAGCGGATCGAGGCGCGCAGGCGAGCGGGCCAGGTCGCGGCGTTCGCGGACGACGGCTCGCTGATTGCCGCCTATCCTGCCACGATCGGCAGCGAAGAGACACCTTCGCCTTCCGGAACGCACAAGGTGAAAGGGGTCGCTCGACAGCCCGTCTACGTCTACAACCCGAAAATCAACTTCAAGCAGGGCGATAACACCAAGCGCCTGACACTGCCCGGCGGTCCCAACGGCCCGGTGGGCAGCGTCTGGATCGATCTGACCAAGCCAACCTATGGGATTCACGGCACGCCGGAACCCTCGCTCGTCGACAAGGTGGGCTCACACGGATGCGTGCGGCTGGCAAACTGGGACGCCGAGGAACTGGCGGGGATGGTCAAGCCGGGGGTCGTCGTCGAGTTCACGGACTGACGGCACGGCAAGGGGCCTCCTGCCCGCTTGATGACAAGGCTTCGCGTTCTCCTGAAAAGCGAGTTCACAGCGCTACAGCGCCGCGCGTCTTTTTAGACGCGCAAAGGGCGCTGTAGCACTTTGAATTGCTGCATGTTCTTGTCCTTTAATCGGTTACGATCAAAGGCGACATGCAGTAGGGCGTCGTGGCTGGAGCGTGATGTCGCCTGCACCGAGGCTCCGACCAAATGGACGCGAACCCGCTCCGCTTATTTCTGTCGAGGTTGCGAAAGCTCTCCTCCGGCCGAAGCCAGCTTTCCCGACCGCTTGGCCGCGACCGCTTCGACCAATGTCCGGGCGGCGTTGCGGACCTCTTCCTGCACAGCCTCGTCGGCATCGAGCTCCTCGTGGCTCGATGCGTAGGGTTTCCAGTAGCCGATGTAGCGATCCAGTTCCGCCAAAGGGCCGGCCGGTTCGAGGTGCATGTAGCAAAGCCAATCCGACAGGCTGCGCCGAACGTTCTCGACACCCTCCACGTCGCCATGCACGATTACGGAAAAAAGTCGCCCGGCCAGATGTCGAGGATAGTTCCAGCCTTCGAGCTCGATCGCCTTGGCGAGCTTCGCATCCTTGCCCTTCGTCAGGGTCGGATCGGGGTTGCCGCCGTCGGCGCAAACCAACCGGTCCATCATCAGTTTTACCGGCGAGGAGACGTGATACCAGTTCACCGGCGTCACGATCAGGATGCCGTGTGCCTCGACCCACATCGGATAGATCTCGTTCATCCAGTCGTCGACCTGCCCGAGCGAATAGTTCGGATAGCAGGAGCACGGCCAGTGACAGAGCGCGGGAGAAGTGGAGAAGCATGCCTTGCAGGGGTGGATCGTTCGTCCGTATTCCGAAGCGAGACGATGCAACTCCAGCACGGTCGTCTTCACCCCAGCCGCCTGGTCCATCGTCTCCTGCGCGATCTTCATCAGTCGGTAGGATTTCGACATTTCGCCGGGACAGGTGTGTTCGCTACGGGACGACCCGGAAATCAACAGGATGCGCGCCGGACCATCGGCGTCCATATAACGCTCTTGCGCGGCATGAACCGCATCGCGCGCCGCAAGCCAATCCACGGACAGCTCGTATTCCGCATCGCTGAACGCAGCACCAGCCTTGCGGGTGCGCGGCGATTTTCGCTGATGCTCATAGGCGTCCCATGCCGCCGAAGCGATCTTGTCCAGTTCGGATCGAAGGCTATCGAATGCCGGATCCTGAAACCGGCTGAGGAAGCGGCGGCGAAATTCGGTCTCCGCGAGTCTCGGACTTGGAGTTCCCTTGCGCGGCTCGATGGCTGCCGGCGACGGCTTTGTGGGGTTTTTGGACATCGCACACCTGCGTCGTTGGAAGACTTGTGAGCTGTAATCGAGCACTATGCCGATTGTTCCAACCGCCCACTTCGGGCGCTGTCTGTGAGAGCGATGATCGGCGGGGTACCCAAGGGGCGTCATGCTGATGTGGGCGAGTTGGGCCGCTTCGAGACGTTCTCGCCGTCTGATGCTAGAGTGTCGCCTTGACCGGAGGGCGTCCATTTCTGGCTCTATATCTAAGCGCGAGGCGTCGAAATCAGCACAGACGAGGTCAGGGCTATGCACCAGTTCACAGTCACCGTCACAGAAAAGTTCGAGGCAGACACGGCCGAGGAGGCCGCCTTGCTCATGTATCAACAGCTGACCAAAGAGCCGGCGCCGCTCAATTATTCGGTCACGGATGAGACAAGGATCACCACCAGTCTGACGCTGGAGCGGGAAAAGGCGGACGAGTTCGCCAGCGTCGATCACACCGCAGATCCCGGCAATTGGTAGCGCCTGGCCGAAGCGCTGAAACCTCGCCATTCACGACGCGGGCGCGCCGTGGCTGGCAGCTGTGAGGAGCACAGGAATGAGGGAGTTCTGGGCTACAGCAGAGCAAAAATCTGCCGGTAAATGTAACGTAACCTGTTGCTGGTGCTGCGCGGCCGACTAGCGCGCGTCATTTCCTGCCGCCACAGAACGAGAATGTACGCGGTGATAATTTCCCGGACGCAGGGCTAACGACAAGCGGAAAGCACTTCGATATAGATTGTCTGACCTTCAAATGGCTGAAATGCGAGACGGCTTAATATACTTCTTTCGGGTTACAGTACTACTCAGAAATATTCGTTTCCTGAACTATGGAATATGGTAAGAGGTAGAAGGGGATAGGGGATTCTACTGCAGTAGCTGATGCTCGGCGTGAGCGCGGCTCGGGGGAATCAAAATAAGTTTTCAAGATGTTTGCCGGGCCAGCCATTTGAGAAGCGCTGGTCGGGGAGGGCGAGGCGTATGAGTAGTTTTCGCCCGATGAGGGGCTCCGGCTTCAGCGAGGGGAAACCGGCCGACATCGGCCGGTTTCCCACCCTCTTCGAGAACGCGATTTCGTCGCGACGAATTTCCCAAATCTTAAAGAACGCGGGGCGCTCAAGGGGATGGGAAAGGTAACTGAATTTTTTCAACGCATTCAAACAGGTTGCATCGATCGATGCACCAGCAACGGGGGTTAGGGGGCAAGTAGAATGAGTTTCTTCACGACAAGCTTCATGACGGACGGGTCGTATGACTCCAGTCTCAGCCAGTCCGCGCAGGGGCAGCTCTCGTCGAGCTACACCGACGCGCTCACGGAAGCGCTGCAAGATGTAACCGTCGCCGACTACATCGGCTTCCTGGCCAATCAGGGCGGCCTTTCGGTTGATGACGCGCTTGCCGTAAAGGCTGCGGTCATCGCCGGGGATTTCACGCTTTCGGACCTTTTCGCAGCCGCCCAGAGCAAGCTCGGCCCTGTCGACGGCGCCAGCATCACGGATCCGGCACCGACGATGCTGGTCAACGGCGTTGAGATCGACCTGACCGCGATCCTCACCGGTATCGACACCGAAACCTGGTCGACGGTGCAGGCGAGCGGCAAGAAGCTCGACACGATCTATCATACCCGGGAGTTCTACACGGATACGCAGGAGCCGGCCGACTACGATGCCGGCTGGTCCAGCGACAACCAGCCTCCGAGTGCCGAACCGATCCTGAAGGAACTGACCGAAGACGTTGCTGCGTCTCCGATCGACCTCCTTGCAACCGCTTCCGATCCGGATGGCGATACGCTTTCCGTCGTCGCCGGCAGCCTGAGTTTTTCGGTTGACGGCGATGCGGGGTCCACGACACCTCCCGCCTACATCACTGTCGTCGACAACATCGTAACGGTCGATACGTCGCACCCGGATCTCCAGCCCGGAGGGGCAATCGATCTGAAGCTCGGCGAGACGCTCACGGTGGTCGTCAATTACACCATCGAGGATGGCCAGGGCGGCACGACCACCAATGCATTGACCATCGAAATAGCCGGTTCTGCGGACATCTACACCGGTACCGAGTCCTTCACCTTCCAGAAAATCGGCGGCGATATCACCGAACGGTCGTTTTCGGGCTCTTTCACGGTGGATGTGGACGGTTTCGATGGCATCGTCACCGTGAGCGGGGATGCCGATCTGAACAGCGTAAGAGAGAGCCTCGGGGGCACGGTCGACAGTGGCTCGTTCAGCATTGTCGGCACCGAGTCGAACAGCAGCACAACAGAAACGCTGAACCCGTATTCCAAGACGGTGGTCCTCAGCGACGCCGATTTCACCGACGGAACGATCGCGTTCAATGGTACGTTCAGCCAGCAGGTCGCGAACGGCTCCACTGTCGCCGTCCAGCTCGAATATAACTACTGGGCCTGAAGCCCGGCAACTGCAAACCACATGGCCCGGCAACCGACCGGGCCATGTGTCATCTGCTGCGGGTGAAACTTGGCGCAGTGGGGCGGCATGGTTCAGCGTTCCGCCGCCGACGTCGTCCGTCATCCTCGAGGGTCAAGCCCGAGGATGGGTATGGGAGTGACGGTGAGTCCGGCGTTGGCGCAAAGCCAGGGTGCGTCGGCGCCGTGCATGTCTCACCTTTCAGTCTCCATAGTGATGGGTGTACTCGCCTGCTTCAAAATCCGCGAACCGCAGGGGCCAGCGCTTTCCGGGCCAGACATAATCCACCCGGCCGTCCTCGGGCCGGTAGACGGCGGTGTAGAGGGTCGGGAAGCGCGGGTTTCGCGCATGGACCGGCGGCTGTAGGAAGCGGTCGGTCAGGCCTTCGAGCGACATCGAAGGTTCGTCCAGCGCCTGCAGGAGCGCGCGCTGCCGCGCCAGCGAATTTGGCGGGGCCCGTTCGGAGCGCTGATGGTTGGCGCATGCCTTGAGGCGGGTGATGACCGGCCGCTGGCCGGGGCCGAGGAAGAGGGTCGCGTATGTGCCCGATCGATCGAGCAGTGTCACGTTCTGCGCAAGCGCCACCGGGATACGGCAAAGAGTCTCTACGGCCTCACTGACGCGACGGCAGGTTTCGAGCACGTAGCGGACCATGAGAATGATCGAAAAGCCGCGGCCCTGGAGGCGGCCGCCACCAAGCGTTACGCTCGCGACCAGCCCTTCCTCGTTCATTCCGTCGACGCAGCCTCCCCAGGGGCGCTGCGCCTTCGCGATCACCTTGAGACCCGACCACGCGGTGAGCTCGAAGCGATCCGAAACGATATCGGGCGGATAGTCGAAGTTGCGGATGAGCGCCGGGCCTTCTTTTCCGAGCCAGACCGCCTGGCTGCAGCCGTAGCCTTCCGGCGCGGGGCGATAGTGGCTGAGCATCCGGTGCGCGAGCTCGTCGTCGCCAACGAGAGCGCAGACATGCTCGTAGTGCGGGAGGAGCTCGGGCATGTGCTGCGCAAGCGCTGCGCGACATTCGCTGACAGTAGGCGCGGCGGGGCGTGACGTGACGGCCCGGCCGAAATACCAGCTCTCCACACCGGCCCGACCGGCTGTGAAGCGGGAAAGCCAGTCTTTCCCGGGCCGATCCTCCCGCGCTGATACGAAGGTCTTCTCCATGGCGGAGTATAGGGAGGGAATTCCGCGGATGCAACGTGGACGTGGAGGCGCGGTTGCCGCGCCACCCCTCAGCCTCGGCCGCTATGCGCAACACCTCGACGTGTTCGAGGGGCCGCAGCAGCTCGATTGTGAGGCTGTGGCCTGCTCGGCGAGCCATCGGTCGCGAGGTTTGCAGCTCGCGGGTCGGGGCGAAAGGCGAACCAAAAGGGCTTCGTCCCGCTCGACGGGCTCGTCGGCGCAGTAAAGCTGCATCGGCCTCACGCCATCACTGACCTCGAACGTCAATTTGGCCGATCCGTCGAGGGCGACGTGTTCGGAGACTTTCCTGATGATGGCCGAGAACTTCCCGGCTGGCATGTGCGTGCGTTCGCCGCCGTCGACGTCCCATAACTGGACGAAGATTTCCGTCCATGCCTCGGGGTTCGCGCCGCAATCGAGGGCGGAGAACTGGCCAGCCTTCACTTCCGTGACGTGGTATCCGGGGCGGACGATCTTTCCGTCATATTCGAAGACGAGCGGCTTGGCCGCAGTTTCCTTCAGCCGCTCGAGCAGCGATCCGAGTGTGATGTCGCTTTGCGCATGCTGGCTATTGTCGATCAGTGTCATTTCGGTTATTCCTCGTTTCAATAGTTTTAGGATTCTTGAAATATGGAAGAACGTCAAGCCCTGATGTCATTCGCGGCACTGTCTCAGGAGACCCGGTTGGGGATCGTCAGGACACTCGTGGTGGCGGGTCCAGGCGGCATGGCCGCCGGCGCGATCGCGGAGACGATGGGCGTCTCGCCGTCGAACGTCTCCTTCCACCTGAAGGAGCTGGAGCGGGCCGGACTGATTGCCCAGAGGCGCGAATCCCGCTCGATCGTCTACAGCGCCAGCTACGACGCGCTTGCCGAACTGCTGAAGTTCCTGATGGAGGATTGCTGCGTCGGGCACCCCAGCGTGCGTGCGCCATTGACCGGCGCCGACGATGGTTGCTGCGCGGTGTCTTCCGCGTCGGCCGAAGGCGAGAATGTCTGACATGAAGCCCGGCATCCCCGCGGCCATCGTCGCCGCGCTCGGCCTCACGCAGATCATCGGCTACGGCACGCTCTATTACAGCTTCAGCATCCTGGCGCCGGGGATGGCACGCGACCTCGGCCTGAGCGTCGAGCAGGTGTTCGGCATCTTTTCCGCCTCGCTGTTTGCGGGCGGGCTTTCGGCTCCATTCGTCGGGGGATTGATGGATCGGTTGGGCGCGGCGATGATCATGACCATTGGCTCGGCCGTCTCGGCGCTCGCCCTCCTGCTGTGCGCCTGGTCCCCCTCGATAGCGGTGTTTGCACTCTCCATCGTCCTCCTGGAAGTTGCATCCGGCATGGTGCAATACCAGGCGGCTTTCGCCGCGCTCGTCGAAAGCCGCCCAATGGCGGCGTCACGCAGTATCACCTATCTCACATCGATCGGGGGCTTCGCCTCGACAATCTTCTGGCCGATCTCCGCGAGCCTTCACGAGCATTTCTCCTGGCGGGAAATCTACATCGCCTACGCGGTGTTGAATCTGATCGTCTGCCTTCCGCTTCATCATTGGATCATGCGGAGCAGGAGGTCCGAAGCGGCCAAATTCACCGGCAAGGACGGCCACGCGGTTGTCGGTGCGCTTCCGGTCGAGGTCAGGCGGCGCGGCATGCTCCTTGTGTCACTGGCTTTTGCCCTGCAGGGGTTCACGCTTTCGGCGATGCTGACCCACATGGTTCCGATGCTGGGAGCGATCGGTTTCGGGACGGCAGCGGTCGTGATCGGCTCGCTGTTCGGGCCCTCGCAGGTCCTGAGCAGGCTGATCAACATGGCATTCGGCAAAAACCTGGCGCCGCCTGTACTCGCGACGCTGTCCGCCGCGCTCATCGTTGCCGGCGTTCTTATCCTCGGCCTGTCCGGAACCTGGCTGCCCGGGGCGGTGGCTTTCGCGATCTTCCTTGGCCTTGGGTCCGGTATCAACAGCGTAGCGCAGGGCTCCCTGCCACTCTGCTACGGAGCGATAACGGACCGCATGGCCGCCGCACGGCTGGCTGCGGGCGCAATGGCACCGTTCGTTTTCTCCGTGTTGATGGAGCGTTTCGGAAGCGACGTCGCCTTGATGGCCAACGCCTGCCTTGGTGCAGTCGGCATGGCCGCCTTCGTCGCGGTGGCGTCGTCCGCCAAGCGCACGGCCACCGCAACGTCGTGAAGCTCGATCGAGCTCAGAGCGGACTACAGCGCCGCGCGTCTTATCAGACGCGCAAAGGTCGCTGTAGCACTTTGAATTGCTGATGTTTTTGTCCTTAAATCGGCTAGGATTTAAGGAGACATGCAGTAAGCTTTCCAAGTTGAGCCTCAAACCTCGGCTCTCTGGATCCACTCTGCAATTTTTGCCGCCGCATCTGACGGGGTCAAACGCGTCACATCGAGCTTTAGCAAGTTCGTCTCATCTATACCTGCGAGGATTTTGCCCTGTATGTGGTTTCTCCTCGCCATTTCAGCATCGCGCGGTTTCCGCATCGCGGCCCGCGCGCCTGCCTCGATACGGCGAATGTTCTCTTCAAGATCGCAGTGCAGATGCACGACGAAGAACGGTGCCCGCTCGCGGCCAAGGCGCACAATCCGCTGCCACTCTGCGTCGCCCCAATCGCTGCTTCCGGCAAGAACCGTCGTTAGTACGACGGGGATTTCGGCCGGAAGTTTCAGAATCAGGTTATGCGCGACCGCTTCGATCTTTTCGACGGTTTCGATGAAATCCGGCGATTTGAATTCCGTCAGCGCGAAAGCGACATTGTAAACACTATGGATGTCCAGCAGCCGGCCCGAGATCTTTGATATGAGTTCCTGACCGATCGTCAGCTTCCCCACGCCAGGGTAGCCGTTCAAGACAATGATCATGGCTGCTCCTCTTAATGAAGTTGCATGAATACAAAGCTTGGTTGTATAGCGTTGATCTACCACGCCGTGTTTGCCTTGACGACTGCCTGGTCCAAGCGGCCACTCGGCGACACCGTCGGGCAATCGGACCGTGCCGTCATGGCTGGCGATCGAAACGATCCGAGACGATATCGGGCGGGGGTAGGGGATTGGACTTCAGATTTTTTTGAACCTGCTCGATCAGCAAAAGCAGGGCAATGGTAATCATCGCCGCTCCGGAAACTGGCACACTATGCGGGCGACCATCGGGCGGGTCCGCAAGACGATCTTGGAACCGACGCCGACCAGCAGACCAGAGCACAGTTGATCATGTGCAAAATCCCCATGGCGACGATCTGGGTGGATGCGGCGCAGTAGCGAGCGCGCGCTGCCGCTCAATACCCAACCGAGAGATACTTCGATGCGAAGAGTTCCGCGAGCTCCTGCCGGCAGTCGACCAACGGTCGTACCTCTTGGCTGGCTTTTGCAATCGCCATGGCACCGGAGTAGGTGGCGATCACCAGTGTCGCCAGGCTGCGAGGATCTATGCCGGTAACCCGTTTTGACTCGACATCCTCCTGAAACTTTGCCGACAGCGCCTCCTGCCAGCCGGCGAAAACACCGCTCAGCGCCTCGCGCATCTCTTCATCGTGCGGGGAAATCTCCATCGCCATATTATTGAGGGGGCAGCCGGAAACCGAGCCCTTTAGCGTCAGTTCGCCGATGATGTTTTCGAAGATGAGATCGATGGCCGCTGGCGCGTCCGCACAGGTTTGAAGCGGCTCGATCCATGTCTGCCGGACGGCTTCGGCCACCCGATCGCGGATAAC
The DNA here is from genome assembly GCF_009601505.1 of Sinorhizobium terangae. Taxonomy (GTDB): domain Bacteria; phylum Pseudomonadota; class Alphaproteobacteria; order Rhizobiales; family Rhizobiaceae; genus Sinorhizobium; species Sinorhizobium terangae. The sequence continues at coordinate 25,840 of NZ_WITC01000127.1, forward strand.
TGCCAATCCGAGTTCGCGCTTTGCCGGAAAATGATGCGCCATGGCCCCACCAGATACTGAAGCCTTTTCCCGCAGTTCCAGCATGCCCGTAGCGAGGTAGCCCTGAGCAACGAAGGCATCATAGGCCGCGTCGACAATCCTGCGACGCACCGCGCGGGGGTCATTGGTTCTCTTGTTTCCTGCCATGGTAGCCACTTGCAAACTCCATCAAGAGTAGCAGGTTGACAAAACAGGTCAATCGTCCTCTTATTGAGACAGGACAATCGACCTGTTTTTGTGGGGCTACCATGCATACCGTCTTCGAACTCCGCCGCTACCGACTCCGTCCAGGCGGGAGGGAAGCCTTGATCGGGCTGTTTGACAACGAATTTATCGAACCGCAGGAAGCGCTCGGCATGCGCGTCGAAGGCGAGTTCCGCGATCTTGACGATCCGGATGCCTTCGTGTGGGTTCGCTCTTTCGCAGACATGGAGGCCCGAACGGAGGCGCTCAAATCCTTTTATTCGAGCGCGATCTGGAAGAAACATGGGCCGGCTGCCAACGAGACGATGCTCAACTCAGATAACGTGTTGCTGCTAAAGCCTGTTGGCGGCGTGATGCCGTTCTCCCACAACCGGGCGAGAAAAGAGGAGGTGGAGCAGCAAGAAGCTGAAGGCCTCGTCATCGCGACTATCTGCTCTCTGGCCCCCGGAACGGAGGACGAATTCGCCGCGCTCTTCATCCAGGAGGCGCTTCCGGTTTTGCAGGATGCCGGCGCTCGCGTTGATGCTGTTCTTGTCACTGAGCGGAGCACGAATGGCTTTCCGCGACTCCCCGTCCGCGAGGGCGAGACGGTGCTTGTTTGGTTCGAATGCCATAAGGACGAGGCTGGCCTGGCCCGCTACCGAGAGCGCTTAGGACAGAACGCCAAATGGACGGAAGAGGTCTATCCACGAATGGACGGCCAGTGTTGGCGAAGGATCGAGGTGGCACGCTTGACGCCGACGCCGCGATCACTTTGCACTTGGTAGATTGGCGCAGTGCTGCTGCTGCCGCGTCCGCAGTAACGAAATCGGGAACGCCTGCGGTCTTGCCACGGCTTTAATTTTTGCTTTAAAAACAAGCGCCTCCGGGACCAGCCGATCCGAGGGCAGGGCGACCATCATCATTTTCAGATGGCCGGGTTTCGTCGCAACATGCAGAGCAGCGGACGGACGGATGGCGAAAGACTATGCACCTCGCCTGGGCAAGTTCACAGGCCTGGAGCAGCCGGCAACCTTGACGTTCGGGACCTTTCAGGCGCCGGAATTTTCCGCCGCGCGGCTGATTGGAGAATTTGCCGAAGGAGGGACGCCGGTAAGGCTCGAAACCAGCGATGCCTACCTCGTGTGCACCGAACGAAATCAATTGCCGTCCTGGCACTATTGGATCGATGGGCGACCCGCTCAGATGTCTGCCCGTGTGACTGGGCAATCCCTTTTGCGCGATCTCAACCAGGAGCACTCTTCGCTGGCGTTTGGATGTACCGACTGTCTTTCCTTCTACATTTCCCGGCACGCGCTGCAAAAATTTCAGGAGGAGCACGGGCTCAGGCCGACCGGCGAGCTCAGGACCGCCGGGGGCACCGCCCTCGACGATACGGTCGTCCACAGCCTCGGCGAGTGCCTGTTGCCGGTATTCAAGGAGCCCGCGGCGGCCAGCCGAGTGTTTATCGACCACATCGGCATGGCGTTGATGTCACATCTGTCATTGAGCTATGGCGTGCACGACGGGCAGGGACGGCTGCCTCGAGGAGGTCTCGCGCCCTGGCAGGAGCGCCGTGCCAAGGACTTGCTGATGGCGAACGTGAGCGGCAGCATCAGCCTTGAGGAACTGGCGAAAGGATGCGGACTTTCCAGGAGCCATTTCGCGCGTGCTTTCAAGGTGACGACGGGATCAACGCCGCTTCAGTGGCTCGCGCAACAGCGCATCGCGCTCGCTCAAGGGCATCTTCGATATTCGTCCTTGTCCCTCCATGACATCGCCGAGCAATGCGGGTTCTCCGACCAGGGCCATTTCAGCCGCGTCTTTTCGCAGCATGTCGGAGAGACGCCGGGTCGCTGGCGACGCTCGGTGTTGAAATGATCCAGGGCCCTTCAGGATCAAATGGAAGCAGTTCTGTTGTGGCCAGCAAAGGCCATCGTCGCTACCATCGGCAATGCGGAAGCGGTATCGTCACTGATGGCGGGACTTGCGCCGTGCGGCAGGCTGGTGCTGCTTGATGCGGACAAGGACCCGTTGCCTGTGTCGGCCGGTCATCTCGTCGTGGCCGAGCGCAGCGTACTCGGATCGATCACCGGCACGCCTTGCGAGAACGAGAGGGCCCTCGACTTCAGTGTCCTGACCGGCGGGCGCACCCAATCGAGACGATGCCGCTCAAGAAGCCAGCCCTGCCAGAAGATGAAGTCCGGTGACGCCAGGTTCCGGAAGTCATGTCTATGAAGGAGATCAGTCATGCGCATAAACGACGACCTGTCGAAACCAGTCATCGTCCATGGCGCGAAGCTGGACTGGGTGCCAAGTCCCGCGGCCGGTGTGGACCGGCGCATGCTCTTCCGCGTCGGCGGCGAGGTCGCCCGCGCCACCTCGATCGTGCGCTATGCTCAAGGCAGCGCTTTCCCTCGCCACATACACAGCGGCGGCGAAGAGATCCTCGTGCTGGAAGGAGTCTTCCAGGATGAGCATGGCGACTACCCGGCGGGCTGCTACTTCCGCAATCCGCCCGGCACCTCGCATATCCCCGCCGCGAAGGAAGGCTGCACCATCTTCGTGCGGCTCTGGCAGTACCGTGACGGGGATCATACCCAGATCGTTCGCCAGCCCGGCGAGGGCCAACATACAACGCCCCGCCCGGGCGCCAGCGCCGCGACCATCCTGTTCGATGATAGCCGGGAGGAAGTCCGGCTCGAAGACTGGCGGGCCGACGAAACCGTCACGGTCGCAAACACGCGCGGGTTGGAGTTCCTCGTCCTCTCGGGCAGGCTGACCATCGGTGGCGAAACACTGAAGCCACAGAGTTGGGGCCGTTTGCCGGCCGGCGCCGACCTGACGGCGACCATCGGCCCGGAAGGCGCACGGATCTGGCTGAAGGACGCGCCTCTGATGCACCCGGATGTGCTCCAGATGCCAGAATAGTCCTCGCCCGCAGACACTTAAGTGAGAGCTTGACTTTTTGCCAGGCGCACCGTTACTTAAGTGTATGGTTGAACGTTCTGAGCAACTCGACAGGGCCTTTCACGCGCTCGCAGATGCGACGCGCCGGGGGATTCTCGATCGCCTCTCACGGGGGCCGGCCTCGGTGAGCGAGTTGGCCAAGCCTTACAACACCTCGCTTGCCGCGATCCATCAGCACGTCCAGGTGCTCGAGGCGAGCGGGCTCGTGGTGACGGAAAAGCGCGGTCGCACGCGCGAATGCCGGATCTCCAGCGAGGCGGTCCGGCGTGTCGAAAGCTGGTTGAACGAGCGCCGCCAGGTCTGGGAGAGCCGGTTCGATCGGCTCGGCGAACTCATCGAAAGCAGTGAATTCAAGGGTGAAGCCGGACCTTCGGATCCGGCGGCGGGAGGAGACCATTGATGACGGAAGTGCCTTTCTTTCACGGTACGTTCACACTGAAACGCGTGTGGGCGGCCCCGCCCAGCCGGGTATTCGGCGCATGGTCCGATCCGCACCTCAAGGCACAGTGGTTCACCGGCCCGGCGGAACGTTGGACATTGCTGCGCCGGTCGATGGATTTTCGCGTGGGCGGGCTGGAGGTACTCGAAGGCCGCTTCAACGAAAGCGGCCTGGTAACGCGTTTCGAGGCCCGCTTCCATGTGATCGAGCCCGCCCGGCGCCTCGTCTATGCCTATGACCTGCATCACTCCGGACGCTTCCATTCCGTCACCTTGTCGAGTCTGGAACTCGAAGCGCAAGGGGAGGGAACCCGCGTCTCCTACACCGAGCAGATCGTGTTTCTGGACGGCAAGGACGGCACTGCCGATCGATGCCACGGGACCGGAATCCAGTTCGACATGATCGAAACCACCCTTCAACTAGGCGGAGACGCGCAATGACGATTGCACTTTACGGGCACCCGTTTGCCTCGTTCGTATGGAAACCGCTGATCGCGCTCTACGAGCGGAACGTGACTTTCGAATTCCGGATGGTCGATCCCGCCAATCCGGAGAATCAGGCGCGGATGGGCGAACTCTCGCCGACGGGACAATTTCCCGCGTTGGTCGATAGGGACAGGGAAGTCACGCAAAGCAACGCGGTGATCGAATATCTCGACCTGTTCCATGGAAGTGGGACGCCGATGGTGCCGGAGGATCCGCGCGAAGCGCTCGAGGCGCGCATGATGACGGACGTGTTCGACGACTATATCCATGCGCCGATGCAGCGGATTGTCGGAAATGCCCTGCGCAGCGAAGGTGAGCGCGACCCGCGCGGCGTAATCGACGCGCGTGCCCTGCTCGACCGGTGCTACGCCTGGCTGGAGCCACGCCTGCAAGCGAAGGAATGGGCCGCTTGCGGTCGGTTCACGATTGCCGATTGTGCCGCCGCACCGGCGCTTTTCTATGCCGACTGGGTTCATCCGATTCCCGAACACCATGCAGCGCTCGCCGCCTACAGGGCACGGCTTCTCGCCCGCCCCTCGGTGGCACGGGTCGTCGACGAGGCACGCCCTTATCGGAGCTTTTTTCCGTTGGGAGCACCCGATCGAGATTAGTTCTCGCAAGGCCCGCCGCAAGCGCGTCGGCAGGAATGCCTGGAGGCAAGTGACCATGGTAGAATATAATAGGTTACTCGCTGTTTTAGGCCGTGTGGACGAATGTTGATCCGGCATAGGGCTGCGAAACAACGACGGCGTTGCCTCGGACTGTCCATCAAGCTTTGCCATAGGGCGAGGTATCACCGGAATGCCGCCGTCGAGCAACGAGGAGCCCTGTCCCGGGTGGTTGCCATATCGGGGTGAAGAACCCATGGAACGACGCGACAAGGAACAGGAGAACCTTTCTCGGCTTGAACGGGCCGCGCAACAGACTGCTGATCCACAGACCATGCAGCAGAAGGCGAACAAGCCCGAGGAAAAATCTCGCTTCAGCTTTCGTAAGGCAGACGTCTGGTGGATGGTTGGCTTCGCTGCCGCCGCCTTGCTGCTTTTTGGCATCCAGGTGCTGCTCAGTTGGCGCATAGAATGGCTTGACGCACCTTTGCAGGTGCGCGTGCGGAACTACGTCAGGGGCGCCCTTGTCATTTTCGTTTTGCTGACCGTGGCGAACGTTATCGAGGTCTTTCTGATAGGCCGAATTCCCAATCGTGTTTCGCGTTTCAACCTGAAACGTATTTTTCGATTGGTCGTCGTCATCGCCATCGTCTTCGTGGCCATTTCAGTTTTATTTGTGAACTGGTACGGGGCGGTGGTTTCGCTCGGCCTGATTTCATTGATTCTCGGCTTTGCGCTGCAAATGCCGATCGCCAGCTTCATCGCGTGGATTTATATTCTGGCCAGGGCGCCTTATCGCGTTGGTGACCGCATTCGCATCGGCGATGCCCATGGCGATGTCGTTGATGTCAGCTATCTCGACACGACGTTATGGGAATTCGGCGGCGAATATCTTTGGACCGACCATCCGAGTGGACGCATCATCAAGTTTCCGAACTCCACCGTGTTTGACACGCCGGTCTTCAACTACTCCTGGCCGCTGTTTCCCTATGTCTGGAACGAAATCAAGTTCCAGCTCGCCTATGAAAGCGATTTGGAATTCGTGGCGCTAGTCATGAGAGAGGTAGTGGAAGAGCAGATCGGGGATATCATGAGCCAGAAGGTGAAGGTCTATAAGCACATGCTATCGAAAACGCCGGTGGACGAACTCGAAGTGAGGGAGCATCCCGTGGTTCATTTTCGCGTCAGTGAAAACACCTGGCTCGAGGCCATCGTGCGTTACCTCGTGCCGCCGAAGGAAGCGGGGCGTACCAAAACACGCTTGATCAAGGAAATGTTGGCGCGAATGAATGCAAAGCCTGATCGCGTGCTATTTCCGAAGAGCAATTTGAGGTGAACTTCCCGACGCCGGCGAACGGCTTGGAAGCGACAGCACTTTCGTCCAAAGCGGCCACACACCGCCACGACGCCATTGACCGTATGGTATCCTGAGCGTCGTGGTGTTCTGCGACAACAGGGAGGAGGTGGAACGGTGTTTTCATACGCTGCTCGCCTTGTAGCAATCGTGGCGCTTGTGGCCGGGCTCTGGCAGATCGTGCTCGGGCTGGTCATATCGACAGGTTATCTGGATCCGGATCTCGTGTCGCGGTTCACGACGGTTTCATCGTTGGGCGAAGCGATCGATGAAGGGCTGTACTGGATCATGTTCGCTGTCGCGCTCGGAACGCTCGCGGAGATAGGATTGGCTGTTCGCAAGCGGCGCGAATGAATGCCGGCGCACGTAGTATCTGTTTCCTTGAATCGCAGCGGATTTACGGACAGACACCCAGTAATTCAAAGTGCTGCAGCGTCCTTTGCGCGTCTCATACGACACGCGGCGCTGTGGTTGCGAGCGCCGTGCTCAGGCTTGCGGGGGTCGAGTCCACAAGCAACTGGAAGAACATGCCAGCCGCGTCTCGGGGGTTGGTGGCGGCAAACCAATGAGGCTCGGTCATCACGACGACGCGTCCCTTCGCGTCGCGCTCATCCTGCTTCGGACTCGTAAATCGCGCATGCCGCCCCGGTTTTCGAACAGAAAGCGATTTCGAATACACCGGACGGTTTGCCGTCCGGCACGTCATAGATTTGCAGCACGTAACCCTTGAAGCTTCGACGGTCGCCGCGCTGATCGAGTTCACGCAGGATCGATGGGCTGAGCTTGTCCCGGTCGACCGGTAACGGTGGCGTCCAGAAAGGACCCAATGCCGCATCTTCGAGCTTCGCGCAGACGCGCATCTCTCTCGCTCCTGTGGGGTAGAGGGCGCTCTTTTAGGGTGGACGCAGCGAAAGTACCAATTTCAGGCCGGTTGTGACAAGCGCTGCAGCTTTTCGATGGTTTGCTGGGCGCCTGATAGGACGCACGGCGCTGTTGCCTAAGAAAGAGGAGGTCCCAGAGCGGTTTAGAAGGGACAATCGCGGTAGGCTCTGGGACCACTTTTCGCGCCAACTGCGGTGTCGGGGACTATTGGTATCGTTGGCGCTCTATCGTCACAATATGTTTCAGACGGAGGGCTCGCAACCGTCCTAGGACCTTTGGCTTTGCCGCTCGGACTTAAGTCCTGCGGCTGGAACAGTTCTCTCGTTACGCTCGTTGACCTTTCATCCAACAGAGGAGGTAACAATGAGAAAACTTATACTCATCGCTGCGGCAGCTGCCCTCCTGGGTGGCCCCGCGATCGCTCAGAATAGCAACAATGGCAACCGCGGCACCGCTGCAGGTATCGCCGGCGGTGCGGCGACGGGCGCCATTATCGGTGGCCCGGTCGGTGCTGGCGTTGGCGCCGTTGTCGGAGGCGCACTTGGCGGCGCTCTGGCACCGCCGCCGCCAAGAGTGATTACCCAGGTCCAACAGATGCCCGCACCGCCATCGGTCGTCATTCGCAAACGGATCGCCGTTGGCCAGCCTCTTCCCGAGACGGTCGCGCTGACTCCTATTCCGGACGCTCCGGAATACTCGGTGGCCGTGGTCAACGACCAGCGGGTGATCGTCGAACCGAGGTCGCGTACCGTGGTCCAGATCGTCAGATGACGGCCTGACCTACAGCGTCCCGCCTCTTGCCAGATGCGCGAAGGACGCTGTGGTACTTTGAGTTACTGCCTATGCAGTAGCCATCCGTTTTCATGAACATACCGAAAGTTGTGGCGCGATCATCGGGCAACATCTTTCACCAACAGGAGCCCGCCGCCCTCCCGGCGGGTTCTCCCCACAAGTTCATGCAAAAATCGAATATGGGACCTTTGTCCCTTGTCCTGCTGGACCAAAGTCCATGGATCGCGGGGCGAAAGAGGACGATACTTCCGCTCTTTGGGAGGGTGCCGGCGGCATGCACCGACACAAACCTATAGTGATTTCAGTATTGATTTAGAGCGGGGGCCTTCGGCAAGGAAAGCGTAGGGCCCCGCTTGTGGGCGCGCGGCGGGCCCTCAATAGGGCCGTCGGTTTGAAAGGTGCGCCGCTTCTCCTTGGTAGCTTTTCTCGTTCGTCCCAATGAACAGCGCGACGTTTCTCGCGACTTGTGCGACAATGAGCGATGAGATGTCCCTGATCCCGTGGTGAGGTCAGATGTACGTCAATCGACGCCTGGATGCAGCGGAAAGGCGCATCGCCGAGGGCGCCCGTCATGTGCTGATCCAGCGGGAAATCATTGTCAAATTAAAGCATCTTGGCAGCGACACCAGCATCGCTCGCCAGCTGCTGTTCACGTTTGAAATGAACTTGGCTTTCTACATCGTCGAGCGCGACCGACTCATCAGGGAAATGAAGGCGCTCGCGGGAAAAACACCGTAGACCTTTGGCGCATCGGTCATTCAGAGCATGGGGCGGGCGCTACTGCATTTTTCCTTAAATCGTAGCCGATTTAAGAAAAAAGCATGCAGCAATTCAAGGTGCTGCAGCGTCCTTTGCGCGTCTGATAAGACGCGCGGCGCTGTAGTCGATCCTGCATTGGGACGGGGTCGGGTAAAGGCGATCTCCCCGCCCGTCACTGAGTTCCTGACAGACGCTGCCGCAGGAAAGGCACGGTAAGCATTTTCAAGAGCGCCGGATCGCGAATGCCGAGGTGATAATTGAAGATCAGGCGCGTGAGTGTACCCTCTGCCACGGTGCTGGCGCGGAGCATCTGATGATCCTCGAGCAACTCCTCGAACACTGCGCTGAGCATGTCGACATCGGGAAGGGGAATGTGCGGTCTGATCGGCATAGCTCATCTTCCTCCGTTGGCACGACAGCGCTATGACGCTAGCAGGGCGCTGAATATTCCCGCAGATGGCCAGATGATGCGTTCTGGTGCGAGGCGCTGGCTATTAAATATATTAATCAGGGCGTCAGTACGCGCCGTTCTGCCCGTCGGATGCGCTAAAGCGGAATGAGGAGAAGTGTGCACGGTGTTCGCCCCCGTTACACTCTACCTCATTACGATCGACCACGTTCATGATTTTTGGGTCGATTCAACCTAAAATTATCGTGATCGCCTGCCTTAAATCGATTCCGGAGTGAAGAATCGCGCTCTCGTCGACCGGCGGCCCGTTGCGGTTGCAATTCCGCGTCATCGGAATGACGACACACTTGTTACTCGCACTCCTCGAGATCCCGGGTCAGACTGAACCTACGAACAACAACGGGCGAGGAGCCGCCGTGACGCGCGGCGCATCGCTCCGGATCAGGAGGTTCAGAAACAATGATTACGCCAGCCGAGAATACACGCAAAGCCGGAAACCCTGCCATGCGCACCCCGCCGGTCGTGTCGCCCGGGGCGTGGGAGGCGGCCCGGCAGAAGCTGTTGGTCAAGGAGAAAGCTCAGACCCGCGCCCGTGACGCGCTCGCCGCCGAACGCCGGCGAATGCCGTGGATGGCCGTCACGAAAGACTATGCGTTCGAGGGGCCTGACGGCAAGGTCAGTCTCGCTGACCTCTTCGACGGCCGGCACCAGCTGATCGTTTACCGCGCCTTCTACGAGCCGGGCGTGTTCGGCTGGCCCGAGCACGCCTGCCGCGGCTGCTCCATGGTGGCCGACCAGGTGGCTCATCTCGCGCACCTCAATGCCCGCGACACGACGCTCGTCTTCGTTTCGCGCGCACCGCAGGAGGAGATCAAGCGGCTGAAGGCGCGAATGGGCTGGGACATGCCGTGGTTCACCATCACCGACAGCTTCGACGCCGATTTCGGCGTGGACGAGTGGCACGGCACCAACGTGTTCTACCGCGACGGGGACCGCATCTTCCGCACCTATTTCATCAACAATCGCGGCGACGAGCAGATGGGGGGAACCTGGAACTACCTCGACATCACGCCGCTCGGACGGCAGGAGGTCTGGGAGGACTCGCCTGAGGGCTACCCCCAGACCCCGACCTACAAGTGGTGGAACTGGCACGACAGCTACATCGCGGATGCCGCGCCCGACAAGAAATGGGTCGAGGTGTCGGACGCCGGCGAGGCGGCGATGCGGAAGCATGACACGGACAAGAGGTGAGCGGGTAGCGACGACGGCTGGTCGGGTGAGGCGACCAGCCGCCTACGGCAGCTGCGACCCCATGAGGATCGCCGTCAGATGGACTTGAGCGAGACGCGCTTTTCCAACTTGGCGGCATCTTCCTTGCGTTCGCTGTAGCGGTCGACAAGATAGTCGGAGGCATCGCGGGTCAGCAGCGTGAACTTGACCAACTCCTCGCAGACGTCAACGACGCGGTCGTAGTGGGACGACGGCTTCATGCGTCCGTCTGAGTCGAACTCCTCGTACGCCTTGGCGACGGACGACTGGTTCGGAATCGTGATCATCCGCATCCAGCGGCCGAGCAGGCGAAGCGTGTTGACGGCGTTGAACGACTGCGAGCCGCCAGACACCTGCATAACGGCGAGGGTCTTGCCTTGGGTCGGCCGTATCGAGCCGATCGAAAGCGGTATCCAGTCGATCTGCGCCTTCATGATTCCGGTGATCGCCCCGTGGCGTTCCGGGCTCACCCAGACCTGGCCCTCCGACCATTCGGACAGGTCGCGCAGTTCCTGGACCTTCGGATGGCTGGCGGGCGCGTCGTCCGGAAGCGGCAGGCCGGAAGGGTCGAAGAAGCGCACTTCGGCTCCGAAATGCTCCAGCAACCGTCCGGCCTCCTGGGCAAGGAGCCGCGAATAGGACACCTGACGAAGCGATCCATAGAGGATCAGGATGCGCGGCGGATGGGTCGAGAATGGCGGCCGGAGCGCGTCGACGTCCGGCTTGAGGAGATGGCGCAGATCGGCGGCAGGAAGATCAGACAATGCGGCGGCCTTCTTCATCAAGAACCTTCTCTCCATCTTCCTTGACGAACGGTCCCTTGAACGCCTCGGCGGGCAGGATGTCGAGAACGGCCTCGGACGGCCGTGCCAGCCGGGTGCCCATCGGAGTGACGACGAAGGGGCGGTTGATGAGGATCGGATGCTCCAGCATTGCCGACAGGAGCTGCTCATCGGAGAGTGCCGGATCGTCCAGACCGAGCTCCGCATAGGGCGTTCCCTTCTCCCGGATGGCCTCACGGACGGAGAAGCCGGCGTCGCGGATCATCTTCGCGAGTTCCTCGCGGGTCGGCGGCGTTTTCAAGTAGTCGATGACCTTTGGCTCGATGCCGGCGTGGCGGATCAGGGCCAGTGTGTTACGCGAAGTCCCGCATGCGGGGTTGTGATAAATGGTGACGTCCATGGTCATTCGGCTTCCTTGACGGTTATGGGAGACACTGCCGTGTTTCGTTCGGCGAACATCCATCCGACGACGGCTGTGGCGACGAGTGCGCCGACGACTTCGGCGACTATGAAGCCCGGCACGTCCGTTGGGCGGATGCCCGAAAATGTGTTCGAGAATGCGCGGGCGACGGCGACGGCGGGGTTCGCGAACGAGGTCGACGCCGTGAACCAGTAGGCCGCCGTGATATAGAGGCCGACCAGCCACGGAATGGCGTCGGCGCGGAAGCGCAGGCCCGCGAGGATCGTGAGGACGAGTCCGAAGGTGGCAACCGCCTCGGCGATCCACTGGCCTGTTCCCGTGCGGACCGTTTCCGACACCTGGAACAGGGGAAGGTCGAACATGGCATGGGCGATCAACGTGCCGGCGATGCCGCCCACGGCCTGGGCGAGGATGTAGAGCACGGCCGCCGTCGCCTCGATCTCGCGCCTTGCCGCAAACACCATCGTCACGGCCGGATTGAAGTGCGCGCCGGAGATGGGGCCGAGAATGCTGATGAGGACGACGAGGATCGCGCCCGTCGGCATCGTGTTGCCGAGCAGCGAGACCGCCACGTCGTCGGAGAGACGGTCGGCCATGATCCCGGAGCCGACGACGGTCGCGACAAGAATTGCGGTGCCAAGGGCTTCCGCGGCAAGGCGGCGTTTGAGATCGAATGCCATGCTTCAGCCAGCCTTCGGAATATCGCGACCGATCTCGTCCAGCCTTCTTTGCAGGGCGAGCTTGTCGAGGCTCGTCATCGGCAGGCTGACAAAGATCGAGATGCGGTTGTTCAGCATCCGGTAGGTCTCGGCGAAGGAAAAGTGCCGCTCGGTCTCGCTGCCCTCGGCCGCGGCCGGATCAGGCACGCCCCAGTGCGCGGTCATCGGCTGACCGGGCCAGACCGGACAGGCCTCGGCGGCGGCCCTGTCGCAAACGGTGAACACGAAATCCAGTTGCGGCGCACCGGGAACGGCAAACTCATCCCAGGCCTTCGATCGGGCAAAGGATGTGTCGTAGTTCAGTCCCTTGAGGAGCTGCATGGCAAACGGATGCACCTCGCCCTTCGGATGCGACCCCGCCGAGTAAGCCTTGAACCTGCCCATGCCGAGCCTGTTCAGAATGGCTTCGGCGATGATGGAGCGGGCCGAGTTGCCCGTGCACAGAAAGAGGACGTTGTAGACCCTATCGCTCATGTCATTCTCCCAACTTGTCTCATCGTGTTTGCGCCTCCTCCTTGGGAGTGCAGCATGGGGTCAGATCGGTAATCAACGGCGCGCAGAGATTGGCGTTGCCGCCGCAGCAATCCTGCAGGAGGTAGAGCATCACGGACCGGAACCGATCGAGATCGACGCGGTAGATGATCGAGCGGCTTTGCCGCTCACCGCGAACCAACCCCGCCTGCGAAAGCGTCGCGAGATGCGCCGACATGGTGTTTTGCGGCACGTCGGCCAGTCTGGCCAGCTCACCCGCCGGCACCCCTTCGGGTTCGCGTTCGACCAGCAGGCGAAACGTCCTCAGGCGCGTCGGCTGCGCAAGGGCGGCTAGGGCAGTGATCGCTTGGTTTTCATCCATATATCCAGAATAATGGATGCATATGGCAAGTCAATGACGCTGCCACCCTTAAACTAAAGTGAGGTCCGCGTTCAGCATTCCTCGGGCGGCTTGAGGTGCCGGAATTGCAGCAGCAACAGGAGGTCGTAGGTGATCTTCAGTCCGGCGCAGATGAGGAGCGGCGAGGCGCGATAGGACGCAGCAAAGAGAGCGCCCGCAAGCGCTGGGCTGGCGGCTGCGGCAAGACTGCGCGGCACCGAGGTGAAGCTTGCGGCAGCAGCGCGTTCCGCCTCTGTTACGACTGCCATCACATAGGACGAGCGTGTCGGCACGTCCATCTGCGACAGTGCCGCTCGGATGAGCAGCAGGACAAGCACCAATGGGAGGCTCGGCGCGAATGCCGCAAGCGCCAGGGCGATGCTGGAGGGAATGTGCGTAAACACCATGGTGTTGATGAGCCCGACCCGCTTCGATAACCACGCGGCGACGGGAAACGAGAACGCCGACAGCACGCCCGTCCAGAAGAAAAACACACCGGCTTCAAAGAGCGAGAGGTTGAACCGCTCGAACAGCCAGAGGGCGAGCAGCGACTGGACCACGAATCCGCCGGCGAATGCATCGAGGCTGAACAGGGCTGCAAGCTTCAGGACGATGGCACGCGAGGGGCCGAGTGCCGTGGTTTTGTCGGATTCGCGGCTCGCGGGGCGAGACGGTATCCGTGCATAAAGAAGGCCGCCAAGGATGCCCACGACCGCGTAGAGAACGAACATCAGCTTGATGGCTGCCAGATGCCCCAGCGCCAGGCGCGTCATCAGGTCGGGCAGTGCCGCGGCGAGTGCGCCGACTGCGCTTGCGAGCGCGCCGACGAGGCTGTAGCGAGCGAACATCCTCGTGCGCTCGACACTCGCTACTTCGCGGGTGAGCACCGCATGCTCCAGCGGCACGAAGACGCTCACACTGCCGGCGGAGGGATTGATCGTGCCGGCAAATGCGACCACGAGCAGCAGCGCATAATCGTTGATCATGGACATGGCCACACCGCTGGCGACCATCAGGCTGGCGGCTGCCAAAAGCAGACCGCGCAGATCATGGCGGGCGCCGAGAAACCCGATGGCGATCGTCAGGAGGGCAGAGCCAAAGAGCGATGCTGTCGCGATGACGCCGACTTGCAGCGACGAAAAGCCGAGGGCGAGCAGGTAGACTGGCAACAGGATGGCGACGAAACCGTCGCCAAAGTCGCGCAGAGCCCGCGCTGCGAAAAGATATGTGGCCGGATGAATGCCTTGCACCGGAGTAGCTCCGCTCTAAACCCACCCCATCAGCAATCCACAGAAGAGGCCGGTGAGGGAAGAGCCGGCCAAGACCGTCAGCATGCCTATGTTGAAGCGGAACACTGCGACCATCGCCGCGAGCGTCAGGATCAGCGATGCCACGTTGACGGAACTCAGGACCGGAACGTCGATCGTCATGCCGAGCCAATGCGCTTCATAGAGTTCGCGAAACAGCACGTGCAAGGCGAACCAGACCGCCAGGTTGAGGATGACGCCGACGACCGCGGCCGTGATCGCGGCCAGTGCGGCCGACAGAGCCTTGTTGCTGCGCATCGTCTCCATGAAGGGTGCGCCAAGGAAAATCCAGAGAAAGCAGGGCACGAAGGTCACCCAGGTCGTCAGCAGTCCACCCAACGTGCCGGCAAGCAAAGGATTGAGGGAACCCGGCTCCCGGTAAGCGCCCATGAACCCAACGAACTGCGTCACCATGATCAGCGGGCCGGGCGTTGTCTCCGCCATGCCGAGACCGTCAAGCATCTCGCCGGGCTTCAGCCAATGATAGTGCTCGACCGCCTGCTGGGCGACGTAGGAGAGAACGGCGTAGGCGCCGCCGAAGGTGACCATGGCCATCTTGGAAAAGAAGATCGAGATGTCCGTGAAGACGTTGCCCTGTCCCAGAAATACCAACAGGGCGAAAACGGGCCCGCCCCAGAGCAGCAGTCCGACCGCGGCGACCTTGAGCGGCCAGCTCATCGGTGGGCGGGCGTGGGGCGGAATCTCTTCGCCAAGTGCGCTGTCGACGTCGGCGACCTGTCTGCCGCCGACCTTGCCGTGGCCATTGCTCGCAAGAAACGCCGCCCAGCCGGCCCGGCCGCCAAAATAGCCGATGACGCCCGCGGCCAGCACGACCATGGGGAAGGGGGCACGGAACAGGAAAAGCGCGATGAATGCCCCGGCGGCGAGCGCCAGCATGACGTTGTTCTTGAGCGCCCGCCGGCCGATGCGAATGACCGCCTCGAGCACGATTGCCAGAACCGCGGCCTTCAATCCGAAGAACAGCGCCTGGACGGCTCCGACATTTCCGAAGATGGCGTAGATCCAGCTTAACGCCATGATGGCGACGGCGCCGGGAAGCACGAAAAGGGTCCCGGCGACCAGCCCGCCCTTGGTCTTGTGCAGGAGCCAGCCGATATAGATCGCAAGCTGCTGCGCCTCCGGCCCCGGCAGCAGCGTGCAGTAATTGAGCGCGTGCAGGAACCGCGTTTCGCCGATCCAGCACTTCTCCTCGACGATGATGCGATGCATTATCGCAATCTGCCCGGCGGGGCCGCCGAAGCTCAAGGCAGCCACGCGCGCCCAGACGCGGAGCGCCTCGGAGAAGGAAATACCGTGGCTCAACTGGTGCTCAGATGCGGGGCTGGTGTTTCGCAGAATCCCGGTCAACATCACGCTCCCTTTTTCGGCCAGTTGTGCGTTTCGTCGGTGGCGTCGCGGCACCAGCGGTAAAACGCGTCGTAAAGAAGCAGGCCTGCCTCAAGTTGTTCATTGTCGTCCGCGTACATACGCGACAGGCCGAGCGATGCGGCAAGAAGGCCGGGAGCTTGCGGTGAGAGGTCCAGGCGCGCCGTGTCGGCGCCGCGCACAATCGTTGCAAGGTGGAGCAGGGGATCCGTCGCAAGCCCGAACTCCTCAACCATCACATCGAACGTACAGAGTTCGCCGCGATGGCTCAAGCGGATCGGGGCGTCGATGTCGAACGGCGTCGCCTGGAAGCGATCCGCGACCGCCTCGACTTCCGATGGGGCAACGAACAGGAACACCGCGTTGGGATCGATGAAGCGTCGGATGAGCCAAGGGCAGGCAATCCGGTCGATCTTCGGCCGCGATCGTGTCACCCAGACGGTGCGCCCCTGTTCATCGCGCTTGGGCAAGACGGAGGCGGGAACCGCCGGGTATCCGGACCCGGCCCAGGCTTCGAAGCCGCCCTCGAGCACATCGGCTTTAATGCCGGCGTGGCGGAGCCAGGCGGCAATGCCGTGACTGAGCTTCTTGCCGCGATGGCAGATGACAATCACCGACTGACCGTAGAGGTCATCGATCCAGAGCTGCAATTCGCGGTAATCGCGCCGGACCGAGCCGGGGACCAGCCGCGGATCGGCTGCGAAATCCTCGTCGGTGCGCACATCGATAAGAGCCGGGCATTTCGGGGTGCCGATAAGGCGGGCAAGCTTTTCGGATGAAATTTCGAGAAGTGACGGCATGGCGCGTCCTCCGTCTAGCGGTTGATCGGACGCGATGCTTCGGCTGTCGCCTCGTGGGGTGATCGCAACCCCATGCGGGGTGTTTTCCGCTCTTCAGCCGGCGCTGTCAAGCAAGATAGCCGCAAAGCATCCCGCGATCAGAGCGCGTCGCGCTCGGTGCGCAGGTTGGAGACGACGCGCCGATTCTGAACCTGGCAGGAGCGGTCCGTGCAGTCACGAACCTCGCGGTCGTTGCCGTAACCCTTGGCCCACAGGCGGTTGGCATCTACGCCCTTCGAGACGAGATAGGCCATCACCGCGTCGGCGCGTTTCTGCGACAGCGTTTCCATGTTTGACGCGGACCCGGAATCGTCGGCAAATCCCTGCAGCTTGACCAGCCAACGCGGGTTGCTGTTGAGCCAGATGGCTTGCTTGTCCAACGTCGCCATGGCGACGGAATCGAGCGCGGACGAGTCCTTCGTGAAGTAGGTCCGCCGGCCGACATTCAGGATGAAGTCCTCTTCGCTGCCGGCCACGACATTTTCGAAACCGGGCGCCGGATCGTTGGTCTGTCCGGTGATCGGCGCCGCGGTCGGCTCTTCCAACGCGGCGATTTCAGTGGTGGTGTTGCAGGCGGCGAGCGTCAGAAGCATGGCCGCGGCGGCGAGCAGCCTCGTGCATCCGGTCAAAGCAGACATCAGCGTGATATTCCTCATTCGACCGGGCCTCATTCGACCGCAGTTGCCTGGCTGACCTCAGCGGCACTTTCGGCCTGGTCGGCAATGTGCGGCAGCACTTGCACCGCGGTGCCGATGGGGCAGCGCTGATAAAGATCGATTGCATCTTCGTTGAACATGCGGATGCAACCGCTGGAGGCATCCCTGCCGATGCTGCCCGGCTCCAGCGTCCCATGCAAGCGATAGCCGGTATCTACACCATCGCGAAGCAGGTACATGGCGCGCGGGCCAAGCGGATTCTTCGGCGAGCCTCCCTCGACCGATTCAGGCAGTTCGGGGTGGCGCTCACGCATCTCTGGCGGCGGCGTCCAGCGTGGCCAGAGCGACTTCCGATCGATCGTGGCGCGGCCATACCATTTGAAGCCCTCGCGGCCGACACCGACGCCGTAGCGGATGGCGGTCTTGTTCTCCATGATCAGGTAGAGAAAATGGTGCCTGGTATCGACAACGACTGTGCCGATCGGCTCACTGCTGAAATATTTGACAACCTGGCGGCGCCACTTCTTGTCGATCTTGGCAAAGTTGGTGCTTCGGTACGTCACACCATTGTCGACGGCGGTGCCGGAAAAATAGGAAGACGCCGCTGCGAGTGTGGGTTTCTGGATCGTTACGGTCCCAAGTGACGCCAACCCACCAAGCACAATATCCCTGCGCGTCCACTCCATCGGCCATATCCCCCTCAAAAGCCAAGCAGCGAAGTGGCAGTAAATCAGATTTTTCATTTGCCACAACATAAAATTGCGGGGCTTTGGGGGGGTAAGCGAGGCGAACGAATGATGTCAGCGCAGCTTCTTGATTTTGGCCTCCTCGACAGCGGCAATGAAGGATGCGCGGGCCTGCTCCCACGGATAGATGCCGAACATTGCATCGGTGCACTGATTGAGCGCGGTCAGGTAAGCGGCTCCCTGTTCGATGGTCCAATGCTCATTGAGCAGGCGAACCGCATGAGCTGGCGTCCAGACGATCTCGACTCGCTCGCCCAATTGGACGATGACGGCTTCTCCCCAGTTTTCGTTCATTGCCTCAACTCTGCGGTCAATGCGGGCCTAACCGTACACGCAGGCAATGGTTCCTGCGAACCGGAGTGTCCTGACGATAAAGTCACTAGCGCAGCCTCCTACTCGAAGGCAGGCGCAACCGTAGCCTTCGCAACTGTGGCCGCGGTCCAGAGCACGCCAGCCCAGCCGGCAGAAGGCGGAGCAGCGAGGCCCCAATCCAGAAGGCGAGCATCGTCGCGCTCACCTTCCGAAAGTTACTCGGCAGTCGGAGGGAGGGTCTCGGAGGACTCGCCCGCATGCGAGCCGAAGGGGGCCCGCTCTGGGAAAAAGCCAGGAAATTGACAGCGGTACGGTGGGTTTTCCTTTATTATGACAATAACAATTGTGATACTTTGATGACAGGCAGCCGGCGCATGCGTTTGGGGGGCTGCCGCGGAGAATGTCCTGCTCCGAAGGGGGGAAGATCATTTGGGCTGATGCTGGCTCGGCAGATTTGCCGATAGGGAGGCTTGTCTCGTCAGCGATTACCATCGAAGCGTTAGAGGGGGCGGAAAGGGAGACCTGACATGGCTTTACTCGAAGACGCATTGAAAGGTAACGTCCTCACCAGCGTTGCCGTCGGCGTTGGCGCACTGATGCTCGCGCCGATCGTTGTTCCCATAGCAAGACCGATGATCAAGGCCGTCATCAAGGCCGGCCTGGTTGCCTATGATCAGGGCCGGATTGCTGCGGCTGAACTCGGCGAAGGCTACGAAGATCTCGTGGCTGAAGCGCGTGCCGAAATGGGGAGTCCCAACGGTGGGACGGAGCCCGCTAAACGTCCGGCGGCGAAATCAACATCGTAACGGCGAAAAGCAGAGACAGACACGTAATCACCACATCGCCGGCAGCCTGCCGCATGTTTCTTGAATCGTAGCCGGTTCACCGACATGCAGCAATTCAACTTGCTACAGCGCCCATCCGATAAGACGCGCGGTGCTAGAGAAGCTGCCGGCGAGGGACGGTCGTATGCCCCAAATGGCAACAGGTGGGCCACGCAGGCGCGAAAGGCCCGGGTCGAGCAGCGGCGGCGCACACGGTCGCCAAGGCGACCTTCAGGATCAGCCGCAAGGTGTGGCCGTTGCCGATGCCGTTGCGCCAACGCCTGTCTCCATCCGGCTGGTGCACGCCGCGGCACCCGGGAGAGCGCGTCTTCATATCGATGCGCTCGTGGAAAGCAACCAGGTTCAGAGATTTCTCGAGCGTACTCTCCCTGCGATTGGCGGCGTTTCCGGTGCCGCGGCGAGTCCGCTCACCGGCAATCTGCTCGTTCATTACGATCCAGCCACGCCACTCGAGGCGATCATCGGGCGGATCATCGAGCTCCTGCAAAGCGGCATCGGGCCGTCCGACGACGATTCCCGTGACAAAAAGGGCTGGCACCATCTGGACACGGAAGCGGTAGCGACCGACCTAGCGACGTCCCGCACACGTGGATTATCCGAAGACGAGGCGCGGGAGCGCCTGGTGGCTGCGGGAAGCAACGCTCTACCAGCGCTTCCAACGCGCTCCAACCTCGGCATCTTTCTCGCCCAGTTCGATAGCGTACCCGTCGCGCTGCTGGCCGGTGCGGCGGTCGTCTCCCTCGTCACCGGAGCCTTGCTCGAGGTCGGGGCGATTTTGGCGGTGATGGGGGTGAACGCCGCCATTGGCTACAGGACCGAGACCGGAACCGAGCGGATCATCCAGAGCCTGAACCTGCCGGCGCCGCAGGCCGCGAGAGTAATTCGCGATGGCGATCCGCACGAGGTGGCGGCGGAGACGCTTGTCCCGGGCGATGTTCTGATGCTGGAGCGCGGCATGGTGGTGCCGGCCGACGCGCGCCTGTCCGCCGTGCGCGGACTGACCGTCAGCGAGGCGGGATTGACCGGCGAGAGCATGCCGGTCCGCAAATCCGATGCGCCCGTAGCCGTGACGCTTCCGCTCGCGGAGCGGACCAGTATGGTCTACCGCGGCACGGTGGTGACGGGCGGGAGCGGCACAGCCATTGTTGTGGCGACGGGCGCGCGGACCGAGATCGGAAGAGTTCAACAGCTCGTCGGCGCAACCTTGGCGCCGCAAACACCCATGCAGCGGCAAATGGGCGAACTGGGGCGACAACTCGGATGGCTGACGCTCTATGCGGGCGGACTCATTGTCGGCATCGGCTGGTTGCGCGGGATCGCGCTCTACCAAGCCGCCCGATCGGCCTTGTCCCTTGTCGTGGCCGCGGTTCCAGAGGGTCTGCCCGTGCTCGCTGTTACGACACTCGCGCTCGGTGTCGAGGACCTGCGACGACGCAATATTCTCGTGCGCCGGCTCGAAGCTGTGGAGCCGATGGCAGCCGTGCAGGTCGCCTGCTTCGACAAGACCGGCACCCTGACCTTCGGCCGCATGTCCGTGGAAGTCGCCGTCTGCGGAGACCAGATTTACCAGGCTGGAGAGGGCAGTCGGCTCGACGGCCATGATGATGCCGTGGCGCACCCAAACGGAAACGACTGCTTGAGAAGGCTGCTCACGATCGGCTGTCTCTGCAGCGAGGCGGAGGTCGAGGCAGACGAAGGCGACAGTATCCTCAACGGTTCGGCTACCGAGAAGGCGCTCGTCCAGGCAGCGATCGACAGTGAAATTGACGTTGCCGCATTGCGTCGAGGGTTCCCGAAGGTGTCTCTGCAGCAACGCACCGAAACCTACCGTTTTATGGCGAGCGCGCATGCCAACAACGGTCGCCTGCTTCTCGCCGTGAAAGGAAGCCCTCTCGAAGTTCTCGATCGCTGCCGGTGGGAGGGACTGGCCGGCGGTGGGCGCAGGCCTCTGACGCCGGAGCGCCGCGACCGGATCGAGGGAATCAACGCCGAACTGGCGGATCGCGCGCTGCGGGTTCTCGGTTTTGCCTATCGCGATGTTGGCGACGAAACGCAAGACGAACCGGCGGTTGCGGAACTGACATGGGTTGGCCTCGCCGGCCTGGCCGATCCCGTCCGCCCGGGTTTGAAATCGCTGATGGCGGAGCTTCATCGGGCCGGACTCCAGACGATCATTCTGACCGGCGATCAGCGGGCGACGGCCCGAGCCGTCGCCCATAAGGTCGGCCTGAACGGGACGGGAGACATTGACATTGTCGACGCCGTCGACGTTGACCGCATGACGGAGGCCGAATTGGCGGTTGCGGCGCGCCGGGCGCAGGCCTTCTCGCGCGTCGGCCCCGCACAGAAGCTCAAGATCATTCGTGCCCTGCAGCAATCGGGAGCCACGGTGGCGATGATCGGCGACGGTATCAACGACAGTCCGGCGCTGCGCGCAGCCGATGTCGGTATCGCTTTGGGTCGGGACCCGTACGCAGCGGCACGCGAGACGGCGGACGTCTATCTCGCCACGGATGATCTGGGCGGCCTCATTCCGGCAATCGAGAGAGGCCGCACCACCTTCACGAATATCCGCAAGGCGATACACTATCTCTTCAGCACGAATTTCAGCGAGGTCCTCGTCATGCTGTGTGGCATGGCCGTGGGCCTTGGCGAGGTCCTCTCGCCGATGCAACTCCTGTGGATCAATCTCATCTCCGACGTGCTGCCGGGACTCGGTCTCGCGATGGAGCCGCCGGAAGCCGCCGGCATGCAGGACGGGCCCATGGTCGCGGACAAAGCCCTGCCTGGAGTCCAGAATCTCGCCTCGCTCACCAGCGAGGCGGCGCTGCTCGGCTCAGGCGCCATGGCGGCAGGCCTCTACGGCGCGATGCGCTATGGGACTGCTTCGCCGATCGTGCGGACCATGACCTTCGGCGCTCTGGTGACGGCCCAACTGCTCCATGCGATCACCTGCCGCTCGTCCACGCGTAGTGTTTTCGATCGCGGATCCAGCCCCGCCAACCCGGCACTCACGGGCATTCTGGCCGGTTCGGTGGCGGCGCAGTCGGCTGCCTTGTTCGTGCCCGGCATCCGCAGACTGCTCGGCCTCGCACCGCTCGGCATCCTTGATGCAGGCATCATGCTCGCCGGCGGAACGCTTCCGTTTGCAATCGCCGAGGTGCGCAAGTCGGCTCTCAGCGCCAGCACGAGCCATGCGAGCGCGCCGCTCACCTTCACGCGAGCGCCAATGGCGCCTGCCAATGAGTCCCGCCCCAGGCTGTTGGAGGCGCCGGCCAACGTGTCATGGCTACGTCCGCATGGTGCGAAGTAACCAGACGCCACATCACATGACAGCAGCTCAATTGGTTTGGGGATGCTTTTCGCCCTCTTTCCTGTGACGAGAACACGAATGAGGGCAGGGGGTTGCGGCACCGCGACCGGCTACTGCATGATCCTTAAATCGGAATCGATTTAAGGATCATGCAGCCATTCAAATTGTTACAGCGACCTTAGCGCGTCCGATTGGACGCGCGGCCCTGTAGGCGCGCGGCATTTTCGCGGGTTCCCTTCAAGACGGCGTTATTGATGGGGTGGATCGAAACAACTACGCCGCGGCGGGAAGGCGTTGCTCCGCAATTTCCAGGCCGGCCGGTGCGACAGGCGTGGCTGCGGGGCCCGCGAGCCAGAGCGCAGAGCGGGTTGCTGCCTTGACACCCAGTTCGACCATCAGACCTCCCGGCTGGCGCGAGATCAACGCCAGCGCGACCTTTACGATCAGCGCGCCGAGATCCATTTCGCCCCCTGACAGCGTGCGAATGTGTGCATCGATCCGCGCGACAGGCGGCAGCGTCTGGCGCTCGCAGACGGGTTCAGGTCGGGCATTTGCGAGATCGAGCCCGTGGTTCAGGGCGGTCACGTCACACGGTTCGTTATGCTCGATCAGAACCGTTGCGGTGAGTGGGTTGACCTGGACGGCGAGAACGCCTTCGCAGGCTAGGAGATTTGCCCGAAGTTCGTTGAAGTACGCTGCGTGATGTCGTCGTGCCGGGATCCTGATGCGCACTCGCCCCCGTGCGCGATGGATGATCTGGGCATAATTTCTGCTCGGCATTGCTCGTCTGCTCATCGTGTTCCGGAATTTCCAGCCCCACATGGGGTCCGCGTTGCGGTCCATATAGGCCGCGAGCATGACAGTATGACTACAGTCGGAATGGCCTTTAGCGCCGCGCGTTCAATCGGATGCCACAGTACACGACAGCAGCCAGCTTCTGCCTCGTTGGTTGGGTACGGCAATGCATCTCCTCCTGCCCTCGTTCCAGGCGAAATACCAATTGAGCTGCCGTCGCGTATTGTGATCGGACGCGCAAAGGTTGCTGTCGCATCCGATTTGAGCAGCCATGCAGTAGCCGCTCCGCACGAAGAATGCGGCTACCCGATCAATTGAGAGGTGAGAAAGATAAGGCTGCCGGCGAGGGCGCCGACGATGGTGCCGTTCATGCGGATGTACTGGAGATCGCTGCCGACGACGAGTTCCAGGCGCTCCACGAGCGTCGGACTGTCCCAGCTTCTGACGACTTCCGTCACAAACTTGCCGATCTCGTGACGCCAGGAGACCAGATATACGGCGAGTTCCTCCAGAAACGCGTCCATATGTTTCAGCATGGCCTGGTCGGTCGCAAGCGTCTTGCCGATGAGCATGCAGATCTTCTCAACGGCCGCGCGTGCTTTCGAGGTTGGCTGCGACAGGTCTTCGAGCATCACTCGCGAGGTCTCTTGCCAAACGGCGGCGACCCAGGCCTGAACATCCGGATGCTCGAGGATACGATTTTTGGACGCGTTGATCTGCTTGCGCTGCTCCGGGGAATTGATGAGCTCATTGATCAGATGGGCGAGCGCCTCGCGAAACTTAAATCGCACCTCGCTCTCCGGCTCCCTGAGGTCGTTGAGGAGATCGGCACAGCCGGTGATGATCGCGTCGGCAATTTTCCGGTTTATGGTCTTCGGGATCCACCAGCGACTGCGTTGCTGAACCAGAAGGTAGATCTGGTCGCGGTTGTCTTCGAGCCACTGGGCGGCGACGCCCAGGACGCGTTCGAACAGGACATCCGCTTCGCCGCTTGCGGTAACCATGTGAATCACGCGGCCCATGACGGGCGCGATATCTGTTTGCCGGAGCTGCCTGCCGAGCGTGCGCCGGACGAACTCGCGCAGGTCGTGACTATCAAGAGAGCGAACGAGGTAGGGCATCGCTGCGACGACGGCGTTTGCGATGACCGGTGCAGTCTCCGGGGTCGACAGCCATCTCGCAAAACGCTGCGCCGCGTTGGCGCTCTTGAGCTTGCGCAGCAACACTTCCTGGGTCAGGAAGTGACGTTCAATGAAACGGCCAAGGGTCTGCCCGATGCGCTCCTTGCTGTTCGGGATAATGGCCGTGTGCGGAATGGGAATGCCCAACGGGTGCCGAAAAAGCGCCGTCACCGCGAACCAATCGGCAAGCCCGCCGACAATTCCCGCCTCGGCCGTGGCGCGAAGCAGCCTTGTGGCGAAGCCGGGGTCGGCAACGAAATGTGTTCCGACAAAGACGGCGCCCATGGTGACAAGAAGCGATGTCGCCAGGGTGCGATTGCGCTTGAGGCGCCGCCGCAGGAAATCTTCGGAACGAGGCGGCGGTAGGGTGCCTGAAGCCGGGGTTGGGGTATCAAGTGATCGAATGCGATCCGGTGCCATGGCATAACCTCTCTGATCGACGCGCTGCCGGGGCTCAGCCTACAGCGACCTTTGCACGTCCGATTGGACGAGCGGCGCCGTAGAAAACTTTTCAACACCCGACAACCACAGAATCAACAAGCATGGCAACAGCTGCTATAATGTTCGTTCGGGCGTGGATCGCTGCCCGTGGTCAGGCGTGGGTGTCTAACGATACCCTGATACATCCGTGTTGGTCACCCTTTGGGGGAGATGGACGACATGCTGCCGATCGCCTTCCTTGAACATGAGTCACCCGGGCGCGTGCGCCTGAAAGTTCCTTCCAAGCGTGGCGATGCATCATTCTTCCAGGGCGTCGCGCGGGATCTCGCCGACAACGGCGTTATCGCCGAGCTGAAGACGAACCATCAGACAGGTAGTATCACCATATGGCACTCGAGTGATATCGACGCGCTCCGCGACGACGCCGCGGCCCGCCGTATCTTCGAGCTTCGTGCCGAGCGACCCGGCACACTCAGCAACCGCGCCGTCGTGCGCGCGCTGAAACCCGTGGGTCACACCGGTCTTCTCAAGGCGGCTGGCGCGGGGCTTCTCGGGTTCGGTCTTTTGCAGGTCTTGCGAAGGCGAACATTGGGCCCTGCAAGCGAATTCTTCTGGCATTCTTACGCAGCGCACCGCCTCCTGGGGAGCCCTATGTTGTCCTCGGCTCTGGGAGGGATCGGCCTTCTGCAGCTCATGCGGGGGCGCGTGCTCGGATCGGCTTCGGGATTGTTGTTCTATGCCGTGGTGGTTCACTCCCTAGTCCATGCCGTCGAGAAAGAGCGCGAGCGCGCCGAGTGACAGACTCGGCCCAACGTCGGCTACCTGCGTCTTTTCAGCCGCACAAAGTCGCTGTAGCACTTTGAATTGCTACGGCGCTTTCATGAGCCTCTGACAGGCGTCACCTGTTCTTCCATCACCCGTTTCTCGCCATGCTTTCGTGGAGGCGAGATCTGAGAAAGGCTGAGGCAGGTAACGGAGGTTTGTCGAGACCGCTGGCCAAATAGGACCAGCTTACAGTCCTTCCACATTTCAGTTAGGGGCTGGCAGATTCTAAGACCCTTGCGTCCGTCTTATAAGACTAAAGTCCGTGGCGCGGAGCAGCCGGCTCCCGTAAACTCCTATTATAGTAAATAGGATGACCTCTGTTGTCGGTCTGTGCCAAAGGCATGGGCCGTTTTTTTCTGCATCCAGTAGAAAAAACTACAATACCCAAAAAAGCATCCAGAATGCCCTTGCCATGTAAAGAATGTAGCCTCGAACGATTGTCCGCGTACGAGGCTAATAACTTACGCCACCCTTACTAGACCGTTGGATATATTTACAAATCTTGGTGGGAATGTGAAGTTTCGGCTGCAACTCACTCAGGATGCCAGGCGTTGGTCGACCTGATCACAAAACCCAGTGATTCCGCGGTTGAACTGCATGCTACGCTCTTGACGAGTGGCCATCTCGTCTACATCCACTATTTTCGTGCAGTGGCAATTCTTCAGATTCTCGTTCTGCATGCATGTCGTGTCTTCATGCTGCGGGGCTTTGACGAGCAAGTTCCTCCGTCGAATCGCTTCTTAATCGTGAACGACATTCTGTTTCATGACACGACGATGTATTTGGCGATAATATCCGGAATAATTTATTCAACGCGTCTTTCAAAGAGACCCACCTTTCTGTTTTACAAGCAGCGATTCCTAAGAGTCGTCGTGCCATATATCGTGATGTCTATGCTGTTCTCGACGCTACTATTCTTCAGATGGAACGGCGTTGAGGGCATCCACGATTTAATCGCGCTCACAAAGTTTCTTTCCTACAACGTTCTTTGGGGCGAAGCTCAAAACACCTATTGGTATATCCCGGTGGTTGTACTGCTCTACGCGCTCAGTCCGATCCTTCATCGGCTGCTTACCACTGCCGCGAGATACCCGATGCTAATTGCGGCCGTTACCTTGCCGCTCTTTTTCTCTCGGACAGGAACCGACGTCACGATCGCCACGTGCATCTTCTTCACCGGCACCTACGTCATCGGCCTGTACATGGGTGAGGACGTGGAGGGACGTTTGGGCGCGATCGCCCGATATCTGCCGCTGCTCGGCGTTGTTGCGGCTATCACGACGGCTTTACTCTGGTTCCTATACACTCATGGCATAGACAAATGGGGGCCGACATCGCTGCGGGAGAGCGTACATTTTGTCCAAAAGCTCGCTCTTGGCGCTCTCATCCTGATCTGGCTTTGGCGACGGTGCAAGGACCTTCCCCTGGTGGTTGCACGCACTTTGGATCTGGTCGCATTGAGTGCTTTCGGACTTTATCTGCTGCACGGCTTCGTTTTTCGCATCTGTCTTCGGATCGCGTCCGCTGTTGTTGCATCACCGGATTCGACCTGGAACTTGATCGGCGGAGGAGCCATCATCTTCTGTCTCGGATTGCTCAGCTGCCTAGTGATCATCTTCCTGTTGCGCGTACTGCTCGGCAAGCATTCACGCTTGTTGGTTGGCTGAAGCGTACCGATCGCAAACGCTGCATGATTTATCCTTAAATCGGAATCGATTTAAGGATAAATCATGCAGCAAATCAAAGTGCTACAGCGGCCTTGGCGCGTCCGATTGGACGCGCGGGCACTGTAAAGCGCGTCGCGTTCATCGGACGCATGCGACACGCTTTAGGTCACTGCTTTTATGCGTGTCGCTCAAAACCGCTGCGCACTTTTGGGCGACATGTATTAGCCCAAAACATGGGAGGACAGGTGCAGGCCCGCCGCCCTTCAACCTCTTGTTCGCCTCGCTCGGCGCCGGTACCGCAGCGACTCTCAAGATGTACGTCGCGGAGAAGGGCTGGCAGCTCGCGTCTCTTGATGTGGAGCGTCCGCATTGTAGAGGGGAATGCCATTGATGGTCCGCACCTCGAGGGTGGTGTCACCTGGCATGAATAATGCGGCCGCGCAAGCAGGCCGCGGGGCTTCCCATCGAAGTTATTGTTCGATACGGTAGAACGATGCGATGGCGTTTCGACGATATCCTGGCGTTTGTTCGCGTGATGGAGGCTGGCAGCATCACGGCCGCCGCCGAGCGCATGAATCTATCTAAGTCTGTCGTCAGCAAGCGTATCAGTGATCTGGAGCACGCTTTGGGCGTCGAGCTTTTTCGGCGGTCGACCCGTCAGGTTCGACCGACAGAAAATGGCGAGGCTTTCCACGAGCGCATTGTCCCGCTGCTGCACGAGATCAATGAAACAGCAGAAAGCCTGTCAGCAAAAGGGCAGAGGCCCCTGCAAGGGCAGCTCCGCATCACGGCACCAATGTCGTTTGGTATCATGTATCTCGGTCCGTTGATTGCAGAATTTGCGCGGCGCCATTCTGAATTGGAGATGGCCATCGATTATGAGGATCGTCTCGTTGACCTCGTTCACGGCGGTTACGATCTTGGCATCCGCATAGGGCATCTGAAAGATTCTCGCCTGAAGGCGCGCAAGCTTTGCGAATGTACGCGGCTCGTCTGCTGTAGTCCGAGCTATGCAAAGGCACACGGGCTTCCAAAGAGTGTCGCCGAACTCACCGAGCACACCTGCATCGATTACGCCTACGTTCACGCCAATCGCATCTGGGATTTCGAAAGCGAAAGGGCCGGTGGGAAGCCCGTATCGGTCACCATGCGTAGTCGAATCGTCACGAACAATGGCGAAGCAATGAGAGATATGGCGGTGCGGGGGTGGGGATCGTATCAATGCCGATGTTCCTCGTAGCCAAGGAGCTGCGCGAAGGAACGCTTATCCCGGCGCTGCCCCCTGGCACCGTGCAACCCCCTTATACGATAGCCGCGATCTATCCGCCAACACATCACGTATCTACAAAGATCCGGATGTTTATCGACTACCTTGTGAAATTCTTCACCCCGCCGCTTCCTTGGGAGGGGCTGATGGAAGTTGCTGAGCAGTCGCCATTGCTGGCTTCGCGAGTGTCGGCAGACGACGACGCCATCTAGAACGGTTGCCGTATCGCGTCTGGCTATACCCTTGGCTTGTACTGCGGGAAGGCGCTACCTTACGATGCGCTGCACGCCGGCAGCCCCTTTAAGGCTTCCGACATCACCGACAGCTACCCGACGCTTGCTGTGATAGCGTCGCTGGGGGCCCGATTGTTTCGATCTGCCCTGACACAGGGTTCTGTAAGCGCTAGTCTTAGTCTAGCAAAGCGGTTTCAACTCGCGTTAATTTAGCTCGCGCCCCTTCAGTTCTAGAAACACACCAAGGCGCCACCACAGCCCAAGAGGAAGGATTACTCCATGACCGCACCCGCTAATTTCAATGGGGCTCGTCCGGTGATCGACCCCAAGGACGCCGCGATGCTGTTGATCGATCATCAAAGTGGTCTCTTCCAAACCGTGGCCGATATGCCGATGCCGGTATTGCGTAATCACGCTATCGCGCTCGCCAAAATGGCCACGCTCTGCAAGATACCGGTAATTACAACAGCGTCTGTTCCGCAGGGACCCAATGGCCCCCTGATTCCCGAGATTCATGAGGCCGCACCGCACGCTCAATATGTCGCGCGCACGGGTCAGATCAACGCCTGGGACAACCCAGATTTCGTTGAGGCTGTGCGAAAGACTGGAAAGAAGACGCTGATCGTCGCAGGCACGGTCACGAGCGTATGCATGGCGTTCCCCGCAATCAGTGCCGTTCAGGAGGGCTATAAAGTATTCGCGGTTGTCGACGCCTCTGGCACCTACTCCAAGATGGCGCAGGAGATCAGGCTGGCTCGCATCGTGCAGGCTGGTGTCGTCCCGACAGACACCGCCGCTGTCGCGTCTGAGCTGCAGAGCACTTGGCACCGCGACGATGCCCAGCAGTGGGCCGAGCTGTACACCCTGATCTTCCCGCCCTACAAGCTGCTGATCGAAAGCTATGCAAAGGCGCAAGAAGTCATACAGAAGAACGAGCAGCTCGACTCCAGTCGCGCATAGGCACTCTCCAACCTCAATCGGAGAGCTGACAGCACTATCAAGGCGACGAATGATGCGAGGCCGCCGTGATCAACGATCTTCCGGCAGGACCAAAACATCGATTTGAATTGCGAAGTGAGAAGGACGTGACCGTTGATCTACGCGATCTAAGGTGGGCACTGGTCACGTCCCAACACCGCAGCCTGAGGCCTTCTGCGGCTTTCGGTAACAGGGTCACTCTCTTTGCCAGCGACGATCATGTCACCTTCGCAGTAAACGGCATGAATTTCTCCGACAGCTCTGGCAAAACCACTTTGTCTCTCTCAGCCAACACAACGTGAAGATCGAGACCAGGCCGTGCCAGATTATGCGCGTAATTCTCCAAGTTGAGCGGACTCCATGCCTTTCGGAGATCGGTGAGCTCAATTACGGGCTCAAGGCTGTCACGTATCGATCGGGTCGCGCGCCCCCCGTCCAAACCATGTCTGCGAGACTACCCGCCGTCAAAAATAATGAGGCCTTCGATACACCCGGATCATGCGCAGCGATCAATCCCGCAACCCATGAGCCAAGGCTCATGCCGAGAACCGAGACCTCTCGATAGTCTTCGCTCTTCAGCCAGCGGATGAGCTTTCGCCCGTCCCATACGGCCTGCCTTACAGATTGGATCGTTCGGCCGAGATTCGAACTAAGCATATAATCGGCGTACAGCGAGCCGGGACGGCTGCGCTCGAAGTGATAAGGCATAGCAATCTCGACAACCGTGATCCCACGCTGCGAGAAAACTTGGCAATCTGACGATTTCGGGCGCTGGCATTCCAGTGATGAAAAATCACCAATGCCTGATCGAGCGAGCCGCTCTCGGTGATTTTTGCCCAAACGACGTTGTTCTCTTCGACGTCAGTAGAAATGCCCGATGGAAATCTGAGCCACCCATCGTCCCTTTCAAAGCCCTGAGTGCTCCCGCTCGGCTCATCGTAAAAGCTTGAATCAGACAGGGCCTGGTCCGCAAGGACACAAAACTCGTCGATGGTTTCTATCCTCTTCTCGCCCGGAATGGCCCTGCCGGCGTCGAGAATGAAATCCGTTACTTTCTTCGCTTCCTCACCGCGCCGCGCCCGCCGCTCGTCCCAACGATCAAGCCAATTATGATACACCTGGTTGCTTCCTAACTCGCTTGCTCGCCATCGCCCAAACTCTGGATCAAAGAGACCGTACGTCGCGAGCAGCACTCCAACGCCGACGAGGATCGAAAAGCCCTCAAAGGCATCGATCAACAAGTAGCTGGCAAAGAGCAACCCTACGACTGCAGACATCCTCCGTAGAGGCACGCGAAACCGCTTTCCGACACCCAAGCGGATGGAACCGTACAGAAAAACGATACAGGTCGAAATGGCGACTAGGAGGCTGCTGTAATGCGTTGGCATCCTATAGCTAAAAGCTATTGCCGCCGTCGTGGCGCTCATACATGGTCGAAGACATATCGTGGGCTATCCAGGTCACGATATCAGATCCTTATGAGTCTATGCCCTAGTTCGAAAGCAGCGCTTCGATCAGGGCATAGGTTGCCCGAACTCGCGCTTCATTGGGATAGTTCCTGTTCGCGAGGACGACGATACCGAGGTTCTCGCGCGGAAGCAGCACGACATAGCCGCCGAAGCCGTTCGTCGATCCCGTCTTGTTGATGATGACATCCTTCTGCGGGGCAAGCGCCGGCTTGATCCTTTCTGCCTTCTGCGGATGAAGGATGAAATCATAGCCGTTACCCGCCACCATCGTCTCGAGATCGACGGGCCAGGGGTACTGCTCCCAGATCATGTCCTGCGTGAATTTGGCGGTTCTGAACTGGCCTTCCCGAGTGCGCTCAACAGCCGCTTTCAACTCCGGGGAAACGGTCGCGTTTCCGAGTTCCACATCCAGGAGCTTCAGCATGTCGCGCGCGCTCGATTTGATGCCGTAGGCTTCCGCGTCGAGGACGCCCGGGGTGACGCGGATCGGCTTGTCGGTCTTGCGCTCGTAGCCGAAGGCGTAGTTGTCCATCGCCTTGGCGGGCACGTCGATAAAGGTGTTCTCAAGACCGAATGCGGGGATCAGCACCGTCTCGACCGCCTGCGTATAGTCCATTTCCATCGCGCTTGCGGCGATGTGGCCAAGAAGGCCGATGCTGATATTGGAATAGCTGCGCGTTCCAGGCTGTGGCGGCTGCCAGTCCTGGAGCCAATTCACGAGCTCTTTCGTGTCCGCGATGTCATCGGGAACCTGCAGCGGCAGCCCGCCGGAATGATGGGTCGCGAGATCCATGAGTATCATGTCGTTGCCGATCGAGCAGGCGTCGGCGCACAGATGGCGGGAAACCTTGTCATCCAGGGATAGCTGGCCGCGCTGTTCGGCGAGCGCCGCCAGCGTCACGTTGAAGACCTTGCTGATCGATCCCAGCTCGAAAAGCGTGTCGGGGTTTACCGGACGGTTGTCGGCACTTGATGCGAGGCCCGTCGCATAGAAGCCATGCTCGCCGTTCTTGGTCATGCCCACGACGAGCCCGGGAATCTTGTATTCCTCGATGACGCCCGCAAAGGCGGCGCTCGCTTTCGACTGGAAGGCGTCTTCGTTTGCCGCAGCGGGCGAGAAGGGGAGCGTTGAGACGATCAGGCTGAAAGCTGCCAGTTTTAGGCTTGTCATTTGTGACCTTTCTGTCGGCGACGAATCGGGTGGTGGATATCTCAACCTCTGCTAGAGGGCAAAGTCATGACAGAAATGTCGAAGTGTCTGGCAAATTGTGGACGCGCGGAGGTTGACGGTGGAGATCGGCATGGGCGCCGGAAGCGGACGCTGGGCACCGGGCGGGATTCCAGTCGCGCCGGCGATCGGAAACATCGTATAGTAGGCATCCGCATCGGCCACTGGTCGGGTCCGTGGTCGCCGCATCCGGATTCTGACAACGCTGTTGTTTTCGCCGGCGCTGTCAGACATCGCGTCCTTGAAAAGACGCAATTCCCGGACGGAAAACCGTTACACCCTTTTCCGGGAATTGCTCCTCTAGACTGCGCAATTCCAGATGGAAAACCGCTATACACTATTCCTGGAATTGCTTTAAACGGAGTTCGATCGTGAGCGTTGCCTTCGTCAAGGAAGAAAGTGCCGAAACGGCTGCGGAAACCCTGCTGCCCGACCGTGCGATTTCACCCCATCCGAACCTGGTCACGGAAGCGGGATTGAAGGCGCTCGAAATGCAGCTCCGGCAGGCGCGCGAAGCCTATGATGCGACGAACGCGATCGAAGACGTGAACGAACGGCGGCGGCAGGCGGCAAACCCGTTGCGCGATCTGCGCTACTTTGCGGAACGCGTTCGCTCGGCCCAGCTTGTGCCCGACCCGACATCAAACGACACCGTTGCCTTCGGCAGCACGGTCACCTTCAGCCGTGACGACGGGCGTGTGCAGACCTATCGGATCGTGGGAGAGGACGAAGCCGATCCTAAGGCGGGATCGATTTCCTATGTCTCGCCGGTCGCAAGGATTCTCATGGGCAAAGCCGTCGGCGATGTCGTCGGCGTCGGCGATCAAGAGCTCGAGATCATCGCAATCTCTGCATGAGGCGAAGGAACGGCCCCGGAAGAGAGGCTTAAACGGCATTTATACCGGTTCGCCCGCCATCGCCGCGCGGCCGGTGATCTCCTCGATGTCTATGCAATAGAAAACATGCGGGGAGGCGTCTGCGATCGGCTGCGGGCCGGGCTTCAGGCCGCCCGGCTCCCACCAGTTGACGTGCTTTTCGAGGAGCGACCAGGCATGCAGGCGCTCATGGCGCCATTGATCGGTATCCGGCAGTTCCAGGTAGCGGCCTGAGAGGACGACGCTCTTCCACTGGTTGTGGCTCACAAGCTCGTCGACCTCGACGCAAACGCAAGGATTGTCGCGCATCCACTCGATCTTCTGTCCGAGCATCGAGAAGCCGTAGAGGCATCGGCTGGCGAGCGCATAGTGGATCGGAACGATATAGGGCCTGCCCTCCCGGCAGCAGGCGAGCCGGCCGAGGCGGCCCGAGGCGACGAGCGCGATACATTCCTGCTCGGTCATTTCCCTGACGAACATGACACCCCTCCTTAACGGCAGCGCCGCGCGTCTTGTCGGACGCGCAGGGGATGCTGCAGCACTTCGCGTTGCATGTCTTATCCTCAAATCGGCTGCGACTTAAGGAAACATACAGTTGGTTTCGGATCGCGCACTCTTCCCGGAGCGCTCTCTATACCATCCATGAAAGAAGCTTTTAGTCGCTCGCCGGGGCGCGCACCTTGATGCCGATCAAGGAGACGCAGCGAAGGCGAAAGTGCGGGGCAGGGCCTCGCTGGCCCTATTCTTATGCCGGCTACCGTTCAGCCGGGCTTGCTGGCGCGGCCGAGCGGCCCGATACGAGCGTCAAGCGAGGGGAGGCGGGCTTTGTCGCTTGAGGGGGCGCGATGCCGGCGGGCTTCGGCGCGTTCCCCGTCGCATCACCCAACGTTGGCACAACATGCAGGGCTTCGACAGTCCCATAGGCGGGCTCCCGTTCGAGCGCGGTAGCGATCTTCTTCAGCATTTCCCTCACACGAAAGGCATGCCGGGCGGCGGCCTCGGCTTCGGTCGCATAATAGGCGGCGCTCATCGCCTCGATCAGGTTCAAGGCGGCGAGATTGACGACGGCGTAGGTTTCGGCGCGCATCATGACCACCTAAAACTGCTGGCGATGATTGTGGGTGCCGACCTGGCGCTGGTCGCGGCCGGTGCCACCTACGGTAAATTCGCGCTCGTGGTTGAGCGCGAAGAAGGCGTCGTCAGTGAGCTCGGAGGCGGGCAGGGCCTCGCGCTGGAACACATTGCCATCGGCGCCGAGATGCCAGGCAAGCGAGGCGAGGCTGGAATAAACACTCGCCAGAAAGGTCTTCAGCGCCTGCTGGTTCTCGGCATCGCTCGATCGGCGAAGATCGGCGGCAAAGAGTTCGTCGATGTGGCCGTGCAGGCCGGATTTTATCATGAGGATGGACATGCCGGCGCGCTCTCCCGGTCACCGATGGGTCTGGCTGCCGCATCGGTCGTGTTGTTTGTGTTGACCGCAACATCGCGTGCGACTTTGTCTATGTCAACACGGATCGTGTTGTTTTGGTGTTGTCGACATGGAATTTTGTTCGATGGGGAATCAAGAGCGGCGCGGGGCGCATCCACGCAGCTCAACTGACTTGATGGGGGCAACGGGCATTCCCCGTTCCGTCATCCTCGGGCTTGACCCGAAGATCCAGAACCGAGTCACCGCTTATGTTCAGGGCGCCATCTGCTGTCCGTGTTCGGATCCTCTGGTCAAGCCCGAGGATGACGGCCGGTAGGGTGAGGCGCCGCCACCCGCGCCTCACGCGTTCCCGGCGAGTGCGATGTAGTGGACCGAGTGGACGGTGTTGGCGTCGAAGCGGAGTTCCTTTGGCGGGTTGAACTGCTCGAGCACCAATTCGGCGGTGTTGTGGCGGACGAACTTCTTGACGTAGGCGAGCAGCGCGCCATTTTCTTCGAGCCGGATCTGGGCGATCACGTAGTCGCCGCGCCTCACCGGACGTTTGGGGTCGACAAAGCAGACCTCACCGTCCTCATAGCGCGGATACATGGAATCGCCGGAAACCGAGACTGCATAAGCGCCGGAAATGTCCGAGAGGATCGGCGGCGCCATGACTTCGTACAACACATTGCCATTCATTAGGAATTCACCATCCACTCCGCCGACGGCTTGGCCGAAGACCGGGATCTTTTTGCCCTGGCCCACGATCGGGGTGACACTCGTGCCGTTCGGCTTGTAGACGCCCACTGGCTCCACGGGCGCAGCACTGTTGCCGGTCCGGCGGTCGCCCTCCAGCAGCCAGTACGGATCGACATTGAAACGGCGGCCGTAGATCTTGGCTTCGGCGAGTTCGAAGTCGTTCTGACCGTTTTCGTGGGCGCGATAGGTCGAGGCGATGACGCCAAGCGCGTTCGCGGCATCGGAGGCAAACCGATAGCCGGCCTTCCGGCGCGCCTCGCGCAATCTTTCAGCTTTGTCGCTCATGGCTCGGAACATGTTTCTTGCTCGTGGTTCGGAACATATCGACATGAATAACACAAATCATGTTGACATGACAACATGAACAATGTCATTCATGCCGACATGGAAACGCGAACAACGGAGGATGGTGATGAAGAGGCGGCAGCGTAAGATTTTACCGACCTTCGTCCGGTGCGCGCCTTTCAAGCCTTCGGCGGTGCCCTAGATCAGTCTTGTGGAGCATCTACTGCGATGCGCGAAGGGGGACCGAGCGGCGTCGGCAGAAGGGCGCCACGCACGATCTTCCCCGGCTTTGAGGTGTGGAAAAGCCCGCGCCCCGTGGTTCTTGGGAGTGTGGGGTGCAGACGGAAACCGCTTCGCACTTTTCCTGCACTCCTGAGGTTTCTTGGGGGGGCGGGCTGCAGACGGAAAACCGCTTCGCACTTTTCCTGCACCCCGCAGAACTGATCGCCGCTCTCCTCCCCGGCGGTCAGCGCGAAGCCCTGCCGGCTGGATCTCAACCGACAGGGCTTCGCACCCGAACCAGACGTCGCCGACCGCGGCCGAGGGAGTTCCCGCCGGCTGGCTCCGTGCGGGAATTCGAGAACATCGATGGATGGCGGATCGCGGCGCCGGTCTCGACAAAAATGATGGCGAAGACGGTGCAGGTGGCTGTGTCCGTCGACCGCTTCGTGCAGTTACCATGTCGGTTGAGAAAAACTTAGCCGGCAAATGAATTGAGCCATTGTTGGGCTCGCAGAACAAGGGCCGGCAAAGAGCGCGCCGGCAGGGGAAACAGCAGAGAGGAATGACGAACCCTTCGGAAGAAACACAGTCGCAACTGGCACGGCTCAGCAAGCACTACGGCGCCGTGCGCGAACGGCTGGTCCGGCCGACAAACGCGGTCGTTTCGGCGGCCGCGGCGGCGGAGCTCGAAAGGCGGGTCCAAGCGCTTGCGAGCGACAACGCGGCGAAGGCGCGGCGGATCGCGGCGCTCGAGACGGAGCTTGCCGATGCCGGGGCGCGGCTGATCGCCCAGGCGCAGGTGCTGCTTGGACAGCGGGCGGGCGAGGAGGCCGAGGACGGCGACCGGCCGCCGGTCGAGGAGATCGTTGCGGCGGTGCTCGAACGGTTCCCGGGGGTCAGCTGGGAGGACATCATCAGCGTGCGGCGCGAGCGCCGGCTGGTCGAGCCCCGGCACGCCTGCATGCGCGCCGTCTACGACGCCCGCAAGGACCTCTCGCTACCGCTGATCGGCCGCATCTTCCGCCGCAACCATGTGACCGTACTCGGCGTCGTCCAACGGCGATCCGCGGAGGCCTGAGCCGGTCGTGGCTTGGCGATCGGCGTAAGCGTTTCAAGGAGTTGCGCTTGATTTCAGAGAAATCGATTCACGTGCTCCGCGCCCGACTGGGACGAGACGGACGGACATTTTCCTCACCGTGCTCTCCTATCGCGCGGCGAGGAACGGATGCCGGGAACCACTTTTCCTACCCCGCTTCTTGTTGACGCGGGCTAGACGCAAAACCGCTTCACACTTTTCCTACCCCGCTTTTGAAAGGACCCCGAAAATGACGAGCAAAGCCCACAAACTGCGTGCAAAGCGCAAGGCCCAGCTTGGACGCCCGCGCAAGGTCAATGCCGCGCGCTTTGCCTGCGGCAAGATCCGGCCGGAATGGTCAAGACAGGAGAGCGAAAAGGAGATGATCGCGGTGGCACTGGCGGCGCGCAAGCGCATGCACGGGCTGGACACAACGAGCGCCTTTGCCGGCTACACGCTCGGCCGCCTGTTCCTGGACGGGCGAATCACCGCCGAGCAGCGCGAGGCGGGCGATGACTATGCCGTGGCGATGGCGCGCTATTATCATCGGAACGGCATTGCCTACCCGAGCGTGCGGGCCCAGGCGCTCGATCGCGTCGCGGGACACCCGGGCGAGACGACCGAGGAGCGCGCGCGGATCGCGCTGAAGGCCGCCGATCGGATGATGCGGCTCGACAGCGTGCTTTCCGGATGCGCGGAAGGACGGCAGGTGAAAACCACTGTCTTCAACGTCTGCGTCATGGACTATGAGGGCCTGCGGCTGATGCCGGAGCCGCAACTCGCATGGTTGAAACGCGGCCTCAACGCGCTGCTCTTCGACAAGGGCTTGCGTGAATATGGAGAGGGCGGTGCTCTGTTTGAGCAATTATAGGAATATTTTCCTTGACACTGGCAGTTTCCAGTGTCTGGAGCAGCCTCCTGCCACAGCGCCGCGCGTCTAACCGGACGTGCAAAGGTCGCTGTAGCGCTTTGAATTGCTGCATGATTTAAATCGATTCCGATTTAAGGAATCATGCAGCAATGACGACATCCCACAGCCTCACGGCGCTGTTGGCGGGGGCGTGATGCCCAGGTAGTAGTCGTTCTGGTGGCTGCCCTGGTATTCGTTGGTGTAGCGATCGCGGGCCGCCCCCAGGTTCGCCGGCGGAATCCGATAAGAGCGCTGATAATAGATGCTGCCGGTGGGCATCGGATCGACGTAAACGACGTCCGGTGTCGGATCGGCGTAGTAGATACTGCCTGTCGGCGCGCGATCCACATAGTACATGTCGGCAAGGGCCGGTGCGGCCGCGCCGACAAGGGCGGATGTGAGGACGAGTGTTTTCAGAGATACTCTCATGGCATTGCTCCTGTGTCCGTTCCAGCATCCGGCCACAGCACGGACGCCGTGCAGCATGCGCCCTCTCTCCGGCGCCCGAACGTCACTTCCGACGCAAAAAGGCCACCTCCCGCATTTTACCCCTAAAACGATCCCGGTTTAAGGGAACATGCAGGACGAACGCTGCGGTTGAGACGATAACGCCGTAGCGGCAAGAGCGTTCCCGATGGTCGGCGCGGGCGTGACAGGGCGTTCCTCAGTTGGCATGATTTTTCGCTCGGCCGTAGCCGCGAATTTCCTCATTCCCCGTGCTTGTTGTTTAGCCCCGGGGACATGGCGGACACCTGTTCGGATACATCACTGACGGATTGCGTTGGTCAAGTTGATTGTTGCGATGTGACGGGCAGCGAAGAAAACGCCGTAGTGGCCGTCGCGGTCGAGCGGGCGTCTCGCGAGCAAGATATCGCAGTTTTTTCGCGGTGGGTCGCGCGGTACCGTGATTCGGCCATTATTTGAACGAAATGCTTTCCTGCTGCTTGCGTAATTGCTTGAATCGAAACCGATTAAGGACAAAAATATGCAGCAGACTTAGAGTTCCGCAGCGCCGTTTGCGCGCCACGTTTGACGCGCGGCGCTGTGGAGGAAAAGGTGAAGCCAATGAAGAGGCTATCTATCATTGCCTTGTCGCTGGCGACGGCGCTGACGAGCGTGCCGCCGGCCATGGCGTTTCCCACCATTTCCGCTCCGACGGCCCCGAAGATCGGGGTGCCGGATGTGCAGCCGGTCCAGTACTGGCGTCATCGCGGCGGACACAGGGGCGGATGGGGCGGCCATCACGGCGGCCATCATCACCACCATGGCGGCGGCGACGATGACTGGGCCTGGGCGCTCGGCGGGCTTGCTGTCGGAGCGCTCCTCGGCGGCGCGCTGGCGCAGCCGAGTTATTACGGCCCCGGCTACTACAATGGCGGCTACTACGATAGCGGCTACTACAATGGCGGCTACTACGCCCCGACCTACCGTCCGCGCTACTACGCGCCGCGCTATTACCGCCAGACCTATTATGGTGGCAATGCGCACACGAACTGGTGCTATGCGCGCTACCGGTCCTATCGGGCTTACGACAACACGTTCCAGCCCTATTACGGTCCGCGCCAGGTGTGTGTCTCGCCTTACTATTGACGGTGGATACGGGTGACCCGTGTGCTGAGGGTACCGCGCGTTAAAACACACGCGCGGGGGATGCTATTTCCTTGAATTCGGCGGCGCGCAGGAGAGCCGCCCCATGCCGCGGCCGACGAGGCAGCAGCGAGTGGACGCGCGGCCCTGCAGGTCTTGAGGGGGAGCATTCAGTAGCCAGCCTACTGCATGTTTCCCTAAATCGTGCCCGATTTAAGGAAACAAACATGCAGCGCTTCAAAGTGCTACAGCGCCCTTTGCGCGTCCGATAAAACGCGCGGCGCTGTAGGCGAGAGAGCTTGCGGGGTCGCGCGGCCTTTCAATGCCAGATGGTGTATATTGACGGGGGATCAATTCTGCCGTGAGAAACGTTCCTTCATGAAGGAAGGGAAAGGTGAAGCCCGTGAAGATTGCAGCCACCATCGCACTTGCGCTCCTGACCGCCGTTTCGGCCGCGCCGCCGGTCAAGGCCCAGACGCCGTGCATCGGCGTCTGCATCGGCGTGCCGCTCAGGGGAAACTATGGCACTAACTACGGCAGCGGCTACCGGGGCATGTCCCGCCACGAGCTTTTCATCGAGCGGGAATACCGGGACTTCCAGGTCAACCGTTATCCGAACTCCGGCGCCGCCGCGCGCTATCGCGGCCAGCCTTACGACATAGGCATCGGCCCGGGCGCGACCGTCGGCGGGCCGAAGCCGCCAGCACTCGACCCGGGACGCGTGCGCCGGCAGCAGCAGCTGATCCGCTACGACGCCAATGCCCATATGCGCTGGTGCCGCGAGCGCTACATCTCCTACCGGTCGACCGACAATACCTTCCAGCCCCACGATGGACCGCGCCGCGCCTGCAATTCGCCATATAACTGAGCGGGCAGGGGAAGCCAGCGGTGGCGCTTCGCGTGCCGGAGGCAGCCGGCACTATTTACATCCGCTTAGCGCCCCGTAAGCGGTCATTAATAGGCCGGCGGACGCACGGCTCGTTTCGACCCTTAGCGGTCATTGCTGCTCCGACTGCGGCCCGCCGCCTGCATGGAAGGCGTGGTCGCCGAAGCCGACCATCTCCACTCGAGGGGGAGATGGTCGGCAGACCAGAGGGGGCGCTGTCCCGCCGGCGTCTCAGCGCTCGAGCCCCTAATTCAGCACCCTCCCATCAACCTCCGCGACGCTCCGCGTGCCCGTCAGTGCCATGGTGACGGATAGCTCGTTGCGCAGGATTTCGATGGCTGTCGCCACGCCCGCCTCGCCGCCAGCGCCGAGGCCGTAGACATAGGCGCGACCGACCAGGCAGGCCCGGGCGCCAAGGGCCAGCGCTCGCATCACGTCCTGGCCCGAGCGCACACCGCCGTCGAACAGCACCTCCACCTCCGAGCCTACCGCTTCGGCGATCCTCGGCAGCATCGAGATGGTCGAGGGCGCGCCATCGAGTTGCCGGCCGCCATGGTTGGAAACCACGATGGCGTCGGCGCCGGCCTTGCTGGCGCTGCGCGCGTCGTCGACGTTGAGGATGCCCTTGAGGATCAGCTT
The DNA here is from genome assembly GCF_009601505.1 of Sinorhizobium terangae. Taxonomy (GTDB): domain Bacteria; phylum Pseudomonadota; class Alphaproteobacteria; order Rhizobiales; family Rhizobiaceae; genus Sinorhizobium; species Sinorhizobium terangae. The sequence continues at coordinate 66,956 of NZ_WITC01000127.1, forward strand.
GCCCGGCCAGATGCTCCGGATCCAGTCGACATCGCTCCAGTTCAGCGCTGGATCGAACTGATGAGCCACCCAGTCCGCGACGGCCGTGACGCTGTCCTCGCCCTTCACGTGGCCGACGAGGTTGCCGAAAGTCCAGCGCTTTGCCGTGAGCATGCGAGCAGCCCAACCCGGTCGGCTGGCAATGTCCAGGATGGTGCGCGGCTTCAGCGCCGGCGGCACCGAAAGCCCGTTTCTGACATCGTCATGGCGCTGCCCCAGCACCTGCAGGTCAACAGTGAGCACCAGCGCGCTGCAGCGGGCTTCTTGCGCGCGCTCGGCCAGCGCGCGCACGAAGCCGCGGTCCTTCATCACATAGAGTTGGAACCAGAACGGCTTGCCGACCGCTTGGGCAACGTCTTCGATGGAGCATATCGACATCGTGCTCATTGTATAGGGAATGCCTGCGGCTTTCGCGGCGCGGCAGGCGAGGATCTCCCCATCGGCCCATTGCATGCCGCCGAGGCCGATCGGCGCAAGGGCCACCGGCAGCGACACCTTCTCGCCGAGGATCGTGGTTGCCGTGTCGCGATGCTCGACGTCGACCAGCACCCGCTGCCTGAGCGTGATGCGCTCGAGGTCGGCGCGGTTGGCGCGCAGCGTCTGCTCCGCATAGGAGCCGGCCTCGGCATAGTCGAAGAAGACGCGCGGCACCCGGCGACGCGCCGCCCTGCGCAGGTCCTCGATGCAGGTCATATTTGTCATGAGCTTTGGCTTCACCGACGCTGCGTCGGCCGTGTCAGGCGGTGTTACGATCCCTGTCGGGACATCGAGCGCTGTGGGGACTACCCGTTCCATCGTCGTCCTCCCATCGAATATTCGCTTGCGGTGATCATTGAAGGCCGCGTGCCCGCTGATGTAAATTCACTAGCGAGTATACTTACCGGCGATGGCGGCGCGCCCCATGCCCAGAGCGTCCGAGGAGACCAGGTCCGAAATCCTGCAGGCGGCTTACAAGCTGTTTCGCCGCCGCGGTTTTTTCCGCGTCGGCATGGATCAGATCGCGGATGCCGCGGGCGTCACCAAGCGCACGCTCTACTATCACTTCGACAGCAAGGACGCGCTGCTGACCGCGGTGCTCGCCTCGCAGCACGAGCGCAGCTTCGCCGACTTCCAGAATTACGGCATCGACCTGTCGGGCGGCGCGGACGCGCTGATCGACAAGCTGTTCGAAGGCTTGGTCAAGTGGTCTTCCAAGCCACGCTGGGCGGGCTCCGGCTTCACCCGGCTGGCCATCGAACTCGCCGATCTGTCCGGCCACCCCGCGCGCTCGATAGCGCGTGAGCACAAGGCCCTGTTGGAGCAGCATTTGGAAACGCTTCTCGCCGAAGCGAACGTGCCGTCGCCGAAGGAGCGGGCGCGCGAGCTGTTCCTGCTGATCGAAGGGGCGATGGTCATGATCCTGATCCACGGGGACCGTGGCTACTGCATCGCCGCGGCGGACGCGGCGAAGCGGCTGATCAGCCTGGGTCCCTCGCCCCGGTGAAACGAGGGATGCGCGCGGAGCACGTCCGGCCTATGTCCGGCTTGCTCGTTGTTATAGTCGCGGCCGATGCACTCCTCGGCTGCTGCCAGGTTTTGAAACAAGTCGGTGTAAAACAGACGGACGAGAGATTTTGCGGCATTCGGTGTTATAGCGGTCTCGCCAGGGCAGGCTTTTCTCCACATTGAGCAGCTTATCACAGCATACTTGCAACGACTGCTTTCCTGAAGGTTTTTCGATGCGGGCCGCAGCGCGACGTTTGCCGCTGGCGTTGGGCGGCCCGCGTTGACAAACCTTGGAAGGAGGAAGCCGCGGAGGCTGGGTGGGACCTATGGGGAAAGCGCGGGGCCGCGGGCGTCTGTTGTGGACTTCGGCGCTGCCGACAGACGCAAAGGCGCCGACCCGAGGGTGTGGGAGGCGATGATCGGAAGCAGATCTGGCGGTCTCGTTGGTGCCGATTTCGACGCTTTTGCGATGCTCAGTGTTATTGGGCGCAAAGCGATCCGATCCCGGAATGCAGAGTGTTTTCGGGTCGGCTTTGGCCAATGTGACGGGCACCTTGTCATGCGGCCTGCTTTCTCGGTGGCGCCCGGGCTCTGGGTTTCTGACCGCGTCGGAAGATCTCGATGATGCGCATCGGGCCACCGCACTCGGGGCATGGCTGTCTCAGAGTGAGCGGGATCGTCTCAGCGCTTGGCGGATCATTGTGTTTGGCCGTTTCCGCTCCGAGCAGAGCGCGGATCTTTGCGACCTTGGTCTTGCGGCCCGCACTGGCGAGCAGGCCGTAATGGCGGATGCGGTGGAAACCGTCGGGCAGCACATGGAGCAGGAAGCGGCGGATGAACTCGTCGGTGGCCAGCCGCATCACCTTCTGACGGTCGCCGGTCTTGATCCGGTAGTCCTTCCAGCGGAAGGTGACGGTCTCGGCATCGGCGCTGATCAGACGGCTGTTGGAGATCGCCACCCGGTGGGTATAGCGGCTGAGATAGGCGAGCACCGCTTCGGGACCGCCGAACGGCGGCTTGGCATAGACGACCCATTCTGATTTGCGCA
>NZ_WITC01000128.1 GCF_009601505.1 Sinorhizobium terangae
GGACTAAGCCGCTCGCGCGGCAATGGCGCTTGTGGCTGGCGGTGCGTTTCCTGATCGACGTCGGTTCTTTGTGTCTCGGGTTCCTGGCCTGACGATTGAGACTTCTCAATCTGATGGACAGGAGGGTCCGATGACAGAGGAGAAGACCACCGCGCTGCGTGAGCGGATGATCGAGGACATGCGCATCCGCGGGATGGGCGACAAGGCGCAGCAAGGCCACATCCGGGCGATCAAGGATTTCGCGGCCTTTCTGGGGCGCTCACCCGACACGGCGACGCCGGAGGAGTTGCGGGCCTACCAGCTACACATGACCAATGCCGGGGTGACGCCCTCGACATTCAATGTCCGGATCATCGCGCTCAGGTTCTTTTTCGGGATCACCTGCGGGCGCGAGGAGATGAAGCGGTACATGCAGTTCCAACGCAAACCGCAGAAGCTGCCGGTCGTCTTGAGCGTCGAGGAGGTCGCCGACCTGCTGGCCGCGGCTCCCGGGCCCGGGCTGAAGTATCGGGCGGCGCTCAGCATCAGCTATGGCGCCGGGCTGCGGGCGTCGGAGGTGTGCCACCTCAAGGTCACTGACATCGACAGCGAGCGCATGCTGATCCACGTCGAAGAAGGCAAGGGCGGCAAGGATCGCAAGGCCATGCTATCGCCGGGCTTGCTGGATCTGCTGCGCGATTACTGGCGGGAGGCGCGTCCGCGGGGATGGTTGTTTCCCGGCAAGCCGAAGATCAATCCGATCTCGCCGCGCCAGCTCAACCGGGCCTTCACCGCGGCCAAGCACATGGCGGGCATCGCCAAGCCCGCAACGCTGCATACCCTGCGCCACAGCTTCGCCACGCATCTGCTGGAGGCGAACACCGACGTGCGGGTGATCCAGGTTCTGCTCGGCCATGCCAAGCTGAGCAGCACCGCCCGCTACACCCACGTCGCCACCAAGTTGATCCGCGACACCATCAGCCCGTTCGAGCGCCTGAAGCAGTTGGAGGATCTCACCCTGAGGCGTCGGCTGGAATGAAGCGCGCGCCGGGGTGCCCCGGCAAAAGCTGGAGATCGCTGACATCTTCCGAGCCTATGGGCCTGCGTGGCGGCGAGCCAATGCCGGGCATGTCAGCCTGACCCAGCTCAAGGTCATGGCGGCGATCGAAGCCTGCCGAACCGAGGCGCTCGGCGGGCATGTGGCGGCTTGCACCAAGTGCGGGCATAACCACATCGCCTATAATTCCTGCAAGAACCGGCACTGTCCGAAGTGCCAGGGCCCCGCGGCGCGCGACTGGATGGCCGCCCGCGCCGAAGACCTGCTGTCGGTCGAGTATTTCCACGTGGTCTTCACCCTGCCGGCCGAGATCGCGCAGATCGCTTACTGGAACAAGAAAGCTGTCTACGACCTGCTGTTTCGGGTATCGGCCGAGACGCTGAGCACTATCGCCGCCGATCCCCGGCAGCTTGGCGCGCACATCGGCATGACCAGCGTGCTACACACCTGGGGATCGGCGCTGATCCATCACCCGCATGTGCACATCATCGTGCCCGGCGGCGGGCTGTCGCCGGATGGCACGCGGTGGATCTCATGCCGCCCCGGGTTCTTCCTGCCGGTGCGGGTTCTGTCGCGACTGTTCCGGCGGTTGTTTATCGCAGGGCTGCGGGCACTGCATTGCGCCGGCGATCTGAGGTTCTACGCTGATCTGACAGCTCTCGCAGAGGCTGACGCGTTCGCCGCCTGGCTGTGCGCAAATCAGAATGGGTCGTCTATGCCAAGCCGCCGTTCGGCGGTCCCGAAGCGGTGCTCGCCTATCTCAGCCGCTATACCCACCGGGTGGCGATCTCCAACAGCCGTCTGATCAGCGCCGATGCCGAGACCGTCACCTTCCGCTGGAAGGACTACCGGATCAAGACCGGCGACCGTCAGAAGGTGATGCGGCTGGCCACCGACGAGTTCATCCGCCGCTTCCTGCTCCATGTGCTGCCCGACGGTTTCCACCGCATCCGCCATTACGGCCTGCTCGCCAGTGCGGGCCGCAAGACCAAGGTCGCAAAGATCCGCGCTCTGCTCGGAGCGGAAACGGCCAAACACAATGATCCGCCAAGCGCTGAGACGATCCCGCTCACTCTGAGACAGCCATGCCCCGAGTGCGGTGGCCCGATGCGCATCATCGAGATCTTCCGACGCGGTCAGAAACCCAGAGCCCGGGCGCCACCGAGAAAGCAGGCCGCATGACAAGGTGCCCGTCACATTGGCCAAAGCCGACCCGAAAACACTCTGCATTCCGGGATCGGATCGCTTTGCGCCCAATAACACTGAGCATCGCAAAAGCGTCGAAATCGGCACCAACGAGACCGCCAGATCTGCTTCCGATCATCGCCTCCCACACCCTCGGGTCGGCGCCTTTGCGTCTGTCGGCAGCGCCGAAGTCCACAACAGACGCCCGCGGCCCCGCGCTTTCCCCATAGGTCCCACCCAGCCTCCGCGGCTTCCTCCTTCCAAGGTTTGTCAACGCGGGCCGCCCAACGCCAGCGGCAAACGTCGCGCTGCGGCCCGCATCGAAAAACCTTCAGGAAAGCAGTCGTTGCAAGTATGCTGTGATAAGCTGCTCAATGTGGAGAAAAGCCTGCCCTGGCGAGACCGCTATAACACCGAATGCCGCAAAATCTCTCGTCCGTCTGTTTTACACCGACTTGTTTCAAAACCTGGCAGCAGCCGAGGAGTGCATCGGCCGCGACTATAACAACGAGCAAGCCGGACATAGGCCGGACGTGCTCCGCGCGCATCCCTCGTTTCACCGGGGCGAGGGACCCAGGCTGATCAGCCGCTTCGCCGCGTCCGCCGCGGCGATGCAGTAGCCACGGTCCCCGTGGATCAGGATCATGACCATCGCCCCTTCGATCAGCAGGAACAGCTCGCGCGCCCGCTCCTTCGGCGACGGCACGTTCGCTTCGGCGAGAAGCGTTTCCAAATGCTGCTCCAACAGGGCCTTGTGCTCACGCGCTATCGAGCGCGCGGGGTGGCCGGACAGATCGGCGAGTTCGATGGCCAGCCGGGTGAAGCCGGAGCCCGCCCAGCGTGGCTTGGAAGACCACTTGACCAAGCCTTCGAACAGCTTGTCGATCAGCGCGTCCGCGCCGCCCGACAGGTCGATGCCGTAATTCTGGAAGTCGGCGAAGCTGCGCTCGTGCTGCGAGGCGAGCACCGCGGTCAGCAGCGCGTCCTTGCTGTCGAAGTGATAGTAGAGCGTGCGCTTGGTGACGCCCGCGGCATCCGCGATCTGATCCATGCCGACGCGGAAAAAACCGCGGCGGCGAAACAGCTTGTAAGCCGCCTGCAGGATTTCGGACCTGGTCTCCTCGGACGCTCTGGGCATGGGGCGCGCCGCCATCGCCGGTAAGTATACTCGCTAGTGAATTTACATCAGCGGGCACGCGGCCTTCAATGATCACCGCAAGCGAATATTCGATGGGAGGACGACGATGGAACGGGTAGTCCCCACAGCGCTCGATGTCCCGACAGGGATCGTAACACCGCCTGACACGGCCGACGCAGCGTCGGTGAAGCCAAAGCTCATGACAAATATGACCTGCATCGAGGACCTGCGCAGGGCGGCGCGTCGCCGGGTGCCGCGCGTCTTCTTCGACTATGCCGAGGCCGGCTCCTATGCGGAGCAGACGCTGCGCGCCAACCGCGCCGACCTCGAGCGCATCACGCTCAGGCAGCGGGTGCTGGTCGACGTCGAGCATCGCGACACGGCAACCACGATCCTCGGCGAGAAGGTGTCGCTGCCGGTGGCCCTTGCGCCGATCGGCCTCGGCGGCATGCAATGGGCCGATGGGGAGATCCTCGCCTGCCGCGCCGCGAAAGCCGCAGGCATTCCCTATACAATGAGCACGATGTCGATATGCTCCATCGAAGACGTTGCCCAAGCGGTCGGCAAGCCGTTCTGGTTCCAACTCTATGTGATGAAGGACCGCGGCTTCGTGCGCGCGCTGGCCGAGCGCGCGCAAGAAGCCCGCTGCAGCGCGCTGGTGCTCACTGTTGACCTGCAGGTGCTGGGGCAGCGCCATGACGATGTCAGAAACGGGCTTTCGGTGCCGCCGGCGCTGAAGCCGCGCACCATCCTGGACATTGCCAGCCGACCGGGTTGGGCTGCTCGCATGCTCACGGCAAAGCGCTGGACTTTCGGCAACCTCGTCGGCCACGTGAAGGGCGAGGACAGCGTCACGGCCGTCGCGGACTGGGTGGCTCATCAGTTCGATCCAGCGCTGAACTGGAGCGATGTCGACTGGATCCGGAGCATCTGGCCGGGCAAGCTGATCCTCAAGGGCATCCTCAACGTCGACGACGCGCGCAGCGCCAGCAAGGCCGGCGCCGACGCCATCGTGGTTTCCAACCATGGCGGCCGGCAACTCGATGGCGCGCCCTCGACCATCTCGATGCTGCCGAGGATCGCCGAAGCGGTAGGCTCGGAGGTGGAGGTGCTGTTCGACGGCGGTGTGCGCTCGGGCCAGGACGTGATGCGAGCGCTGGCCCTTGGCGCCCGGGCCTGCCTGGTCGGTCGCGCCTATGTCTACGGCCTCGGCGCTGGCGGCGAGGCGGGCGTGGCGACAGCCATCGAAATCCTGCGCAACGAGCTATCCGTCACCATGGCACTGACGGGCACGCGGAGCGTCGCGGAGGTTGATGGGAGGGTGCTGAATTAGGGGCTCGAGCGCTGAGACGCCGGCGGGACAGCGCCCCCTCTGGTCTGCCGACCATCTCCCCCTCGAGTGGAGATGGTCGGCTTCGGCGACCACGCCTTCCATGCAGGCGGCGGGCCGCAGTCGGAGCAGCAATGACCGCTAAGGGTCGAAACGAGCCGTGCGTCCGCCGGCCTATTAATGACCGCTTACGGGGCGCTAAGCGGATGTAAATAGTGCCGGCTGCCTCCGGCACGCGAAGCGCCACCGCTGGCTTCCCCTGCCCGCTCAGTTATATGGCGAATTGCAGGCGCGGCGCGGTCCATCGTGGGGCTGGAAGGTATTGTCGGTCGACCGGTAGGAGATGTAGCGCTCGCGGCACCAGCGCATATGGGCATTGGCGTCGTAGCGGATCAGCTGCTGCTGCCGGCGCACGCGTCCCGGGTCGAGTGCTGGCGGCTTCGGCCCGCCGACGGTCGCGCCCGGGCCGATGCCTATGTCGTAAGGCTGGCCGCGATAGCGCGCGGCGGCGCCGGAGTTCGGATAACGGTTGACCTGGAAGTCCCGGTATTCCCGCTCGATGAAAAGCTCGTGGCGGGACATGCCCCGGTAGCCGCTGCCGTAGTTAGTGCCATAGTTTCCCCTGAGCGGCACGCCGATGCAGACGCCGATGCACGGCGTCTGGGCCTTGACCGGCGGCGCGGCCGAAACGGCGGTCAGGAGCGCAAGTGCGATGGTGGCTGCAATCTTCACGGGCTTCACCTTTCCCTTCCTTCATGAAGGAACGTTTCTCACGGCAGAATTGATCCCCCGTCAATATACACCATCTGGCATTGAAAGGCCGCGCGACCCCGCAAGCTCTCTCGCCTACAGCGCCGCGCGTTTTATCGGACGCGCAAAGGGCGCTGTAGCACTTTGAAGCGCTGCATGTTTGTTTCCTTAAATCGGGCACGATTTAGGGAAACATGCAGTAGGCTGGCTACTGAATGCTCCCCCTCAAGACCTGCAGGGCCGCGCGTCCACTCGCTGCTGCCTCGTCGGCCGCGGCATGGGGCGGCTCTCCTGCGCGCCGCCGAATTCAAGGAAATAGCATCCCCCGCGCGTGTGTTTTAACGCGCGGTACCCTCAGCACACGGGTCACCCGTATCCACCGTCAATAGTAAGGCGAGACACACACCTGGCGCGGACCGTAATAGGGCTGGAACGTGTTGTCGTAAGCCCGATAGGACCGGTAGCGCGCATAGCACCAGTTCGTGTGCGCATTGCCACCATAATAGGTCTGGCGGTAATAGCGCGGCGCGTAGTAGCGCGGACGGTAGGTCGGGGCGTAGTAGCCGCCATTGTAGTAGCCGCTATCGTAGTAGCCGCCATTGTAGTAGCCGGGGCCGTAATAACTCGGCTGCGCCAGCGCGCCGCCGAGGAGCGCTCCGACAGCAAGCCCGCCGAGCGCCCAGGCCCAGTCATCGTCGCCGCCGCCATGGTGGTGATGATGGCCGCCGTGATGGCCGCCCCATCCGCCCCTGTGTCCGCCGCGATGACGCCAGTACTGGACCGGCTGCACATCCGGCACCCCGATCTTCGGGGCCGTCGGAGCGGAAATGGTGGGAAACGCCATGGCCGGCGGCACGCTCGTCAGCGCCGTCGCCAGCGACAAGGCAATGATAGATAGCCTCTTCATTGGCTTCACCTTTTCCTCCACAGCGCCGCGCGTCAAACGTGGCGCGCAAACGGCGCTGCGGAACTCTAAGTCTGCTGCATATTTTTGTCCTTAATCGGTTTCGATTCAAGCAATTACGCAAGCAGCAGGAAAGCATTTCGTTCAAATAATGGCCGAATCACGGTACCGCGCGACCCACCGCGAAAAAACTGCGATATCTTGCTCGCGAGACGCCCGCTCGACCGCGACGGCCACTACGGCGTTTTCTTCGCTGCCCGTCACATCGCAACAATCAACTTGACCAACGCAATCCGTCAGTGATGTATCCGAACAGGTGTCCGCCATGTCCCCGGGGCTAAACAACAAGCACGGGGAATGAGGAAATTCGCGGCTACGGCCGAGCGAAAAATCATGCCAACTGAGGAACGCCCTGTCACGCCCGCGCCGACCATCGGGAACGCTCTTGCCGCTACGGCGTTATCGTCTCAACCGCAGCGTTCGTCCTGCATGTTCCCTTAAACCGGGATCGTTTTAGGGGTAAAATGCGGGAGGTGGCCTTTTTGCGTCGGAAGTGACGTTCGGGCGCCGGAGAGAGGGCGCATGCTGCACGGCGTCCGTGCTGTGGCCGGATGCTGGAACGGACACAGGAGCAATGCCATGAGAGTATCTCTGAAAACACTCGTCCTCACATCCGCCCTTGTCGGCGCGGCCGCACCGGCCCTTGCCGACATGTACTATGTGGATCGCGCGCCGACAGGCAGTATCTACTACGCCGATCCGACACCGGACGTCGTTTACGTCGATCCGATGCCCACCGGCAGCATCTATTATCAGCGCTCTTATCGGATTCCGCCGGCGAACCTGGGGGCGGCCCGCGATCGCTACACCAACGAATACCAGGGCAGCCACCAGAACGACTACTACCTGGGCATCACGCCCCCGCCAACAGCGCCGTGAGGCTGTGGGATGTCGTCATTGCTGCATGATTCCTTAAATCGGAATCGATTTAAATCATGCAGCAATTCAAAGCGCTACAGCGACCTTTGCACGTCCGGTTAGACGCGCGGCGCTGTGGCAGGAGGCTGCTCCAGACACTGGAAACTGCCAGTGTCAAGGAAAATATTCCTATAATTGCTCAAACAGAGCACCGCCCTCTCCATATTCACGCAAGCCCTTGTCGAAGAGCAGCGCGTTGAGGCCGCGTTTCAACCATGCGAGTTGCGGCTCCGGCATCAGCCGCAGGCCCTCATAGTCCATGACGCAGACGTTGAAGACAGTGGTTTTCACCTGCCGTCCTTCCGCGCATCCGGAAAGCACGCTGTCGAGCCGCATCATCCGATCGGCGGCCTTCAGCGCGATCCGCGCGCGCTCCTCGGTCGTCTCGCCCGGGTGTCCCGCGACGCGATCGAGCGCCTGGGCCCGCACGCTCGGGTAGGCAATGCCGTTCCGATGATAATAGCGCGCCATCGCCACGGCATAGTCATCGCCCGCCTCGCGCTGCTCGGCGGTGATTCGCCCGTCCAGGAACAGGCGGCCGAGCGTGTAGCCGGCAAAGGCGCTCGTTGTGTCCAGCCCGTGCATGCGCTTGCGCGCCGCCAGTGCCACCGCGATCATCTCCTTTTCGCTCTCCTGTCTTGACCATTCCGGCCGGATCTTGCCGCAGGCAAAGCGCGCGGCATTGACCTTGCGCGGGCGTCCAAGCTGGGCCTTGCGCTTTGCACGCAGTTTGTGGGCTTTGCTCGTCATTTTCGGGGTCCTTTCAAAAGCGGGGTAGGAAAAGTGTGAAGCGGTTTTGCGTCTAGCCCGCGTCAACAAGAAGCGGGGTAGGAAAAGTGGTTCCCGGCATCCGTTCCTCGCCGCGCGATAGGAGAGCACGGTGAGGAAAATGTCCGTCCGTCTCGTCCCAGTCGGGCGCGGAGCACGTGAATCGATTTCTCTGAAATCAAGCGCAACTCCTTGAAACGCTTACGCCGATCGCCAAGCCACGACCGGCTCAGGCCTCCGCGGATCGCCGTTGGACGACGCCGAGTACGGTCACATGGTTGCGGCGGAAGATGCGGCCGATCAGCGGTAGCGAGAGGTCCTTGCGGGCGTCGTAGACGGCGCGCATGCAGGCGTGCCGGGGCTCGACCAGCCGGCGCTCGCGCCGCACGCTGATGATGTCCTCCCAGCTGACCCCCGGGAACCGTTCGAGCACCGCCGCAACGATCTCCTCGACCGGCGGCCGGTCGCCGTCCTCGGCCTCCTCGCCCGCCCGCTGTCCAAGCAGCACCTGCGCCTGGGCGATCAGCCGCGCCCCGGCATCGGCAAGCTCCGTCTCGAGCGCCGCGATCCGCCGCGCCTTCGCCGCGTTGTCGCTCGCAAGCGCTTGGACCCGCCTTTCGAGCTCCGCCGCCGCGGCCGCCGAAACGACCGCGTTTGTCGGCCGGACCAGCCGTTCGCGCACGGCGCCGTAGTGCTTGCTGAGCCGTGCCAGTTGCGACTGTGTTTCTTCCGAAGGGTTCGTCATTCCTCTCTGCTGTTTCCCCTGCCGGCGCGCTCTTTGCCGGCCCTTGTTCTGCGAGCCCAACAATGGCTCAATTCATTTGCCGGCTAAGTTTTTCTCAACCGACATGGTAACTGCACGAAGCGGTCGACGGACACAGCCACCTGCACCGTCTTCGCCATCATTTTTGTCGAGACCGGCGCCGCGATCCGCCATCCATCGATGTTCTCGAATTCCCGCACGGAGCCAGCCGGCGGGAACTCCCTCGGCCGCGGTCGGCGACGTCTGGTTCGGGTGCGAAGCCCTGTCGGTTGAGATCCAGCCGGCAGGGCTTCGCGCTGACCGCCGGGGAGGAGAGCGGCGATCAGTTCTGCGGGGTGCAGGAAAAGTGCGAAGCGGTTTTCCGTCTGCAGCCCGCCCCCCCAAGAAACCTCAGGAGTGCAGGAAAAGTGCGAAGCGGTTTCCGTCTGCACCCCACACTCCCAAGAACCACGGGGCGCGGGCTTTTCCACACCTCAAAGCCGGGGAAGATCGTGCGTGGCGCCCTTCTGCCGACGCCGCTCGGTCCCCCTTCGCGCATCGCAGTAGATGCTCCACAAGACTGATCTAGGGCACCGCCGAAGGCTTGAAAGGCGCGCACCGGACGAAGGTCGGTAAAATCTTACGCTGCCGCCTCTTCATCACCATCCTCCGTTGTTCGCGTTTCCATGTCGGCATGAATGACATTGTTCATGTTGTCATGTCAACATGATTTGTGTTATTCATGTCGATATGTTCCGAACCACGAGCAAGAAACATGTTCCGAGCCATGAGCGACAAAGCTGAAAGATTGCGCGAGGCGCGCCGGAAGGCCGGCTATCGGTTTGCCTCCGATGCCGCGAACGCGCTTGGCGTCATCGCCTCGACCTATCGCGCCCACGAAAACGGTCAGAACGACTTCGAACTCGCCGAAGCCAAGATCTACGGCCGCCGTTTCAATGTCGATCCGTACTGGCTGCTGGAGGGCGACCGCCGGACCGGCAACAGTGCTGCGCCCGTGGAGCCAGTGGGCGTCTACAAGCCGAACGGCACGAGTGTCACCCCGATCGTGGGCCAGGGCAAAAAGATCCCGGTCTTCGGCCAAGCCGTCGGCGGAGTGGATGGTGAATTCCTAATGAATGGCAATGTGTTGTACGAAGTCATGGCGCCGCCGATCCTCTCGGACATTTCCGGCGCTTATGCAGTCTCGGTTTCCGGCGATTCCATGTATCCGCGCTATGAGGACGGTGAGGTCTGCTTTGTCGACCCCAAACGTCCGGTGAGGCGCGGCGACTACGTGATCGCCCAGATCCGGCTCGAAGAAAATGGCGCGCTGCTCGCCTACGTCAAGAAGTTCGTCCGCCACAACACCGCCGAATTGGTGCTCGAGCAGTTCAACCCGCCAAAGGAACTCCGCTTCGACGCCAACACCGTCCACTCGGTCCACTACATCGCACTCGCCGGGAACGCGTGAGGCGCGGGTGGCGGCGCCTCACCCTACCGGCCGTCATCCTCGGGCTTGACCAGAGGATCCGAACACGGACAGCAGATGGCGCCCTGAACATAAGCGGTGACTCGGTTCTGGATCTTCGGGTCAAGCCCGAGGATGACGGAACGGGGAATGCCCGTTGCCCCCATCAAGTCAGTTGAGCTGCGTGGATGCGCCCCGCGCCGCTCTTGATTCCCCATCGAACAAAATTCCATGTCGACAACACCAAAACAACACGATCCGTGTTGACATAGACAAAGTCGCACGCGATGTTGCGGTCAACACAAACAACACGACCGATGCGGCAGCCAGACCCATCGGTGACCGGGAGAGCGCGCCGGCATGTCCATCCTCATGATAAAATCCGGCCTGCACGGCCACATCGACGAACTCTTTGCCGCCGATCTTCGCCGATCGAGCGATGCCGAGAACCAGCAGGCGCTGAAGACCTTTCTGGCGAGTGTTTATTCCAGCCTCGCCTCGCTTGCCTGGCATCTCGGCGCCGATGGCAATGTGTTCCAGCGCGAGGCCCTGCCCGCCTCCGAGCTCACTGACGACGCCTTCTTCGCGCTCAACCACGAGCGCGAATTTACCGTAGGTGGCACCGGCCGCGACCAGCGCCAGGTCGGCACCCACAATCATCGCCAGCAGTTTTAGGTGGTCATGATGCGCGCCGAAACCTACGCCGTCGTCAATCTCGCCGCCTTGAACCTGATCGAGGCGATGAGCGCCGCCTATTATGCGACCGAAGCCGAGGCCGCCGCCCGGCATGCCTTTCGTGTGAGGGAAATGCTGAAGAAGATCGCTACCGCGCTCGAACGGGAGCCCGCCTATGGGACTGTCGAAGCCCTGCATGTTGTGCCAACGTTGGGTGATGCGACGGGGAACGCGCCGAAGCCCGCCGGCATCGCGCCCCCTCAAGCGACAAAGCCCGCCTCCCCTCGCTTGACGCTCGTATCGGGCCGCTCGGCCGCGCCAGCAAGCCCGGCTGAACGGTAGCCGGCATAAGAATAGGGCCAGCGAGGCCCTGCCCCGCACTTTCGCCTTCGCTGCGTCTCCTTGATCGGCATCAAGGTGCGCGCCCCGGCGAGCGACTAAAAGCTTCTTTCATGGATGGTATAGAGAGCGCTCCGGGAAGAGTGCGCGATCCGAAACCAACTGTATGTTTCCTTAAGTCGCAGCCGATTTGAGGATAAGACATGCAACGCGAAGTGCTGCAGCATCCCCTGCGCGTCCGACAAGACGCGCGGCGCTGCCGTTAAGGAGGGGTGTCATGTTCGTCAGGGAAATGACCGAGCAGGAATGTATCGCGCTCGTCGCCTCGGGCCGCCTCGGCCGGCTCGCCTGCTGCCGGGAGGGCAGGCCCTATATCGTTCCGATCCACTATGCGCTCGCCAGCCGATGCCTCTACGGCTTCTCGATGCTCGGACAGAAGATCGAGTGGATGCGCGACAATCCTTGCGTTTGCGTCGAGGTCGACGAGCTTGTGAGCCACAACCAGTGGAAGAGCGTCGTCCTCTCAGGCCGCTACCTGGAACTGCCGGATACCGATCAATGGCGCCATGAGCGCCTGCATGCCTGGTCGCTCCTCGAAAAGCACGTCAACTGGTGGGAGCCGGGCGGCCTGAAGCCCGGCCCGCAGCCGATCGCAGACGCCTCCCCGCATGTTTTCTATTGCATAGACATCGAGGAGATCACCGGCCGCGCGGCGATGGCGGGCGAACCGGTATAAATGCCGTTTAAGCCTCTCTTCCGGGGCCGTTCCTTCGCCTCATGCAGAGATTGCGATGATCTCGAGCTCTTGATCGCCGACGCCGACGACATCGCCGACGGCTTTGCCCATGAGAATCCTTGCGACCGGCGAGACATAGGAAATCGATCCCGCCTTAGGATCGGCTTCGTCCTCTCCCACGATCCGATAGGTCTGCACACGCCCGTCGTCACGGCTGAAGGTGACCGTGCTGCCGAAGGCAACGGTGTCGTTTGATGTCGGGTCGGGCACAAGCTGGGCCGAGCGAACGCGTTCCGCAAAGTAGCGCAGATCGCGCAACGGGTTTGCCGCCTGCCGCCGCCGTTCGTTCACGTCTTCGATCGCGTTCGTCGCATCATAGGCTTCGCGCGCCTGCCGGAGCTGCATTTCGAGCGCCTTCAATCCCGCTTCCGTGACCAGGTTCGGATGGGGTGAAATCGCACGGTCGGGCAGCAGGGTTTCCGCAGCCGTTTCGGCACTTTCTTCCTTGACGAAGGCAACGCTCACGATCGAACTCCGTTTAAAGCAATTCCAGGAATAGTGTATAGCGGTTTTCCATCTGGAATTGCGCAGTCTAGAGGAGCAATTCCCGGAAAAGGGTGTAACGGTTTTCCGTCCGGGAATTGCGTCTTTTCAAGGACGCGATGTCTGACAGCGCCGGCGAAAACAACAGCGTTGTCAGAATCCGGATGCGGCGACCACGGACCCGACCAGTGGCCGATGCGGATGCCTACTATACGATGTTTCCGATCGCCGGCGCGACTGGAATCCCGCCCGGTGCCCAGCGTCCGCTTCCGGCGCCCATGCCGATCTCCACCGTCAACCTCCGCGCGTCCACAATTTGCCAGACACTTCGACATTTCTGTCATGACTTTGCCCTCTAGCAGAGGTTGAGATATCCACCACCCGATTCGTCGCCGACAGAAAGGTCACAAATGACAAGCCTAAAACTGGCAGCTTTCAGCCTGATCGTCTCAACGCTCCCCTTCTCGCCCGCTGCGGCAAACGAAGACGCCTTCCAGTCGAAAGCGAGCGCCGCCTTTGCGGGCGTCATCGAGGAATACAAGATTCCCGGGCTCGTCGTGGGCATGACCAAGAACGGCGAGCATGGCTTCTATGCGACGGGCCTCGCATCAAGTGCCGACAACCGTCCGGTAAACCCCGACACGCTTTTCGAGCTGGGATCGATCAGCAAGGTCTTCAACGTGACGCTGGCGGCGCTCGCCGAACAGCGCGGCCAGCTATCCCTGGATGACAAGGTTTCCCGCCATCTGTGCGCCGACGCCTGCTCGATCGGCAACGACATGATACTCATGGATCTCGCGACCCATCATTCCGGCGGGCTGCCGCTGCAGGTTCCCGATGACATCGCGGACACGAAAGAGCTCGTGAATTGGCTCCAGGACTGGCAGCCGCCACAGCCTGGAACGCGCAGCTATTCCAATATCAGCATCGGCCTTCTTGGCCACATCGCCGCAAGCGCGATGGAAATGGACTATACGCAGGCGGTCGAGACGGTGCTGATCCCCGCATTCGGTCTTGAGAACACCTTTATCGACGTGCCCGCCAAGGCGATGGACAACTACGCCTTCGGCTACGAGCGCAAGACCGACAAGCCGATCCGCGTCACCCCGGGCGTCCTCGACGCGGAAGCCTACGGCATCAAATCGAGCGCGCGCGACATGCTGAAGCTCCTGGATGTGGAACTCGGAAACGCGACCGTTTCCCCGGAGTTGAAAGCGGCTGTTGAGCGCACTCGGGAAGGCCAGTTCAGAACCGCCAAATTCACGCAGGACATGATCTGGGAGCAGTACCCCTGGCCCGTCGATCTCGAGACGATGGTGGCGGGTAACGGCTATGATTTCATCCTTCATCCGCAGAAGGCAGAAAGGATCAAGCCGGCGCTTGCCCCGCAGAAGGATGTCATCATCAACAAGACGGGATCGACGAACGGCTTCGGCGGCTATGTCGTGCTGCTTCCGCGCGAGAACCTCGGTATCGTCGTCCTCGCGAACAGGAACTATCCCAATGAAGCGCGAGTTCGGGCAACCTATGCCCTGATCGAAGCGCTGCTTTCGAACTAGGGCATAGACTCATAAGGATCTGATATCGTGACCTGGATAGCCCACGATATGTCTTCGACCATGTATGAGCGCCACGACGGCGGCAATAGCTTTTAGCTATAGGATGCCAACGCATTACAGCAGCCTCCTAGTCGCCATTTCGACCTGTATCGTTTTTCTGTACGGTTCCATCCGCTTGGGTGTCGGAAAGCGGTTTCGCGTGCCTCTACGGAGGATGTCTGCAGTCGTAGGGTTGCTCTTTGCCAGCTACTTGTTGATCGATGCCTTTGAGGGCTTTTCGATCCTCGTCGGCGTTGGAGTGCTGCTCGCGACGTACGGTCTCTTTGATCCAGAGTTTGGGCGATGGCGAGCAAGCGAGTTAGGAAGCAACCAGGTGTATCATAATTGGCTTGATCGTTGGGACGAGCGGCGGGCGCGGCGCGGTGAGGAAGCGAAGAAAGTAACGGATTTCATTCTCGACGCCGGCAGGGCCATTCCGGGCGAGAAGAGGATAGAAACCATCGACGAGTTTTGTGTCCTTGCGGACCAGGCCCTGTCTGATTCAAGCTTTTACGATGAGCCGAGCGGGAGCACTCAGGGCTTTGAAAGGGACGATGGGTGGCTCAGATTTCCATCGGGCATTTCTACTGACGTCGAAGAGAACAACGTCGTTTGGGCAAAAATCACCGAGAGCGGCTCGCTCGATCAGGCATTGGTGATTTTTCATCACTGGAATGCCAGCGCCCGAAATCGTCAGATTGCCAAGTTTTCTCGCAGCGTGGGATCACGGTTGTCGAGATTGCTATGCCTTATCACTTCGAGCGCAGCCGTCCCGGCTCGCTGTACGCCGATTATATGCTTAGTTCGAATCTCGGCCGAACGATCCAATCTGTAAGGCAGGCCGTATGGGACGGGCGAAAGCTCATCCGCTGGCTGAAGAGCGAAGACTATCGAGAGGTCTCGGTTCTCGGCATGAGCCTTGGCTCATGGGTTGCGGGATTGATCGCTGCGCATGATCCGGGTGTATCGAAGGCCTCATTATTTTTGACGGCGGGTAGTCTCGCAGACATGGTTTGGACGGGGGGCGCGCGACCCGATCGATACGTGACAGCCTTGAGCCCGTAATTGAGCTCACCGATCTCCGAAAGGCATGGAGTCCGCTCAACTTGGAGAATTACGCGCATAATCTGGCACGGCCTGGTCTCGATCTTCACGTTGTGTTGGCTGAGAGAGACAAAGTGGTTTTGCCAGAGCTGTCGGAGAAATTCATGCCGTTTACTGCGAAGGTGACATGATCGTCGCTGGCAAAGAGAGTGACCCTGTTACCGAAAGCCGCAGAAGGCCTCAGGCTGCGGTGTTGGGACGTGACCAGTGCCCACCTTAGATCGCGTAGATCAACGGTCACGTCCTTCTCACTTCGCAATTCAAATCGATGTTTTGGTCCTGCCGGAAGATCGTTGATCACGGCGGCCTCGCATCATTCGTCGCCTTGATAGTGCTGTCAGCTCTCCGATTGAGGTTGGAGAGTGCCTATGCGCGACTGGAGTCGAGCTGCTCGTTCTTCTGTATGACTTCTTGCGCCTTTGCATAGCTTTCGATCAGCAGCTTGTAGGGCGGGAAGATCAGGGTGTACAGCTCGGCCCACTGCTGGGCATCGTCGCGGTGCCAAGTGCTCTGCAGCTCAGACGCGACAGCGGCGGTGTCTGTCGGGACGACACCAGCCTGCACGATGCGAGCCAGCCTGATCTCCTGCGCCATCTTGGAGTAGGTGCCAGAGGCGTCGACAACCGCGAATACTTTATAGCCCTCCTGAACGGCACTGATTGCGGGGAACGCCATGCATACGCTCGTGACCGTGCCTGCGACGATCAGCGTCTTCTTTCCAGTCTTTCGCACAGCCTCAACGAAATCTGGGTTGTCCCAGGCGTTGATCTGACCCGTGCGCGCGACATATTGAGCGTGCGGTGCGGCCTCATGAATCTCGGGAATCAGGGGGCCATTGGGTCCCTGCGGAACAGACGCTGTTGTAATTACCGGTATCTTGCAGAGCGTGGCCATTTTGGCGAGCGCGATAGCGTGATTACGCAATACCGGCATCGGCATATCGGCCACGGTTTGGAAGAGACCACTTTGATGATCGATCAACAGCATCGCGGCGTCCTTGGGGTCGATCACCGGACGAGCCCCATTGAAATTAGCGGGTGCGGTCATGGAGTAATCCTTCCTCTTGGGCTGTGGTGGCGCCTTGGTGTGTTTCTAGAACTGAAGGGGCGCGAGCTAAATTAACGCGAGTTGAAACCGCTTTGCTAGACTAAGACTAGCGCTTACAGAACCCTGTGTCAGGGCAGATCGAAACAATCGGGCCCCCAGCGACGCTATCACAGCAAGCGTCGGGTAGCTGTCGGTGATGTCGGAAGCCTTAAAGGGGCTGCCGGCGTGCAGCGCATCGTAAGGTAGCGCCTTCCCGCAGTACAAGCCAAGGGTATAGCCAGACGCGATACGGCAACCGTTCTAGATGGCGTCGTCGTCTGCCGACACTCGCGAAGCCAGCAATGGCGACTGCTCAGCAACTTCCATCAGCCCCTCCCAAGGAAGCGGCGGGGTGAAGAATTTCACAAGGTAGTCGATAAACATCCGGATCTTTGTAGATACGTGATGTGTTGGCGGATAGATCGCGGCTATCGTATAAGGGGGTTGCACGGTGCCAGGGGGCAGCGCCGGGATAAGCGTTCCTTCGCGCAGCTCCTTGGCTACGAGGAACATCGGCATTGATACGATCCCCACCCCCGCACCGCCATATCTCTCATTGCTTCGCCATTGTTCGTGACGATTCGACTACGCATGGTGACCGATACGGGCTTCCCACCGGCCCTTTCGCTTTCGAAATCCCAGATGCGATTGGCGTGAACGTAGGCGTAATCGATGCAGGTGTGCTCGGTGAGTTCGGCGACACTCTTTGGAAGCCCGTGTGCCTTTGCATAGCTCGGACTACAGCAGACGAGCCGCGTACATTCGCAAAGCTTGCGCGCCTTCAGGCGAGAATCTTTCAGATGCCCTATGCGGATGCCAAGATCGTAACCGCCGTGAACGAGGTCAACGAGACGATCCTCATAATCGATGGCCATCTCCAATTCAGAATGGCGCCGCGCAAATTCTGCAATCAACGGACCGAGATACATGATACCAAACGACATTGGTGCCGTGATGCGGAGCTGCCCTTGCAGGGGCCTCTGCCCTTTTGCTGACAGGCTTTCTGCTGTTTCATTGATCTCGTGCAGCAGCGGGACAATGCGCTCGTGGAAAGCCTCGCCATTTTCTGTCGGTCGAACCTGACGGGTCGACCGCCGAAAAAGCTCGACGCCCAAAGCGTGCTCCAGATCACTGATACGCTTGCTGACGACAGACTTAGATAGATTCATGCGCTCGGCGGCGGCCGTGATGCTGCCAGCCTCCATCACGCGAACAAACGCCAGGATATCGTCGAAACGCCATCGCATCGTTCTACCGTATCGAACAATAACTTCGATGGGAAGCCCCGCGGCCTGCTTGCGCGGCCGCATTATTCATGCCAGGTGACACCACCCTCGAGGTGCGGACCATCAATGGCATTCCCCTCTACAATGCGGACGCTCCACATCAAGAGACGCGAGCTGCCAGCCCTTCTCCGCGACGTACATCTTGAGAGTCGCTGCGGTACCGGCGCCGAGCGAGGCGAACAAGAGGTTGAAGGGCGGCGGGCCTGCACCTGTCCTCCCATGTTTTGGGCTAATACATGTCGCCCAAAAGTGCGCAGCGGTTTTGAGCGACACGCATAAAAGCAGTGACCTAAAGCGTGTCGCATGCGTCCGATGAACGCGACGCGCTTTACAGTGCCCGCGCGTCCAATCGGACGCGCCAAGGCCGCTGTAGCACTTTGATTTGCTGCATGATTTATCCTTAAATCGATTCCGATTTAAGGATAAATCATGCAGCGTTTGCGATCGGTACGCTTCAGCCAACCAACAAGCGTGAATGCTTGCCGAGCAGTACGCGCAACAGGAAGATGATCACTAGGCAGCTGAGCAATCCGAGACAGAAGATGATGGCTCCTCCGCCGATCAAGTTCCAGGTCGAATCCGGTGATGCAACAACAGCGGACGCGATCCGAAGACAGATGCGAAAAACGAAGCCGTGCAGCAGATAAAGTCCGAAAGCACTCAATGCGACCAGATCCAAAGTGCGTGCAACCACCAGGGGAAGGTCCTTGCACCGTCGCCAAAGCCAGATCAGGATGAGAGCGCCAAGAGCGAGCTTTTGGACAAAATGTACGCTCTCCCGCAGCGATGTCGGCCCCCATTTGTCTATGCCATGAGTGTATAGGAACCAGAGTAAAGCCGTCGTGATAGCCGCAACAACGCCGAGCAGCGGCAGATATCGGGCGATCGCGCCCAAACGTCCCTCCACGTCCTCACCCATGTACAGGCCGATGACGTAGGTGCCGGTGAAGAAGATGCACGTGGCGATCGTGACGTCGGTTCCTGTCCGAGAGAAAAAGAGCGGCAAGGTAACGGCCGCAATTAGCATCGGGTATCTCGCGGCAGTGGTAAGCAGCCGATGAAGGATCGGACTGAGCGCGTAGAGCAGTACAACCACCGGGATATACCAATAGGTGTTTTGAGCTTCGCCCCAAAGAACGTTGTAGGAAAGAAACTTTGTGAGCGCGATTAAATCGTGGATGCCCTCAACGCCGTTCCATCTGAAGAATAGTAGCGTCGAGAACAGCATAGACATCACGATATATGGCACGACGACTCTTAGGAATCGCTGCTTGTAAAACAGAAAGGTGGGTCTCTTTGAAAGACGCGTTGAATAAATTATTCCGGATATTATCGCCAAATACATCGTCGTGTCATGAAACAGAATGTCGTTCACGATTAAGAAGCGATTCGACGGAGGAACTTGCTCGTCAAAGCCCCGCAGCATGAAGACACGACATGCATGCAGAACGAGAATCTGAAGAATTGCCACTGCACGAAAATAGTGGATGTAGACGAGATGGCCACTCGTCAAGAGCGTAGCATGCAGTTCAACCGCGGAATCACTGGGTTTTGTGATCAGGTCGACCAACGCCTGGCATCCTGAGTGAGTTGCAGCCGAAACTTCACATTCCCACCAAGATTTGTAAATATATCCAACGGTCTAGTAAGGGTGGCGTAAGTTATTAGCCTCGTACGCGGACAATCGTTCGAGGCTACATTCTTTACATGGCAAGGGCATTCTGGATGCTTTTTTGGGTATTGTAGTTTTTTCTACTGGATGCAGAAAAAAACGGCCCATGCCTTTGGCACAGACCGACAACAGAGGTCATCCTATTTACTATAATAGGAGTTTACGGGAGCCGGCTGCTCCGCGCCACGGACTTTAGTCTTATAAGACGGACGCAAGGGTCTTAGAATCTGCCAGCCCCTAACTGAAATGTGGAAGGACTGTAAGCTGGTCCTATTTGGCCAGCGGTCTCGACAAACCTCCGTTACCTGCCTCAGCCTTTCTCAGATCTCGCCTCCACGAAAGCATGGCGAGAAACGGGTGATGGAAGAACAGGTGACGCCTGTCAGAGGCTCATGAAAGCGCCGTAGCAATTCAAAGTGCTACAGCGACTTTGTGCGGCTGAAAAGACGCAGGTAGCCGACGTTGGGCCGAGTCTGTCACTCGGCGCGCTCGCGCTCTTTCTCGACGGCATGGACTAGGGAGTGAACCACCACGGCATAGAACAACAATCCCGAAGCCGATCCGAGCACGCGCCCCCGCATGAGCTGCAGAAGGCCGATCCCTCCCAGAGCCGAGGACAACATAGGGCTCCCCAGGAGGCGGTGCGCTGCGTAAGAATGCCAGAAGAATTCGCTTGCAGGGCCCAATGTTCGCCTTCGCAAGACCTGCAAAAGACCGAACCCGAGAAGCCCCGCGCCAGCCGCCTTGAGAAGACCGGTGTGACCCACGGGTTTCAGCGCGCGCACGACGGCGCGGTTGCTGAGTGTGCCGGGTCGCTCGGCACGAAGCTCGAAGATACGGCGGGCCGCGGCGTCGTCGCGGAGCGCGTCGATATCACTCGAGTGCCATATGGTGATACTACCTGTCTGATGGTTCGTCTTCAGCTCGGCGATAACGCCGTTGTCGGCGAGATCCCGCGCGACGCCCTGGAAGAATGATGCATCGCCACGCTTGGAAGGAACTTTCAGGCGCACGCGCCCGGGTGACTCATGTTCAAGGAAGGCGATCGGCAGCATGTCGTCCATCTCCCCCAAAGGGTGACCAACACGGATGTATCAGGGTATCGTTAGACACCCACGCCTGACCACGGGCAGCGATCCACGCCCGAACGAACATTATAGCAGCTGTTGCCATGCTTGTTGATTCTGTGGTTGTCGGGTGTTGAAAAGTTTTCTACGGCGCCGCTCGTCCAATCGGACGTGCAAAGGTCGCTGTAGGCTGAGCCCCGGCAGCGCGTCGATCAGAGAGGTTATGCCATGGCACCGGATCGCATTCGATCACTTGATACCCCAACCCCGGCTTCAGGCACCCTACCGCCGCCTCGTTCCGAAGATTTCCTGCGGCGGCGCCTCAAGCGCAATCGCACCCTGGCGACATCGCTTCTTGTCACCATGGGCGCCGTCTTTGTCGGAACACATTTCGTTGCCGACCCCGGCTTCGCCACAAGGCTGCTTCGCGCCACGGCCGAGGCGGGAATTGTCGGCGGGCTTGCCGATTGGTTCGCGGTGACGGCGCTTTTTCGGCACCCGTTGGGCATTCCCATTCCGCACACGGCCATTATCCCGAACAGCAAGGAGCGCATCGGGCAGACCCTTGGCCGTTTCATTGAACGTCACTTCCTGACCCAGGAAGTGTTGCTGCGCAAGCTCAAGAGCGCCAACGCGGCGCAGCGTTTTGCGAGATGGCTGTCGACCCCGGAGACTGCACCGGTCATCGCAAACGCCGTCGTCGCAGCGATGCCCTACCTCGTTCGCTCTCTTGATAGTCACGACCTGCGCGAGTTCGTCCGGCGCACGCTCGGCAGGCAGCTCCGGCAAACAGATATCGCGCCCGTCATGGGCCGCGTGATTCACATGGTTACCGCAAGCGGCGAAGCGGATGTCCTGTTCGAACGCGTCCTGGGCGTCGCCGCCCAGTGGCTCGAAGACAACCGCGACCAGATCTACCTTCTGGTTCAGCAACGCAGTCGCTGGTGGATCCCGAAGACCATAAACCGGAAAATTGCCGACGCGATCATCACCGGCTGTGCCGATCTCCTCAACGACCTCAGGGAGCCGGAGAGCGAGGTGCGATTTAAGTTTCGCGAGGCGCTCGCCCATCTGATCAATGAGCTCATCAATTCCCCGGAGCAGCGCAAGCAGATCAACGCGTCCAAAAATCGTATCCTCGAGCATCCGGATGTTCAGGCCTGGGTCGCCGCCGTTTGGCAAGAGACCTCGCGAGTGATGCTCGAAGACCTGTCGCAGCCAACCTCGAAAGCACGCGCGGCCGTTGAGAAGATCTGCATGCTCATCGGCAAGACGCTTGCGACCGACCAGGCCATGCTGAAACATATGGACGCGTTTCTGGAGGAACTCGCCGTATATCTGGTCTCCTGGCGTCACGAGATCGGCAAGTTTGTGACGGAAGTCGTCAGAAGCTGGGACAGTCCGACGCTCGTGGAGCGCCTGGAACTCGTCGTCGGCAGCGATCTCCAGTACATCCGCATGAACGGCACCATCGTCGGCGCCCTCGCCGGCAGCCTTATCTTTCTCACCTCTCAATTGATCGGGTAGCCGCATTCTTCGTGCGGAGCGGCTACTGCATGGCTGCTCAAATCGGATGCGACAGCAACCTTTGCGCGTCCGATCACAATACGCGACGGCAGCTCAATTGGTATTTCGCCTGGAACGAGGGCAGGAGGAGATGCATTGCCGTACCCAACCAACGAGGCAGAAGCTGGCTGCTGTCGTGTACTGTGGCATCCGATTGAACGCGCGGCGCTAAAGGCCATTCCGACTGTAGTCATACTGTCATGCTCGCGGCCTATATGGACCGCAACGCGGACCCCATGTGGGGCTGGAAATTCCGGAACACGATGAGCAGACGAGCAATGCCGAGCAGAAATTATGCCCAGATCATCCATCGCGCACGGGGGCGAGTGCGCATCAGGATCCCGGCACGACGACATCACGCAGCGTACTTCAACGAACTTCGGGCAAATCTCCTAGCCTGCGAAGGCGTTCTCGCCGTCCAGGTCAACCCACTCACCGCAACGGTTCTGATCGAGCATAACGAACCGTGTGACGTGACCGCCCTGAACCACGGGCTCGATCTCGCAAATGCCCGACCTGAACCCGTCTGCGAGCGCCAGACGCTGCCGCCTGTCGCGCGGATCGATGCACACATTCGCACGCTGTCAGGGGGCGAAATGGATCTCGGCGCGCTGATCGTAAAGGTCGCGCTGGCGTTGATCTCGCGCCAGCCGGGAGGTCTGATGGTCGAACTGGGTGTCAAGGCAGCAACCCGCTCTGCGCTCTGGCTCGCGGGCCCCGCAGCCACGCCTGTCGCACCGGCCGGCCTGGAAATTGCGGAGCAACGCCTTCCCGCCGCGGCGTAGTTGTTTCGATCCACCCCATCAATAACGCCGTCTTGAAGGGAACCCGCGAAAATGCCGCGCGCCTACAGGGCCGCGCGTCCAATCGGACGCGCTAAGGTCGCTGTAACAATTTGAATGGCTGCATGATCCTTAAATCGATTCCGATTTAAGGATCATGCAGTAGCCGGTCGCGGTGCCGCAACCCCCTGCCCTCATTCGTGTTCTCGTCACAGGAAAGAGGGCGAAAAGCATCCCCAAACCAATTGAGCTGCTGTCATGTGATGTGGCGTCTGGTTACTTCGCACCATGCGGACGTAGCCATGACACGTTGGCCGGCGCCTCCAACAGCCTGGGGCGGGACTCATTGGCAGGCGCCATTGGCGCTCGCGTGAAGGTGAGCGGCGCGCTCGCATGGCTCGTGCTGGCGCTGAGAGCCGACTTGCGCACCTCGGCGATTGCAAACGGAAGCGTTCCGCCGGCGAGCATGATGCCTGCATCAAGGATGCCGAGCGGTGCGAGGCCGAGCAGTCTGCGGATGCCGGGCACGAACAAGGCAGCCGACTGCGCCGCCACCGAACCGGCCAGAATGCCCGTGAGTGCCGGGTTGGCGGGGCTGGATCCGCGATCGAAAACACTACGCGTGGACGAGCGGCAGGTGATCGCATGGAGCAGTTGGGCCGTCACCAGAGCGCCGAAGGTCATGGTCCGCACGATCGGCGAAGCAGTCCCATAGCGCATCGCGCCGTAGAGGCCTGCCGCCATGGCGCCTGAGCCGAGCAGCGCCGCCTCGCTGGTGAGCGAGGCGAGATTCTGGACTCCAGGCAGGGCTTTGTCCGCGACCATGGGCCCGTCCTGCATGCCGGCGGCTTCCGGCGGCTCCATCGCGAGACCGAGTCCCGGCAGCACGTCGGAGATGAGATTGATCCACAGGAGTTGCATCGGCGAGAGGACCTCGCCAAGGCCCACGGCCATGCCACACAGCATGACGAGGACCTCGCTGAAATTCGTGCTGAAGAGATAGTGTATCGCCTTGCGGATATTCGTGAAGGTGGTGCGGCCTCTCTCGATTGCCGGAATGAGGCCGCCCAGATCATCCGTGGCGAGATAGACGTCCGCCGTCTCGCGTGCCGCTGCGTACGGGTCCCGACCCAAAGCGATACCGACATCGGCTGCGCGCAGCGCCGGACTGTCGTTGATACCGTCGCCGATCATCGCCACCGTGGCTCCCGATTGCTGCAGGGCACGAATGATCTTGAGCTTCTGTGCGGGGCCGACGCGCGAGAAGGCCTGCGCCCGGCGCGCCGCAACCGCCAATTCGGCCTCCGTCATGCGGTCAACGTCGACGGCGTCGACAATGTCAATGTCTCCCGTCCCGTTCAGGCCGACCTTATGGGCGACGGCTCGGGCCGTCGCCCGCTGATCGCCGGTCAGAATGATCGTCTGGAGTCCGGCCCGATGAAGCTCCGCCATCAGCGATTTCAAACCCGGGCGGACGGGATCGGCCAGGCCGGCGAGGCCAACCCATGTCAGTTCCGCAACCGCCGGTTCGTCTTGCGTTTCGTCGCCAACATCGCGATAGGCAAAACCGAGAACCCGCAGCGCGCGATCCGCCAGTTCGGCGTTGATTCCCTCGATCCGGTCGCGGCGCTCCGGCGTCAGAGGCCTGCGCCCACCGCCGGCCAGTCCCTCCCACCGGCAGCGATCGAGAACTTCGAGAGGGCTTCCTTTCACGGCGAGAAGCAGGCGACCGTTGTTGGCATGCGCGCTCGCCATAAAACGGTAGGTTTCGGTGCGTTGCTGCAGAGACACCTTCGGGAACCCTCGACGCAATGCGGCAACGTCAATTTCACTGTCGATCGCTGCCTGGACGAGCGCCTTCTCGGTAGCCGAACCGTTGAGGATACTGTCGCCTTCGTCTGCCTCGACCTCCGCCTCGCTGCAGAGACAGCCGATCGTGAGCAGCCTTCTCAAGCAGTCGTTTCCGTTTGGGTGCGCCACGGCATCATCATGGCCGTCGAGCCGACTGCCCTCTCCAGCCTGGTAAATCTGGTCTCCGCAGACGGCGACTTCCACGGACATGCGGCCGAAGGTCAGGGTGCCGGTCTTGTCGAAGCAGGCGACCTGCACGGCTGCCATCGGCTCCACAGCTTCGAGCCGGCGCACGAGAATATTGCGTCGTCGCAGGTCCTCGACACCGAGCGCGAGTGTCGTAACAGCGAGCACGGGCAGACCCTCTGGAACCGCGGCCACGACAAGGGACAAGGCCGATCGGGCGGCTTGGTAGAGCGCGATCCCGCGCAACCAGCCGATGCCGACAATGAGTCCGCCCGCATAGAGCGTCAGCCATCCGAGTTGTCGCCCCAGTTCGCCCATTTGCCGCTGCATGGGTGTTTGCGGCGCCAAGGTTGCGCCGACGAGCTGTTGAACTCTTCCGATCTCGGTCCGCGCGCCCGTCGCCACAACAATGGCTGTGCCGCTCCCGCCCGTCACCACCGTGCCGCGGTAGACCATACTGGTCCGCTCCGCGAGCGGAAGCGTCACGGCTACGGGCGCATCGGATTTGC
The DNA here is from genome assembly GCF_009601505.1 of Sinorhizobium terangae. Taxonomy (GTDB): domain Bacteria; phylum Pseudomonadota; class Alphaproteobacteria; order Rhizobiales; family Rhizobiaceae; genus Sinorhizobium; species Sinorhizobium terangae. The sequence continues at coordinate 25,300 of NZ_WITC01000128.1, forward strand.
GGACCGGCATGCTCTCGCCGGTCAATCCCGCCTCGCTGACGGTCAGTCCGCGCACGGCGGACAGGCGCGCGTCGGCCGGCACCACCATGCCGCGCTCCAGCATCAGAACATCGCCCGGGACAAGCGTCTCCGCCGCCACCTCGTGCGGATCGCCATCGCGAATTACTCTCGCGGCCTGCGGCGCCGGCAGGTTCAGGCTCTGGATGATCCGCTCGGTTCCGGTCTCGGTCCTGTAGCCAATGGCGGCGTTCACCCCCATCACCGCCAAAATCGCCCCGACCTCGAGCAAGGCTCCGGTGACGAGGGAGACGACCGCCGCACCGGCCAGCAGCGCGACGGGTACGCTATCGAACTGGGCGAGAAAGATGCCGAGGTTGGAGCGCGTTGGAAGCGCTGGTAGAGCGTTGCTTCCCGCAGCCACCAGGCGCTCCCGCGCCTCGTCTTCGGATAATCCACGTGTGCGGGACGTCGCTAGGTCGGTCGCTACCGCTTCCGTGTCCAGATGGTGCCAGCCCTTTTTGTCACGGGAATCGTCGTCGGACGGCCCGATGCCGCTTTGCAGGAGCTCGATGATCCGCCCGATGATCGCCTCGAGTGGCGTGGCTGGATCGTAATGAACGAGCAGATTGCCGGTGAGCGGACTCGCCGCGGCACCGGAAACGCCGCCAATCGCAGGGAGAGTACGCTCGAGAAATCTCTGAACCTGGTTGCTTTCCACGAGCGCATCGATATGAAGACGCGCTCTCCCGGGTGCCGCGGCGTGCACCAGCCGGATGGAGACAGGCGTTGGCGCAACGGCATCGGCAACGGCCACACCTTGCGGCTGATCCTGAAGGTCGCCTTGGCGACCGTGTGCGCCGCCGCTGCTCGACCCGGGCCTTTCGCGCCTGCGTGGCCCACCTGTTGCCATTTGGGGCATACGACCGTCCCTCGCCGGCAGCTTCTCTAGCACCGCGCGTCTTATCGGATGGGCGCTGTAGCAAGTTGAATTGCTGCATGTCGGTGAACCGGCTACGATTCAAGAAACATGCGGCAGGCTGCCGGCGATGTGGTGATTACGTGTCTGTCTCTGCTTTTCGCCGTTACGATGTTGATTTCGCCGCCGGACGTTTAGCGGGCTCCGTCCCACCGTTGGGACTCCCCATTTCGGCACGCGCTTCAGCCACGAGATCTTCGTAGCCTTCGCCGAGTTCAGCCGCAGCAATCCGGCCCTGATCATAGGCAACCAGGCCGGCCTTGATGACGGCCTTGATCATCGGTCTTGCTATGGGAACAACGATCGGCGCGAGCATCAGTGCGCCAACGCCGACGGCAACGCTGGTGAGGACGTTACCTTTCAATGCGTCTTCGAGTAAAGCCATGTCAGGTCTCCCTTTCCGCCCCCTCTAACGCTTCGATGGTAATCGCTGACGAGACAAGCCTCCCTATCGGCAAATCTGCCGAGCCAGCATCAGCCCAAATGATCTTCCCCCCTTCGGAGCAGGACATTCTCCGCGGCAGCCCCCCAAACGCATGCGCCGGCTGCCTGTCATCAAAGTATCACAATTGTTATTGTCATAATAAAGGAAAACCCACCGTACCGCTGTCAATTTCCTGGCTTTTTCCCAGAGCGGGCCCCCTTCGGCTCGCATGCGGGCGAGTCCTCCGAGACCCTCCCTCCGACTGCCGAGTAACTTTCGGAAGGTGAGCGCGACGATGCTCGCCTTCTGGATTGGGGCCTCGCTGCTCCGCCTTCTGCCGGCTGGGCTGGCGTGCTCTGGACCGCGGCCACAGTTGCGAAGGCTACGGTTGCGCCTGCCTTCGAGTAGGAGGCTGCGCTAGTGACTTTATCGTCAGGACACTCCGGTTCGCAGGAACCATTGCCTGCGTGTACGGTTAGGCCCGCATTGACCGCAGAGTTGAGGCAATGAACGAAAACTGGGGAGAAGCCGTCATCGTCCAATTGGGCGAGCGAGTCGAGATCGTCTGGACGCCAGCTCATGCGGTTCGCCTGCTCAATGAGCATTGGACCATCGAACAGGGAGCCGCTTACCTGACCGCGCTCAATCAGTGCACCGATGCAATGTTCGGCATCTATCCGTGGGAGCAGGCCCGCGCATCCTTCATTGCCGCTGTCGAGGAGGCCAAAATCAAGAAGCTGCGCTGACATCATTCGTTCGCCTCGCTTACCCCCCCAAAGCCCCGCAATTTTATGTTGTGGCAAATGAAAAATCTGATTTACTGCCACTTCGCTGCTTGGCTTTTGAGGGGGATATGGCCGATGGAGTGGACGCGCAGGGATATTGTGCTTGGTGGGTTGGCGTCACTTGGGACCGTAACGATCCAGAAACCCACACTCGCAGCGGCGTCTTCCTATTTTTCCGGCACCGCCGTCGACAATGGTGTGACGTACCGAAGCACCAACTTTGCCAAGATCGACAAGAAGTGGCGCCGCCAGGTTGTCAAATATTTCAGCAGTGAGCCGATCGGCACAGTCGTTGTCGATACCAGGCACCATTTTCTCTACCTGATCATGGAGAACAAGACCGCCATCCGCTACGGCGTCGGTGTCGGCCGCGAGGGCTTCAAATGGTATGGCCGCGCCACGATCGATCGGAAGTCGCTCTGGCCACGCTGGACGCCGCCGCCAGAGATGCGTGAGCGCCACCCCGAACTGCCTGAATCGGTCGAGGGAGGCTCGCCGAAGAATCCGCTTGGCCCGCGCGCCATGTACCTGCTTCGCGATGGTGTAGATACCGGCTATCGCTTGCATGGGACGCTGGAGCCGGGCAGCATCGGCAGGGATGCCTCCAGCGGTTGCATCCGCATGTTCAACGAAGATGCAATCGATCTTTATCAGCGCTGCCCCATCGGCACCGCGGTGCAAGTGCTGCCGCACATTGCCGACCAGGCCGAAAGTGCCGCTGAGGTCAGCCAGGCAACTGCGGTCGAATGAGGCCCGGTCGAATGAGGAATATCACGCTGATGTCTGCTTTGACCGGATGCACGAGGCTGCTCGCCGCCGCGGCCATGCTTCTGACGCTCGCCGCCTGCAACACCACCACTGAAATCGCCGCGTTGGAAGAGCCGACCGCGGCGCCGATCACCGGACAGACCAACGATCCGGCGCCCGGTTTCGAAAATGTCGTGGCCGGCAGCGAAGAGGACTTCATCCTGAATGTCGGCCGGCGGACCTACTTCACGAAGGACTCGTCCGCGCTCGATTCCGTCGCCATGGCGACGTTGGACAAGCAAGCCATCTGGCTCAACAGCAACCCGCGTTGGCTGGTCAAGCTGCAGGGATTTGCCGACGATTCCGGGTCCGCGTCAAACATGGAAACGCTGTCGCAGAAACGCGCCGACGCGGTGATGGCCTATCTCGTCTCGAAGGGCGTAGATGCCAACCGCCTGTGGGCCAAGGGTTACGGCAACGACCGCGAGGTTCGTGACTGCACGGACCGCTCCTGCCAGGTTCAGAATCGGCGCGTCGTCTCCAACCTGCGCACCGAGCGCGACGCGCTCTGATCGCGGGATGCTTTGCGGCTATCTTGCTTGACAGCGCCGGCTGAAGAGCGGAAAACACCCCGCATGGGGTTGCGATCACCCCACGAGGCGACAGCCGAAGCATCGCGTCCGATCAACCGCTAGACGGAGGACGCGCCATGCCGTCACTTCTCGAAATTTCATCCGAAAAGCTTGCCCGCCTTATCGGCACCCCGAAATGCCCGGCTCTTATCGATGTGCGCACCGACGAGGATTTCGCAGCCGATCCGCGGCTGGTCCCCGGCTCGGTCCGGCGCGATTACCGCGAATTGCAGCTCTGGATCGATGACCTCTACGGTCAGTCGGTGATTGTCATCTGCCATCGCGGCAAGAAGCTCAGTCACGGCATTGCCGCCTGGCTCCGCCACGCCGGCATTAAAGCCGATGTGCTCGAGGGCGGCTTCGAAGCCTGGGCCGGGTCCGGATACCCGGCGGTTCCCGCCTCCGTCTTGCCCAAGCGCGATGAACAGGGGCGCACCGTCTGGGTGACACGATCGCGGCCGAAGATCGACCGGATTGCCTGCCCTTGGCTCATCCGACGCTTCATCGATCCCAACGCGGTGTTCCTGTTCGTTGCCCCATCGGAAGTCGAGGCGGTCGCGGATCGCTTCCAGGCGACGCCGTTCGACATCGACGCCCCGATCCGCTTGAGCCATCGCGGCGAACTCTGTACGTTCGATGTGATGGTTGAGGAGTTCGGGCTTGCGACGGATCCCCTGCTCCACCTTGCAACGATTGTGCGCGGCGCCGACACGGCGCGCCTGGACCTCTCACCGCAAGCTCCCGGCCTTCTTGCCGCATCGCTCGGCCTGTCGCGTATGTACGCGGACGACAATGAACAACTTGAGGCAGGCCTGCTTCTTTACGACGCGTTTTACCGCTGGTGCCGCGACGCCACCGACGAAACGCACAACTGGCCGAAAAAGGGAGCGTGATGTTGACCGGGATTCTGCGAAACACCAGCCCCGCATCTGAGCACCAGTTGAGCCACGGTATTTCCTTCTCCGAGGCGCTCCGCGTCTGGGCGCGCGTGGCTGCCTTGAGCTTCGGCGGCCCCGCCGGGCAGATTGCGATAATGCATCGCATCATCGTCGAGGAGAAGTGCTGGATCGGCGAAACGCGGTTCCTGCACGCGCTCAATTACTGCACGCTGCTGCCGGGGCCGGAGGCGCAGCAGCTTGCGATCTATATCGGCTGGCTCCTGCACAAGACCAAGGGCGGGCTGGTCGCCGGGACCCTTTTCGTGCTTCCCGGCGCCGTCGCCATCATGGCGTTAAGCTGGATCTACGCCATCTTCGGAAATGTCGGAGCCGTCCAGGCGCTGTTCTTCGGATTGAAGGCCGCGGTTCTGGCAATCGTGCTCGAGGCGGTCATTCGCATCGGCCGGCGGGCGCTCAAGAACAACGTCATGCTGGCGCTCGCCGCCGGGGCATTCATCGCGCTTTTCCTGTTCCGTGCCCCCTTCCCCATGGTCGTGCTGGCCGCGGGCGTCATCGGCTATTTTGGCGGCCGGGCCGGCTGGGCGGCGTTTCTTGCGAGCAATGGCCACGGCAAGGTCGGCGGCAGACAGGTCGCCGACGTCGACAGCGCACTTGGCGAAGAGATTCCGCCCCACGCCCGCCCACCGATGAGCTGGCCGCTCAAGGTCGCCGCGGTCGGACTGCTGCTCTGGGGCGGGCCCGTTTTCGCCCTGTTGGTATTTCTGGGACAGGGCAACGTCTTCACGGACATCTCGATCTTCTTTTCCAAGATGGCCATGGTCACCTTCGGCGGCGCCTACGCCGTTCTCTCCTACGTCGCCCAGCAGGCGGTCGAGCACTATCATTGGCTGAAGCCCGGCGAGATGCTTGACGGTCTCGGCATGGCGGAGACAACGCCCGGCCCGCTGATCATGGTGACGCAGTTCGTTGGGTTCATGGGCGCTTACCGGGAGCCGGGTTCCCTCAATCCTTTGCTTGCCGGCACGTTGGGTGGACTGCTGACGACCTGGGTGACCTTCGTGCCCTGCTTTCTCTGGATTTTCCTTGGCGCACCCTTCATGGAGACGATGCGCAGCAACAAGGCTCTGTCGGCCGCACTGGCCGCGATCACGGCCGCGGTCGTCGGCGTCATCCTCAACCTGGCGGTCTGGTTCGCCTTGCACGTGCTGTTTCGCGAACTCTATGAAGCGCATTGGCTCGGCATGACGATCGACGTTCCGGTCCTGAGTTCCGTCAACGTGGCATCGCTGATCCTGACGCTCGCGGCGATGGTCGCAGTGTTCCGCTTCAACATAGGCATGCTGACGGTCTTGGCCGGCTCTTCCCTCACCGGCCTCTTCTGTGGATTGCTGATGGGGTGGGTTTAGAGCGGAGCTACTCCGGTGCAAGGCATTCATCCGGCCACATATCTTTTCGCAGCGCGGGCTCTGCGCGACTTTGGCGACGGTTTCGTCGCCATCCTGTTGCCAGTCTACCTGCTCGCCCTCGGCTTTTCGTCGCTGCAAGTCGGCGTCATCGCGACAGCATCGCTCTTTGGCTCTGCCCTCCTGACGATCGCCATCGGGTTTCTCGGCGCCCGCCATGATCTGCGCGGTCTGCTTTTGGCAGCCGCCAGCCTGATGGTCGCCAGCGGTGTGGCCATGTCCATGATCAACGATTATGCGCTGCTGCTCGTGGTCGCATTTGCCGGCACGATCAATCCCTCCGCCGGCAGTGTGAGCGTCTTCGTGCCGCTGGAGCATGCGGTGCTCACCCGCGAAGTAGCGAGTGTCGAGCGCACGAGGATGTTCGCTCGCTACAGCCTCGTCGGCGCGCTCGCAAGCGCAGTCGGCGCACTCGCCGCGGCACTGCCCGACCTGATGACGCGCCTGGCGCTGGGGCATCTGGCAGCCATCAAGCTGATGTTCGTTCTCTACGCGGTCGTGGGCATCCTTGGCGGCCTTCTTTATGCACGGATACCGTCTCGCCCCGCGAGCCGCGAATCCGACAAAACCACGGCACTCGGCCCCTCGCGTGCCATCGTCCTGAAGCTTGCAGCCCTGTTCAGCCTCGATGCATTCGCCGGCGGATTCGTGGTCCAGTCGCTGCTCGCCCTCTGGCTGTTCGAGCGGTTCAACCTCTCGCTCTTTGAAGCCGGTGTGTTTTTCTTCTGGACGGGCGTGCTGTCGGCGTTCTCGTTTCCCGTCGCCGCGTGGTTATCGAAGCGGGTCGGGCTCATCAACACCATGGTGTTTACGCACATTCCCTCCAGCATCGCCCTGGCGCTTGCGGCATTCGCGCCGAGCCTCCCATTGGTGCTTGTCCTGCTGCTCATCCGAGCGGCACTGTCGCAGATGGACGTGCCGACACGCTCGTCCTATGTGATGGCAGTCGTAACAGAGGCGGAACGCGCTGCTGCCGCAAGCTTCACCTCGGTGCCGCGCAGTCTTGCCGCAGCCGCCAGCCCAGCGCTTGCGGGCGCTCTCTTTGCTGCGTCCTATCGCGCCTCGCCGCTCCTCATCTGCGCCGGACTGAAGATCACCTACGACCTCCTGTTGCTGCTGCAATTCCGGCACCTCAAGCCGCCCGAGGAATGCTGAACGCGGACCTCACTTTAGTTTAAGGGTGGCAGCGTCATTGACTTGCCATATGCATCCATTATTCTGGATATATGGATGAAAACCAAGCGATCACTGCCCTAGCCGCCCTTGCGCAGCCGACGCGCCTGAGGACGTTTCGCCTGCTGGTCGAACGCGAACCCGAAGGGGTGCCGGCGGGTGAGCTGGCCAGACTGGCCGACGTGCCGCAAAACACCATGTCGGCGCATCTCGCGACGCTTTCGCAGGCGGGGTTGGTTCGCGGTGAGCGGCAAAGCCGCTCGATCATCTACCGCGTCGATCTCGATCGGTTCCGGTCCGTGATGCTCTACCTCCTGCAGGATTGCTGCGGCGGCAACGCCAATCTCTGCGCGCCGTTGATTACCGATCTGACCCCATGCTGCACTCCCAAGGAGGAGGCGCAAACACGATGAGACAAGTTGGGAGAATGACATGAGCGATAGGGTCTACAACGTCCTCTTTCTGTGCACGGGCAACTCGGCCCGCTCCATCATCGCCGAAGCCATTCTGAACAGGCTCGGCATGGGCAGGTTCAAGGCTTACTCGGCGGGGTCGCATCCGAAGGGCGAGGTGCATCCGTTTGCCATGCAGCTCCTCAAGGGACTGAACTACGACACATCCTTTGCCCGATCGAAGGCCTGGGATGAGTTTGCCGTTCCCGGTGCGCCGCAACTGGATTTCGTGTTCACCGTTTGCGACAGGGCCGCCGCCGAGGCCTGTCCGGTCTGGCCCGGTCAGCCGATGACCGCGCACTGGGGCGTGCCTGATCCGGCCGCGGCCGAGGGCAGCGAGACCGAGCGGCACTTTTCCTTCGCCGAGACCTACCGGATGCTGAACAACCGCATCTCGATCTTTGTCAGCCTGCCGATGACGAGCCTCGACAAGCTCGCCCTGCAAAGAAGGCTGGACGAGATCGGTCGCGATATTCCGAAGGCTGGCTGAAGCATGGCATTCGATCTCAAACGCCGCCTTGCCGCGGAAGCCCTTGGCACCGCAATTCTTGTCGCGACCGTCGTCGGCTCCGGGATCATGGCCGACCGTCTCTCCGACGACGTGGCGGTCTCGCTGCTCGGCAACACGATGCCGACGGGCGCGATCCTCGTCGTCCTCATCAGCATTCTCGGCCCCATCTCCGGCGCGCACTTCAATCCGGCCGTGACGATGGTGTTTGCGGCAAGGCGCGAGATCGAGGCGACGGCGGCCGTGCTCTACATCCTCGCCCAGGCCGTGGGCGGCATCGCCGGCACGTTGATCGCCCATGCCATGTTCGACCTTCCCCTGTTCCAGGTGTCGGAAACGGTCCGCACGGGAACAGGCCAGTGGATCGCCGAGGCGGTTGCCACCTTCGGACTCGTCCTCACGATCCTCGCGGGCCTGCGCTTCCGCGCCGACGCCATTCCGTGGCTGGTCGGCCTCTATATCACGGCGGCCTACTGGTTCACGGCGTCGACCTCGTTCGCGAACCCCGCCGTCGCCGTCGCCCGCGCATTCTCGAACACATTTTCGGGCATCCGCCCAACGGACGTGCCGGGCTTCATAGTCGCCGAAGTCGTCGGCGCACTCGTCGCCACAGCCGTCGTCGGATGGATGTTCGCCGAACGAAACACGGCAGTGTCTCCCATAACCGTCAAGGAAGCCGAATGACCATGGACGTCACCATTTATCACAACCCCGCATGCGGGACTTCGCGTAACACACTGGCCCTGATCCGCCACGCCGGCATCGAGCCAAAGGTCATCGACTACTTGAAAACGCCGCCGACCCGCGAGGAACTCGCGAAGATGATCCGCGACGCCGGCTTCTCCGTCCGTGAGGCCATCCGGGAGAAGGGAACGCCCTATGCGGAGCTCGGTCTGGACGATCCGGCACTCTCCGATGAGCAGCTCCTGTCGGCAATGCTGGAGCATCCGATCCTCATCAACCGCCCCTTCGTCGTCACTCCGATGGGCACCCGGCTGGCACGGCCGTCCGAGGCCGTTCTCGACATCCTGCCCGCCGAGGCGTTCAAGGGACCGTTCGTCAAGGAAGATGGAGAGAAGGTTCTTGATGAAGAAGGCCGCCGCATTGTCTGATCTTCCTGCCGCCGATCTGCGCCATCTCCTCAAGCCGGACGTCGACGCGCTCCGGCCGCCATTCTCGACCCATCCGCCGCGCATCCTGATCCTCTATGGATCGCTTCGTCAGGTGTCCTATTCGCGGCTCCTTGCCCAGGAGGCCGGACGGTTGCTGGAGCATTTCGGAGCCGAAGTGCGCTTCTTCGACCCTTCCGGCCTGCCGCTTCCGGACGACGCGCCCGCCAGCCATCCGAAGGTCCAGGAACTGCGCGACCTGTCCGAATGGTCGGAGGGCCAGGTCTGGGTGAGCCCGGAACGCCACGGGGCGATCACCGGAATCATGAAGGCGCAGATCGACTGGATACCGCTTTCGATCGGCTCGATACGGCCGACCCAAGGCAAGACCCTCGCCGTTATGCAGGTGTCTGGCGGCTCGCAGTCGTTCAACGCCGTCAACACGCTTCGCCTGCTCGGCCGCTGGATGCGGATGATCACGATTCCGAACCAGTCGTCCGTCGCCAAGGCGTACGAGGAGTTCGACTCAGACGGACGCATGAAGCCGTCGTCCCACTACGACCGCGTCGTTGACGTCTGCGAGGAGTTGGTCAAGTTCACGCTGCTGACCCGCGATGCCTCCGACTATCTTGTCGACCGCTACAGCGAACGCAAGGAAGATGCCGCCAAGTTGGAAAAGCGCGTCTCGCTCAAGTCCATCTGACGGCGATCCTCATGGGGTCGCAGCTGCCGTAGGCGGCTGGTCGCCTCACCCGACCAGCCGTCGTCGCTACCCGCTCACCTCTTGTCCGTGTCATGCTTCCGCATCGCCGCCTCGCCGGCGTCCGACACCTCGACCCATTTCTTGTCGGGCGCGGCATCCGCGATGTAGCTGTCGTGCCAGTTCCACCACTTGTAGGTCGGGGTCTGGGGGTAGCCCTCAGGCGAGTCCTCCCAGACCTCCTGCCGTCCGAGCGGCGTGATGTCGAGGTAGTTCCAGGTTCCCCCCATCTGCTCGTCGCCGCGATTGTTGATGAAATAGGTGCGGAAGATGCGGTCCCCGTCGCGGTAGAACACGTTGGTGCCGTGCCACTCGTCCACGCCGAAATCGGCGTCGAAGCTGTCGGTGATGGTGAACCACGGCATGTCCCAGCCCATTCGCGCCTTCAGCCGCTTGATCTCCTCCTGCGGTGCGCGCGAAACGAAGACGAGCGTCGTGTCGCGGGCATTGAGGTGCGCGAGATGAGCCACCTGGTCGGCCACCATGGAGCAGCCGCGGCAGGCGTGCTCGGGCCAGCCGAACACGCCCGGCTCGTAGAAGGCGCGGTAAACGATCAGCTGGTGCCGGCCGTCGAAGAGGTCAGCGAGACTGACCTTGCCGTCAGGCCCCTCGAACGCATAGTCTTTCGTGACGGCCATCCACGGCATTCGCCGGCGTTCGGCGGCGAGCGCGTCACGGGCGCGGGTCTGAGCTTTCTCCTTGACCAACAGCTTCTGCCGGGCCGCCTCCCACGCCCCGGGCGACACGACCGGCGGGGTGCGCATGGCAGGGTTTCCGGCTTTGCGTGTATTCTCGGCTGGCGTAATCATTGTTTCTGAACCTCCTGATCCGGAGCGATGCGCCGCGCGTCACGGCGGCTCCTCGCCCGTTGTTGTTCGTAGGTTCAGTCTGACCCGGGATCTCGAGGAGTGCGAGTAACAAGTGTGTCGTCATTCCGATGACGCGGAATTGCAACCGCAACGGGCCGCCGGTCGACGAGAGCGCGATTCTTCACTCCGGAATCGATTTAAGGCAGGCGATCACGATAATTTTAGGTTGAATCGACCCAAAAATCATGAACGTGGTCGATCGTAATGAGGTAGAGTGTAACGGGGGCGAACACCGTGCACACTTCTCCTCATTCCGCTTTAGCGCATCCGACGGGCAGAACGGCGCGTACTGACGCCCTGATTAATATATTTAATAGCCAGCGCCTCGCACCAGAACGCATCATCTGGCCATCTGCGGGAATATTCAGCGCCCTGCTAGCGTCATAGCGCTGTCGTGCCAACGGAGGAAGATGAGCTATGCCGATCAGACCGCACATTCCCCTTCCCGATGTCGACATGCTCAGCGCAGTGTTCGAGGAGTTGCTCGAGGATCATCAGATGCTCCGCGCCAGCACCGTGGCAGAGGGTACACTCACGCGCCTGATCTTCAATTATCACCTCGGCATTCGCGATCCGGCGCTCTTGAAAATGCTTACCGTGCCTTTCCTGCGGCAGCGTCTGTCAGGAACTCAGTGACGGGCGGGGAGATCGCCTTTACCCGACCCCGTCCCAATGCAGGATCGACTACAGCGCCGCGCGTCTTATCAGACGCGCAAAGGACGCTGCAGCACCTTGAATTGCTGCATGCTTTTTTCTTAAATCGGCTACGATTTAAGGAAAAATGCAGTAGCGCCCGCCCCATGCTCTGAATGACCGATGCGCCAAAGGTCTACGGTGTTTTTCCCGCGAGCGCCTTCATTTCCCTGATGAGTCGGTCGCGCTCGACGATGTAGAAAGCCAAGTTCATTTCAAACGTGAACAGCAGCTGGCGAGCGATGCTGGTGTCGCTGCCAAGATGCTTTAATTTGACAATGATTTCCCGCTGGATCAGCACATGACGGGCGCCCTCGGCGATGCGCCTTTCCGCTGCATCCAGGCGTCGATTGACGTACATCTGACCTCACCACGGGATCAGGGACATCTCATCGCTCATTGTCGCACAAGTCGCGAGAAACGTCGCGCTGTTCATTGGGACGAACGAGAAAAGCTACCAAGGAGAAGCGGCGCACCTTTCAAACCGACGGCCCTATTGAGGGCCCGCCGCGCGCCCACAAGCGGGGCCCTACGCTTTCCTTGCCGAAGGCCCCCGCTCTAAATCAATACTGAAATCACTATAGGTTTGTGTCGGTGCATGCCGCCGGCACCCTCCCAAAGAGCGGAAGTATCGTCCTCTTTCGCCCCGCGATCCATGGACTTTGGTCCAGCAGGACAAGGGACAAAGGTCCCATATTCGATTTTTGCATGAACTTGTGGGGAGAACCCGCCGGGAGGGCGGCGGGCTCCTGTTGGTGAAAGATGTTGCCCGATGATCGCGCCACAACTTTCGGTATGTTCATGAAAACGGATGGCTACTGCATAGGCAGTAACTCAAAGTACCACAGCGTCCTTCGCGCATCTGGCAAGAGGCGGGACGCTGTAGGTCAGGCCGTCATCTGACGATCTGGACCACGGTACGCGACCTCGGTTCGACGATCACCCGCTGGTCGTTGACCACGGCCACCGAGTATTCCGGAGCGTCCGGAATAGGAGTCAGCGCGACCGTCTCGGGAAGAGGCTGGCCAACGGCGATCCGTTTGCGAATGACGACCGATGGCGGTGCGGGCATCTGTTGGACCTGGGTAATCACTCTTGGCGGCGGCGGTGCCAGAGCGCCGCCAAGTGCGCCTCCGACAACGGCGCCAACGCCAGCACCGACCGGGCCACCGATAATGGCGCCCGTCGCCGCACCGCCGGCGATACCTGCAGCGGTGCCGCGGTTGCCATTGTTGCTATTCTGAGCGATCGCGGGGCCACCCAGGAGGGCAGCTGCCGCAGCGATGAGTATAAGTTTTCTCATTGTTACCTCCTCTGTTGGATGAAAGGTCAACGAGCGTAACGAGAGAACTGTTCCAGCCGCAGGACTTAAGTCCGAGCGGCAAAGCCAAAGGTCCTAGGACGGTTGCGAGCCCTCCGTCTGAAACATATTGTGACGATAGAGCGCCAACGATACCAATAGTCCCCGACACCGCAGTTGGCGCGAAAAGTGGTCCCAGAGCCTACCGCGATTGTCCCTTCTAAACCGCTCTGGGACCTCCTCTTTCTTAGGCAACAGCGCCGTGCGTCCTATCAGGCGCCCAGCAAACCATCGAAAAGCTGCAGCGCTTGTCACAACCGGCCTGAAATTGGTACTTTCGCTGCGTCCACCCTAAAAGAGCGCCCTCTACCCCACAGGAGCGAGAGAGATGCGCGTCTGCGCGAAGCTCGAAGATGCGGCATTGGGTCCTTTCTGGACGCCACCGTTACCGGTCGACCGGGACAAGCTCAGCCCATCGATCCTGCGTGAACTCGATCAGCGCGGCGACCGTCGAAGCTTCAAGGGTTACGTGCTGCAAATCTATGACGTGCCGGACGGCAAACCGTCCGGTGTATTCGAAATCGCTTTCTGTTCGAAAACCGGGGCGGCATGCGCGATTTACGAGTCCGAAGCAGGATGAGCGCGACGCGAAGGGACGCGTCGTCGTGATGACCGAGCCTCATTGGTTTGCCGCCACCAACCCCCGAGACGCGGCTGGCATGTTCTTCCAGTTGCTTGTGGACTCGACCCCCGCAAGCCTGAGCACGGCGCTCGCAACCACAGCGCCGCGTGTCGTATGAGACGCGCAAAGGACGCTGCAGCACTTTGAATTACTGGGTGTCTGTCCGTAAATCCGCTGCGATTCAAGGAAACAGATACTACGTGCGCCGGCATTCATTCGCGCCGCTTGCGAACAGCCAATCCTATCTCCGCGAGCGTTCCGAGCGCGACAGCGAACATGATCCAGTACAGCCCTTCATCGATCGCTTCGCCCAACGATGAAACCGTCGTGAACCGCGACACGAGATCCGGATCCAGATAACCTGTCGATATGACCAGCCCGAGCACGATCTGCCAGAGCCCGGCCACAAGCGCCACGATTGCTACAAGGCGAGCAGCGTATGAAAACACCGTTCCACCTCCTCCCTGTTGTCGCAGAACACCACGACGCTCAGGATACCATACGGTCAATGGCGTCGTGGCGGTGTGTGGCCGCTTTGGACGAAAGTGCTGTCGCTTCCAAGCCGTTCGCCGGCGTCGGGAAGTTCACCTCAAATTGCTCTTCGGAAATAGCACGCGATCAGGCTTTGCATTCATTCGCGCCAACATTTCCTTGATCAAGCGTGTTTTGGTACGCCCCGCTTCCTTCGGCGGCACGAGGTAACGCACGATGGCCTCGAGCCAGGTGTTTTCACTGACGCGAAAATGAACCACGGGATGCTCCCTCACTTCGAGTTCGTCCACCGGCGTTTTCGATAGCATGTGCTTATAGACCTTCACCTTCTGGCTCATGATATCCCCGATCTGCTCTTCCACTACCTCTCTCATGACTAGCGCCACGAATTCCAAATCGCTTTCATAGGCGAGCTGGAACTTGATTTCGTTCCAGACATAGGGAAACAGCGGCCAGGAGTAGTTGAAGACCGGCGTGTCAAACACGGTGGAGTTCGGAAACTTGATGATGCGTCCACTCGGATGGTCGGTCCAAAGATATTCGCCGCCGAATTCCCATAACGTCGTGTCGAGATAGCTGACATCAACGACATCGCCATGGGCATCGCCGATGCGAATGCGGTCACCAACGCGATAAGGCGCCCTGGCCAGAATATAAATCCACGCGATGAAGCTGGCGATCGGCATTTGCAGCGCAAAGCCGAGAATCAATGAAATCAGGCCGAGCGAAACCACCGCCCCGTACCAGTTCACAAATAAAACTGAAATGGCCACGAAGACGATGGCGATGACGACGACCAATCGAAAAATACGTTTCAGGTTGAAACGCGAAACACGATTGGGAATTCGGCCTATCAGAAAGACCTCGATAACGTTCGCCACGGTCAGCAAAACGAAAATGACAAGGGCGCCCCTGACGTAGTTCCGCACGCGCACCTGCAAAGGTGCGTCAAGCCATTCTATGCGCCAACTGAGCAGCACCTGGATGCCAAAAAGCAGCAAGGCGGCGGCAGCGAAGCCAACCATCCACCAGACGTCTGCCTTACGAAAGCTGAAGCGAGATTTTTCCTCGGGCTTGTTCGCCTTCTGCTGCATGGTCTGTGGATCAGCAGTCTGTTGCGCGGCCCGTTCAAGCCGAGAAAGGTTCTCCTGTTCCTTGTCGCGTCGTTCCATGGGTTCTTCACCCCGATATGGCAACCACCCGGGACAGGGCTCCTCGTTGCTCGACGGCGGCATTCCGGTGATACCTCGCCCTATGGCAAAGCTTGATGGACAGTCCGAGGCAACGCCGTCGTTGTTTCGCAGCCCTATGCCGGATCAACATTCGTCCACACGGCCTAAAACAGCGAGTAACCTATTATATTCTACCATGGTCACTTGCCTCCAGGCATTCCTGCCGACGCGCTTGCGGCGGGCCTTGCGAGAACTAATCTCGATCGGGTGCTCCCAACGGAAAAAAGCTCCGATAAGGGCGTGCCTCGTCGACGACCCGTGCCACCGAGGGGCGGGCGAGAAGCCGTGCCCTGTAGGCGGCGAGCGCTGCATGGTGTTCGGGAATCGGATGAACCCAGTCGGCATAGAAAAGCGCCGGTGCGGCGGCACAATCGGCAATCGTGAACCGACCGCAAGCGGCCCATTCCTTCGCTTGCAGGCGTGGCTCCAGCCAGGCGTAGCACCGGTCGAGCAGGGCACGCGCGTCGATTACGCCGCGCGGGTCGCGCTCACCTTCGCTGCGCAGGGCATTTCCGACAATCCGCTGCATCGGCGCATGGATATAGTCGTCGAACACGTCCGTCATCATGCGCGCCTCGAGCGCTTCGCGCGGATCCTCCGGCACCATCGGCGTCCCACTTCCATGGAACAGGTCGAGATATTCGATCACCGCGTTGCTTTGCGTGACTTCCCTGTCCCTATCGACCAACGCGGGAAATTGTCCCGTCGGCGAGAGTTCGCCCATCCGCGCCTGATTCTCCGGATTGGCGGGATCGACCATCCGGAATTCGAAAGTCACGTTCCGCTCGTAGAGCGCGATCAGCGGTTTCCATACGAACGAGGCAAACGGGTGCCCGTAAAGTGCAATCGTCATTGCGCGTCTCCGCCTAGTTGAAGGGTGGTTTCGATCATGTCGAACTGGATTCCGGTCCCGTGGCATCGATCGGCAGTGCCGTCCTTGCCGTCCAGAAACACGATCTGCTCGGTGTAGGAGACGCGGGTTCCCTCCCCTTGCGCTTCGAGTTCCAGACTCGACAAGGTGACGGAATGGAAGCGTCCGGAGTGATGCAGGTCATAGGCATAGACGAGGCGCCGGGCGGGCTCGATCACATGGAAGCGGGCCTCGAAACGCGTTACCAGGCCGCTTTCGTTGAAGCGGCCTTCGAGTACCTCCAGCCCGCCCACGCGAAAATCCATCGACCGGCGCAGCAATGTCCAACGTTCCGCCGGGCCGGTGAACCACTGTGCCTTGAGGTGCGGATCGGACCATGCGCCGAATACCCGGCTGGGCGGGGCCGCCCACACGCGTTTCAGTGTGAACGTACCGTGAAAGAAAGGCACTTCCGTCATCAATGGTCTCCTCCCGCCGCCGGATCCGAAGGTCCGGCTTCACCCTTGAATTCACTGCTTTCGATGAGTTCGCCGAGCCGATCGAACCGGCTCTCCCAGACCTGGCGGCGCTCGTTCAACCAGCTTTCGACACGCCGGACCGCCTCGCTGGAGATCCGGCATTCGCGCGTGCGACCGCGCTTTTCCGTCACCACGAGCCCGCTCGCCTCGAGCACCTGGACGTGCTGATGGATCGCGGCAAGCGAGGTGTTGTAAGGCTTGGCCAACTCGCTCACCGAGGCCGGCCCCCGTGAGAGGCGATCGAGAATCCCCCGGCGCGTCGCATCTGCGAGCGCGTGAAAGGCCCTGTCGAGTTGCTCAGAACGTTCAACCATACACTTAAGTAACGGTGCGCCTGGCAAAAAGTCAAGCTCTCACTTAAGTGTCTGCGGGCGAGGACTATTCTGGCATCTGGAGCACATCCGGGTGCATCAGAGGCGCGTCCTTCAGCCAGATCCGTGCGCCTTCCGGGCCGATGGTCGCCGTCAGGTCGGCGCCGGCCGGCAAACGGCCCCAACTCTGTGGCTTCAGTGTTTCGCCACCGATGGTCAGCCTGCCCGAGAGGACGAGGAACTCCAACCCGCGCGTGTTTGCGACCGTGACGGTTTCGTCGGCCCGCCAGTCTTCGAGCCGGACTTCCTCCCGGCTATCATCGAACAGGATGGTCGCGGCGCTGGCGCCCGGGCGGGGCGTTGTATGTTGGCCCTCGCCGGGCTGGCGAACGATCTGGGTATGATCCCCGTCACGGTACTGCCAGAGCCGCACGAAGATGGTGCAGCCTTCCTTCGCGGCGGGGATATGCGAGGTGCCGGGCGGATTGCGGAAGTAGCAGCCCGCCGGGTAGTCGCCATGCTCATCCTGGAAGACTCCTTCCAGCACGAGGATCTCTTCGCCGCCGCTGTGTATGTGGCGAGGGAAAGCGCTGCCTTGAGCATAGCGCACGATCGAGGTGGCGCGGGCGACCTCGCCGCCGACGCGGAAGAGCATGCGCCGGTCCACACCGGCCGCGGGACTTGGCACCCAGTCCAGCTTCGCGCCATGGACGATGACTGGTTTCGACAGGTCGTCGTTTATGCGCATGACTGATCTCCTTCATAGACATGACTTCCGGAACCTGGCGTCACCGGACTTCATCTTCTGGCAGGGCTGGCTTCTTGAGCGGCATCGTCTCGATTGGGTGCGCCCGCCGGTCAGGACACTGAAGTCGAGGGCCCTCTCGTTCTCGCAAGGCGTGCCGGTGATCGATCCGAGTACGCTGCGCTCGGCCACGACGAGATGACCGGCCGACACAGGCAACGGGTCCTTGTCCGCATCAAGCAGCACCAGCCTGCCGCACGGCGCAAGTCCCGCCATCAGTGACGATACCGCTTCCGCATTGCCGATGGTAGCGACGATGGCCTTTGCTGGCCACAACAGAACTGCTTCCATTTGATCCTGAAGGGCCCTGGATCATTTCAACACCGAGCGTCGCCAGCGACCCGGCGTCTCTCCGACATGCTGCGAAAAGACGCGGCTGAAATGGCCCTGGTCGGAGAACCCGCATTGCTCGGCGATGTCATGGAGGGACAAGGACGAATATCGAAGATGCCCTTGAGCGAGCGCGATGCGCTGTTGCGCGAGCCACTGAAGCGGCGTTGATCCCGTCGTCACCTTGAAAGCACGCGCGAAATGGCTCCTGGAAAGTCCGCATCCTTTCGCCAGTTCCTCAAGGCTGATGCTGCCGCTCACGTTCGCCATCAGCAAGTCCTTGGCACGGCGCTCCTGCCAGGGCGCGAGACCTCCTCGAGGCAGCCGTCCCTGCCCGTCGTGCACGCCATAGCTCAATGACAGATGTGACATCAACGCCATGCCGATGTGGTCGATAAACACTCGGCTGGCCGCCGCGGGCTCCTTGAATACCGGCAACAGGCACTCGCCGAGGCTGTGGACGACCGTATCGTCGAGGGCGGTGCCCCCGGCGGTCCTGAGCTCGCCGGTCGGCCTGAGCCCGTGCTCCTCCTGAAATTTTTGCAGCGCGTGCCGGGAAATGTAGAAGGAAAGACAGTCGGTACATCCAAACGCCAGCGAAGAGTGCTCCTGGTTGAGATCGCGCAAAAGGGATTGCCCAGTCACACGGGCAGACATCTGAGCGGGTCGCCCATCGATCCAATAGTGCCAGGACGGCAATTGATTTCGTTCGGTGCACACGAGGTAGGCATCGCTGGTTTCGAGCCTTACCGGCGTCCCTCCTTCGGCAAATTCTCCAATCAGCCGCGCGGCGGAAAATTCCGGCGCCTGAAAGGTCCCGAACGTCAAGGTTGCCGGCTGCTCCAGGCCTGTGAACTTGCCCAGGCGAGGTGCATAGTCTTTCGCCATCCGTCCGTCCGCTGCTCTGCATGTTGCGACGAAACCCGGCCATCTGAAAATGATGATGGTCGCCCTGCCCTCGGATCGGCTGGTCCCGGAGGCGCTTGTTTTTAAAGCAAAAATTAAAGCCGTGGCAAGACCGCAGGCGTTCCCGATTTCGTTACTGCGGACGCGGCAGCAGCAGCACTGCGCCAATCTACCAAGTGCAAAGTGATCGCGGCGTCGGCGTCAAGCGTGCCACCTCGATCCTTCGCCAACACTGGCCGTCCATTCGTGGATAGACCTCTTCCGTCCATTTGGCGTTCTGTCCTAAGCGCTCTCGGTAGCGGGCCAGGCCAGCCTCGTCCTTATGGCATTCGAACCAAACAAGCACCGTCTCGCCCTCGCGGACGGGGAGTCGCGGAAAGCCATTCGTGCTCCGCTCAGTGACAAGAACAGCATCAACGCGAGCGCCGGCATCCTGCAAAACCGGAAGCGCCTCCTGGATGAAGAGCGCGGCGAATTCGTCCTCCGTTCCGGGGGCCAGAGAGCAGATAGTCGCGATGACGAGGCCTTCAGCTTCTTGCTGCTCCACCTCCTCTTTTCTCGCCCGGTTGTGGGAGAACGGCATCACGCCGCCAACAGGCTTTAGCAGCAACACGTTATCTGAGTTGAGCATCGTCTCGTTGGCAGCCGGCCCATGTTTCTTCCAGATCGCGCTCGAATAAAAGGATTTGAGCGCCTCCGTTCGGGCCTCCATGTCTGCGAAAGAGCGAACCCACACGAAGGCATCCGGATCGTCAAGATCGCGGAACTCGCCTTCGACGCGCATGCCGAGCGCTTCCTGCGGTTCGATAAATTCGTTGTCAAACAGCCCGATCAAGGCTTCCCTCCCGCCTGGACGGAGTCGGTAGCGGCGGAGTTCGAAGACGGTATGCATGGTAGCCCCACAAAAACAGGTCGATTGTCCTGTCTCAATAAGAGGACGATTGACCTGTTTTGTCAACCTGCTACTCTTGATGGAGTTTGCAAGTGGCTACCATGGCAGGAAACAAGAGAACCAATGACCCCCGCGCGGTGCGTCGCAGGATTGTCGACGCGGCCTATGATGCCTTCGTTGCTCAGGGCTACCTCGCTACGGGCATGCTGGAACTGCGGGAAAAGGCTTCAGTATCTGGTGGGGCCATGGCGCATCATTTTCCGGCAAAGCGCGAACTCGGATTGGCAGTTATCCGCGATCGGGTGGCCGAAGCCGTCCGGCAGACATGGATCGAGCCGCTTCAAACCTGTGCGGACGCGCCAGCGGCCATCGATCTCATCTTCGAAAACATCATCGGCGAACTGACGCTAAAGGGCTCGGTTTCCGGCTGCCCCCTCAATAATATGGCGATGGAGATTTCCCCGCACGATGAAGAGATGCGCGAGGCGCTGAGCGGTGTTTTCGCCGGCTGGCAGGAGGCGCTGTCGGCAAAGTTTCAGGAGGATGTCGAGTCAAAACGGGTTACCGGCATAGATCCTCGCAGCCTGGCGACACTGGTGATCGCCACCTACTCCGGTGCCATGGCGATTGCAAAAGCCAGCCAAGAGGTACGACCGTTGGTCGACTGCCGGCAGGAGCTCGCGGAACTCTTCGCATCGAAGTATCTCTCGGTTGGGTATTGAGCGGCAGCGCGCGCTCGCTACTGCGCCGCATCCACCCAGATCGTCGCCATGGGGATTTTGCACATGATCAACTGTGCTCTGGTCTGCTGGTCGGCGTCGGTTCCAAGATCGTCTTGCGGACCCGCCCGATGGTCGCCCGCATAGTGTGCCAGTTTCCGGAGCGGCGATGATTACCATTGCCCTGCTTTTGCTGATCGAGCAGGTTCAAAAAAATCTGAAGTCCAATCCCCTACCCCCGCCCGATATCGTCTCGGATCGTTTCGATCGCCAGCCATGACGGCACGGTCCGATTGCCCGACGGTGTCGCCGAGTGGCCGCTTGGACCAGGCAGTCGTCAAGGCAAACACGGCGTGGTAGATCAACGCTATACAACCAAGCTTTGTATTCATGCAACTTCATTAAGAGGAGCAGCCATGATCATTGTCTTGAACGGCTACCCTGGCGTGGGGAAGCTGACGATCGGTCAGGAACTCATATCAAAGATCTCGGGCCGGCTGCTGGACATCCATAGTGTTTACAATGTCGCTTTCGCGCTGACGGAATTCAAATCGCCGGATTTCATCGAAACCGTCGAAAAGATCGAAGCGGTCGCGCATAACCTGATTCTGAAACTTCCGGCCGAAATCCCCGTCGTACTAACGACGGTTCTTGCCGGAAGCAGCGATTGGGGCGACGCAGAGTGGCAGCGGATTGTGCGCCTTGGCCGCGAGCGGGCACCGTTCTTCGTCGTGCATCTGCACTGCGATCTTGAAGAGAACATTCGCCGTATCGAGGCAGGCGCGCGGGCCGCGATGCGGAAACCGCGCGATGCTGAAATGGCGAGGAGAAACCACATACAGGGCAAAATCCTCGCAGGTATAGATGAGACGAACTTGCTAAAGCTCGATGTGACGCGTTTGACCCCGTCAGATGCGGCGGCAAAAATTGCAGAGTGGATCCAGAGAGCCGAGGTTTGAGGCTCAACTTGGAAAGCTTACTGCATGTCTCCTTAAATCCTAGCCGATTTAAGGACAAAAACATCAGCAATTCAAAGTGCTACAGCGACCTTTGCGCGTCTGATAAGACGCGCGGCGCTGTAGTCCGCTCTGAGCTCGATCGAGCTTCACGACGTTGCGGTGGCCGTGCGCTTGGCGGACGACGCCACCGCGACGAAGGCGGCCATGCCGACTGCACCAAGGCAGGCGTTGGCCATCAAGGCGACGTCGCTTCCGAAACGCTCCATCAACACGGAGAAAACGAACGGTGCCATTGCGCCCGCAGCCAGCCGTGCGGCGGCCATGCGGTCCGTTATCGCTCCGTAGCAGAGTGGCAGGGAGCCCTGCGCTACGCTGTTGATACCGGACCCAAGGCCAAGGAAGATCGCGAAAGCCACCGCCCCGGGCAGCCAGGTTCCGGACAGGCCGAGGATAAGAACGCCGGCAACGATGAGCGCGGCGGACAGCGTCGCGAGTACAGGCGGCGCCAGGTTTTTGCCGAATGCCATGTTGATCAGCCTGCTCAGGACCTGCGAGGGCCCGAACAGCGAGCCGATCACGACCGCTGCCGTCCCGAAACCGATCGCTCCCAGCATCGGAACCATGTGGGTCAGCATCGCCGAAAGCGTGAACCCCTGCAGGGCAAAAGCCAGTGACACAAGGAGCATGCCGCGCCGCCTGACCTCGACCGGAAGCGCACCGACAACCGCGTGGCCGTCCTTGCCGGTGAATTTGGCCGCTTCGGACCTCCTGCTCCGCATGATCCAATGATGAAGCGGAAGGCAGACGATCAGATTCAACACCGCGTAGGCGATGTAGATTTCCCGCCAGGAGAAATGCTCGTGAAGGCTCGCGGAGATCGGCCAGAAGATTGTCGAGGCGAAGCCCCCGATCGATGTGAGATAGGTGATACTGCGTGACGCCGCCATTGGGCGGCTTTCGACGAGCGCGGCGAAAGCCGCCTGGTATTGCACCATGCCGGATGCAACTTCCAGGAGGACGATGGAGAGTGCAAACACCGCTATCGAGGGGGACCAGGCGCACAGCAGGAGGGCGAGCGCCGAGACGGCCGAGCCAATGGTCATGATCATCGCCGCGCCCAACCGATCCATCAATCCCCCGACGAATGGAGCCGAAAGCCCGCCCGCAAACAGCGAGGCGGAAAAGATGCCGAACACCTGCTCGACGCTCAGGCCGAGGTCGCGTGCCATCCCCGGCGCCAGGATGCTGAAGCTGTAATAGAGCGTGCCGTAGCCGATGATCTGCGTGAGGCCGAGCGCGGCGACGATGGCCGCGGGGATGCCGGGCTTCATGTCAGACATTCTCGCCTTCGGCCGACGCGGAAGACACCGCGCAGCAACCATCGTCGGCGCCGGTCAATGGCGCACGCACGCTGGGGTGCCCGACGCAGCAATCCTCCATCAGGAACTTCAGCAGTTCGGCAAGCGCGTCGTAGCTGGCGCTGTAGACGATCGAGCGGGATTCGCGCCTCTGGGCAATCAGTCCGGCCCGCTCCAGCTCCTTCAGGTGGAAGGAGACGTTCGACGGCGAGACGCCCATCGTCTCCGCGATCGCGCCGGCGGCCATGCCGCCTGGACCCGCCACCACGAGTGTCCTGACGATCCCCAACCGGGTCTCCTGAGACAGTGCCGCGAATGACATCAGGGCTTGACGTTCTTCCATATTTCAAGAATCCTAAAACTATTGAAACGAGGAATAACCGAAATGACACTGATCGACAATAGCCAGCATGCGCAAAGCGACATCACACTCGGATCGCTGCTCGAGCGGCTGAAGGAAACTGCGGCCAAGCCGCTCGTCTTCGAATATGACGGAAAGATCGTCCGCCCCGGATACCACGTCACGGAAGTGAAGGCTGGCCAGTTCTCCGCCCTCGATTGCGGCGCGAACCCCGAGGCATGGACGGAAATCTTCGTCCAGTTATGGGACGTCGACGGCGGCGAACGCACGCACATGCCAGCCGGGAAGTTCTCGGCCATCATCAGGAAAGTCTCCGAACACGTCGCCCTCGACGGATCGGCCAAATTGACGTTCGAGGTCAGTGATGGCGTGAGGCCGATGCAGCTTTACTGCGCCGACGAGCCCGTCGAGCGGGACGAAGCCCTTTTGGTTCGCCTTTCGCCCCGACCCGCGAGCTGCAAACCTCGCGACCGATGGCTCGCCGAGCAGGCCACAGCCTCACAATCGAGCTGCTGCGGCCCCTCGAACACGTCGAGGTGTTGCGCATAGCGGCCGAGGCTGAGGGGTGGCGCGGCAACCGCGCCTCCACGTCCACGTTGCATCCGCGGAATTCCCTCCCTATACTCCGCCATGGAGAAGACCTTCGTATCAGCGCGGGAGGATCGGCCCGGGAAAGACTGGCTTTCCCGCTTCACAGCCGGTCGGGCCGGTGTGGAGAGCTGGTATTTCGGCCGGGCCGTCACGTCACGCCCCGCCGCGCCTACTGTCAGCGAATGTCGCGCAGCGCTTGCGCAGCACATGCCCGAGCTCCTCCCGCACTACGAGCATGTCTGCGCTCTCGTTGGCGACGACGAGCTCGCGCACCGGATGCTCAGCCACTATCGCCCCGCGCCGGAAGGCTACGGCTGCAGCCAGGCGGTCTGGCTCGGAAAAGAAGGCCCGGCGCTCATCCGCAACTTCGACTATCCGCCCGATATCGTTTCGGATCGCTTCGAGCTCACCGCGTGGTCGGGTCTCAAGGTGATCGCGAAGGCGCAGCGCCCCTGGGGAGGCTGCGTCGACGGAATGAACGAGGAAGGGCTGGTCGCGAGCGTAACGCTTGGTGGCGGCCGCCTCCAGGGCCGCGGCTTTTCGATCATTCTCATGGTCCGCTACGTGCTCGAAACCTGCCGTCGCGTCAGTGAGGCCGTAGAGACTCTTTGCCGTATCCCGGTGGCGCTTGCGCAGAACGTGACACTGCTCGATCGATCGGGCACATACGCGACCCTCTTCCTCGGCCCCGGCCAGCGGCCGGTCATCACCCGCCTCAAGGCATGCGCCAACCATCAGCGCTCCGAACGGGCCCCGCCAAATTCGCTGGCGCGGCAGCGCGCGCTCCTGCAGGCGCTGGACGAACCTTCGATGTCGCTCGAAGGCCTGACCGACCGCTTCCTACAGCCGCCGGTCCATGCGCGAAACCCGCGCTTCCCGACCCTCTACACCGCCGTCTACCGGCCCGAGGACGGCCGGGTGGATTATGTCTGGCCCGGAAAGCGCTGGCCCCTGCGGTTCGCGGATTTTGAAGCAGGCGAGTACACCCATCACTATGGAGACTGAAAGGTGAGACATGCACGGCGCCGACGCACCCTGGCTTTGCGCCAACGCCGGACTCACCGTCACTCCCATACCCATCCTCGGGCTTGACCCTCGAGGATGACGGACGACGTCGGCGGCGGAACGCTGAACCATGCCGCCCCACTGCGCCAAGTTTCACCCGCAGCAGATGACACATGGCCCGGTCGGTTGCCGGGCCATGTGGTTTGCAGTTGCCGGGCTTCAGGCCCAGTAGTTATATTCGAGCTGGACGGCGACAGTGGAGCCGTTCGCGACCTGCTGGCTGAACGTACCATTGAACGCGATCGTTCCGTCGGTGAAATCGGCGTCGCTGAGGACCACCGTCTTGGAATACGGGTTCAGCGTTTCTGTTGTGCTGCTGTTCGACTCGGTGCCGACAATGCTGAACGAGCCACTGTCGACCGTGCCCCCGAGGCTCTCTCTTACGCTGTTCAGATCGGCATCCCCGCTCACGGTGACGATGCCATCGAAACCGTCCACATCCACCGTGAAAGAGCCCGAAAACGACCGTTCGGTGATATCGCCGCCGATTTTCTGGAAGGTGAAGGACTCGGTACCGGTGTAGATGTCCGCAGAACCGGCTATTTCGATGGTCAATGCATTGGTGGTCGTGCCGCCCTGGCCATCCTCGATGGTGTAATTGACGACCACCGTGAGCGTCTCGCCGAGCTTCAGATCGATTGCCCCTCCGGGCTGGAGATCCGGGTGCGACGTATCGACCGTTACGATGTTGTCGACGACAGTGATGTAGGCGGGAGGTGTCGTGGACCCCGCATCGCCGTCAACCGAAAAACTCAGGCTGCCGGCGACGACGGAAAGCGTATCGCCATCCGGATCGGAAGCGGTTGCAAGGAGGTCGATCGGAGACGCAGCAACGTCTTCGGTCAGTTCCTTCAGGATCGGTTCGGCACTCGGAGGCTGGTTGTCGCTGGACCAGCCGGCATCGTAGTCGGCCGGCTCCTGCGTATCCGTGTAGAACTCCCGGGTATGATAGATCGTGTCGAGCTTCTTGCCGCTCGCCTGCACCGTCGACCAGGTTTCGGTGTCGATACCGGTGAGGATCGCGGTCAGGTCGATCTCAACGCCGTTGACCAGCATCGTCGGTGCCGGATCCGTGATGCTGGCGCCGTCGACAGGGCCGAGCTTGCTCTGGGCGGCTGCGAAAAGGTCCGAAAGCGTGAAATCCCCGGCGATGACCGCAGCCTTTACGGCAAGCGCGTCATCAACCGAAAGGCCGCCCTGATTGGCCAGGAAGCCGATGTAGTCGGCGACGGTTACATCTTGCAGCGCTTCCGTGAGCGCGTCGGTGTAGCTCGACGAGAGCTGCCCCTGCGCGGACTGGCTGAGACTGGAGTCATACGACCCGTCCGTCATGAAGCTTGTCGTGAAGAAACTCATTCTACTTGCCCCCTAACCCCCGTTGCTGGTGCATCGATCGATGCAACCTGTTTGAATGCGTTGAAAAAATTCAGTTACCTTTCCCATCCCCTTGAGCGCCCCGCGTTCTTTAAGATTTGGGAAATTCGTCGCGACGAAATCGCGTTCTCGAAGAGGGTGGGAAACCGGCCGATGTCGGCCGGTTTCCCCTCGCTGAAGCCGGAGCCCCTCATCGGGCGAAAACTACTCATACGCCTCGCCCTCCCCGACCAGCGCTTCTCAAATGGCTGGCCCGGCAAACATCTTGAAAACTTATTTTGATTCCCCCGAGCCGCGCTCACGCCGAGCATCAGCTACTGCAGTAGAATCCCCTATCCCCTTCTACCTCTTACCATATTCCATAGTTCAGGAAACGAATATTTCTGAGTAGTACTGTAACCCGAAAGAAGTATATTAAGCCGTCTCGCATTTCAGCCATTTGAAGGTCAGACAATCTATATCGAAGTGCTTTCCGCTTGTCGTTAGCCCTGCGTCCGGGAAATTATCACCGCGTACATTCTCGTTCTGTGGCGGCAGGAAATGACGCGCGCTAGTCGGCCGCGCAGCACCAGCAACAGGTTACGTTACATTTACCGGCAGATTTTTGCTCTGCTGTAGCCCAGAACTCCCTCATTCCTGTGCTCCTCACAGCTGCCAGCCACGGCGCGCCCGCGTCGTGAATGGCGAGGTTTCAGCGCTTCGGCCAGGCGCTACCAATTGCCGGGATCTGCGGTGTGATCGACGCTGGCGAACTCGTCCGCCTTTTCCCGCTCCAGCGTCAGACTGGTGGTGATCCTTGTCTCATCCGTGACCGAATAATTGAGCGGCGCCGGCTCTTTGGTCAGCTGTTGATACATGAGCAAGGCGGCCTCCTCGGCCGTGTCTGCCTCGAACTTTTCTGTGACGGTGACTGTGAACTGGTGCATAGCCCTGACCTCGTCTGTGCTGATTTCGACGCCTCGCGCTTAGATATAGAGCCAGAAATGGACGCCCTCCGGTCAAGGCGACACTCTAGCATCAGACGGCGAGAACGTCTCGAAGCGGCCCAACTCGCCCACATCAGCATGACGCCCCTTGGGTACCCCGCCGATCATCGCTCTCACAGACAGCGCCCGAAGTGGGCGGTTGGAACAATCGGCATAGTGCTCGATTACAGCTCACAAGTCTTCCAACGACGCAGGTGTGCGATGTCCAAAAACCCCACAAAGCCGTCGCCGGCAGCCATCGAGCCGCGCAAGGGAACTCCAAGTCCGAGACTCGCGGAGACCGAATTTCGCCGCCGCTTCCTCAGCCGGTTTCAGGATCCGGCATTCGATAGCCTTCGATCCGAACTGGACAAGATCGCTTCGGCGGCATGGGACGCCTATGAGCATCAGCGAAAATCGCCGCGCACCCGCAAGGCTGGTGCTGCGTTCAGCGATGCGGAATACGAGCTGTCCGTGGATTGGCTTGCGGCGCGCGATGCGGTTCATGCCGCGCAAGAGCGTTATATGGACGCCGATGGTCCGGCGCGCATCCTGTTGATTTCCGGGTCGTCCCGTAGCGAACACACCTGTCCCGGCGAAATGTCGAAATCCTACCGACTGATGAAGATCGCGCAGGAGACGATGGACCAGGCGGCTGGGGTGAAGACGACCGTGCTGGAGTTGCATCGTCTCGCTTCGGAATACGGACGAACGATCCACCCCTGCAAGGCATGCTTCTCCACTTCTCCCGCGCTCTGTCACTGGCCGTGCTCCTGCTATCCGAACTATTCGCTCGGGCAGGTCGACGACTGGATGAACGAGATCTATCCGATGTGGGTCGAGGCACACGGCATCCTGATCGTGACGCCGGTGAACTGGTATCACGTCTCCTCGCCGGTAAAACTGATGATGGACCGGTTGGTTTGCGCCGACGGCGGCAACCCCGATCCGACCCTGACGAAGGGCAAGGATGCGAAGCTCGCCAAGGCGATCGAGCTCGAAGGCTGGAACTATCCTCGACATCTGGCCGGGCGACTTTTTTCCGTAATCGTGCATGGCGACGTGGAGGGTGTCGAGAACGTTCGGCGCAGCCTGTCGGATTGGCTTTGCTACATGCACCTCGAACCGGCCGGCCCTTTGGCGGAACTGGATCGCTACATCGGCTACTGGAAACCCTACGCATCGAGCCACGAGGAGCTCGATGCCGACGAGGCTGTGCAGGAAGAGGTCCGCAACGCCGCCCGGACATTGGTCGAAGCGGTCGCGGCCAAGCGGTCGGGAAAGCTGGCTTCGGCCGGAGGAGAGCTTTCGCAACCTCGACAGAAATAAGCGGAGCGGGTTCGCGTCCATTTGGTCGGAGCCTCGGTGCAGGCGACATCACGCTCCAGCCACGACGCCCTACTGCATGTCGCCTTTGATCGTAACCGATTAAAGGACAAGAACATGCAGCAATTCAAAGTGCTACAGCGCCCTTTGCGCGTCTAAAAAGACGCGCGGCGCTGTAGCGCTGTGAACTCGCTTTTCAGGAGAACGCGAAGCCTTGTCATCAAGCGGGCAGGAGGCCCCTTGCCGTGCCGTCAGTCCGTGAACTCGACGACGACCCCCGGCTTGACCATCCCCGCCAGTTCCTCGGCGTCCCAGTTTGCCAGCCGCACGCATCCGTGTGAGCCCACCTTGTCGACGAGCGAGGGTTCCGGCGTGCCGTGAATCCCATAGGTTGGCTTGGTCAGATCGATCCAGACGCTGCCCACCGGGCCGTTGGGACCGCCGGGCAGTGTCAGGCGCTTGGTGTTATCGCCCTGCTTGAAGTTGATTTTCGGGTTGTAGACGTAGACGGGCTGTCGAGCGACCCCTTTCACCTTGTGCGTTCCGGAAGGCGAAGGTGTCTCTTCGCTGCCGATCGTGGCAGGATAGGCGGCAATCAGCGAGCCGTCGTCCGCGAACGCCGCGACCTGGCCCGCTCGCCTGCGCGCCTCGATCCGCTTGACCTTGCCCTTGCCCGACTTCGAGGCGCCGGGCATTGCAACCGACACCCTGTCCCCGACGGCGAACGCCGAGCCCGGATTGAGCGCCTTCAAGAGGTCGATGTCCATGTGGAATCGCTCCGACAGCCTCTCCGCCACGCTCGTATATCCGAGGTGCTTCATCTCGGCCTGCTTGGCGTAGTCTGCGGGAATGCGCTCGACGAGTTCCTCGGCATCCTCCTTGGTAACGACGTAGGGCTCGATGACCGGCTTTTCGTCGGGAAGCCGGCCAATAACTTCGGGGTCCGGCTTTCCATCCACGGGAAGGCGTTGCATGGCTTCGAACCCGGCGATCGCCTTAGTGACATTCTCGCCATAGTAGCCGTCGATCACTCCGGGAGACGAACCCGCGCGGTCCAAAAGAACCTGGAGATGGACGATGGCCGGATCCGGTCGCGGCGAGGCCTTGGACGGTCGTTCGGGCGGGATCGAGGCGAGCGCAGCCTTGTTGATGGCTTCCGGCTTAAGCTCCCCGGCATCGACGGAGCCGCAGAGGCCCAATGTCAGCGATGCTGCTAGAAAAGCTATGTTCTTCATGAAGACCACAAATCCGCAGCGGCCGAACTTGTTCCGCCAGATGGTTGCAGTCCTGGAAGCGGGAACGTCGGGCGGCCCTACCGCATACTCGGCCGCCGGGAGTTCGCGCGTCGTAGCAGCTCCTCACCGTCCCGGCTGCACTCCCCTCTGCCCGGCCGGGCAGAGGGGAGTATCGACACTCGCGTCCCCGATTTCGCCATTGCAAGCTGATCGGATCACGCTCTAAACAGACGTGAGCTCCGCCGGGCAGCTTTCCCGATCAGAGGCGATCGGTCGACGCTGTAGACGGACCCGAAGCAAGGACGAATGGACATGTCCGAAACCCGCCGCAAGCTGACGACGATCTTCTCGGCCGACGTCCAGGATTATTCGCGCCTGATGGGGGCGGACGAGGAAGGCACGCTCGCGACCCTGAAGCGCTACCGCGATGCCATGGCGCGGCTGATCGAGGTGCATGGCGGCCGGGTCGTCAACACCTGGGGCGACGGGCTAATCGCCGAATTCCCGAGCGTGGTCGAGGCGGTGCGCGCCGCGGTCGATGTGCAGAACGAGCTCGCCGGTCTTAACGCCGATCGGCCGAGCGAGACGCAGATGCGCTTTCGCATCGGCATCAATCTCGGCGACGTGATCGCCGAGGGCGACGACCTCTACGGCGACGGCGTCAATATCGCCGCCCGCCTGCAGGCCACGGCATCCGCCGGCGGCATCGTCATCTCCAACACCGTCTACGACCAGGTGCGCAACAAGGTCGCTGTCAGCTTCGACTTCCTCGGCCAGCTCGAGGTGAAGAACATCGAGGGCGGCGTCGCGAGCTACGCGGTCAGGATCGGCAACCGGGAGGATGGTGGACGGGACGGGCAACCCACTTCCGACGCAGCACGGTCACGGGCGCCCACCGGGACAAGCACAGCGTCTCAAGGCTCGGGACCAGCGGCACCCGCCGGCACCTGGGGCCGACGATCCGGTGCCGGAGCCGCCCGGCCGCAAGCGCCTTCCGAGACCTCTCCCGCAGCGCCCCGCGCCCGCAAGTTCGCGGTCTTCGCCATTCTCGCCGCCGCGGTCGTCGCGATAAACCTCCTCACCTGGGACGGCGTGCTCTGGGCCGTCTGGCCGTTGCTCGGCTTTGCGATCGTCTACGCCCTGCTCTGGCTGCGCCGGAGAACGGATATCGACCGCGTCTTCGGCCTGCTTGCTCTCGCCGCCCTCATCGTCATCGCCGTCAACCTCCTCACCTTCGACGGAACTTTCTGGGCCGTCTGGCCGCTCCTCGGCCTATCGATCGCCGCCGCGCTCCGCTGGGTCCTGCGCCGGGGCTGAGCTGCGGTCCAATCGGAGACCGGGCAGCCGAGACGATTTTGGTTCTCGTGTCGAGACCGGGCGAACTGTTGAGAGGGCGGACGGGCGCAGTAGTCCTTGGAGTTTTTTCGAAGGTACCAAGAAAAAGCCCCGGTAGGGGAACCCGGGGCTCCGAGGTCTTTCGCCCATTGGGAGGGGCCAGGCGTGGGCGAAATGCGGGAGGAAAATTTCCCGTCTGATTTGAGTTTGCCACCGGAGCACCGCATCTCAAAGTAGCGAAAATTAGCCACGCCTTGCGGAGGCATTCTTCGACGCGCCCGGGAGATCCCAACCGCCTGGGCTATAGCTACTCCTATGCCTGTCAAAAGGTGTCCAGTAGCGCCGCGGCCGCGGCGCGGAGGACCTTCACGTTCGATCGCCCTCGCCTGTCACAAGCACGGGAATGACGATCACCGCAAGGGAACTCAGCTGGCAGCGGAGGTCCGCTCAAGAGCGCTCCAATCGAACGCGCGCGCCCAGTCGGCAAAGCTGTGCCAGTGAACCTCCGGAAACTCCCGGCGCAATGCCGCGACATCGGCGTCGTAGCCGACGCGGTCGAACCATTCGAACATACGCGCCGCATCCTCGTTTTGCTGGCGAGCCACATCGATCGGGATTTCTTGGTAGTTGATGGTGCGACCAATCGCTTGCGAGAGGATTTTCGCCTGTTCCTCGCCGGACAGTTCGTCCCCGGCAACATCAAAGCGCGTGCCGAACACATGCTCGCGCCGCTCGACAAGGGCGGCAACGAAGGCGCCGATATCCGCAAGGGCCACAAGCTGCAGGAAGCGACGGGCGGGCATTGCGAAGGCGTAGGTGCCCTGGCGCAGTGCATCGATCGACCACGGAGCGACGATATTCTCCATGAAGGCGACCGGCGCGCTGATCGTGTAAGGGATGCCGAGCCCGGCGACATGCTTCTCGACGAGATACTTGCTTTCGAAGTGGGGAATGCCCGTCTTCTTGTCGGCATCGGCCACGGAAGAATAGATCAGGTGCCCGACGCCGGCGGCCTTCGCCGCATCGGCGGCAATGATCCCCTGGCGGGTCTCGTCCTCCGTGCCCGCCTCATAGCTGTTGCCCATCAGGTACATGGCGTCGACGTGGCTTGCGGCCTTTTGAATGGAGGCCGCGTCACCGAGATCGCCGGCCACGACATCCGCACCCGCCGACGCCAGTTGCCGCGCGGCATCGCTGTCCGGCTTGCGGGTCAACGCCTTGACGCGGTGTCCTCTGGTGAGCAGTGCATGCGCGACGGCGCCTCCCTGCTGGCCGGTGGCGCCGGTGACGAGAACGTTTCGCTTGGTGGTCATGTGTCCGCTCCTTTGTTTTCAATAAGAGCAAAGCTAGGGCCTGCCGCATTGGTCCATAATGGCCTATAATTGGAAAACTTTGTCCCACAGCAGGATACAATGCTCGATCTCAACGATATCGTGGTGTTCGCTCGCGTCGTCGAAGCCGGCAGTTTTACCGCTGCGGCACGCCAGCTCCGCATGCCCAAGACGACCGTCAGCCGCCGCATTGCCGCGCTCGAGCGTGAGGTCGGTGTCCGCTTGCTCCAGCGTACGACGCGCAGCCTCAACATGACCGACGCCGGGCGTCTCTATTATGAGCAGAGCAGCCAGGCGCTCAGGACGATCGAGGAAGCGAATCTACGCCTCGCGGAAGCGAGGGCGGAGCCGTCAGGCACAATTCGCATTTCCGCTCCTGTCGGCTTCGGCGGCCATTTCCTTACCCGCGCAGTGGTCGACTTTCTTGCAATGTATCCGAAAACCAAGGTCGAACTGCGCCTGACCGACGAAAGTCTCAACCTGGTCGAAAACGGAATCGATCTCGCTTTCCGCACCGGCATCCTTGCAGACTCTACCCTGATCGCCCGCAAGCTGGGATCCACGCACAGGCTCCTGTGCGCCAGCCCGGACTATGTCGCGCACTCAGGGGTTCCCGACGGACCGGCGGACCTCACCCGCCACGAGTGCGTCATCGCAGGCCCCTCCGCTGCCAGCGCGCACTGGATGCTGGACGGGCCGCACGGCCAGGAAGCGGTCACCGTGGCAGGACGCTTCGCCGCCAATGAAATGCAGGCGGTCGTTGCCGCCGCGATCGCCGGCTACGGCATCGCCCAGGTGCCCCAAAGGATGGCCGAGGGGCTTATCAACGACGGGCGGTTGCGTCGCGTTCTTCACGATTACACGACGCCGGCCGGTGGCCTCTATGTCCTGTACCCGAGCAGCCGGCACCTTTCGCCGCTGGTCAAGGCGTTCATTGAGCTTGCAGCGGAGCGATGGTCCGCCGCCGGAACCGGCGAGACCGACAAGGGCGTGGCCGTGTTGGCCTGAGGCGCCCGAAAGGATGCAATCGTGCTGTCGCGGGCGCGAGCGCCGGCCGGACCGAGAGGTCGCCGGCACAAGGTATGCGTGTCCGCTTTTGCTCGACCGGAGCGCGCAGACGTTGTATATTCATGCCGGCTCCACGCGACGGGGATGTCATCATGGCCTTGGAGGATGAGAAGTCCAGCCTGTTGATCGGCAAGGTCGGCGGATTGATCTTTGTCGTGATCGGTTTCCTGCTGGCTGCGTCAGGCTACCGCTATGGGGCGGCAGGATACATGGCCGCGGGCGTCGTTTTCATCGCGATAGGCATCATGCTGCTGATGGGCAAGGTCCTCGGTCGCAATCAACACAAATAGACCTACGGCGCCGCGCGTCTTTTCAGGCGCGCAAAGGTCGCCGTAGCACTTTGAATGACTACATGTTTTTAGATCGGATCCGATTTGAGGATTAGGCTGCCAGCCGGCAGTCTGGGCAATGTTCCGGCAGGTGAGTGAAGCTTGGCGGCGGCGTAACTACGGGCGTCGCATGCCGTCCGATCTTCGTTTGGTAATCATCGCGAGGGGGGAATGTCATGTTCGACTGCTCGGCGGCAACGACGGCTCCACCCGACCACATTGGATGCCTCTGCCACAGGCCCGAAATCCGATACATTGCCGAGCGCGTCAAGCTTGGCTTTTCCCGGCGCACTTTCATGACCGGAGTGGCAGCAATGGTGACCGGTGTCGGCCTGGGAACAACCGCGTCGGCGCAGTTGCAGTCGCCTCCCCCTGCGCCGGCTCGACCGATCCTCTTCACCAACATCCGCCTCTTCGATGGTACCTCCCCGACCCTTCGCGAGGGTGTAAAGGTGCTCGTCGAAGGCAACAGGATCAAATCGGTGGAGGATGGCGGCGCGCCCGCGGAAGCGCTGACGATAGACGGCGCCGGCGGCGTGTTGATGCCGGGGCTGATCGACGCCCACACGCATCTCGCCTTCTCGACGATTCCCCTGGCGGTGGCGCTGACCGCCGATCCCAGTTATCTGGCGTTGCGCTCCGCGCGCGCTGCCGGCGACTTCCTGATGCAGGGCTTCACCACCGCACGGGATGTCGGTGGGCCCGTGTTCGCGCTGAAGCGGGCGATCGACGATGGCGCGATCGTCGGTCCCCGCATCTGGCCGGCCGGTGCGATGATCTCGCAAACGTCCGGCCACGGAGACTTTCGCACCGTTCACGATCTGCCCCGCGAAGATGGCGACCGGCTGCATTTTTCCGAGCGCAGCGGCGCGGCTGCCATCGCCGATGGGGTCGACGAGGTGCTGCGGCGAACGCGCGAGCAACTTTTCCAGGGTGCGAGCCAAATAAAGGTGATGGCGGGCGGCGGCGTCACCTCCGACCATGATCCGCTCGACTCCACGCAATATACCGAAGCAGAGCTCCGCGCCGCGGTCGAGGCGGCGGCGGGGTGGAACACGTACGTGACGGTGCACGCCTACACGCCAAAAGCCATCCGCCTGGCGATCGCGGCGGGTGTCAAATGCATCGAGCACGGGCATCTTGCCGACGAGGACTCCGCCAGGCTGATGGCGGAGAAGAGCATCTGGTGGAGCCTTCAGCCGTTTCTGGATGACGAGGACGCGGCACCATTTCCGGAGGGGTCGCCGCAACGCTTTTCCCAGATGCAGGTCATCAGCGGCACGGACACAGCTTTCGAGCTTGCGAAGAAGCACGGGGTCAAGACGGCTTTCGGCACCGACACGTTATTTTCGGAAAGGATCGCGGCCCGCCAGGGAGCGCAGCTCGCCAAGCTCATCCGGTGGCATGCGCCGGCTGAAGTACTCAAGATGGCGACTGCGGACAATGCGGAACTGCTTGCCCTCTCGGGGCCGCGGAGCCCCTATACCGGCAAGCTCGGCGTCATCGAAGCGGACGCGCTCGCCGATCTGCTGCTGGTCGGTGGCGACCCGCTGGCCGACATCTCACTGATCGCCGACCGAAACAATCTGAAGGTCATCATGAAGGACGGTCGGATCTACAAGAATACCCTTTGATCGATGCGCCATTGGCTCATGGCATCGATAAGCGCATGTGCCTCTTCGAGATCAGCCAAGGGACTTATGCTGCGGATCTCCAGCGATTTCTCCTCCCGGGCAGGCATTTCCCTCGAACTTCTTTGACCGAGAGCATATTCAAATGGAGTCTCCGCTGATAGATGGGTGATCGATCGGAGCAATCATGCTGAAGCACCTGCGTAGTAGAAAGAGCATTTGGGTGGCGCTTGTCGCCGCATGCATGCTCGTTCTGCAGGCTGCAAGCGGGCTTGCGGCCGGCACCAAGCCGCTCGGGCTGGATACGTTCGGAAACCCGCTCTGCATTTCAGATGCGAACCACGGGACGCATGACCCGGCGCCATCGACCGATCACTCGAAAAAGCCGGACTGTTGCACGCTCGCTTGCGGGATGTTCGCGCATCCTGCGATCCCGGGGAGACAGCTCTACGTTCTCGATGCGCCGTCTGCGCCGCCCGTCAATCTCCCTGTAGCAAGGGATGGTCCCGAACTTCGCCAATGGCTGAAAGAGTTTCAAGGAAGCCCAAGGGCGCCTCCGCGCAAGGCGTGAAAATATCTACGCCACGCTGATTTCGCGAACGTTTAGTCGCGCCAGCGCATCCAATCCAATATGAAGCCGAGAAACCGCGCCTGGCATTCGCAGGCGGAAGACACCCGGCATTCTGTCAGGCCCTCGTGCCATTTTGATCACCGCCGGGCCGAACCGCCGGCGACATGGAGACGAAATATGTTGAAGACGTTCATTGCGACCGCAGCCATTCTGGCGCTTGGAACCGGCGCCGCGCTGGCGCATGTCAGCCTGCAGGTCAAGGAGGCGCCCGTCGGCTCGACCTACAAGGCGATCCTGCAGGTGCCGCACGGCTGCGAGGGCAAGCCGACGACGACCGTCCGGGTGCAGATCCCCGAAGGCGTCATTGCGGTCAAGCCGCAGCCGAAGGCCGGCTGGACCATCGAGAAGGTCAAGGGCACTTACGCGAAGTCCTATGACTACTACGGCACGCCGACCAGCGAAGGCGTGAAGGAGTTGATCTGGAGCGGCGGAAGCCTCGCCGACGACGAGTACGACGAATTCGCGCTGCGCGTCTTCCTGACGCCCGACCTCAAGGCCGGCGAGACGCTGTATTTCCCGGTCGTGCAGGAGTGCGCCGGCGGCCTCGCCGAGCGCTGGATCGAGATTCCGGCTGCCGGCCAGTCGTCCGACGACCTCGAATTGCCGGCGCCGGGCCTGAAACTGCTCGAAAAAGTCTCTGGACATTGAGCGCTGAATATTGAGCCAATAAGCTGGCGCTTCGGCGCCGGCTCCTTCGACGTCTGGGTTACCCGGTGTACACGCTCGCGGCCATGAAATTCCCGCCCGGTCTTGGCCGGGCAACGATCGCTGTTCTCGCCTGGCTGTTTCTGGCGACGGCGGCGCTCGCCCATGCGTCGTTGACAGCGACCGAGCCGCGGGATGGCGCAGTCGTTCCGGCTGCGCCCGCAAGGCTTGCGCTGTCGTTCAGCGAGCCGGTGTCGCCTCTGGCATTGAAACTGGTCAAGCCGGATGGCTCCGCAGTCGCACTCGAGCGGTTTACCCTCCGGGACCGCACGGTGGAAATCGAGGTACCGCCTGACCTCTCCGCAGGCACGCACGTTTTGTCTTGGCGCGTCGTCTCCGAAGACGGGCATCCGGTCGGCGGCTCGATCGTCTTTTCGATAAGGTCGCCAAGCAGGTCCACTTACGCCGGCGAAGTGATCGACTGGCCGGTGCGCGCCGCACTTTGGCTGGGCCGGGTGGCGCTCTATGCGGGTCTGTTCTTCGGCATCGGCGGCGTCTTCGCCTTGAGCTGGTTGCTGCAAGGCGCGCGAGCCGGGCTGCGCTTCATAACGGCCATGCTTGGCATCGGGCTGGGAGGGACAGGTTTATCCGCCGGGCTTCAGGGGCTGGATGCGCTCGGCATGCCGCTTTCCGCGCTGGCCGAACCATCGGTTTGGTCGACCGGACTCGGAACAAGCTTCGGCAGGACTGTTGTCGTGATGATCGCCGCGCTCGCCCTTGCAGGCGTCGCGCTGCTCTCGCGCCGGCGGCAGGTCGCGCGCTGGACCTCGCTCCTGGCGCTGTTGACGGGTTCGGCTGCCCTCTCCCTCAGCGGCCATGCCAGCGCCGCCGAACCGCAATGGCTGATGCGCCCGAGCGTCTTCCTGCATGCGATCGCGATCACGCTCTGGGTCGGTGCCCTGGTGCCTATCGCAAGGCTGTTCCAGACCGGCCGTGCGCATGCCCTCAAGGCCCTGCATCGCTTCTCCGTTTTCATTCCCTTCTCCATCGCCCTTCTCGTGGCGGCGGGCATCGTGCTCCTGGTCGTGCAGGTGGGCCAGCCGTCGGCCCTTCTCGACACGGCCTATGGCAATGTATTCCTGGTCAAGCTCGCTCTCCTCCTCATTCTTTTTGCTCTGGCGGCAATCAATCGATGGGTGCTGACCGGCCGCGTGGAAGCCGGCGATCAAGGCGCCACACGGTATCTCGTACGCTCGATCGCAGCGGAGGCGCTTGTGGTGCTGATGATTTTCGGCGTGGCGGCTTCCTGGCGTTTCACGCCGCCACCGCGCGCGCTGGTGTCGGTCGCAGCGGAGCCCGCCTCGGTCCACATTCACGGTGAGAAGGCGATGGCGGAAATAACGATCACACCCGGAAGACCGGGACCGGTCGAAGCCTCCGCCCTCGTCATGGCCGGCGATTTCTCCGCGCTGGACCCGAAGGAAGTCACTTTCGTCTTCTCCAACCCGTCCGCCGGTGTCGCCGAGATCAAACGCAAGGCGAGCAAGGCGACGGACGGAACCTGGCGCACGTCCGACCTCCTGCTGCCCCTCCCCGGCCTTTGGAAAATCAGGCTCGATATACTGATCAGCGACTTTGAGATCACCCGGATCGAGGGAGAGATCCAGATCGGGCCGTAGCGCATGCGGCCGATATTGGACCCACTTCCGCACCTTGCCGGTATCGGCACAAAGGGCGCGTCTCGACCGCATCGGTCATCGGAGGCAGTCGTGGTGATTGCCCGGATTGCGCGCCATTGCAGCCGCTCCGTTGTTTGTTAAAGCGAGCGTACCTCCTCATTATCGCGCGCCTTCAGGTATCCGAATCGGGGAAGCCCACGCTCAAGACTATGTGGCGGCATCGTCGATCCGATCACAAAGGCGGAAGCCGCCAAGCCCCAAGAGCCTTTGCAATTTGACATCCCCGGCGCGTTAGGCTCAACCTGCACGCTCTCGCAGGGGGACGCTAACGTGGAAGAGGCATTCCATTTCGGGCCGTTCTCGGTAGTGCCCGTCAGGCGCTGCCTGTCGCGGAACGGGCGCGTGGTTCCGCCGGGAAGCCGCGCCCTGGATATCCTCCTGTTTCTTATCTCCCATCCCGGCGAGTTGAAGACCAACGCGGAGATTGTGAGGCAAGTCTGGCCCGACACTTTTGTGGATGAGGCCAATCTCCGCGTGCACGTCTCCGCGCTAAGGAAAGCATTAGGGGACACGCAACGCGAGCCGCGCTTCATCGCAAACATACCCGGCCGCGGGTACACCTTCATCGCCCCGGTGGAGCACCACGGTCCAAGGGCCGCTTCTTCCCTACCGCCTCACAAGCTTCAGCGCGAGCGTCCGGAATCCCAAATCTTCGGACGCGACTACTCTCTCGCGACAATCACCGACCAGCTCGGCAAGGGACGCCTGGTGACCGTCGCGGGCCCCGGAGGAATGGCGAAGTCCACCGTCGCCAGAGCGGTGGTCTCGAGAGTCGCGGGCGAAGGCGAGGTCCTCTCGATCGACCTGTCGGAACTGGAGCTATCCGGGTCTCGGATACGCGGAGCGTAAGCACAACGCTTATCGTTTTGTGAGAGCGTGAGGCAGATGCTCGCACCACCGAATTGCGCTTCGCTTCGATTGGTCCGGAAAACAGATCAGTGGAGCCGTGAAAGGCTGCGACCTCTGAGGAACGCGAATTCTCGACCCTAAACGATGATTCCCTCAGTGAGCAGAACCACCAGTCTTGACTCCGGATCGGATATTCAGGAGCTCTAATTCGTTGCCGGAAAGCGAACGTCTACTGCAGTGGTAACGCTCGATCACACCACATCCTTGCCGTCCCACGTGCTGTCAGCGCAGCCTAGGGCGGAACATTGCAACGGCTGACTAGTCGGATAACTTGCCATGGAAGCCGGCTGTCTCACGAAGCACCCGTTGGGCCGATTGCAGATCCAATGTCGCGAATCCCTCGGTAAACTTGCCGTAGAGTGGCGCAAGCAGGTGATGAGCGTCGCCAAACCGCTTCTGCACGACCCATAGTCGGCCTAGGCTTGTCGCCGCGCGCAACTCCCATAAGTCAGCGTTTTGCCCTCGCGCTATCTCGACCGCGTGCCGGAGTCGTGCTTCCGCCTCGGCACGATCAAACGCGGGCAGCTTAAGCATCAGCTCGCCCGTCAGCCGATGCAATTCCGCCTCGAACCACCGCTCGCCCGTTTCGCGCGCTCGATCCAGCGCGTCGGTCAGCAAATCCAAGGCCCGCTGTGCTCCCCCGGCATGGGTCTCGACGCGCGCGAGCAAGCTCAAAAAGAATGGAACCAGGAATCTCGCTCTAGTCATCTGCCACGACGCCAAGCCCTCTCGAACCTGGGTGATGGCCGCCGGCAATTCACCCGTCTCTGCTAGCGTCCAGCCTCGAACGATCGTGCCTGCACCCAGGAAGTGCGGAGAGCCCTGCGCTCTTGCGAGCGTGATCAGTGAATCCGCCCGATCTCGCGCTTCTCGCCAGTCGCCGCGAAGCTGTGACAGGATGCAGCCGTAAAGCAGGGCGTAACCGAGGGTGTTGCGGTGGGAAAGTTCCCTTGCGTCCGCCAATGCCTCGTTGCTCCTGGCCTCAGCCTGCTCGGGATAACCGAGAGCGAAGAGGGTCCAGGAGAGGACCGATAGTCCCGCCACCCGAGGATCCTGGGCGAACAGGTACGCAAGAGAGCGGTGTTGCTGCGGGTCATAAAGGGCGAGCGACCGTTCCAGATATTTACGGGCAGTCGCAATCTCGCCGCGAAGGAAGGCATCGGTTCCGGCGATGCGGTTACCGACAGTCTCCCCGGACGCCTCCCGTTCTTCCTGCGCGCGCTTGAGCAGTTCCTCTCCCGCCTTCCTTCCCGCCTCCAGCTCGGCGCGCACGACGTGGAAGACCCACTCCCCGTAGAGGACAGGGAAGAGCCTGCCTTTATCCCCGATCCGCTCGCATAATTCGCGTGCTCGCGCGTTGGCCCGGCCGACCTCTGGCGCTGCCCAACCCTTGGCTGTCATCAGGGCGACGCTGAGAGCGACTTGTAGTTCGAGTTCCTGCCGCCATCGCGCGGCATCATCAGGCAGTCCTTCAAGCAGTTCCAGCCCTCTTGTCAGATGTGTAATCGCTTCGGTGGTTGCGGAGCGCGCAATCTCTGCTTGCCCGGCCCTGAGCCAGTAATTGACTGCAGGTTCCAGCCGCCCGGCCTCCGCATAGTGCTGGGCCAGAAGCTCGGGCTGCGTCTGGACAGTTTCGGGGAAACGTTGCTCGATTGCTGTGGCTATCGCCGCGTGCAACCGTTGTCGTTTCGTGCGCACAAGGGTCGCGTAGGCAGCGTCGCGTACGAGTGCGTGCTTGAAGCTGTAGGTCACCTGCGGCGAAGTCCCGTGGCGGAACACCAATCCTGAAGCAATGAGGTCGTCCAGTGCTTCCTCTACCTCGCTCGTCTGCAACGGCGCGGCGGTCACGAGCAGCTCATGCGAGAATTCTCGACCGATTGCGGCCGCCACCTGCGCTAACTCCCTGGCGGGCGCAAGTCGGTCGAGCCGAGCCAATAACGATTCCTGAAGCGTAGCTGGAATTGCGATCGCCGACACGGGACTCGCGAGAGCGTAGTGATCGCCCTCGTCTTTAAGCAAGTTGGTCTCCAGTATCGCGCGCGT
The DNA here is from genome assembly GCF_009601505.1 of Sinorhizobium terangae. Classification (GTDB taxonomy): domain Bacteria; phylum Pseudomonadota; class Alphaproteobacteria; order Rhizobiales; family Rhizobiaceae; genus Sinorhizobium; species Sinorhizobium terangae. The sequence continues at coordinate 66,743 of NZ_WITC01000128.1, forward strand.
GAGCTCCTCGACGAAGAGCGGCACGCCGTCTGTCTGTCCGACGATCTGGTTGAGCACTTCGTCAGGCAGAGACCTGCCGCCGGTCAGGCTCTCGACCATATCTGCGCCTTGCCGACGGCTCAAACGACTAAGCGTCAATGCCGTAACGTGCGGATAGTGCATCCACAGTGGGAGAAACTCGGAGCGGAATGTGATGAGCACCAGCACGGGCGAGTCCTGCACGCGATCAACAACGAGATCTAATAGCTCCAGCGAGGTTGGATCTGCCCAATGCACGTCCTCATATACTGCCAGGACGGGCCGACGCGCCGCGAGCCCGATGAGCTGATCAACGAGTACCTCCAGCGTCCGCTTCTTCTGCCGGTGCGGGCTCAACTCCAACGGCAGATAGCGATCGTCCGCTGGAACAGACAGCAACGCCGCGAGCAACGGGGCCGCTTCGGCGACGTCTTCGGTCGATTGCGTGAGCAGCGCTTCGAGCTTGCTCAGTTTCACTGCGGGGGGATCCTCCGCGGCGAAGCCAGCTGCCCGCTCCAGAAGGCGGATAACCGGATGAAGCGGACTGGTCTGATGATAGGGCGAGCAGTAGTGACTTACAGTCGTATGGGGCTCGCCTTCGAGACGCCGACGCAGGGCACGAACAAGGCGCGACTTGCCGATGCCGGGCTCGCCCGCTAGCAACACCACACGGCCTTCGCTTTCTTTGACCGCTTCCCAGCGCTTAAGCAGGAGTCCTATCTCGTGCTCGCGACCGACGAGCGGAGTCAAGCTCGCCCCGTGCAGGGCTTCGAAACGGCTTTCCGCAGAGCTTTCACCGAGCACGCGCCAAGCGGGTACGGACGCAGGAAAGCCCTTCATTGGTTGGGAGCCGAGCTCGGCGAGATCGAACAGGCCGCCGATCAGCTGCCGGGTGGTGGATGACACCACCACCGTTCCCGGCTCGGCGACACTTTGCAGTCGTGCCGCTAAATTGGGCGTCTCGCCGATTACCGTCTCCTCACGCGCTGCACCTTCGCCAATCAGTTCGCCGACAACCACCAAGCCGGTCGCGATGCCGACGCGGGCTTGCAGTGTCTCCCCATGCGGTGGTTGCAGGTTTCCCACTGCGTCAATGGCGGCAAGCCCCGCTCGCACCGCTCGTTCGGCCTCATCCTCGTGAGCACGCGGGTAGCCAAAGTAAGCGAGCACGCCATCGCCCATGTACTTGGCAACGTGGCCCTCGAAGCGCGCTATAGCACTCGCCACCGCACCCTGATAGGCCCGCAGCAGTTCGCTCATTTCTTCTGGATCGAGTCGTGAGGAAAGCCTGGTCGAGTCGACAAGGTCGACGAACATCACGGTGAGCTGGCGGCGCTCCGGCTCCGGTAGGGTTACAGGTGTTCCGCCAACCCCGGCTGAGCCGCTCGGTTGTTGAGCGACCTCTCGCAGTGCGGCGATGGCAGCAAGCAGTTTACGACGGTGCCCGACTGAAGCGACGCCAAGCCCAATCAGGTCCTCGGCCGTAAGATCTCCTAGGACTTCAGGATCGATGTCGTTTTGGCGGAACGTTTCTTCGTACTGTCCCAGCCCTTGATCGCGCAGCCAGGCACCGACGTCCATGGCTCCTCCTCCGTCTACTCGGAGTGCAAGGTTCTTCAGCATACTCCAGAAGTCCTTAGGCCGCACGACCCGAGCAAAGAGGACCGCACGGCCTGCGTCGTTCGTCGGCTGGCTGAAATGACCATCTGTGAGTCCGATGGTCGCGCGTCTATGGAGGACGCGGCTGGTCCAAGGTGACGTTCTGGCATGGGACGCGGCCACCGGTGGATCAAGGCGTACGGTCGGACTTCATCAATAGGATGCACCGAAAGGTCGATTCGGGCGGTAGCAGTGAAGGTCCGGTTTCAGGCGGCGCCGGGAACGTCTGCTCACGGCGCAACGTGTTCGTTCTGGCAGACGAGCCGAACGGCACCTTGCCTGAAGGTTTTTCGATGCGGGCCGCAGCGCGACGTTTGCCGCTGGCGTTGGGCGGCCCGCGTTGACAAACCTTGGAAGGAGGAAGCCGCGGAGGCTGGGTGGGACCTATGGGGAAAGCGCGGGGCCGCGGGCGTCTGTTGTGGACTTCGGCGCTGCCGACAGACGCAAAGGCGCCGACCCGAGGGTGTGGGAGGCGATGATCGGAAGCAGATCTGGCGGTCTCGTTGGTGCCGATTTCGACGCTTTTGCGATGCTCAGTGTTATTGGGCGCAAAGCGATCCGATCCCGGAATGCAGAGTGTTTTCGGGTCGGCTTTGGCCAATGTGACGGGCACCTTGTCATGCGGCCTGCTTTCTCGGTGGCGCCCGGGCTCTGGGTTTCTGACCGCGTCGGAAGATCTCGATGATGCGCATCGGGCCACCGCACTCGGGGCATGGCTGTCTCAGAGTGAGCGGGATCGTCTCAGCGCTTGGCGGATCATTGTGTTTGGCCGTTTCCGCTCCGAGCAGAGCGCGGATCTTTGCGACCTTGGTCTTGCGGCCCGCACTGGCGAGCAGGCCGTAATGGCGGATGCGGTGGAAACCGTCGGGCAGCACATGGAGCAGGAAGCGGCGGATGAACTCGTCGGTGGCCAGCCGCATCACCTTCTGACGGTCGCCGGTCTTGATCCGGTAGTCCTTCCAGCGGAAGGTGACGGTCTCGGCATCGGCGCTGATCAGACGGCTGTTGGAGATCGCCACCCGGTGGGTATAGCGGCTGAGATAGGCGAGCACCGCTTCGGGACCGCCGAACGGCGGCTTGGCATAGACGACCCATTCTGATTTGCGCA
>NZ_WITC01000129.1 GCF_009601505.1 Sinorhizobium terangae
GGACTAAGCCGCTCGCGCGGCAATGGCGCTTGTGGCTGGCGGTGCGTTTCCTGATCGACGTCGGTTCTTTGTGTCTCGGGTTCCTGGCCTGACGATTGAGACTTCTCAATCTGATGGACAGGAGGGTCCGATGACAGAGGAGAAGACCACCGCGCTGCGTGAGCGGATGATCGAGGACATGCGCATCCGCGGGATGGGCGACAAGGCGCAGCAAGGCCACATCCGGGCGATCAAGGATTTCGCGGCCTTTCTGGGGCGCTCACCCGACACGGCGACGCCGGAGGAGTTGCGGGCCTACCAGCTACACATGACCAATGCCGGGGTGACGCCCTCGACATTCAATGTCCGGATCATCGCGCTCAGGTTCTTTTTCGGGATCACCTGCGGGCGCGAGGAGATGAAGCGGTACATGCAGTTCCAACGCAAACCGCAGAAGCTGCCGGTCGTCTTGAGCGTCGAGGAGGTCGCCGACCTGCTGGCCGCGGCTCCCGGGCCCGGGCTGAAGTATCGGGCGGCGCTCAGCATCAGCTATGGCGCCGGGCTGCGGGCGTCGGAGGTGTGCCACCTCAAGGTCACTGACATCGACAGCGAGCGCATGCTGATCCACGTCGAAGAAGGCAAGGGCGGCAAGGATCGCAAGGCCATGCTATCGCCGGGCTTGCTGGATCTGCTGCGCGATTACTGGCGGGAGGCGCGTCCGCGGGGATGGTTGTTTCCCGGCAAGCCGAAGATCAATCCGATCTCGCCGCGCCAGCTCAACCGGGCCTTCACCGCGGCCAAGCACATGGCGGGCATCGCCAAGCCCGCAACGCTGCATACCCTGCGCCACAGCTTCGCCACGCATCTGCTGGAGGCGAACACCGACGTGCGGGTGATCCAGGTTCTGCTCGGCCATGCCAAGCTGAGCAGCACCGCCCGCTACACCCACGTCGCCACCAAGTTGATCCGCGACACCATCAGCCCGTTCGAGCGCCTGAAGCAGTTGGAGGATCTCACCCTGAGGCGTCGGCTGGAATGAAGCGCGCGCCGGGGTGCCCCGGCAAAAGCTGGAGATCGCTGACATCTTCCGAGCCTATGGGCCTGCGTGGCGGCGAGCCAATGCCGGGCATGTCAGCCTGACCCAGCTCAAGGTCATGGCGGCGATCGAAGCCTGCCGAACCGAGGCGCTCGGCGGGCATGTGGCGGCTTGCACCAAGTGCGGGCATAACCACATCGCCTATAATTCCTGCAAGAACCGGCACTGTCCGAAGTGCCAGGGCCCCGCGGCGCGCGACTGGATGGCCGCCCGCGCCGAAGACCTGCTGTCGGTCGAGTATTTCCACGTGGTCTTCACCCTGCCGGCCGAGATCGCGCAGATCGCTTACTGGAACAAGAAAGCTGTCTACGACCTGCTGTTTCGGGTATCGGCCGAGACGCTGAGCACTATCGCCGCCGATCCCCGGCAGCTTGGCGCGCACATCGGCATGACCAGCGTGCTACACACCTGGGGATCGGCGCTGATCCATCACCCGCATGTGCACATCATCGTGCCCGGCGGCGGGCTGTCGCCGGATGGCACGCGGTGGATCTCATGCCGCCCCGGGTTCTTCCTGCCGGTGCGGGTTCTGTCGCGACTGTTCCGGCGGTTGTTTATCGCAGGGCTGCGGGCACTGCATTGCGCCGGCGATCTGAGGTTCTACGCTGATCTGACAGCTCTCGCAGAGGCTGACGCGTTCGCCGCCTGGCTGTGCGCAAATCAGAATGGGTCGTCTATGCCAAGCCGCCGTTCGGCGGTCCCGAAGCGGTGCTCGCCTATCTCAGCCGCTATACCCACCGGGTGGCGATCTCCAACAGCCGTCTGATCAGCGCCGATGCCGAGACCGTCACCTTCCGCTGGAAGGACTACCGGATCAAGACCGGCGACCGTCAGAAGGTGATGCGGCTGGCCACCGACGAGTTCATCCGCCGCTTCCTGCTCCATGTGCTGCCCGACGGTTTCCACCGCATCCGCCATTACGGCCTGCTCGCCAGTGCGGGCCGCAAGACCAAGGTCGCAAAGATCCGCGCTCTGCTCGGAGCGGAAACGGCCAAACACAATGATCCGCCAAGCGCTGAGACGATCCCGCTCACTCTGAGACAGCCATGCCCCGAGTGCGGTGGCCCGATGCGCATCATCGAGATCTTCCGACGCGGTCAGAAACCCAGAGCCCGGGCGCCACCGAGAAAGCAGGCCGCATGACAAGGTGCCCGTCACATTGGCCAAAGCCGACCCGAAAACACTCTGCATTCCGGGATCGGATCGCTTTGCGCCCAATAACACTGAGCATCGCAAAAGCGTCGAAATCGGCACCAACGAGACCGCCAGATCTGCTTCCGATCATCGCCTCCCACACCCTCGGGTCGGCGCCTTTGCGTCTGTCGGCAGCGCCGAAGTCCACAACAGACGCCCGCGGCCCCGCGCTTTCCCCATAGGTCCCACCCAGCCTCCGCGGCTTCCTCCTTCCAAGGTTTGTCAACGCGGGCCGCCCAACGCCAGCGGCAAACGTCGCGCTGCGGCCCGCATCGAAAAACCTTCAGGACAGCGGTCGATCGCCAAGGCACCGCGCGATGACTCGGTTGCCGCCGATAGCGGACAATGATCCACGAGCAAGGGGTTCCGGCGTACGTCGGCGAATGGAGCAGTTGGTCGCAGGCGGAACGTCTCATTGCGCGCCGAGCTGGGGGTTTGAAACACGGCCACCTTTCGCCTCAGTTTGAGACTGTGGCCTGGCGCATTTGGCGCCTGGGTGAGCTGCCCATGACACGTTTGTAGGCTGTGCTGAAGGCCGCCTCGGACGCATAACCGACAGAATGGGCGATCATTGAAACCGATTGGCCGCCTTCCCGGAGCTTTCGCTCCGCCAACCACATACGCCATTCCGTGAGATAACTGAGTGGGCCGATGCCGGCGATCGCCTTGAAGTACGTGGCAAAAGTGGTCCGCGACATCGCTGCTGCCTTCGCGAGTTCCGGCAGGTGCCAGTTGCGGGCGGGATCGCAGTGCATCAGGCTCAGGGCGGGCGCGAGTTTCGGATCGCAGGCGGCCCGCAGCCAACCGACATTGACGCCGCGCTCCTGCGAGAGATAGCCGCGCAGCAACTGCAGGAACATGAGGTTGGCTAGCCCCGAACGCGCCGCAAGGGTTCCAGGAACGGTGGACGTCGTCTCCCTTACGAGCTCTTCGATCAGCCACCGCAGCCGGCCGGTTCCCGTCTCGCTGCCGCTCAGATGGATGACCGGTGGAAGATTGTCGATAAGGAGACGGCTGCCCTTGGACGCGAATTCGAGATGGCTCCCGAGATAGAGCAAGTCGCCGCCTTCACCCAGATGCGCGAAGGTGGATCGCTCCCCGTCGAAAAAGGCAAATGCATCCGCTGGAGGCAAAGCAGGGTCGCTTGCGACCGTAAAGGCCGCCTCCGCGGACAGCAGGAAGACGTCGCCGCTGTTTAGATGGAAAAGATCGGGGAGGCCATCGACGGTGACGAAACACGAGCCATGGGCAATGGCAAAGAACTTGACCTTCTGCGGGGGCGGGAAACGGATGGCCCACGCGCCGCCTGCCGAAAAGCCGCCGCTGTAGACGACGCGCGTTTCGATCAGCGACAGGATCGCGGATAGCGGATCAGCGGTCATGTTCTGAACTATGGCGAAGGAAGTGCGGACTATCAAGCATTCAAAGTCAGCGGTGCGGACAGTATCTCGGCGGGGTCTAAACAGGAGACCCAACATGTCTAGCATGCAAGAGCCCATCAACTCCGGCTTCACCGCCGCTTCCACCACCTCGGACGTCATCGCCGGCATCAGCCTGGTCGGAAAGGTCGCCATCGTCACCGGCGGTTATTCCGGCCTCGGTCTCGATACCGCCAGGACGCTCGCGCTCGCGGGAGCCAGGGTAATCGTGCCCGCCCGCGACGTCGAGCGCGCTCGCAGGACCATCGCCGAGATTGGCGGCGGCATCGAAGTCCAACCGATGGACCTCACCGATCCTACGTCGATTGATTGCTTCGCCGAGAATTTCCTGAATTCCGGTCAGTCGCTTCACATCCTCGTCAACAGTGCCGGGATTATGGCCGTCGAGGAATTGACGCGCGACGCGCAGGGCAACGAGCTCCAGTTCTCGACCAATCATCTGGGCCATTTCCGGCTTGTCGCGCGGCTCTGGCCGGCGCTCAAGCGCGCTGGCGGCGCACGCGTTGTCTCCGTCTCGTCGATGGGGCACCGCTTCTCGTCCGTAGTGTTGTGGTTGAAGGGAAGCGAGCGCTCTTGCCAATTTTTGCCAAAGTCGGTATGGTCACTTGCATGGGCACTATGAACATTTCCCTGCCGGACCATCTTAAGAGCTTCGTCGATGAGCAAGTCGCCGGACGGGGTTATGGGACAAGCAGTGAGTATATTCGGGAGTTGATACGTCGAGATCAGGATCGTCTTGCGTTACGCCGGCTGTTGCTTGACGGAGCCTCGTCCGCACCGACTGAACCGGTCGAGGCGGAATATTTCACCAGTCTGCGCGATCGAGTTCGTGGTCAGCACAGCAAGTGAATAATAAGACTATTATCCCGCGGCAGTTGGCGCGCAGCGACGTCGAGGCGGCCATTGACTATTATGCACGCGAAGCAGGAACCGAGGTCGCCCTCGGATTTATCGACGCACTTCAAGCGGCATACGCTTTGATCGCAGGCCATCCGGAGGCCGGATCGTTGCGGTACGCATACGAGTTGGGATTGCCTGACTTACGGAGTGTCTCTCTGAAGCGATATCCCTATCTCATTTTCTATCGCGACCAGCCAGATCATGTCGATGTTTGGCGCGTGCTACATGCGAAGCGAGACATTCCGCAATGGATGCAGGAGCCGAACAATCACTGAGCGCTCGGACATTCCCGCCGAAGCCATTGGGGTGGGCCGGCGGTTCGTATCCACTCAAAGCGAGGGATGAAAGTCGGCTCTGGGGCCGTGTGCTGCCCGGCAGCTTCTAGCCTCGCAAGAGAGATACCGGACGTTTTGCAGCACAGCATCGGCAGTTAAATCGAACGGCTGTCGTATGCCCAACGCAGCAGCGCCTGGCGTTGACGCGGCCGGCACCAGCAGTCTCCAGGCTCGCAGGCCCGGCGAAGCTGAGCGATATGGGCGGCGAATAGCTGTCCAACGGGCGACCTGTCGCTCGTCCTCACCGGGCATACGGCGACCTTGGTGGTAGCGGCAGTACCACTGGAACCAGCCACGCGGATCGTCGGGATGTATCCATCCCTTGGCTCGCCAGACGCTGAGCGGTTGGCTGGCGTCGACACCGAAGCAGTTAAGTGCCGGATCTTTTCGCAGCGCCGACAGCCGGGCTTCCCCAAACGTTGAATGTGAAGAAAACACCGTCACTAAGGGAGAAACGTCCCCAGCCCCGATTGCCATCACATGCGTGCGCGCAGCGTCCAGATCATGGGCATTGAAATGAAAGACTGGTTTGTTGACGTGCGGTCCGACAAACGATTTGCTGTCGATGCCCGAAGAGAATGTCTCCCTCGGTCGATCCGTCCAAGAGCGGCAATACCAATCTCTCGCCGCTTCAATATCGCTGACCGGAATGAACGCTCCACCGATATCGCTCTGTATCGCACTGACCACAGACGCCACCATCTTGAGTTCAGAATCTTCTGCCCCAGGCTAGTCTCAACCTCTAGCCCCGCAGCCAAACTGCGGAGGTGATTGGACGCAGGACTCGTCCAGCCGATTACCAAGCGCAAAGCGCCCCCGACGTCCAGTTGTGGTGGGGCAAGTATGTCGAGGCGGGCCATGTGGTGGCGGATGGCGCCCCGCGCAGTCAGGGCACCAGCCGCAAGCTGATGGCGCGGATCAAGACGGAGGGAGAGTGCTCTGGATGCGCGGTGATCCGCATTGCAGGGACCGTACGCAACAGTCCTACGCGAGAAATGTCAATTTCGATGACGCCTGCTGACGGTGAAGGCCTTGAGCCGTGGTGCGGCGGAGTTTCTGAACCAAAACGGAATGCTCTAAGCGGGCGCCTTTTCCTTTCTTTGCGTGCCCGCCCTGCGGGTGGTGGAACGATGAACAATCCTCATGCGCGCCGCTTTCAAAGGTCGCGCTTCTCCTTCGGAAAGGCTTTCGCGGGCCGCATCGACGATCGAAAAGGCGACGAAATCCGCCTGCAACTCTTCGATGAGCTGCGCCTTTGCGTGGGACGCTCCTTCTCGGTCCTCCCGCCAGAATACGATGCCGATGCGCGCCGTCGGCGTCAAACGCTTCAGCCTGCGCACGATGAATTTCGCGTGTTTCCCGGAATCCTGGTTGAGAAAGCCGATGATGACCGTGGTACGGCCCTCCAGCGCCAGAGCCCTTATATTGCCGACTTTCAGGTCCCGGTAGCTGGCCAATGCAGCCTCGGCGCCCTGGATCGTGACGACCTGCGACAACATCGAGGCAGCCACGTCGTCCAGATCGCCCCTTCCCCCGATGCATAGTACGGATTTCCCGTCCCCGTCCGGCAACTCAAAGCCGCCGGCTTCATCTTCTTCGTCTGGACCGTCGGCGTTATCGTCCTCCTCTTCCTCCTCTTCTTCGCTCGCGATTTCTTGAAGATTGGCGACGAGCACGTGCCCGCTCTCGGCAACCTGCTCCAGTTGCGCATCCGTCATCGCCTTTCGAGCGCGATCCCGTTCTGCAAGCAGCAGGGCCGGAATGGCGACGGAGTCGTAGAACTCGACGAGATACTTCTCCTCGAGCATCTCCTCGGCGTTGTCGGTCGCCTCGTCGGGATCGCCCGCGAGCAGGCGCTGGTACAGGCGTTCCTTGGGATCGAGGACCGGCTCGTTGCCGAAAAGGATTTCGAAGAACTCGAACTGGGGAACATGGCGGCCGAGAACGACGAGACAGACCGTCAGCGGCGTCGACAGCACCAGCCCGACGGGTCCCCAGAGCCAGGCCCAGAAGATTGCCGCAACGATGATCGCAAGCGGTGACAGGCCGGTGCGCGAACCGTAGAGCCAGGGCTCCACGACATTGTTGCTGAGCACTTCGAGGAGAACGAACAGAGCTGCTGTCCAGAGCAGCACGCTCCAGCCCGGCGCCACCGAAAAAGCCAGGAACAAGGGAACGAGCGCGGCGATGATGGGGCCGATATAGGGCACGAACCTGAGGACGATTGCCAGCATGCCCCAGAGGACCGCATTGGGTATGCCCAGCACCCAGAGACCGGCTGCCAGCGGTATGCCATAGGTGATGTTCACCACCAGCTGCATGAGCAGGTATCGGCCGACACGCGAGCCAGCATCCTGGAGGGCTTGCGTTGTGCGGTGGAGGTCTCCGTAGCCCACGAGGCGGATGAAACGGTCCCTCAGATCCTCCCGCTCCAGAAGCATGAAGATGACGACGATGATGATGAGTCCGGTCGTCGCCAATGGACCAACGAGAGGATTGACAATGCTCCTCAGCATTTCGATCGGGCGCTGAGGCGAGAAGATCTCCACCAGAAGCGGCTTGGGCGGCTGCGCCCCGGAAGATGGTTGGGCTTGAGGTTCCGACCGGCTGAGTTCGGTCCCGATCCTCTCCACGAGACGGCCAAGCCGATCGATCACGCTGTTTTCCGACTCCGCCTCTTTCAGGGCCCTGATCTTTTCAACGATGTTGGACTGGTATGTCGGGAGGTTCCGCGCAACCTCGCTGACCTGCATCGCCACGACGGCGCTGAAGATCGAGAGCGAGAGAAAGGCCGCAGCCACGCTTACGATGACGGCAGGCATGCGCGGCAAACCGACTTTTCTGAGGTTCGCGACGACCGGTGCCAGCGCAAACGTAAGCAGGATGGCAACGGCCAGGGGCAGGAATACTGCTCGGGCGAAATAGAGGACAGCGACCGCGGCAGCCATCGCAGCGAGCGTTGGAAACTTGGACGGCTGTGCTGTGGCTATCGATCCCGAGCCGTAATCCCTGCTGCTTTCCTCGCTCATGTCCTTCCGCTGACCTCCCGTGCAAGCTGGATGAAAATGGCGTCCGCGTTGTTTCATTAAGCAGGTAGAGCGATTTGTCGATAAGCCCAGGGGAAAGCCGAGGGGCCACGCAACCCGCATGAGCGGGTGGATCACGCGTGTCGAACTGGAGTCGGGGCGGAGGGTGTGTGGCGCACGAAAGTGCGCGCAGCACCCTCCGAGAGCAACTTGGCTGTAAGCCGCGACGAAGCGTCCGCCGCGCCGTCTCGATCGCGGCGACGTCGATTCTCCCCATGTCCATCATGGCATCGAACGCGCGCTTTGCCTCAGCGCCGCCGGCGGCCAGCGCATCAGTCAGCACACGCGGCGTGATCTGCGAGGAAATCCCCCACTTGTCCTTGCACCACCGATGTGCGTGCGTGAAATCAGATCCAGGATACCGGATGCCGGGAACATTTTGCACCTCTATGGCTGGTTTGAGCGCCTCCAGAGTGGCGTCTGTGGCTTGACCGACGTTGGTCGGAGAGCGCTGCAGCAATGGCCGCAGCCGGACCTGCCGGCAGCCCAACCCGCTTTTGAGCGTGGTTGCCTGTGACTACACCCCGACAGAGCATCGGGTGCACCGTTTGATTCTGCCCAAGGTGTGTACTTGGATGTCAAGCGCCCAAAGGATACGCGCAAAACAGAACATTTTAGGAACTTCTCCCTGTCATAACTTCGACGGCCGGTTTATAAGGATCGGATGGTTCAAAGAGCAGGCAGTGCAGATCTCCCGCTTCATGGTGGCAAGGTTCCCCGGTGGCTGGGCGAACGCATGACGAAGCTTGGCGCGGTCATCACCGAAGCAATCGTGATTGAATATGGCCGCGACGAGTTTCTCCGGCGTTTGGCGCACCCCTTCTGGTTCCAGTCCTTTGGCTGCGTCATGGGTATGGATTGGCACTCCTCCGGAATCACAACAAGTGTCATTGGCGCTTTGAAGCGCGGCCTCGCACCCCTTTCGCGGGAACTAGGTGTTCATGTCTGCGGAGGACGTGGGCGAAATTCGAGGCAGACGCCAGCCGAATTGATCGACATCGGGAATCGTGTCGGCATCGACGGCGGCCGTCTCGCAGCCACCAGCCGGCTCGTCGCAAAGGTTGACAGCGCAGCGGTTCAAGATGGATTCGACCTTTACCTGCACGGCTTCATCGTGGCCGACGACGGCAAATGGGTGGTCGTGCAGCAGGGCATGAATGGTGACAAGCGACAGGCTAGGCGCTACCACTGGCTATCAGAAGGCGTTTCCAGTTTCGTCGATTCCCCCCATGCAGCGATAGAAGGAAAGCGCCAGGGCGAAATCGTCAATCTCGCCGATAGGCGTGCCGCAGCATCGCGAAAGGGTCAGCTTGACCTTCTAACCTCTCTCGGGCCGGACCGAATTGTGCGCGAGATAGTCCGGATTGATTCGAAGGTCCAAACGAAAGAACTCGTGCAACCCCTGCTGCCGCACCTTGTAATGCCGGCACATCACGAGGTGCGAGAAGAAAACATCAACATGAGGCGGTTGCACGCAACGCTTGCTGCGGCCGTCGATCGCGGGCCTGAAGATTTCGAACAACTCCTGCTCGTTCCAGGCGTCGGTGCGCGGACGGTCAACGCGCTGGCGATGGTGGCAGAAGTGGTGCATGGCGCGCCCTGCCGTTTTGCCGATCCCGCGCGGTTCTCGCTTGCGCACGGCGGCAAGGATCGCCATCCGTTTCCCGTGCCACTCCAAGTCTACGATCAGACGATCCGCGTAATGAAATCGGCTGTGACCAAAGCGCGGCTCGGTCGTGATGAGGAGCTACAGGCGCTGAGACGTTTGGACGATCAGGCGAGGCAGCTGGAGAAATACGTTACCGGCCCGGATCTAAAAGAAATTGTCGCCGGGGAGTTCCGCCGGTCCCCCGAATGGGGCGGTCGCAGCATCTTTGGCTGGGAGGCTCACCCTGAGCAGTGCGACGAGAAAGCACGCTCCTAGCGAGCGCGGGCGGAGTTGGGCAGACAAAGGACATCGTTCGCGCCTTTTCTCACGAAGGCGGCGGGTGCTGCGGTGCGTGAGATTTGCTCGCCCACATGAGTACGCAGGCGTGAAGATGCGGCTGAATGGCAAAGTCCAATTGTCAAAATAAATCAGCTTTAAACATGAATTCCATGATCTGCATGTCTATGACTCTTGCGTTCATCACGTCAAATGGCACGGCGTAGTACTTTGGCCGCAACATCGACATTGCGAAATGGCGGTACATCCGCGCTCGGCAAGGAGGCTGCGAGGAACAATGCTGAGGAATGCGAGAGGGACGGAGGCCGGGAGGGCTCTTGGTGTCAAGACGGCGGCGATGGCCAACAACCCGCCGACCTTCGAGCACATCGTCACCGGCGTGAATGAGACCTTTCTGTGGCGCAAGGACAACTATCCCTGGGAGCGCAATGTCTGGAACTTCCATCCCGAGATTGAAATTCACCTGATCCGCAATGCCGCAGGCATGGCCTTCGTAGGCGACTACATCGGCGAATTCGGCCCCGGCTATCTCACCGTCGTGGGCCGAAACCTGCCGCATGATTGGGTAACGGCCACTGAGCCGGGCGAGATCATCGAAGGCCGCGATATCGTCATCCAGTTCGACCAGGAGCGGATCGGCGAACTCAGCAAATTGGCACCGGAATTTGCCCAGCTCGACGCCTTCTTCCGGCTCGCCGAACAAGGCCTCGTCTTTCACGGCGAAACGCGCCACCGCGGCGCGGAGCTCATGGAGAGCATGGGCGCCCACTCCGGTTTCTCCCGCTTCGCCGCGTTCGCCGAGCTCCTGGATCTCCTGTCTGGCAGCCACGAGTATGAAATCCTGTCGTCGCCGGAATTTGCACCGAAGCTCGACGCAGAGACCCTCGATGTGCTGCAGCGCGTGCTCATCTATATTTTCGAGCATGTCGCGACCGATATTCACCTCGCGGACGTGGCGGCGCTAGCCGGCATGAGCGAGAGCGCGTTTTCCCGCTTCTTCAAGAAGAACACCGGCAACAGCTTCACCGATCACGTCAACAAGCTGCGCATCTGGCAGGCCTGCAAGCTGCTCGCCGAAAGCGAGATGCCGATCACCGACATCTGCTTCGAGGTAGGCTATCTCAACATTTCCAATTTCAACCGCACATTTCTGCGTCATCACAAGATGACACCCTCCGCCTATCGGCGGTTGACAGGACAGAGGCGACCGGTCCGGACAATCGATGCGCAGCATTTCAACGCGCATTAAAGTATAGATTACGTGCATGAGGGGCGCTAGTTCATCGCGCCGTATTTCATAGGATCACATCAGCGAGCAAGCTCGCACGGGAGGAGCAGGCGAGCGGAATCGGGAGATTCTGAAGCCTGCTCTGCAGACCTTTAGGGGAGGTTCAAAACATGAAAGACCTGAAAGCGCTCGTTTCGAGCATCACTATCGCTTGCGCTCTCGCAAGCTCGGCGTCTTCAATTGCTGAGGCTGCACAATGCACCGGGACCATCCGGGTTATCGCGCAGCCGCGCGACGGCCTGACGCTGCTTGAAAACTACAAGGATGAATTCGCCAAGCTCTCGGGCGGTGCGGATTTCCAGATCGACTATCTGAACGAGAACGATCGCCGCGCCAAGACCAAGGCCGATGCGTCGACGATCGGTAAGTACAATGTGTATTATATTGACGAAGCCAACGTCGCACTTTTCGCAAAGTCCGGCTGGGTCGCTCCGCTGACCGACTACTATCCTGCTGATTACGATTATGCCGATTTCGATCCAGGGCGCCAGAAGGTCGCCACCTATGACGGCAAGGTTTGGTTTGCGCCTTTGACCGGCGGCGGCGACCTGATGGTCTACCGCAAGGATCTGCTTGAAGCCGCTGGCATCAAGCCGCCGACCACGCTCGACGAATACATCGCTGCCGTGAAGGCCCTGCATCAGCCCGACAAGGGCATCTACGGCACCGCCCTGCGCGGCCAGCGCGGCTCGGGCGCCAACGTCTGGCGCTGGATGCCTTACTTCAAGGGCTTTGGCGGTAACTGGTTCGAGGGGGACAAGCCGGTCTTCGATGGCGACGCGGCCTTGAAGGCGACCGAGACCTACCTCGAGATCTTCAAGTATTCCGCACCGGGCAGCCAGACCGGCGGCTGGGACGAGGCGGTCGGCGCCTTCACCTCCGGCCAGGTCGCCCTCCTCATCGAATCCACGCCGCTGGTCGGGATGGCGCTCGATCCGAAGTCGTCGCAGGTCGCCGACAAGATCGGCTACCTCCCGCCGCCGACCCCGCTGACCGGCGGTGGCTACGGCCACGGCCTCGCCATCGGCACCAAGGCGAACAAGACGGAAGAGGCCAAGCAGTGCGCCGGTCTGTTCATCGCCTGGGCAACGTCGAAGGAAAACGAACAGCGCCGTCTCGAAGAAGGCCAATTTAGCGAACTCAACCGTACCAGCGTCATGACCAGTCCGAAGTTCGCCGAACTCTATGGTCCCGACCTCGGCCAAGCGCTCGCCGACACCGGCAAGGTCACGGCGGTCAACTTCTGGCAGAACGCATCGTGGCCGGACCTGGGCGACCGGTGGGGCATCATCCTGGAAGAACTGATCACCGGCACCCGCACGGATATCAAGGAAGGCCTGGATGAGCTCAACGGCTTTGCCACCGACCTCGTCGGCCGCAGCCAGTAATCCAGACTGAACAGATATCCTCCCGTCCCGGCGCTGGCTTCGGCGGCGTCGGGGCTTTCCATCCAAGGCGACGCGCACGGCGTCGTCGGAGGGACTCATGAAGAACAAGAATACATTGCCCTGGGTGTTCCTTGCGCCTGCCATGGTCGTGCTCGCCGTCTTGGCGCTGGTGCCGACCGTCTGCGCGATCGTCATATCCTTCGAGGATCGCGAACTCAGCAGACCTGACGGAAATTTCGTCGGCTTCGACAACTATCTCGCGCTGTTTTCGGACCGGCGCTTCGTCAACGCCATTACGGTTTCGCTGAGCTGGGAGGTCATCACAGTTGGCTTCACCATGCTGATCGCGGTCGGCCTCGGCATCCTGCTGTTCGAATGCGTCTCGCGGCGCACCCGCAATGTTCTGGCGCTGCTGTTCATCGTGCCGGTTATCCTGCCGCGCGTCTCGGCCGCCTTCGTTTGGAAGTTCGCATTCCATCCGCTCTATGGCATCGCCACCTATCCTTACAAGGCGATCACCGGCCAGCCGCTCGATCTCTTGTCCAATCCGCTGACCGCGCTCGGAACGGTCGCCCTCGTCGACGTCTGGCAATGGGGCCTGTTCTTCTCCGTCATCGTGCTGAAGCTTTTGGAGACCCTGCCGCCGCAGCCGTTCGAGGCGGCTCGGCTCGACCATGCGCGTACGTGGGAAGTCTATGGCTATGTGGCGCTGCCGATGCTGAAGGCGCCGCTCATCTCGCTCGCCTTCGTCAAGATGATCGAATCGCTGCGCGCCTTCGACCTGATCTACGTGATGACCCGGGGCGGCCCCGGCATCTCCACCGAGACGCTCGACATGTACGCCTTCTCGCAAGGATTCATCGAGTCAGGCCGCATTTCCTATGCATCCGGCATGGCGGTTCTGATGATGATCGCGACCTCGCTTGCCTTCACCGTCATCTGGAAGAGGGCGAAGATATGAGCGGCCGTTCGATCGGCCGCCTCGCTGGCCGCGCCATCCTCCTCCTCGCAGCGTTCTCCGCCGTGTTCCCGGCGTTCTGGACTGCACTCAACGCCTTCAAGAACCGCGTGGACATCGTCACGCCCACGCCGCTTTTCATCTTCACCCCGACGCTCGACAATTTCGCCTACGTGCTCGGTCGCGACAGCGTCTTCGACGGCCTGTTCAATTCGTTGGTGACCTCGGGCGCCGCCGTGCTAATCGGCGCGGTGCTTGGTCTGCCTGCGGCCTATGCCACCGCGCGCCATCCGAACCGCTGGTCGAAGGACATTCAGTTCTTCGTGCTGTCGCTGCGCTTCCTGCCGCCGGTCGCCGTCGCCATTCCGCTGATGGTAATCTGGCTGCAGCTGGAGCTCTACGACACGAGGCTGTCGCTCATCATCACCTATACGCTGCTGACGCTTGCAACCGTTGTCTGGCTTTCGGTCCCGGCCTTTGCCCGCGTGCCGAAGGAGGTAGAGGAAGCCGCCCGCGTCGATGGCTACGGCCCCTATGCGATCTTTTTCCTGATCGCACTGCCGATCGCCTCGCGCTCGCTGATCGGCGCCGTCGCCTTTGCCTTCGTGCTCGTCTGGAACGAATTCCTGATCGCATTGATGCTGACGACCTCCGACGCCAAAACGCTGCCGATCGTCGCCTCCGAACTCACCCAGCTCGGCCGGGACGTGCCCTGGGGCATCCTCAACGCCTCGGTCGTGCTGCTCTCCATTCCTCCGCTGCTCTTCATCGGGGTCCTCAGCGGAATGCTCAACAGCGCCTTCAAGCGCAAGTCTTCATAAAAAGGAATTTCTCGATGCAAGCTCTGGTTCTTGAGCAAAAGGGCGTCCTCTCGATGCGCGACATCGACTTGCCGGTCGAACTCGGCCCCGATGACGTGAAGATCAGGATCAACACCGTCGGTGTTTGCGGCAGCGACGTGCATTATTACACGCATGGCGCCATCGGTCCCTTCGTCCTGCGCGAACCCATGGTGCTCGGTCATGAGGCCGCAGGCACGATCGTCGAGGTCGGCGGCAATGTGCGGGGTCTCGCCGTGGGCGACCGCGTCTGCATGGAGCCTGGCATTCCCGACCTCACTTCGCGGGCCTCCAGGCTCGGCATCTACAACGTCGATCCGAGCGTACGCTTCTGGGCAACACCGCCGATCCATGGTGTGCTGACCCCCTACGCGGTTCACCCCGCCGCCTTCACCTACAAGCTACCCGACAATGTCAGCTTCGCCGAAGGCGCCATGGTCGAACCCTTCGCCATCGGCATGCAGGCGGCCGCGCGCGCGCGTATCGCCCCGGGCGATGTCGCGGTCGTCATCGGCTGTGGACCGATCGGCATCATGGTGGCGCTGGCCGCGCTCGCCGGTGGCTGCAGCCGCGTGTTCATCTCTGATTTCAGCGCCGAGAAGCTGGCGATCGCTGGTGGCTATGCCGGCATCACGCCAATCAATATCGGCGAGCAATCGCTGAAGGACGTCGTCGCCCGAGAAACCGACATGTGGGGCGCCGACCTCGTGTTCGAGGCCAGCGGCAGCGCCAAGGCTTATAGCGGGATCTTCGACCTCGTGCGCCCGGGCGGCACCTTGGTGATGGTCGGCCTGCCGGTCGAGCAGGTGAATTTCGACGTATCCGGCGCCATCGCCAAGGAAGTGCGGCTCGAAACCGTGTTCCGCTACGCCAACATCTTCGAGCGCGCCCTGCAGCTTATAGCCTCCGGCAAGGTAGACCTGAAGCCTCTGATCACGGACACTTATGACTTCAAAGACAGCATCCAGGCCTTCGAGCGCGCCGCCTCTGCCATCCCCACCGATGTGAAGCTGCAGATCCTCATGGAAAGCGGAGGTAAATGAGATGTCGAACATCGTCTGCGCGCACGTCGACAAGAACTATGGCGCCATAAACGTCATCAAGGATTTTAACCTCGAAGTCGCCGACCGCGAGTTCATCGTCTTCCTCGGACCGTCCGGCTGCGGCAAGTCCACGCTTCTGCGCATGATTGCCGGCCTCGAGGAGATCTCGGGCGGCGACGTCATGATCGGCGGAACGCGCGTCAACGAGCTGGAACCGCGTGATCGCGGCGTTGCCATGGTTTTCCAGAATTACGCGCTCTACCCGCACATGACGATCTACGACAATATCGCCTTCGGCTTGAAGCGCATGAAGGTGCCGAAGGCCGAGATCGACCAGCGCATCCGCGCTGTTTCGGCGACGCTCGGCCTAGATCCGTACCTGGAACGCAAGCCGACAGAACTATCCGGCGGCCAGCAGCAGCGTGTGGCAATCGCCCGCGCCATGATCAAGACGCCCAAGGTGTTCCTGTTCGACGAACCGCTGTCGAACCTCGACGCCAAGCTGCGCAACCACATGCGCATCGAGATCGCCCGCCTGCACCAGAAACTGCAGACGACGACGATCTACGTGACGCATGACCAACTGGAGGCGATGACGCTCGCCGACCGCATCGTCCTCATGAAGGGCGGCGCGATCGAACAGATCGGCACGCCCGCCGAAATCTACGAACGTCCACGTACGCTTTTCGTAGCGGGGTTTATAGGTACGCCGAACATGAACTTTCTCGATGTCACCGCGCACTCCGATAGAGAGTCGTGGAGGCTTGAAGGCGACGGTTTCCGTTTCCGCGCGTCTCGCCAAGTTTTTGAGCTGAGGGAGGGGCAAGAGCTGACGCTAGGTGTACGTCCATCGGCACTTGTTTCCTGCCCCCACGTTGCCGGGGCCGAGAACTTGTTATCCGGCTCCATCGATCTCGTTGAGTTCCACGGGGACGATGCACTGGTCTCCTTTCAGGCCGCAGGAACAGAAATCGGCGCCTTGGTCCCTGCAGCAACAGCGCCAACTCCGGGTATGCAGGTAACTTTCTCTGTAAAAAGCGAGAGCCTGCACCTTTTTGACAGCACGGGCTTGTCTATGCGTCGGCCTACCCCGGTAACGATCGTCGCAGAGGCCTCCTGACGCGTCGCGGGACGATCAGGCCTTGGCCGCGGACGCTCTCCTCGACTTGCCAGAGCCTCGCCATCCGCTCGACTGTTGCCGTTGCAACCGTCGAGCTTTCCGCGACATGCAGTCCAGGAACTTGCACCGGCTGTGTTGTAGGGCAGGGAGGTCGCCTCATGGGTGATCTCGAGCCGACCATCGGGGTAGTCGCAGACAATGACCTTCACGTCAGTAAGTCTCGCCTGCTTCCCTCTCGCCATTCATCAGCCCCTCGTTCAAATCGATGTCCAGTATGGCAAAACGGCGCGTGCGAAAGTCGATCTCTTTGTCGCCGAAAGACTGTCCGGGGATTAGCGGAAATGCTGTCCCGGATTTAGAATCTCCGTACGGCAATCGAGGAACAGATGAACCTTTGCGACCGTGCCTCAGGAAGAGCCATCCTGTCCGAGGACGCCATTGTCGAGGCTGCGGCACATCGCCGGCGAGCCCGTCTCGCGCACAGGCAGGCTCGCGAGGAGATATTCGAGATGCTCCACGCCTTACGCCAGCAGGTCTGTCTTACAGCGAAATTGCGCGACGGACCGGCTATGAGCGTCGCAGCGTAGCGAAGTGGCTCAAGTTCAAGGCTCCGCCAGATAGGCGGCGAGCAGCATTGAACCCGACATCACCATGGTACTTTGAAACGTTCCTTGCCCGATCTGGAAGGAAGGGAACCGTTGCGGGCGGTATCAGTATCATGACGTCAAGCAGCGCGGCTACACCGGCAGCTTCTCCAATCTGGAGCGCCTGCTGGGAGCTTGGCGGCGTGCCGAAAAAGAGCCCGTCGATGGTGTCCTTCCATCGCGCTCAGCTTGGGATCGGTTCGAGATCCGGATACCGGCCACGCGATGTCGCCAGTTGTTGCCGCGGCGCTGTGCATCCAGCCACGAGGCCTTTTGACGCCTCGACAGGCAAGAAAGGTCGATGCCCTGAAGCAGGGATCTACCGCATTCGCCGAGATGCGGCCTGGCGACGCGCTTCACCGGAATCCTTCGCAGCAAAAGATCGGAAGCACTGGACGTGTGGATCGACGATGCGATCGACTCAGAACGCATTCCGATCATGCGTTTTCGCATGTGTTTTGCGCAGAGACATCGATGCCGTCGACAACGCCATCGAGCTACCCTGGAGCAACGGACAGGCCGAAGGCCAGATCAATCGCCTCAAAACCCTCAAGCCCGCAATGTACGGCAGGGCAGGTCCCGAACTACTGCGGGCACGAATGCTGCGACTGCGCCACACAAATTGAGGAAGCGACACTAAGAATGTCGAGTAGCTGTTGGGACGACGATTGCCTAGCTGCCAGCGGGGGGCCCAGCGTCGCTACGGTCATCAGGGTGTCCAATTTGCATCCCGCTTGGCGGACAATTATCGGGATTCGGACTCTCCCCACGCTGGCCGGCCCATGTAAGCAGGGCATCGAGAGCCGGGCAAAGCGCTTGTCCCCAATCGGTCAGGCAATACTCAACCTTCGGCGGCACCTGATGATGAACAATGCGGCGGACAATCCCGTCATTCTCCAACTGCCGGAGCTGTTGGATCAACATCTTCTGGGAAACTGCCGGTATGGCACGTTCCAGGTCCGAGAAGCGCAACACCCGTCCACCGAATAAGTGAAACAGGATCACCAGCTTCCAGCGGCCTTCGAGCAGCTTCAGAGCGGCCTCAACTCCTTCGGCCGCTGTTTCCCGCGTGTATTGATGGGGCATACGTTTTCGTAAGTACCTGACTTATTCGTGCGTTCTTGAACTTTGTGGAAGTTAAGGCAATTTCCATACGTACGCAAGTAAACACCGGAGAGTGATTATGCCTCTTAAACTTCCCAAACCTGTTGCCGACTATTTCGCTGCCGACGCAAAGGACGGCTCGGCAGTTGCCAACCGCTTCACCCCTGATGCTGTGGTGATCGACGAAAGACAGACGTACACAGGCCGCAAGGCCATTGCTCGATGGAAGGCGGAGTCGTCCACCAAGTACGAGTACTCTTGCGAGCCGATTGCCGCCGAGGAGGAGGGGGGAAAGATCATCGTCACCGCGCACCTGACTGGTAACTTCCCCGGCAGCCCGGTCGACCTTCGTTACGCCTTCGTACTTGCGGGCGATGCGATCGCGCACCTGGAGATCGCCTGATGAACTTCGATCTAGGTCTTGAGGGCCAGCGTGCATTGGTGACGGGCGGCACAAAGGGTACGGGTGCGGCGGTGGTTCAGGCTTTGCTGGCCGCGGGCGCGCGGGTCGCGACAACTGCCAGGACCGTGCCCGAACCCAAGGCGGAGGGTCCCCATTATATAGCTGCCGATCTCATGGCTGCCGAGGGCTGTGCGAAGGTCGCCGATGAGGTGCTGGCCCATTTTGGCGGCATCGACATCGTCGTCAACGTGCTTGGCGGGTCCAGCGCGCCGGCCGGTGGCTTTGCTGCGCTGAGCGACGAGGAATGGCTGAAGGAACTGAACCACAATCTGATGCCCGCGGTTCGGCTCGACCGGGCACTTCTGCCGGCAATGATAGCGCGGGGATCTGGTGTTATCATTCACGTGACGTCGATACAGCACGAGTTGCCGCTGCCGGAATCGACGACCGCCTACGCCGCGGCCAAGGCCGCACTCTCGACCTACAGCAAAAGCCTCTCAAAGGAAGTGACCCCAAAGGGGATCAGGGTGGTCCGTGTGTCGCCGGGCTGGATCGAAACCGATGCGGCCGTGGCGCTTGCCGAACGGCTCGCGAAGGAAGCGGGTACCGACTACGAGGGTGGCAAAAAGATCATCATGGGTGCGCTTGGCGGTATACCGCTCGGGCGGCCGACGAAACCGAAAGAGGTTGCTGATCTTGTAACGTTCCTTGCATCATCGCGTGCGGGGGCGATCACCGGCACCGAATATGTCATCGACGGTGGCATGGTACCTACCGCTTAAAACCACTCGTTCAGATAATAAGGAGTGCGGCAGGGGATTCCGCGTAGGTGTTCGTCGACACTTGGACGCGCCTTGCCCAAAGCTATTGTCGAGCCGATCAAGCTTCCAATGAGAGGCCATGTCGAATGTTTGCCGTCTAGGTTGAGAACCCCAGCAGGGAATATCCGCTGAGGGCGCTTTGTATTGGCGAGCAGCCCTGCCCCATAGGTCCGGATGACTTGCTACGAGGTCAAAGTCTCGCATGCGAGCTTGAACCGGCACGATCTCTTTACCCTCCAGGGGATCACGCACCACCCAGATCCTCTTTGGTTCCCGATCATTCTGGGCAATGACGGCGCCGGCACGCTGAATGACGGGACACCGGTTGCCATCTATCCGACGGTCGGCAGGGACGATTGGCGAGACAACGAGACGCTGGACCCCCACTGGCACATCTTCAGCGAATTTCTGCCAGGAACCTTTGCCGATTACATCGCCATTCCACGACGCAATGCGCATGTCAATGGAGGTCGCTTCCATTCTTTGCACAGCCTGGCTTATGGCGTATCGAGCCCTTTTCGTGCGGGCGGGCAGCATGCCGGGCTAACGCCGGCTGGTACAGGACGCACGGGGAGGCATGGCCACGGCACTGATCCAACTCGCTGCGGCGGCCGTCTGTTTCGATAGGTGTCGGTGACGTGGTGCCACTGTGTTTGCGGGTGTCATGCGGGAGCCGTGGTGGTCCTTTCTGCTGCTGGTAACAATCGCGAAGACGGGACGCTATCTTGTTCTCGCCGTCGCGACGTTCGGAACTCTATCGGCATTCGGCATTTGATGAATTTTTCGCACCAGCCGGTCCGCAACCACGGAGCGAAGAAGATTTGAGGGTCGTAGCGCACCAGCCTTCATTCAGCAGGAGCCATCCAGTCTCGCCTTGATCGCGTTCATCTGCTCGATCTCCTTGCGCGCGGGATGTCTCTATTTGAACGGGCGCAGGTGGACGTGAGCTTCCATTCGGCGGATGGGGTTGGTGAAGAAGCCGAAATCTTCTTTGATCTCAAGGAAGCGAAATTGGCCGAGCGACCTGCGCCTTCGTCGGCGCCGGTGCTTCGATGGAACGTATGGGAAAATCGCGGCTTTCCTGAGAGCCGGCAGTAGTCCAGTTGTGTCCGTGCAGGCAATCAACCGGGCCTGAGCGATACAACACTAGGAGGGCAGCAGGTCGTACATATGAAATCTTTATGCTGTTGCTTGGCGTCTCCTCTCGATTTCATATGGCAGTCGGGTTCATCATTCCTCTCCATCCGGAGTTTCGCCGATGAATTTCAAATTTCGGGATCTGATTGGCCAACCGAACGACGGCTCCGAGTCTGGGGTCGTGTTGTGGGTGTTTCAGGACTACGACCGACACTGGCGCGTCCGGAAGGAAGGAGAGCGCTCCGACGTGGCACATCCGTCGCGACGAGAGGCCGTTGTTTTCGCTCGGGAACTCTGCGCGGGACACCGATCCTATAAGATATATCTCCAGCTAGCTGATGGTCGTTTCGCGCTGGAACTTCTGAACACCGGCGGCGGTGCATCCAAGACCTGCTGCTGATTAACGGTGTTGAATCCCACTTACTCATTCTTGGCGCGCAGACGGCACCCGCATGCGTTCTTGAGCCGGGCTGCGCGACCGGCAGCGACGCATCTTCCGCCTGTCGACTATCCGCCAGATTGGTCGCCGGAATCGAAGTTCTCCGCCGCGTGCTGCACCGGCTTTCCCGTAGCAACCCATCTGGCGAGTGGACGATATGAAAGACGCCCATGCAGTCGCCGGCTATCCAAATGAAGTTCCTACTTCTTTTCCATGAGCCCGCAATCGAAAAGTTATGGGGGCGCCAATAACGTGTCGGCATGGATGGCCCGAGGTCGATCAGGTTTCGATTGTATCGGGTGGCATCCGGCAAAACAGATGGAGCGACGATAAATGTATTCCCGTCTCGGCACGGATCACTTCACCCCGCATATGCGGCAGACCCGGCGCCCAGCCGTCACCGATGAGAGGCGTGCGGAGGCGCTCCCTTATCCGGAGGATTTGTGAATTTTCCTGCGGCTCGGGATCGTCATTGGTACTGTCTCGATAGCGATAGCGCTTCTAAGCTGGGCCGCGCATTGATCGGGCGGGGCGGGCGAAATGGAGAACAAAGACCCCCGACAGGCCTCGCATGCGCGGACCCGAAGGCCATCGACCACAACGGTCGAGATATTGACGACGGAACTGCAAGGCATCATTCCGGTCACGATCGCGATGTTCGCCGTTATCGTCATCCTTGGCGTCGTCATGGACTTGGCGAGATAGGTCGGACCAGGAAAGGCAGCTTGTCGCCGGCACGCGCCGGCGCCGGGCAAGCAGGGTTACCTTCGCACCGCGTATGCAGCTCTTCGGCGATACGGGAGCCAAGGCAGCCGATCACCAAATTCCTATACGTTTCCTATTTCTTTCCTTTCCCGCCTCTCTCGAATCTTTATGCGGTTCGGAGCCATATTCTCGCCAAAATTTGACATCGCGCGCCGCACCCCTCGATCGTGCGGTGAGTGGGATGTCCACGCCATTGCGTCTGCCCGCCGATCGGTTCTCACCGCCTCCAGGGGAGCGCAGTAAGTCGAAACAGCGCACAGGAATTATCGACATGGACGTTGTCGTTCTCGCCATGGGCATCGTGTTCTTCGCCCTATCGCTTGTCTACGTCAGGGCGTGCAGCAACCTCTAATAGCGGAGCGCAAAGATGCTCATTGATTACACTCTCGGTGGTGTGGTGACGGTATTTCTTCTCGTCTACCTGACCCACGCCGTCGTTCGCCCGGAGCGGTTCTGATCGCCAGGCCTAATGCTCGGAAAGCCATACCTATGACTCTCAACGGATGGATACAGATCCTCGTCTTCTGCGGGATCATCATTTTGCTCGTGAAGCCGCTTGGCGGTTACATGACGCGCGTCTTCGACGGCGAGCGCACGGTTCTTTCGATCCTCTTCGGTCCAATCGAGCGCGGTCTTTACCGGATTGCCGGAACGAGCGAACGCGAGGAACAGCATTGGACCGCCTACGCTGCGGCGCTGTTGTTCTTCAATCTCGCCGGCTTCCTGCTTCTTTATTTCCTCCAACGCCTACAGGGCGCCTTGCCGTTCAATCCGGCCGGCATGAGCGCCGTCCCGCCAGAGCTTGCCTTCAACACGGCGGCGAGCTTCATGACGAACACCAATTGGCAGAACTACGGCGGCGAAAGCACGATGTCCTATCTCGTGCAGATGGCCGGACTGACGGTGCAGAACTTCGTCTCGGCGGCAACCGGCATTGCCATCGCGGTGGCCCTGATCCGCGGCTTTGCCAGGGCTTCGGTAAAGTCGATCGGCAATTTCTGGGTCGATATGACCCGAAGCACACTCTACGTGCTGCTGCCGATCTGTGTCTTGCTGACGCTCGTCTATGTCTACCTCGGCGTGCCTCAGACCCTCGGCGCCTACGTCAACGCGACGACGCTTGAAGGCGCGCAACAGACGATCGCGGTCGGCCCTGTCGCCTCGCAGATCGCCATCAAGATGCTGGGCACCAATGGCGGCGGCTTCTTCAACGCCAATGCGGCGCATCCGTTCGAGAACCCGGACGCGATCTCGAACTTGATCCAGATGGTCTCGATCTTCGCGATCGGCGCGGCTCTCACCAATGTCTTCGGCCGCATGGTCGGCAACCAGCGGCAGGGCTGGGCCATTCTTGCCACCATGGGCGTTCTCTTCCTCGCGGGCGTTGCCGTTTGCTATTGGGCGGAGGCTGCAGGCAATCCGCTCGTGCATGCGCTTGGCCTGGAGGGTGGCAACATGGAAGGCAAGGAAGTGCGTTTCGGCATTCCCTTGTCGGCACTCTTCGCCGCCATCACCACAGCGGCGTCGTGCGGGGCTGTCAACGCCATGCATGACAGCTTCACCGCGCTCGGTGGCCTGATCCCGTTGATCAACATGCAGCTTGGCGAAATCATCATCGGCGGCGTTGGCGCGGGCTTCTACGGCATCCTTCTGTTCGTCGTGCTGGCAATCTTCGTCGCCGGGCTGATGGTCGGCCGCACGCCGGAATACCTTGGCAAGAAAATCGAGGCGAAAGAGGTCAAGATGGCGGTTCTTGCCATCCTTTGCGTCCCGCTTTCGGTCCTCGGGTTCACGGCGATCGCAGCGGTTTTACCGAATGCGGTAGCGTCAATCGCCAATCCAGGCCCGCACGGCTTTTCGGAGATCCTCTATGCCTACACGTCGGGTACGGCCAACAATGGCTCTGCCTTCGGCGGCCTGACCGGGAATACGCCCTGGTATAACATCACCATCGGTCTCTCGATGCTGATCGGACGTTTCCTGGTGATCATCCCGGCGCTCGCGATCGCTGGCTCGCTCGTGACCAAGAAGACCGTGCCTGCCTCGGCCGGCACCTTCCCGACCGATGGCGCGCTGTTCGTTGGCCTCCTGGGTGGCGTCATCCTGGTCGTCGGCGGGTTGACCTTCTTCCCGGCGCTCGCCGTCGGGCCGATCGTCGAGCATCTCGCCACGCTTCTCGGACAGACCTTCTGAGGTGATGCCATGGAACAGCGATTCCAGCAGTCACGCAAACACTTTGATCCCCGCGCCACGGCGCGGGGACCGGTCGAGCCGCCGCGCGTATCGAGCATCCTTCTCCTGATGACGGGCGTCGTGGTGCTGATCGCGCGCCTTGTCGAGGCGCTCATTCCATTGTTCACGGCGGTCTGACGGATCGCGGTGATCTTAGACCTTCAAGCTGGAGTCTCCTATGAGCCAGTCCAAATCCGCGAGCATCATGGACGCTCGCATTCTCATACCCGCCATCGGCGATGCTTTTCGAAAGCTCAATCCGAAGACACTTTCCAGGAATCCGGTGATGTTCGTCGTCGCCGTCGTCTCCGCATTGACCACTGTCTTGCTTGTCCGTGATCTGATC
The DNA here is from genome assembly GCF_009601505.1 of Sinorhizobium terangae. Taxonomy (GTDB): domain Bacteria; phylum Pseudomonadota; class Alphaproteobacteria; order Rhizobiales; family Rhizobiaceae; genus Sinorhizobium; species Sinorhizobium terangae. The sequence continues at coordinate 24,502 of NZ_WITC01000129.1, forward strand.
ACGGGCGGAGATAACATCGGCTTTTCCTTCCAGATCGTGATCTGGCTCTGGTTCACCGTTCTGTTTGCCAATTTTGCCGAAGCGGTGGCTGAGGGTCGCGGCAAGGCGCAGGCGGAGTCGCTGCGGCGCACACGCACGGAAACGCAAGCGAAGCTGCTCAAGGGCGACGATATCAACAACTTCAAGCTCGTTCCCGGCACAAGCCTGAAGGTCGGCGACAACGTCCTCGTCGAAGCCGGCGACATCATCCCCTCCGACGGGGAGGTGATCGAAGGTGTGGCCTCAGTCAACGAGGCAGCGATCACCGGCGAATCCGCACCTGTCATCCGCGAGTCCGGCGGCGACCGGTCCGCCGTCACCGGCGGTACCCAGGTCCTGTCGGACTGGATCCGGGTGCGGATCACCGCCGCGGCTGGTTCGACGTTCATCGACCGCATGATCGCGCTCGTCGAAGGCGCCGAACGCCAGAAGACCCCCAACGAGATCGCGCTTAACATCCTGCTTGCCGGCATGACGCTGATCTTCGTTCTAGCGACGGCGACGATTCCGAGCTTCGCCACCTATGCTGGCGGCTATATCCCGGTTCTCATTCTCGTCGCACTCTTCGTCACCCTGATCCCGACGACGATCGGTGCCTTGCTCTCGGCGATCGGCATCGCGGGCATGGATCGCCTGGTGCGTTTCAACGTCCTTGCCATGTCCGGCCGTGCGGTCGAGGCGGCCGGCGACGTCGACACGCTGCTGCTCGACAAGACCGGCACGATCACGCTTGGCAACCGCCAGGCCACCGAATTCAGGCCCGTGCGCGGCGTCTCCGATCAGGAACTCGCAGATGCGGCGCAGCTTGCATCGCTGGCCGACGAGACGCCGGAGGGCCGCTCCATCGTGGTGCTTGCCAAGGAAAAATACGGCATCCGTGCCCGCGACATGGGAAGTCTGCATGCGCACTTCGTTCCGTTCACTGCCCAGAGCCGGATGAGTGGTGTCGATTTCGACGGCTCTAGCATCCGAAAGGGGGCGGTCGATGCCGTTCTCCAGCACGCCGATCGTACGACTGTGGCGAACATCAACGGCACGGCAAGCGTCGTCGTGCGTGATCCGCAGGCGGCGCGAGAGCTCCAGGCGATCGCCGACGAGATCGCCAAGTCCGGCGGCACGCCGCTCGCCGTCGTCAAGGACGGCCGGTTGCTCGGCGTCGTACACCTGAAAGACATCGTCAAGGGCGGCATCAAGGAGCGCTTTGCCGAACTGCGCCGCATGGGCATTCGCACCGTCATGATCACCGGCGACAACCCGATGACGGCCGCCGCGATCGCGGCGGAGGCCGGCGTCGACGATTTCCTTGCGCAAGCCACGCCCGAAAACAAGCTCAGCCTCATCCGCGAGGAGCAGGCCCAGGGCAAGCTGGTGGCGATGTGCGGCGACGGCACCAACGACGCTCCGGCTCTCGCCCAGGCCGACGTCGGCGTCGCGATGAACACCGGCACGGTGGCGGCGCGCGAAGCCGGCAACATGGTCGATCTCGATTCCGACCCGACCAAGCTCATCGAGATCGTCGAGATCGGCAAGCAGTTGCTGATGACGCGCGGCGCCTTGACGACCTTCTCCATCGCCAATGACGTCGCGAAATACTTCGCGATTATACCGGCGATGTTCCTGGCGTTCTATCCGCAGCTCGGTGCGCTCAACATCATGGGGCTCGCGACACCGCAAAGCGCCATCCTGTCAGCGATCATCTTCAACGCGCTGATCATCGTCACGTTGATCCCGCTCTCGCTGAAGGGCGTGAAATACCGGCCGATCGGCGCCGGTGCGCTGCTGTCGCGAAATCTCCTGATTTATGGCCTCGGCGGCATCATTGTGCCCTTCGTCGGCATCAAGGCAATCGACGTCGTCATAACCGCGCTTTGCCTCGTTTAAGGATCATGACCATGTTGAAACAACTCAGACCCGCGATCGTCATGATCATCGCATTGACCGCCATAACCGGACTGGCCTACCCGCTCGGCATGACCGGGATCGCCCAGGCGCTCTTCCCGTATCAGGCCAATGGTAGCCTGATCGAAAAGGACGGCAAGGTGATCGGCTCGGAGCTGATCGGTCAGTCCTTCAGCGGTGAGGGCTATTTCCATGGCCGTCCCTCTGCTGCTGGCGACGGGTATAATGCCGCGAGTTCCAGCGGTTCAAACCTTGGTCCCACCAATGCCAAGCTGATCGATCGAATGAAGAATGAAGCGGAGGCATTGAAGGCGGAAAACCCCTTGGCGCCGGTACCGATGGACCTCGCGACGACGTCGGGCAGTGGCCTCGACCCGCATATTTCGCCGGAAGCCGCCTACTTCCAGGTTCCGCGCGTCGCCAAAGCCCGCGGGCTCGACGAAGCAGCAGTCAAGACGCTGGTCGATGACCATGTCGAACAGCGCGAACTTGGGTTCATGGGCGAACTGGCGGTGAATGTTCTCGCCGTGAACCTTGCACTTGATCGTGTTGGGGCCCAATGACGAATGCGGCCGGGGTCATCCCCGACCTTGATCGCGAGGGAATGCGCCACAATGCCTGACGAAAGACGCGACATCGATACCAGGCCCTCGCCGGAAGCGCTCCTCGAGGCCGCTCAACGCGAGGCCCGCGGCCGCCTGAAGATCTTTCTCGGTGCCGCGCCCGGCGTCGGCAAGACCTACGAGATGCTGGTTTCGGGAAGGGCGCGCAAGGCCGAAGGCGGCGATGTCGTCATCGGTGTCGTTGAGACCCATGGTCGCAAGGAAACCCAGGCGCTTGTCGATGGCTTCGAAGTGGTCCCGCGCAAGAGGGTCAACTACAAGGGACACCTCCTCGACGACATGGACCTCGACGCCATCCTCGCGCGCCACCCGGAACTGGTTCTCGTCGACGAGCTTGCCCACACCAATGTCGACGGCAGCCGCCATGCGAAACGCTACCTCGACGTCGAGGAGATCCTGGCCCGAGGCATCGACGTCTATACGACCCTCAACGTCCAGCACATCGAAAGCCTCAATGACGTCGTCGCGCAGATCACGCGCATCCGGGTCCGCGAGACCGTGCCGGACTCGATCATCGATCGCGCCGATGACATCGAGATCATTGATCTCACCCCGGACGACCTGATCAAGCGCTTGCACGAGGGCAAGGTCTATTTGCCGAAGACGGCAAAGCGGGCGATCCAGAACTACTTTTCGCCCGGCAACCTGACGGCCCTGCGCGAACTTGCTTTGCGCCGCACGGCGCAGCGCGTGGACGAGCAGCTTGTAAGCCATATGCAGGCGCACGCCATTCCCGGCCCCTGGGCGGCGGGAGACCGGGTGCTCGTCTGCGTCGACGAGCATCCGCGCGGCGCGTCGCTCGTGCGCTACGCCAAGCGCCAGGCGGACCGCTTGCGCGCTCCCTGGGCGGCGCTTCACGTCGAGACGTCGCGCTCGGTCAACCTCTCGGATGCCGATAAGGACCGGCTTGCCGCGCATCTGCGCCTCGCTGAGCAACTGGGCGGAGAGGCAACGACGATTCCCGGGCAGAACGTGGCAAGCGAAATCCTTCGCCACGCGGCGGCGAACAATGTCACCCAAGTGATCATCGGCAAGCCCAGCAAGTCCCGCTGGCGCGAGCTCGTCGAAGGATCGGTCTCCCATGACCTGATCCGGCAGGCGGGCGACATCAGTGTGCATGTGATTTCGGGAGCGGCGGCAGCGGCAGCCGAGCAGCGCGGCATCAAGACGGCGCCGCCTCCGGCGCAGGTCAAGCTCCGACCCTATTTGTTGAGTACGCTCTACATCTCCGCCGCACTCGCGCTCGGCGCGCTGCTGGACCAGGTTCTGGACGTCCAGAACATAGCGCTCGTCTTCCTGATGGCGGTGCTGACTTCGGCGCTGACCGCGGGACTGTGGCCAGCGCTCTATGCCTGCGTCGTCAGCGCATTGGCCTTCAACTTCTTCTTTCTCGATCCGCGTTACACGCTGACGATCGAGGATCCGGAAAGTGTTCTGGCACTGGTCTTCTTTCTCGTGGTTGCCGTGACGGCAAGCAATCTGACCGCGCGCGTCCAACGTCAGGCCGCCGCGGCTCGCCAGCGCGCCAGAACGACTGAAGACCTCTATCTCTTCTCCAAGAAGCTCGCCAGCACCGGCACGCTCGATGACGTGCTGTGGGCCACGGCCTACCAGATCGCCTCCATGCTGAAGGTGCGGGTCGTCATTCTCCTTCCGGAGGAAAATTCGATCGAGGTCAAGGCAGGTTATCCGCCGGACGACACACTGGTCGATGCCGATATCGCCGCCGCCCGCTGGGCATGGGAACATGACCGGCCCGCCGGGCGCGGGGCCGACACGCTGCCGGGTGCAAAGCGCCTCTATCTTCCCTTGAAGACTGGCCGCACGGCGATCGGCGTGGTTGGGCTCGACAATGACAAGCAGGGACCGCTGCTGACGCCCGAGCAGCAGCGGCTCTTCGATGCGCTGGCCGATCAGGCAGCGCTCGCCATCGAGCGGATCCAACTCGTGGCCGACGTCGATCGGGCGAGATTGGCAGCGGAGGCCGACAGGCTGCGCTCCGCGCTGTTGACGTCGATCTCCCATGATCTCAAGACGCCGCTCGCCGCAATCATGGGAGCCGCCGGCACGTTGCGCGACTATTCCGGCTCTATGCCTGAAGGCGACCGCACCGACCTGCTCTCCACAGTCGTGGATGAGTCCGAGAGGCTCAACCGTTTCATCGCCAATCTGCTCGACATGACACGCATCGAATCCGGCGCGACCGCACCGACTGCATCCTTCCATTATATCGATGATATCGTCGGCACGGCCTTGCGCCGAGCGGGCAAGATCCTGGCACGACATAAGACGGCGATCGACATACCGGCCGATTTGCCAATGTTGAAGCTCGACCCCGTCCTGTTCGAGCAAGTGCTGTTCAATCTCATCGACAACGCAGCCAAATACGCTCCACAAGGCTCAACGGTGATGATCCGAGCATGGATCGACGGAGGAGCGGTTACTCTCCAGGTCATCGATGAGGGCCCGGGCATCCCAGGCGGTGATCTCGAGCGCATATTCGACAGCTTTTATCGTGTTCAAAAGACCGATCACGTGCGCGCGGGCACCGGACTCGGACTTTCAATTTGCAAGGGCTTTGTCGAAGCCATGGGCGGAACAATCTGTGCCGGAAACAGAACCGATCGGTCGGGAGCGATCTTTACGATTTCCATGCCGATCCCGACCGAAGCGAGAAATGTGGAAGGTCTGACATGACAGTCTTAACGGTGAAAATACTCGTCGTCGACGACGAGCCTGCGATTCGAAAGCTGCTGCGAGTCGGGCTGACAAGTGAGGGTTATACCGTAATTGAAGCCATGAACGCCAAGGAGGCGATGAGCCTTGTTGCCAGAGAACAGCCGGACCTGATCCTTCTCGACCTCGGTCTGCCAGACATAGCTGGCCACGATCTGCTCGCGAAATGGCGCGGCGATTTCCTGGAGCAGCCGATCGTCGTTCTCTCCAGCCGCACCGATGAGGTGGGCATCGTCAGGGCCCTCGAGGGCGGTGCCGACGACTACGTCACGAAGCCCTTCGGCATGAAGGAGCTTGCCGCCCGCATTCGCGTCGCTCTTCGGCACAGACTGCAGCAGCGGGGCGAGAAGCCGATATTCAAGACGGGCGATCTTTCCGTCGACCTGGTGAAGCGGATCGTCAAGGTGGCCGACAAGGAGGTCAAACTGTCTCCCAAGGAATACGACATCCTGCGCATTCTCGTGCAGTACGCGGGCCGTGTCATCACGCACCAGCACCTGCTGAACCAGATCTGGGGCGGACCGACTGACGTTCAATATCTCAGGGTCTACGTGCGCCAGCTTCGCCAGAAGATCGAGTGCAGCCCGGATCAACCGCAATATATCACCACGGAAACAGGCGTCGGTTATCGCCTCCGCGAAGCAGAACAGAATTGAGGCTCCCGTTCGAGATTGTTCGGGAAGCGGATTGTGACATGAATATATATGAGATTCTCAAGCCGGAGCATGTTGTCATCAATGTCCATGCTCCTTCAAAGGTCATGCTCATCCATTTCCTTGCGGAGAAGGCGAGCCAGGCAGTCGGCATCGACGAGGATGAAATATTTCGCGCAATAAACAACCGCGAAAATCTTGGTTCCACGGGAATTGGCCAAGGGATTGCGATTCCGCATACTCCCATTGCTGGCCTTCAGGCGCCGTTTGCTCTCGTCGTACGGCTCAAGCAACCCATTGATTTCGAGTCCATCGATGATGTCCCCGTGGACATAGTCTGTCTTCTGCTCACCCCTATGCAAGGCAGTGCCACCCATTTGAACGTCCTTGCCTTGCTCGCGCGAAAGCTTCGCTCATCGGAGACCCTGAGCGCGATACGAGAGGGCTCAGAACCGGAGGAGGTATACCTGTCGCTGTTGGACGAGAGTGTCTGACGCTTCAACGCTTTAGGTCTTTGTTTTGTGCATATCGTTGACGCAGACCGCTGCACCCTCTTGGGCAACATGCACTCACTGTCTTCACAGTGAGTGCCGGAAACGAACGGTGTGAACCGATACGAGGCAAAGTGCCTTGTAAGCCGCATCTCTGGCGGACCGCGAACACGCAATGGGAGTATAATTGGTACGTATATCGCGGCACGACGAGTGCTTTTTAGAAGGAATCGCACCAATGGCCGGTGGTAAATCGAAGCTACAACAGGACATCACGCCACGCGTGGCAGCCGATCTGCGTTTGAGCTCGGCACCGTTGGAGGTTCCGGAGGTGGTCGGTTACTTGCATCCATAGCAATGACCGCCATCGCCACGTTGATTGCCGTTGGAATCGACAGCGGCGTGGCGATCCCGAACATTTCTCTCATATTCGTGGTGCCGGTGGTCGTCGCCGGCGTAGGCTTCGGCTTGGGCCCATCGCTCTGCTCAGCCGTGCTTGGCGCTCTCGCGTACAACTTCTTTCTGACCGAGCCGCGCTACACGCTGCTCGTCGATGATCCGGCAAACATCTGGGCAATAGGCCTGCTTTTTGTCATTGGGCTTATCGTCAGTAGCGTTGCCTATACCTCTCGGCGCAGAGCGACTGATGCGGCACTGTTGAGGTCCCAAGCGGCGGTGTTGCAAGACTACGGCCGTGCCGTCGTCGCGGCCGCCAGCATGGAGGCGATCGTCTCAACCACCGTCCAAACCCTTGCAGCGCTTTTCCAAGTTCCTGTCGCCGTGATGACCGTATCGGGGAGTGAAGTGGTCTCCGTCAACGCAGTGGGAGATATTGAGCTTCAGGAGGCCGAATTCGAAGCGGCGCGCTCCTCATTGGAGATGCGCACTGTCATTCGTGCCGAAACCTACCCAGCTACGGCCTCACGATTTGAATTTTGGCCCGTAAAAAACGTCGACGGGTCAGTGCGCTGCCATTGGACTGGCGTTCAACCGCAGCGATGTCGGAACCGGAAACTTCCGTCGACATCGTTCGGAGTGTTCTGGCCTTGGCACTTGATCGTCAGCATACTCCGAATGGCCGTGATGCTCGGTCTGCATGTTGAGCCGCGAATGGTCACGGTAAAAATCGCAAGCTAAGGGCTTGCGCACGTGAACTGTTAGGCCGAGACGTCGGCGGCGAACACCAACGAACCGAGCGTGTCTGGCGTGCAGCGTGCCTATCGATCCGTCGGTCAGACAAGCACCTGCTCGCCGATCTCGACAACGCGGTTGGGCGGCAGGCTGAAGTAATCAGAAGGGTCGATCGCCGCATGCGACATCGCTATGAACAGCCGGTCCTGCCATCCGGGCAGGCCAGTATCGGGGTCTGACACGAGCTTGCGCCGTCCAACAAAGAAGGACGTCGACATAATCTCGAATTTCAGCCCCGCTTTCCTGCACATTGCGAAGGCCTGTGAGACGTTCTGCTCGTCCATGAAGCCAAAGTTGATGGTGAGCTTGCTGAACCGATTCGAAAGTCTCGTTAGCTCGATCCGATCGGTCTCAGGCACGAACGGAACGCGACGGGTTCTAACGTGAAGGACGATATTCTGCGCGTGCAGCACATGATTGTGCTTGAGATTATGAAGCAGCACCGCGGGGGCCTTGTCCGGCACGCTCGCCAAAAAGACCGCCGTCCCTGGGACGTCCGAGGGAGCGTGTTCAGATTTTCGCTCGACCAGTCGTATGAACGCTTCCAGCGACATGTCGTTGCGGCCAATCTTCTCCTTTACCAAGCGCGTGCCCTTCTGCCATGTCCACATCATCAGCATAATCGTGCCGGCGATCATGATGGGCACGTAGCCACCGTCGTGGACCTTCAGCAGGTTGGCCGCGAGAAAGATGCACTCGAGAACGAACAGGGGCAGGAGTACGCTTAGAGCAAAGATCATCGACCACCCCCACACCCATGTCAGGAACGGGAATGCCAAGAGCGTGGTCACGACCATCGCCCCTGTGACCGAGATTCCATAGGCGGTGGCAAGCGCCTCCGAACTTCCGAAGATGATGACGAGCGTCAGTACGCCCATGAAAAGCAGCGAGTTGACGGATGGCACATAGATCTGGCCGGTCGTCGTTTGAGACGTGAAGCGTATCTCGAGGCGCGGCAGAAATCCGAGGTGGATCGCCTGGCGGGCCAGCGAGAAGGCGCCGGTTATGACCGCCTGACTGGCGATGATGGTCGCAAGTGTAGCCAGGATCACGATCGGCAGGAGCGCCCATTCCGGAAACATCAGAAAGAAAGGGTCCTCGATCGCCGTCGGCTGGGTGAGCACGAGTGCGCCCTGTCCGAGATAGTTGAGCGCAAGCGCCGGGAATACCACCAGAAACCATGCCGTCTGAATGGGTGTGCGCCCGAAGTGGCCGAGGTCGGCATAGAGGGCTTCCGCTCCGGTGACGGTTAGAAACACCGCGCCGAGAACGACCAGACCGACCAAACCCGCATGGGTAATGAAATCGAGCGCGTAGATTGGATTGAATGCATTGAGAATCGAGAAATCGTCACTGATGTGGGCGATCCCGCCGAGCGCCATGGCGACGAACCAGACGAGGGTGATTGGGCCGAAGAACTTGGATACAGCGGCGGTACCCCTTGATTGCACGAGAAAGAGCGCCGCCAGGATCGTCACGGAGATCGGCAGGACGTAGTCCGAAAGAGCGGGCGTGACCAGCTTCAATCCCTCCACGGCCGAAAGCACGGAAAGTGCCGGCGTGATCATCGCATCGCCAATGAAGAGGGCCGCGCCCGTCAGGCCCGCCAGAAACAGCAGCGCGATGCTGCCTTGTGCTTTCTTCATCAGGAGAGCGAGCAAAGAGAGAGTCCCGCCTTCGCCGTCATTGTCAGCGCGAAGAAGGAAGAGCACGTATTTCAGCGTCACGATGACCGTCAACGTCCAGATCATCAACGAAATCAACCCGATGACTTCGTTTTCGTGCACGCCATCGTGCGCGAACGGCCGCAACGCCTCGCGAAAGGCGTAAAGCGGGCTGGTGCCGATATCGCCATAGACAACCCCGATCGAGCCCACCAGGAGCGCGGCGAAGCGGCCGTGAGCTTTGTCGGGATGGCCGGCTTGTGTTGCTGTCATGAGGACCTCGGATTGGACTGCCAGGGATGTCGACCCCGTCGTGCATGGATGATATTCATGCCTCTACGGATACCGGTTCCCGGTCGGGGAAGATATTGCGGAAAAATCCGCAGTCAATGTCGCTGCGGCTGCGGTAACTTCCACCTATTGTCTTCATCCGAAGCGGCATTCGGCGGCTTCCTCGCAGGTGCTGTAAGTGATCGGTCTCCGGCAAAATTCCCTGCACCGCTCCGGAGTCCACTTTCACTCAGCACCGGAAATTCCCATCGTTGTCGGCGAGTGACCGCCACGGGTCGAATTTGGCCTTCCGCGCGCCGAGCTAGCGGCGCTTCTGTTCGAAGCGCCGCTATTGAGTACTACAGCTCAACCTGCTCAGAGATGGCCAGGGCGTCGTCGACCTCGATCCCGAGGTACTGCACGGTGCTCTCCAGCTTTTTGTGGCCGAGCAAGAGCTGCCGGTCTTCTTGTAAATGTGCGCCGCCTTCGTCCGCCTCATCGAATGCGTGCCGTAGCGCTTGGGATCAAGCCCGATGCTCGACACCCATCTTTCGACGATCCTGCTGTATTGCCGCGTCGACAGATGCGGCTTGGCGTGCACGCGGCTCGGAAACAGGTAATCCCTTTCCCCGCGCCTGCGACTTTCGATCCACGCAGTGACAGCCTCGCGCGTTTGATCGGTGATTCGAATTGCACGGGTCGGCCGGTCTTCTTCTGAATGATGATTGCCCGGTCGCGAACCCGTCCGCAAATCGCGACATCAGCAACTGAGATCGCGACCAGATCACAAGCGCGCAATTTGCTGTCGATCGCGAGATTGAACAGCGCCAGGTCGCGCACTGCACCCAACATCTGGAGGCGGGTTGGGATGGCCCAGACCTCCTTCGGCTTCAATGGGGGCTTCTGACCGATGATACGGCCCGAGTTCCAGCTAGACATAGCCTTCCTCCCAAAAGCCACCCCCCACACCGCAGCGCTCAACCTTCAAGCGGGCGGATCGTACTTCGAGAAGGATTTTTCGGGTGGTGACCAGTCGTCTGCTGTGGTTAGCCCGAATGGCCGAGATGCGGACTGAGCGGTCATCGCAAAGCCGATTGCCGAATGACGTGTTTGGGGCCGTTTGCAGACTGGCAGCTTCCGGGTTCACAACGGCGATTGCAGACGTTCAACCTGCTGGGATTGAGGTCGCGAACGAGCCCAATCCGGTCCTTCCAGGTGTCGCCGTCAGCGGCACAAGTGGGTGGAACCTGATCATCCCCTGCCACTGACGCCAATGACCACAAAGCTCTTCGGCTCGCCCTGTCGCATTGGATGCTGCTTGACGGCGTGCAGGCGGCGGTGAAATTATCGTGCGTTCCCGATGAGGACTGTGACATGGCAACGTTCGTGGCGACAAACCCCGAAGCCTATGAAGCTTATGTTGGGCGAGGCAGTCAGCGTCTCGCCCCGGCCTTCGTACGCTTCGCCGGTGTTTCAGCCAACGAGCGAGTCCTAGACGTCGGCTGTGGCACGGGGCATTTGACACGTGCAATCGCGGCAGCGAATGCGCGAGCAACCGGTATCGATCTGTCAATGTCATATGTGGATTTCGCGCGACGTATGACTGCCGACGAGAAGGTCGTTTTTGACATTGGTGATGCCCTTGATCTGCCGTACTCAGATGGCGTTTTTGACCGCGCGCTGTCCATGCTCGCTCTTGATTTGCTGCCCGACGCGGCCCGAGGCCTACGCGAATTCTGTCGGGTTACGCGGCCAGGAGGCACTGTGGCAGTAGTCGTCAACAACTTCCGCTGCGGCTGGACGCCGTTCAGTTTAGTTTGGGACGCGGCGGCGGTGCTCGATCCTGACGGCGCAGCGATGCGCGATGAAATGGTATCCAAGCCGCTGGGTTGGCCTGGCGGGCTCGCAAGACTGTTCGGTGTGGTCGGTTTCGCGAATGTGGTGGAAGAACCGCTCGGCGCGATCTTCGAGTACCAGTCGTTCGGAGACTATTGGTCCTGCTTTCTCACGGGGCAGGGAAAGACCGGCAGCTATGTCACGAACCTTGAGGGCGCGCAACGCAGCGAATTGGAGCGCCACGTCAAGACAGCCTATCTTTGTGGCATGGTGGACGGTCCACGCGCCTTTGCCACCTCGTTCTGGGCTGTTCGCGGCGAGGTTCCAACTTAGCGGTAGTTCGGCGCAGCTGAATTCGTGGCATCCAGATCGAGCGCAAAGTAGCGGTCTTGCCTGTCTTATTTTGATGTCCGCTTCGGGCTCAATCGAGCCACTCACATGGCTAGTCACCGAGCGCTGCAAAGGATCGATTCTTCCAGTCAGCGCCGATCTGGGTGACCGGGGGCGAGGTCAGCTTCCCAGCTCTGCTATTTCAAGCGCCATTTCAGCGGATGTCATTCCTAGCCCCAGCAGCAAGGACGCGAAGCTGCGGGCCGGTCAGATCACCCCCGAAGATGCATCCCGCCTTCTCTAGATCCTTGCCGCCGCCATTGCCGCAGATGGGCGCGACGCGGCCGCCTTGGCATCGGGACACGATAAATATGGGCAAGCCTGCGGAGATTATATCGGCGACGGCGTCCGCGACGCTTGGCGTAGCGTTTCCGCGGCCGAACCCCTCGAGAACGATCGGCCTTCGCACCGCTTCGGGCCGAACAACCGACAGGCTTGTCGTTAGTGACCACCAGATCGGCCAGGTATGCGCTTTCCTCTATTGTGTCGGTGCCGTGTGTCACCACGACGCCACTGCACGCCTCTTCCGCAATGCAGACATTCTGCCTGAACTTATAGAGTCGTCACATTCAACCCGGGAGACGGTGCGGCGTCGTCCGAAGATGCCGTCACCATGCGAATGGCCGAGTTGGCTGCGTTCGGATGATACCGCCAATCATACTCCATGTACGTTGCTGTCTCAGTTGCCTGTTCAAGCCCATGCAGTTCGGCGACGAGGTAGAGTGCAGCGTCGATCCCGGCGGAAATGCCAGCCGAGAGGACAACCTTTCCATTGTCGACAACCCTCACGTCCGGAAGAACATTCGCGGTCGGAGCATCCACCTGGAGTTCCGCAAGGGCTCCACGATGCGTGGTCGCATGCAATCCGTCCAACAAGCCGGCCTTGGCAAGCAGCAGCGCACCAGAACATACCGACAATACCCGCTCAGCCTGGCCAGCATGCTGGCGAACGAAATCCAGAACTGAAGGATTGTGCTTCTCCCGGCGCGTTCCGAAACCTCCTGGAACCACAAGGATGTCCGTGGTGGGGCAGTCGCGGAAGCTATAGTCCGGATTGATGCTGAGGTTGTTCCGGGCCAGGACAGGCTTGCTTTCCCGGGCCACGGTGTAGACGTCGAAGAGGCGCTTGCCTTCCCGTTGCCCCGTTACTCCAAACACTTCGAAAGGCCCTGCGAAGTCCATCACTTCTACGTTGTCGAACAACAGAACGGCGACTCGTCGTGTCATTTCGCTCCCCCTGTTCCGGCCGTGCGGTCCGGGAGGGGAAATATAGCACACAGGTGGCTGCTCAGACAGATCGTAAGGACTGCTTCGGCGCAACCACGACCTCCTGCGTGATCGCCTGGAAGGTCTGCATTCAGGCAGCAGCGAAGCTGATTTCTGCGTCCGATTCGGGGCGCGAAGCTGCCAAGATCTCCCATCGGCCCTAATCGGGCAGCGAGATTGTATTTGACTGCTCCCCAAGGTTTCATGCGGCAAGCATCCGTTTTCTGCCTGCAGCAAAATTCCGATGTCCCCTGCCTGCAACAGCCATCGTATGGGAGGCTAGCCAGTATGAAAGATGTCGTCGCGTTGGTTACGGGCGCAAGCCGCGGTGTCGGCCGCGGGATTGCGCTGTCGCTGCTCGCCGAGGGAGCCACGGTCCACGTTACCGGCAGGTCCCGTTCCGATGCGGAAGCAAGCCTGGGAGGTAAGCGCGCGGGATCGCTGGAGGGGCTTGCGCTTGAGGCTGCGGCATTACCCGGACGACTGGTCGTTCATCATTGCGACCACAGCAACGACGCCGAAACCGAGCGCGTGGCTGAAGAGATCAGGGCCGCCAACAGTCTGGACATTCTGGTGAACAATGCATGGCCCGGCTATGAAAACATGGTCGAGGATGGCGATTTTACTTGGCCGCGCCCTTTCTGGGAGCAGCCCGTCTGGCGGTGGGACGCAATGATCGGCACCGCGCTGAGGGCGGCTTTCATGATGTCGCGCGCAGTGGCGCCGACGATGATCTCGACGCAGCGCGGTCTGATCGTCAATATTTCGTTCTGGGCAGCTCAATTCTACGACGGCAACGCGATCTACGGCATGGCCAAAGCCGCCGCCGACAAGATGGCCGCGGACTTCGCACATGAACTGCGTCCACATAAAGTCGCCGCCGTCGCACTCTATCCCGGGCTGGTACGCACCGAAGCCGTCATGCAGAACGCCGAATATTTCGACTTGTCCAACTCCGAATCCCCGAGGTTCATCGGCCATGTCATCGCCGGACTTTGGCGGGACCCTGCGCTGATGTCGAAATCCGGGCGTGTCCTGGTCGCGGCAGAGCTGGCTCGGGAGTATGACATTGCCGACGTCGACGGCTACAGACCTGTTCCCCTCAGCCCGGCGGACTTTGTGAAAAGCTGAATTCGTGTCGGTCTTTTCAACGACCCGGTTAGTCGGCTGATCTTTCAAACAGTTCGTGGAAAACCTTGGCGCTCCGCCGAGGCGATCTTGCACGTCAATTTTCTCCTGGCTCCGTCTGCCGTGGCATGGAGCCACGCTCTTTGGAGACGTGATGCCGCTTGCAAGACGATGTCTGCTTTCAGGCAGGCGCGTGCCGGCCTCTATGACCGAAGTGGGGGCGTTTCCGGACGAAGTCCGACGACGGATGAAGCAGACGGCGAATGCCTTCAGCCCCGGTCCTTGCGGGCGATGCATTCGCATCGACATCTGAAATAACGGCGTCCGGAGTGCCTACTCAGCGTGCCAAAGGGGGCGGCCAAATCGAAGGGCCTGCGGCTCCTCGTGTTGCCCCGTTCAAGTCAGCACCACCTACTCTGCGCAGATGTCAGGGCGGCGTAATCGTTTGATGACGTTCGTCGAGATATCGCTCAAGCCATGTATAGCCGGCATACGTGCCCGATGGGACGATATTGTTTCGATCGGCTGCATTGGTCGTGCTGAGACCGTTTGCCTGCTCAAAGCTGTTCGGCATTCCGTCGTTGTCGCTATCGGTCGGCGGTGACCCCCCGGTGATCACGGGGAAAGAGGCCGATGTCGTATAAATCGGGTTGGTGGCAGGGGCCGTCGACACATTGCTGACAAAGCCGATCCACCTCGCGTCCAGGCTATCGCGGGGAAAGGCCCCGACTTGTTGCGTCAGGTGACTCTTGAGCGTCGCCGTGCTGTTGGCCGGGGCACTCAGCGCTCCGATGGGAGCAGCCCTGCTTGTTTCGGTGCACGGCGCCACCGGGCTGATCTGCGTCAGTCGGCACTGGGGGATGGCCGGCGAACCCAGGAGCACGTTGTCGTTGCCGGTACCCGTCCCAACCGGCGCATACCACCTGTTCGTGGCAGCCGTCTCGTTGCTTTGGTTGACGAGCGCGATCGGGCCCGTCGATTTCGGACCGCGCTCCATGATGTTGGCTGCGACATTCGCGCAGGTGCCGACGTTGTTCGCGTCAGGGTGATCGTCGACAACCATGATGCCGAACTCGCCCGGGTTCGAGATCAAGTTATTGATGACGTCATGCACCCGTTCGTTCGCGGTGCCGCATCCCACCGATTTCAACGCCGGATTGCGCCACCGATGCGCGCTGATGATATTGCGCCAGAGAGTGGTCTTGCCGCAGTCTCCCCGGTGCTGATCTGAGCAGATGAGGGGACCATAATCATGATGTGAGGGGGAAAGCGGGTAGGCGAACAGGCTGTATGCGATCGTGATGTTCTTACCGCTCTGAAACGAGTACATTGCTTGGTCGGAACCGTACCCGACCGACATGTGGTCGAGGTAGATGTTCTGCGGATCCACTGTGCCTGCCTTCTCGATGCCGATTCCGCTCCGACTGCCCCGTGTGCTCGCCCATGCGGCCTCGTTCCCCGGGCGCACGCGCAGGTGCCTCAGAAACACGTTGCTGGCCAGGATGCGAATGGGGGTCTTCGCGGCAGTCGCAGCGATGCCGGACTTCAGGCGGATCTGGATGCCGCCCGGGCTTGTCTGACCCGCCACCGTCAGGGCGCCACTGCTTACAACGATCGGAGACGCAAGCTGGATCGTTCCGCTCACCCTGAACACGCAGGTGCGGGCCCCGGTCGCCTGCATGCAGGCCCGAAGACTGCCCGTCCCGCTGTCTGCCGTGTTCGTAACAATGAAGACGGCGCCGCCGCGCCCGCCGCTCGTGGCCCTGCCGGCGCCCGAAGCGCCCGGAAACGTGTCGAGCGCTTGTGCGGACTGCACAGTCGCAAGGAAAAACGCGATCAACGACGCAGCACCGCGAAACGACCTCATCGTTGCACCCTCGATCGTCTAACTGCCGTTTACGCCTTAGGTGTTACAACCGAGAGGCCGTAGGGTGCTCATTGCACAGGTTGCAGTCAAGGATTAGGAGCGTCGCCCAAACGAGTTACCGTGCGTGAACCGGCCAGCGCATGCCGTGGTGTTGATACGCGGGTTAGGACGTAGAGATCAAACAGAATGGATGGTTTCGGGTCGCGGGCGCTGCAAGCACGAAGAGCGATACCGCAGCAATGCGCCAATCGGCGCCGGAATGGGCGACCGCAACGATGGCAGCAGACATCACTTGGAGAAAGACGCCAATCAACAATAGCCGCGGTCGAAATTGGATCCGCGACAGTGCGTAAGCAGCGAGCGCGCCGGCTGTGACAGCCAGTGCCGTAGAAATGGCGGCGACGATGAGAGAGTTGCCCTACTGTCTTGCCCGCTGCCCAACGCGAACAGGAACTGGTCGGCGCCGCCGGTGAAGGTGGCATCGCCGTACAACTGATCGCTTCCCGTGCCACCAACAAGAAGCTATCGGCTGACCGCAGAACGCCCTTAGTAGAGTGTCCTTCGATAGTCTTCCTCCAGTCCTTCGTCCATCTTTCGCATTTCATCCCTGTCCGTGGGGGCCCCTGTAGTCTCATCCAGAATCATCTTTATGAGCGAGGGCATCTCGGTGCGGTCCTGGAAATGATCTGCGCTCCACAAACGGGAGCGCCGGAATGCCTTGGCGCAGTGCATGAACACTTCGCTCACGCTTACGATGATAGCAAGGTTTGGGATGCGACCAGCGACCCCCATGCTCTTCAGGAGTTCAGGGTCACGAGTCAGAGTGGCTCGCCCGTTTACGCGCAATGTGTCCTCGAAACCGGGAATTACGAACAGCAGTCCGACGTTCGGGTTGGCGATTATGTTGCTTAGGGTATCAAGACGATTATTGCCGGGCCGATCGGGGATCGCGAGGGTAAGCTCATCAAGAATCTTCACGAAGCCAGGAGGATCGCCACGAGGACTGACATCGGCCTTTCCATCCAGATGCTGGGAACCTATGCACAAGAATGGCGAGCGCCTGATAAACTCTCGCGCATGCTCACCAAGCGAATTCTGACACTTCAGTATAGCCAGGGAGTGTGTCGGTTCGAACAGCCCCCGAAGTGACCGTTCATCCTCGATCGCGAAATCGGGATTGAGCTGAAATGCCGCCATGATCCACCTCCCAGGCTGCTCCCATTTGTATCTTAGTCATTATCCGCGCACCTCAGACCTTCACTGTCCGCTTCCTCTATGCGAATATGAGGTACGTACATCAAGCTTGGTACCTTAGTTTGATTGCAGGATCAATGTAGTTTGTGGGCCTTCTTGGCGATAAGGTGCGGTGGTTTATAACGACGACCAAAGTGCGGCCGGTCGAGATTTTGAGGAGGCCAGGATAAACCCGCATCCGAACACTCAGCCATACAAAGGGTCTGCTTTGCGCAACTAATTCGGATGTTCTGGGCGCTAGCGGCCAATTTCCGCAGTGGGTCGAAGGGAGCCGTTCCTCTCGAGCCCTGTACACGGCTTCTTGCGAAGATGTTCACGTTCTGGCCAACAAGATGGTGTAACGGGCCGACCCGGCCCGGCAGGTTTGAAGGGCCGGTGGTCGTCCCTCACAATGATGGTGTCGCGGAGTCAGGAGTGGCCTGCTCCATAGCAGCACGGAGAGACGACCATGAAAGAGTATGCCGGCATAGACGTATCCCTGGAATACTCAAGTGTGTGCGTGGTGGATGCGGATGGCCGCATTGTGCGGGAAGCAAAGATCCTCAGCGAGCCCGCTGCGCTGATCGCCTGGTTCGGCGCGCACGGCGTTGCGATGGAGCGAATTGGTCTGGAGGCCGGGCCCTTGTCGCAGTGGCTCCATGCCGGGATGGTGAAAGCCGGTCTCTCGGTCGAGCTGATCGAGACGCGCCACGTGCGTGCAGCCTTCAAGACAATGCCGGTAAAGACCGACAAGAAGGACGCTCGGGGCATTGCGCAGTTGATGCGGCTTGGCTGGTTCAGGCCGGTCCACTGCAAATCTCTTGCGGCCCAGGAGGTGCGTGCGCTGCTGACCGCCCGCAAGCTCATTCAAGGCAAGCTTCACGACATCGAGATGAGCATCCGGGGCATCCTGCGCGGCTTCGGCCTCAAGGTCGGGCCGACGACGCGGCGCACTTACGCGGGGCGCATCCGCGAGCTGATTGCAGGCCATTCGACCTTGGAAGCGATCGCCGCTTCGCTGCTGAAGGTGCGCGACGCGCTTGTGCATGAGTTTGCAGGGCTTGAGCGCCAGCTGCGCGCCATCGCCCGCCAGGATAACAACGCACAGCGGTTGATGACGACGCCAGGCGTTGGTGTCCTGGTGGCGCTGACGTTTGTGGCGGCCGTCGATGCGCCGGAGCGCTTCCGCTCATCACGCGCGGTGGGGCCGCACTTCGGATTGACGCCGAAGAAATATCAATCGGGCGAGACCGATCATAGCGGTCGCATCTCGAAGATCGGCGATGGGAGCGTGCGCACCGCGCTCTACGAGGCGGCCAACGTCATCCTGACGCGACCGGTCAAAGGTTCCGATCTGAAGCGCTGGGCGTTGGCGGTCGCCAAACGGGCCGGTCCCAGAAAGGCGCGCGTGGCGCTGGCCCGCAAGCTCGCGGTGGTGTTGCATTGCCTGCTCAGGGACAGAACCAACTTCATTGCTCATAAGGGAGCGCCAGCCGTGGCGGCT
>NZ_WITC01000013.1 GCF_009601505.1 Sinorhizobium terangae
GCGCATTGCTGCTCGAGCAAAACGATGAATGGGCGGTGCAGCGTGCCAGATACATGACACTTGAGACAATGGCATCAATGAGCGATGATGCGCAAATCAGCCTGCCTGCAGTCGCACGCTGATATCCCTCCGGCGCGCGCCGGAAAGCACGGCCGCTGCCGGAAGCTACACATGGGGTAATCGCGGTGCGACTGCCCCGGCAACTTTTTGCAAGATGATGCTGTCTGGGTTGGTTGCCCCCGATAGGATGGAAAATACGGGCTCACGATTGGAACCGGGCCCAAACATCGAATGGAGGCAACCATGGACCAATATATAGGGCTCGACGTTTCATTGAAAGATACTGCGATCTCGATCCGGGAGGACGGGAAGCGGATCTGGCGGGGGAAGCGCGCTTCGGATCCAAAGCTGTTGGCGCAGGTGATCCGCAAGCATGCCCCGAACGCAAAACGCGTCATATTCGAGACGGGGCCGCTGTCGACGTGGTTCTATCACGCACTGACGGCGGAGGGGATCCCGGCTATCTGCATCGAAGCGCGGCACGCGCAAAAGATATTGAACGAGACGCTCAACAAGACAGATGCCAATGATGCGGATGGCTTGGCCCAGCTGGCCGAAGCCGGCTTCTACAAGGCGGTCCGGGTAAAGTCATTTGACAGTATGTTGACGCGCACGCTGGTCGGCGCCCGCAATCAGCTGCTGAGCATCTCAACCCAACTTAGCAACCAGATCCGCGGCCTGATGAAGACGTTCGGCCTTATCATCCCTAAAGGAACGGGTCGGGTGTTTGATGGCAATGTGAGAGAGCTTTTGGCTGGGAATGACGACCTTGCACGGATCATATTGCCCCTGCTTGAGGCGTGGCGCGACATTCGCAAGCGCGCGGCCGATCTTGATCGGCAGTTGCTCGCAGTGGCACGGCGGAGCCAGGCTTCGAAGCTTCTGACGACGATCCCAGGCATTGGCGCCGTTACGGCGGTGTCCTACATCGCAGCGATTGAAGATCCAGACAACTTCCGAACGTCGCGCTCGGTTGGTGCCTGGCTCGGGCTAACAACGCGGCGCTACCAGTCAGGTGAGGTCGACTATAACGGCCATATCTCGCGTAGAGGTGACAACCATCTGCGGGGGCTGTTGTATGAAGCGGCGACAGTGCTTCTCACGAGCGCCAGTGCCAGGACCGAGAGTAGCCTCAAGAGCCGGGGGCTTCAGCTGCGTGAGCGGTTGGGCTTCAAGCGCGCTGCGGTGGCAGTCGCCCGGAAGCTCGCGGTCATCATGCCCAGCATGCTCAGGACAGGAGAAGTCTTCAACGCATCGGCTGGCGCCATCGCATAAGCAACCGCCAGCTTCCGCCCTCAGCGCGTCAAACCTGATTTGAGGCACTGAGCGTCCCTGCTGCGGACGTCGGTTGGATCATTCCGCTACGAGTGGCTGCAGCTCGTTGAGACTGCGCGCTACACATAGGAAGGTCCTGCCTGCGAAGCCCATTGTGCGGCGACATTCGTCGACCGCGAAGACAACCCTGCTCCCCAGCACCGGATATAGCTCCGAAGGACATGGCCGCTGAGCGCCGACCCACCGATCAATTTACTCTGCGTTGCCTACCCGCAACCCGGCAAGGTCGCCGAATGCCTAAATCACCTTGACGACTGGAATGCGATTAGATGGGATATTCGGCTTTGCGCCTCATCGTTGACCATGGTGGATTGCGGTGCTGCGCTTCTGGCTGATGGTAAAACGAGGTCATGTCTTTCAACAGCCTCAAACATCAAAGGGAGAAGCGCAACATGAAACACTATTGTGCACTGGATGTGTCGGTGAAAGAGACCGCGGTTTGCATTGTTGATGAAACAGGCAAGATTTGCCGGGAGACGAAGGTTGCCACTCACCCTGATGATTTGATCTTGGTGATGAAGGACCCGAAGTGGCAGATTGAGCGGATCGGTCTTGAAGCCGGACCACTGTCGCAATGGCTTTATGAAGGACTTGCGAAGGCAGGATTGCCCGTGATCTGCATCGAGACCAGGCATGCCAAGGCATTTTTGAAAGCTCAACCGAACAAGACGGACCGCAACGACGCGCGTGGCATAGCCCAGATGATGCGCGTCAATCTCTATCGGCCTGTGCATGTGAAGACACTGACGAGCCAGAAGCACCGGGCATTGCTGACCGCGCGCAAACTCTTGCAGGAAAAAGCCATCGCCATCGAGAATGACATTCGCGGATTGTTGCGAAACTTCGGCCTGAAAGTCGGATTGGTCGGCAAGGTCAAATTCGAGGAGCGGATCAAAGAGCTCGTCGAAGACAGACCTGAGCTTCGCGAAATCATGCAGCCTTTGTTGACTGCACGCAAACTGCTGCGTGAAGAGTTCACCAGGCTGCACAAGAAGGTTTTGGATTTGGTCCGTGAAGATGAAGTCTGCCGCCGGTTGACGACGATCCCCGGCGTCGGCCCCGTTGTCGCACTCACCTATACGGCAACCATCGATATTCCTGCGCGGTTTGCACATTCAAAAGCGGTCGGTTCTGTGCTCGGCCTGACGCCGAGACTGAACGAGTCTGGTGAAAGCAAACGGGTCGGGCGAGTATCCTGTTGTGGTGACGCGATGATGCGATCCCTGCTTTACGAAGCAGCGCAAGTCCTGCTGGCAAATGTTAAGAAATGGTCGTGGCTAAGAGCCTGGGCGATGAATATCGCCAAACGCCGCGGCAGGCAAAAGGCGGTTGTCGCCTTGGCCCGACGGCTTGCGGTGATCATGCATCGCAT
>NZ_WITC01000130.1 GCF_009601505.1 Sinorhizobium terangae
AGTCAATCGAGCATACCTCTTGCTGCCGAAACGGATCAATGGTTATCGCAGGCAGCCATTAAGTAGATTACGGTGACCGTCGTGGAACTGGCTTCCTTTGTGATTGCGGTCCTTGCCCTTCTGATGGCGCCTGGGCCAACCAACACCCTGATGGCTCTTGCAGGAACTCAAAAAGGGTTTTTAAGGATGGTGCGGTTTGTGCCCGCGGAACTGGCGGGCTATCTTACCACGACTATGCCGCTTTCGTGGATTGGATCCGCAGTATTTAACGATTGGCCCGTGGCGGCGATGACAATCAAGGTTTTGGCCGCGATCTGGGTATTGCATCTTGCTGTCAAATTGTGGGCCTCGTCAGAGCGAGGAATGGGTCATTATCAAGTAACGGCCCGCCGCGTATATCTCACAACCGTGCTGAATCCAAAGGCGTTGATTTTTGGCCTTGTGATACTTCACCCTGCCGTGGAGGAGCGCTTCCTCCTCCACCTGGCGCTGTTTTGTTTTTGTGTGGCGGCGATCGCAATCGCCTGGGGATCGGTGGGAGCACTAGCCACACGTTTGAACGCTCGTGACGCCCGCTTTGCGGTAGCCCATCGCATCGCTTCCATCTGGCTCACGATCGTTTCTGTAACGATCTTTTCTTCTGCTTTCGCTTCTTAGATTCTTTGGATGCTGCGACAGTTAGTGGAATCGTGTTCCATTAATATTCATCACCGGGGTTTAGGAAGAACTGTCCACCTCGGTGCGACGCGGAGCATCGGCCCCGAACGCAGCTCCTCTCGCAACGCATTCGCCTGCGCGAATCAGAGTAGCATCATTCTAATGGTTGCCTCGTTGACACGCCGACGTAGTCCATATAAACAGAACGATGTTCGCATAATCGAGGTTGAGAGAGGATAGCGGCGGTCCAATGGCCGAAGCGGCCATTCCCTCGTGAGAGAATAGTTCGAACAGGAGAAGTTCTGGTGAAAAAAGTTGCTCTGATAGACACCGCTCATTGGCACGTGCCGCTATATCTCGAAGCTCTTGAAAGAGCCGCCGTCGAAGTAGTGGGGGTATCAGATCCTACTGGCACGACTGGCACAGCTCTGGCCAAACGATTTCAAGCCCGATCGTTCGAAACGTGCGAAGAACTAGTGTCCCAGGTGCGACCAGATGTGGCTTTCGTTTTCGGTAGGCACATCGATATGCCGAAGACAGCCAATTTCCTTCTTGATCAAGGGATTCCAATCGCGATCGAAAAGCCATGTGGCATAAGATCGGCTGACGTTAGGCAGCTAGCAGAAAAAGCTTCACGCCAGCGCGCCTTCGTTGCGATTCCCTTCATATTCCGGCTGAGCGAAACCATGGACGTTTTCCGGAACGCCGAAGCCTTGGGAAGAACCGATCATGCCAGTTTTCGTTTCATAGCGGGGCCGCCGAGCCGATACCTTCAGGCGGGAAATCCCTGGATGCTAGAACGTGAGGTAGCTGGTGGCGGCCCACTGATCAACATCGGCGTTCATATGGTCGATATGTTCAGGTCCCTCAGTGGCAGTGAAATTACGACAGTGTCGGCTTTGTCGACCTCGCACATCAATAACCTTTCGATCGAGGACTTTATCGCCATCACGCTCAAGAGTGCCTCCGGCACAATTGGCACGATTGAATGCGGGTACACCTTCCCCAGTGCGCCTGGTCGGCAACGTGAATTCACATTTTCAGTTCGAGCCGGCAAACGTTTTCTGCGTTCCATCAATGATGGCATTGATGTCGTGACCGGCAACGAGACCGGCGTGGAGCAAGAGTTCTTGCCCGTCGAATTTGAGACCGATCTGTACTACGCGAAATTCGTCGAACATGTGCTCGAGGCCTTGGAGAAGAAAACTCCAACGATCGCGGACTTTGGAGACGCGGCGCGGGTGCTGGAAGTGGTTGAGGCAGCATACACATCCGCCGCCGAAGGTGGTCGAACGATCCACCTTTCCAACTAACCGTGAGACGCAGGCAGCGTCTTCCTATTCAACAACCATCAGGAGAGACATATGAGTAGCGTGTTCCACCGTATCCCAAAACGCAATCTACCAGTCGCTGTCAAAGGCGAGGGCATGTACATTATCGACAAGGACGGCAAGCGGTACATTGACGGCTACGCCGGCGGCGCCTGCGTCTCATGCCTGGGTCATAGCGAGGAATCGGTCATAGAGGCCGTTCGCGAACAGATTGGGAAGTTTGCCTTTTTCCATTCTGCGATGTTTACCTCGGAGCCCCTCGAAGAACTTGCGTCCATTCTGACCACCGATGCTCCTGAGGGCCTCACGCGGGTGTTCTTTACGAACAGCGGTTCCGAAGCAGTAGAGAGCGCCGTGATGATGGCGCGCCAATACTTCGTTGAGATTGGTCAGCCTCAGCGAAAGAAGGTTATCGGCAGACGGTCAAGTTATCATGGTGCTAATCTGACCGCACTTAGTGTCGGGCACCAGTTGTCACGCCGCGCTCCCTTTGAAGACATTCTTGCAAACGTATTCCATATTTCACCATGCTACGAATACCGGGGTCGCCAAGAGAGCGAGACCGTGGAACAGTACGGGCTGCGGGTCGCGAATGAACTGGAACAGGCTATCTTGGGTCTCGGCCCAAATACGGTAATGGCGTTTATCGCCGAGACCGTCACTGGGACGACCAACGGAGCCACGCCACCAGTACCTGGTTACTTCAAACGCGTGAAGGAAATCTGCGACAAATACGGCGTCCTGCTAATCCTTGACGAGGTATTCTGCGGCTTGGGGCGCACGGGCACGCTCCACGCCTGCGAGCAGGACGGAGTTGCCCCAGACTTCCTCACATTTGCTAAGGGAATTGCCGCCGGCTATCAACCGATCGGAGCAACAATGGTAAATGAAAAGATTTACCAAGCTATCGTGTCCGGTTCAGGCACTTTCAAGGGAGGATACACCTATTCTGGGCATGCGACTGCATGTGCAGCTGCCATTGCTGTCCAAAAGGTCCTCCGTGGTCCCGGTTTCCTTGACCATGTGAAGACAACGGGAAACCTGCTCTCTGCCAGGCTCAACGAGAGGTTCGGCCAACATCCACACGTGGGCGACATCCGCGGTCGAGGGATGTTGATGACCGTAGAACTTGTGGAGGACAGGAGCACGAAAGCGCCCTTCGCTGCATCGCAGGACCTGAGTTCCAAGATCTACCAGAACGCTCAGGCGAGGGGACTTATTACACACGCCCTCACCGGCACGATTGACGGTTACGTGGGGGACCATGTTGTTATCTGCCCGCCTCTTATCGTGACAAGCGAGAACATAGATACAATCGTCGAACTACTGGGTGAGGCCATTGATGCAGCCGTACTGGAAGCGCGCAGAAAGGCAGCGTGAGGGAGAACTGGGCCAATGCGCTAACGTCATTGGGCGCCGCGGAACCTAACCTGCGGCGCACCAGTTTGATTGAACGTCCTTACATTCAATTCGACGAATTGAAACTTCGCGGCAGAACGTTGCGATCCCGCTTGGGAGTTGCGAGCTTGTCATTCTGTTTGTAAATGT
>NZ_WITC01000131.1 GCF_009601505.1 Sinorhizobium terangae
CCCCTCTGCCCTGCCGGGCATCTCCCCCACAAGGGGGGAGATTGGCAAGACGCGAGCTTCTCGCCCCTTCTCCTCGGCCGCGCCAGCCTTGCGCCATGGAATGGGGGTACGGCATCGGCGCCTCCTGCGAATCTCCCCCCTTGTGGGGGAGATGCCCGGCAGGGGGGGTACCGCCATCCGCCTGCGCCCGCGCTGCAATCCGATCGGATTACGCTGGGCGAGATACCCCAAAACAAAAGACCTGCCCGGCAACGCGGGCAGGTCTCGCTTAGGCTATCGCCGATGCGTCCGATCAGAACGGGGAATCGGGGAAGTAGAAGTCCTGCGCATTGTCTTTGGTGACCAGCGTTGCGTCGATCGTGTAGGTGCCGCGAACCGGAACCTGGCCGTAGAAGTTGGCCGCCGTCATTTCCAGCGCGGTGCCGACCATTGCCGGCGGGTAGAGCACGTCGACCGGGATCATCTTGTCGCCGTCCATGACCTTCTTGATCATTTCCTTCGAACCGGCGCCGGCGACGACATACTGGATGTCGGTGCGCTTGGCTTGCTCGATCGCCTGCAGCACGCCGACGGCCATGTCGTCGTCCTGGCACCAGACGACGTCGATCTGC
The DNA here is from genome assembly GCF_009601505.1 of Sinorhizobium terangae. Classification (GTDB taxonomy): domain Bacteria; phylum Pseudomonadota; class Alphaproteobacteria; order Rhizobiales; family Rhizobiaceae; genus Sinorhizobium; species Sinorhizobium terangae. The sequence continues at coordinate 612 of NZ_WITC01000131.1, forward strand.
GGGTACTTGGTCAGGTAGTCCTGCATGACCTTGAAGGCATCGTCGCGGTTCCAGTTGCCGTACTGGCGGTCGAGGATCTCGACCTTCGAGCCGGCGATGCCCTGGTCGAAGCCGTCCTGGCGCTGCTGGTCGATCGGAATCGGCAGGCCGCGAATGACGACGACCTTGGCTTCCGGCGTCGTGGCCTTGATGTATTCGCCGGCGACCTGGCCGAGCGCAGGGTTGTTACCGGCGACATAGAGGTCACGCACGCTGTTGTCGTTGACGGACGGCGCACGGTCCACGAGCGCCACGAACGTGCCCTTGCCCTTGACTTCCTTGATGGCGTTGACCAGCGGATCGGGATCGGTCGGCAGGATCACCAGCGCGTCGATGCCCTGGGTTTCGAGGTCCTGCACGGCATTGGCCTGGCTTGCCGGATCCGGCGAGGTCTTGACGATGACGTTGAGGCCCGGATGCTGCTCCATGAGCGTTTTCGCGACGCGTTCCGCATGGAACACGACACCGGCGGTCCAGCCGTGGTCGGCCGCAGGGATCGAAACGCCGATCGTGACCTTCTTTTCCTCCGCGTGGGCCACGCCCGTCAGTGCCATCATCGCGACGGCAGCAATGCCCATTAATCCCTTTCGCATGTTTTCTTTCCTCCCAATGTGTCAGGGTCTTCGCTGATGTGGCCGGATCGCAAGATCCGGCATTGTCACGATTTGCGTACCAGCGAGCGCTGGACGAGCATCGCGATGATGATGATCGCACCCTGCATCGCGCCGATCAGGTATTCGCTGATGAAGTTCGACAGGAGCATGATGTTACCGACCAATTCGAGGATGAAGGCGCCGCAGATCGTGCCCCAGACGCGGCCGGCGCCGCCCTTGAGCGCGGTGCCGCCGACGACGACGGCGGTGATGGCCTGCAGTTCCCAGAGGATGCCGGTCGTCGCCGAGGTGGAGCCGAGGCGCGGCACATAGAGCAGCACGGCAATCGCCACGCACAGGCCCTGGATCACGAAAGCGATGGTGCGCACGCGGTTGACGGCGATGCCGGAATAGCGGGCGACGTCGCTGTTGGAGCCGACGGCGACCACGTGCCTGCCGTAACGCGTGCGATAGAGGATGAAGGCGGCGACGGCGGTAACCGCGAGGATGATCGCGATCGGCACCGGCACGCCGAGAATGCTACCGAAATAGGCCGGGCGGTAGAGCTCCTGTATCTCCGGCTCGCGAAGCGTGATCGCGCCGCCCTGCGAAAGCCAGGTGGTGAGGCCGCGATAGATGCCCATCGTGCCGAGCGTTGCGATGAACGGCTCGATCCTGCCGACGGTGGTGATCAGCCCGTTGGCGAGGCCGCAGACCGCTCCTGCCGCCACCGCGAAAACGACCGCCGCCGTCAGCATCAACGTCGGATCGGCGATGACGCCGGAATTCATGAACAGGATCATCAAGCTTGCCACGAAGGCGACCATCGAGCCGACAGAGAGATCGAGGTCTCCTGCCGAGATGACGAAAGTCGCGCCGACTGCAATGATGGCGATAAACGCGCAGCGAGTGGCGACGTTGGCGAGATTGTTGAGGCCGATGAAGTTGGGGTTGACGATCGCGCCGACGATCAAAAGCAGCGCAAGTGCGGCAAACGGCGCCACAGCCCTCAGATCGACGTCCCGCCAGGTGCGGCGATGACTTGTGCTTTGGATGCTTTCCTCGTTAACGCTCATGTTCAGACCAACCTCCCGCCCCGAAGCCCGGGGGAATTCCATATTGCTGTGACTGCCTGTGGCCGGTGGAATGCACCGTCAGGCGGCAGCCATCCTCTTCAGTCCCGCTGCATAGCGCATGATCTCCTGCTCGGAGATCTCGTCCCCTTCGAGCATGCCGACGATCCGTCCCTCGCGCATCACGGCGACGCGCGTGCAAAGCCCGATCACTTCAGGCATCTCGGACGAGACGACGATGATCGAACGGCCGTCGCGCGCCAGCGCCGAGATGAAGTGATAAATCTGTTGTTTGGTGCCGACGTCGATGCCGCGCGTCGGCTCGTCGATGATGATAATCTCGGGCTCCGTCTCCATCACCTTGGCGAGCAGCAGCTTCTGCTGGTTGCCGCCAGACATGCGCCTCGCCACCACGTCGCCGTCGCGCACGCGGATGTCGAAGCGGCGGCGGGCTTTTTCGAGCGCGGCGGCCTCGCTCGTGGGATCGAGATAGCCAAGGCGGGTATGCTGGCCGAGCGACTGCAAGGTCAGGTTCGCCGTCATGCCGGAATTCAGGAGCAGGCCCTTCGCCTTGCGGTCCTTGGTCATGTAGGCAAGGCCTCGTCGGTTGGCGGCGTGCACGTCGCCCGAGGGCACGGCCTCACCACGGATCGTCACCTCTCCCGAGAGCCGCGACCTGAGGCCGGCGACCGCCTCCATCAGTTCCGTCCGTCCCGAGCCGATCATGCCCGAAAAGCCCAGGATCTCGCCCTTGCGCACCTCGAAGCTGGCATCCTTGACATAGTTGGTGGAGAGTGAGTCCACTCGCAGCACGATCTCTTCGTCGACATCCGGCTCGGACTTGGCGGGATAGAGGCTCGACATCTCGCGGCCGACCATGAGCTGGGCGATCGATTCTCCGTCGAGAATCGCGGTCGGGGCCGTTTTCACCCACTGGCCATCGCGCAGCACCGTCACGCGGTCAGTCAGTTCGAGGACTTCGTCAAGCTTATGGGACACGAAGACGAAGCTCGTGCCCTGCTCGCGCAGCTTGCGCACCTGGCGGAAGAGGAAATTGGTCTCCTCGCGGGAGAGGACGGCCGTCGGTTCGTCCATGAACACGACTCGCGCGTCGCGGCTGATCGCCTTGGCAATCTCCACCATCTGCTTTTCAGCGATCGACAGGCTGCTGATCAGCGCATTCGCGTCGACGCGACAGCCGAGGAGATCGAGAACACGGCGCGTTTCCGCGCGCATGTATTTGCGGTCGAGCACACCGAAGCGGGTGACCTCGCGGCCGAGGAACAGGCTTTCCGCAACGGTCAGATGTTCGGCGAGATTGAATTCCTGGTGGATGATGACGATGCCGAGCGCTTCGGCGGCGCCGTTCGGCGGAAGCGTCACCGGATTGCCGTCGAGCAGGATCTCGCCCGAAGATGGCTGCTCGAATCCGGAGAGGATTTTTACCAGCGTGGACTTGCCGGCGCCGTTCTCGCCCATCAGGGCATGGATCTCGCCGGCGCGAAGCTCGAAATTGACGCTGAAGAGCACCTGCACGCCGCTGAACGACTTGCTGATGCGACGTGCCTCCAGCACGACGCTCCCGGTTTCGACCGTTTCCGGATTCATCGATTCCCCCTTGCGGCTCCCATCCGCTTATGGGGTTATGTAAACCTTTACACACATCATGTAAAGGTTTACATCGTGGCATGCACAGGAATTTCCGAGATGACCTTTGACGTGGCCGGAAGTGTATGTAGTGTCCCGCCACCTACTGCGCCGCGTGTCCTGATCAGACGTGCAAAAGGCCGCTGTAGCACTTTGGATCGCTGCATGTTTTATCCTCGAATCGGCTAGGTTTTAACGAAGACGCAAGGCAGAGCGAGAGTGTCGGATTCCACCCCCGCAACCATCGAAGACGTCGCCAGGATCGCCGAGGTTTCGATCGCGACGGTATCGCGGGCAATCCACACCCCGGAGAAGGTCGCAACGTCCACGCGACTGAAGGTCAACCAGGCCATCGCCATTACCGGTTATACGACCAATGCCATGGCGCGCAGCCTGAGGCTCGGCCGGTCGAACATGATTCTGGTCGTTGCCCCGGATATCGGCGACCCCAACTTTTCCAGCATTCTCGTCGGCCTTGAAAATGAGGCGCGGTCGCATGGCTATGGCGTGCTAATCGGCCATACGCAGAACGATGCCCAGCGCGCGCTCGAATATCTGAAGTTTCTCAATTCCAATCAGGCGGCTGGCCTCATCCTCTTCACCGGCATTCTGCCTTTCGGTCACGAGACGATGACGGCGCGATTGCCGCCAAGCGTCGGCATCTTCGAGCCCGTCTTCAACGGCGGCATCCCCTATGTCGGCATCGATGACATCGAGGGTGCCCGCAAGGTGGTCGATCTCCTGATCGCCGAAGGCCATCGCAAGATCGCCTTTATCGGCGATTCCCGCACGCGGCTTGCCTATAAGAGGCGACGGGCCGGCTACGACGCGGGGCTCGACGCGGCGGGCGTGCCGGCGGAGCTTCGGCTCGTCCAGGAGGGCGACGGCACGCTCGAGAGTGGAAGGGCCGCCGTCGAACGGCTTTTCGTGCGCGACACGCTGCCCACCGCTTTCATGTGCGTCAACGACCAGACCGCGCTCGGAGTGATGATCGGGCTGAAGGCGCGCGGCTATGACATTCCGAATGATTTTTCAGTGACCGGCTTTGATGATGTGCCGCAGGCGACGTTCATGACGCCGGCGTTGACCACGATCCGCCAGCCGCGCACGCTGATCGGAAAACAGGCCATGGCACTCCTGCTTGACCTTCTCTCCGACAGGCGCCCCGCCGAGACGGAAATCCTGCTGAGGCCGGATCTGGTGGTCCGCAATTCGGTGACCGCACCGTCGCGGCGGTGGATAGGTAAATAGGGATTCGATACATCTTGATGGCCACTTCGCCCCGAAGCCGTTCCCACAAGGGGGAGGGCCGCGATGCCGTGCGCGCTCACTTCATTCTTAACCGATCTGCGACGATCAGATAAGCAGGCGCCTGCAGCAGAACCAAACCCCACACATGCCACAAGGAGAGGCTTAAGGCGTTGCGGTGGCGCCCGGGGACGGAAGCGCCTAGGCTGAACGTGGCAGGCGCGGGACGTTAGGCCCCCGCCTACTGGGAGGGGCCTTCTCAGCGCCTCTTGTTGACGTCAAGCCGCCAGCCTGCTTACGCGGCCGAGCACCTGAAAGCGGCCAGCCATGCGATTGAGGTCGTCCACCTCGTTGCTCAGCTCACGGCAGGCCGCATTGGTTTCTTCGACCATCGCCGCATTCCGTTGCGTCACTTCATCCATTTTATGGAGTGCGGCATCGATCTCGGACAATGCAGTGGACTGCTCGGTGGCGGCAGTCACAATCACGCCGATCAGGTCGGTCACCTGCTGCACATGCCCCTCGATCCCGATCAACGCCTCACCGGTCTGGTTGACAAGCTCCACGCCACCGGCGACTTCCCGTGTCGACGCCTCTATCAGCATTTTGATCTCCTTGGCGGCACTGGCGGAGCGACCGGCCAGTTCCCGCACCTCCTGGGCAACGACGGCAAAGCCTTTGCCCGCTTCGCCCGCACGCGCAGCCTCGACGCCCGCATTGAGCGCCAGGAGATTGGTTTGGAAGGCAATCTGGTCGATGACGTTGATGATCTGCTGGATCTGCCCGGAGGATCGCGCGATGCGCTCCATAGCGGCCACTGCGTCGCGCACGACCATCGCGGATTTCTCGGCGCTGTCTTTCGCCGCGACCATCACCAGGCTTGCCTCTCGCGCGCGCTCCGAGGAATTGTGTGCCGTCGCCGTGATCTCGTTGAAGGCGGAGGCAGTCTGTTCGAGCGAGGCCGCCTGCTGCTCGGTCCGTTTGGCCAGATCATCGGTCGCCCCGGCAATTTCCGACGAGCTCGTGCTGAGCTTGTCGGTCGCACTGAGGACACCGGAGATCGTTTCAGCGAGCCGTTCCACGCCCGTGTTGAACTCAGCTCTCAACGCCTCGTACGCGTCGGAGAAGTTATCTACGATGCGGACGGAAAGATCGCCGGCAGATAGGCGTGCCAGTCCGCGGGTCAAATGTTCAATGACTTGCAGCCGGTCCTTTTCCTCGATGGCTTTCCTTCGCGCGTGGGCTGCCTCTTGTTCGTCCCGCAGGCGGCGCTCCTCGTCCGTCCGCTCGCGCGCGTGGCGGCGCTCGATTGCCGCTTGCCGGAACACGGCGACAGACCTTGCGACCATGCCGATCTCATCCGGACGCTCGGCATAGGGAACTTCGCGATCGTAGTCGCCGGCGGCGAGCGTCTGCATATAGGCAGACATGGTGGCCAGAGGCTTCACCGCGCGATCGCGGAAGAACCAAAGGCCGGTGAGCAGCAGAAGGACGGACATCGCCGAACTCAGGGTGGCGGCCCAGGAAAGGCTCGCCGTGTCCGAAGCGGCACCTGCTTCCTGCTGCTTCAGGAACTTATCTGCCATCGCGACCAATTCATTGACCGCGACTTCATGGTGGTGAAAGCTTGCCTTTAGCTCGTCCATCGCCTGCGCCGCGGAAGCCGGATCGCTATTCCGGTACGGAGCGAGGAACTTTTCTTCCATCGCTGCCCAATAGGAATCGGCTCTGCCGATAACATCGTTCTCCAGCTTTGCCTTGAGCGTTTCGGGAGCAGCCGACGCTTTCCAGTAGGCGCGCCGGTCGTCATAGGCCTGTTTTAGGATTCCGATCTTCTCGAGGTTGCCTTTGGCGAGTTCGGGATTGGATACGGCCTCCATCGCCAGCATGTAGGACTCTACCGTGTACAACGGCGGCGGCAGGATGTCGGCGATCAGATCCTTTCCGTAGACCACCTGCGTATAGACCGGACCGTTTACTCTCAGCTTGTCGAAGGCGTGTGTCGTGATGCCAATGGAAATTATCAAACCTGCGGTGACGATCGCCCCGAAGATCGCCAAACCGCGCGCAATAGATAGTTTCATGCAATCTCTCCCACGGAAAACCTTGCTACGCTGGGACGCGTCATGGACTTCACGGAACCTCCTGCAGAGGCCGCAAGCGAGTAATAAGTCATGAAAAATTCCGGACAGACCGGCGCAGAACGTCCGCATCATGCATCAAGTCTTCCACTTGAGGGGATAGACTTGGCAACGTTCTCGTATAACGAGCAGAATTATATGATAATTGTTACTGCGTAATTAAGCGCTCGCGTGGCGCTGTTCTTCAGGGCCACCAGCGCGCCGCAGCGTGGTGCCGCTGCCGCCTATGCTAAGAAGACTCGCATAGGCGGGGCAGTTCGAAGGACGGAATCAGGCGCTATGCGTTAGCGGCCGCGGGGGCCGAAGAGGGAAGCTGTTTCGCGGGTCTGAACCCGAAGCATCGCGTTCCAAAGCTGAAGGAAGAAACGCGGCTGGACCTGGCTCGCAAGCTTGCGCTGCGACAACATGATAAATCTCCGATGATTTTGGACCCTGGCGGTATAGTGTATCGGCGCCGCTTTTGCCAGACCGGAATCTAAAGGGCTGCCTTGCAGTGCAAGCATATGTCGGTGGATGAACAAATCGCTCCGCTTTGGCAGTATAAGCCAAAGAAAAAAGCCGGAACGGCTTTCACCATTCCGGCCAGTCACTTCACTGGGAGGACAAGTCTTCTTTTTTGAAGCTCAGGTTTTCTTTCTGCCCTTCTGGCGATAGACGTCGACGACGACGGCGGCGACGATGATCACGCCCTTGACGATCTCCTGGTAGTAGGCGTCGACCCTGAGGAAGGTGAAACCGGACGTCATGACGCCGAGAATCACGGTGCCGATGACGGTCCCGGTGATGCGACCGACACCGCCGGTCAACGACGTGCCGCCAATGACGGTCGCGGCAATGGCGTCGAGTTCATACATCACGCCCATGCCGGCCTGTGCCGTCTGGGCGCGCGCCGCGGTGACGACGCCTGCAAGGCCCGCCAGCATGCCGGCGATGGCGTAGACCTTGATCAGATGCGCCTCGACATTGATGCCGGAAACGCGCGCGGCCTGTACGTTCGCGCCGATCGCATAGGTGAACTTGCCGTAGCGGGTGTAGCGCAGCGCGATGTGGAAGATCAGCGCGACGACGAGGAAGACGATGACCGGCCAAATGCCCGTGCCAATGAAGTTGAACTGGTCGGTGAGACCGGAGACCGGCTGGCCCTTGGTGTACCACTTGGAGACGCCGCGCGCCGAGACCATCATGCCGAGCGTGGCGATGAAGGGCGGGATCTTGGTCTTGGCGATGAGCTGCCCGTTGATATAGCCGGCCACAAGGCCGATGCCGACACCGAGGCCGATCGGCACGATTGCCGGAAGGTCGGTGAGCGATGGATAAAGTGCCCGTGGCCAGGTGGATGCCTGCGCGACGCTCGCCGAGATCATCGCGGTCATGCCAACGACCGATCCCGATGAGAGGTCAATGCCGCCTGTAATGATCACCTGCGTTACGCCGACGGCGATGATGCCGATCACCGAGACCTGCAGGATCATGATCGTCAGTCGCTGGGAGTTCATCAGGAAGCTCTGGCCGACAAACATCCAGCCTAGAATTTCGTAGACGAGGGCGATCCCAAGCAACACCAGGAAGATGTTGAATTCGGGCGGCAGGCGCCGCCTTGACCCCACAAGGGTCGTGCTCGTGCCATGTGCGGCGACATTGGTATCCATTTTCTGTCCTCCCTGCGGTCGGCATCGCGCGCTCAACGCGCGGCAAGTTCCATGACCTTGATCTGGGTCGCTTCGGCTCGGTCGAGGAAGCCGGTGACGCGGCCCTCGTGCATCACCATGATCCGGTCGCTCATGCCGAGCACCTCGGGCATTTCCGACGAGATCATGATGACGGCGACGCCGTTGCGGGCGAGTTCGGTGACAAGACGGTGGATTTCCGCCTTGGCGCCGACATCGATGCCGCGTGTCGGCTCGTCCAGGATGAGAATGCGTGGATTGGTGAGCAGCCAGCGGCCGATCAGCACCTTCTGCTGGTTGCCGCCCGACAGGTTTTCGATGCGCTCCTCAAGGTTCGGCGTCTTGACGCGCAGCTTGCGGCTCATCTCCTCGCAGGCGGCGGTGATCGCCTTCTCGCTGACGAAGCCGCGCTTGACGAACTTGTCCTGCAGCACGGCGATCTGCATGTTCTCGAGTATGTCGAGGATGAGCAGGCAGCCGGTGTCCTTGCGATCCTCCGTCAGGAACGCCATGCGGTGGCGGATCGCCGTGTTGGGGTTGTCGATCACCACCTCTTTGCCGTCGATCGCGATCGTACCCGAACTTGCCGGTGTGACGCCGAAGAGCGTCTCGGCGACGTTCGAGCGGCCGGAGCCGACGAGTCCGGCGACGCCGAGGATTTCACCGGCGCGCACATCGAAGGAAACGTCGCGGAACACGCCATCAAGCGTGAGGTTCTTGACCGACAGCACGACGTCGCCGATCGGCACCTCCTCCTTCGGGAACATCTGGGTGATCTCGCGACCGACCATCATGCGGATGATGTCGTCGCGGGTGACGTTGCTCGACGCGTGCGTGCCGATATATTTGCCGTCGCGGAACACCGAGAATTCGTCGGCAATCTCGAAGAGCTCGTTCATCTTGTGGGTGATGTAAACGATGCCGATGCCTTGCGATCTGAGGTCCCGGATGATCTCGAAGAGGTGCGCAACCTCGCGCTCGGTCAGCGCCGATGTCGGCTCGTCCATGATCAAGACGTCGGATTCGTAGGAAACCGCCTTGGCTATTTCAACCATCTGACGGTTGGCGACGGAGAGGTGACGGACTTCGATCTCCGGGTCGAGGTTGATCTTCAGCCGCTCGAATAGCTTGGCGGTCATGCGGCGCATTTCGCCGTGATCGACGAAGCCGAACCGGTTCTTTGGTTCGCGTCGGATCCAGATGTTTTCCGCGACGGTCATGAAGGGCATCAGGTTCAGCTCCTGATGGATCATGGCGATGCCGTTTTCGAGCGCGTCGAGGGGCGACTGCAGACGGATGTCGACGCCCTTGAGCTTCACCTCGCCCTTGTCCGGCTGATAGATGCCGGCGAGAATCTTCATCAGGGTGGATTTGCCGGCACCGTTCTCGCCCATGAGCGCATGGACAGTACCGCGCTTCAGCTTGAACTCGACGTCGTCGAGCGCCACGACGCCCGGGAATTCCTTGCGCACGCCTTCCGCGGAAAGAAGATATTCCGCATTCGGTATGGCGCCACTCGCACGCACGGCTGCCATGGTTGTGGGACTGAGCGTCATTCTCGTAGCCTCCCCAGTGTCCGGCTCTGGCCGAAAGTCCCGCGGCGGGCGTATACGCCTTCTTGTTGAACCCTATCGTCAGGGCTTCGTGCGGGCACTGATTTCAGGAGGGAGCGCGGTGTTCGCCGCGCCCCCAAGCGAACGGTCAGTTCTTCGCCTGGTACTTGTCCAGGTTTTCCTTCGTCACGAGTTCGAAGGGGATGTAGACCTTCTTTTCGACCGGCTCGCCCTTGGCGAGTTTCAGCGCGGCGTCGACAGAGCCCTGGCCCTGGCCAGCGGCGTTCTGGAATACCGTCACGTCGAGGTCGCCGGCCGCCATGGCGGCGAGCGCATCCTGGGTGGCATCGACGCCGCCGATGACGACCGAGTCCATCGAACGGCCGGCAGCCTTCAGTGCCTGGATGGCGCCGATCGCCATTTCGTCGTTGTTCGAAATGACTGCATCGAACTCGAGGCCGGCGGAGAGCCAGTTGGTGACGAGGTCGGCGCCCTGGGTGCGCGACCAGTTGGCCGTCTGCTCTTCAACGATCTCGATGCCCTTGCACTGTTCGGTCGCAAGCACGTCATGCACGTCCTTCGTGCGCATGCGGGCGGCCTGGTTGGAAAGCTCGCCCATCATGACGACAGCCTTGCCCTTGCCGCCGAGCAACTTGCAGATCTCCTGGGTTTCCAGCGTGCCGGATTCCTGTTCGTTCGAGGCAACGAAGGCCTGCTTTTCCGGCAGGGTGTCGACGTTGACGGGTTCGCGGTTGACATAGACTAGCGGAACACCGGCATCGGCCGCGATCTTCGACATGGCGGCGGTCGCGTCGGTATCGACCGGGTTGACGATGATGGCGTCGACGCCGGCGGCGATGAAGTTCTGGATCTGGCTCTGCTGCTTCGCGACGTCGTTCTGCGCGTCTTCGATCTGCAGTTCGACGCCATTGAGCGTCTTGGCGTAATCGGACATGCCGTTGCGCAGAACCGTCAGGAAGTTGTCGTCGAACAGCGCCATCGACACACCGATTGTCTCGGCATGCGCAGCCGTCGACATCATGACGGCCATGGCGGCGCCCAGCACAAATTTCTTCATTTCTCTCTCCTCCACATTCGGTGCCCGGCGACACCTTCTCCAGCCGGAAGCGCGACCTTTCGCAAGATCGCGCCCATCTCGAACCGAAAGCCGTACTCCCGCTGCTCTTTCGGTCAAAACGGAATAAACGAACCACTAAATTGCCATTACGGAATATGTATTCCATTTTATCCGGACGCCGTCAAGCCTGTCCTGCGGCGCCCGAGCCATTTTCGGTGTTCTCCTGCGAGTGGATGATCAGGCCTTGGCTTGCAGATAGGCCATGCTTTCCTGAAGGGCCTTTGCTGGATCGGCGAGGTCGTGGACCGACGGCGCAAAGGGTTCGAAGGAAAACGGGCCCTTGTATCCCTGACCTTTAAGGCGGCGGATCTGTCCTGCATTGTCCAATCGGTCCTCCGCATCGACGAGAATGCGATGCGGATCGCGCATGTCGGCGACCGTAACCGCTTTGTCGCTAACGCCGGAAATATGCACGAGCCCGGTCATATCCGGGAAGAAAGCGTCCTCGCCAGCAAGATGATGGTGGAAGGTGTCGTGGACGAGACGGAACGTCGCTTCGCCGCCGACCTCCCGGATCGCCTCGACAGATTCGGTCTTGGAGCGCAGCGAGCAGATCTCGAAGCCGAGCGGCTCGACGAGGCCAGCAATGCCCGCCGCTTCCAGCAACGGCCTCAAGGCTTTCAGCGCGGTCCTGAGATTTGCCTGGCGCTCACCGCCCTTCTGCCCGCTGCCGTCATTGACCGGCACCAGCACCAGCGCCTTGGCACCGCAGTCGCGCGCATAGGAAATAAGCGCGCGCGCTTCCGCCTCACGCTCTTCGTTCCATTCGTTGAAGCGCTGCAGGGCGTTGATCGAGATGATCGTCAGTCCGTGCTTTTCGGCAAGCGCCTTCACTGCATCCGGGCCGGTGCCGTCGAGGATCGCGTTGCCGGAAAGATCGTTTCGAATTTCGACCGCCGACACTCCAAGCGACTTTGCGAGCGCGAAGAATGCATCAAGCGGCAGGGCGGGCGCGGCCATGTGATTGAGGGCGAAGGGAAGGGCGATCATTGGGCGTGTCCTCCAGGAATGTTTGGAATGGCTTTCGTTTGATCGGAACATTTGTTCCATTTTAAGTCCTGGAGCCACATTCATCACTTGGAGGGCGTCAGTCAAAGCGATAGGCGCGCACCCGTCTTGCATTTCTGCAAGATTGCATTTTGCTAATGAGGGAATCCTGTCATCCGGGGGCATCGCTGTGGGAGGCATTAGCTAGCCGCGGATCAAGTCTGCGGCGTCGGGGTGACCGCCAAGCAAAATGAATCTGGGAGCCGGCGTGAAATCGTTTGGACTGGCGCTGACACCGCCCAAATTGCCGCCGCGCACTTCCGATAATCCAGGCATGAGCGAGTGACGCCTGCGGGGTAGAGAACTAAATTGCAGATACTCGAGGTAAGTGGCCGAACTGCAGCTCTCCCACCCGTTGCGGTCAATCCGGATATCGCCCAATGCACGCTACCGCTCGGCGGCTGGCGCGGTTATCATCGGCGTCCTGGATTTCACCACGGTGCCGAGAATGGATTTGCAGACTTTTAGAGATTCGATTGCGCAGCCAGAGCCGCCCGCCGGTTCAAGCTCCGCCCTGCAGGCGCTGTGGTGGGATGCGAAGGGCAACTGGAAAAAGGCGCACGAGCGCGTGCAGGAGCACGACGATACGGCGGATATGCGTGTGCATGCCTACCTCCATCGCAAGGAAGGCGATCAATCGAACGCAGAATATTGGTATCGCCGCTGCGGCGTCGTGCCGCCAATCTTAACGTTTGATGAGGAATGGGAAGAGTTAGCGCAGGGACTTTTGGAGCAAGACTGAGTTCTGCTCGCGCATGCTCTGGTTTCGGCGCACTGACGCTGGTTGTCGACCAAGGCCAGCCTCAAGCCAAATGGACATGGCAGCAATACGCCAGTAAAATTTGGACAATGGATGCTGGAGCAATTCCAGGAAAAGAGTGTAACGGTTTTCCGCCCGGATTTGCGTAATTTCAAAGAGTTAGATCAGTTCGATGTTTCGATGAAACAGTGAAATGATCTAGGAAGGCGCCATTGCATATGGCCAACGAATCCATCAGACGCCGGCTTGCCGCCATTTTGGCCGCTGACGTGGTCGGTTACAGCCGGCTCATGGAACGGGACGAAAAAAGCACCCACACGCTGCTCATGGAGCGCTGGAAAGAGGTGCTGGAGCCGCTCGTCGCAACTCATCAGGGCCGCGTCTTCAAGAGGATGGGCGACGGTGTGCTTGTCGAGTTCAGCAGCGCCGTCAACGCTGTCGAATGCGCCGCAGCCCTTCAGCAAGCCATGGCGGCTGCTAACAGAGACATGCCGGAAGACCGGGCTATCGTTCTCCGCGTCGGTGTTAACCTGGGCGACATCATGGTCGAGGGCAGCGATCTCTACGGCGATGGGGTCAATGTGGCTGCCCGTCTCGAGACGCTTGCCAAGCCCGGCGGCGTGGCGATTTCGGACGGCGTCCACGAGTATGTGCATGGCCGCGTCGGCCTCGATTTCGTCGACAGCGGCTATCACGAGGTCAAGAACATCGAGCGGCCGGTGCATGTCTGGAGCTGGTCGCCGAACGGCGCCGGCGATGCCGACAGCTCAGTCGTGGAAGCCCAACCGCGGCTTCCAGCGAAGCCTTCGATAGCCGTACTGCCGTTCGACAACATGTCCGGCGACCCGGAGCAGGGCTATTTCGCCGACGGCATCACCGAGGATATCATCACCGATCTTTCCAAGGTTTCCGGCCTCTTCGTCATCGCCCGCAATTCCTCTTTCGCGTACAAGGGCAAGGCGCCGGACATTCGCAAGGTTAGCCGGGAACTCGGCGTCCGCTACATACTGGAAGGCAGCGTGCGCCGGGCCGCCGACCGCATCCGCATCAACGCCCAGATGATCGACGGCACGACGGGCGGCCATCTCTGGGCCGAGCGTTATGATCGCTGTATCGAGGACATATTCGCGGTTCAGGACGAGGTCACCCGCACCATCGTCAGCGCGCTCAAGGTGAAGCTGACGGCCGGGGAAGAGGAGCGGCGCGAGCACCGCGGCAAGGTGGATCCGGAAGCCTACGACCTGCTCGTCCGCTCGCGCCAGACCATGCTGCAACTCAGCGCCGTATCGTCAAGGGAAGCGCGCGCCATGCTGGAGCGCGTCATCGAGATCGATCCGGGGCTGGCGGCCGCCTATGCCCGGCTGTCGATCATCGCCTTTGCCGAATACGTCAACCGGTGGAACGGCGCGACGCCGGAAAATCTGGGACGGGCGCTGCAACTGGCGCACAAGGCCATCGACGTGGACGATACTGAGCCGCAGGCCCATGTCTCGCTGGCGCTCGTGCTTGCCTGGATGCGGCGCCTAGACGAGGCGGAAGCCCCGGCGGAGCGGGCCGTCGCGCTCGACCCCAATTTGGCCGATGCCTATACCGGGCTTGGCAACATAAGGGAATTCCAAGGTCGGTACGAAGATGCCGTGGCGCTCTACACGCGGGCCCGCCGGCTCGACCCGCAATTCGATCTGTCTCTGCATTTCCTGGGGAGGGCGCTATTGAGCCTCGGGCGCTTTGACGAGGCCGAGATCGCCTTCAAGCGTCGGCTGACCCTGGCGCCGCGATCGGACATGACGCGCTTTTATCTCGCCTGTCTCTATGGTCGAGTCGGGCGCCACGAAGAAGCGCGGCGCTATTGGCGTGAGGTGTTGGAGGTTAATTCGAACTTTTCTATCGATCACCTTAAGCGGGCTCTACCTTACCGTGACCCCGATCTGTTCGACAGGCTGGTGGGCGGTCTCCGCGAGGCAGGAGTCTCCATCTAAATACGAATGGGATAGACTGCGTCCTCAGCGGAGAAGTAAAGTCCGGTTATGGCCTCAGAAGGGGGCCATGCATCAATTAGCGTCTTGAGCGTTCGGGAACGAACGCGATTGCGAAACATCATACTCAGTTGCGCCGCCTTCAACGCACCGCAGAGAAACCCAAACATTACTGGATAAAGCAGGAGTGGATGATCGGCAGCCGTCAGAGCGGACGGAGGAACGCGAGAAGACAGCCTTTGAAGCGCAGAAACGATGGCTGGGTTCGTTCGGCAGTGACCTCGATACGGAGTTCGGGCTCGATCCCTTCACAGTGTTGGTCCGCACAAACTGCCTGTACTAATACTCAAGCTTCTGCAGCCCCAGTGGCGATCTCGCGGGTGATGAGCGGGCATTGAAAGTGGGGCCCGGAGCGGTCACGATCCGACCTTGAGCGGTCGCGGTGGCCCGAAAAGGGACGTTCCGTTTTGCCTCCGGAGCCGATGCGGCACGTGAGAATCCTAAGGTTCCGACTCGGATGGCCTTGCGACACTGACCGAGCAGCAAGGCGAAGTCGGGAATCAGCAGATACGCGATCTGCGATTTCATCCACCGACGACAATTTTGATCACGCAATGAAAGCTGATGCAACCGAAGGTACCAGGCACACGCTTTTCAAGCCCCGGTGCTCTTGTGCAACCTCCACCAGGACGCGCTTACCTCGACAGCCCGATGAGATTAGAATTGGTTTTTGAGCGGATCGAGGGAGAAACCATGACATATGTCGATCCAAACATATCGCGTACGTGGCATAGAGCAGTGCTCGGCGCGGCCGTGCTCGGCATGGCGGTGCTGACGGGGACAAGCGCCGGGGCCTGGTCTGTAGACAAGACCCCGTTCGGAAAAACGCAGGACGGTAAAGCCGTCGATCTCTACACGCTTACCAACGACAAGGGTGCGTCCGTCAAGTTCATTGCCTATGGCGGCATCATCACGGCAATCAACGTCCCCGACCGCTGGAACAAGCTCGACAACGTCGTGCTCGGCTTCAAGGAACTCGCCGACTACGAAGCCAAGAACCCCTATTTCGGCGCCTTGATCGGACGCTACGGCAACCGCATCGGCGGCGCGAAGTTCTCGCTCGATGGCACCCAGTACCAGCTCGCCGCCAATAACGGGCCGAATAGCCTGCATGGCGGCAACAAAGGCTTCGACAAGGCCGTCTGGGCGGTCGAGCCGCTGACAAGCGTGAGCGGGGCCGCAGCGCGGCTCAGCTATACGAGCAAGGATGGCGAGGAAGGCTATCCCGGCGCGCTCAAGGTCCAGGTAGTCTATACCCTCACCAACGACAACGAGCTGCGCATCGACTACGAGGCGACGACGGACAAACCGACCGTGGTCAATCTTACGAGTCACTCCTACTTCAATCTCGCCGGCGACGGCACGGGCGGGATCGGCGATCACATCCTCACGATCAACGCCGATCGCTACACGCCGGTCGATGCGACCTTGATTCCGACCGGGGACCTCGCCTCCGTGACCGGAACGCCGTTCGACTTCCGCCAGGGAATGCCAATCGGCGCACGCATCCGCTCGAACGACCCACAGATGGTCTATGGCCGCGGATACGATCACAACTACGTGCTGAACCGATCGGGTAGTGGGCTCTCGCTCGCCGCGCGTGTCTACGAGCCGCGCTCTGGCCGGATCATGGAGATCTCGACCACTGAGCCCGGCGTCCAGTTCTACAGCGGCAACTTTCTCGATTCGACGCTTGTTGGCCCGACCGGTCAGCAATACCGCCAGACCGACGGCTTCTGCCTCGAGACCCAGCATTTCCCGGATTCTCCAAACAAGTCGTCCTTTCCTACGACAGTGCTGAAACCTGGCGAAACGCTGAAGTCGACAACGGTACATAAGTTCTCTACCGACGCGTCCTAGCTGGAGGAGGTGCGTGCTTTCTTAGCGGCCAATTCAATGAGCCGGACAGCGGCTTTGTAGGACTCAGTTGCCGTTCCCATCGCTTTGGGCGTGGACGTATGATGGCTGGGCAAAAGCTTCGTTCGAAAGATCGTCGTCGTCACCACGCTCCGGTAGGGGCATAGCGATCCATGGTCTTTCGCGCGGCAAGGAGGCGCGATTCCCGTGGCGAGAGATGAAATGGCCGAGCCGACCAAGCGCGATTTTCTCTATCTGGTGACGGCCATGGCCGGGGTGGTGGGAGTTGGGGCAGCCTCTTGGCCATTCGTCGATGCAATGCGTCCCGACGCCTCAACACTTGCCCTGGCCTCCATCGAGGTGGACGTGTCCTCGCTCGCGGAGGGCATGTCAATGACCGTCAAGTGGCGCGGCCGCCCCGTTTTCATCCGCAATCGGACCGGCAAGGAGGTTGAAGCCGCAAACGCGACGGCCCTTGAGGAACTCAAGGACCCCGTGGCGCGAAACGCGAACCTTGACGACGACCAGCCGGCGAGAGACGTGGCGCGCTCGGCCGGTCAGGGAAGGGAGAACTGGATCGTGATGATCGGGGTCTGCACGCATTTGGGCTGCGTGCCCCTGGGGCAGGCGGGTGATTTTGGTGGCTGGTTCTGTCCCTGTCACGGATCGCACTACGATACCGCCGGCCGCATCCGCAAGGGACCCGCGCCGGAAAATCTGCCAATTCCTCACTTCAAATTCGTGTCCGATACAGTTGTACGGATTGGATAGGCCTCTGGCTGCTCAATATAACCTAGTCGACGTCGGATGCGGCTGTCCATCAGCGCAGATTTCTAATTCTGCAGGCTTGCCATGGCTTCGGCGATTCGCTGGGGTGCCTTGGGACGAGCATACATCCGCTCAAGGTATGCTTTGAGATTTGGAAAGTCGGCAATCAGTCCGTTTTCATTGCCCCAGTCCAGGACATAGGCGGTGACGCAATCGGCGATGGTTAGGTTATCGCCGACGATGAACCCACGCTCGTCCATGTGCTGTTCAAGCACCGCTGCCATCGCCAGGAATTCTTCCCTGGCGAGGGCAATGTCTTCCGGCAGACGCTTGTCTTCGGGATACAGAAATGTGTGCTTGGCTATCCGCCAAAGCGGCTGTTCGAGCTCGGTAACCGCAAACAGAGACCATCGATATGCCTGCGCCCGCTCCTTTAGGTCCGTGGGCATGAGCCCTTTGGCGCCGTACTTCTCCGCCAAGTACATGACGATCGCGGCAGATTCCGTGAGCACGAAGTCACCGTCAACCAGCACCGGAAGTTTGCCGGCAGGATTGAGACGAAGGAAGTCGGGATGACGGGTTTCGCCGGCCAGAATGTTGACGGGCACAAATTCGAATTCCGCATCAAGCTCCTGAAGGGCCCAAAGTGCGCGAAGCGAGCGCGTTGGACCTAATCCATACAGTGTCATCATCTTGGTTACCTCCTGCTTTTCTCCCATTATCGCTTTCAAAGGACGTTGGACGAAACACCGAGCCGACAGAGATTCGCGAAAAAATCGGCGAACGGGGTGCTCGGGCCGCCGTTGAGCCACCCACGCCGCCCAGTGGAGTCGAATGAGAGCAGACTCGCCGGCTCTGTCGCGACGTGGACTCAGGCCGGCGACCCTTCTCCAGGACGGTCAGGTCCGGATCGTGCCGGTCCCAGTCGAGCGTGCCGTGAGTGATCAGGGTTGGGCGAACCGCGCCGGCGCGTCGCCTGCGTGATGTAGCGGCTGCGGGGGGTGCACGCCGCGGCGCTCTGCCATTGCCTGGCGACTGCCTGCGCCGCCGTCGCGTTGCTCAGCAGCGGCCAAACAGACAGCAGCGTGAGGAACGGGTATCTTTCGGGTAATGGTATATTAAGCCTCCCCGCCGCTGCCCGAAAGGGGACGGGACGAAGGCGGCCTATGGAAAACCATCCGCCGCCTGAAAGGTTA
This sequence comes from Sinorhizobium terangae, assembly GCF_009601505.1. GTDB lineage: Bacteria > Pseudomonadota > Alphaproteobacteria > Rhizobiales > Rhizobiaceae > Sinorhizobium > Sinorhizobium terangae. The sequence continues at coordinate 19,375 of NZ_WITC01000131.1, forward strand.
CGGCGACCACAGACGCTGACTTTAGAAATCTCGGCTGGAAATCGCCGTTTTCTCCTTTGACAAGGCCTTCAGCCGTCTCGCACAGCCGGCTGGCTGGTCAACCCGGTGCCGTCATCGGCGCGATACGCACCGGCCGGCGATACGCACCCCAGTCACTGGGATGCGGCTCGAACACGCCCGGGCAAGGCGTGCCGCAGCTTTGGCAGCGGCCCTCGGCGTCGAGAGCCCAAGATAGCAAGCGGTACCAGTCGCGGGCGATCAGGCATGCGCCACAGGTATGGCACCAGGTGCTGCCGCCGACGTCATCGTGCACGTTACCGCAGTAGACGTAACGCAGCCCGTTTTGGAGGCCGATCCGGCGCGCCCGTGTCAGCGTTTCGGGCGTGGTGGCCGGCTTGTCCATCATCTTCCAGTCGGGATGGAAGGCCGTGAAGTGAAGCGGCACATCCGGGCCAAGTTTTTCCATGATCCATCGCGTCAGCGCCTCGATCTCAGCCTCGGAATCGTTTTCGCCGGGTATGAGCAGCGTCGTGATCTCGAACCAGACGGAGGTCTCGCGCTTGAGATAAACAAGCGTGTCGAGCACCGGCTGGAGATGGCCGCTGCAGACGCGTTGGTAAAAGCGCTCGGTGAAGGCCTTGAGATCGACATTGGCCGCATCCATGTGGCGGTAGAATTCGGCGCGTGGTTCGGAGCAGACATAGCCGGCCGTAACCGCAACGCTTTTGATCCCCCGCTCGCGGCAGGCATCGGCCACGTCGATGGCGTATTCATGGAAAATCACAGGGTCGTTGTAGGTGAAGGCAACGCTGCGGCAGCCGAGATCCGCCGCCGCCCGGGCGATCGCCGCGGGGGAAGCGGCGTCGGCAAGTGTGTCGATCGCGCGGGACTTGCTGATGTCCCAATTCTGGCAGAACCGGCAGGCGAGATTGCAGCCGGCTGTGCCGAACGACAGGACGGCAGTGCCCGGCAGAAAATGGTTGAGCGGCTTTTTCTCGATCGGATCCACGCAGAAGCCGCTGGAGCGGCCGTAGGTCGTCAGTACCATCCGGTCGCCCTGGCGAGCGCGGACAAAGCAGAGCCCCCGTTGCCCTTCATGCAACTTGCAAAATCGCGGACAGAGGTCGCACTGGATGCGCCCGTCGGCAAGCGCGTGCCAATAGCGGCCTGGCACAGTCGACGCGTCCCGCGGCTGCAATTCCTGGCAGATAGCGGTTGTGGCGTTGGGGACCAAAGACATGCTCGCATGATAGACCTGACGAACGCCAGCGGAAACCCGTGCGTTACGATGATCTGCCTTCGCACGTTCTGCCGAGTTTTGCTTGCATTTAGCGAAAATCAGTAAATGCTAAATTACAGATATGCGTCAACGCGTGCAGGGCGACGCGGCTAGCCTGAAGCCGATTTGATTGAGAGGCTTTCAATGTTCCGCAACATTCTCATCCCCACCGACGGCTCGTCTCTTGCCACCGTGGCCGTGGATGCGGCAGTCGCCTTTGCCAAGGAGGTCGGCGCGAATATCACCGTGTTCACGGTGATGGAGCCCTTCCATCTCTTCACGTCCAGTTCCTACCAGTTGGGCAGTACACGGGAAGAATACGAGGCGCTTTCCCGTGAGCACGCGGCGCAGACGCTTGCCGCAGCCCAAGCCCAGGCCGAGCGCGCGGGTGTTGCCTGCGCCACCGACCAGGTTCGCAGCCACGAAGTCTTTCGCGCGATCATCCAGAAAGCGGAGGACATCGGCGCCGACCTCATTGTCATGGCTTCGCACGGGCGCAGCGGCGTGGGCGCCCTAATTGTCGGCAGCGTGACCGCCAAGGTGCTGACGCATTCGACGATTCCGGTGCTCGTCTACCGGAAGAAATAGGACGGGCGGTTTGACCGAAAACCAACGAAGCCCGCTTTGCTACAAGCGAACAGTTTCGAGACCCTGGCGGTGGGCAGCAGCTCGCGGCTGGCGCACTCAGCGGCAACGCCATGGGCGCGTCTGCGCATCGCCCGAACCTTCGCCGCAATTGAACAGGTGGAACGCGAGAGCCGGCGAACGTGTTATATTGGATGGTTGAGCATCGTGAGACGCAAGCGCGGAGCCTCACGATCGAGGGTCTCGCCCCGGGGAGGGTGGGATTGTGACCATTGCTTTGACACTCCAGTCATATCTCGATCGCAAGGGCGCCGAGTACGATCTGGTCGAGCACAGGCCGACCAGATCGGCGATGTTTACCGCGCATGCCTGCCACATCGCGGCCCGCTGCGTGGCCAAAGGCGTCGTGCTGCGCAGACGCGACGGCTATCTTCTGGCCATTCTGCCTGCCTCCCGCCATGTGCGGCTCAGGAAACTCAAATTGGCACTTGCCGAGGACCTAACGCTTGCCACGAAGCATGAGCTCGACCAGTTGATCGCGGATTGCGCACACGGCGCTGTTCCCCCGATCGGCGAGTGTTACGAGCTGGACGTCGTCATCGATGACAGCGTCTGCGGCCAACCGGAGGTTTATTTCGAGGGCGGCGATCACGCCACACTCGTCCATATGAGCCAGGTCCAGTTCGCGCGGCTCACGCGGGAGGCGCTTCATGCGAGTTTCAGCGCGCGAAACCGGGGGCCCACGCGCTCGGTGAGGTGACCGAGTGATTACGCAGCCGCTCGGCCGGCGGCGCAGTTGAGGTACGGCTCGTTTCGACGGACCGACAGGAGGAAGGGAGGCGGCGATGTCTGACAATAGCTACGCCAGCCCGGATGACGTTCTTCGGACGATAAAGGACGGCGAGATCGCGATGATCGATCTGCGGTTCGCAGACCTTCCCGGCCTGTGGCAGCATTTCTCCGTGCCGCCGCGCGCCATCAACACGGACAGCTTCACCAATGGCATCGGCTTTGATGGCTCGTCCATCCGGGGCTTCCAGGAAATACAGGAAAGCGACATGCTCGTCGTGCCTGATCCGAATACCGCTTTCCTGGATCCGTTTACGGAGGCGCCGACGCTCGTCCTGATCTGCAATATTCTCGACCCAGTCAACGCCCAACCCTATAGCCGGGACCCCCGCTTTATCGCACAAAAGGCCGAAACCTATCTCAAGGCCACCGGTATCGGCGATACCGCGTATTTCGGCCCGGAACTGGAGCACTTCGTCTTCAACGAGGTCCATTATGATCAGGGCTCCAACTACGGCTATTACGAGATCGACGCCGTCGAGGCGAATTGGAAGGCGAGGGACGGGACTGGCCTCGGACACAAGCTGCGCCCGAAAGAGGGCTACTTCCCCGTTCCGCCTGCCGACACTCTTCAGGACGCCCGCACCCTGATGGTGACGCTGCTCGAGCGTATCGGTATTGAGGTCGAGGCACACCACCACGAGGTCGCGACCGGTGGCCAGGGCGAGATCGACATGCGCTTTGCGACGCTGACGCGCATGGCCGACAGCGTGATGATCTACAAATATGTCGTGAAGAACGTCGCGCGCAGCCGCGGCATGACCGCAACCTTCATGCCGAAGCCCCTGTTTGGCGACAACGGCTCGGGCATGCACGTTCACCAGAGCATCTGGCAGCAAGATCGCCCGATCTTTGCCGGAGACGGCTATGCCGGCTCAAGCGAAGTGATGCGCTACTATATCGGAGGGCTGCTCAAGCACGCGCCGGCACTGCTCGCCATCTGCGCTCCAACCGTCAATTCCTACCGGCGGCTCGTGCCGGGTTTTGAGGCGCCGGTCAATCTCGGCTATTCGCGCCGCAACCGCTCCGCGGCGTGCCGGATCCCGATGTACTCGCTCAACCCCAGGAGCAAGCGGGTGGAGTTCCGGTGCCCGGATCCCTCCTGCAATCCGTATCTGGCCTTCGCTGCCATGCTCATGGCCGGTCTCGACGGCATCCGCAGCCGCATCGATCCGGGGGATCCGATTGACAAGAACCTCTACGATCTGCCGCCGATTGAACGCGCCGCAGTCCCGTCGACACCAGCCTCGCTCGGCGAGGCTCTCGATGCGCTTGAGGCGGACCGCAAGTTTCTCCTTGCCGGAGACGTGTTCACGACGGACGTCGTTGAGACCTATGTGGGCTACAAGCGCTCGCACGAGATCACGGAGATACGCATGCGCCCGCATCCATACGAGTTTGTTCTCTATTATGACGTCTAGGCTCAATAGCGACTGTTCTCGCGTCCAGCCGAACGTCTGATCCCTCAAGGGAGCGTCGGCGGTGCGCCCCTCGACATGGCCGCCTCGGGATCCTCATCGAGCAGAAGTTCAGGGGCGTCAGGTCGCCGCGAGCGGTTACTTCAGTTCATGGCACACCTGCATAGCAAAGGAACGCACATAGCCCTCGTCGTGGTCGACCAATTCTCTTGCGACCCTCTCAATCAGCCCAACTGCGTGGAAGTTCTAGCGCCGGCCGCGGCTGTTTCCTCGACGATCGCGGGGGTGCGTGCTACTTTTCCAATACACGTGAATCCTGAAGGGAAATCGCAATTCGGGAGGAGCGACATGAACAGGCGGCAAGTCCTCCAAGGTGGAGCGAGCGCCTTGGCTGTGGTTGGTGCGTCCGGCTTGCTCTCGAAGCTCGGCCTCGCCGCGGAAGCTCTTCCGGAGGGCGCCATCGCCGTGCAGGCGCTCGAGGCGCTGCCCGACAAGGTTCCTCTCATCAGGAAGACGATCCGGCCGCCCAACTTCGAGACCCCGATCAATTACTTCAACGAAGCGTTTACGCCCAATAATGCCTTCTTCGTCCGCTATCACCTGTCCGACATTCCGGAGATGGACGCGGCGTCATGGAAACTTGCGGTTGGTGGACCAGCCGTGGAACGGCAGGTTCAATTCACGCTTGACGACCTGAAGGGTAGCTTCGAACGGGTCGAGATCGCAGCCGTCTGCCAATGTTCCGGTAATCGCCGCGGCTTTTCAGAACCGCATGTGCCGGGGGTGGAATGGGGTTCCGGTGCAATGGGCAATGCGAGATGGGCCGGCGTTCGCCTGAAGGACGTTCTCGACAAGGCCGGACTTGCCGAAGGCGCGATCGAGATCGCCTTTAACGGTGCAGACGGGCCGGTTCACGACAAGACTCCCGATTTTCTGAAGAGCCTGCCGGTCTGGAAGGCGACGGAAGAAAACACGCTCATCGCCTACGAGATGAACGGCGAGGCCTTGCCGCATTGGAATGGATTTCCGGCAAGGCTGGTGGTGCCTGGCTGGACGGGTACGTACTGGGTGAAGCATCTGACCGAGATCCAGGCGCTGACGGAGCCCTTGAAGTCATTCTGGATGAATCCGGCCTACCGAATTCCGCGATCGCTCTTTCCCGTCGTCGAGCGCTTCACCAGCCAGGAACAGCCAAATTCCGCCAACACGCCGATCACCGAGATGGTCGTGAACTCGATGATCACCAATTTGGAGGAGGGAGCGGAAGTCAAGGCGGGCCAGCCGGTCGATCTAAAGGGCATCGCATGGGATGGCGGTTACGGCATCGTTGACGTGGCGATCTCGATCGACGGCGGCAAGAGCTGGACCCCGACGCAATTGGGCCAAGACCTTGGCCGCTTTTCTTGGCGGCAATGGAGCCATCAACTTGGGCCACAGCAGCCGGGAATGGTGAGCGTCATGGTTCGGGCCCGCAACCGGATGGGCCAGACTCAGGTCGACTCGTTGCTCTTCAACGGCGCCGGATACCACAACAATGTCGTGCAGGCGCTCGGCCTGAAGGTGGTTTGAGGAAGCCGTCATGCGCATCTCGCGAAAATTTCTTCTGATGGCTGGCACCCTGGTTGCTCTCCCTTTCGCGGCGAGGGCCAATGGTCCTGAGTTCCAGCTGACGCCGGGCGCCAATCTTGATGTCGTCGAGGAAAATTGCGCCCCCTGCCACAGCCTGGATTACGTCGCGATGAATTCACCCTTCCTCGACGAGAAGGGCTGGCGGGCCGAAGTCACCAAAATGGTGAATGCGTTTGGAGCGCCGATCGATGCGGGCGATCAGGAGAAGATCGTGGAATATCTTTCGACCAACTACGGCAGGAAGTGAGTGCGCTGTGCCTGCAGTTATGGGTCCCGGTCCCCCCGGATCGTTTTGCCCGGTCGCATTCTTCGGGAAGGGAAGGCTGGCGATGAGCATCACGGGCCCGATATCGGGATTTGGTTGGGAGCATTTCCATCATGACTCCGACATCGGCGTGTGCGGAAGAGGTCGGTCTGTTGCGGAGGCCTTCGAGCAGGCCGCCTTGGGCCTAACCCGAATTGTCACCTACAGTCCGATCGTCGCGGTTATGCAGGTCGAGGTGAAATGCCGCCAAACCGACTGGAATTGCTCTTCGTGGACTGGCTCGACGCCATCATCTACGAGATGGCGATCCTATGGCTTTATTCATCTTGGGGGGACTCGGCGGCGTACAGGCGGCGCCGGGTTCAAACCTAGAAACAAAAGCTTGCCGCGAACCAAACCGCTGGCCGACTGCCACTTTGCGTGAGCGGCTCAGCGATCACTCGGGCTCGGCAAAGGAGAAAAACAGGATCTTGCCCACCACATCAGGCCTGAAACATACCTAAGAGGCGAGTCAGTCCTCAGTGGAAATTCGACCACGAAGCGTCATCTGGGACCGTTTTAGTGCTGTCGCAATAATGGTTGGCCGAAGATAGGTCAGCATTCGCATCGCTTCACCGTAGGCCTTTCCAAGTGGCAGTGGAGAGTTACATATGTGCAATCGTCCTGATCTTGGCTGCCACGGTGATCGCTCTCCGCAATCTTAGGAAATCCTATGAGACTGCCGAAGGGCGGCTTGAGGTGTTGAGAGGGATCAATCTCGATCTCGGCGCGGGAGAAAGAGTAGCTCTGACAGGGGAGTCTGGTAGCGGAAAGAGCACCCTCCTGCATCTCGTAGCCGGCCTGGACAGACCGGACTCAGGCGAGATCGTGATCGGGGGACGAGACATTTCCAAGCTGAATGACCGGGACCGCGCCGCCTACAGGCGGACTGAAGTCGGCCTCGTGTTTCAGCAGTTCAACCTTGTCCCCTCACTAGACGTGGCTGCGAACATCGCTTTCCACGCCAAGCTTGCGGGACGCCACGATACGGTGTGGGAAAATGAACTCGTGGAGCGCCTCGGAATCGGGAAATTGCTGAGCAGATTTCCCGAGCAGCTTTCCACCGGACAGCAGCAGCGGGTGGCGATCGGACGAACCCTTGCCGCGCGTCCCGGATTGGTTCTGGCGGATGAACCCACAGGAAATCTGGACGAGGCCAACGGAGACGCCGTCCTGGAACTGATGCTCTCGCTATCGAAGGAAACCGGATCGACGCTGCTCCTGGTGACACACTCGCAAAGACTGGCGGACAGGCTCGACCGGCAGGTGTATTTGCGATCCGGGAAGCTCGAATGACGATGTGGACCGCAGCCACGGCACTTCTGTCCCACTGGCGACGACGGCCGCTGCAACTTGGCGCTCTCTTGTCGGGCCTGGCGCTGGCGACTGCCCTGTGGTCCGGAGTGCAGGCGATCAACGCCGAAGCCCGCGCGAGCTACGCCCGTGCCGCGGCTGTGCTCGATCAAAACGGGTTGGCGCACCTGATCTCTCCAAACGGCCGCGCGATTCCTCAGTCCGCCTTCGTGCGGCTCCGACGGGCGGGCTGGAAGGTCTCGCCAGTTTTGGAGGGGGAATATCGGTTTGGGGCCACCCGCTTAAGGGTGATTGGCATAGACCCGCTGACGATGCCGGCGGAGACGCAGACCGTCGATCTGGGAATTGCCGAGGACTTGCTTTCCTTCATCACGCCACCCGGCATGCTGGTTGTCTCTCCTGAAACAGCGGAGAAGATCCGAGGGCAGACCGGCCTCGCATTGCGTATTTCGGATAGGATGCTCGACGGCGCCGCCTTCATCGATATCGGTATGGCCCAAAGGCTATTGAGAAGAGACGGCGAACTCAGTCGGATTGTGATCGCCGAAAACCAACGTCCCGGTCTGGAGCCGCTCGGAAAGCTTGTTCCGACGCTCTCGGTTCGCGAGCGGAATGCGCAAACTCACGTCGAGCATCTTACCGAGAGCCTCCATCTCAATTTGACGGCCTTCGGTTTTCTCGCGTTCGCGGTAGGGTTGTTGATAGTGTACTCGACGATCGGTCTCGCCTTCGAGCAACGGCGGCCGACCTTCAGAACGCTTCGCTGCCTTGGCGTTTCACTGAGGAGGCTTGCGGTCCTGCTGCTCGCCGAGCTTGCCCTTTTCGCCGTTGCCGCCGGGGCGGTCGGTGTCGCCATTGGATATCTGGTCGCGTCGCTGCTGCTACCTGGAGTGGCCGCAACCCTCGAAGGACTCTACGGAGCCAGCGTGCCCGGCACGCTTTCTCTGCGGCCGGAGTGGTGGGTATCGGGCTTTGCCATCGCATTGGCCGGAACATTGGTTTCGTCGGCACAGAGCCTAATGCGCCTGACGAGGGTGCCTTTGCTGGCGGCGGCGCAGCCTCGGGCCTGGAGGCGATCGTCGGAAAAGGGGCGGCGGCTTCAGGTGCTCGCCGCTGCGGCTTTGCTCGCCCTCTCGGGAGCTCTTCTTCCGTGGGCGGATGGACTCAAGGCGGGCTTTGGCGTGCTTGGCTGTCTGCTGCTCGGGGCGGCGCTACTTCTTCCCGCCGTGCTCTCCGGATTCCTCACCTTGATGCAGCGAATGTCTTCGCGTGCGCTCGTCACGTGGTTCTGGGCCGACGCCCGGCAGCAGCTTCCCGGACTTTCCCTTGCGCTCATGGCATTACTTCTTGCGCTGGCGGCAAACGTAGGCGTTGGAACCATGGTGTCGAGCTTCCGTCTCACCTTCGTCGGCTGGCTCGACCAACGCCTCGCCGCGGAGCTTTACGTCGCTGCCCGGAATGAAGGCGAGGCAGACAGGCTCAGCGCATGGCTCGCAACGGAGGTGGAATCGGTGCTGCCGATCTCCAGCGTAGACGCCGAGATCCGGGGGCAGCCGATGCAGATCTTCGGTGTCGTTGACGATCCGACCTATAGGAAGCACTGGCCTCTTATCGTTGGCATGCCGGACGTCTGGGATCGGGTAGCGTCCGGTGAAGGGGTGCTGGTGAATGAACAGTTCTGGAGGCGAGAGCGGCTGCGCATCGGCGATCGGCTGGATTTGGCGAGCGAATGGAAGGCGACGGTTGTCGGTGTCTATTCGGATTACGGAAACCCAAAGGGCCAGGTCATGGCCGGAATAAACGCCCTGATCACTCACTACCCGCACGTCTCGCGCCTGCGCTACGGTCTGCGGGTCCCGCCTGATCAGGTTGCGGACTTACGTTCGAAGCTCTCGGACGAATTCGGACTACCAGCGGAGAACATCCTCGATCAAGCGGCACTGAAGGAACAGTCACGGCGGATCTTCGATCGCACATTCTTGGTTACTGGCGCGTTGAACATATTCACGCTTGGGGTTGCGGCATTGGCAATGTTCTCGAGCCTGCTCACGCTTTCGGAAATGCGCCTCCCGCAGCTTGCTCCCGTGTGGGCAACAGGGGTCACAAGACGCGATCTCGCTCTTCTCGAGCTTCTCAGGACGCTGGTGCTCTGGCTGGCGACGTTTATTGCCGCTTTGCCGCTCGGCCTGGCGTTGGCGTGGGTCCTTCTCGCCGTGGTGAACGTCGAAGCCTTCGGCTGGCGTCTGCCGATGTATTTCTTTCCTTACGAGTGGGTGCGGCTCGGTCTCGTCGCGCTCGCCGCTGCGGTCGTTTCCGTATTCATCCCGCTTCGCCGGCTGGCGGGACTCGCGCCGTCGGAACTTCTGAAGGTATTCGCCAATGAGCGTTAGATCGATTGCGATCGCTTTTGCGGTGACGACCATGGCAAGCTTGTGCGCAAGCCAAGCGGCCTACCAGGGTTTTGCTGGCCTCGGCTCGGCGGCTGAAGGGTTTTCGGTGCCGCAGCCCGGCCGGCCGTTCCGTTTCCCCGCGGACCACGGCCCTCATACGGACTTCCGGATAGAGTGGTGGTATCTGACGGCCAATCTTGAAGCTCCCGACGGGACTCAATACGGAGCGCAGTGGACCCTTTTCCGGTCAGCGCTTGCTCCAAGGGAGGCCACCGGGTGGTCGAGCCCACAGCTCTGGATGGGTCACGCAGCCGTCACCACTTCAGAGGACCACTTCGTTGCAGAACGTATTTCACGCGGGGGAGTGGGGCAGGCTGGGGTCGTTGCGAAGCCGTTCTCGGCCTGGATCGATGACTGGCAGATGAAGGGACGTACAACCCCGGGAGCGGATCAACTGGCCGAGCTCAGCCTGACTGCGACGGCAGATGAATTCGGTTATGACCTCCGCCTATCGGCAACTGGCCCGTTGGTGCCGCAGGGCGATAACGGCTATTCGCTGAAATCAGCGAAGGGTCAGGCCAGCTATTACTATTCGCAACCGTTCTATGCCGTGAGCGGCTCGCTATCGCTGCCCGACGGGGATATCGCGGTGACGGGAAAAGCCTGGCTTGACCGCGAGTGGTCATCACAGCCGCTCGCAGAAGACCAGACCGGCTGGGACTGGTTCTCGCTGCATCTGGATACAGGGGAGAAGCTCATGGGCTTCCGCCTCAGAGATGAAGGAGAGGGATTCACCTCCGCTACCTGGATCACTGCCGACGGGCGACCGACCCCTTTACCCGCGGCAGCGCTGAAGATCGCTCCCGTGCGGACCGCCAAAGTCGCAGGGCGTCAAATTCCTGTTTCCTGGAACGTCCGGATTCCCAGTCGTGGCTTCGACGTCACAACCCAGCCTCTGAACGACCAAGCATGGATGTCAACGTCCGTACCGTATTGGGAAGGCCCGATCGCCTTTGAGGGCAGTGTCAGTGGGAGGGGCTATCTGGAGATGACCGGGTACTAGCCAAGCTCTGAGCAGCGGAAAACGATAACGCTAATGATGGACGTCGCCAGCGCACTGTTCGCTTGTGACGACGGCCCAATGCGCCCGCTCGAGATCCTCTCCAACCCGGCACCCATGCTCAGCACCGTGGACTTGCCGGATCCCGATGCAGCAGGGAGCACGAGAAACTCGCCGTCATCTGCGGCAAGGTCGAACACGTGGAGCAACTTCACAGAGCCGAAGAGCTTGGTCATCCGGTCAAGGAAGAAGGTCATCGCAACACTACCCCTTTAGCGCGCCAAGCAGCAGCCCTTTGGCGATGAAGCGCTGAAGGACGATGGTCAGGGCGATCACCGGCAGGATCATGAAGTGTTGAAGTGGACGGCTCCCAACGGCATCAAATGTGCCAGAATGAGTTCGTTGAAAGCTCAATCGAGGGAGACCGTCCGTGGAACAGATTATCCGAATTGGTATGGATACGTCAAAGAACGTTTTCCAATTGCATGGTGTGAATGCGAACGAGCAGCCTGTGCTTCGCAAGAAGCTATCGCGCAGGGAAATGGTGAAGTTCTTCGAGAAGACGCCGCCGACCACTGGTGCGCTTGAGGCGTGCGGCGGTTCGCATCACTGGGCGAGATTGCTAAGCTCGTTCGGGCACGAAGTGAAGCTGATCGCGCCGCAACTGGCAAAACCCTATGTGAAGCGCGGCAAGAACGATGCGTCAGATGCAGAGGCATTGTGTGAGGCGATGAGCCGGCCGACCATGCGCTTCGTGCCGGTGAAGACCGCCGATCAGCAGGCAGCCTTGATGCTGGTCGGAGTGAGGGAAAGATTGATCCGCAATCGCACCCAGCTTGCTAATGCTAGCCGCCTCAGGATGCCGGCCGGATGCATTGAGCGTCTCGGCTCCACTCGTGACGGATTGCGCAATGGCATTATTGTGGCCGAGGACATAGCGCGCCGAGGAAGCGCGTTCGTCTCTTTTCTCTGGGTTCAGCATCGCTCGTGCGATCGCCAATTGCCCGGCTGAGAGCTTCCGCCGCTCGAGTATGGGTCCTGGCAAGCAACACCCGCGCGATCACTTGCTATGGTAAGCGCGGGTTCGTCTGGGAAGGGCGCGAGCGGGACTCAGCCTTTCATCAACGGCAGATGGGAAGACGACATAATCATTGGGGTGCTGGACAGAGAATTCGCCAGTCCTGAGTGGCCGTGACGGGGGTGTTCGGCCGCGCCTCGGCTATGGTCAGGTTTCGCCGAGAAGCGCTCCTTCGCTTGTTATCTCCCGATATACCCAGGCGAGCGCTTGCCCGCATGGGCACTGACCATGGCCTTGGCGTGATATAACGTGCCACTCTATGATTTCTTGATGCCGTTCCAAAGATGCCCGTGCTTTACTGCATAGACCCGAAGCGCCTCCTTCTGTTCGGCGGTCGGGGCCGAAAGCCTTCGCGTCGGGGTAAAAAATTCGTCCGTCTGGAGTTTGATAACCTCCCGTTTCTCCCTCGTGGCGAACAGCCTCTTGAGCTCAGCCACGCCGGCTATGAGGTATTCTTCACCGTCAGGGTGATGGAACTGTAACCAGAACGCCGTGAATTCCTCCGCCAAGGCGCCAATGCTAAACGCGAAGGATGGCTACTGCACCTTCCGCAGGATCAGCTTGCCCTCCGGCGAAACGGATCGCTCATAGCGTGGCAGATCGGCGATCGAGGGGCTCTCAGCATCGATCGCCGGCTGGCTCTCATCCGGTGCCGACGATGCGGCCCCCGAGAGTGCGTCCGGTGGGGGCTCGAGGCGCTGCGTCACTCCCTTACCGGGTGCGCTCAGGATGATGGAGCCACCGGAAGCGAGGGAGCCGGAGCGTATCCGCTCGCTGAGGACGAATAGGTCTTTGCCCAATTTCTCGACCTGCTGGCGAATAATCGCGGCGTCGGCCCCGCCGATGTTGGGGTCTTGCCTGTCGATCTGCACCTTCAGGCCGTCAATGGACCGTTTGACCGCAGCAAGCGCCTCGCGGCTCTCACGGACGTCCGCTGCATTCTTGGCCGTGTAGAGGAGCGTGCCGGCGTTCATTGGGAGGAAAACCAGGGCTAAGGCAATGAACGGCGCGTTACTTGTACGCGTCTTTGCGGCTCGAACACCTCTCGCATCGCCGGGATCAATTTCCGCATTCGCCAGGCTGGTCATCCGCTTCCTCCGCCGCAAGCCGGGCCTGAGAGCGCCCCGCTTTCGGGCTCGGTATTTCAGAGTTCCTGTGAAATCCCACTTTTGCTCGTCCCACTACTTCACCACCACGGTGGCCCCGATTTTCACTCGCTCGAAAAGTTCGATGACATCGGCATTGCTCATCCGGAAGCAGCCGGAGGACGCAAACTCGCCGACCGTGGACTGCTCGTTCGTCCCGTGGATGCGATAGAGCGTGTCAGTTCCTTCGCGGTAAAGATAGATCCCGCGCGCTCCCATCGGATTGAAGGGCCCCGCCGGCACGAGTTCAGGAAGTTCCGGCGCACGCGCCCTCATCTCCGCGGGCGGTCGCCAATCCGGCCATTCCGCCTTGTGGCCAATCCTCACGACGCCGCTCCACCGGAAGCCGTCGCGACCGACGCCGATTCTGTAACGGATCGCGCGACTTCGAGAGAGGACAAGATCAAGGGTCCGCTTGCTGCTGTGGATCACAATTGTACCAGGCGGATAATCCTGGGTAGCCGCGACAACGATGCCCGTCCGGTGTCCGAGGGTACGCGGCACGCGCTCACTCGCCACCACACCAGCGAGAGGCGCGAGTCCGATAGCGGCAGTCGCAGCTACGATTAGCGCAACGCGGCTCATAGCCGACCTGCCGCCCATACCCGAGCGCTCCCGAAAACATGCACAATCATGTTAGTTTTCCGTGCCATCGGCGGATGGGCCATTTGTCCCCGCGGGAGGCGTGGCCGTCGGAAGGATCACGGCCGAAGGCGCCGGTGCGGCAGCCTGACCTTCGCCTTGGTAGGTGCGCATCGCCCGGTGAATCACTTTGCCGTCACTGGCAATGCGCGTGTTCTGCGCCACCCGCGGGAAAGCTTCCTGCGTGTGAATACCCTTGTTGGCTTCCACCGCGTTGCCGAGACCGAAGGTGATCGTGTCGCGATGATTCAGGTAGTCGGCGCAACTCGAAAGGAATGCGGCGGCCGCTAAAAGGAACACGCGACTACTTCTTGGAAACGGCATTGACACCTCCAACGTCAAGATCGAGAC
>NZ_WITC01000132.1 GCF_009601505.1 Sinorhizobium terangae
AAGATCTTGGCATCAAGCTCGAGAATGTGACGCTCGAAATGCTTGGCCGTGCCAAGAAAATTGTCGTCGAGAAGGAAAACACGACGATCGTGGACGGCGCAGGCTCGAAGGCGGAGATCCAGGGCCGCGTCGCCCAGATCAAGGCGCAGATCGAGGAAACCACCTCGGACTACGATCGCGAGAAGCTGCAGGAGCGGCTGGCCAAGCTTGCCGGAGGCGTTGCCGTTATCCGAGTCGGCGGCTCGACCGAGGTCGAGGTGAAGGAACGCAAGGATCGCGTCGACGACGCAATGCATGCCACACGGGCGGCGGTCGAGGAGGGAGTTCTGCCCGGCGGCGGTGTGGCTTTGCTGAGAGCCGTCAAAGTACTGGATGGCGTTCAGACCGAAAATGCAGACCAGAAACACGGCATTGAGATCGTCCGCCGTGCAATCGAGGCGCCGGTGCGCCAGATCGCCGAAAATGCGGGTGCTGAAGGCTCGATCATCGTCGGCAAGCTGCGCGAGAAGACCGAATTTGGCTATGGCTGGAACGCCCAGACCAACGAATTCGGTGATCTTTACGATCAGGGAGTTATCGACCCTGTGAAGGTCGTTCGAATCGCGCTGCAGGATGCTGCCTCGATCGCCGGTCTGCTAATTACCACCGAGGCGATGGTCGCTGAGAAGCCGAAGAAGGAGGCACCTGTGCCGCCGATGCCGGGAGGCGGCATGGACTTCTGACAGAACCGACAGGTCCGCGCCCCGAGCGGGCGCGGACGCTCGGTGGACTGCGAACCAAAACATATGTTGCGCCGGAATGGGCAGCGTTGGGGCGTTGGCCTGGTAGATGTGGCAGGAGCCAAAAATCTGGCTCCGACGAGGCCGGACCCGAGGGCCACAAAGGCTATATCCTTACCAATCACCACGTTGTCGCGGACGCCGGCGAGATTGCAGTAACCCTGAAGGACCGCCGCCCCTCCGATTCCGCTGTCAGGTTTCCACCGCGCCCTCCTTCTCCGTGGCGAGAGGCTGGGATGTGTAGGCGAGGCCAAGACCGCTGCGCCAGGCGTCGACCGCCATCTTTTCGCAGAGCGTCACCTTTCCTCGATGATCCTAAGCGCCACCTTCATCGCCTCGTCTCTGAAGAGGGGGCGTTGACTTCTTGCCCAGAAGAAAGCCCATCCGCTAGCGAGATCGCGAATCCTTTATCGCTACGTGACAGCCGGGTCCTTCTGTCGACCGCTCGAGCGAGGTTCTTTTTTGATTGAAACTCCGTGAGGCGGCGCCAGGCGTTGACCGGCGTCAAAGCCCCCACCGCGCGGGCGAGTGCAAAATCGGCAATCGAGCGCAAACAGGCAGCAAGCAAGGTTCGAAGGCCGGCAGGCGAAGGAGGCACTAGGCGAGGGCCGGCTAAGCTGGTGGCCGTACGATGACGGTGACGCTGGTGACAAAACAGACGCCACACCGCGAAAGGCCATGGTAGAACCTCCATGACTTTCTTGGAACCATCCCGCAGCGGAACGTCAGTCGATTGTCGCTTCTTTAAAGCGGCTTGGCAGTAGAAGGATCGGCTTAAGCAGCACACCTTGGAGAATCGAACCCACAGCAGGAAGCCCCCTCGGTCTCACCCCTGAGGGGCGCAGTTTTTGTCGGCAACCGTGAATAAAAAACCGGCCGGGCACAGGTGGGCTAGGCGATAACTTGATCGTTTGATTGTGACTGGCGGTTTATCCAGCAATCAACAACGCTTCGAACCGCGCTTCGCCGTTGCGGAACCATTTAATTGGCGGGGTTAAGAGCGTGTCGCTCTGTATTGTATGTCGCATCGCAGATCCGGTAACTGCTGCAATCGCTGCAGTGCGCCAGCGCCAGCTTTCGGGCAGGCGGCAGCCGTCACCGTGGCAACAGTGGGTCTGTGGCGACTTCCGGATATCCCCGACATTCTAGCGCCCGCTCGCGCGCCAGAAACCGCCGTCCACGGGCGCGTCAGCGGTGACGGCGTGGATTGTGCAACAGTGAGATTGTTCTTATCGGCACTTTGCGTCGAACGCCGATGGGCTGCGCCAGGCGAGCCGCCGTTAGACGGGAGTGTCTGGAGCCGAGATGGCTTTGGAAACTGCGAAGGCGGCACGCCGATCACGCGGGTGCAACAGGCCGGAGGTGCGGCTGCCTAAGATTGCTCGAGGCACTGGGGCTCGATTTTGGCAAAGCCTGTTCGATCGGAGCGAAATCGGGGAGCATAGGTAAAGCAAGAATGCGATGGTTTCTCGGGCACTAATTGGGTTCTTCCTCACTTTGTGTGGTGGTGCAGTTGGTTGAGGGTAGCATGGGGGCTCTAAGGAGTCCTGGCCTTTTCCGCTAGTTCAGGGAACATGGAGGTTGGCACTCGAAGTGCAGCAGCGATGCGCTTGAGCCTGCCCGGGTCGACATCAGCACCTTGTTCGATCCTTGTAATTTCGGCGCCAGTCAGACCGCAGGTCAATGCGAGGTCCTCAATGCTATATCCGACCGCTTCGCGGAAGCGCCGGACAGCGTGACCTATATCGACGTGACCCCGGCACGTGTCGAAAGCGTCTATGTCGTGTATTAAGTTCGTCATTCAGATGACTCCTTCGGTCATTGCGCAAGGAGCGCGCGCTCCTTGCGTGAAGGAGCATGCGGCCATGCAAAAGCCAAGCTACAGACTAATTATTGTTGCAGTGCAATATAAGTTCAAAAGATGACCATGCAAGGCATCGCTGGATGCTGACTTGTTTCGGCGGCCGAAGGCGTTGCATATTCGGATCGTCTTGTGCGAAAAGCCAGTGGCTCCTTGCCATCGAGCGGATCGACCAATGGGTTGCATCGCTTGGCGTAGAACGCAGCGTGCGCTCGATCACAGCAGCAATCTGAACAGTTCTGATGTGCGCACGGCCAGCGGCTCAACCGAAACTTAACCGTTGCTGACTTGCCCTGAACCGGCAGATCTTGAAGGCTAGGTTGGACCAATCGTGCCTATCATCGTCTCTGCCCTTCCCGCTGTTATCATTAGCAACATCAGATCGACCTTGGCGGTCCCTGCCGTTATCAAAATGACTAGACGGCTAGATAGCCGCCATCGACAACCAACGTTGATCCCGTCACATAGCTAGACATGTCAGATGCCAGGAAGACGATCGGTCCGACCAGCTCTTCCGGGTCGCCAAAGCGTCCGAGGGGAATGCGGGAAAGAAACCGCTCCGCGCGCTGCGGGTCATTTCGGCTCGCAGTCGTCATCGGAGTCTTAAAGGTGCCCGGAGCGATGCAATTGACGCGCACACCATCCTTGGCCAGCTCCTGAGCCAGATTCTGGGTCAACATTTTAACTGCCCCCTTCGAGCTCGAATAGCTGATGGAAGTGGCGGTTGAAACGAAGGACGCGATCGAGGCCATGTTGATAATGGTACCCTTCGTCGCTCGCAGCGCTCCGATAAACGCCAAAGTGACGTTCAAAGTGCCATTGAGATTTACGGCCAAGGCAGCGTCCCAAGTGCTGCGAACATCGTGGCTGTCTATGGTGTTACGTGGACAAACTCCTGCGTTGTTGATCAGGATCGAGACCTGCCCGACAGTTTCAGCCACGTCTTTGGCAAGCACATTACAGGCCTCCGCGTTTGCAACGTCGAGCGTCCAAGTCCATACTTCCCCGCCGTTGCTTTTAATCTCATCCGCCGTTCGCTTGGCGGCCTCACCGTTGATATCCGTTGCAATGATGCGGGCCCCTTCAGCGGCTAGACCGTGAGCTATCGCAGCCCCGATCCCCTGACCGGCTCCGGTAATAAATGCAATACGATCTTTCAGTAGCATGAATCCCTCCTCTGGTGTGCAAGCGAGCCATCCCCTATCACTGCTGTTGGAGCAAGCAGCGACCGTCGGCAACGACGCCAGTTCCGGCTTCAATGTCGGCGATGCCACCGTCGGCGGTGGTGACAACGATGTTCTGAATGGCTCGGACGGGCGATGACATCTATCACTTCACGCGAATGCTAGGCTTGCATTCCTAACTTACTATCGCGACTCAGCAATGGGACGCTATCTGGTCACGAGGGTTTCATAGATATGGGGGACTGGAGCAACTGTTGAAGCTGTCAAAGCTTATGAAAGGCTTTAATGCGAGTTTCATTGCGGTCTCCTCTGATATCGGACGACGCCAGCAGAATGCGCTTTTGTGCGTCCAAAGTCGCATAATGTCGTCTGGAATATCTGATCGCGATCGGAGTGCTACGCGTCAGCATCCTTCGCACCTTCTCGCTGGTGTCTTTGGTCTCCGCCGGCCTTGGCGTCGGCTATGCGCCGGAATGGACGCGGGGTCTACCGAGCCGCACCTTCGGACTCAGGCCAGCTCGCGACGTCGAGTTCAGGATCTTGCTCGGGCTTGCGTGGAACAAGGAAAACCCGACCGCGGCGAGAGAGGACATCATCTATATTGCCCGGCCGGGGCGGCGAGGGGCAGGGAGTGCCATTATAGACAACTTCCCTTCATCGAGCGGATCGGCTTGCCGGAGCTAGTCCGTCTCGGTTCCCGGCTGATAACCGGAGCTGTGCTGAACCTGCTGCCGCGAGCCGAACCGGTCAAACCGTGCGCGAATGGGCGCCGGCAGTTTGGCTGCCCGCGCTTGGTACGCGGAGGAGCTGCATCCCCTGCAAATACGACTCCCCAAGCCATATGAACTCACTCGGCCGTCAGACCATCGAACACCTCAATCATGGCGTCGCTGATGGCTTTGCCGAGTGCGGCCGCTGCTTCTATTAATGCTTCCTCGTTCATGTCGCGAGCGGCCATCGCGAAGGCGGCGCCTTCCGCCATTACGACTTGTTGGGCGCGCTGAATTGCCCACAGAGCGAAGTCGCTGCGATTACTGATTTCCACGGTTTCCATGATTTCTCCCTGATGTGTTCGAGCGGATGCCCTATAGCGAATCTGGTAGGCAATGCGGCTCTGAAAATCGTGCTGAGAATGAGTTCGAGATAAACGAATGACGCAGCAGTTCGATCTGTCTGTTTCGAATGAGAGGGTTCTATCGAAGGCGGGTGGTTCATCTGCGATGAAGCGCCAGCTGTCGGTCGCCTTGAGCGAAGACGATATGGTGCGGCAAATTGTTGGTCTCTGCCGTTATCGGCAACACTATCTGGCGACTACGTTGTCCCCGAGCGTCACACCGAGCTGGTACCAGCTCCGTATGTCCGGGCAGGGAACGGCTGATGAAACAGCCGGATTCCTTCTCCTCCTGTGAAACAGAAACTCACGCGACTTTCAGACCGCACGAAAACATTCTTTGCTGGATCCACTTCCTCTCTGCCATGTGGACTACACCACGTCACCTTGGCACATTGCGGTGCCGCTAGGAGAGGACGGTAACCACACCATTTGCCAAGCGACAAAGCGGGCGCGCGCGCGCTTTGTCTGATGTCCGGCAGATGCAATCGCGGTTATTCGAGCGGCAAACCGTGCATCTTGAGGAACGACAGCTTATCCCAGTAGCCACGTTGAAGGCTTATCCTCCCGTCTCGCACTGTGAAGAATCCGCACCCACGCAACCCGAGCGGGTCACGCCATTCGAGAGCAGCAACATCACCAGCTTCGTGAATGGCTTCTATTATGCATTCCATATTGGCTTTCGCGAACTCCCGCTCAAACATCGCCTGGACAGCGTCTCGGCCTTTCACCGGCTCCTGTGTCACTTGATGATTAATTGCGTCATTGTGGTAAAGTTCAGCAAGCTCTAGAGCATCGCCAGCATTGAAACGCTCCACCCAAACCTCGACTACTTGTTTCGGCGTCATGGTCAATCCTTGGTATCTGATAAAATATACCTTTTGCCGCAGCCGTAACATCGCGGCAGTCGGCCAGCCTCGAAACACGAGCAGGATTTGGACGACCGCTTTGTTTCGCTTGGCGCCGCTCAGCGGGCACTTTGCGTCATATTTGCTTGGCGGCGAAGCCCTCGCCGCCACTCAATTGAATGCATGCGACCGCCTGCTGAGCAGTCGGCCACCAATCGGCTCAGTGTGTATCGTCGATGCGCGCGCTGTACCCTAGGACAGCCCAGCAACAATACTCAAGCCCAGGTCGTCGCGAATACCTGCTTGATAAGCGTTGATCAGCTTTGCGGCGAGCGCTTCAGCTTCTTCAGACTTGCGTGACAAAGCTCGCCTTTGCAGCTCGTCTTCGAAGGCCTTTCCGATCATCTCCAACTCGTCAGGCCCAATTGGATCGAAAGTCAAGGTTTGAGCTGAATTCATGGTTCCCCCTGCCTCCGCCGATGCGACGGAGGACCCTTTGTGCTTTTCTGGTTTGAAATGGTGCAGCTTCGCTGGAGATCTAGCGAACGCGAGCCGTCCTTACGGCCGGCCCATCTATATCGGTCCACTGCAGTGCCGCAATGGCGGAGCCGAATAGCAGAGCAGGTATAGCCACGGCTCCCATGAACCTGAGCATTTGGAGCCGACGTGTGCGCTTTCCATCCCAATCGTAAGCCATCGTTACGCCCTTGCTACCCGGAACAATACGCGAAGATAGAACCAGAGAACGATCGTACGGTCGAGTCTATTTTCAAGTATTACTTTTAAACGATTTCGGCGGGATTTTACGGAAATGCGGTGCCCAACCCGCGCATAAGAGTATGCCAGCCGTCGTCAAAATGCCCTGCCTCCTCCTTTGTTCAACAGCTTCACGTATGCGTGCTTTCGTCCTCAAGGCCGGAAAGGAAAGAGTCATGATTAAGGAGCTTGCAAATGAACATAAGAGAGCCTTGGTCATTTCTACTGCTCCAGCATGGTGATCTGAAGGCACCGTAAAGTTAACTGACGGCTGATGAAGATGTGCGTACACGGACGATGTCAGAAGTTGCTCTTGATCCGCTTTATCGTCGCCACCGCTTTCCCGCCGAGATCATTGCGCACGCAGTATGGCTCTACTTTCGCTTTCCGCTCAGCCTGCGCATGGTTGAGGAATGGCTCGCGCTCCGTACGTGCGGGCGGTCCACCGATCTCCGCCTCGGAACATGACGTCTAGCGCTGATCTGCTTGACGGTAGCCACTGAGACTCAACGCCCCGCGTCAGATCGCTCTCTGCTTCTGAAGGAAGCCATTAGCTCGGCTCGGGCCTGATCGGAGGCTTGGCTGATGGGCAGCGCGACTCCTGTAACAGCCCCATGACCGAGTCGGCGTTGGAGTGCCTGCCGATCGATGACGAGGTTGTCGAGGTGCAGCCTGGCTGGCTGCCGGCTTTGCCCCAGTCGTCCGACCAGCGCCCTCGTGCCGTCAAGCACAAAGACGCCGCAATCATAGCGGTTCTGCTGCTGGGTTATGCGGACCGGCTCCTGGCGGGCTCCCAGCCGTTGCGCGAGCTGTGCCGCGGGCTGGTCGTTGAGCCGCCCGGCGGAGTCGTAATGATAGGCGACCGGCCTTTCCCGCTCGCGTCGATCAACCAGCAGCAGCGACCAGTGGGTGCCGCGGCGTTCAGGATCGGTAGCGCTGGCATCGTTGACAGGCAGGAACAGGAAGTCGGCTGTATCATTGCCATTGCGATCATAGACGATGCGCTGGAAGGCCCTGAGGGCGGCATTATCGGCGCCCAGGCGCAGATGGTAATGGGCTATCAGCGGGTCGACGAGCCGCGTTCGGGCGGCGAGATCTGGATTTTCCCTCTGCAGCTCCTGCGCCAGCAGTTCGTAATCTCTTTGGATGTGCCGATCCCCCAGCCATTCCGTGGCGTCGAGCGCCAGCCCACTGCGGTCGTGAGACGAGGCTTGCGGATCGAGCGCCTTAACCTGAGCGTTGGAGGCTGTACCTCGAGGCGGGGCATAATGGGCATCATCACGCAGCTCGGCCGGTGTGGACGGCAAATCGACCAGGGAGTCCAGACCGCGGTAGATGTCAGACGAGCGAGCTGACGCGGACCGCCGAGCTGGCCCCATGTCCTGACCCGACTGCGGCGACGGCCCTGACCAGGGGCGGTCCCAACCGGCAGGTCTTTGCCTTCCGGCTTGGTCCACCTCCTGCCAAAGTTGCGACTGATCGTAACTTTCCTGCGAAGCGGCGGGCCTTACCCCCCAATCGACCTGCTCCCGCGAGCCAAGCTGTGGCCCGAGATCCGGGAGGCTGCCATGCGCAGCGCTCAACGCCGCGGAACCTTCGCCAGGCACGCTCGATGACGGCGATGGCCCGGTAATCGATCTCGACCTGGCAGCGTCCGACCGCGGCGCGGACCACCCGCTCCGCATCCTGCCAGAACTGCGCCGAAGCGAAACTTGCAGCCGGCAACGGCCCGGCGCGGTCGGCGACGGCAAAGACCTCGTCCTGATCAAAACTCTGCGCAGGTGAGTGAGCTGGTGGAGCAAAGGGCAAGTGCGAACCGCCTTCCCCGGCGTCCTCCTCTTGCAGCATCCTCGGCCGAACCGCATCTGCATGTGAGCCGGTCCGCCTGGCAAGACGGCTGTTTGGAACGGCTTGCCGATGCTCGCCCGGCTGCAACGCGTTCAGATGCTCCTGAAAACGCGCCTGGTCGGCCTGCTGCTGTTGCGAGCCTGCATCGTCTGTGCGGGCGAGATCTGAGACGCGGGATGGATTGACGTTGTTAAAGGGATCCATGCTATCTCCTTTGCCTGTTCCGAGCAGCTCATGACGGCCTGGCGGCTGGAAACTGTTCTATGGGGTAACGTCCGGAATTATCTGTCGTCGGTTGGAGTAACCGGAGCAAAACCATAGCGGACCACCCGCACCCCGATCGCCAGATCCTGCACCACGACGCTTGTCCAGTTCGGACAGAAGCATATCGGCTAGTTGGGGCGGCGTCTCACTCGTGCGGTACACCTTCCGGGGGTCTTCCGCCTTAGTCATGCTCTGATTTTGCGGCATCAGGCGGCCACATCATGTTTCGGCATCAGGTGAAAACCGAAGGCTTTCAGAACGGCGAGCGTGGTTTCGAGCGTCGGATTCCCATTCTCGCTAAGCGAGCGATACAGGTGCTCGCGAGCAAGACCGGTCTTGCGGGCAATATTTGTCATGCCCTTGGCGCGCGCAACCGCGCCGAAGGCAGAAGCGATATGTTTGGCATCTCCCGTTTCCATTGCTTCGGCCAGGAACGCCTCAATAGCTTCTTAAGTGGTGAGTAGATCGGCCACGTCGAACTCGGTAAACTTCTCAGCCATTGTCATCACTCCACTGGGCGGCTTGGTCGGTCTGAAACTGCGTCAGTTCCTCTTGCAGGCGCCGCTGTATCTCTTTGCCTTCTTTCAAGGAAAGGCCAAAATTGTCGAGGCAGGCTCCATCGACAATCCGTTCGACGTTGGCAACCTCGCGACCCTGCGGAACGCCGTCCATCCCAACAAACTCTATCGGGACGATCATCTGCAATTGCGCTGTCACGAATGCCCCTTCCACAAAGGCACCCGATTACCTGAAGACCCTTACCCCCACGTTCTTCCCGCTCCCAATTGAGTTGCAACGCGTCCATCCGTCGGGGGCGCTTCCCAAAGTTATTCCGCCTGCCCAGCCTGCTGCCGTGATAGCGCATGGTAGTTCTGGATCCAGGCTTCCGGGTCAGATGCGCCGGTCAATGCCTCAATCCAGTTAGACATATCGCGAGCACCGCCTTCAGGCGACTCGCCATCTCCTGGATACATCCGTCGTACTCCGTAAGTCAGATAACGGGCCGCACAGTAACGCACGCCGGCCGATCCCCGGCATGCAACGTCGGCATACAATTATGCAGCCGAGATATACCTAGCCGTGCGATAACCGTGCGCGACGTGACTTGCGTTGCTCTCAATTGCTTGGTTTGTCGCGTCCGCGACACATGACTATTCGACCGACAGGCTGCCGCGCTCGCAGTTAAGTTGTTGAATAGAATGTAGGACGGCTGTTCGGCGTCTCTTCCCCGCAGTTGGCACGACTCTTGAGTGTCTCTCGTTGCCCGGCGGCAGGAGCTGCCGACCGCCATCACCGATTGATCCTCTCATTGAGAAGGGAAGCAACAATGAAGACCGATATGTTACCCTAGCGAGACCGAACAACTGCTGAAGAAGCATCTGCAAGTTCGGGAGGCGTCTTGGTGGCTGCACATGGGAGCAATTGGTGAATTCTCGAGGGGCAGCCGCTGAAGTTATAATCTGCTGGCGTCTGGTTTTTTACACATAAGCCGTACGGCTAGACCTGAAAAACATAAGCGGCGAAAACGCCGGACGGAAAGCGGATTAGCAGCTTCCATGGAGTGCTGATCACCACCAGGCATGAACTTGTGGCGTTCGGCGAACGACGGCGTTCAGGCATTCACCGGGTTGGCAATCAGCAGGTTAGGTCATGGATTATCTGGACTTTCTTCGGACAAGCATATCGAAAAAGGAGCTGCCAACCTACGTCTATGGTTATCCTTCCAAGCGAGCGTATCGGGCTTTTCCGCAGCCACTCCGCATAACTGATGTCGTTGAGCAGGCTAGCCATTCTAAGCACATCAACATCTATGTCCATATCCCCTTCTGCCGCTACCGGTGCACCTACTGCACGCTCTTCCTTACAACGCGTCAAAACCAGGCGACGCGGGAGTCTTATGTTGCTCGGCTGGCGGAGCACATCGCGCGATATGGAGAGTACTTCGGAGATCGAGAGGTTGTAAGTATCTATTTCGGCGGCGGCACGCCAACTCTGCTGAC
Organism: Sinorhizobium terangae; assembly: GCF_009601505.1. Lineage (GTDB taxonomy): Bacteria > Pseudomonadota > Alphaproteobacteria > Rhizobiales > Rhizobiaceae > Sinorhizobium > Sinorhizobium terangae. The sequence continues at coordinate 10,652 of NZ_WITC01000132.1, forward strand.
TCAGCATCAATTCAGCAAGCTTTTCGCCGCCCTCGACGCTGCATTTCCAAAACGAAGCCGGAAATGTGAGATTACGGTCGAGAGCGCGCCAGACACTTTCGACAACAACCTTCTGGATTGCTTAAAGGCCATTGGCGTCAACCGAATGAGCATGGGCATCCAAAGCATGGTACCCAGCGAGCTTGCGCACTCTGGTAGACCATATTCGGTCGAAACTGCAGAAGCGGGAATCAAAGCGCTGACGGAACGCTTTTCCCACGTCAATCTTGATCTGATCTACGGCCTGCGTGGTCAAACCCGTGAGTCCTGGATCTTTTCGCTTGGCCGCGTGCTCGGCTATGAGCCGCAGACACTCTCTCTTTACCCCGTTGTTGTTCGTCCGATGACAAACATCATGACCTCGAAGGCGAACAATCCCGAATTATTCTTCTCTGAAGAGGAAAAGTATGAGGTCTACGACCAGAACGTTGCTCTGATGGCGTCCAAAGGTTACCGTCAGGAATCCTTCGCGCGTTTCACCAAGATCGCTGGCGACCGAGCCTACCGGCAGGAGGCCTCGGATTTCGAGGGAACGCCGCTGCTAGGATTGGGAGTGAGCGCCAGAAGCTATTCCGGGCAATATCACTATGGCACGGAGTATGCCGTCAATTCTCGGGCCGCTTCATCAATCATCGACGCGTTCTCGGCTCGCTCCTTCGAGCCTGACGCGATAGCATCGCACGGAATCAAACTGACGCCGGGAGATCTCGCGCGTCGCTACGTCCTGCTTGGCCTCACGTTGTCCTCACTGAGCAGGAAGAATTACGCTTCAGTATTCGGACGCGAACTGGCGGCCGATTTCAGCGAAGAGCTCAAGGCGCTCGAATGTCTGCAACTCGTCGACTTGGCAGACGGTGATACTTATCAACTGACTCACACGGGATTCAAATATTCGAGTATTGTGGCGCGAATGTTTTACTCGGGGACGGTGCTGGCCCTTGAAGAGCAATATCAGGCTGCGTGAGGTGCAGTATGCAAGAGGAAGCGAAGCATTCACCCTTATGGTGGGATTCGGGCTACGTCGATCCCAATGTATCGTGTATGGGTGGTCCCAGCCCCGAAATCTTCGAGATAGCACCAGCTCTCCGCGCGAAGAGCGTGGTTGTCGAACTGGGTTGCGGCGAGGGGCGCAATGCCCTCTATTTGGCTCATTTTGATCATCAGGTGATCGCGACCGACGCCTCTGAAGCCGCCATCTCCAAGCTGAACCGGCTGGCGGGCGATCTTGGCGTAAACATAACGAGCGGTGTGGCTCGTGTTGAAGACTTCCAGCCGCCTGCTTACCTCGACGTCTTTATAGCGCATTCCGTGTTGCATTTCACGGAACGGACCGTCTGGAAACCGCTCGTCACCACCTTAATCGATCGGACGCGGCCTGGAGGATTTCACTGCTTTACCAACACGCTCGACCGACCAGACCATCCTATTTCTAAGGAGGCGTTGGCATCTGGTCACAAGAAATCGTTCTCGCGCGGAGAGCTGGAGGCCATCTATACAGAAGCCGGCTGGGAAATCTTCCGCTCCGATCATTACATTAAATGGGACGCGCACCCTGGCATTCCAATCCATTCACACAGCATCGAGAAAGTTGTGGTTCGCAAGCCAATTGGATCTGAAGATCTCCCGGGAATGAAAGCTGAGCTCATCGAGGTAGCCGGGATGTTTCCTGTCGAACAGTTTGACACCCTAAAGTTGGGTACACCGCGCGATGCCATAGTTGAAATGCTCGGCTCGCCGCCAGCCAGCCATCGGGTGAAGACTGTCCGGAAGACAGTTGGCGGCAACAATCACGTGGCCATAGCGGACGGTTACGCACGTGAGGATATGATCTATGGCGATCACGGCCTCCAGTTCGTCAATGGAACGCTTACCGGCAAATATCGGTACTTCACGCCTCCGAAGCGCTTGCTCATTCGAAATAAGTGATGCTCGAACGGTAACTGGCGAAAATTACCGCTTAGGGCCTGTTAACACTTAAGAAAGGTTAAGGTGGCTATCAAATTTGGATGGAACTGACTGTTTCGCAATACACGCTGCCGTTGCCGCAACTTGCCTAGCCAGAGGCTCCGCGGATCCTGTTTGCTGCTGCGCGACCCAGAGCGGCGCGAGCGCCGTGGATCATCAGCGTGCGCAAATAAGCCGCGTTTGCTGATGCCGAACAGTCGGACCAGTCCTCCACTGGGTCGCTGCTTCGGCACAAGGCCCAGCCAGGCCGCGAACTGACGGCCGTTCTTGAAGCAGGTTCTGTCACCGACAGCTGCGATCAATGCCGTCGCCTTTATCGGCCCAATGCCTTCGATCTTGCCGAGGCGTTGGCATGGCTCGCTGTTAAGGATCTGCGCCTGGAGGGCATCTGCGGCATGGACGACGGCAAGGCTTTCATGAGCGGTTTCTCCAGCTCGGCGCATGCCATGCTGCGTCGGCAAAACCCTCGATCGTGTCTCCTGCTTCGGTGCGACGCTCTCCCCGCCCTCTCACGAGATCATCGCGCCACCTCGAGCCGTAACTTCAATGTCTTCAGCGGCCAGCGCCCGCGCAAAATCTTCATGTAGATAGAAATAGTGCTGGAATTGCTCAAAATCGTCGAGGTGCTCCAAAAGCTCATTTGAGCTAAGTTGTTTTTCATAAAATTTGGTATGCATCTTTTGGATTATGTCGCTGCGCTTGCCGGCGCATACATCCTTTAGTGCTTCAGGTAAATACCCGCCAGGCCCTATCTTTACTTCCGTAGACGTATAAGCGCCTGCGACTTTTATTGCCTCGATCTGAGACGCCCTCGAAACACGGCAGTTTGGGAATACCCATACATTTAGATCCGACAGGGCGAGGAGGTAAAGTGAAGCGAAGAACGAGAAATATTTGTCTATGTTTAAAATTTGCTTTGGACGGTTGTCTATTTGGTTGGTCGTTAATTTGTTCCAAGTAGGCATCCCAATAACCACAGGGTCTTTGGGCGCATATTTTTTGCAAAGGTACCTGGCGTGATGGATCGTTGCCAAGACTTCAAAAACAACATCCTTGTTTAGTCCCAGCATTGTACCCACTGCAAGATTTAGACCAGCTTTGGCCGCACGATCCTGACTCTGCAACCTGAACAGGAACCCGTTGCCACCTTTCACAACATGAAAGTCATCATCGATTCCGTATGCTTTAGGCCCGCGCGAAATATGATGATTATACAGAGCCTCATCGTACGTCTCTTGCCACATGATCATTCCGTCAGCGCCGCAGGCCGCCAGCGTGTGATACTGCGACTCCGTAAGTGCCATCGTGCAAAACAGAAGCTGACGGGCACCAGTTCGCGGGAGGAAACGAGATCTCAGCCGCTGCAGGAGAACCGGAAGAGTGTCACGGACAAATTGGATGTCGTCACCTCCAACTAGTTCAATATCCTGTATGCCTTTCGCGAGTAGGTATTGGACCTGGATGTCAACGATTTCTTCATCAATACTTAGTCGACCCATTTGCTTGTTATCAGACCGCCAGCCACAAAAGCTACAATTAGATGCACACCGATTGGTAACCTCCACGGGAGACAGCGTGACAACGGAGCGACCATACTTCCGCGTCCTGACTTTGGCAGAGCAGTCAAGAACCATCGCTTTGATTTGGTCGAAATCTGGTGCGTCCATCATGTTAATGAACTCGGCGACTTCCGTAATGGTCAAGGGGCGACATTGCGCTTGCTCCAGTGTGGAAGCGGCTTGCTTAAGTGTTATCCCGGCAGCCGCCCTGGACGCTGTGTGTATTTCATCGATTGGCACTTCATACATTTATTTACTCCTTATCCTTGGAGCTTGCTTCACTGTCGCTCCCGGATTACGCCATGGACTTTGCTCATCGAAGGTCAAGCACATTTCGTGCCAAACTGGGCATTCCGGTGAAGTCGAAACGAAGCTGGCCAGTCGGTGCTCTCCTGGGTCGTTGTTCTGAATGGCTCCTGTCTGCGCGGCCAAGCGACGGATGGTGGTGTTTGTCGCTGCTTTCGCAAGCTCTCGCCGGACAGTTCGAGCAGTAGCATTGTGGACAAGGCGGTCGAGGATGGCACAAAGAAACGCTGCCGTGCGTGAAAAATCGGTTTTCATGAAAGAGGTTCATGAAAACCGATCACGTGCTAGCACGGACATATGAGGGAACTCGTCACTTCCGAATCTCGATCACGCGAAGAGCATCCCCTTCCTACGGGTGCCGTTACTCGATCATATCCCAGCACCCGATAATCCGCGCGACGCTTCGCAGCCATCCGGCCAGAACCGGCAGGCTATTATCCCACAGTCGACGACGAGGACGTCTTTCTTGCCGTCATGCCGATGACAAGCGATGCGCCATTACCCGACTGATGATAATTAACGGCGGCCGTGCCGAAGTTGATGCGGCGCACTTCGACCAGTGTGTCCTGATAGCCTGAGCAATGGCATCGCGCTCTCCAGAACAGCCCACGGGATGTTCGATCAGGGTCTGATCAGCCTCTCCGGCGATCTGGACATCCTTGACAGGTGAACGATCCGGGAGGCATCCAGTCGCTCATCGACAGAACGGGACGCGCAGTCGTTCCGCAGCGGCCTTGCGGAAGGCCGTATCCGCACTTCTGTGATGGCACCGGGAAAACTGTATTAAGTATTGAGTGCGCCGATAACTCCAGCGCGGACAGCATGGGGTCCGCGGTTCGATTTCTCTCAAGCGAGGGATGAACAGCCATCTCGCTTGAGACGCCGGAGGTCGCGCCAAAAAAACCGTTTATCAATGGTACGCGAACCCGCTCGGATCGGCGGCGCTCGCTTGCTGAGTACTTTAATTAATCACCACGCTTCAGATTTTTTGCCACAGCGAACCTTAAGAGCGCGCAACGTCAAACAGTTCTGTGAGCCGAAATGTTTCCTCAAATGGTTTACAGGTGGATAGCACGATGACACGACGAAATAGAAGGTGCCCGTGTTAGAAGCTCGTTCGTTCCACTTTCGGCTCAGTCAGCTCTTACAAAGGATAACCCCCTTCTCCCACAGGAAAGAACGATAGAGGCGACACTTCCGGACGAAGCAAAGCTGCGAGGGCTTCTGTCCGACCTGATTCCTTTCTCACAGCTTTCAGCGCAATCGGCAACGCCGATGATATCTGGTCGGTCGTTGGTTTAGAACGCAATGAAGTTCGAACGGCGCGTGTGCTAACATGGTTGCTTGACCCTCGGGGATCGCACGGTGCACGGGCCACTTACTTTGAAGTGAAAGCGGATGATCGACTCGCCGGCTCACCGCCGACCGCCATGGCGATGACGTTGGCTTCAGCTTGGGCCGCAGCCTGCAGGATGAGTTGATCGCGGTACCGTTATCATTCCTCAATGGGTATCAACGAATATAAGATCAGGGTTGATAAAAAACGCCTATTTCCAGGGGGCATCGCATGCAAAATGCTGTCACTATCCATTGTGGCGTCTCGCGCGCAGTCATCAGCCTTCAGGGAGCTGAGCTTCTCAGTTGGCGGATTGGCGCTAACGATCTTTTGTGGCCAGGCAACCCCTCATCCTGGAATCAGAGTTGTCCCTTAATGTTTCCTTCATGTGGTTGGAGCGCCTCTTCGTCCATTGAAATAAACGGCGAATGTTATCCAATGCCTGTCCACGGCTTTATCGGCATGCTCGAGTTTGAGGTAGTATCTCGCTCGGAGAGCGAGGTAACGCTTCGATCGTACGATACAAAATTCACAAAAACGATGTTTCCATATGAGTTTATTGTCGAAGTTGTATTCAAGATAAATAATTTACGGTTGAACATCGATGTTTGCGTGAAAAATAGATCTTCTAGCTCGTTACTGCCGTATTCTGTTGGCCTTCATCCGGGGTTTAGATGGCCGCGGACCTCGTCTGACAAGAATAGCTGGAAATTGCAGTTTGAGGAGGCGGAATCGCCGTTTGTTCCATGTATATCGTCGCAGGGGTTGATTAAAACTGATCGGAGGAGAGTTCCATTGCATGGGCGCCTCCTCCATTTGCATGAAGGTCTTTTTCAAGACGAAGCACTTTGTTTTTTGAATGCCAGAAGTCGGAGGCTGTCGCTCATCGGGCAAGATGGAACAGTTCACGTGGATGCACCAGATGCACGGCATTGGATTGTATGGTCTCTTCCAAATCAACAATTCGTCGCGCTCGAACCCTGTACGGGTCATGGCGATTTAGAGGGGAAGCACATTGCATTTGAAGACCGGGGATACAATATCAATCTGGCGCCTGGAGAATCTCAGCCATTCCGAGTGCGGTTTGAGTTCTCGGAAAAAGACGATTGTCTGGACGAAGCTTGAAATGGACCCATAAGTCCCCGGACAAGACCTCCGTATTGTCCCGTAACGGTTTGCCTCGTTCTAGTGAGCACAGGGCGCAGGGAGCGGTCTGGCTCAATCATTTTGGTCTCAAACGCCCGATGAGCGAAGCTCGCGAGCGCCGGCTTTGCGGTTTGTCAATGTATCCGGCCGGGATTTACGCTATAGGTTATATCCCGCAGCGGCGCGCACCTGCGTGTCGAATTGATCCCGCCCTGGCTTTGGCTGCGGCGGGTTTCTTTAGCGCGGTAAACATGCTCGGGGATGCAAAAAAGGCGCAAAAAGCTCGAGGCCGGCGACGATGTTGTCGAGCGGGTCGAGGGGCCGACCGGGCGTTGATCGCCACAATGTTCCGGACAACTTGAGGCGTTCGGTCACTATGAAGATAGCCAAAAAAATTGGCCCTTGAGTGAGCCCCGCTATGTCATGTCCCTCCGTGCGGGCTCGCTTTTGCTCTAGTGATCGTTCAACCTTTCAAGCAGATCAGCCGGGTTCCTAACGCCTTCCTGGTACAGCGTGATCAGCCGTTTCGCGAGCGCGTCAGCCTCCGGCATATCGACTTTCAGCTTCGCCCTGGCGAGTTCCTTCTCGAACACACACTGGAGGAGATTGAAGTCCCCCGGTCTTATGACGCAGTCAAAGTCACGGAAAGGGTACATGACGCAGCCTCCGTAGTTGGGGTGAAAGCGTATGCATCTTTCAGCCAGCGGTGCCCGTGCTGATGACCACTGATAGAACGGAGAATGCGCCTGAAACGAGGCATTTGGAAGGCCCCTCCTCAGGTACGGCTTCCGCAGGACAGTACCCGTTTCTCAATATGCTATCTCACAGATACTGAAGCAGGCTAAGCCTCAATGCGGCTCGGCGTGAAACTACCAAGCGCAAAAAAGCCCCGGCTGGGGAGGCCGAGGCTTCTCTGAAATTTCGCACTGCAGCCGCCGTTTCGGAGGGGCCGGACGCGGCGCGGGCGAACGGGTGCCGGGCAGAATATTTCCCGACGCTGGTATTTTGCCACCGAGGCAAAGCCCTTAAAATCGCAAAATTTAAGGGGGTATCAAGGTCTCTTAGATGTCGAAGGGATTAGGGCATAGACTCATAACGACCTGATCCAGATGCGTGTCGCGGCTAACTTAATGGCAGCGAGAAAGTTGCGCGGGTCTTTGTCGTATCTGGTTGCGATGCCGCGGAACTGTTTGAGTTTGTTGAAGAAGCGCTCGATCAGATTGCGTTGGCGATAGACCCATGCGCTGAAGGGGAAGCTGGCCTTGCGGTTCCGTTTTGCTGGAATGTTGGCCCAAGCCCGTTTTTCTTTGGCCAAGTCTCGCAAGGCATTGGTGTCGTAGGCGCGGTCAGCAAGGAGGATCGCGCCTTCGCGCATGTCCTGCAGCGTCGGTTCTGCCATCCGGTTGTCGTGGGCTTGCCCTGCTGTCAGATCAAGGCTGATCGGCCTGCCGTCGGCGTCGACGACCGCGTGGATTTTCGTCGTCAGGCCGCCGCGGGAACGTCCCATGCAGCCATCGTTTTGATCCCCCTTTTTCCCGTGGCCGCATGCTGATGAACGCGGACACAGGAACTGTCGATCATGACGATGTCGCCGTCGAAGGCCTTTGCGATCTCACGCAAGACATGATCCCAAACACCGGCTTTTCTCCACCGCACGAAGCGGTTGTAGCAGGTGGTGTAAGGCCCATATCGCTCCGGTACGTCCGCCCAAGGCGAGCCTGTGCGGAACCGCCACAAAATGCCGTTGATCACCCGCCGGTCATCAACCCGCGGCACGCCGCGACTCTTGTTCGGCAATAGGGGCTGAATAATCGCCCACTCGAAATCAGTCAGGTCGAAACGACGACGGGTCACGCAAGGCCTCCAAATCAAGGCCCCTTTGAATCATCTTCTTCCCGATTACAAAAGTCCGTTTATGAGTTTGCGGCCTAGTTGGCTCTCGCCCTGCTTACGACATCTCACTTGCGATCGGCCGCTCTCGGGGGGATCAACGGAACATCGGGGCTATCTTTTGCGAACGGGAGGCCCGGCATCCGCGGGCGGTTTCCTTCCCAAGCCGGTCGCGCGCGCAAGTTCAGAGCGCTGTCGAGCGTAATTCGGGGCTGTCATCGGGTAATCTGCTGGAAGCTTCCACTTCTCCCGATATTGTTCCGGGGTGAGACCGTACTTCGTCATCAGGTGCCGCTTCAAGGACTTGAATTTTCCGCCATCCTCCAGGCAGATGATGAAGTCGTCGGTCACGGACTTCTTGATTGAAACGGCAGGGCGTTGTTCTTCGGTGGTGGACTCGGCTTTCGTTGGTAGAGAAGTTCCGCCCAGCGAGGCGTAGGTTTGCTGGATAAGATGCCGCAGATCGCCGGCGGGAACTACATTACGGCTCAAATACGCGGCCACGATACGGCTGGTGAGCTCGAGTCTCCGTTCCCTTATGTCCATATGAGATTCCGTCAATGATCTTCTCCGTAGCCTGTGGTGATCGAAATTGAGTCGCGTAATTTGCAGGTATTTCGGCTGGAAGGAAGGCGATCCGAGAGGGACGAGTGAATTTATCGACAGCTTCCGGCCACTTATTCTTGATGCCCGGCCGCATTTTGGCCTCCGAAAATCTTTCCTGCTTTCTATGGTGATCACCAATTCGCTCCACTCACGGATCTCACCAATATGTACCGAGCGACGATGCCCGCCCAGCCCCGCGTCGCCTATCCAGGCCTCAAGCTCAAGAGTACGATAGTGGCCAGTAACCGCGCGCTCGCTTTTGTCGCGTCAGGAAAACAAAGCGACTGATCGCCTGACGATCATCCCCAAACGGATGAATGCGCTATTGGCCGCGGGTGCCGATACGACACCAACGACGGACGAGCGCAGAGCCACGGAAGAGATCTGGTTCGATCGACATCGGATGGCAGCGTGCCATGTTTCTGCTCGCGTCGATGCGCTGAACATAAAGGCGGGACCAATTCTGGGTCATGTTGCCCAGCTTGGCAGGACCAGGGTCGCACGTCCAACGATATTTCTGAATCAATCCGCGCTGATCGATTCAAGAATTTGATGTGACGCTCGAGCATCAGCGCCGCGTCGGCTCTCGCGATAGACTGGGAGCCCGCCTGTGGGGATCCGCCGCTTGGATGGAGCGAAGCCGCCGGAGGCCTGAACGCGCTAACTCAATTGCGCCAAAGAGAGGGCCGGAGATTGAGTATTCAGCTTGAGCCAGTCTCCGTCGATGGACTGAATGCGAGGCGCTCCGTGCTGAAGGTGTAACGTGACCTTATTTGTCCTAACCACGAACCTCACGAAAGGAAGCGCAGCATGAAATACTTCCCCGGGCTCGACGTGCCTGTCCCGGGATGAACGAAGTCTGCCGATGTTTCATGACGATCCCGGGTGTCGCTCCCGTCGGGCAATCGCCTACGCCGCGATGATCGACATTCTGTGCCGGTTTTAGTGGCAAAAGGATAGTCTAAACCGCTCGCGTCGACTATGCTCACCAGAGTTCGCGCGTTTAGAGCGGGTCGGGTATCCTAGCGAAACGGTGGAGCATCCGCCTGCTGCGACAATCTGTTCGGTCGAATGCGCGCACGCTATTCGCCCCCCGCTCATTGACTAATCCCGCGCCCATCGGCGAAGCTGTCGCGGTCTGAAAAAGGGGTAGCGATGACTTGCGAGTGGCAGAGAACTCTCCTGGACGAGGAAGATCTTGCGAAACGAGCGTCGGCGACTGTGCCCAGAATACTGGCGCATCCAGCGGTCACCTTCGATCAGCTGGCTCGGCTTAGCGGCCACATCGACGACTGCATCGCAAGGCTCGGGCGCCTCATTGCCGACCTAGAAGTCGCTGGCACCGATCAGGCCTGGATCGACGCAGCCAAGGCTATACATCGGCTCTGGAGAAGCTTGGCGCTCGATGCGGCCGAGAGGGTGCGATCGTTCGAGACCGCTTCCCTTGATGTTCGAGATGCGTCGACCGAAAGATGACGGCGACCGGGGAGTTTCTGCTGTTCGGCAATAGTCCCGTTGGAGTCAGATTTTTGCGCCACCAATTCGTATTGCCGGGGCAGATGGTGAAACAGAAAAATGGAGAAAGAAATTTTCTTCTCGGCGCGGCGGAGGCGTCACAATCTTTCACGCTCACGCCCCGGCTGGCAACAGTGACTGTTTCGAGCGGTGGTATGAACGGCGCCTCGGCGGTTTACCCTTCCGGAAAGCCGCTCTCGATCCGGCGCCGCGAAGTGTCCGTGGGTTCTGAGCGCTGCAACTGCTTCGAAGTAGCGGACGTAGTAAAAGGCCCGATGATAGGCGAGCCTTCCCGATCTTGTCGGCAGTTCCGGCAATTCCTTTCTTTGGCCGCCGCCGCTGCTCCCACTGCGCGATTGCGTTCCATCAAACGTGCACTCCCCAGCAAGGCGGAGAGCTTCACAGCCGGCCAGCGGCGGCTCGTCGGGACTTCCGTTGCCTCCGCCGTTCGAGGGCGTCAGCGAGCAGCGGGATCAATGGGCTGTGACCACCAGTCGACAGAATCAAACGCCGCCAATGCGCGAGGACACGCCGTCATCGGCTGTCGGTCAATCGCACGGCCGCTTTTGCTAGCCGTTCAATGCATCTAATGCGCGCCGACGTGGACAGGGCGATTAGGACCGGCATGGAGGATAGCAGTCGAAGAGACAAAGGGATAAAGGCGGCACTCGTCGTGACATTGCGCAGAGCACGGAAAAGCCTGCATAAGTCAGAGGTTTAATCGTGATTAGGACTATGAAGAAGCGATCTGAGACAACGCCGGTGAAGGGCGGGTGGGTTAAGCGTGAAGCTGCCACAGGCCGTTTCATGGAGGTTGTCACGCACAAGGGTGCCGCCAAGGCAAGTGCAAAAACGGAGGCTACGGTCAGAGAAGCTTCGTCTAGGCGCAGTTCGGCGCTGAAGCGCCTGGCAGATCGCTAGCCGTCGGCACTACAGGCTGACCTCGCGGGAGCAAACATCCCAAGCGGCGAAAAGGCCGCCATGGCAGCGGTCGCAAAACCACGTATCGCGACGACGTCTGCAGAATGTTTTGCTTGCCCCGCAGCCTTCGTTACTGGCTAGATCCGCGGCAATTCTCTGTTCGGCTCGACAGTGAGCCTGCTGCAAATTATCTATAAAATATGACCAATACGAACGAAGACACTATTGCCACCCGCATCAGCCGCATCCTTGCCGATCGGATTGTGACGGGCGTACTGGAGCCGGGCACCAAGCTCCGGCAGGACCATATCGCCGAGGAGTTCGGAACGAGCCATGTGCCGGTGCGCGAAGCCTTCCGCAGGCTCGAAGCGCAGGGCCTTGCCGTCAGCGAACCGCGCCGTGGGGTGCGGGTCGCGTCCTTCAGCCTCAAGGAGGTTCGCGAGGTTGCGGAGATGCGAGCCGCGCTCGAAGTTCTGGCGCTTCGCCGTGCGGCTCCGCATCTGACGCCTTCGATCCTCGATGAGGCCGAGAAGGCGACGGCCGAGGCCGACACCGCCCCTGACCTGCGCTCCTGGGAGGATGCCAACCGGCGCTTCCATCGGCTGATTCTGACGCCTTGCGGCATGCCGCGCCTGCTTGCGGCCATCGACGATCTGCATGCGGTCAGCGCGCGCTTCCTGTTTGCAACCTGGCGGTCGGACTGGGAAGTCAAGCCAGACCACGACCATCGCTCGATTCTGGCCTACCTGCGTCAGGGCAAGACCGAGAACGCCGCCGCCGTGCTGGAGCGCCACGTCCAGAGGATCGGGCAAAAGCCGGTGAAAAACGCTTCCGGTCCCATGCGCGGCGCCTTCGCGATCATCGGCTGACCGTCACGATTAGCAGATTGCATTTGCAGCATTTTCCGGTTCGGGGTGAGAGTGCGTCATCGGCGGAGGATAGATCCGCCGTCTCGCTTTAGTTGAATTTGAGCGCCGGCTCGCCGTTTGGGCGGTTGCGTTGCCATTGATCGGAATAAATTATAGATAAAAATGGAATCTATCTATATCGATCGTTGCGCGCAGAGGAGGATCTCTAGGAATGCTCGACGCACAAGCATCAGGGACGGGATTGTGGCCGAAATCCAGGGTCGGGGCAGAGCGTTGGGCCACCGCCGAGGCAGAAAAAATCTATAATTTGTCGTTCAACGATCTCCTGTTCCGCGCCCAGTCTGTCCACCGAGCGCATTTCGATCCGAACGCCGTGCAGATGAGCCGACTCCTGTCCATCAAGACCGGTGGGTGCGCGGAGGATTGCGGCTATTGCAGTCAGTCGGCGCATTATCCGACCGGGCTCAAGGCGTCGAAGCTGATGGAGGTCGAGCGGGTCATCGCGGAGGCGCGCAAGGCCAGGGAAGGCGGCGCGACGCGCTACTGCATGGGGGCCGCCTGGCGCAGCCCGAAGGAGCGCGACATGGAGGCGATCGTCGCCATGGTTCGCGGGGTGAAGGCGCTCGGGATGGAAACCTGCATGACCCTCGGCATGCTGTCGCCGGAACAATCGGGGCGGCTGTCGGATGCCGGGCTCGATTACTACAATCACAATATCGATACCTCGGAGCGCTTCTACGGCGAGATCATCACCACCCGCACCTTCTCCGACCGCCTGGAAACGCTTGCCAATGTTCGCGACGCGGGCATCAAGGTCTGCGCCGGCGGCATATTGGGGATGGGCGAAACGGTCGACGACCGGATCTCGATGCTGGTGACGCTCGCCAATCTTCCGGTGGCCCCGGAAAGCGTGCCGATCAACATGCTGATTCCCATTCCCGGATCGAAGGTCGCCGATGCGCCGCCGGTCGATCCGATCGATTTCGTCCGCACGATCGCGCTTGCCCGTATCCTGATGCCGCAGTCCCACGTCCGCCTCTCGGCCGGCCGCACCGATATGAGCGACGAGATGCAGGCGCTCTGTTTCTTCGCCGGAGCGAATTCGATCTTCGTCGGCGAGACGCTTCTGACTGCCGAGAATCCCGGCGAGGATCACGATGCGGCGCTGTTCCGCCGCCTCGGGCTGAAGCCGATGGAACTGCAGCCGGCGGAAATGGAGCCGGCCGAATGAGCAGGCGTGCTCTCGATGGGTACGAGAGGACGCTGCAGGGGCTCGCGCGCAAGGGGCGGCGCCGGGTGCTGCTTTCCCGAGGTGGGATTGATTTTACCTCGAACGACTATCTGGCGCTCGCCAACTCGCCGCGCCTCAAAGCGGCAATCGGCGCGGCTGTCGAGCGCGGCGTACCGGTTGGCGCGGGCGGATCGCGGTTGTTGCGCGGCAATCATCCGGAGCACGAGGCGCTCGAGGTCGAGGCGGCGGCATTCTTCGGCGCGGATCGGGCGCTTTTTTTCGGCAGCGGCTATACCGCCAATGCCGCGCTGTTTTCGACCCTGCCGCAGCGCGACGACGTCATCGTCCATGACGGGTTGATCCATGCGAGCGTCCATGAGGGGATCGTCGCAAGCAAGGCGCAGGCGGTTGCCGTTAGGCACAATGATGTCGATGCCTTTGCCGACGCCATCCGTAAGTGGCGCGGCGCTGGCGGAAGAGGGCATCCATGGATTGCGGTTGAAAGCCTCTATTCGATGGACGGCGACCGGGCGCCGCTTATGGAACTTGCCGCACTCGCAGAAGAGCACGATGGCTTTCTGGTCATCGACGAGGCCCATGCCACCGGCGTTTTCGGTCCCGGCGGACGCGGCTTTTCGGCGGCGCTCGAAGGCCGGGAAAGTGTCGTGGTGCTGCATACCTGCGGCAAGGCGCTCGGCGTCTCCGGCGCGTTGCTCGGCGCCAACCGAATCCTTTGCGACTATCTCGTCAACCGCGCCCGCAGCTTCATCTATTCGACGGCGCCGTCGCCGCTGACGGCGGCCGCGGTTCGCGAGGCGTTGAAAATCGCCGCGGACGAACCGCAGCGCCGGGCGGAATTTGACGCGCTCAGCGCCTTTGCGAATGCCGCGCTCGCCGCAACGCTCGGCGTCGAAGGCAGCGGATCGCAGATCCTTCCGGTGATGATCGGTGACAATGCTCGGGCCGTGAGGATCGCGGCGCGCCTGCGCACGGAAGGCTTCGACATCCGCGCGATCCGCCCGCCGACGGTTCCCGAGGGCACGGCGCGGCTGAGGATCGCGATCACGCTGAATGTCGACAGGCCGGCGATCAAGCACATGCTGGAACGCCTGAAGGTCGCGATGGCGGAGGAACGATGATGACACTTCGCATCGTGATCACCGGCACCGATACCGGCATCGGCAAGACGGTCTTTGCCGCTGCACTCACCGATGCCCTTGCTGGCTGCTACTGGAAGCCGGTGCAGGCCGGGCTCGACGGTGAAACGGACAGTGAGACCGTCGGGCGGCTCGGCCGGATAAAGGCTTGCCGCATCCTGCCGGAGGCCTACAGGCTCGCCACGCCCGCCTCGCCGCACCTCGCCGCCAGGCTCGACGGCGTGACGATCCTGCCGGAAGGCCTCTCCCCGCCTGAGACCGACGCGCCGCTCGTCATCGAAGGGGCAGGCGGACTGCTGGTGCCGCTGACGGAGCGGACGGTCTTTGCCGATGTCTTTCAGCGCTGGCGGATTCCGGTCGTCCTCTGCGCCCGCACCGGATTGGGCACGATCAATCACACGCTGCTGTCGCTCGAAGCGCTGCGCGTCCGGTCGATTTCGGTTCTCGGCGTCGCCTTCATCGGCGACGAGCAGGCGGATACGCAAAGCACGATCGCAGAACTGGGGCGCGTCCGCATTCTCGGGCGGCTGCCGCGGCTCACCCGGCTGACGCCGGATGCCCTGCGGCGGGCCTTTCGCGAGCATTTCGAGGTAAACCATTTCCGCGAGGCGCTGGCATGAACGTCTCCCCCGTCTGGCACCCCTTCACCCAGCACGCGCTCGAACCGGCGATGAAGCGCATCGTCCGCACCGAGGGCGCCTATCTCATCGACGAGGATGGCTCGCATATCCTCGACGCGATCTCGTCCTGGTGGGTGATAACCCACGGGCATCGGCATCCGGAGATCATGGCGGCGATTGAGCGTGCTGCGGAAAGCTATGATCAGGTGATTTTTGCCGAATACACCCATGCACCGGCGGAAGACCTGGCCAGGGGTCTGATCGAGATCGCGCCGGCCGGGTTGAAGCACGTCTTCTATTCCGACAGCGGCTCGACCGCGGTTGAAGTGGCGCTGAAGATGGCGCTTGGCTATTTCCACAATATCGGCGCGCCGCGTCACCGCATCTGCGTGATTGAGCATGCCTATCACGGCGATACGATCGGCACGATGTCGGCCGGCGAGCGCGGCGTCTTCAACGCGGCCTATGAGCCGCTTCTCTTCGCGGTCGACCGATTGCCGTTTCCCGAAGCGGGTCGCGAACAGGAGACGTTCGACGCATTCGAGAGCTTCTGCACTGCCGGCCGGGTGGCGGCGCTGCTCGTCGAGCCGCTGGTGCTCGGCGCCGGCGGGATGAAGATCTATCCGCCCTTCGTCCTTGCCGAGCTGAAGCGGATTGCCGACCGGCATGGCAGCCTGCTGATTGCCGACGAGGTGATGACCGGATGGGGCCGTACCGGCAGTCTGTTCGCCTGTGAACAGGCAGGGATCACACCCGACATCCTGTGCACGTCGAAGGGCCTCACCGGCGGCGCGCTGCCGCTGGCGGCAACCCTCTGCATCGCGCCGATATTCGACGCGCATTTGTCGTCGGACCGTCGCCGGACATTCTTCCATTCCAGCTCCTATACGGCCAATCCGATCGCCTGCGCGGCGGCAGCCGCCAATCTCGCGGTTTGGAAATCGGAGCCGGTCGGCAGACGCATCGAAGCGCTTGCCGCGAACCAGCGGCGACGTCTGCAGCGCTTCAGCACGGATGCGCGCTTCAGCAATGTTCGCCAGGCGGGCACGATCACAGCACTTGACCTTTCCGTGCCGGCGGGGGGCTATCTTTCGGATGTCGGACCGCGGCTTAGGGCGTTCTTCCGGGAGCGCAGGCTGCTCATCCGCCCGCTCGGCAATGTCATCTATCTGATGCCGCCCTACTGCGTCACCGATGTCGATCTCGACCGGGCCTATGACGCGATCGACGAGGCGGCCTCGGCCCTTGCGAAGGGGCGGCTATGAGCACCGTCCGGTCATCCCGGCTTGCCGGCTTCGGCCATTCGGTGCCGGCAAGGCGCGTCGACAACGCCGAGATCGAAGCGAGGCTCGGTCTCGAGCCGGGCTGGATCGCGCGGCGCACCGGCATCCGGGCGCGGCGCTGGGTCGAGGAGGACGATACGCTCAGCGGTCTCGCGGCCAAAGCCGGGGAGGCCGCGCTCGAGGATGCGGGCATCTCACGGGACCGCATCGCCTTGACGCTGCTCGCGACATCGACGCCCGATCACCTGCTGCCGCCTTCGGCACCGCTGCTCGCCCATCGTCTCGGGCTTGCCAATTCCGGTGCGATCGACCTGGCCGGCGCCTGCTCGGGCTTCCTTTACGCGCTGACGCTCGCCGACGGTTTCGTCCGCACCCGGGGAAAACCGGTCCTCGTCGTTGCCGCCAACATCCTGAGCCGCCGCATCAACCCGGCCGAAAGGGCAAGCGCCGTGCTCTTCGCCGACGCGGCCGGCGCCGTCGTCGTTGCGCCCTCGGACGATCCTGACAAGGGCCTTATCGGCGTGGACCTGGCTTCCGACGGGAGCGGCTACGATCTGATCACCATCCCCGCCGGCGGCAGCAGCCGGCCCTTCACGTCTTGTATGCGGGCGGAGGATGTGCTGATGACGATGCGTGACGGACGGGAGGTGTTCGTCCGGGCGGTGGAGATGATGTCGGCCTGCGCAACCCGCGCGCTCGCCGATGCCGGTCTTGGCCCGGCGGACGTCAGCCGCTTCGTGCCGCACCAGGCAAATGTCCGGATCTTCGATGCGGTTTGCGACAATCTCGGCATCGATCCGTCAAGGACCGTGCGCACCATCGAGGAGCACGGCAATTCTTCGGCCGCAACGATCCCGCTCTCGCTGTCGCTTGCGCACAAGGCCAAGTCCTTCCTGCCCGGGGAGAAGGTGTTGCTAACGGCGGCCGGGGCGGGGATGACCGGAGGGGCTGTGCTCCTCAGCATTTAGGGTTCTCGAAACCGCGTCGGACACCGGCTGACGGACCTGTCGTCCAAGCTCGCGAGGTCGGTGATCGCAATGCAATCCTTCCGCTTCCGCACGGACGCGGGGACGAGTTCGTCATGGATCGCCGGCGGCGGATCCAAGCGGGCTCCCGAATGACCCGCGGCCGCGCGACATCGTCGATCCGATCTGCAGCGACGCGATCAGGGTGAAGACGCGGAATTTCAGGTGAGGTATGGCGGTGGCATGTCGTGAGTCGGCTGTTCGAATCTTTAAAGGCGGCAGCATGCTGCGATCGACCGGGAGCCTCCACCTGGTGCCTGACTGTTTGGCATACGAGTGCCTTCCGGTCTCGCAGGCTTTCCTCTATTAAGGCCGCGACAAAGTGATGGGTGAGGGAACATGAGAAAGCTTGTCGCAGGCAAACTGCATGGCATCTACGTGACGGAGGCAAATCTCAACTATCATGGGTCAATTACTCTTGACCCTGATCATTGCGAGGAAGCCGGCATCCTGCCGATGGAGTTCGTCGAGATCTGGAATAAGAATTCCGGCGCCCGGATCTCAACATACGTCATTCTTGGTGAACGCGGGTCGAGGTGCTGCGTGCTCAACGGAGCCGCGGCGCGCACGTGTCAGCCCGGTGACCAGATCATCATTTGCAACTCGGTCTATCTCGATGAAAGCCGGATTACTTCATTGAAACCGAAGGTACTCACGTTCGATGAGAACAATCACATTCGCGACCGCATGAGCTACTCTGTGAACATCGATCCTGAGGGAAGATACACATTCGAAATTTTCGATGAGACTCATACTTCGCTGTCCGTTCCTCTGATGGTGTCGGGCGCATAGCGGCCGCCGCTATTGTGTGGGCCGACGTCCTTTCGACGAAGTGGCACACTCTCTTCCTGCGGCGCTTAAGGGTTTCGGAGCCTCGTGCTTCAGCGGGTTTGTTGCCTTGGTACAGCTCAAATGACGATGACAGATGATCCCCTCAATGCGGAGCAGAAAAGTGCATACTCCTATGCACAACTGTTTAAGTCCCATCCACAAGCAATGTGGGTGTACGATATTGAGTCACTGCAATTCTTAATGGTGAATGATGCCGCTGTTGCTCGGTACGGCTACTCTCGGCAAGAATTCTTGAAAATGACCATCAGAGACATTTGTCTCCAGGAAGATTTATCTGCGTTGTTGGAAAGTATAGCCAAGGGACCGCGCGGCCACGAGGAGCCAAGCGTTTGGCGCCATCGGCTTAGGGGTGGCCAGATTATATTCGCAGAAATATCGTCCCATCCTTTCGACTTTGAAGGTCGAAGCGCAAGGCTGATAATGGCTCTGGATGTAACCAAGCGTCTGGTTGCTGAGCAGAAGAGTCGAGAAAGTGAGGAGCTATTTCGGGCAGTCGCAAGTGTAACTGCGGACGTCATCTGGGACTGGAACGTTTCTACAGACGCGATCTGGTGGAGTGATGGCCTGAAGGCGGTGTTCGGTCACTCGCCCGAAGAAAGCCGCAGGAACCTTGAATTCTGGAAAACCCATGTCCATCCGGACGACCGAGAACGCGTGTTGCGCACCACTCAAGTAGCGATGGATCGCAGGCAACAAACATGGAAAGATGACTACAGGTTCCTTCGCAGCGATGGCTCGACCGCGCATGTCGAGGATTCCGGATATATTATCTACGATCAACAGGGAAATCCGGTTCGATTCGTCGGCGGCATGACTGACATTTCGGCACGAAAGGAAGCCGAAGACAAGCTCACCCAGCAGGCTGCACTTCTCGACCTTGCCCGCGATGCGATCATCGTCCATGACATCGACCAGAGGGTCCTGTTTTGGAACAAGGGCGCGGAACGTATCTACGGATGGACGGCGGAGGAAGCAGTAGGCCGATCTCTTCGCGAACTGCTTTACGGGGGCGATTATAATTCCAATCTCCGCGCTTATGTAGCCGCCGTCGTGGCAACGGGGGAATGGAGCGGGGAGATCGCGCAGCGGCGCCGGGACGGGACCCGCATTACCGTGGAGGCGCGATGCTCCTTGATGCGTGATGTTGATGGCAGCCCGCGATCGATCCTCTCGATCAATTCGGATATAACAGCGCGCCTCGCCGTCGAGGAGCAACTGAGACAAGCGCAAAAGCTTGAGGCAATCGGACAGTTGACCGGGGGCTTAGCGCATGACTTCAACAATCTTCTGACCGTCCTACTGGGCAATGCGGAGGTTCTCGTAGACCGGCTGAGTGATGACAAGGACCTGCGCCGTCTCGCTGAAATGACCTGGGCGGCTGCTCAACGGGGTTCCGAATTGGTGCACCGACTGCTTGCCTTTGCGCGCCGACAGTCGCTTGAACCACAAGTGGTCGATCTCAATTGTCTGCTGGATGGTTTGGACGCCCTCCTACGGCGGACAATTTCCCAAGACATAGAGATCGACGTTCTCCAACCGGCGGACCTTTGGAAGGCTCTCGTCGATCCCGCTCAGCTTGAAACGGCAATCCTGAACCTTTGCATCAATGCGCGCGATGCGATGCCATGCGGCGGACGTCTGATGATTGAAACCGCAAACATCTCTCTCGATGAGCACTTGGCCGATTCGAATGCGGACACCGCGCCCGGGCAATACGTGGTGATGACAATCTCCGATACGGGAACGGGGATGGAGCCCCACGTCCTCGCGCGAGCCTTCGAACCGTTCTTCACGACCAAAGAAGCCGGGAAAGGCAGTGGTCTCGGCCTCAGCATGGTCTTTGGTTTTGCCAAGCAGTCGAATGGCCACGTCAAGATTCACTCGCAACCCGGTGAAGGCACGACGGTCAAGATGTACCTTCCGAGAGCCGTCCAAGCTGATAAGGAAACAACATCGAGTCCAAGCAGGAGCAAGCTGCCACGAGGCTCAGAGACGATTCTCTTGGTGGATGACAATGAGCTGGTACGCACCTATGCAGCCACACAACTCGCAAATCTCGGCTACAAGCTTGTTCCGGCGAGCAACGGACAACAGGCCCTGGACGCTCTCCGAGGAACAACAGATATAGATCTTCTGTTTACCGACGTAGTAATGCCTGGCCGACTAAGTGGGCTTGACTTAGCGCAAGAGGCGCGCATCATTCGTCCAAATTTGCCTATTTTGTTTACTTCTGGATACGCCGACAACGGCCAAGGCGACCTCGGGTTCGGTATCCACTTTCTCAGGAAGCCTTATCGTGCGTCGGAGCTGGCCGTAAAAGTTCGTCTGATGCTCGATGGCAACGTTTAACGCCCTTGTGGGGCCTCATCTGCGCGTCCTGTGCTTGCGCTCGAGGGGGTGCTGCCGCCCAAACTTGCCGCGCCTGAGCATAAGTAAAAAAGCGTAAAAGCAAGTTAAAGAGGTGGCAATTAAGCAACTCGCGGCATAGAGGCAGTGGCATGGAAACGTGTCTCGGACCAAACGGTCCGGGCACGCCACGGATGCGTTGGGGGAGGATACATGAAGCATAGCGGGGAAGATCTTCCAGAGAGTGGTTTAGCCCTTCCGGCAGACAACTGGCTTGCAGCACTCGTCAGATAGATGTCAGCTTGCCACTGCGGGTGGGATTACTGCAGATCGAAGGCAACCTTGTTTCATGGATATACTTGTCATCGAAGACGATCCGTTGATCGCCGAAACGATTCGCATTACGTGGCCGGTCCGCTCCGATCGCCTCCGGTTTCTGTCGACATACAAACAGGCTGCGCACATCGTGCACAGCTGTGAGATCGATTACTTTGACGGGATTGTCATCGACATAAATCTCCCGGATGGTAACGGGATCGAGATATTGCGGGCCATCCGGCGCAACACAAATGTTCCGCTTATTCTGATTTCCGGGGCGGGAACCGGCGACAGTCGCGCCGATGCAATTGACCTCGGCGCAGACGATTACATGATGAAGCCGTTTCATATCCGGGAATTGCAGGCCCGAATGAGGAGGCTCGTGACGCACAGGTCCGAACGGCCGGTGGAGCAGCGAAAGGACCTGGTGTCTTTCGGGCGCGTGATCTGCGACCTTCAAAGAAGAGTTTTGGCATGTAGTGGCAGTGAAATGCGGCTAACGGACGCGGAAGCACGCATCATTGAAGCACTCTACAAAAACAAAAACCGAAATTGTTCGAAGTCTTTCCTGTACAAGATCGCTTTCTTTCGCGAGTTCGACCCGTATGACAAGACGCTCGATGTCTATGTCAGTCGATTGCGAAAGAAACTGAAGCAACTGAGCGAGGAGAGTGGATCCTGCATTCAAACTGTTCGCGGTTCTGGATACCGATACAGCGAACTGTAACCATTGATCCTACTGGTCGTGGATTGCGGGTGACGCCAATCCCGGCCCGCAGCATGGTGCACGAATCTCCACCGAAGCGAAGCGGCTCTCAATTGAGCGACACACACCGTGTCTGAGGTAGGCAGGACGGCGGTCTGTCAAGCCGACAGCTTGCCAAAGCGGATAGGTTTCAACCCAGGCCGGACCGTGCTGTCCATGACGGCGGGATATCCCAATCCACGAAAAATCGGGCACAGCGTCGGTTCTGACAGCAGGTATCCCTGCACATGGGTGGCTCCAGCCGTTCTTGCCAGCGTAAGCTGCTCGTAGGTCTCGATCCCTTCGACGACGATCGTCGGGGCCACACAGGAGGCCAACCCGACCATGTGATGTAACAAGCGGTCAGCCTCCGAACGCCTGCTCAACTGTGCGAAAAAAGCGCCGATCTTGATGATGTCGACGGCCATCGAAAAAATGGTTTCGGGACTCGAGAAACCAGTCCCAAAATCGTCAATAGCAATTCTGTAACCTAACTTCCGAATGTCTTGGATGAATTCCGCAACGCCGAACTGCTGTATGATGGGCGCGCTCTCTGTAATCTCCAAGACCAGTCGCGGTGCGAGCGACCGGTTCCGATGGAGCTGGTCGAAGAGCATCGTCCGGCGTTCTCTGCTGGAGAAGTTCGAGGATGAGACGTTGCATCCGAGCGGTCCGGACGCGCTGTTGGACAACCATTCGAAGGCTAAGTTCAACATATGGCAATCCAATTCTGGCGCATGCCCCGATGCTTCCAGGGCGGGCAAGAATTCGCCGGCGGTGATCACGGTGCCGTCGAGTTTTTCAAGTCTCGCCAAACATTCGGAATAAAACACTTCATGGTGCTCATTGACGCAATTCACTTGCTGTACCGAAAACCCGATCCGGCCCTGTCGCATTGCCTGGAGGGCAGTGCGTACGATGCTGTCCACGTCGTCGAAGTTCATTTTCTCCCCTTGATCCCTGCGTTTTCCTGCACATCACCTCGCGAGCAGTGCGATTAGCCCGCCGCAGTGGTCTCATTCGAAGGCAGCCCCGCCTTGCCCACAGCATCGAACCGCTCGTCCAACCCGACCAGCCGATCTTGGCTGCGATCAACAATGAGTACGGAGGCACTAACGAGCGGCGCTGTCGCCTAACCGGGCGTGTCCAGCCGAGGCCCAGTAACAACTTCTCCATCTGGTAAAAAGTTAAAAAGGGTTAAAAACTTGAAATGACGGATAGTCGGCGTCCTGCACTGCAGGGCCCCGGGTGTGATCTGGAACAGAAAAGGACAGCGACAAAAGCTACTCAGCACAAGTACTCGGCGGGAATGCCTATTGGCGCAACCGGGTCGACCTGGAAGTCATGCCTCGTAGCGAAGCAACGGAAGCCGGCGCAGCGGCGCGTAAGGCTTCGTTGGTGTTTTACAGCAGAGCCTTAAGCCGCTCGTTCGAATCCGCTCCGTGCACGATCAACCGGAGAGGGTCTGCTCGACCGTTACGTGGGTTCATGAGTGACAATCAATTCGATCGCCATTCTATCGACTTAGCGGTTGCCGCGCTTTCTAATGCAGCCGATCCACGACGATCTTACCGTCCTGTATGACCCCCAGCAGATGTCGCTCGGGCCTGGCGAGGATGCTGATGTCTTCGAGCGGGTTGCCGGCGACTACAAGAAGGTCCGCGACCGCCCCTTCGAGAACTTGTCCAAGCCGACCCTTCGCGCCGACCAGTTCGGCGGCCACGGTCGTTGCACTCGCCAGGATCTCGCGCGGGAGAAGCACCTCGGAACGATAAAGGAATTCATGGTTCTGGTATGCGTGAGTTGCGCCGAGCAGGTCTGTCCCGTAGGCCATCTTGACGCCGGCGGCGCGAAGGACCTCTAAACTTTTGAAGCCTGCGGAGCGCACCAGATCGAGTTTCGGCCTGCTGGTGGACGGAAGGCCGAGATGCTCTCCCTCTTTCGCTTGGGCTTCGAAGGTCGTCAGCGTTGGGACGGCGATAGCGCCGGCTTCGGCCGCGAGGCTTGCGTTCACCTCGTCTATCAAATTGCAGTGTTCGAGCGAATGGACGCCGCACGTTACCGCGCGCTTGATCGCCTCTGCGGTGTAGAGATGGGCCGAAACGTAGGTCCCGGCGTCCCGGGCCTCGGCGACGGCGACACGTAACTCGTCTTCGGAATAGCCAAACCATTCGATCGGATCGGTTGGACTGGCCACGCCGCCGTTCGCCATGGCCTTTATGAACTTCGCACCTTGCCGAAGCTCCTGCCGGCAGGCGCGCCGGATTTCGTCGACTCCATCTGCGATGCGGCCGAGCGAACCGAACGCCTCGTCGTTCCGGTGAGCCTCGCGTGTGTCGTACTTCGTGCGGAAGTCGACGTGCCCGCCAGTCTTGGACAAGGCTTTGCCGCACACCACCAGCTTGGGTCCGGCAATCATGCCTTCCATTTGCGCGTCGGCGAGGGAAGGGGGCGCGCCGCCGACGTCGCGCACAGTCGTGAAGCCTCGCTCCAGCATTCCTGTCATGATCGGGAGGGAGCGAAGTACGGCAATCGGGTCGGGTTGAGCGGCATTCTGACCGAGGTTCATCATGCTGGCGACGACGTGAACGTGACAATCAATGAGCCCAGGCATGAGGGTCTTCCCCTGCAGGTCCACAACGTGGCTGTTCGCTGGACTGCTACCCCTGAAGGCAGTGTCCCGGATGACACCGTCTTCGATGAAGAGTGCCCCGCGCGCACCCCGCCGTCCGTCGCGTCCACGATCGTTGCGTTCTTGAATAGAAGAGACATGGAATTCCTCACCCTTCCAGAAATGCGGCGGCCGGGCATCGTGCATAGAGGCTGGCAAGTCCGCACATATCTTCCGTGTAATGGTGCTCGGTATGGAGGATGTTCACGGATCCGATCACCGCACCTCTCCATAGTACGGGCGTGCTCAGCACGCTCTCGCAGCCGATGGCGAAGAGCGTCTCGTGGTCAGGAAAGGCACTGACACCAACCATTGACGCCGATGCATACTCGTGGATCGAAGCCACACCGCAAAATCTCTTGCAAAGGAACGGAGCAGGTTTCATTGCACCACGAGAACATCAAGCGTCGATCCAACTGCGCAGGAAGAGCCGAGAAAGCTGTTAATTTATATTATTCAGTGCGCGGCATGCCGGCTCGAACCTGGCATGTCGCAATTTCGACAAACCCCGGGGCAGCACAAGCGCAGGTCACGAGATCATCAGTGCAAATATATCGCGATCAATGCTGCCAGCTTGCGCCATTTATGCTTTTTCAGACCCCTAACCGTCCTGCTTACGTCTAATCAGTTCTGTTACAATTCCAGCCAAAAGGATTGCTACCCCCACGGCGCTGCCAATCGCCGCCACAATCGGCCAAAAAACCCCCGATGTTTCGCAGATGCTTCTTCAGGAGTTAATTCGGTTACACCATAGGCTGCCATATCAGTCTTCATTGTCGTCTTCTGCTGCCCGTCGGCATTCCTGTCGCTTGTCGCCCGCAACGAGAGAGTTTCAAGAACCGTGCCAAGTGCCAGGAAGAGCCTCAGAAGAAAGTTCCCCGTACTCTTCGAGGGCGACGTACCGACAATCTGTGCCGCCCACGGATTCGATTGGAGCCATCCTCCCGATTCAGCTGAGCGCTTGGCCATGCTGGCCGACGACGGGATAGTGGACGTCGAGAATGGCTTCATCCGCGTGCGCGATGGCCATCGCATTTTGCTTCGCTCCGTTGCTGCTGCGTTCGACGCTTATCTCGACCACTCGTAGTGAGCCACAGCCAGTCACTATGAGCGGAGGCCTGAGAAGATCGATACGAACTGTTGCAATCCGCTGTGGATCGGAAGTCCTTTGTGTACCTGTTATCGCAGCACCGTGATGTTTAACGCCCCGTACGAGCAATGCGCGACTCTCCGGTATCACGGCGATATTTGCCGCGCTCGAACGGCGGGTTTGGTTCAGTGCGAACCCGAGGAATGGCTCCGGAGTGGTCGGCACGTTCACTATAGGGGAGATGGCCATCGTACTCTGCTCCGTGACCTAGAGACGTCATCTCCCTTCCGGCGAGCGTTCAACGATACGAATTCTAGCTGTTAAGGACATCCCATGGCATTCGATATTGCGATCTATCTGAATCGTATCAGTATCGGCCTTGCTCGATACCCCCAGCCTATCGACCTTTCGCCCCATCAACGATTTCCGACTGGAAACGGAAGTATCTTGACGTTGGTCAAGGCTGCTCTTCGCGTTCTGCTTGTGGCGGGTTCTTCGAACGCGGCAGGACGGATATGCCGATCGCTCGGCGTCCGTGTGCAGCGGATCGTCGGCATGGACGCATAGCACCCGTCAACCCTCAACGTGATGCGATCCGGTTACTCGTCAAGTGCAAGTCCCACGCGCGAACGCCGTGGCTGCCGCTGCTCGTCACTTTGAAACCACAATACACCTGCCACCAAACAAGCAATCAGTGGACCCGGAACGACGAAGTAGATGGCATTGAGTTTTAGAGGCATATAGTTCGGCAATGACGGTCGGAGCAGAGGCCCACTTTCCGCGCCAGATTCGCTTGCCCGCGCGGCGGATCGAAATTGCCGACTCTTTCATTGAAACGTCGAGAGCGATATACTCTGTCGTGGCTGTTCTCCGTTGATGCTGGCCCCAGCATCCGGTCGAGAGCCCGTATCTCATCTTATCGGGGAGCAGCCACCTCTCCAAAATCATGATCGGATCCAGAAGGGCCTCAGCCCGCGATTACACCATGTATGTCCTCTTCGGGAGTGAGATGGCTCGCCCTAAGCTGTTCTTCCGAGGGTTGCTCGGACGGGCCGGACCAATCCTCATAATAGGAGGACGAGCCGTGGCCTGATTATAGAGAAGCCTTTGTCGAAGATCGCGGCCTCATCGTCGTTCCATCGAATGATCAGTTCTCGGTGCGCGCGCACGGTATTGCCGGGACGACCGTGCGCCGTCATCTCGCCGCGCTCGTCGACACCGGCCTGATCCAGCGGAGGGACAGCGCCAACGGCAAGCGGTACGCGCGCAAGGACGATCGCGGCTCGATCCAGGAGGCGTTCGGTTTCAACCTGAGCCGTTGGCTCGCGCGCCGAGGAGCTCGCCCACACCCGCGCAGCACGTGGCAGCGGATGGCAGGCGCTTCCGCGCGACCAAGGAGGCGCTGTCTATCTGCCGGCGCGACGTTCGTAAACTACTTAGCGCGGCAATGGAGGAGGGGGTTGCCGGCGACTGGGGACGCATCGAAGAATTATTTCCTCGAGCTGACCGGCCGCATCCCCGTACGCCGACGAATGCGGATATAGAGCCGATCCTCGACGAAATGCAAATGCTGCGTGAGGAAATCATCAACCGGCTGAGAGAACGCCGGGCGGCTACTTGCGCAATCTGACGCAAGCCTGCGTCTGGCGAGTAATGTTGATGGCGATGGTGCGGGCGAACGGTGCCCCCGACCGCAAGGCTTCGCAACGCCCGCTAGGTGTTTGCGCCAGTGCAGATGGTTTCGAGGAGTTCAATCGTCATTGACTGAGCCACTTGCGGAATATCGGAGAAGCCCTCTCGGTACAGAAGTCTCGTCATGATGGTCTCCGCGAACTGCGGGTTCATCTGGCGAGCAACTTTCAGCGCCGCCTCGCATTTATCGTGGAACGGTGTCAGGGCGTCATTGAGGTACTCCGCGCCGTGAGTTTTTCACGACGCAGGCGATGTCGAACATGTCGCGGGGCTGCATCGCGCCGCCGCGGTAGTAAACCTTCTTTGCGATGATTTCCCCGGGGGTCTCGAGCAGAACGTCTCGGCCGCGCACCTCCGCTCTCACAGTCGGGTTGCCGGTCAGGCTGGGGGCGCAGATAACGTCGATCTCGCCGACATTTTCGAAAACGATCTTCGTGATTTCCTGTTTCGGCCCCACCCCATGCTCGAGGACAAACGTCCGATTGATGTGGTCATTCAGAGCGAGATCGGCGCCGAACTCGTCCTGGAAACCCTCGCCAGCCTGAAATACGGCAGCGCTGCGTGAGCGCCCAGATTCTTGATCGCACGCTGTCGGCATTTCGAATAGGCGACCCGAAAGGCACCTATCCGATATTCGACGCAGCCGGCTCAACCATAGCCCCGGGGCGCTTGAACACGCTGCCAAGCCCGATCATCTACGCCAGCGAGCACTACTCAACGGCGGTACTCGAAAAGCTGGTGCATGGTAGGTCGATTGCCTCCAAACCAGCATTAGGTGGTAATCACAATACCGCGCGGCATGACCTATGAGATCTTTTCAACGCCCGGCCTCCCAGACTGGGACACGATGCCGCCAACAGTTAGCAAGGGATTTGGCGAGCAATGGTGGAGGAAGCATCGTGGAGATCAGCGCCAGTGACCGCGAACTTGTCGCGGTGATGAGACAGTATTTTGCGGCCAAAGCCGAGCTGGAGAGCCTGAAAGGACAATTGGAGGCGGCACGACAGGCAGTCGGCGAGGCGATCGCCGTATTCTACGATCCCCGCCAGAACGCCGAGCACGCCGCCGACCTGCAACGCTCGCATCGCTTGAGGGGAGAGATGGCGTCGCTGATGCAGCGTGCTGAAGCCTGGGGCAGGGCAGCATCGGGTGCTGACCGGCACGATAGATCGGAGGCGGAAGCGGAACCGGAAGAATGGCAGCCGTTTGAGAGGCGAGCCGATGCACTCTTCGGTACGTCGTCACGGTTAGACGATTAGCCGGGCCGCTCGTCCATTCTTTCGTTCCGCGTTGTTGTAGTAGCTCGCCGCTTGGGTGACCGATTTGTGCAGTGACTGCTGCATCGCTTCCGGCAGGGAAACACCGCGGTTGGCCGCCTCGGTCAGATAGCCGGACCGAAGTCCATGGGCGGAAAATAGTGCCGGATCGAGGCCGGCCTGTTTGCAGCGACTTTTCAGGATCAGGTTGACCGACTGCGGCGTCAGCGCCCG
>NZ_WITC01000133.1 GCF_009601505.1 Sinorhizobium terangae
GAGTTACAGCGTCCTTTGTGCGTCCTAAAGGACGCACGGCGCTGTAATGAGACGCGCAAAGGACGCTGTAGCACTTTGAATTCTCGTCGCCGATTTGAGAAATCATGCAGCCGGCTTCATGCGTGGGATTTGACGACCGCTGCAGCGCCGTCCGACATCAACCTGGCGAGCGTGCGGACGAGCGTGTCGCGGAACGCTTCATCCGACGACAGGTCATCGCCGAATACCTCCGCGATGCGCAGAAGCGCAGCCACGATCTCCTCGGGCCGTTGCAGCGGTTGCGCCACGCCGGCGATCCGGCCGGCAAGCGGGTCGCGGACATCGATGCCGTTACCCTTTTCGTCGATGCCGCGCGCGTATCGCATCCAGGCGGCGACGCCGAGCGCCAGGCGGTCATAGGAGGATTTCGCGGCGATGCGGTCGCGGATGGTTCCGAGCAGCCGCTGCGGCAGCTTTTGCGATCCGTCCATGGCGATCTGCCATGTCCGGTGACGCAGCGCCGGATTGCGGAACCGCTGCAGCAGTGCCCGGCGATATTCTGCGAGATCGAAGCCCGGCAGCGCCGGCAAGGTGGGCGACACTTCCTCGACCATCAATCCTTCGATCAGCGCCTCCATACCCGGCAGCGCCATGGCTTCGGCAACCGTCTCCGCACCGGCGAGATAGCCGAGATAGGCAAGCGTCGAATGGCTGCCGTTGAGCAAGCGCAGTTTCATCATCTCGAAGACGGCGACGTCGTCCACGAAAACGACCCCTGCCTTCTCCCAGGCCGGACGGCCGAGCGGAAAATCGTCTTCCACCACCCACTGTCGGAACGGTTCGGTCACGATCGGCCAGGCATCGACGACGTCGATCGCCACGGAAATCTCCGACCGGTCCTTTTCCGTCGTCGCCGGGACGATCCGGTCAACCATGGTCGACGGCGAGGCAAGCTCCCGGATAACGTTGGCGAGGCCCGGATCGCGCAGCTCCGCGAAGCGCGTGACGACGTTTTTCAGCACGTGGCCGTTGGACGGAAGATTGTCGCAGGAGAGCAGCGTGAACGCAGGCACGCCTGCGCTCGCCCGCCGCGCAAGCGCTTCCACGATGAAGCCGACCGCCGACTTCGGCCGCGCCGGGTTCTGAAGATCATGGACGACGTCGGGATGAGCTTCATCGAGTTGCCCGGTCGCCGGGTTGTGGCAATAACCCTTCTCGGTGATCGTCAGCGACACGATCCGCGTCGCCGGGTCGGCCATGCGGGCAAGAACGGCTTCCGGGTCCTCCGGCGCGCAGAGAAGTTCGGCGACGCTGCCGATCACCTGCAGTTCCTCGCCCTCGCCATCCTGGACCTTGAGCGTATAGAGCCCATCCTGCGGCGCGAGCGCATCGCGCGTTTCGGGGCTGCGCAGCGAGACACCGCAGATACCCCAGGAAGGATCCTCTGCGAGCACCGCATCGGTAAAGACGGCCTGGTGCGCCCGGTGGAACGCGCCGATGCCGAGGTGGACGATGCCGACGGCAAGCCGGGCGGGGTCGTATTCCGGCCGTTTGACGGTAGCCGGCAGCCGGTCGAGTATCTGTCGTGAGAGCCGCATCATGAAGCCTGCTGTTGTTTGGCGCGCGCGACGATCTGCGTCGGGCTGACGAATTGGAGCGCGAGGACCAGCCAGAAGAGCGTCGTCACCATATAGACGACGGCCATCGCGTCAATCGACTGGCTGGCACGAACGCCCGAGGCAAAGACCGCATAGTACAGTGCGACAACCAGCGTCTGGCTCGTCGGCCCGGCGATCAGGAAGGTGAGCTCGAACATGGCGATGGTTCGCACGAGGACGAGAAGCAGCGCCGCCAGCATGCCCGGCAACAGGAGCGGCAGCAGGATGCGCAGGAAGAGGCTGCCGGTCCCCGCGCCGAAGACGCGCGCGGCGGCTTCGATACGCGGATCGATCTGCTCGATGAACGGGATCATCACCAGGATGACGAAGGGCAGCGACGGCACCAGGTTGATCAGCACCACGCCCCAGAACGAGCCGCCGAGACCGATCTGGTAAAGGACCGTCGCCAGCGGAATGCCGTAGGTGAGCGGCGGGATGAGGAGCGGCAGCAGAAAGAGCAGGATGATCGCACGCTTGCCGGGAAAGTCGCGCCGCGCCAGCGCATAGGCGGTGACGACGCCGATCATTCCGGAAATGAGGACGACGGCGAAGACGACCTGGAAGGTAACGAGAACGACGCTCGAAAGCTGGAACTCGCTCCAGGCGTCGAAATACCAGCGCGTCGTCCAGCCGGACGGCAGCCAGGTGCCGAGCCAGCGCCTGGCGAAGGAGTTCATCACCACGGCGGCGATAACCCCGATCAAGTTGAGGACGAAGAGGCCGGCGAGTGCCCATACGGAGAAGCGCCACAGCTTGGAGGCAATGCCCTGGTCACGGATCATGGCGTCAGCCTTTCTGGTCCAAGGTAGAATGTCATTGAAACGTCGAAGTGCATTGCGTCACCCTTTCGTGCCGCCGGCGGGTCCGCGATAGAAGAGCGACCGCAGGCCGAGCACCGCCACGACCACGACGAGTTCGACGAGGCCCATGATGATCGCGATCGCCGAGCCCATCGAGTGATCGTACTGCTCGAACGCAGCCTGGTAGGCGGCAATCGAAATCACCCGTGTCGGCCCGGCGGGCGCACCGAGCAGCACGGCCGATGGAAACACCGCGAAGGCCTGGACGAACGCGAGGCAGAAGGTGACGGCGAGGCCCGGCACGAGCAACGGCAGGAAGACCCGGAAGAAGCGCTGCCGCGGTCCGGCCCCGAGCGTCGCGGCCGCCTGCTCGATCGCCGGATCGATGCCGGTCACGTAGGAGAGCGTCAGGAGGAAGGCGAAGGGGAACCCGGTGATCAGCAGCGAGGCGAAGACGCCCCAATAGTTGTTGGTGAGCTTCACCGGCGCTTCGAGCAGCCCGACGAGGATCAGCGCGCGGTTGAACCAGCCCTGAGGACCGAGGAAGGTCAGCAGGCCATCGGCGACGAATACCGTGCCGAGCGTGATCGGCAGCACGAGGATCGTCGTCAACAGCCGCTGCCGGCGCATCAGCCGCACGCGAAAGGCAATCGGCAGCGCCAGCGCCATATTGACGATCGTCACCGGCAAAGCGAGCCAGAGCGTCGCGCCGATCGTTGCGAACTGGAAGCGGTCGGTGAAGAAGCGGGTATAGTTCGAATACCAGACGCCCTCGCGCGGTGCCAGCGAATCGATGATGCCGTAAATGAACGGATAGACGAACAGCGCGAGCATCACCGCCAGTCCGGGCAGGACGAGCAGCGTGGTCGCGTCGAAACCGCGGGCGGCGAGCCGCAACCGGAGGGAGGGCCTGTTCATGCTGCCTGCCCCTTGAAGAGCAGCGCCCGGCCGGCGACCGGCTGCAGTCTTGCGGCCGCACCGCGCAGCAGCGCATGGTCGGCGCGGAAATAGAGTTCGGAGCCGTCAGTGGCATGCGCCATGCCGAAGAAGGCACGGCCGCGATATTCCATGCTGTTCACCGTGACCTGGATTCCGTCGCCGCCCTCGATAGCCACGAGGTCTTCCGGGCGCACGGAAAGGATTGCGGCGTCCCCCGGCTTCAGCGGCTCGCGCACCGTGCCCGTAAGCCTGGCACCGGCCGCCTCGATTTCCGCCTCGCTGCCGGAGACCGACAGGACCCGCCCGGCAAGTCGGGTGCGGAAGCCCATGAAATCCGCCACCTCGACATGGACGGGGCGCTGGTAGAGATCTTCGGGCGTGCCGATCTGCATGATGCGGCCCTGGCTCATCACGACGATGCGGTCGGCAAGCGAAAGCGCCTCGTCCTGATCGTGCGTCACGTAGATGGTGGTCGAGCCGATCTGGTCGTGGATGCCGCGGATTTCGGCGCGCATCTCGAGTCTGAGCTTGGCGTCGAGGTTGGAGAGCGGCTCGTCCATGAGCACGACCGGAGGCCTGATGACGACGGCGCGGGCGATGGCGACGCGCTGCTGCTGGCCGCCGGACAGTTGCCCCGGCAGCTTGTCGGCCTGCGAACCGAGGCGCACGAGATTGAGCGCGTCGGTGATCCGCTTGTCCGCCTCGGCGCCGCCGATACCCTGCATGGCAAGGCCGAAACCGACATTGCGACGCACGCTCATATGCGGAAAGAGCGCATAGCTCTGGAACACCATGCCGAATCCGCGCTTTTCCGGCTCCAGCTGATCGATGCGCTGGCCGCCGAGGCGGATTTCGCCGCCCGTCAGCGGCAGGAGGCCTGCGACGCAGTTGAGCGCCGTCGACTTGCCGCAGCCCGAGGGTCCGAGAAGCGCGATGAATTCGCCCGGCTCGATCGCGAGATCGATGCCGTCAAGCGCGTTGTACGCGCCGAACGAGCGGCGCAGGCCATCAAGCTCCAGACGAGCGCCCTGTCTCGACTCGCCCTTTTTTAACTGGCCCTGTTGCTGCGGGGGCGCCTGTCTTGGGTTTTGAACCGGCAGGGTCAAGGTATTCTCCTATTCATGATGCGCTTTCCGGTTGCCGAGCCTTTAGCGGATGGGAACGACACCCATTCGCCGAGCGCGCTGCGTCTGCCCGGCCGATAGCGTTCGGATGCGGCGCCAGCACGTCGCCGGCGTCGCATCCGGTTGATCGAAGCTTGTTCAGCCCTTGGACGCGCCGATCTGTTCGTCCCAGATGCGGAAGGCATCGACGAGCTTGGCCGGCTCAAGCGGAACCTCGAGCGGGTTGTTGGCGATCCAGTCTTCGTATTCCGGCCGTCCGAACTCGGCGATGGCGTCCTGGCTTTCCTGCGGCGCCATGTCGAGCGTCACGCCCTTCGCCGCCGGGCCCGGGTAGAAATAGCCCTCGTCGAAGGCGATCGCCTGCTGCTGCGGCTGCAGGATGAAGTTGATGACGTCGATGAGCACGCCAACTTTTTCCTCGGACACGCCCTTCGGAATGACCGCATAATGCGCATCTGTCACCCAATGGAAGCCTTCGAGGGTACCGACTTTCGCCTCGGCCGGAACGATGCCGAGCACGCGCGGATTGATATCCCAGCCGGTGGTCGTGACGACGATGTCGCGGGTGCCCTCGCCGAGCTCCTTCATCACCTGCGTCGTTCCGGTGCCGTAATATTCGATGTTTTCGCCGAGCGCCTTCAAATATTCCCAGGTCTTGCTCCAGCCATTGACCGGATCGTGCGGATCGCTGTCGCCGAGGAGATACGGAAGCCCCATCAGGAAGGTGCGGCCGGGACCGGAATTGGCCGGACGCGCATACATGAAGCGCTTCGGATTGGCCTTGGTCCATTCGAGCAGTTCGGCGGCCGTCTTCGGCGGTGTCGCGACGCGCTCAGGAATATATTCGATCAGCGGACCGGAGGGATAATAGGTGATGACGACACCTTGGTCCTTCGCGAGAGCCTGCATCTTGAAGGCCTGCGGCAAGAGGATGCTTTCAAGGTTCGGGAGGCTTGCCTTGTGCGCGGAGAGATCCACCCAGAGCCCCTGATCGAGCCCGGCGGAAAGCGCGTCGGTGCCGGTGAGCACGAGGTCGATATCAACCTTGCCGGCGGCCTGCTGCGCCTTGATCTTCGACGGCAATTCGGGGGCCGGGGCCTTGGTGAAGGCGAAGCTCGACACCCATTCCGGCTTTGCCGCAGCGTAGTTCTCGAACATGCCCTGCGTCAGCGCCAGGTTACCGGCAACGTCGACGACGGTGATCGTGACGGGTGCCGACGGCGCCTTGGCCTGCGCAAAGCCGCGGGTGGGGATAAGGCTTAACCCCGCCATGCCGGCAACGCCGCCGACAAAATTTCTGCGTGTGATCTTCATTCTCATTCTCCTCCATCGTTATGCCGGACGTCTCCCGAGCGGCCGGCCCCTGCAACGCCGCGCGTCTCATCGGCGCGCCAAGGTCGCTGCAGCACCTTGAATTGACTCACAAGCGATACGCCCGCTTGGCGAGCCCGTAAGCAAGTTCGCGCGCAAGGTCGTGCGCCTCCTCCTCGTCGAGGCGGTGGTCGGCGACGAGGCGAGCGAGATAGGCACAATCCACCCGGCGTGCCATGTCATGGCGCGCCGGAATCGACAGATAGGCGCGGGTATCGTCGTTGAAACCGACGGTGTTATAGAAGCCGCAGGTCTCCGTGGTGGTCTCGCGGAAACGGCGCATGCCTTCCGGGCTGTCGAAGAACCACCAGGCGGGACCGAGCCGCAGTGCCGGATAGTGGCCGGCGAGCGGTGCGAGCTCGCGCGAATAGGCGGTCTCGTCGAGCGTGAAGAGGATGACCGTCAGCGAAGGGTCGTTCCCGACCGCGTCGAGCAGCGACTTCAACGCATGCACATAGTCGGTCGCCTTGGGGATATCGGCGCCCTTGTCCGGTCCGAAGTTCGCAAACAGCGACGGATTGTGGTTGCGGTAAGAGCCGGGATGGATCTGCATGACGAGACCGTCTTCCTGGCTCATCCGCGCCATTTCCGTCAGCATCTGGCCGCGGAAGGCTTCGGCCTCCGCTGGGCCCGCCTTGCCGGACAGGACCTTCTCGAACAGGCTTGCAGCGTCGGCGGGCGAAAGGTTCTCCGTCCGGGCGGTTGCGTGGCCGTGATCGGTTGCCGTCGCGCCGCGCGCCTTGAAGAAGGCGCGGCGGGCGCGATGCGCGTTAAGGTAACCGCTCCAGGTCGCGCGTTCGCCGGTCAGGGCGAGGAGCTTCCCGACATTATCGGCAAAACCCGGCGCCTCGGCATCCACCACCGCGTCCGGCCGATAGGTCGGCACGACGCGGCCATGCCACCCCGAACTGCGGACTGCATCGTGATAGGCGAGGTCGTCGAGCGCGCCATCGGTTGTCGCGATCACCTCGATGCCGAATTTGTCGTAAAGGGCGCGAGGGCGCAGTTGAGGCGTCGCAATTGCCTCGGCGATGCGATCGTAAAGGGCGTCGGCATTCGCCGGCCCCAGCCGCTCCGTAATGCCGAAGACAGCTTCCAGCGAATGTTCGAACCAGAGCCGCGTCGGCGTGCCGGCAAAGAGATGGAAATGCTTGGCGAAAAGCCGCCAGATCGCGCGCCCGTCGGGAGCGGTACCGGAACCATCGCGCTTCCTGACCCCGAGATCCTCCAGCCTGACGCCCTGCGAATAGAGCATGCGCGTCGCATAGTGGTCCGGCGTGATAAAGAGCGCCGCCGGATCGGGAAAAGCGCGGTCTTCGGCATACCAGGCGGGTTCCGTATGGCCGTGCGGGGAGATGATCTTCAGACCCGCGACAGCATCGTAAAGGCGCCGGGCGATGGCCCGCGCCTCCGGCTCCACCGGAAACAACCTATCGGGATGCAATGCCATTTCCGGGCCTCCCTTCCCTCATCCATATTGGCAACGTGAATGAATTGATATACTAGTATCCAAAACCGAGTCAACTGATGGAATTCGCCTCCATGTCGAAACACCAACGCCCGGACATGTCGTCGCCGACTTTCGCAGTCTCAGGCGGCGCCAAGATTCGCCGGGTGACGACGGCATCGGCGATCTATGAGCAGCTCCATGCGGCGATCCTTTCACTGCAGATGAAGCCGGGCGTCGCCCTGCAGGAGAAGCGCATTTCCGAGGAATTCGGCGTCAGCCGCACGCCGGTGCGCGAGGCGCTTCTGCGGCTCGCGGAAGCCGGGCTCGTCGAAATCTTCCCGCAATCGGGGACCTTCGTGTCTCGCATTCCGGTCTCTGCCATTCCCGAAGCCGTCGTCATCCGCAAATCGCTGGAGCGCACGACGGTCGAACACGCCGCCGAGATCGCGACCGCCGACGATATCGCCAGGATCGATGCGATCATCGCCCGCCAGCGCGTCCACGCCGCGCACAACGAGCCATCGCAGTTCCACGAGCAGGACGAGGCCTTCCATGAGGCCATCTCGGCGATCGCCGGCTATCCGGGCATCTGGAACATCCTGAAAACCGTGAAGCTGCAGATCGACCGCGCCCGCCGCCTCACCCTGCCGGTGCTCGGCCGCATGGACAGCGTCATCGAGGAGCATATGACGATCCGCGACGCCATCGCGGCGCATGATGTGGACCGTGCGCGCGCCGCGATGATGCATCACCTGAGCGCCGTCATTCCCGACATCGATGAACTTCGGCTTCTCTATCCGGGCTATTTCAACTGAACGGCGAACGCCCCGGACGATCTCAAGAAAGAATCAGGACTCACAGGAGGAATACCAATATGCGGCAAGGCTGGAGATGGTTTGGGCCGGATGCGCCGGTCACGCTAGACGATGTGCGTCAGGCGGGCGCGACCAATGTCGTCTCGGCGCTGCATCAGGTGCCGATCGGCGAGGCCTGGACCGAAGAGGCCGTGCGCGAGCGCCAGTCGCTCATCGAGACCACGCCCGCCGGCCGCACGCCGCTCAAGTGGTCGGTCGTCGAGAGCATACCGATTCCCGATCTGGTCAAGCGCAAGGGCGGTAAGGCAAAGGCCGAGATCGAAGCCTGGATCGCCAGTCTCGAGGCTGTCGCCGCCTGCGGCATCAAGATCATCTGCTACAACTTCATGCCGGTCGTCGACTGGACCCGCACCGAGCTCGACTTCATCACGCCGACGGGTGCGACGGCGATGCGCTTCGACCACGAACGGTTCGCGGCCTTCGAGCTTTTCGTCCTGAAACGTCCCGGCGCGGAAAAAGAATACTCGCAGGAGGATCGCGAACGGGCAGAGGCCGTCTTCCGCACGACGCCGGAGGAGGAGATCGCCGAAATCACCCGCATCATCACCTCCGCGCTCCCCGGCTCCACCACGGAACCGCTGACGATTCCCGCGTTTCGCGAGCGGCTGGCGGCCTATCAGGAAGTCGACGCGGCACGCCTGCGCCAGCACCTGATCGAATTCCTCGAGGCCGTAACACCGGCGGCGGAAGCACGGGGGGTCAAGCTGACGCTCCACCCGGACGATCCGCCGCGACCCCTCTTCGGCCTGCCGCGCATCGCCTCGACCGAGGCCGACTACGCCGCGCTGTTTGAGGCCGTGCCTTCCGAGGCGAACGGCATGTGCTACTGCACCGGAAGCCTCGGCGTCAGGGCCGACAACGACTTGCCGAAGATCGCCCGGCGCTTTGCTTCGCGCATTCATTTCGCCCATCTTCGCGCCACCACTCGCGAAGGCGACGGCCGGAGCTTCCACGAGAGCGCGCATCTAGAAGGCGACGTCTCGATGGTCGATGCGCTGAAGGAGCTCGTTGCCGAGGACCAGCGCCGGGGAGCGGAAGACACCATCGTGTTCCGCTCGGACCATGGCCACCGGATGCTTGATGATCTGCAGAAGACGGTCACGCCCGGCTATCCGGCGATCGGCCGCCTGCGCGGCCTCGCGGAACTGCGCGGCATCCTTCACGCGCTCGGCGCGCCGCCGACCTGATCGGCCGTCGAACGCCTCGCCTGGCCGCTGCATGCTTCCTTAAATCGCAGCCGATTTAAGGAAGCATGCAGCAGTCAGCGGGAGCTTCCCGCCGATCCGGATGATGGCGGAAGAGAGTGGGAGTCGAACCCACAAAAGGCCGTCTCTCGACCCCTCCCGGATTTGAAGTCCGGACGCCCCACCGGGGACGAATCTCCTCCTGAAACATCTGCCTTATCACTGACACCATTCGACAAATTGCCGAAAAGGTCCAGACGGTTGCGATTGAGGCGGCGCATGTCGCCGCGCCTTAGCGTCACGCTGTGACGATCGAAGAAGTCGAGGATCTGGATCGCAACCTTGCGGCCGTTTTCGAGACGGTCGCGGAACTGCATTGCGGTGAACCAGCCCTTATCGGCCGCCTCGCTGATCTCGGCGATCACCGCCACCATCTCCGCCACCACTTCGCGCAGGAAGAAATGATCGTGCGCCACCTCGTGCACCTTGCCCATGCGGCTGCCGAGCTTCATGAGGCGGCGGACTTGCGCCTCGGGCACCGCCAGCAACCCGGCGATGTCGCGCACGCGCGGCGGGCGGAACCGCTCGGCTCCATCGAGCAGGGGCTCGATGTCATGCCAGAGCCGCTCGTCAGCCAGGGTCATCGTCACCCGATGGTCGGCAAGCCGGACCCATGCTCCGTCGAGTGCGATCTCTCCCGGTCGCGCGAGTGCCTGGAGGGCCGCCCGAAAAGCCGGCACCGGCAAGCGAAGTTCCGCCTGCGTGCGCAGCCGCTCTACCCCAATGCCCAACAGGTCCGGGTTGTCGGCATGGAAGGCCTTGAGCCGGGCAAGGATACCGTTGCGGAAATTATCCCAACTCGTCTGAGACATGGCGAGCGTCGTCGCCTCCAGCGGCAGTTGCACGACGCTTAGCGCTTGCGCCAACGCGACGGCTTCCGTTGCAGCGATCGCCCGGTCGCGGGCAAAGGCGCTCATGTCGAGATAAAACGGCGGCGCGGCAAGCAGCGCCTCGATCGCCTGCTTCGGCTCGATGAGCGCGTGGGCTTCGAGCTGGGCCATGCGCTCCGGGGTACGGCGCTTGCGTGCCGGCGCGCGCAGATCGAAGAACCGTCCGCCGCCGATCGTGCGGCGGGCGGAGGTGTCGCGAACGACGTAGCGGTCTCCGGCCGCCGCGGCGATCGGACGCTCCAGCACGAGCTGGACCAGCGTGCGCGCTCCGGGCGCGACGGGCTCATCGGCCAAAAGGACGATCCGGGCTCCGACCTCCGCTGAGGCATGATGAAGCCGCACGGGGAACCAATGGCCGATCGGCTTGGGTTCCGAACCGAGCACGCGCAGCGTCGCATCGATCCGGCTCGTCGGCGCATGCAGGCTCGGGTCGCAGACCATGTCGCCGCGACCGACCGCGGTTTTCGTGATGCCGGGACCGGCGAGGTTCAACGCGCAACGGTCGCCGGCGCGGCCGATTTCGCTCGGCCTGTTCTGCGCATGGATCGATCGTATCCGGGCGCTAAGGCCGGACGGGCTGATGGTGACATGGTCCTCCACCGAGACCTGTCCTGAAAGCACGGTCCCGGTGACGACCGTGCCGACGCCTTGAATGGTGAAGGAGCGATCGACCGCCAGCCGGAAGCGCCCGCTTGCCTGTCGCCGCGCGAAGCGGCGTGCCGCATCGACGATTTCGTCACGAAGCAACGCCACGCCCCTGCCCGACACCGTCGAAACCGGGATCATCGAAATGTCGGCAAGCGCCGTGCCGCCAAGCTCGTCGCGCATCTGCCGTTCGACTTCCTGAAGGCGATCCTCCGCCACGAGATCGGCCTTGGTGATGGCGACAATGCCCTGTTCGATGCCGAGAAGATCGACGATCGCCAGATGCTCGCGCGTCTGGGGCATGACGCCGTCGTCGGCCGCCACCACCAGAAGCACGAAGTCGATACCGCCGGCGCCCGCCAGCATGGTGTGGATGAATTTCTCGTGGCCCGGAACGTCGACAAAGCCGAGGGTCTCCGCGCCCTCGACCGGCATGTAGGCAAAGCCGAGGTCGATCGAAATACCGCGGTCCTTTTCCTCCTTCAGCCGGTCGGTATCGACACCGGTCAGCGCGCCGATGAGCGACGTCTTGCCATGATCGATATGACCGGCCGTTCCGACGATCACGTCTCTTTCCTCGCGCTTGCCGGCTGGGAAGGATCCGCCGTCTCGGACAGCGGCATTGCGGCGCGGCGCTCGGCCTCCGCCAACTGCTCTGCGTCGAGCGCGTCACGCACGACGTCGAAGAATGGCGTCGCCAGCGCGCTGCCGCCATCACGCGCCCTCAACAGCCAAGCGAAGGCTTCGATGGGATCGTGGGCGATGCCGTTTCCCAGATGATAGGCCGCGCCAAGCATCGCCTGCCCGTCGGCGTCGCCGGCGCGCGCGCCAAGTCCCCACCAGTGGACCGCCTCGATCGGATCGCGCGCGACGCCGATGGCATTGTGGTAGAGCATCCCGAGCCGCGTCATCGACGGAGCTGATCCGTTCTTCGCCGCAGCGAGCGCCCAGCGGTGCGCTTCCGCGAAGTCGGGCTCGATGAGATCGCCCTCCAGAAGCATCCAGCTCAGCATGTCCTGAGCCTCGGCGTCCTCCTGTTCGGCAGCCTTGCGGTAGAGCGCCGCCGCCCTTTGATAATCCGCTGCTATCCCCTCGCCCTTGAAGAGCAGCGAGGCGAGGTTGCGCTGGCCGACCGGGTCGCCGGCCTCGGCGGCGAGATTGAGCCAGCGATAGGCGAGATCGACATCCCGGGCGACGCCCAGTCCACCGGCAAAACACGCGCCGATATTGTTCTGCGCCCGCGGATTTCCCGCCTGCGCCAAAGGCACCCAGATCGCATGTGCAGTCTCGTAATCACCACCGCGCGCGGCGGCGAGCGCCTTCTCCATCGGCCCCTCGCCCGAGGTGTCGCTCACGGTCGGTCTTCGCAAGAGACGGCTGAACAGGCTCACGACGACGTTCCTTCGCTTGGCGGATCGAGATGCGCGAGGTTGGCGACGAACCCATCCTCGTCCTCAAGGCAGCGCAGATCGAGGATCAGCGATCCGCGTTCGATGCGGCCTATGACCGGCATCGGAAGACGCCTCATGGCCGCGGCCAGTTCGGCGAGCGTGCGGCCGCTGCCCGACCGCGGCGTCAGGGCGAGCCCCGCGCTTGGGACCGTGGAAAGCGGCAGGGCGCCGGAACCGATCTGGCTTTCGCAATCCACGACCGAAACGCGGAATGCGCCCTTCACTGCGCGCTCCACCAAGGGTGCCAGTCGTGCCGCCTGATCACCGATGTCCGTCTTCGGGCGGGAAAGCAGCCGCATCGTCGGAAGCCGCTCGCCGAGCCGATCCGGGTCGCGATAGAGCCTGAGCGTCGCCTCCAGTGCCGCAAGACGGATCTTGTCGACCCTGAGCGCGCGTTTCATCGGGTTGTAGTTGATCCTTTCGATGAAGGCGCTGCGCCCGACGATGAAGCCGGCCTGCGGTCCGCCGAGCAGCTTGTCGCCGGAAAAGGTGACGATGTCGGCGCCGTCGGCGATCGCTTCGCCGACGGTCGGCTCGTGCGCCAGCCCGAAGCGCTCGAGATCGGCAAGCGTGCCCGAACCGAGGTCGTTGACGAGCGGCAGACCGCGTTCGTGGGCGATGCCGGCAAGCTCGCGAGCCCCGACCTCCTTGGTAAAACCTTCGATGCGATAGTTGGAGGTGTGGACCTTCATGAGCAGCCCCGTGTCCGGGCCAATGGCGTCGCGGTAGTCCCTCGCATGCGTGCGGTTCGTGGTGCCGACCTCGACAAGACGGGTGCCGGAACGCAACATGATATCCGGCATGCGGAACGCGCCGCCGATCTCGATCAGCTCGCCGCGCG
The DNA here is from genome assembly GCF_009601505.1 of Sinorhizobium terangae. Taxonomy (GTDB): domain Bacteria; phylum Pseudomonadota; class Alphaproteobacteria; order Rhizobiales; family Rhizobiaceae; genus Sinorhizobium; species Sinorhizobium terangae. The sequence goes on from NZ_WITC01000133.1 coordinate 13,268, forward strand.
AGACGATCGCCTCCCTGCCGGCAGCGAGACTGTTCAGCACCAGAAGCACGGCCGCCGCATTATTGTTGACGACGGTCGCGTCCTCCGCGCCGGTCAGCTCGCAAATAAGCGCGCGCAGGTGATCGTCTCTTTCGCCGCGTTTGCCGCTCGCAAGGTCGAATTCGAGCGCCACCGCCTCGCGCATCGCCGCCGTCGCGGCATCGATCGCCGCCTCGGCCAGCAAGGCGCGGCCGAGATTGGTGTGAAGCACCGTTCCCGTCAGATTGAACAGGGGGCGCAGCGTCGATCGATCGTTCTCCTCGAGCGCCGCGACCGCGGTCGCGATGATAGCGTCCGGCGGAGGAACCTCTCCACCTTTCAGCACCTCGTCCCTGGTCGTGGCGAGCACGCTGCGCAAGGCTTCGGTGACGGCCGGTCGCCCGAAGCATTCGACCGCTTCGACGAGGATGGCCGATCTCAGAAGCTCGTCCACAGACGGGATGTCACGCAGCCTGACATTGACATCCATTCCGGTCCCTCCCCGGTACATCAGAATCCGGCCAGAAGCGGCGCGAAGCCGCCGCGACGATAGGGGCCCTCGCCCATCAGGAGATCGAGGCCGAGGCTTGCAACATCGTCGGCAACGGGATCTGTCGCCGGCGCCTTGTCCTGGTAGAAAATCTTCGTCCAGCCGTGGCATTCGTCGCAGGTCTCGGCCTTGACCGTGCCGCCCTCGTCCTCGATCTCGCGATAGGAAATCCCCTTGGTGGAACCGCAAAGCACGCATTTGATCCGGACATAGTGCCAATAGGTGCAGCACAGCGAGCAGGAACAGAACCGCGCTCCGTGCGAGCCCGGCCAGCCGACGACCATGGACGACATCGGTTTGCCGCCGCATGACGGGCAAACGCCGTCGGCGACGGGCGTGAGCTTCTTCGCCTCGAGAAGCGACGCGAGGCGGGCGAAATGCACCTGAAGCGCGGCCCAGACGAAAATGTGCTCGCCGATCGCGTCCGCAGGCAACGAGCCGGACAGTACGTTGTCGGCCAAAATAAGACGCGCTTGCCGATCGGCGGCAGCGACACGTGCCAGCGCGGCGGCGGCCGGCGCCGGTTTCTCGATTGCGTCAGCGGCTGCAAACAGACGGTCGAATATCGTGTTGAGCGCCTTGCCTTCCATCCCATGGCGATGGAGCGGCGGCATTTCGAACTCGCGTGCGCGCGTGAGCGCCGCGGCGTTGGGGCCTTCGGCAGGCGGAAGGCCGGCCTGGATATCGTGCTGAGCCGCCGAAAGTCCCGCTACGAAGTTGAGATAGGGCGCAAGGTCGCTCGCTTCGGCCAGTTGACGAAGGCGCTGCGATCGGGCGGAGAAAAGCGAAGCGGGGTCAGGCAGGCGCGCAAACGGCGGCGACGAGACATCTCCAATGGCGGTGGGATCTGGCGCTGCAGCGTCTTTGCGTTTCATCACACTCCCTCACGAACCCCACGGGCCACGTGATATAACCCTGAACCTCTAATTTCGACCGGGATGCGGGCGGAAAACCGCCCACACTTTTCCTCATCCCGGCCTATTCGGCTGCAGTGTGCTTCTCGTCTTTCACAGCCGGTTTGGCGACCAGTTCGCGCAACCATTTGCGGTGATACCGCCATGCCCAGCCGCCGGTGACGGAACCCCGCACCATCCCGCGTATCGTACCCTTTACCCAGATCGCTGCATAGACATGGGTGATCCAGACGCTGATCGCGAGGATGGCGGCGATCGAGTGCACGAGAACAGCCCATCGCTTCTGCTCGATGGTGGTGTAAGCCGCGAAATACTCATCCCATATGACGATACCGGACGTGATCAGGATGATGATCAAGACCGACATCGACCAGAAGACGAGCTTCTGCCCGGCATTGTACTTGCCGAGCTCGGGCAGGCGTTCGTCGTGCGCGGTCAGCACGTCGCGCGCCCGCGCAAGCCAGGTGCCGTCCTCGCGCTTCCAGAGATTGAGCTTCCAGAAACGCAGGAACAGGCCGAGGAAGCTGAAGAACAGCACGACGCCGATCCACGGATGGATGGCGCGTACGAGCTGGCCACCGCCGAACAGCGCCGACAGGAAGAAGAGCCGCGGATGGAACAGAGAGAGGCCCGAAAGCGCGAGCAGCACCAGGCTGGTGGCGGTGATCCAGTGATTGATCCGCGCCCCACCGGTGTAACGATCGACCGTGACAGGCTTGCCGGGATGCACGCTGCCGCTCTTGCGGGCGTCATTTTCCGTGTTGGTACTCATGAGGAACGATCTCCGGTGAGCCGCTCAGCGGCCTCCTCGTCCTCTTCGGTAACGCGGTTGGGGCCGTTGACCATGTAATGCAGGAAGCCGGTGACCGCCGCGACGCCCATGACGGCGAGGCCGGCATATTTGGTCATCCCCTTCCAGGCCTCGACGATCGGGCTGATCGTCGGGTTGTTGGGAAGACCGGCATAAATTTCCGGCTTGTCGGCATGGTGCAGCACATACATGACATGCGTGCCGCCGACGCCCGGCGGGTCGTAAAGACCGGCATTGGCAAAGCCGCGGGACTTCAGGTCGGTGATGCGCCCCTCCGCATGCGTCTTCATCTCCTCCTTGGTACCATAGACGATCGCCTGCGTCGGGCAGGCCTTGGCGCAGGCCGGTCCCTGGCCGACCGCGATGCGGTCGGAGCAGAGCGTGCATTTGTAGGCGGTGTGATCGACCTTGGAGATCCGCGGAATGTTGAACGGGCATCCCTTGATGCAATAGCCGCAGCCGATGCAGTTCTCATGGACGAAGTCGACGATGCCGTTCGAATATTGCACGATGGCGCCAGGGGCCGGGCACGCCTTGAGACAGCCCGGATCCTCGCAATGCATGCAGCCGTCCTTGCGGATCAGCCATTCGAGATTGTTTGTCTCCGGGTTCTCCCATTCGGTGAACCGCATCAGCGTGAACATGTCAGGCGTCAGATCGTGCGGATTTTCGAAGACACCCACATTCTCTTCCATCTCGGGATGGGTGTCGTTCCACTGGATACAGGCCGACTGGCAGGCCTTGCAGCCGATGCATTTCGAGACGTCGATCAGCTTGGCGACTTCGGTCTGGCGCTCAGTGGGCGGCGTCACGTTCGACGCCGAGCGCCGCATCAGGTCCTGTTCGCCGAACTTCGGGCCTTGAGGTTCGGTGCTGGGATTTGGGACGGGCGGGAACATGGCTCTAGCCTCCTCACGCCACCGGCCCGGCAGTGGGCTCGATATTGACCAGGAACGCCTTGTATTCCGGCGTCTCGATGTTGGCGTCGCCGACGAACGGCGTCAGCGAGTTCGGGCCGAAGCCCTTCCTGGCCACGCCGGTGAAGCCCCAGTGCAGCGGTATGCCCACCACGTGGACGGCTTTGCCGTCGCACATCAGCGGCTTGATCCGCTTGGTGACGAGCGCCTTGGCCCGGACCTCTCCACGCTTGGACCAGACGCGCACCCAGCCTCCCCTCTCTATGCCTTTCTCCGCGGCGAGTTCCTCGGAAATCTCGACGAAGAATTCCGGCTGCAGCACCGCATTCGTCCGAGAGTGCTTGGTCCAATAATGGAAGTGCTCCGTCAGACGATAGGACGTTGCCGCATAGGGGAATTCCGCCGAGGCGGTCTCGGCAAATTGCTCGAGATCGCCCTTGAATACCCGCGCCGCGGGATTGCCGCGCACTTTCGGAGCGACGAGATTTTCAAGCGGGGATTCAAACGGCTCGTAGTGGGCCGGGAACGGACCATCGCGCATCATGCCCCTGGTGAAAAGGCGCGAGACGCCTTCCGGGTTCATGATGAACGGCCCGACCTCGTCAGGCTTCGCCGTCGGCAGAATATCGGGCACGTCGTAGCCAGACCACTTCGCGCCGTCCCATTCGATGATCTTGCGGCTCGGATCCCATGGCTTGCCGTTAAGGTCCGCCGAGGCCCTGTTGTAGAGGATTCGACGGTTCGCCGGCCACGAGAACGCCCACTTGGAATAGGCGCCGGTCTCATCCGGGTCCGAGGTGTCACGACGGGCCATGTTGTTGCCGTTCTCGTTGAAGCAGCCGGAAAAGATCCAGCAGCCGCACGTCGTCGAGCCATCATCGCGCAGCGCCGCGAAGCCAGGCAGCTGCTTGCCGGCCTCCGCCAGGACCTTTGTCGGATCGGCGGTATCGTAGACCGTGGAAAGCGCCTTGCCGTTGAGCTCCTTGGCAAGCTCCTCGGCGGTCGGCTCGTTCGGATCGGCATAGGCCCAGTCGAGATTGACGATCGGGTCGGGGAACTTGCCGCCCTCCTTGCGATAGAGCTCCTTCAGCCGCACATGGATCTGCGCCATGATCCAGTTGTCGTTCTTTGCCTCGCCGGGAGGCGTGCCGCCCGGCCAGTGCCATTGCAGCCAGCGGCTGGAATTGGTGAGCGAGCCCTCGTCCTCGGCAAAGCAGGTGGAGGGCAACTGGATGACCTCCGTCTGGATCTGCGAAGGATCGACGTCGTTGAACTCGCCGTGGTTCTCCCAGAAACGCGATGTCTCTGTATCGAGCGGATCCATGGTGACGAGGAATTTGAGCTTCGACAGCGAATCCGTGAGCTTCTTGCGGTTCGGGGCCGCAAGCAGCGGATTGAAGCCCTGGCAGAAATAGCCCGTCATCTTGCCCTGGTTCATGAGCTCGAAGGCGCGCAACATGTCGTAGCCGGGCACGTCGAGCTTCGGCAGCCAGTCATAGGCGAAATTGTTTGCCGGCGTCGCCGCCGTGCCCCACATCGCCTTCTGGAAGCTGACGAAGAACTTCCGGTAGTTCTGCCAATAGCTCATCTGGTTCGGCCGGAGCGGCTTGAAGCCGCGCGTCTTCATATAGGTCTCGAGATCGACCTCCTTCTCGTTCGGTATCGTCAGATAGCCGGGTAAGAGGTTCGACATCAGCCCGACATCGGTGAGCCCCTGGATGTTCGAGTGGCCGCGCAGGGCATTCATGCCGCCGCCGCGCACGCCGATATTGCCGAGGATCAACTGCAGCATCGCCATTGCGCGGATGTTCTGCGAGCCCTTCGAGTGCTGCGTCCAGCCGAGCGCATACATCGAGGTCATCGCCTTGGTCGGCAACGAGGATTCGGAGACCATTTCGGCCACCTTCAGGAACTTGTCCTTCGGCGTGCCGCATATGCGCTCGACCATTTCGGGCGTGTAGACGGAAACGTGCTGCTTCAAGAGGTTCCATACGCAGCGCGGATTCGTCAGCGTGTCGTCCACCGTCGCATAGCCATCGGGGCCGATCTCATATTCCCAGGTCGATTTGTCGTAATCGCGCTTGGCCTCGTCATAGCCGGTGAACAGCCCATCCTTGAAGGCGAAGCCGTCCTTGACGATGTAGCTGGCGTTGGTGAACGCCTTGACATAGTCCCACTGCACCTTGTCGTTCTGCATGCAGTAGTTGATCACGCCAAGCAGGAAGGCGATGTCCGTGCCCTGGCGTATCGGCGCATAGAAATCTGCGACCGATGCGGAGCGGGTGAAGCGCGGATCGACGACGATCAGCTTCGCGCCGCGATTGGCCTTCGCCTCGGTGACCCATTTGAAGCCGCACGGATGCGCTTCTGCGGCATTGCCGCCCATGATGATCACGAGGTCGGTGTTCTTGATGTCCGTCCAGGAGTTGGTCATTGCGCCGCGGCCGAATGTTGGAGCCAAACTGGCTACCGTGGGGCCGTGTCAGACACGCGCTTGGTTGTCGAAGACCAGCATCCCGGCGCTGCGGACGACCTTGTAGGTCTCCCATGCCGTTTCGTTCGTTGTCGCCGAGGCCGCGAGGAAGCCGGTCGTTATCCACCGGTTCACCGGTACGCCCGCCTCGTTCCTCTCGATGAAATTGGCGTCGCGGTCGTCCTTCATCAGCCGGACGATCCGGTCAAGGGCTTCATCCCAGCTGACCCGTTCGAACTTGTCCGACCCCGGCTTCCGGATCATCGGATATTTCAGCCGCGTTTCGGACTTGACGAAATCGAGCAGCGCCGCGCCCTTCGGACAGAGCGTGCCACGATTGGTCGGATGATCGGTGTCACCCTCGATATGGATGATTTCCGCCTTCTCGCCCTTCGTCCGGTCGCCCTTCGAATACATGATCACGCCGCAAGCGACGGAACAGTAGGGACAGGTGTTGCGGGTTTCGGTCGTGCTCACGAGCTTGAAGGCGCGGATCGCTTCGGCATGCGCAGCTTCGATTTCACCGAAGCCCAGAGATCCGAGCGCCGTAGCCGCCGCTCCGGCACCGACGGCACCCAGGAATTGGCGCCGCGAGAGTTCCACGTTCATTGCATGCCACCTCCCTGAAACCGGCGTTGCCGACGGGGGCGTGCCGGAGAATTTGGGTCCCGTCTTTGGCAGGAAAGACGTAAAATCGGCCTTGCAAGTCTAAATTCTAATCCACCCTATCCCATTGTCAAATCGATAAGAACTATAAATTACGAACATGATATTCCACTTACATCTAAATTGCAGCGCGCGTGTATTAAGTGCGGCGAACACAATCGCGCAGCGCTGAAGTTTTGGCGTTTTCTCTCACATCTCCGTGAACCGCACTTGATCGTTGCTGGTGACTGTTTCCCGGCGAATTGACGGTCTCACCCGGATCAACCATAATAAGACTATGGGCTTGCAAGCCGCTCCCGAGGCTCGGGGCATTGCGCACTGTCTGTCACCGTGGCGCGCCGCCGAAGCGGTGGGCCATTCCGGCCCGCGCCGGGCCCATTTCCCGTTTTCCGCGAAATCTTCAGCCAGCCTGCTGCACTGCACGTCTGCTCAGACGCGCATGGTCCGCTGTAACGCTTTGAATTGCTGCATGAATTTCCCCCTGTGCGGCTCCGGTTCAATTCACGCAATCGTGCCGCGTCACGCGCGGTCCATACGAAACATTGGGAGGCAACTATGGATACCGCGACATCGCCCCGCCTGACGGCGCTTGCCCATGGCGGCGGCTGCGGCTGCAAGCTGGCGCCATCCGTCCTGCAGCAACTGCTTGCCGATCAGCCGGCGGCCCGCCCTTTTGCCCGGCTTATCGTCGGCACCGAGACAGGGGACGACGCCGCCGTCTGGCAGCTCGACGACGAGACTTGCGTGATCGCCACCACCGACTTCTTCATGCCGATGGTCGACGATCCCTTCGATTTCGGACGGATCGCCGCCACCAACGCCATCTCCGACGTCTACGCCATGGGCGGGAAGCCGATCATGGCGCTCGCCATTGTCGGCATGCCGATCGACAAGATGTCGCCCGAAATGGTGCGGGAGATCCTGAAGGGCGGCAGCGCGATCTGCGCCGAGGCCGGCATTCCGGTCGCCGGCGGCCACTCGATCGATTCGCCGGAGCCGATCTACGGCCTGGCGGTGATCGGCACAGGCTCGACCGCCAATATCCGGCGCAACAGCGGCGCGCGCGCCGGGGACGCGCTGATCCTGACAAAGGCCTTGGGTGTGGGGATCTATTCGGCCGCCTTCAAGAAGGGCGCACTGCCGGCAGACGCCTATGCCGAGCTCATCCAGTCGACGACGCTCCTGAACCGTGTCGGTGCCGAGCTCGCCAAACATTCTCACGTGCATGCCGTCACCGATGTCACCGGCTTCGGCATTCTTGGCCACGCGCTCGAGATGGCGCGCGGATCGAACAAGCGGATAGCGATCGACGCGAACGCAATTGCGTTCTTCGCCCGTTGCACCGAACTCGCGGAGCAAGGCTTCGTCACCGGCGCATCGCACCGGAACTGGGCAAGCTACGGTATGGACGTGGTGCTGCCGGACGATCTTCCGGCATGGCGGCGCCACATCCTCACCGATCCCCAGACTTCCGGCGGCCTTCTCGTATCATGCCGCGCCGATCAGGCAGACGCCTTGCTCGAGGAGATCGTGGCCGCCGGCTATGCCGCAGCCCGGATCATCGGGGCCGTCGAGGAAGGCGAGCCTGGCTTGCGCGTCACGGCCTGACCGCGACGCTGCCGAGGAGCCGTGCTGGCGAAGGCGCAGGCTACCAGGTGCCGGTGGCGAGCGCGAAGGGTGACCATTCGGCAAAATCGTAGCGGATCGGTAGCGCCTCCGGCCGCCAGACGATGCGGCGCGGACGGAAACGCCAGTAGCGCTCCGCGCCTTCGAGAGGCTTACCGTCAGGGTCATCGAACAGGAGCTCGGCCGCGCCGGTCATCTGCAGCAGGCCGCCCGTCGAAAAATCCGGGAAGACGAGCCCGGCGCGCGGATTAAGCGCGATATTGCCGAGGGTGTTGAAGAAGCGGTTGCCGATAAAATCCGGGATCGTCAGCCAGCCGTCTTCGCCGACATCGACGAATCCCGCGCGGCCACCGCGATGGGAAACGTCCACCTGCCGGCTGCCGGGAAGGTCCGCATAGGTGGCGACGAAGAAGGTGTCCGCTTGCCGGATCAGGGCACGAGCGGGTGCGTCGAGCTCCGAGCTCCAGGCGGGCGGCACCATCGGCGGCTCCGACGGATCGCGGAAGAACTGCACCTTACGCAGCTGGATGTATTTCGGGCAGTTGCCGAAGCTCTGGCCGACGCTCAGATCGAACCCTCGCGGATGCCGGCTGAGGGTGCCGTTCAGCCGGTTGCGGCGGCGCGTCGCGAGATCGACGCCGAGGAGGGCGAGCGAGGCGCCATCCTCCATGCCCGCCTCGGCCGGATCCGCCGGCTCTCTGGCGAGCTCGACGGTCAGCCGGTGAGCGTCCGGTGCATGGAGGAAGCCGGGGCGCCCCGCGCGGAGCGTTGCCCACACGTCACCGTCCCGGTCGACCGCGCCCAGCACCACCATCGGCAGGAGGGGATAGAATTCGCGGTGCTGGTCGATCAGATGATCGCGCAAAACCCGGCGACCAATCTCGTCCATGCGCGCTTCCACACCGGACCGCGTCTGCAGCGCCAACTCGCCCGCATGCCAGGGCGAAGGACCGAGGAGACGGCTATCCATGATTTGCGCCTCCTCAGGCTGCTGCCAGACCGACGGGCGTCTTCTGGAAATCGACAAAGCCCGGCAGCGCCTCGATGCGGCCGAGCCAGGCGCGAATGTTGGCATAGGGCTGAAGATCCACGTCGCCTTCCGGCGCGCTAGCCACGTAGCTGTAAAGCGCGACATCGGCGATGGTCGGCCGCTCGGCGGCAATCCAGCTCCGGCCCACAAGCGCCGCCTCGATCAGCGTCAGGATCGCATGGGCGCGGGGAATGACCTCTTCCGGCCGATAGGGCGCCTTGAATACGGTGATGAGGCGCGCCTGCGCAGGGCCATGGGCGATCTGGCCGGCAGCTACCGAAAGCCAGCGCTGAACGGCGGCCGCGCCTTCGGGATCTTCCGGCAGCCAGTCCGTGCGTCCGGTCTTCTTCGCGAGATAGACGAGGATGGCGTTGGAATCCGAGATTATCGTACCGCCGTCATCGAGCACCGGAACCTGGCCAAAGGGGTTGAGCGCGAGGAACTGCGGCTCCTTGTGTTCCTTCTTGGCGAGATCGACGAGCACGAGTTCGTGCTCGATTCCGATCAGCGAGAGGAAAAGCCGGGCACGATGCGCATGGCCGGACAGCGGGTGATGGTAGAGCTTCATGTCTGCCTCCTGGGGAATGGAACGGCAGCAAGATGATTGTTAAACGCGACGTTGATAAGCGCCTCAAAAGGCACTAGACCATTTCACTGAACGCAATAATGGGCGCGAAGCGGGAAGGCGATGGATCGCTGGCAGGCAATGCGGATCTTCGTGCAGGTGGTGGAATGCGGCGGGTTTGCGCCTGCCGCCAAGATGCTGCACATGAGCCCGCCATCGGTGACGCGGGCGATTGCGAGGCTGGAGCAGATAATCGGCACGCGGCTGCTCGTCCGCACGACCCGCTCGCTGAAACTGACTGCGGCCGGCGAAGGCTACGCGGCCGATTGCCGGCGCATTCTGGCGGAGATTGCCGAGGCGGAGGCCAATGCGGCGGGCAGCTTCACGCACCCGGCAGGGCTGCTCACGGTGACGGCGCCCGCCCTTTTCGGGCGCATCCACGTGCTCCCCGTCGTTCTCGATTTTCTCGATCGCTACCCGGCCATGCAGGTGAAGACCGTCTTCGTCGACCGGGTAACGAACCTGGTCGACGAAGGGCTGGATGTCGCCGTGCGCATTGCGGCGCTTCCCGCCTCGGGCCTCATCACTCGCCGCGTCGGTTCGGTCAGGCAGGTGCTCTGCGGCTCGCCGGATTATTTCGCCCGCTTCGGCGAGCCGTTGGCACCGCGGGATCTTGCTCATCACCGCATCATCGGCCGGGAGGGTCTTTTCGGCCATTCGGAATGGCTATTCGGCCGTGACAACAGCATTCGGGTTCCGATCAGCCCGCGCCTTATCGTCAACACCAATGACACGGCTATCTCTGCCGCGGTCGCCGGCTGGGGACTGTCACGCTTTCAGTCCTACCAGGTGGCGCCGGAGATAGAGGCCGGCCGGCTCAAGGTGGTGCTTGCCGACTACGAGCGCGCACCGGTGCCCATCCACATCGTGCACGCGGAGGGGCGCATGGTTTCCGCCCGGGTGCGTGCCTTCGTAGACTTCGCGGCCGAGCGCCTTCGGCGCCGTGCGGGCGTGAATGCCGAGGCTTGAAGAGCTGCGCCTCTGGTCGGTACTCCGCCTCAGGCCTTTCCATATCCGCCGCCGGTCGGCGTCTCGACGGTGAAGGCCTCGCCGGCTTCGAGAACCGTGTGGGCGCAGCCCGGCAGTTCCTCGATACGGCCGTCATTGCGCCGAACGCTGTTGCGGCCGAGTTCGCCCGGCTCTCCGCCCTTCAACCCGAAGGGCGCAACACGGCGGTGGCCGGAGAGGATGGCGAAATCCAGCCGCTCACGGGCGCGGATAGTGCGCTTGGTGCCATTGCCGGCCGTCCATTTTCCGCGGCCGCCCGAATCCTTGCGAATGTGAAAATCCTCCAGCACCACCGGGAACCGCGTTTCGAGAATTTCGGGATCGGTGAGCCGCGAATTGGTCATGTGGGTGTGGACCGCGTCGGCGCCGTTATAGCCGGGACCCGCCGGGGCGCCCGAGCAGATCGTCTCGTAATACTGATAGTTCGCATTGCCGAAGGTCAGGTTGTTCATCGTCCCTTGGGCGGCGGCCTGCGCCTCGACGGCGCCGAAGAGGCAATTGGTCACCGCCTGGCTGACCTCGACATTGCCGGCGACGACCGCCGCCGGATAGCGCGGCGTCAGCATCGTGCCTTCAGGGATAATGATGCGGATCGGGCGCAAGCAGCCGGCATTCATCGGAATGTCGGCTTCGACCAGCACCCGGAAGACATAAAGCACCGCGGCGCGCGTCACCGGCGCCGGGGCGTTGAAATTGTCCGAACGCTGCTCGGAGGTGCCGGTAAAATCGACCGTCGCCTCGCGCCTTTCGCGATCGACGGAGATCTTCACGACGATCCGGCAGCCCTGGTCCATCTCGTAGGAGAATTCGCCGTCGCGCAGCTGGTCGAGTACCCGGCGCACGCTTTCCGCCGCATTGTCCTGGACGTGGCCCATATAGGCTTCGACCACCTCCTCGCCGAACTGGGCGATCATCTTCTTGAGTTCCGCCACACCCTTCTCGTTAGCAGCGACCTGCGCCTTGAGGTCGTTGATGTTCTGCAGAATGTTGCGCACCGGATAGCGCGCGCCGCCCAGAAGCTTCTCCAGTTCCTCCTCTGAGAAGCGGCCGCGATCGATGAGCTTGAAGTTGTCGATGTAGACGCCTTCCTCCTCGATATTGGTCGCAAGCGGCGACATCGATCCCGGCGAGATGCCGCCGATATCTGCGTGGTGGCCACGGCTTGCCACCCAGAAGCGGATTTCACGACCGGCGTCGTCGAAGACCGGCGTGCAGACCGTCAGGTCCGGGAGATGCGTGCCGCCATTATAGGGCGCATTGATCAGGAACACGTCGCCCGGATGGATGACTGGGTTTTCGCGGATCGCGGTCGCGACGGACGCATCCATCGATCCGAGATGCACCGGCATATGCGGCGCATTGGCGACGAGATTGCCGTTGTTGTCGAAGACCGCGCAGGAAAAATCGAGCCGTTCCTTGATGTTGACCGAATAGGCGGTGTTCTGCAGCGTGACGCCCATCTGTTCGGCGATCGACATGAAGAGGTTGTTGAAGATCTCCAGCATCACCGGATCGGCCTTGGTGCCGATGGCCGTGCGTTCCGGCAGCGGCTTGATCCGTGTCAGCACGATATGGTCCTTTGCCGTGAGCTCCGCCTGCCAGCCGTCCTCCACGACGATCGTCTGGTTCGGTTCGATGACGATCGCCGGCCCCGCAAGCCTCTGCCCGGGCTTGATCTCGGAGCGCAGCGCCACCGCCGCGTCGTGGAACTGGCCCTGCGAATAGAAGCGGGTTCGCCGCGAGAGATCGGGTGTGCCCGAGGCGACGGCAAGGCCGTCCGCCTCCATCTGCGCCGCGCCGCCGCCGACGGTTTCGACCTCGACCGCGTCGATCACCAGCGCTTTGTTCTCGGCGATAAAGCCGAAGCGGCGCTTGTGCATGCGTTCGAATTCCTGGCGCAATCGCGCGGCATCGTCGCGTTCCGGAAAACGCGCCTCGACGGCGAGCGCCGTGTCCGTGCCGGCATAGCGAATATGCGCGCGCAGATGGGTGCGGACGAGATGCGGTGCAGTGCCCTGCGCCTTAAGCTCCGCCAGGCACTCGCCCTGCAGTTCATCGCCAAGATCTGCGAGCGCCGGCGGCGCGTCCGCATCGAGCCCGACGCCAAGCGCCTTCTGGCGGGTGGCGCGGATATCCGCGAGCCCCATGCCATAGGCCGAGAGCAGGCCCGACATCGGGTGGACGAGAATGTTCTTCATGCCGAGCGCATCCGCGACCAGGCAGGCGTGCTGGCCCCCGGCACCGCCGAAGCAGCTCAATGCATAGCGCGTCACGTCGTAGCCGCGCTGGACGGAAATCTTCTTGATCGCCTCGACCATGTTGGCGACTGCAATGCGGATGAAGCCGTCGGCAACCTCTTCCGCGCTCCGCCCGTCGCCAATCTCCTGCGCCAGCGCCGCGAAGCGCGACCGCACGGTCTCGACATCGAGGCGCTCGTTCTGCTGAGGCCCGAACAGCGCCGGAAAGAATTCGGGCATCAGCTTGCCGAGCATGACATTGGCGTCGGTCACGGCAAGCGGGCCGCCATTGCGGTAGCAGGCCGGTCCCGGATTGGCACCGGCGGAATCCGGCCCGACGCGAAAACGCTCGCCGTCGAAATGCAGGATCGAGCCGCCGCCGGCGGCGACCGTATGGATCAGCATCATCGGCGCGCGCACGCGCACGCCGGCGACCTCGGTCTCGAAGGCGCGCTCGTACTCGCCATCGAAATGGGCGACGTCGGTCGAGGTTCCGCCCATGTCGAAACCGATGATGCGATCGAATCCTGCCGCCTCTCCGGTCTTCGCAAGGCCGACGACGCCGCCGGCCGGTCCGGAAAGGATCGCATCCTTGCCCTGGAACATATCCGCCGCCGTCAGACCGCCGGACGACATCATGAACATGATGCGCGCCCCGGAACGCGTGACATCGAGTTCGCTGGAGACCTGCGCCACGTAGCGGCCGAGCACCGGCGAAAGATAGGCGTCGATGACGGTGGTATCGCCGCGGCCGACATATTTGACGAGGGGCGAGACCTCATGGCTGACCGAGACCTGCTCGAAACCCATCGCGCGAGCGAGCCGCGCCACCAGCGCCTCGTGGTCGGGATATTTGTAGGCGTGCATGAAGACGATGGCGATCGCCCCATAGCCTTTCGCTTTCAGCTCTTCGAGCGCTCGCCGCGCTTCATCCTCGCTTAAGGGTCGTTCGATCGTGCCGTCCGCCAGCACGCGCTCGTCGAGTTCGACGATATCTTGGTAGAGCGCTTCCGGCTTGATGACTTCGGTCGCAAAAATCTTCTTGCGCTCCTGATAGCCGATCCTGAGCGCATCGCGGAAACCGCCCGTGGTTATCAGCGCCAGCCGTTCGCCCTTGCGCTCGAGCAGCGCGTTGGTGGCGACGGTGGTTCCCATCCGCACCTCGCCGATCAGGCCGGCCGGCATCGCTTCGCCCACTGGAAGCCGGAGAAGCTGCCGGATCCCGTGCACCGCCGCATCGCGGTATGCCTCGGGATTTTCGGAGAGAACCTTCAGCGCATGAAGCGCGCCCTCGGGGTCGCGGCCGATGACGTCGGTGAAGGTGCCGCCGCGATCCACCCAGAAATCCCAGGTCCCGGTTCCGCTCATCGTCATCCCCTTTCACTTGCCGTATCCGCTTCTACAGCGCCGCGCGTCTTATCAGACGCGCAAAGCACCCTGTAGCACTTTGAATAGCTGCACGTTTCCCTTGAGGCGGCCACGATTTAGGGAAACATGCACTAGCTCACTGAAAGCGGATAAGATGCGCAAGATCAATCCGAAATCGTCGCAGGCACCTCGCGACGCAGCGACGCGCACCCGTCATTAGGCGGCGACGAAGGTGCAAGCACTTGCCGGACACGCTGATGGTACGTGTCAAGGAAATCAACCTCGGATTGGCTATCCGACAGATTGGCGGCGTTGAGATTCATCGGCGCGACGTAAGCAAGGCAAAGCGGCAGAAGCCGTCCGCGAAAGGCATGACTTCAACCTGGTTCTCTATCCGCGCTTTCCCAAACACGCGATGTTTGCGGCCACCGTCGCTGTGATCGCCGAGACCTGCCCGCGGGGCTACCAGGGTCGCCACCTGCTCGACCAGTATTGCTCCCTGAGATCACTCAGCCGATCTTCGAGGTCGGCGAACATGTCTTCGATGCGCGACGATCGCCGCATGTACCGGTTCGGCCCGGCCGTGCTCGCAACGATCAGACCAATGAGACCGAGGAGAACGAGGGTCGTCCACGCGGGATGTTGCCTTGCCATGTCGCCAGCTCTGCGGCCGGTGTCCCGGGCCGTGCTTGCAATGACCCTGCCCGAGGAAATACCCAGTTCGGAAATCGCTGCGCTGAGTGCATTGACCTGCTCGCGTAGCGATCTGACCTGCTCTTCGACCGACTGTTCTGCAACGCCGACTGTACCTTTGTTCGTATCGACGACCCCGCGTGGTACGGCGGAACCGAGCGGCCTTTCCCGTGCCATGTCCTGATCCTCTTTGTCGTTTCCAATTCTCACACCATGGAAACGGCGGTCGGGAGCCCGAGTTCCTTGTGCGTGGTTTGTCCAACAATCAACAACGCTTCGAGCCGCACTTCGAAATTGCGTAACCATTTTAATTGGCCGGGGGTTAAAAGCGTGTCCGCCCTGTATGCCGGTGTCATTTTGCCATGGCGAAAGCCAGTCATTGTATGTCGCAATGGCTGCGTAACTGCTGCAATGGCTGCAGTGCGCCAGCGCCAGCTTTCGGGCAGGCGGGTCTAAGTGGCAGCCGTCATCCTGGCAACATATAGGTTTGTGGCGACTTCCGATACGCCTCTTCGCAACCCGGCGAACAGAACCACGGCCCCTGCGGGGCCGCCCGCCGATAGGACGCGTACGGTGCATGCATCTTGCACACCGGATCAATCCAAGCCGGGTCAACCGACGGGGCAAGCTCTATCTCATAAAGGGGAACTTCGCCGGCTACCGATCGAAGTGCCACCGTCCCGAGATCTCGCACCAGAATGCCGTGGACGATGGCCGCCTCAGCAATGGGTCGAGTGGCAAGCAATTGACCGGGGGATGCGAGCGCCGCGATGCGTGCTGCGATGTTGACCGTCGATCCGAATAGATCGCCTGCTCTGCGGATAACTGGCCCATGGTTCAGCCCCGCCCGAGTGAGCGGTAGCCTCGCTTCTTTCTGGCATGCCTGTAACAGCCTTCCAAGTGCCTGGATTGCTGTTTCCGGATCAGGAAACGAGAGCATTGCCTCATCACCAATCCATTTGATCGGGGGCTCATAGCCGCGAAGGGCCTCGCGGACCATGTTCTCGAAAATCTCCAACACGGCAATTGCGGATGCGTCTCCATGAACGTCTGCAATAGCGCTGAATCCCGCAAGATCTATGAATGCAACGGTGGCCGATGCATTTGCGGAACTCTGGATCTGATTCATTTTGTTGTCCATTGCCATATATTTTAACGCTATCGCACAGTTTCGCGAATCTCAAATTTGACCGTGGCGTGGGATGGGAGGCAGGCGGGGCGTGCAGCAACCCCGGCCAGCCCCGATCAGTCTTATTTCTGGCCGAAAAGACAACACTTCGATCCCGTAGCCTTGAAAGGACGCGAGCTGTCGACTGGCAGGCGACATTAGTGCCTATTCCGGCTGTTAAGCTTTCTGTCGTCCGCGACGGCTATAGACCAAGTCAGATGGAGACCCCCGCCTCGCGGAGTCCATCCACCAACCAGGTCGGGGTCCCGGTAGGGTAAAGCCGGCTTGAGGTGATCGACAGAAAAGCTCGGGTTAACCTCCATTGTCTCATGCCAATGGCGTTGGGCTTGTTCGTGGCGCCCGATTCGACCATAGAGACAGGCGAGATAAAACCGTGTCATGTCCGATCGCGGCGCAAGCGATAGCCGACGCTTGAAGGCGAACTCGGCTTCGTCAAACCGCCCGAGGCTCAATAGCGCCCGCCCCAAGAAATGCAGCGACAGGTCGAATTGCGGGTCAAGCCGGTTCGCCCGCGTATACAGCGCAACGGCGTCTTCGTGCCGGCCCTGGAAATCCCTTATGTTCCCAAGCCCCGTATAGGCGTCGGCGAGGTTGGGATCGAGCGCGACGGCCCGCTCGGCGGAGGCTTCCGCCTCGTCTAGGCGCCGCATCCAGGCAAGCACGAGCCCTAGGGAGACATGGGCCTGTGGCTCGGTGTCGTCCGCGTCGATCGCCTGCTGTGCCAGTTGCAGCGCCCGCCCTAGATCTTCCGTCGTCGCGCCGTTCCACTGGTTGACGTATTCGGCGAAGGAAATGATCGACAGCCGGGCATAGGCGGCCGCCAGGCCCGGATCGATCTCGATGACGCGCTCCAGCATGGCGCGCGCTTCCGTCGACGGTACGGCGCTCAGCTGCAGCATGGTTTGGCGAGAGCGGACGAGCAGGTCGTAGGCTTCCGGATCCACCTTGGCGCGGTTCCCGCGCCGCTCCTCTTCGCTGGCAGTCAGCTTCACCTTGAGCGCGTTGACGATGGTGCGGATCACTTCGTCCTGAACCGCGAAGATATCCTCAAGCCCGCGGTCGTACAGGGCGGGCACGCAAAGAAACGAAAAGGCGCCCGCCTAGAGCATTCCGTTTTGGTTCAGAAACTCCGCCGCACCACGGCTCAAGG
>NZ_WITC01000134.1 GCF_009601505.1 Sinorhizobium terangae
ACGCTGTAGCACTTTGAATTGCTGCATGTTTTTATCCTTAAATCGGCTAGGATTTAAGGAAACATGCAGCAGGGAGATTACTTGCGGATCTCGGAAAGTTCGGCAAGGACTGCGTCCACGACGTCAGCACCGATCTCGTCCATGTGCTTTTGGTAAACGACCATCGACTTCTCGCGGATGCGGGTCTGTTCTTCGGGAGACAGGACGTTCACTTCGAGGCCCGCGGCCTTGATCTTCTCCAGCGACTTCTTGTTCAGGTCGCCGATGACCTGACGCTCGACGTCGCGGCCGACAACGGCACATTCACGAAGGGCCGCCTGCTCTTCCGGGGTGTAAGTGTCGAAGATGGCCTTCGAGAACAGGAAGAGGAACGGCGTGTAGGCGTGGTTGGTCTCGGTGATGTACTTCTGCACTTCGAAGAACTTCGAGGTGTCGATCGTCACATAGGGGTTTTCCTGGGCATCGATCGTTTTGGTTTCGAGAGCCGAGAACACTTCGCCGAAGGCCATCGGCGTGGCGTTGGCGCCGAGGTTCTGGAAGGTGTCGAGGAAGATGTTGTTCTGCATGACGCGGACCTTCAGGCCCGAGAAGTCTTCCCACTTCGTGACCGGACGGACGGAGTTCGACAGGTTACGGAAGCCGTTTTCCCAGTAAGCGAGGTTGACGAGACCGACGGCTGCGAGCTTCTCGTCCATCATCTTGCCGAACTTGCCGTCGAGAACCTTGTAGGCTTCCTGGGCATTGGCGAAGAGGAAGGGCAGGTCGAAGACGCCGAGAGCCGGCTCGATGCCGACGAGCGGCGACGACGAGGTCACGACGGCTTCCTGAACGCCCGAACGGAGCGCTTGGGTGGCCTGCAGGTCGCCGCCGAGCGCACCGCCCCAGAAGGCCGTCAGCTTGAGCTTGCCGCCGGACTTTTCGTCGAGGCACTTCTGCATGGCCTCGATACCATTGCCGACCGGGTGGTCGGCGTTGATGCCGTTCGACACACGGATGTTGCGGTCGTTGAATTCGGCGAATGCCGGAGCCGAAGCCGTGCAGGCGAACGCGATAGCAGTCGTGGCAAGTAGAAGTTTTCTCATAATTATCCTCCCAATGGATGGCTGAGTGAGAAGGTTGGTCGTGCTGGCTGTCAGTGCAGCCAGCGCGCCGGTACGATGACCAGGTCCGGGAACAGGACCAGGAGAAAGAGCACGATCGTCTGCGCAGCGAGGAACGGCCACACACCCGCCGTGACCTTTCCGAGCGGGATACGACCGACGCCGCTGACGACGTTGAGAACGACGCCGACCGGCGGGGTCAGAAGACCGATGCAGTTGTTCATGATGAACAGGACGCCGAAGTAGACCGGGTCGATGCCTGCCTGCTTGATGATCGGCATGAGTACCGGCGTCAGGATCAGAATCGTCGGCGTCAGGTCCAGAGCGGTGCCGACGATCAGTACCAGGATCATGACAACGAACATCAGCAGGATCGGACGGTCGATCAACGGTTCGATGTAGCCGGTGATCTCGGCCGGAATGTTCGCGGCGGTGATCAACCAGGCGGAAACGAGCGCGGCGCAGACCAGGAACATGATCACGGACGTCGTCTTTGCCGCCTGCAGGATCACGCGCGGAAGCTCTTTCCACGTCAGCTCACGGTAAATGAACAGGCCGACGAAGAGGGCGTAGGCCGCGGCGACGACGGCCGCTTCCGTGGGGGTGACCATGCCCGCCTTGATGCCGCCGAGAATGATGACCGGCATGCCGAGCGCCCAGAGTGCCCGACCGGTCACTTGGAGGCGTTCCTTCATCGACGCGCGCGGAAGTGCCTCGACCTTGTCCTTGCGCACGACGATCAGCCAGGTGCCGATCAACGCAATGCCCATCATGAGGCCGGGAACGATGCCGGCCATGAAGAGCTGCGTGATCGAAACGTTGGCGGCGACGCCGAAGACGATGAAGGCCATGGACGGCGGAATGACCGGTGCGATGATGCCGCCAGCGGCGATGAGACCGGCCGAACGCGGGACATTGTAGCCTGCCTTGGCCATCATCGGGATGAGGATGGCGGCGAGCGCGGCGGTGTCCGCGGCCGCGGAGCCGGAAATGCTGGCCATGATCAGCGCGGCGACGATCGCCACGATGCCGAGACCGCCACGAATGTGTCCCACGCAGGCGATGGCGAAATCGATGATCCGGCGCGAAAGGCCGCCGGCATTCATCAGCTCGCCCGCCAGAATGAAGAAGGGAATGGCGAGCAGAGTGAAGGTGTCAGCCCCGGCGATCATGTTCTGGGCGATGATCTGGGTGTTGAACATCCCCATGTACCACATGAGCACGACGCCGCAGAACATCAGCGAAAATGCAACCGGCACCCCGATCGCCATGGCTCCCAGCAGGGAACCAACAAAAACGAAAAGGGTCATCAGCTACGCTCCGCCATCTGTTCGAGAGTGAGGTTTTCGCCAGCGAAAGCCTCGATTTCTTCCTGGGTCACGCGACCGGTAAGGAGACGAACAAGACGTTCAAGCGCGATGATCACGCAGCCGGCGCCGGTAAAGAAGCCGATGCCGTAGACGAAGCCCATCGACAGGCCGGTCACAGGCGCCTTCATGCTCCAGTTGATCGGAAGCTGCTTCCAGGTGCCCCAGAAGAAGATCGCCGAACAGGCGATGATCACCAGATTGCTGAGGATCATGCAGACGATGCGCCCCTTGCGGCCGAGAGTCGCGACCAGCGATTCGACGCCCAGGTGTCCGTGTTCGCGGAAGGTCACGACGGCGCCGATGAAGGTTACCCAGACGAAGAAGTAGCGCGCCAGTTCATCCGACACTGTCAGGCCGGAATTCATGGAGTAGCGCATGACGACGTTGACGAAAACCATGACGGCCATCCCCGAAAGAAGGATGATCAGCAGGATTTCGAGAGCTTTGTAGAATAGATCGATTGGCTTTTGCACTCGGTCCTCCCCCGTTCGAAAATTACAAGAGGCCGCGCTTGGCGAGGTTTCGCATGAGGGCGCCGACCCCGAAGGTCCACTCCGGGCAGGCATCGCAGCGATCAACCCAGTTCACCAGACGCCCGAGCTTCGGCGTCGATATTTCCACCCGGTCGCCCACTTCGTGCGTGAAGCCTTGTCCGACGCCACGGCGATCCTTCACCGGCGCGAACATGGTGCCGAGGAACAGCACCGCACCGTCCGGATACTGGTGATTGCGGTTGCGCAGTTGCGACACCAGGTTTTCCGGGCTGCGGCTGATCGCTTCCATCGGGCTTTCACCGGCCATCTCGAAACCGTCCTCGCCCTTGACCAGCAGCGAGACGCGAACCTTGCGCAGGTCGTCGATCGTGAAGTTCTCATCGAACAGGCGAATGAACGGACCGATCGAGCAGGACGCATTGTTGTCCTTCGCCTTGCCGAGCAGCAAGGCGGAACGGCCTTCGACATCACGCAGGTTCACGTCGTTGCCGAGCGTGGCGCCGAGGATCGTGCCGTCGGAACGAACTGCGAGCACGACTTCTGGCTCGGGATTGTTCCACTGCGAGATCGGATGAATGCCAACCGTGTCGCCACAGCCGACGGACGACATGGGCTGCGACTTGGTGAAGATCTCGGCGTCGGGGCCGATTCCGACCTCGAGGTACTGCGACCAGAGATTCATGTCCTGCAGCAGCGCCTTGACCTTTGCCGCCTGCTCCGAACCGGCCACGAGACCGCGCAAGCTGTCGCCGAGCACCGGCGCCAGCCGGTCGCGGATTTCGCGTGCCCGGGAGGAATCGCCCTTGGCCTGCTCCTCGATCACGCGCTCGAGCATGCTGTCAGCGAAGGTGACGCCAGCCGCCTTGATCGACTGAAGGTCGATCGGTGCCAGAAGTTCGCCCGCCTTGCCGGAGAGGAAATCGTCGAGGGAGCCGAGATCGGCGAGACCGGTCGCGGATTTCAGCCGGTCGACCAGCCCGTCCTGCTCGAACAGGAAGGAAACGGTGGCGGCGACGGTCGTCAGGTCAAGCAAACGTCCGTCGCGCAGCAGGACCGGACATGGGCCATCGACGGCCTTCGACCACACACGCCCGACCAGAACGGCCTGCGCTGCGTCTTCCGGCAAAATTCCGGCCGCGGATAGTGAATGCTTGGAAACCAAGTCCATCCTCCCTTGAATGTCTCCCAGGCAGCGGCCTCCTGCTGCCTTGCCTTATTGTCAGGATGTCTGACAACGCTCCTGAATCGTTTTAGTCGGACTCCGCCGCACTGTCCAGCGTTCAAAATCACGACTTGCTCAAAAAGCCGCCACGCTTGAGACTGTCCTCACAATTTCCACAGACTCTCGACGATTGGCTTGATCAAATGCGAGCTCAATAGGCCTCGAGCGTCAGGTCGAGCCGCCTCGCCGCCCCCAACAGGTGCGCCTTCATCGCCTCCCTCGCCCGCTTCGGATCCCGGCTGGCAATGGCATCGCGCAAGGCGACGTGCTCCTCGATCGTCACCTCGACGATCTCCTCCAGAACCGCGGCCGCCCGCGCGGCATTGATCGCCACACTGATGCGCTCCGCGATGAACCCGATGAAGACCGAGAAGTATTCGTTTCCGGTCGCGGCGGCCACCGCGCGGTGAAACGCAAGGTCGGCGAGGATGCCTTCCGCCGTCCATTTTTCCGCGCCGCTCATGCCGGCGAGCGCTTCGTCGATACGCTGAAGGTCGTCGGCCGTATGGTGCAGCGCGGCCAGGCCCGCGGCCTCGATCTCCAGCGGCACACGCAACTGAAAGAGATCACGGAAACTTTCGCGGTCGGCGAGCTCATCCTGCTCGATGCGGATCGGTCGTGCGTGAGGCTCGGTGACGAAGGCACCGACACCCTGGCGCGTCTCCACCAGTCCTTCATTGCGCAGCTGCGCAATCGCCTCACGTACCACGGACCGGCTCACGCCCAACGCCTTCGCCAGAAAGTGTTCGGTCGGCAGCTTTTCGCCCGGACGCATCCGGCCCTCGGTGATGTCGCGCGCAATCTGACCGGCAATGCGCGCCGGCAGATGTTCATTTCGCCTGATATGTCCGAATTCCATCGTCTTTTACGTCCCGCCTCCTCCGCGTCACGTGAGGGTTTTCCATCAATCCCTCGCGAAACTCAATTGGCAACCGGGGTTCATCCGAAGATCCGGATCGATCGCCGTCTTCGCCGCGGTCAGCAGCTTGCGCCGAACCTCGGTGAGACGCGTGTCGAAGTCGGATTTCTTCAAGCGACCGATGCCATGCTCGGCACTGATCGAGCCGTGATGGCCGTCGAGCACGTCGTTGATGATCTTCTTCGCCCTGTAGATCCGCGCATCGATCTCACTGCGCGGCAGGTCACCCGGCGGCAGCACGTTCAGATGCACGTTGCCGTCGCCGACATGGCCGTAGGAGACGCAGACGCATTCCGGAAGTGCGTCGTAAACGGCCTTCTCGGCATCACGCACGAAGTCGGCGAGCCGCGACAGCGGAACGGAAACGTCGGTGCGCAAGTGCGGACCGCGCTTGGCTTGCCCTTCGTTCATGCCCTCGCGGAAAAGCCAGAGATTGCGTGCCTGCGCCTTGGACGTGGCGACCACCCCGTCGACCACGAGACCGTCGCCCATGACACCTTCAAGGAAGCGCTCCATCAGATCCGACACATCGACCAGCCCCGAGCCCGAGATTTCGAGCAGCGCATAGGCCGGGTGGTCGCCCGACATCGGCATGGCGAGGTCCGGCATCGCCTCGCGCGCCAGCGTGAAGGCGAGCGGCGGCATGAACTCGAAAGCCGACAGGAGGTCGCAGCAGTCGCGGCGGGCACGGCGGTAGAGCGCGATCACGTCGTCGAGCGAATTCAATCCCAGAAGGGCGGTGACCACCTGATCCGGCATCGGCATCAGCTTCACCGCGACCGCCGTAATGATCCCGAGCGTACCTTCGGCTCCGATGAACAGTTGCTTCAGATCGATGCCGCGATTGTCCTTGCGCAGCGTCGACAAGCCTTCGAAAACCGAACCGTCGGGCAGGACGACTTCCAGCCCCAGCACCAGTTCGCGCGTCATGCCGTAGCGCAGGACATTGATGCCGCCGGCATTGGTGGAGACATTGCCGCCGATTCGGCAGGACCCCTGCGCACCGAGCGCGAGCGGAAAGAACATTCCGGCTTCCTCGACCTTGTCCTTGAATTCGGAAAGGATAGTGCCCGCCTCGACGACCGCCGAAAAATCGTCGGCGTCAATCCGGCGGATGGTACTCATGCGCTCGAGGCTGAGCACGACCTGGTTTTCCGGCGCATCCGGCGTCGCACCCAGCACAAGGCCGGTGTTGCCGCCCTGCGGCACGATCGCGACGCCGAGTTCTGCGCAGACGCGCACCGCCTTCGAGACATCCTCGGTGGAGCGCGGACGAAGGACGGCGATCGCTCCGGTGGTCACGTCGCCGTGCCAGTCTCGACAATAGCGCTCCATCTCTTTCCCGAGGAGGACCAGGTCTGCCCCGAGGGCGTCCACGAATTTCTGCTGATACGACTGGATGCTCACGCTCACATGCCCCTCCCGCCCCGGCGCCGACGACCTGTGCGGGACACCAATTATTCTGTTTTCAAACGCATCATATAAGGTTATCAGACAACCTTACAATGGCTTTTTTCGGTTGAGTGGTGCGCACCTTCGTCGGAAGGTGCGAACGAAAGCATGGAGGAGTAATCACATGCACATTCTGATCATCGGCGCCGCCGGCATGGTGGGTCGCAAGCTCACGGCACGTCTTGCAAAGGACGGAAACCTGGACGGCCGCGCCATCGAAGCGATGACGCTGGTCGACGTCGTCACCCCGGAAGCGCCGGCGGGTTTCACCGGCAAGACGATCCTTGAAACCGTTGACCTTTCGTCTGCCGGCGAAGCCGAGCGCCTCGTTGCCGGACGGCCGGATGTGATCTTCCACCTCGCCGCCATCGTGTCGGGCGAAGCCGAACTCGACTTCGACAAGGGCTACCGCATCAACCTCGACGGCACCCGTTACCTGTTGGACGCGATCCGCATCGCCCACGGCCAGGACGGCTACAAGCCGCGTGTCGTCTTCACCTCGTCGATCGCCGTCTTCGGCGCTCCCCTGCCCTACCCGATCCCGGACGAGTTCCACACCACGCCGCTGACCAGCTACGGCACCCAGAAGGCGATCTGCGAACTCTTGCTGTCGGACTATTCGCGTCGCGGCTTCTTCGACGGCATCGGCATCCGCCTTCCGACCATCTGCATCCGTCCGGGGAAGCCGAACAAGGCTGCCTCCGGCTTCTTCTCCAACATCCTGCGTGAGCCGCTGGTCGGCCTGGAAGCCGTACTTCCGGTCTCCGAGGACGTCCGCCACTGGCACGCCTCGCCGCGCTCGGCCGTCGGCTTCCTGATTCACGGCGCGACCATCGACGTCGAAAAGGTCGGCCCGCGCCGCAATCTTTCGATGCCGGGCCTCAGCGCCACCGTCGGCGAACAGATCGAGGCTCTGCGCCGCGTAGCTGGCGAGAAGGCCGTGTCGCTGATCCGTCGCGAACCCGACGAGATGATCATGCGCATGTGCGCCGGCTGGGCGCCCGGTTTCGAAGCCAAGCGCGCCATCGAACTCGGTTTCACCGCTGAAAAGTCCTTCGACGAGATCATCAAGGTCCACATCGAGGACGAATTGGGAGGCAAGCTCTGATGACCGCGGAGAAAGCGACCGCGTCCCGGCGCATTGCCTTTCTCGGCACCGGGCTCATGGGCGCGCCGATGGCGCGCCGCCTGCTGAAGGCAGGTTTTCCCGTCACCGTCTGGAACCGTGACGCCTCCAAGGCCGAAGCCTTGGCGGCCGATGGCGCAAACATAGCCGCGACGGCCGCCGACGCTGCACGTGATGCCGACATCGTCTTCACCATGCTGAGTGATGGGAACGCGGTCGGCCAGGTTCTGTTCGAAGCCGGCGTCGCCGATGTGCTGAAGGCCGGCGCGATCGTCGTCGATTCCTCGTCGATCGCCCCGCCGATCGCCCGCGATCACGCCGCCCGCCTCGCTGGGGTCAACGTCGCCCACGTCGACGCCCCGGTCTCCGGCGGCGTCGTCGGCGCCGAAGCCGGGACGCTCGCCATCATGGCCGGCGGCGAGGCCGAGGTTATCGCCGGCCTTACGGACGTCTTTGCCGCGCTTGGCCGCGTCACGCATGTCGGCCCCGCCGGCGCCGGCCAGATCTGCAAGCTGGCCAACCAGCAGATCGTCGCCATCACGATCGGCGCGGTTGCCGAGGCGATGATCCTCGTGGAAGCCGGCGGCGCGGATCGCGGCAGGTTCCGCGACGCCATTCGCGGCGGCTTCGCCGAAAGCCGGATTCTTGACCTGCACGGCGCCCGCATGGTGAACCGCACCTTCGCTCCCGGCGGCCCCTCTCGGCTGCAGTTGAAGGACCTGGACGCGGTTGCCGCCATGGCCGATCTCCTCAATCTGGAATTGCCGTTGACGGCCATGGTGCGCAGCGAATTCCGTGACTTCGTCGCCGACGGCGGCGGCGAAAAGGATCACAGCGCGCTTCTATTGCATCTGGAGAAGGTCAACGGCAGCGAACGGAAGGACAATCAATGACCGACGACAAGAAGGCCACCCGACGGCTGCGCTCGCAGGACTGGTTCGATAATCCAGAGCACCTGGACCTGACTGCGCTCTACCTGGAGCGCTTCATGAACTACGGCACCACACCGGAAGAGCTGAGGTCCGGCAAACCGATCATCGGCATTGCCCAGTCGGGCAGCGACCTCAACCCCTGCAACCGCCACCATCTGGAGCTGGCGAAGCGCCTGCGCGACGGCATCCGCGATGCCGGCGGCATTCCGATCGAGTTCCCGACCCATCCGCTGTTCGAGAACTGCAAGCGGCCGACGGCGGCGCTCGACCGCAACCTCGCCTATCTCGGACTGGTCGAGATCCTTTACGGCTATCCGCTCGACGGCGTGATCCTGACGACCGGCTGTGACAAGACCACGCCCTCGGCGCTGATGGCCGCCTCAACCGTCGACATTCCGGCCATCGTCTTTTCCGGCGGACCGATGCTCGACGGCTGGAACGACGGCGATCTCGTCGGCTCCGGCACCGTGATCTGGCGTTCGCGCCGCAAATATGCCGCCGGCGAAATAACCCGCAAGCAGTTCCTCGAAGCGGCCCTCGATTCCGCGCCCTCGGTTGGCCATTGCAACACCATGGGCACGGCTTCCACGATGAACGCCATGGCCGAAGCGCTCGGCATGTCGCTGACCGGCTGTGCGGCGATCCCGGCAGCCTACCGCGAACGCGGCCAGATGGCCTATCGCACCGGCCGGCGCGCCGTCGAGCTCGTGCTGGAAGACATCAAGCCGTCCGACATCCTGACGCGCGAGGCATTCCTGAACGCGATCAAGGTCAATTCTGCCATCGGCGGCTCGACCAATGCCCAGCCGCACCTGATGGCGATGGCCAAGCATGCGGGCGTAACGCTCAACCCGGACGATTGGCAGGTCCATGGCTACGACATACCCCTGCTCGCCAATGTCCAGCCGGCGGGTGCCTATCTCGGCGAACGTTTCCATCGTGCCGGCGGTGTGCCCGCGATCATGTGGGAGTTGCTCAAGGCCGGCAAGATCGACGGCGGCTGTCCGACGGTCACCGGCAAGACCATGGCAGAAAACCTTGAAGGCCGAGAATCCGACGACCGCGAAGTGATCCGGCCTTTTGCCGAGCCGCTGCGCGAACGCGCGGGCTTCCTCGTCCTCAAGGGCAATCTCTTCGACTTCGCCATCATGAAGATGAGCGTGGTTTCCGACAGCTTCCGCCAGCGCTATCTGCAGGAGCCGGGACGCGAGGGCGTGTTCGAGGGTCGCGCCATCGTCTTCGACGGATCCGAGGACTATCACAAGCGGATCAACGATCCCTCGCTCGATATCGACGAGAACTGCATCCTGGTGATCCGCGGCGCCGGTCCCAAGGGTTGGCCAGGCTCGGCCGAAGTGGTCAACATGCAGCCGCCGGATCATCTGCTGAAGCGCGGCATCATGAGCCTTCCGACGATCGGCGACGGCCGCCAGTCGGGTACGGCAGACAGCCCGTCGATCCTCAACGCCTCGCCCGAAAGCGCCGCCGGCGGCGGCCTTGCCTGGGTACGCACCGGCGACACCATCCGCATCGACTTCAACAAAGGCCTCTGCGACATGCTGGTGGACGACGCCGAGATCGAGCGCCGCAAGGCCGAGGGCATTCCGAAGGTACCGGGTGACGCCACACCCTGGCAGATGATCTACCGCCAGACCGTGACTGAGCTCGCCGACGGCGCAACGATCAGGGATGCGGACGCGTTCCGCCAGATCTCCAGGACGCCGCCGCGGCACAACCACTAACGATCTCGCGACCGCACGGGGCAAAGGCCCCCGTGCGATCGCCGTTGCCTCTCCTGTTCGACCTGCCCATCAACCTACAGCGCGCTGTTCCTCGACCGAAGGCGTGTCCTCGACATCCAGTTCGCGCCGTTCCTTTTCGGTCTCGATGGCGACATCGAGCACCTTCTGGAGATTTGCGGCGTGGCGGAAGTCGGGATCGACCGCCTGGCGTTCGGCGACCGCCGCGGCAAAGCGCTGGTAATTGGTCGGCACCGTCCCGGCGTCGAGCTCGCGCCAGATCGCCTTTTCGACATCGGGGCCCAGACAGGCCTTGAGGCGCGAGCCGTCCGGCGTATGGATCACCTCCAGCGCGCCCTTGTCGCCGTGCAGCCTCAGCCTCAGCTCGTTAAGATGACCCGTCGCCCAGCGGCTGGCATGGATCACGCCCATCGCGCCGTTTTCGAACTCCGCCGTCATCGCGAAGCTGTCATTCGCATCGAGGTCGTATTCGCCGATGCGGTTGTCGGGCGCCTTGTCGAACGCCTTCAGCCGGGCAAAGACCCGCTCGACCGCACTGCCGGCGCCATAGCCGGCAAAATCGAGGATATGGATCCCGACATCGCCGAGCACGCCGTTTGAGCCGTGCTTGGTCGACAGCCGCCACAGCCATTTCGATTCGCTCGCCCAGTCGCCCCAGGCCTTCGACACCAGCCAGCTCTGCAAGTAGGAGGCTTCGAGATGGCGCACCCCGCCGATCTCGCCCGCAAGCACCAGCTCGCGTGCCCGCTGAAGCGGCGCCACATTGCGGTAGGTGAGGTTCACCATGTTGACGACACCGGCGCGCTCCGCCGCTGCGGCCATTTCGGCGGCCTTCTCGTAGTTTTCCGCCAGCGGCTTTTCGCACAGCACGTGCTTGCCGGCGGCGATCAGGGCCAGCGTCGTCGGATGATGGGCCTTGTCCGGCGTGACGTTGGTCGCCGCGTCGAATTCGCCCCAGGCGATCGCGTCCTCGAGCGACGTGAAGACACGGTCGATGCCGTGCATTTCGGCGAAGGCGCGCGCCCGCGACGGGTCGACATCGACGGCGGCGACAAGCTCGACGCCCTCGATCTTGGCAAATGCTAGCGCATGGCTGTTGGCCATGCCGCCGGTTCCGAGAATAAGCAAACGCATGATGGACCTCATCGATATCCTGCTTCGCCGGCCTGGTGGAGCTTCGGCCCCCGCTCGACGATCGGCTCCAGCGCCTTCTCCACCGGCACGTTCGGCGCCTCGTGGATCGCCTTGTACGTGCCCTGCGGATTGTGCGCCCATTTTACCGCGTTGCGCAGCACCGTCTGCACCGTCGCATCGTGATAGGTGGGATAGGTTTCGTGACCGGGACGGAAATAGAAGATGTTGCCGGCACCGCGCCGCCAGGTCAGCCCCGAGCGAAACACCTCGCCGCCGGCAAACCAGGAGATGAACACCGTCTCCAGCGGCTCCGGCACGGAGAATTGTTCGCCATACATCTCCTCGTTTTCCAGCACGAAATTCTCGCCGAGACCGGCGGCGATCGGGTGGCGCGGGTTGACGACCCAGACGCGCTCGCGCTCGCCCGCCTCGCGCCATTTGAGCGCGCAGGGCGTGCCCATCAGCCGCTTGAACACCTTGGAGAAATGGCCGGAATGGAGCACGATCAGCCCCATGCCTTCCCACACGCGCTTGGCCACGCGCTCGACGACGCGATCGTCGACGGCGCCGTGGTCCTTGTGGCCCCACCAGACGAGCACGTCGGTCGAAGCCAGCCGTTCGTCGCTCAAGCCGTGCTCCGGCTCCTGCAACGTCGCCGTCGTCGCGGCAATCGCCACGTCCTCGTTCAGCGCCGCCGCGATCGTGTTGTGCATGCCGTTCGGGTAAATCTCCCGAACCACCGCATTCGTCTGCTCGTGGATGTTCTCACCCCACACGATGGTGTTGATAGCCAAGGTCATTCTCCTCGTGGTTTCGGCATCCGCTGCCGGATGCATTTGTCTGGTGGCTAACTTGTGGCGGGATTATGCCGCGCCGCGTAATTCCGTGCGGCCGATCGCGCGTCCTGCCGCATCGAAGCGATGAATGTGGCCGGCGGCCGGGGAAATCTCCACGGTTTGTCCGGGATGATGCCTGGAGATCCCTCTTTCCCGGACGATCAACGGCTCGCCGGCGCCGATGTCAATATAAACATAGCTGTCGGAACCGAGCATCTCGGCGTGGACGACCGTGCCGCTCCACTGCCCGGCGTTCTCGACGATTTCCAGATGCTCCGCCCTGACGCCGATCGTCTGCGCCTTATAGGGCTCCGCGAAGGCGCCCTCCAGAAAGTTCATTTTCGGCGAGCCTATGAAGCCGGCGACAAAGATCGAGTTCGGGCTTTCATAGAGTTCGAGCGGCGTGCCGATCTGCTCGACAAGCCCGTCCCTCAGGACGCAGATCCGGTCGGCAAGCGTCATCGCCTCCACCTGGTCGTGCGTCACGTAGATCATCGTCGTGTTGTGCATGCTGCGGTGGAGTTTTGCGATCTCGATGCGGGTCGCCACACGCAGCGCCGCATCGAGATTGGAAAGCGGTTCGTCGAACAGGAAGACCGTGGGGTCGCGCACGATCGCGCGGCCGATCGCCACGCGCTGCCGCTGCCCGCCGGAGAGCTGGCGGGGCAGGCGCTTGAGATAGGGGGTAAGCTGCAGCATTTCGGCCGCCGCCTCGACCCTTTTCCTGCAATGTTCCTTGTCCTTGCCGGCGAGCTGCATGCCGAAGGCCATATTGTCGAAAACGTTCATGTGCGGATAAAGCGCATAAGACTGAAACACCATGGCAATACCGCGGCGGGACGGAGCAAGTTGATTGACGACCTCACCGTCGAAGGCAAGCGTTCCCGAGGTGATTTCCTCGAGGCCCGAAATCAGCCGGAGCAAAGTCGACTTGCCGCAGCCGGACGGCCCGACGAAAACCATGAACTCGCCCGTCCGGATATCCATGCTGACGCCCTTGATGACCTCGAAGGAACCAAAGGACTTGCGAATGTCCCGCAACTGTAGCTCTGCCATTTCCTTCTCCTAAATCAAGCGGGATGCGAGTGGGAAGCCGCCCACAGTTTTCCTCGTCCGCCCTAGCCTTTGACGCCACCGGCCGTGAGGCCGGATATGATCCGCCGCTGAAAGATCAGCACCAGGACGACCAGCGGCACCGTGACGATCACAGACGCGGCCATGATGTTGCCCCAGGGGATTTCGAAGTTGCTGCTGCCCGAGAGCAACGCAATGGCGACCGGCACGGTGCGCTGCGTGTCCGACGAGGTGAATGTCAGCGCAAAAAGGAACTCGTTCCAGGCGGCGATGAAGGCGAGCAGTCCCGTCGTCACCAGCGCCGGCCACATCAGCGGCATGAAGACGCGGGTGATGATCACCCAGGGCGAGGCGCCGTCGACGATCGCCGCTTCCTCGATCTCGACCGGCAGGTCGCGCATGAAGGTAGTGAGGACCCAGACGGTGAACGGAAGCGTGAAGATCATGTAGGAGAAGATCAGCGCCAGCGGCGTGTTGAAGATGCCGACGGAGCGGACGAGCTCAAACAGGCCAGCAAGCACCGCGATCTGCGGAAACATCGACACCGACAGGATGGTGAGTAGCAGCAGGGCCCGTCCGCGAAACCGCACCCGCCCGAGCGCATAGGCGGCGGTCACGGCAAACAGCAGGGAGATGGCGACGACCGAGGTCGCGACCAGCAGCGAATTCCCGAGATTGCGCAGAAAACTGCCATGCGAGACGACGCTTTTGTAATTGGCAAGGGAGAGTTCCGTCGGCCAATAATCGACGCGGAAGAGTGCAGTCCCGGATTTGAGGCTCGTCAGCACCGCATAATAGAAGGGAAAGACGGCGATCGCGATGATAACGACGACCAGGGCGTAAAAGGCGGCACGCTTTGCGACAATGACGGCCATCAGCGTTCTCCTTCAAAATTGACCCGCCCGAACCACATGTAAAGGACGGTGATCGCGGCAATGATGAGAAAGAGCATGGTCGAGGCGGCGGCGCCGTAGGCGAACTTGTCGAAATCGAAAAGGTTCTCGCGCGCCAGCACCGACATCGTCTTCGTCTGCGTATTGTTCGGCGTCAGCACGTAGATCAGGTCGAAGATGCGCAGCGCGTCGAGCATGCGGAAAATGACCGCGACCATCAGCGCCGGGCGAATGAGCGGCAGCGTCAATCGCCAGAATACCTTCACCGGATGAACACCATCGATCTTCGCGGCCTCGTAGATATCGCCCGGCACCATCTGCAGGCCAGCGAGGACGAGGAGTGCCATGAAAGGCGTCGTCTTCCAGATGTCGACGATCAGAACGGCGATCATTGCCGTGTCCGGATTGGCGGTCCAGGCGACCTTCTGGCTGATCAGCCCGAGGCCGAGCAGTATGTCGTTCAGGATGCCGAACTGGTCGTTGAGCATCCAGGCCCACATCTTCGCCGACACTATCGTCGGGATCGCCCAAGGGATGAGTATGGCGGCCCGCACCAGTCCGCGCCCCGGAAATTGCGCGTTCAGCACCAAGGCCACCACGAGCCCGAGCACCGTCTCGATGCTGACGGAAATCAAGGTGAACTTCAGCGTGTTCCAGACGGCGTTCCACCAGACGGGATCGGCGAGCAACCCGCGATAGATGGTGCGGCCGCTCTTCAGCGTGATCCAGGTGAGATAATTATCGAAGCCGATGAACTCGGCGCCCGCGAGATTGGTCAACGATGCAGTGGTGAAGCTGAAATAGATCGTCCTGACGAGCGGCCATCCGGCGACGAGCGCCAGCACGAGAAGCGTCGGCGTCAGGAAGACCCACGCGGAGCGGACGCGCTGTGCTCTCAAGTCTGAATGGACGTGCAGGCGGCTCGCGAGTGCGGCCGGCGGATCCGCGACGGTAAGATCGGTCATGACTGAGGCTCCCCTGCGTTCGGCTTTCGCCGCTGGTTTCGAGGGGGATGGCGGCCGATCCGACCGCCATCCCCCGGCGACGGCTGCAAGGCAAGGAAGCGAATGCGAATTATCGGCGCTTGCCTGCCTCGGGGAGGCTTACCAGCTGTCGCCCTTGAGCTCGGTCAGGTCGATTTCGAGTAGTTCGAGATTCTCGGCGGCGGTTCCGTTGCCGGAGAGCGTATTGTGCACGGCGCTCCAGAACTTCGAGGAAACCTCGTTGTATTTGACCTTGGTGACGGCCGACGGCCTCGGCACAGCACTCTCGAAGATCGGTTTCCAGTTCGGCATGAAGGGCTGCGCGGCCGCGACGTCCGGATCGTCATAGAGCGAAGCAATCGTCGGCAGTTGCGAGAGCTGCAGGGCGCGCGCCTTCTGTACCGTCTTCGACGAAAGGAACTTCACCAGCTGGATCGCCGCCTCCTGCTCGTCGGTATATTTCGAAACCGCGAGATTCCAGCCGCCGAGTGTGGAGGAAGGCTCCTCGCCGTCGCTCGCGGTCGGCAGCGGCATGACCTCGAACTTGCCCTTGACGGCGCTGTCATCGCCGTTTCCAAGCGCATAGGCATAGGGCCAGTTGCGCATGAACACGGCATTGCCCGTCTGCCAGACGCCGCGCGATTCCTCCTCCTGATAGGCGAGCACGCCCTCCGGTGCGATCGTGCCGATCCATTCCTTGGCCCGATCTATGGCGGCGGCCGCCATTTCGTTGTTGACGGAAATCGTGCCGTCCGGCTCGACGATTTGGCCGCCGCTGGAGGACTTGATCCATTCGAGCGCATTGCAGGTAAGCCCCTCGTAGGCGTTCGCCTGGAAGACAAAGCCCCAGATATCCGCCTGGCCCGCAGCGCGCTCCTTCTCCTGGATCTCCTTGGCGGTTGCCGCCAGCTCATCCCAGGTCTTCGGCGGTGTCCTGCCATATTTTTCGAGCAGGTCCTTGCGGTAGTAGAGCGCCGGCGCGTCGGTGAAGATCGGCAGCGCGACGAGCTTGCCATTGACTGTCTGCGACTGAATGATCGAAGGGAAATGGTCGCCGACGACGTCCTTCGTCGCTGCCGTCAGGTCGATGAACTGGTCCGCCAGCTGCGGCGCCCAAATGACGTCCGTCTGGTAGACGTCGACATCCTTGTTTCCGGCGGCGAGCCACAAACGATACTGGCTGAACTGTTCGCTGCTCGACGGCGGCATGGTGACGAGATTGACCTTATGGCCCGTCTGCTTCTCGAACAGGTCGAGCTGTTCGCGCATGAAATTCACATTCTTGCCGGTGGTATTGGCCGCAAGCGAGAGCTCCGCGGCAGCGGCCAGATCGGCAGCGCCGAGTGTGGCGAAAACAGTCAAGGTCCTCAGCAGCAGTGTCATGGTCGATCGCTCCTCCAGATCTCCAACCGCTCGATGCCTCCTCAGCAAATTCGAAAACGGTTTGGCTGATAAAAGCTGTCAGAAGGCGTAAAACTTGTCAATATGCAGGATGCGTCACCCACTGCAAATTTGATTATCCCTGAACAATGTGTTTAGATTCAAATTGTTATGCTGTTTACAACTCTTGTTAGAGCTTCAGAGAATCGCACGGGAAATCACCTCTTTTTAAACTTATTTAAAACGCTTTGGCTAGATGTCGCCCGGCCCGAAGACCTTATTCTGCCTCATAGCCGACGATCCGCGATCGGTTGTCCCTGGCGACGAAGGCGTATATTCCTGATCGGGCAACGGGGTTTAAGGGAAGCAACGGGGTTTAAGGGAATAAGAGCCCAGATGAAACTGAAGGAGTTCGCCCGCCAACTGGGCCTTTCGCCGACGACGGTCAGCCGCGCGCTCAGCGGCTATCCGGAGGTGAGCGAGAAGACCCGCCAACGCGTGGCGGAAGAGGCCGTCCGCCTCGGCTATCGCCCGAACATCAATGCCGTGCGACTTGTCACCGGCCGGGCAGGGGCCATCGGCGTCGTCATGGGACGCAAAGGTGAGTTCCAGTTTTCCGAATTCATGAGCGGCATGGCCGAACGGCTGGACGGGGAGGACATCGACATCCTCGTCAGCCCCGTGGCCGAGCAGGAAACGCGCGACGAGATCCAGATCTATAGCCGGCTCGTGACCAGCGGCCGCGTCGATGCCATCATCGTCCATTCGCCGAAGCCCGATGACGAGCGCATCGGTCTCCTTCACAAGCTCGGCGTTCCGTTCCTGGTCCACGGCAGGTCGGAGACTGACGTCCCGCATGCCTGGCTTGACATCGACAACGAGGGCGCCATTCGCAGGGCAACATCGCATCTCCTCGACCTTGGCCACAGGCAGATCGCGATGATCAATGGCGGCGCCGGCTTCACCTTCTCGCTTCATCGCGACAAGGGTTACCGCGACGCGCTGGAACAACGCGGGATTGCCTTCGACCCTCGCCTTGTCGTCCACGGCCACTTTACGGATGAGCTCGGTTTCCGCTTTGCGCGGTCTTTGCTCGAGCAATCGCCGCGCCCCACCGCCTTCGTCGCGGGCTCGATGATGACGGCGCTCGGGGTCTATCGGGCGGTGCGGTCCCGCGGGCTCGTCGTCGGACGCGACATTTCCGTCATCGCCCATGACGACGTCTTCCCTTATCTGACGGCCGATAACATGGTTCCGTCGCTGTCGGCGACCCGCTCCTCCATCCGCGCCGCCGGGGCTCGAGCGGCAGACCTCGTGCTGCAACTCCTGGGCGGGAGGCCCGCGAGCGAAATTCACGAGCTCTGGCCGGTCGAACTCATCCTGCGCGAGTCCACCGGCCCGGTGCCGCACTCAAACGCAATTCCGGACAGAACAGGCTGACCATCCGCCGGTAACGTCGATCGCGCCGGCCGACACGCCCTTGCGCCCTGCCCTTTGGCAGGCCAAGACTGCGCGCAAAGATTCGAAGTCAGACAGGCAGAGATGAAGACAAGTGAGATCGCGATCA
Organism: Sinorhizobium terangae; assembly: GCF_009601505.1. GTDB lineage: Bacteria > Pseudomonadota > Alphaproteobacteria > Rhizobiales > Rhizobiaceae > Sinorhizobium > Sinorhizobium terangae. The sequence goes on from NZ_WITC01000134.1 coordinate 18,243, forward strand.
TCGGCGGTGGGCCGGCAGGCCTCATGGCGGCGGAGGTTTTGTCCGGCCTCGGCCATTCGGTGACGATCTACGACAGCATGCCGACGGTCGGGCGCAAGTTCCTGCTCGCCGGCAAATCCGGCCTCAACATCACGCACGCCGAGGACTATAACCTTTTCAGGACGCGTTTCGGCGCCGGGTCGGACCGGCTGCGCCCTGCCCTCGACGCCTTCACGCCGGACGACGTGCGGGACTGGGCAGCCGGGCTCGGCACGGAAACCTTCGTCGGCTCCTCGGGCCGCGTCTTTCCGAAGGTCATGAAGGCGTCCCCGCTCTTGCGCGCCTGGCTGCGCAGGCTGGAAGCGCAAGGTACCAAACTTCGCACCCGTCATCGCTGGTCGGGTTTCGAGGACGGGGGCTACGCCTTCGAGACGCCGGAGGGACAAACGGTCGTCCATTGCGACGCGGCCCTGCTGGCGCTTGGCGGGGCAAGCTGGCCGCGGCTCGGCTCCGATGCTAGCTGGCTGGCCTTGCTGCGCGACCAAGGCGTTGCGATCAGTGATTTTCGGCCCGCCAATTGCGGCTTCGACGTCGCCTGGAGCGAAACCTTTCGCGACCGTTTCGCCGGCGAACCGCTGAAATCGGTGACGGCTTCGTCCGATGCCGGCGTCTTTCCGGGCGAGTTCGTGGTGACGCGGCACGGCGTCGAGGGCAGCCTCGTCTATGCCCATGCGTCGGGTCTGCGCGACCGACTCGAGCACGACAGCGAGGCCACACTCGTGCTAGACCTCGTGCCCGGACGAACAGTGGAACGCCTTGCCCGCGACTTTGAGCGGCAGCAAGGCAAGGCGAGTTTCTCCAACCGTCTTCGCAAAGCCGCACGCCTTTCAGGCGTCAAGGCCGCCTTGGTGCGGGAGCTGGCGCCTGCAGCCCTTCAGGCCGATCCGCATGAACTCGCAAGCCTGATCAAGGCCTTGCCGATTCCGGTTCTAAGAACCCGGCCGATCGCAGAGGCGATATCCTCGGCAGGCGGCGTCAGCTTCGAGAGCATCAATGACGACTATATGCTGAAGGCGCTACCGGGCGTGTTCGTCGCCGGCGAAATGCTCGACTGGGAAGCGCCGACCGGCGGTTATCTGCTGACTGCCTGCCTTGCCATGGGCCGCGCCGCGGCGCGGGATCGAGGCCTGGCTGCGGTTATAACAGACTTCGTTCAGGCAGTCTCCGGGCGGAGTTCTTCGACGCCGCCAGCCTCTCGAGCCGGCCGTCTGCCATAGGCGCGCAAGAAGGTGCGCACGGCTGCGCGCGCAGACTTTTCGAGCTCCTCGTCGGTCGGCGCTCCGCCGAGGGAGCTGATCATCTGCAGATCGGCATTGACCAGAGCAAGGAACTGCTTGGCGGCGAGATCGAAGTCGTCGATATCCAGCCGCGTGACATGAGAAAGCCGGGCAAAGAGCGCCGCCAGGGCGGTTCCGATCTTGCCCGGACCTTGCTGGCGCCAGATCTCGAAGAGGTGCGGATAACGCTCGCCCTCCGTCTGCACCAGCTTGCGGATGAACTTTCCGTCGTGATTGCAAACGCAGTTCTTGTTGAGGCGAACGGCAAAGGCGGTCAGATCGTCTTCGAGATTGTCGCCGTTGTCGGGAAAGGTCGCCAGAATCGAAAACAACGCGGCGTTGGCGCGGTCCAGAATGTCCTGAACGACCGCCATGAACAGCGTCTCTTTTTCGCGGTAGTGGTTATAGACGGTCTGCCGCGAGACACAGGCTTCCATCGCGATTTCGTCAATGCTGGCGCCGGCAAAACCTTCGCGGCAAAATACTTCGGCAGCGGCGTCCAAAATCGAGACGCGTTTGGCGCATTGGCCTTTCTGAGTGGGGCCGCCCGGCTTCGGTTGCGGCGCTTTAAGTTTTTTCATGCCCTGAAAATAGGACGTGTTGACGAATTAGACAACGGTGTCTAACTTTACACGCGTGTCCAATTTGTTAGACACGAGCAGCCGCGGGCAGATGCGATCCTCCCAAGCCGCATCCTGCCTGTCCGGCGGCCGCTTTTCCGTTTCAACCTTTAGCGACAGCGATGGGCCGGCAGGTGCATCCGGCTCTGCCTTCGCGGTTTCTGAAAGAGCATCATCATGACGGCCTCATTTCTACGCACTGCGATTATTCTCGGACTTTTATCGGCCATCGGGCCGTTTGCGATTGACATGTACCTCCCGGCCCTGCCCTCGATCGGCAAGGATCTCGGCGCTGAAACCAACGTCGTGCAACTGAGCCTGCTCTCCTTCTTCATCTCCTTCGCGTTGTTCCAGCTCATCTACGGGCCGCTTTCGGACATCTGGGGCCGTAAGGCGCCGCTCTATCTCGGCATCGGGCTTTTCGCGCTCGCGAGCATCGGTTGCGCGGTCGCAAGCGACATCGAGACGCTGATTGCGTTCCGCTTCCTTCAGGGCATCGGCGGTGCCGCCGGCATGGTCATTCCGCGCGCGGTCGTGCGCGACATGCACACCGGCGTCCATGCGGCACGGCTGATGTCGCTGCTCATGCTCGTCTTCAGTATTTCGCCGATCCTTGCACCGCTGACGGGCAGCGCCGTGATCGAATTCTTCGGCTGGCGCGGCGTCTTTTATGCGGTGATGATTGCCGCCGTGATCGGGCTCGTGCTGCTTTCGACGCAGCTCACGGAGACGCGGCCGAAGGAGCACCGCTCGGACAGCACCATCGGCAGCGCGATCGCCGCCTACCGCCTGCTTCTTGGCGACCGCAACTTCCTGACGCTGACCTTCATCGGCGGCCTCGGCATCTCTAGCTTCCTCGTCTATCTCGCGAACTCGCCCTTCGTCCTGATCGACCACTACGGCCTGACGCCGACGCAATACAGCTTCGCCTTCTCGATCAACGCAGTCTCGTTCTTCGCCGTCTCCCAGGCGACCGGCTGGCTCGGCGAACGTTTCGGCCTCGCCCGTCTGATGCGGATGGCGGTGACGATGTTCGCGTTGACCATGGTCAGCATGTTCGCCGTCATGAGCTTCGGCATCAATCAGCTGCCGGTCATGGCGGCCTTCCTCTTCGTCGGCTACGGCGTCCTCGGGCTCGTCATCCCGACGTCGTCGGTGCTGGCGCTCGAGGACCATGGCGAGATCGCCGGCACCGCTTCGGCGCTGATGGGAACGCTGCATTTCGTTACCTCCGCCGTGGCGATGGTCATCACCAGCATCTTCTTCGACGGCACCGCCCTGCCGATGGTGGCCGGCATCGCGCTCTGCGCCCTCGGCGCCTTCCTCGTTACCCAGGCAACGATCGGCCGTCGCCGTCGGGTCGTTGCTGCGGAATAGACAATTCCCCCGCGTCCGAAAGGATGCGCGGGCAGGTCGGCCAGCGACAGGCCGATGACCGCTTTGTGAAGCTGCTCCCGTCGATTACGTGCTAACGTCGATCGACGGGTGCGGCGCAATACCAAGGACATCCTGGCTCAGGGGCGCGCCGGACACTGCATGTTTCCTTAAATGGTAGCTGATTTAAGGACACAAACATGCAGCAAAGCAAACTGCTACGGTGCCCTTTGCGCATCTGATAAGACGCGCGGCGCTGTAGAGGCGTGAAAGGCCTGCCATGCTTCCGACGCGACGTTCACTTCTGACCGCCTTTCTGGCGATCCCCGCCTTGCCGATCGTCAGCCTCCGCCAGGCCGCCGCGCAACGGCGCCCGCTGCCGCCGACGCCCGCCTGCGGCAATGAGAGCGACCTGACGCTTGCGCGCACAGCGGGTCCCTTCTACAAACCCGACGCGCCCATGCGTCACGAGCTTTTTGCCGACTCCCCCGATGGCGAGCGAATCACGCTCGCCGGCTACGTCCTCGACGCCAACTGCCGGCCGCTCGCCAACAGCCTCGTCGAGATCTGGCATGCCGACGAAACCGGCGCCTATGACACGAGCGGCTTCCGACTGCGCGCGCACCAGTTCACTGATGCAAACGGCCGCTGGTGGTTCGGCACGATCGTGCCCGCGCGTTACACTGGCAGGACTCGGCACTATCATCTGCGCGTGCAGCGCCGCGGCGGCACGCTCCTCACGACGCAGCTTTTCTTTCCGAACGAACCGGCCAATGCCAGCGACGGGCTCTATTCGGACGCACTGCTGCTCGATATCCGCAACACTGCCGACGGCAAATTCGGCCGGTTTGATTTTGTCGTCTGAGGCGCAGCGCGCGGGGCGGCCCGGCCCCAAGGGGTCCACTCAATGCTCATTCGCATGCGCTCCATGCGCGGTGATCACGCTTTGGGCTTCCTTGCCGTAAAGCTCCTCGAAATGATCAAAACCCTTGGAAAAATAGCCGATCCCCTGTGTGGCGGATCTGAGCGAGCGCGCGAGGTCATCGAGCGCTGCGCCTGGAATGAGGGCACGGAAGATATCCCATCCCTTCGCCGCCTCGTCCCGGTCGAAACCGAGGACCTGCCCTTTGAGCGTCGAAACGACCGGCACGAGGCTTCCCGAATAGATCGAGGGGATATGGATCTCCACGCGGAAGATCGGCTGCATCAGCACGGCCGAGGCCTGTGAGAGAGCCTGGCGAACGCCCATCTTTCCCGCCGTGCGAAACGCGTATTCCGAACTGTCGACCGAGTGGTGCTGGCCATCGGTCAGCATCACGCCGACGTCGATGACCTTGAAGCCGAGCGGGCCCTTGTCCATCGCCTCCCGCGCGCCTGCTTCGACCGCCGGTATGAAGTTTCTCGGAACGGCACCGCCCTTGACGGTTTCGGCAAAGGTGAATCCGCCGCCGCGCTCATTGGGGTGAACGCTGAGCTTCACGTCCGCAAACTGGCCGGCGCCGCCGGTCTGCTTGCGGTGACGATAATGCACGTCCGACGACTTCGAGATCGTTTCGCGATAGATCGGGCTCGGCGGTTGCTCGCTGACCGCGACATGAAAGACGTCGGAAAGCGTGCGGCACAGGTCGCGCAGGTGCACCGGCCCCTGGGCGCAGACCAGTTGCGCGCCGGTCCCCTCCTCCTGCATGACCTTCAGGCCGCGATCGGTTTCGGAAAGCTTGGCAAGCGTTTCGGAAAGCTTGGTCTCGTCGCGCTCGCTTTCCGGCACCAGGATCCGCTCCATCATCGGCGTCGGCGGAGTCGTCCATTCCGGCGGCGCGACGGTGGCATTGGCTGTCAAAAGCGACGGCACGACGAGGTGATCGGACTTCACGGCGGCGAAGACCTGACCGGGCGCCGGTGTCGCCGATGCCAGGGGGCGGCCGTTCGCCGGATCCTGCAAGGCCCCGAGCCCGGCGCCGCCGAGCATGGTCCCCTGCTTCACGCCACTGTCGAGCGCGCGAACAAAGACTGTCTTGCCGACGCTCGGGCGATGATGGGCGTGAAAACTGACGGCGGAAAGCGTCGCATCGGCGATGCCGCCGTCCGCGGCAAGGCGTTTTCTGAGCGCCTCGACCCGCGGCGCGTCGTGACGAAGCGCCTTCATCAGGCGCAGAATGCCGTTGCTGTGGCTTGCCGCACCGACCAGCACCGGGATGATCTTGTTTTCGCTCAAGACGCGCTTCGAGATGGCATAGATTGCGTCGCTCGCCGGCTCGCGGTCCTCGATGAGTTCTTCCAGCAGCCAGTCATCGAATTCGGAAAGATGCTCTAAGAGTTCGGCGCGCGCCTCGTGTTCGCTCTCGACGACGCTTTCGGGCAGTTCGAAAAGCGCTGACGTCTGGCCTTCCCGGTAGCGCCAGGCGCGCTCGGAAATCAGGTCGCAACTGCCGATGATCTTCTCACCGTCGCGAATCGGGATCTGCCTGAGGACGAAAGGGTGGTTGGAATAGTCCTGGAGGGCGGCGACGACGTCTCTCAGGCGTCCCCTCGGCTCATCCATGCGGTTGACGAAAAGGATGCAGGGCGTTCCAGACGCCTCGATCGCTTTGAGGTAGGGCGCCGCGAGCACGGCCTCCTCTGGAACCGGCGAAACGCAGAGCACACAGGCATCGCTGGCGAGCAATGCATCCTGCGCATGCGCCAGCGCCTCGTTGGTTCCGGGTGTATCCAGCGCACACCACTCTTCGTTCCCGAATTCGAACTCCGTCAGGCTCAAGCCGTAGGGAGAGGCGGATTTTCTTGGCTGGCCTTCGAGCAGACTAAGCTTTTCCACGAGCGTGGATTTTCCGGTCTGCGAAGGCCCAAGTACCGTGAAGCAGCGCATCTGCGATCCTCCTACCACGATGACACCTTTCTATTGCGGGATGAGGAAGGTATGCGCGGTTTTCCGCCCGCATCCCGCTCGTGATCTAAAGCGCCGTGGGTCTCCTTAATTCGACTGCGACTTAAGGAAACATGCAGCGGGCCAAGGTACCGCGCTCAGGCACAGTGCCGGGAGATCGATGGCTCCCTCCGGGCGCGCGCCCTCCCCCGCGAGGTCGAGGCTTGACCAAGGGTGCACCCGCTCCCTTCAGTGCGCAAGGCTGAGATTGACGATCTTGGGAAAAGGTCGCGGACCCGAACAACGAAAAGCCGCGCCAAGCACCGCTGCGGCCGCATTCACCCTTGTTGCGCTATCTACCCAATGGCGCTCGGCGCAAATTGCGCCACCAGTTCGTGGCGATCGCCCGGATAGGTCAGCCGAACACTGGTCACCGGCGCACCGCCGCTCCAGGTCCGTCGTTCGATGACCAGGCAGGGCGATCCGACCGCGACCCCGAGGGCTTGCGCGGCCTGACGGCTCGCTGCCACGGCCCGGATGCGATGCTCGGCGGTGCTCCACGGCACCTTGCCAAGCAGCCAGGAACCGGGTGAGACAGTATCGAACGCTTCGGCCTCCGCCGCGGGCACCGCAGAAAGATTGATGAGCCGTTCCTCGAGGCAAAACGGGCGGCCGCTCGCCAGATGCCGGCAGGTGATGGCGAGCACCCGCGCCGAGGCCGGCAGGTCTATGCGTCCGGTGTCGTCGGCACTGGCCTTGCGGACATGCCGCTCGTCGAGACGATAGCCGTATTCGAGACCGCGCGACTGCACCTCGAGTTTGACGTCGTGGATTTCCATGACCGCCGACTGGACGTGCGGAAAAGTGACATAGCTGCCGGACTTGCGCCGCCGCTCGATCAATCCCTTCTTGACGAGCTCGGTCAGCGCCTTGTTCACGGTCATGCGCGAGCAACCATATTGCTCGGTCAGCTCGTGCTCGAAAGGAATACGATGTCCCGGCGGCCAGTCGCCGGACAGAATATGCCCCTCGACGTCACTGAGAATCCGCTGGTGCAGGGAGAGCGGCTGGTCTGGACGCTTTTCCCCGTGGGAAGAACGATCGTTGGGAATGGCGGGATCCTCGGCTGGTGGCTGACCCCGTACCTTAAACATTTACTGCCGCGGCAACAGTCCCGGCGAAGACGCCCGCCGGTTTTCCACGGCGGATGCTGCACAATCAAAGTGTTACGATGGCGCCCTCCGAGTGGACAAACATGGTCAGGATGGGAGCCGGCGGCACAGACTCGACATCGTCTTCGGAAGCCGAGATGCGTACGAGAGCCGCGTCACGCTCTTGTCCCGCCCTTCCTGGACCAGTCCTATTCAGTAGAGGAGATGCCAAGGCGTCAGGAACGCACGCGCCCACTCTTGTTCCTGATCCCGTTCATGCTCCGCCGAGACATCATTACGGACGACAGTCGAAGCGACCTTTTTGTCGCGCAAGAACGCCTTGGGCACCGGCGGCTCGAAATAGCCAAGGGTCATTCCACCGAGATAGAACATGCAGAGCCCTTCCCTGCTCGCGTTTTCAGACACAATCGTGCCACAATCGAGCGGCGTGTCAATAGTCTACAAAATTTATGTTTTAAGTGTCTACGCTGGCCGCTAATCGAGGTTGCCTTGCACCGGGCCATCCTTCTGCAGCTCCGCGGACAAGCTCGACGTCGCACGAATCACGGGCGGATTCCCAGGGTCAGGTAGCTGGAATAACGTGCGGACTCACGTCACCCGTTCCGATCGGCCATTCTGCCGCCGATGCCCAAAAAGGAACCGAACAAATTCAAACTGTTAGGTTTATCTCGGCGGCAACCGCCCTGCTACTCGACAGCAGCGTACGGCTGCTTCATCGGTCGCGGTACAGCAAGGATTCTCCTCCGTCATCATCCCTCGTGCTTGTCACAGGAATCCTGCCGACCCAAATTCCTTGGGCTGAAAAGCCCCTTCCACGTGTTTCTGACAAGTGGATGAGAGCAGGGATGGGGCGCCCCTTGCCTCACCGTCCAACTAACTTGACGAGCGAATTCTCGCGAATTCGAGTGAATCAAGCCAGCCGATAAGTGTTCGGCCGCTGATGCATTTTGTGCGGTCGACCCCGGCGCTCCGTCACCCTGTGCTCTTCGCAGGCCTGAGAGCCACGGCGCGTCCGCGCCGTGAATGACTCGCGGCGAAGTGGCGGGCGCAGCGGGACGGGATTGGCCTGGTGCGAAAGCGCTGCCGTCGTTGCGTGGAGCAGGCCTCTCGCGCCGCCGGCGCAGTGCTGCTGAGAACACAGGAATGAGAGATCGATGAGGAGCTGTGCGTCAAAGAAGGCATCGGCCAACCCCATTGCGCTACCGTCCGCGTACTGCGGGCAACGGTCCAATCTACTTGGCTTCAAAAAGCATATGTCGCCGGCGGAGACTCGCAGCAACGTCGCAGGCGCAACGACAGCGGCCCGGTTGTCCGCGGACAACCGAATCGAGCGCCTACTCATAAAAGTTGTCCGCGGACAACTGTTAAGCAGAGAAATTCACAATACGCCGCGTCCGGGCGGGATAAACGGTCCTTTTGTTAAGCGTTTGTAAATTGGCAACGAATCGGCGCATAGTCTAACTGCGCAGATAGGGCCCTATCGCCGAATTTTGCGCAGTTTTCGGAGATGGCGATGTTGCAGCAGAAAATCCAGAGTCTTGAGGAGCAGGAGCATTTGCCATCCCTGCTGTCTGCCGACGCTCAGGAGCTTGCTCATCAGTTGCAGGAACATCAGAAAAAGATCTTCTCCCCGACGGCGCAAAAAACAATGCGGCTGTTCACTCCGGCCGAGGCCGCGGCCTTCATCGGAATCGGTGAAGGTTACCTGCGCCAGATCGCGTCAGAAGGCCACGGGCCGCAGCCGCTGTCAAACGGCCGGCGCATGTATGCCGTCGAGGATATCGATCGCATCCGTCGTGTGCTCGACGAAGGCGCGAAGACCGGAAAATACATCCCTCACCGCCGGCCGGGCGAAAAGCTCCAGGTCATATCGGTGATGAATTTCAAGGGCGGCTCGGGCAAGACGACAACGTCGGCGCATCTTTCCCAATATCTCGCGCTGCGCGGCTATCGCGTGCTGGCGATCGATCTCGATCCGCAGGCATCGCTCTCCGCTCTCTTCGGCCATCAGCCGGAGCTCGATGTCGGCGAGGCCGAAACACTATATGGCGCGATCCGCTACGAGAACCCCCGCCCCGTCGCCGACATTGTCCGCTCCACATACACCACCAATCTCCACCTGATCCCGGGCAATCTCGAACTGATGGAGTTCGAACACGAAACGCCGAAGGCAATGATCGGCGGGTCGGCCGAAACCTTGTTCTTCGCGCGAATTGGCGAGACGCTTTCGGAGATCGAGGGTTTCTACGATATCGTCGTCATCGACTGCCCGCCGCAGCTCGGCTTTCTGACCATGTCGGCGCTCTGCGCCGCGACGTCGGTGCTCATCACCGTGCATCCGCAGATGCTCGACGTGATGTCGATGTCGCAGTTCCTGTCGATGACGAGCGACCTCATGACCGTGGTGGAAAAGGCAGGCGGGCGCACGAGTTACGACTGGATGCGCTATCTGGTCACCCGTTTCGAGCCGAACGACGGGCCGCAAAGCCAGATGACCGGCTTCATGCGGGCGATCTTCGGCAATCGCATGCTCCACAATGCCATGGTGAAGTCGACCGCCATCTCGGACGCCGGCGTCACCAAGCAGACGCTCTACGAGGTGGAGCGCTCGCAATTCATTCGCGGCACCTATGACCGGGCGATGGAGTCACTCTCGCTCGTCAATGCGGAGATCGAAGAGATGATCCGCAAGGTCTGGGGAAGGAAGTAATCGATGGCGCGCAAGAACCTGATCGGCATTTCCGACAGTCCGACGGCTCCGCTCGACGGAGAGCGGCCAGCCGTCGAGCGTCCGATTGCCGGCCTTGCAGCGGGCCACCGCCCAAGCGGCCTCGTCGGCGGGATTACCAGATCGCTCTCGAACATCACGCAGAAGGTGGAACGCGCCGAGGAACTGGAGCGCCAGCTCGCCGAAGGGCAATCGATCGTCGATCTCGATCCCTCGCTGATCGATGCCTCCTTCGTTGTCGACCGCCTCGGCGTTACCGCCGAGGCCCAAGCCGCGCTTGTGCAGCAGATCCGTGACCACGGACAACAGGTGCCGATCCTCGTCAGGCCGCATCCGACGGCGAAGGAGCGCTACCAAGTCGCCTATGGTCACCGGCGGCTGGCGGCGCAGCGTGAAATCGGCGGGACGGTCAAGGCGGTCATTCGCAATCTCAGTGATGAACAACTCGTCGTCTCCCAGGGGCAGGAAAACAACGCCCGCATGGATCTCTCCTTCATCGAGCGTGCGCTGTTTGCGACGCGTCTGGAGGACCGCGGCTTCTCGCGCGAGATCATCATGTCGTCGCTTGGCGTCGACAAGGCGGCGCTCTCGAAAATGATCACGGTCGTGCGCCGGCTACCGGTCGAGGTGATCGAGGCGGTCGGTGCCGCGCCCGGTTTTGGACGCCGGCGATGGATGGAACTCGCGGATCTTCTCGATCTCGATGGAAACCGGTCGCGGGCGCTCGAATTTGTCGGAGAGACCGAGTTTCCGGGCGGTGCAAGCGATCAGCGCTTCGAAAAGCTGTTCGGCTTCCTCAGTACCGCCAAGGAGCGCCCAAAGGCGGAAGCCTGGATCGCGCCTGACCGCACACGTCCCGTACGCATCCGCGAGACGGAGTCAGAAACGACTCTTGCCTTCAGCAGGAAGGTTGCGCCGGGATTTGCCGATTTCGTGAGGCAGAGGCTGCAATCTCTGTACCTCGAATACCAACAGGAAACAGGAGATTAAACAGAGCAAAAGAAAAAGGCTTCCGAACGACTAGCGCTGCGGAAACCCTTCTCTCGTGTAGCAACTAGAGAATCCCATTTCCGCGAATCAGTGTCAAGAGTTTTTGACGTCGTTTCGGCGAACGGTTTTCTTTTGCCTTGGATAAGGTGAAGAAAAATGGAACGTGGAAGTGTGACGACGCCCTTTGGGCGGCGGCCGATGACGCTTGGCATGCTCGCAAGCCAAATCACTGCCGGCCGCACCCGGCCGGAGCGATCGGTCGACAAGTGGAAATTGTTTCGCTGGCTCTGCGAAGCCAAAACCGTGATTGCCGTCTCCGATCGCTCTCTGGCGGTGCTGAACGCGCTGCTCAGCTTTTATCCCGGCACGGAACTGTCCAGGGACGCCGGCCTTGTCGTTTTTCCGTCCAATGCCCAGCTTTCGCTTCGAGCGCATGGCATGGCCGGAACGACCTTGCGGCGCCACCTCGCAGCGCTCGTCGAAGCAGGCTTGATCCTTCGGCGCGACAGCCCGAACGGCAAGCGCTACGCCCGGCGAAGCCACGGCGGTGCCGTCGGCGAAGCTTTTGGCTTCGATCTCTCGCCGCTCATCGCACGCGCGGCCGAATTTGAAACCGCCGCCGCCGAGCTCGCCGCCGAACGCCAGCATCTGCGCATCATGCGTGAGAGATTGAGCCTCTGCCGACGCGACGTTGCCAAGTTGCTGGAGCTCATTCACGAAAGCGCTCCCCAAAGCGATTGGCAGGACTACGAGCTGACGTTTGAAGAGCTCATCAACGAGCTTCCCCGCAAGCCCTCAACCGCCGAAATCGAAGCCGTGCTCAGTTCAATGGACCGCCTTCGTTGCGATCTCGCCAACCAATTGGAAAACTTGCTCAATTTCCAAAAAACGGACACCTATGATCACCAGAATGGATGCCACATACAGAATTCACATCCAGACTCTCTTTCTGAATCTGAAGTTGGCTTAGGAAAAGGAGCTGAACCGGTTTTGCGAAAAGCAACCGATGCAAACGTTGCAGAGATTTTGACAGAACAGCCACCGAAACCGACGCCCGGCAAAGCATCGTCGCCTTCCATCGATCGCTCGACTACCGTGTCTCAACGACCGAACCGCGAAATCCCGCTGCCGGCCGTTCTGCAAGCCTGCCCGCAGATCGCCGACTATGGGCCTTCGGGCCGGATTTCGAGTTGGAAGGATCTGATGACGGCCGCGATCGTCGTCCGTTCGATGCTCAATGTCAGCTCCGATGCTTATGACGAGGCCTGCTCCGTCCTTGGCTGCGAGAACACGGCGACCGTCGTCGCCTGCATCCTCGAAAGAGCCGAACAGATCACGTCGCCGGGCGGCTATCTCCGTGAACTCACCAGGCGCGCGCAACGTCAGGAATTTTCCCTTGCCCCGATGGTCGCGGCGTTGAGCCGGGCAAGGAGAAGTGGAGGCGTTGCCCTCGCGAGTTAATGCATGTCGCCCAAAAGGGTGCAGCGATCTTGGGACGACGACATACACAAAAGCGATGACCTACAGGGCGCGCATCAGTCCGCTTGAACGCGACGCGCTTTAGGACAAGTGGAACCACCGGAAGGAAGCAACCTTCCCGTCGGCCCATGTGCAACGAGGTAGGGCAGGGGACAAGTGACACTGTCGTTGGCCAGCATCGTGCTGAACCATTGCCTTGCCGAGCGAAATATTGGAAACTCGGCGACGTAACGGATTCGCCCGGATATGCATTTGGCATGGGTCTGGTGGTGGTTTCTTAACAATTCTGCGACTATCGTAACGCATTGGCAGAAAAGAGTTTAATTTCCCGTTGCGGAAGCTAACTCGCCCATAATTTCCGACACCTCGGACATCCAGAAACAGCGACGTTCCGCATTGTCGGCAGCCGGATAAGAACGAAGCCGGCGAGCCTCCTCGAACCCGACAAGGTTGACAGCTGTCAACAGGATGGCTGACCCGGCGCCCGTAGGCTGAAAATCAGCTGACGCGGCTCAAGCTTAGAGGGCCCCGCAGCGCGCCGTCCTGTCAGACGCCAAAGCCTTTCCCGGTTCAAGGAAGCATGCAGGAAAACAACTCCATGAAATGCGCGCAAAGGCTTTGCGCGCGGCATGACGCCTCAACAAACGAAGGTGCACGCTCCCCCCTTTCGATGAAAGGCGGCTCTCCAGTCGCCGCTCACTCGCGCCAGTGTTCCGCCACCCATGGCGTCGGACGGATGTAGTGGCGCAGATAGCCGAACACGCCTTTCTGCCGGCGGTCACGCGAAAACAGGTCGCGGATATGTCCAAGCGGTGACGCCGGACGCCCCTTGTAGCCGAACTGCCCATCGATCGCATGTTGCGGCAGGAGGTTACGGGGGAAGATCACGACGCGGCCATCGGCAGGCAGCCGCGGTGCCAGGAAATAGTTGAGCGGGAAGGGCCAGCGGCAATCCTGGCGGAAATGCAGAACCCAGCGCCGCGGAAAGAGTTTGACGCCGCCCGGCGTATTGCGGGTTACGAAGCGTTGTTCGAAGCTGTATTCATCAGCCACGCCCTGCGGATCGGCGCGGAACTTTTCCTGCAAGGGAACGAGCTTGCCGACCGGAAACCGGAACAACGACGTCTGTCCGAGACGTTCAAAGGGCGTCGTCTGGTTACGCGCCAATATCACATCATCCGCCCCACCATACTCGAAGAAGGCATCGAGCGATCCGACGATCACCAGATCGAGGTCGAGGAACAGGACCGGACCGGTGAGGTTGCCGAGCTTCGGACCCCACAGCCGCGCTTTCGGCCAGATGCCTTTGCTGTTCACCGGCATCGCGACATCGAGCGGTGGCAGATCTTCGCAAAGGATCTCGGGACGCAGGCCGCTGCGGTTATCGGTGAAACAGGTGAAGGTGAAAGGCGGCGTGATGTTGCGTGCCACCATGGCGTAAAGCCGGTTGATGAAGGGCGGACCGTATTTCGTGCCCCAGTTGATGCATATCACCTGTTTGACGCCGCCACTTGCCGCCAGAACGCTTGCCATGGGCTCTCCATTCTTTGCCGACAGCTCTTTCCGCAACAGCCTACCTGTCCATCGGTCTCAAAGGTGCGGCCTGTAACTTCGACGTCGGGGAATTGCTTTCGACTTTCCATCCTGCTGCTGCGCTCTCGCGCATTCAGTAAGGCACGGTCACGAAACGCCGATTGACCCATGCCTGCATGACGCTCGGCCTCGAATGAGAACCGCAGCGACGTCGCAAGCTACCCGTCATTCCTGACCCTCCGGCCCGTCTTCTCCGAGGAATGCAGCCGGCATTTCGATCGTGGCCGACTTCATATCGATGTCAGTTGACAGCTGTCAACGGCGCGCCCGCACGATCGTCTCGCAGCTTCTTGACGGCTGCGGCCGCCGATCCGACGCCGTCGCGACTAAAAGAATGTCGCCCGACCGCGGTGCGTGTTGACAGCTGTCAACTCGTCCGAGCGCGTCGAAGTCGAGGCTGCGGCGCAATACGCGCGTGGGCCGGCGCCGGGGTCACCTTTTCGAACGACCCAGGGTCGACGCGGATATTAGCAGGGGAGAAAGGCCGGGAAGCCTGTGACGGAAAGATATCGCGTGTTACCTTCCGTTTCGTCGATAACGCTTCGTCTTTAAAATGACATACGAGACCCCGGATCCGCTTCATCCAACACTGCTGCCGGCCCTGATTGCGGCGGAAGACAGCCTTGCGCGTCTCGACGAGCGGGCTGGTCGGCACCCGGTTTCGGAGGGGTTTCGCGAGCGTGGGCAGTTCTTCGATGCGGCCGCGGCGCTCTGGGTCGCCGGTGAACTGGTGCATGTCGAAGACCTCGTGCTGCACGATGCACATATGGATGCGCGCGCACCCTCCCATGAGTTGACGATCGCCCATGCGGTGCTGCGCGCCCGCCGCCGGCTGGATCTTGCCGATCGGGACTGGGCGCTGACGAGCGCCGGACTGAACGCGCTGAGAGGCGAGGGTGGGGTTACCGAGCACAACGATCGCCCCGTCGAAGGTCATCGGGATATCGGGCTTTCGGACAGGGAAGACGAAATGGATGAGAATCCGCTCGCCGCCGAATTTGCCGAACTCGATGCGGCAATGGCGCGCTCACGACGCTTGCTCGATATTCACGCGAGCGGCATCGCCGATATGGAGCCGGCGGCGTCGGCAGCCGCGAAGGCGAGCGCGGAACCCTTGGGCCAGCTCGGATTGCTGTTCGAAGAGGATTGGGACGAAGAGCGGCGACTCGATGCCTGGCGTGCCGTGCTTTCGACGGCCGATCAGTTGCCAGCTTCTCTCGGGGCGGCAATTCTCTTCGACGCCTGGGACCACATCGAGCCGCTGAGGCGCCAGCACTGGCTCGGCTCGCTGCTCGTCGGAGCCTACCTGCGTTTTCGCGGAAAAGTGTCCTCGCACGTGCTGGCGTTCAACACCGGCCTGAAGACCATCCGCCACGAACGCCGCCGGTCAAAGGACAGGCTGACGCGGCTCCTTGCATTTCTTGAGGCGATGTCGGTGACGGCCGATCTCGGCTTGAAGGAACTCGATCGCCTTTCTCTGGCAAAAACGCAGATGGAGATGCGGGTCAGGGACCGCCGGTCGAGCAGCAATCTCCCTGGGTTGATCGATCTCGTTCTGTCGAGGCCGATCGTCTCGACGGCGCTGATCGCCCGCCATGTCGGTGTCACGCCGCGTAGCGCCCTCAATCTGGTCCGCGAACTCGGCGTGCGCGAGATGACGGGCAGGGGACGGTATCGCGGCTGGGGCGTGCTTTAGCCTGCATTATTCTGCAATGAGTCAGCGCTTTGCGTTCGGCGACGTTCATTGCCGGCGCAGGTTGATGTCGCTGGTGACGACGCTGTCGCCGGAGCTCGGGTCGACATCAGTCGTCACGAGTCTCATGCCGTTCTGTCCGACCTTCTGCACGGTCAGGTTTGCGCTGCGGTCGCCGTTTACCAGCCTCGGCCAGCGGATCGTGAGGTTGATCGCATTGCCGCTTCGGCTTCCGGTCAAGCCGGCCCGTCTGCCGCTCGGCCCGACATAGGTGCCGCTGTAGCTTGCCCCATTGACCTTCAAGTCGGCGCCAACGGCGCGTGACACGACAATCAGGCTGCGACAGGTTCCCTTCATCGACAGGGCCTGACCGCTGGCCTCGGAATTGAAGACGCAGGACACGTTCATCGGCGACCGGTTGATCCGGAGTTTCACCATGCCGCTGCCGGTCCACTGTCCTTCGAGTGATCCGAGAAACGCCGTCTCGTCGGCCTGCGCTGCTCCAACGGCAAAAAGCAGGCTGCCTGCGGCCAGCAGACGCTGGATCATGGAACCTCCTCCTGTAGCCGTGCGTCTTTTCAGCCGCACAAAAGTCGCTGTAGTACTTTGAATTGCTGCGTGTCTTGTCCGCAAATCGGCCCCGATCCAAGGAACATGCAGTGGGATCGGGATCGGTGAAGTCGGGGCACACGCCGATTGCTCGTCGGTCCCCGACCTCAATGAGGTTCCTTTTGGGCGCCGCTGTCAACCGTGAAGGGGCTGACGGCGGCATTTGGCGCGCTCAATCCTCCTCGACGAAGACCTCCTCGCGCTTGGCCTTGACGGCCGGCAGGAAGACGACGACGAGCACGATCGCTGCGATCAGCAGCAGGACGGCGCTGATCGGACGGGTGACGAAGGTCGCCGGGTCGCCGCGCGACAGGATCATGGCGCGCCTGAGGTTCTCTTCGAGCAGCGGCCCGAGCACGAAGCCGAGCAGGAGCGGCGCCGGCTCGCAGCGCAGCTTCAGGAGCAGGTAGCCGACGAGGCCGAAGAAGGCGACCGCGTAAAGATCGTAGACGTTGGAATTGACGCTGTAGACCCCGATCGAGCAGAAGGCCATGATGATCGGAAACAGCACGAAATAAGGGATCTTCAGGAGCTTCACCCAGAGCCCGATCAGCGGCAGGTTTAAGACCACCAGCATCAGGTTGCCGATCCACATCGAGGCGATGATGCCCCAGAAGAGCGCCGGCTGTTCGACCGCCACGTTCGGACCGGGGACGATGCCCTGGATGATCATCGCACCGATCATCAGCGCCATCACCGGGTTTGCCGGGATGCCGAGGGTGAGCAGAGGGATGAACGAGGTCTGCGCGCCGGCATTGTTGGCGCTTTCCGGGCCCGCGACACCGGCGATGGCGCCGCGGCCGAATTCCTCGGGCCGATCCGAGATGCGTTTTTCAACCGTGTAGGAAGCAAAGGCCGCGAGGATCGCACCGCCGCCCGGCAGGATGCCGAGCGCCGAGCCGATCACGGTGCCGCGCACCACGGGAGCGAACATCCGCTTGAAATCGTCGCGCGTCGGCATCAGGTCGCTGACCTTCGCCATCAGCACTTCGCGGGTCTTCTCGTTTTCGAGGTTTCGCAGGATTTCGGCAATGCCGAAGACGCCGACGGCGAGCGCCACGAAATTGAGCCCGTCGGCATATTCGCGGATGCCGAGGGTGAAGCGCGGCGTGCCGGTGTAGATGTCGGTACCGACGAGGCCGAGCAGAAGCCCGAGCGCGACCATTGCCAGCGCCTTGACGATCGAGCCGTGCGCCAGTGCGACCGAGGAGACGAGGCCGACGATCATCAGCGAGAAATATTCGGCCGCGCCAAACTCCAGCGCGATTTCGGTGAGTGGCGGCGCGAAGATTGCAACGAGAAAGGTCGAAACGGTCCCGGCGAAGAACGAGCCGAGCGCGGCAATTGCGAGCGCCGCACCGGCGCGGCCGTTGCGCGCCATCTGGTAGCCGTCGATCGCGGTGACCGCGGAGGAGGATTCGCCCGGCATGTTGATCAGGATGGCCGTGGTCGAACCGCCGTACTGCGCGCCGTAGTAGATGCCGGCGAGCATGATCAGCGAAGAGACCGGCTCGAGCTGGAAGGTGATCGGGAGCAGCATGGCGATCGTTGCCGTGGCGCCGATGCCGGGCAGCACGCCGATCAGCGTGCCGAGCATAACGCCGATCAGGCAGAAAAGGAGGTTGGCCGGCGAGGCGGCGGTGGTAAAGCCGAGGGCTAGATTGCTGAAAAGATCCATCACCGCCTCCTAGAACCGGACCCAGGGGCCGAAGCGTTCGAAGGGCAGTTTGAGCCCATAACTGAACACCGCGACCGAGAAGACGGCCAGCACCAGCGAGATGGCGATCGCCCAATGAGGCTTCATGCGATGCGAGGCAAAGCAGGCGATGAGCGCCGTGAAGAAGATTGCCGGCGCGAAGCCAAGCCCTCGCACCGTCAGTCCGAAGAAGATCGGTGCCGGCAGGATGAGGAACATGCCGCGCACGGCGATCGCCCCCATCGGTTCGCCTTGCACGCGGGTCGACTGTACGAGGATGACGACGCCGAGCAGCGTCAATACGCCGGCAAGAAGAAGCGGGAAGTAGCCGGGACCCATGCGGAAGGCGGTGCCGAGATCGAGGCGAAGCGACTGCCAGGCGAAGAACAGCCCGACGGCCGTCAGGATACCGCCGCAAAGGGCATTGGTCGTATCGAAGGAGATGGATTTCATCGTGTCCCCATTTTGTTCGGGAGCCGTTGAGCCGCGCTCCCTTCTTCGGCATGTTTCCTTCAATCCTAGCCGATATAAGGAAAAAAACATGCAGCAATTCAAAGTGCTACAGCGTCCCTTGCGCACCCGATAGGACGCCGCGCCTAGACGAATGTGCTCGCGTCTTGTTGTCAGGGCAAGGGGCGCAGGACCTTCAACGAGTTGACAGCTGTCAACGTTCCGTGTCGGCGCCGACGCGGGTTGAGAAAGGATGCGTCCATCACCGAACGAAGACAGGTTGCCGCCGCCGTTCTGTCTCGCGACAGGGGATGGCGGCGGCGGGTTCCATTGCGCGATCAGTCGGCGTACTGACCGGCTGCTTCGATCACGGGCTTCCAGCGGGCGATCTCGCTTTCGAGCTTGGCCTTTAGTGCTGCCGGCGTCGCGTCCGCCTCGCTCGACGGTTCCGTGCCGAGCTCGGCAAAGCGGGCAACGACGTTCTCATCCTTGAGCGCCAGCTGCAGCGACTTCGACAGGCGCTCGGTCACCTCGGCAGGCGTACCCTTCGGCGCATAGATGCCGTGCCAGATGCCGACCTGGAAACCGGAAAGACCGGCTTCTTGCGCCGTCGGCAGATCGGGGAAGATCTTCAGACGGGCAGGCGAAGTGACCGCGTAGGCCTTGATCGTGCCGCCCTGGATCTGCTTCGTGGTATTGGTCGTCTGGTCGCACATGATGTCGACCTGGCCGCCGAGCAGATCGGTCATCGCCGGGCCGGTGCCCTTGTACGGCACGGTCGTGAGCTGGGTATCGATCGCGCTCATGAACATCATACCGCAGAGATGCGAGGCGGCGCCGATGCCGGCATTGGCGACCGTCACCGTGTCCTTGTTGGCCTTGACGTAGTCGATCAGCCCCTTGAGATCGCTCGGTTCGAAGTCCTTGCGGGCGACGATCGTCATTGGAACTTCGGTGACGAGGCCGACATATTCGAAGGCATTCAGCGTGTCGTAGGCGAGCTTGCGATAGAGTGTGGCGCTGGTCGCCATGCCGATATGGTGGAGCAGCACCGTATAGCCGTCGGGATCCGCCTGGGCGACGCGGCCCGCGCCAAGCGTGCCGCCCGCCCCGCCGACGTTCTCGACGATGATCTGCTGGCCGAGATCCTTGGACATCGACTCGGCGACGAGACGGGCGACCGTGTCGGTCGGGCCACCGGCCGAGAACGGCACGACCATCGTGATCGAACGCTCCGGATAGTTTTGGGCGCTGGCCGAAGCGGCAAAAAGGGAAACGGCGGCGACAGCGCCCAGAAGCGCTTGCAGAATTTTCATCTTTTCCTCCCGATGAAATTTTGGGCCAGCCGGCATGGTTCCTCCCGTGCCGGTACTGGATCGCCTATTTGCAGACGGGATTTTAGCACAGACAACCGCCGCTGGCGGTCACTTTGCCGATTTCCGCGCTTGATGCGCGTGATATGGGTGGATTTGGAAACAAAAGGGCCGGACGATGGGTGGATTTCCACCCATCGTATTGCTCAAACCTCAAGGCCGGTGCGCTGCCGCAGGTATCGGATCTCGGCCTCAGTCAGAGGCCGGACCTCACCTTTCGCCAGGTCGCCGAGCGTTATCTCGCCGATTGAGACGCGCACGAGCCGCAGGCACTCGAAGCCGAGCACGTCCAGCATGCGGCGGATCTGCCGGTTGCGTCCCTCCTGCAACTCGACCTCGATCCAGCTGTTGCGGTCGCCGCTTCTCAGCTTCTGGACGTTCGTGGCCTGCAGCCGTTCGCCGCCTTCCACGACCCCCTCAATCATCCCGGCAAGCGCGTCGTCGCCGAAGATGCCGTTCACCTGCACATGGTAGACCTTGCCGAGATGCGTTTCCGGATCGAGCAGGCGCTGCGCCAGCACGGTGTCGTTGGTGAAGAGCAGCAGTCCCTCGCTCGCCTTGTCGAGCCGGCCGACCGGCGAGAGAAACCGCGCGTCCGCGTCACCGAGGCAAGAATAGACTGTCGGCCGCCCCTCCGGGTCGTCACGCGTGGTGACAAGCCCGCGCGGCTTGTTCAGCATCAGGTAGGTCTTTGCTTCCGCCGCGATTGTGACGCCGTCGACGGCAATCCTGTCGGCGTCGATATCGACCCAGCGCGAAAGATCCGTCGTCGTTCGACCGCCGACGCTGACGCGGCCGTCGGCGATCAGCTTTTCGGCCTGCGTGCGGGAGCAATAGCCGAGTTTGGAGAGCGCACGCGCGAGCGTCACGCGCTTGCCGGCCTCTGCTTTCGTTTCGCCCTGTCTCTTCGGTGATCGGCGCGGCTGTTTCACGGCTCCCAGTCTCCAAGGGTGTTGGACCATGGTCCATCTGGCACAATCGGCGCCGCTCGGCCAGAGTTGAAAACCATTGATTGCTATGGCTTTGATGCAAGGATCAAGAGTGATAGTCTCGCTTGCGACTTGTACGACAGGGCTCGTCCTGGAACGGCAACCGCTTCGCGTCGAGAAAGCGACACGTTCTCCGACGGGCGATTTTGGGAGGCGTTGTCATGATCAAGTCAATCCTGCAGGGGGCGACCGCTCTTGCGGCAATCTCGCTGCTGCACATCGGCGGCGGCGTCCTTCTTCCAACGAAAGCTTTTGCCCAGCAGACGGCGGCTGCTCCTGCAGCGCCGACGGAGACCGTGCCCGAACCGCTGACGGACGACGAGCTTGAGGTGCTGGTTGCCCGCATCGCGCTCTATCCGGACGAGTTGGTGGCGCTGATTTCCGCTGCTTCGCTCTATCCTTTGCAGATCGTCGAGGCCGAACGGTTTCTGGAGGCCCGCGAGAAAAAACCTGACCTGAAGCCGAAAGAAGACTGGGACGGCAGCGTCATCTCGCTGCTCAACTATCCTGAGGTCGTCAAGATGATGAGCGAAGACCTCGACTGGACGCAATCCTTCGGCGAGGCGATCGCCAATCAGCAGAAGGATGTGCTGATCGCTATCCAGCAGTTGCGCGATGAGGCGGTGGCCAAGGACATCATCAAGACGGATGACAAGGTCAAGGTGGTCGAGGAAGGTGACAACATCATCATCCAGTCGGCAAATCCGGAAACGATCTACGTGCCGCAGTATCCGCCGGAGATGCTTTATGTGCCAGATTATGCACCGGCGCCGATCAGCTATTATGAAGACCCCTATCCTGCCTATTGGTATCCCGGGGCGGCCTTCTTTGCTGGTGCCGTCACTGGCGCGGCCTTCGCCGCCATCGTCGACTGGGACGATTGGGGTGTATGGGGTGGCCGCTGGGACGGCGACATTAACGTTGACTGCAACAAGTGTTTCAACAACATCGACTTCGACGGCAAGGTCAACTGGAACGACATCGACTGGAAGAATGTCGACCGTAGCAAGATCAGTTTCGACCGCGACCAGCTCAACAAGTTCGATCGCACCAACCTCAAGAACAACATCAAGGCCAACGGCAACAACAACCTGCGCAACCGCGCCGCCGAGATCAATCGCGACCGGCCGCAGGCGCGACCGGGCGGCGGTGGCGGCCAGCTCACGGATGTGCGTAAGAGCACGCTCGAAGGGCTGAAGGCCCAACCGAGACGGGATACCGCGGCGCGGCCCGGTGGCGGGCAGGCGGCGGCAAAGGCGAGAGCCGACGGCGGCAAGCCACGCGTCAACCGGCCGAAGGGCGGCAGCAAGCCCTCTGCCAACCGGCCAGCCGGCAAGAAGAAGATGGCTTCGAAGGCGCAGAACCGGCCGAAGAAGCCACCCGGCCTCGGCAACGTCAATTCGGGCCGGCGCGAGGTCGCCTCGTCGCGGCGTGGCGGTCACAGCATGGGCGGCGGTCAGCGCGGCGGCGGACGGCCCCAGATGAGCCGCGGTGGCGGCAGGCCGCCGATGGCCCGTGGCGGCGGAGGCCGCGGCGGTGGTGGACGCAGGCGCTGACAAGGAGGAGAACGGCCATGACCAAGCTTTTGCACACCCTTCTCCTCGGATCGGCGCTCTCGCTTGCCAGCATTCTGGCCATCGACGTCGCCCTCGCGCAGGCCGAGCAGCCGGACCAGGCGCAGCAACCGGCAGGCATCATCGACGACTATGCCGCGGCCGAAGACCCGCCGGCGTTCGACGATCCGCTGAAGGCGGTGGAGGCCTTCAAATCGACGCTCGCCGCGAATGATTTCGTTGGCCTGGCGAAGCTGCTGGGCCTCGATGCGGCCAAGCTCAGGACGGGCGAAGGGATCATGGAAACCTTCGCGCTCATTCGCGAGGGGGCGGCCCGCAATGTCGTCGTTCGCGATCTCGAAGGACGCAAGGTTCTCGAAATCGGCGATCGCCTCTGGCCACTGCCGTTCCCGCTCACCAAGGGCGAGGACGGAAAATGGGCGTTCGACACCTATGTCGGGCTGGAGGAGATCGTCAACCGTCGCGTCGGCGAGAACGAGCTCGAGGCGATCGAGACGGTGCGCGCCTATGTCGAGGCGCAGAAGGACTATGCCGCACAGGACCGCGACGCCGACGGCGTGCTCGAATATGCCCAGAAGCTCATCAGCAGCCCGGGCCAGACCGACGGCCTCTACTGGCCGGCCGATCAGGGCGAGGAGACAAGCCCGGTTGGCGACGCGATCAGCGAAGCGGCGCTCGAAAAGGCGAAGGCCGGCGAGGGCTATTTCGGCTATCGCTTCCGCATCCTGACGTCACAGGGCGACAACATCGCTGGCGGCAAATACGACTACACCATCAACGGCAACATGATCGCTGGCTTCGGTCTGATCGCTTGGCCGGTCACCTATGCCGAGACCGGCGTCAAGACTTTCCTCGTCAACCAGCAGGGCATCGTCTACGAGCGGGACCTGGGCCCAAGCACGGGAGCGATCGTACCCTTCATCGACCGCTTCGATCCGGACGACAAATGGACCGTGGTTGCCGACTGACTTTATGACGGCAAAATATATCGATCGTTCGGGCGGGCTGCCTGCCGGCGCTGCGGCAGCAGCCTGCGCGTGGGGAATTTTCCTGCTGTGGTGTAGAGAGCCAAGAGCTGGCGAAACGGCGAGCGACGGCAACGAAACGGCGGCGGTTCTGCCGTATCCAACGATCCGATCGGGTGATTTGCGCCTTGTCAGGAAGAATTCGTTCTGCGCGGAAAGTCGATTCCGGCTTCCGCAACACGCTGAAGTGCGGATATATCGTGGGACGTCATCAATTCGTTGCGCGGCCGCGGTCAACTGGCGCGGGGTCTGGTAGCGGTGTCAGAGGGGAATACCGATGCCTCAAATGAGGGGTCTCCGCGCGCGTCGCCGCAGCCTTGGAAAGATTGGGCGCGCGGCCAGCAGCGCGCTTGTGGCGGTTGCCGTACTGGTCGGATGCGGAGGTCATCCAAAAGGCGTGATGACGCCTGTCGCGCTGACGGCGCCGGCCAAGACATCGCAAGTCGATATGCTCGTCGCGACGACGCGACAGCCTTCCGGGAATCCTGCGACCCTCTTTTCCGGCGAACGGAACGCAGCACTTTCCCTGACGGACGTCGCGGTGTCGATCCCGCCGGATTCGAAACGCAAGCCTGGCACCGTGCAATGGCCGCGCCGCCTGCCTCCCAATCCGGAAACCGATTTCGCCGTGACGCGTGTGCGCGAACTGCCATCGCGCGAAGAAGCGCGCGCGTGGTTCCGCGAGCATACTGTCGATGGGAACATCCTCCTGTTCGTACACGGTTTTAACAATACCTACGAGGATTCTGTCTTCCGGCTGGCGCAGATCGTGCATGATTCCGGCGCTGAGGCGACGCCGATGCTGTTCACCTGGCCGTCGCGCGCCCGTGTGTTCGACTACAACTACGACAAGGAAAGCACCAACTATTCGAGAACGGCCCTGGAGGATGCTCTGCGCTCCTTGGCGAACGCCCCGGATGTCAACGAAGTCACCATTCTCGCCCATTCGATGGGGACTTGGCTGACGATGGAGTCGCTCAGGCAGATGGGCATTCGCGACGGCGGCATCGCGCCCAAGATCAAGAACGTGATCCTCGCATCGCCCGACATCGATCTCGATGTCTTCGCCAAGCAGTTCGTGGAACTGGGTGAGCGGCGGCCGAAGTTCACGATCTTCGTGTCGCAGGATGACCGGGCGCTCGCTGTATCGAGCTTCATATCGGGCGACATCTCGCGGCTCGGCGCGATCGATCCGACGGCCGAACCTTACCGCACGCAGCTCGAAAGGGCGGGCATCACCGCGATCGACCTCACCAAGGTTCAATCCGAGGATAGTCTGCACCATGGCAAGTTCGCTGAAAGCCCGCAAATCGTGCAACTGATCGGCCAGCGCATTGTCAATGGCCAGACGCTGACGGATTCCGAGGTCACCTTGGGCGACAGCATCACTGCCGTCGTTGCCGGTACCGCCAAGAATGTCGGCACGGTCGCGGCCGCGACGATCAGCGCGCCTGTGAAAGTGCTTGAGCAGCCAGCGCTGCCGCCCAAGAAGCGGCCGCATCTGGACGAGACGCTCGAAAGCGGCGCGCATGCCGGAGCGGCCACCAATTAGCGCGGTTCCAGGAGGGATGCGCAACGATCTTCTTTGGGATCGCCTTCAAAGAGTTAGAGCGCCCCACTGGTCAATGAACGGCGAAGCGCGCCCAGGACGCCATGCAGAATTCGAAGCTCTACGGCAATCTTTGCGCGTCCGTTTGGCCGCGCAGCGCTGTAGTGCGAAGCGACGAACGGCGGCTGACACACCCGGACTCCGGAGGGCGATGTGATGAGCAATTTGAAAGGCGGAAGCTCTGGGGGCCTGCCAGGCGCTGCAATCGGCAAGGCCGCCTTGGCGGAGCTTCGGCGAACGCCTCTGCTGGCGCTCATCGTGTTCGTGCCTGTCGTCATCTTTTTAGAGCAGACGGCGCCACAGGCGCACACGTGGCTGTTTTTCCTGTCGGTCGCAGCGATCATACCACTCGCCGCGCTGTTGAGCCGCGCGACCGAAGCGGTGGCGGCGAAAAACCGGCGATACGGTGGGAGGCCTGCTTAACGCCACTCTCGGAACCTGACCGAGCTCGTGATTTCGCTCGCGGCCCTGCAGGCGGGTCAATATCTGCTGGTCAAGGCTTCCCTTGCTGGCGCGATCGTCACCAACACGCTCTTCATGTTGGGCGGCGCCTTCCTCCTCGGCGGCTTCAAGCATCACCTGCAGGAATTCAACAGGGTGAACGCGCGCTTCCAGGCTTGTCTGCTGTTCCTGGCGACGATTGCCATTCTGGTTCCCTCTGTGATCAGCGAAGTGGATCGAGCTCCGGCCGCCGCCTTCTCCCAGAAGCTGAGCCTCGGACTGGCGATACTTCTGATCGCCGTTTACGGCATGGGCATGCTGTTTTCGCTGAGGACACACCGGGAGCTCTTTGCGAGCGTCGGTCATGAGGACGAAGAGCAGAAACCATGGCCGCTTTCCGTAGCGATCGTCGTCCTGGTTGCTGTTACGCTATTGGTCGCTCTCGTCAGCGAGATCTTCGTCGATTCGGTGCAGATCGCCGCAGAGCATCTGGGGATGACGCCTGCCTTCGTCGGCTTCATCATCGTCGCCCTGGTGGGCGGCGCCGCAGAGATGACGACGGCCTTCTCCGCGGCGCGTGCCAATCGCCTCGATCTCAGCGTTGGCATTGCGCTCGGCAGCGCCGCGCAGATCGCGCTTTTTGTTGCCCCTGTACTGGTGCTCGTCAGCTACTTCGTCGGTCCCGAACCGATGTCCCTGCAGTTCTGGCCGGGCGCGGTCGCGATGATGCTGGTCGCGACGATGGCCGCCACCCTTCTTTCCAACGGCGGACGCGCGGCTTGGTACATGGGTGTCATGGCGTTGGCGACCTATGCCATATTCGGAATGACGCTGTTTCTCCTGCCACCCGTGGCGTCGTGATGGGAGGCGGAACCGCGGGCCGATGCCGTGGGTCCAGCGCCGATCTACTGCATGTCGCCCGAAAGTGTCAGCGTTTCCGGATAACGGCTGCATGAAAAATAAAGACCTAAAGCGCGTCGCATGGCCCCAATTGAATGCGACGCGCTCTAGTCGCGGTGGCGGCCAGGTTCCGGCTCCCGAAAATAAAGGCGCTGGATCACTGCCATCATGAGCGCCGTCGCCCAGCCAAAGATGATCCAGCCATTGACCGCCTCGAACGTCGCAATCTGGCGCCAATCCCTGCCAAGAACAATATCGCCGTATCCAACCGTGGTGAACGTAACGGTCGAGAAGTAAAAGGCTTCTTCGAAGCTCGGTAAAGCTTCCGCGACATAATAGAACGCCGCCCACAGGCAGACATCGATTATAATGGGAAATATCAAGTATATTACCCAGGCAACCGTCACCACGGTCGGGTGGCGATACGCAAAGAATTTCCGCCTCTCGTCGATCCGGCGCAAGGCATGCAGTCCGGCGGACATGAATAATGCCTGGATGGCGACTGTTATCGCGATCAGGCCGCAGGCAATGGAAAGCCGAATTATCACGTCTCCTCGGTGTGTCGACGGCTGGCGGGGCGCATTCAAACCGGGCGTTACCATCTCCGCCGGCGTCAATCTATCAAAGGTCGCCTTGTCCGTGAACATGCGGCAGCCGGCATGATGCGGTCCTGTGCCGACGATGGTGAATGGCAGGCGGGCGCTCTTTGGATTCGACTTTAGTATGACTTATTAGTCATCGCTTATTTTTGATTGCCTTGTCTGAGCAATTGTGTAATCTCCTAATTGCGCGGGCACACCTTCAAGCATTTCCTTGTAGTTCCCCTGCCTTGGCGATGTTCTGAAGACGTATTGCGGTGCCGGTGCTTTATTGCGTCGCCTCCATGATCTCCGTTGAACTGAAGAGGCTCCGATCTTTTATCGGGGCTTCTTCAGTTTATCGGATGAACGAGGAGTTATATTAATAATATATTTTCGTATAATTCTACATTATCTCATCTCTTCGCAATTTCCGTATTAACGCGCGGTCGCACATCGAATACACCGCCGGATAACCGCCAGATGCGTTTTGCGGCGCCGCCGAGTCTTCCGAATGAGGATCACGTCCCCGCGTGGCGGGTTCGGTCGACCACCGGAAGGCGCAGGCGATATACCTGGGCGAGACGCTCTCGCGACTTCCGATCCTCAACCTTTGGCGATATTCCGTTGGATTGAGCCCCGTCGCCTCCGGGAAGCGCCGCAGGAATATGTGTTCTCCTCCAGGGCCGGCGCGACCGGGCATCGTCTGCAGCGTGACGGCCTTTGTGCTGCTGCGGGTGCCGGATCTTCAGAATGACCCGGGTCCACGTGGTCGGGCTTGGGGGGCCAGGACGCTGTAGTAGCTCTGTTCGCGCGCGCCGGGGGTCGACCAGCATGAAGCGCGCTTTCGCAAGCATGACAGCGGTGCCGAGCGACCGGCCGACCAGCTTCAGGCCGAGATTGATCCAGGTTATCATGCCGCCGCGGTAACGATATCACCTTCGTCGATAACGAGCCCGTCCGTATCGATACGCACGTCGCGGTAGCGATTGGCGATCACGTCCCGGTTTGACCAGTGGCTCGTGATCGGCGACCGGAAGCGGGCCGGATTCTGCTTGCGTCCGGCGGAGGAATGCTTCCATCGCTGTTCATGTGCGCCGGTGGCGGGAGGGAAGGTCGCGCATTCAGCAAGAAAATGAGCTCCGCGGCGACGCCCGCGGCGCGGCCGCCACTCATAATTCCCGCAGTAGACGGCGAGTCATCTTTGTCCTATCGGTTGGACATGAGAACGAGCCTCGAACATCTGCCGGAGAAAAAACAGCGCGAGCTTGCCCGGGTCGTGGAGATCATTCACGAGGAGTTCGCCGATGCGCTCGAAGGAAGTTCAGCGGGCTTCAAGAAGCGCGGTCGGATCCTGAAGATCATCCTGTTCGGCTCCTATGCCCGCGGCACCTTTGTCGACGAGCCGCATACTATGAAAGGCTATCGCTCCGACTACGATATCCTCGTGATTGTCAATTCGAAGAAGCTTGCCGAACCGCAATACTGGGACAAGGCGACCGACCGGCTGATGTGGGACAAGGCAGTTTCGACGCCGGTTGGACTGATCGTCCATGGCGCCCGCGAGGTGAACAACTTCCTGGCCGACGGGCAGTATTTCTTCGTCGACATCCTACGCGAAGGCATTGTGCTCTATGAGCTCGACGACCGGCCATTGGCCGAGCCGAAGCCGCTGACCTCCGCCGACGCCCTGCGGGTCGGAACAGAGCATTTTGAAAGGCGATTTTCCGACGCAAAGGATTTTATGGACACGGCAAGATTCCTAGTCGAAAAAGGAAATCTTCGATTAGCGGCGTTCCAGCTGCATCAATCCATTGAAACGGCTTATTCGACGCTCCTTCTCACTCTCACCAATTACAGTCCACCATCGCATAATTTGAAATTCCTTCGCGGATTGGCGGAGGACAAGGAACGCGAGCTCGTCGAAGCCTGGCCGCGTGACCAGCATCGCTTCACCGCCTGGTACAACATACTCAACGAAGCTTATGTGAAGGCGCGTTACTCCAAGCATTTCGAGATCACCGAGGAAGCTCTTGCATGGCTCATTGAGCGAGCCGAACGGCTTCACCATCTGGTGGAGGCGATCTGCAAGGAGCGTTTGGCCGACTTGGCGCAAACAAGCGGCGTCAACTGAGCCGTCCGGCGGCCGGTTGCCGGCCTGTCCGAATTACAGCATAACTGCGTCAGGCGAGACCAAACAGCACACCATCCAACGAAGAAACAGCGCGATTGCGCTACAGCCACCAAAGCTTTCGGATCGCTGCTCGTTATAGCAGCGGTCCGGCCGGGACGGCATACTAAAGCTTTTCTTCCCGCCGATTCGATCTCCGGAGAGGGCGGGTTGCCTGTCGCGGCATTGGAGCGCGTGGTCCACCTTCTGGCTCCAAATGACAGCCACTTCAAGTATCACTTGGCGCCGAAGGCGACCTATTATGAACGCCGAAAGGCGACGCTTCGGCTCTCACCGGACGAAGGGATGCGTGTCGCGCGTGTCGCCAGGGTGTGGAATCTGTCACTGGATGTTTGGCAAAGCGATGAGGAAGCCCGTAAATTCCTGTTTCGGCCCCACCCCATGCTCGAGAACAAACGTCCGATTGCTGTGGTCATTCAGAGCGAGATCGGCGCCAAACTCGTCCTGGAAACCCTCGCAAGCCTGAAATACGGCAGCGCTGCGTGAGCGCCCAGATTCCTGATTGCACGCTGTCGGCACGGCGAATAGGCGACGCGAAAGGGACCTATCCCATATTCGACGCAACCGGCTCAACCATAGCCCCGGGGCGCTGGAACACGCCGGCAAGCCCGATCATTTACAGCAGCGAGCACTACTCAACGGCGGTGCTCGAAAAGCTGGTGCATGGCAGCGGTCGATTGCCGCCAACCCAGCACTACGTGGAAATCACAATGCCGCGCGGCTTGACCTATGAGGTCTTTTCGCCGCCGGGCCTCCCAGGCTGGGACGCGATGCCGCCGACAGTGAGCAAGGGGTTTGGCGAGCAATGGTGTCTCGAAAGGACGAGCGTAATCTTGTTGGTCCCCAGTGTTGTCGCCCGGCTCGACCGCAATATTTTGATAAATCCAGCTCATTCGGAGTTCCCTGAAATTCGGATCAGCCTTTATCAGCCGGTTTACTGGGATCGTCGCCTCTTCGGACCGTAACTGCGCAGTGCGTCTTGTAGTAGCTCGCCGCCTGCGTGACCGACTTTGCTTTTGTCGTTTCCGCAGGAACTTTATCGCGATTTTGCCATTCTTATCGATCAGTTCCCGCAAAGAGGAACCAAGGAGGAGGGATCGTGGAAATCAGCGCCAGTGACCGCGAACTTGTCGCGGTGATGAAACAGTATTTTGCGGCCAAAGCCGAGCTGGAGAGCCTGAAAGGACAATTGGAGGCGGCACGACAGGCAGTCGGCGAGGCGATCGCCGTATTCTACGATCCCCGCCAGAACGCCGAGCACGCCGCCGACCTGCAACGCTCGCATCGCTTGAGGGGAGAGATGGCGTCGCTGATGCAGCGTGCTGAAGCCTGGGGCAGGGCAGCATCGGGTGCTGACCGGCACGATAGATCGGAGGCGGAAGCGGAACCGGAAGAATGGCAGCCGTTTGAGAGGCGAGCCGATGCACTCTTCGGTACGTCGTCACGGTTAGACGATTAGCCGGGCCGCTCGTCCATTCTTTCGTTCCGCGTTGTTGTAGTAGCTCGCCGCTTGGGTGACCGATTTGTGCAGTGACTGCTGCATCGCTTCCGGCAGGGAAACACCGCGGTTGGCCGCCTCGGTCAGATAGCCGGACCGAAGTCCATGGGCGGAAAATAGTGCCGGATCGAGGCCGGCCTGTTTGCAGCGACTTTTCAGGATCAGGTTGACCGACTGCGGCGTCAGCGCCCG
>NZ_WITC01000135.1 GCF_009601505.1 Sinorhizobium terangae
CGTTGTCTAATCGCATGCTCGGGGTCAAGCGAATTTCGAACACCCTACTTTGTTGCCGTGTTGCGGAGCATGCAGCGCGACATCTTTTCTTGATTGTGGGGAGCTTGCATCCTTTTTTTTGCAAACTCGTCCACTGCCGGGAGCAGGGTTGTCTCCGCGGTCGACACGCGGTCGCCGCATGATGGGTTTTCGCAGGGTGGGTCTTCCTATGTTCAAGGCGCAGTCTCGATCGAGCTACGACGGATACGACGGAATGACCCGACCCACGTCCACAGCAGGGACTCCCAGTGTCTCCTGAGCCACTGAGGCAAGGAGGCCAGCTTTTTCGCTTATGCGGGATCGCCAGCCAATGCGTTGAACACTTCGCCGGTTTTAAGCATGCTGTGCATGATGACGGCAAGCTTTCGCGCAACGGCAACCGCTGCACGCCTGAAGCCCAAGCGCTCACGCAGCTTCAGCCCCCATGTTTTGAGACTGCATTCGGCGCGGCGACTGGTTCTCGTGAGGAGGACGGTCGCCGCCTCGTAAAGTAATCCCCGCAGCTGACCGTCACCTCGTCGCGAGATATGGCCATCATAGTCGATCTCGCCCGACTGATAGCGCCGCGTCGTCAGCCCGAGCCAGGCGCCGACAGAGCGCGACGTCCGGAAGTTTACAGGATCCTCGATCGCTGCAATGTAGGAGACGGCCGTGACAGCGCCAACACCCGGAATCGTCATCAGAAGCTTTGTAGCCTGGCTCTCCCTCGCCGCTCCGAGCACCTGATGATCAAGATTGGCGGCATGCCTGCGTATGTCGCGCCACGCCTCGAGCAGGGGCAATACAACTAGCTCCAGTCCAGCATTTCCATCCAGCAGTCCCCTCACATTGGCATCAAATACCCGGCCCGCCCCCTTGGGCACGATGAGACCGAACGTCTTCATCAGGCCGCGTATCTGGTTGCTGAGCTGCTTGGAGATGCTCAAAAGCTGATTGCGCGCCGCCACCAGTGTGCGTGTTAGCATGCTATCGAAAGCCTTTACTCGAACTGCCTTGTAAAAGCCGGCTTCGGCCAACTGCGCCAAGCCATCCGCATCATTGGCGTCAGTCTTGTTGAGCGTCTCATTCAGCACCTTTTGCGCGTGCCGAGCTTCTATACAAATCGCGGGAAGCCCTTCGGCTGTCAGCGCATGATAGAACCACGTCGATAATGGGCCGGTCTCGAATACAACTCGTTTTGCTTGCGGGGCATGCTTGGAAATCATCTGAGCCAGAGCCTTTGGATCAGAAGGACATTTCCCTCGCCAGACCCGTTTCCCATCCTGCCGGATTGAGATCGCAGTATCTTTCAACGAAACATCAAGCCCAATATATTGGTCCATGGTTGCCTCCATTTGATGTTGGGCCCGGTTCCAATCGTGAGCCCGTATTTCCATCTTACCGGGGGCAACCACCCATGCCAGCTATTGCCGAGAGAAGGGTTACGGGGTGAACCGCCCGCGATTACCCCATGTTCAAGGCGAGCTCCCAATGGCCGAGGCCCTCTCATCGAGTGCCTTCACGCCCGTCGATGGAGACGTGCAGAAGCGCTCGCCGGCTCCTGGAGAAGGAGACGAGGACGAGCGCTCTGGCCGCATCTATTCCTTAACGATTGCTGTGACAGCTTCGACCACCTGCGACGCCATGGCGAACTCGCGGCCCCGACTCGAAATTCGATGGCGTTTTGCGATCCAGTCAAAATCGGTGTAGGCGGCGTAGACGGATCCGTCCTTCGCCTGATACACGAGGACCCGAACTGGCCAGTCAAGTCCGGCGAGCGGATTGGCGGTAATAAAGGTCGTGCCAAGCGCCGGATTGCCGAACATCACCAGGCGCGACGGACGCACCTCGTTGCCTGCGGCGTTGCCGAGCTTGGCCTGGTCGATGACGCCGAAGAGGGTGATCCCTTTTTCCTCGACGCTGCGCCTGATGCGGTTCACCGTCTCGCTGACCGAATAGCGGCTCTTGACCGTGACTATGCCGTCCCTGTCTGCGGCCTCTGTCGTCGAAACTTGAGCCGATGCCGTGATCGTGGTGGCGATCAGGGCGGCCAACCCTACTGCATTGCTGATCTGCATCATTGTAAAGCTCCTCTCTCTGGCCCCCAACGGGCTCCTTCAAGAATGCGGCTGTCTGCTGCGATTTGGTAATGCCGTCTCTTGTCTGTTTCGATAACTGGACCACATGGCCCGCAACGGGACGGCAAAAAGCATGGCGAGCACAAGCGTTGCGACGAGCGTCAGGACTGAAATGCTCCATCCGAACCGATCGTAGATCTGCCCGACCACCAGGCTCCCGAAGAGCCCGCCCGTGTAATAGGAAGCGAGATAGGTGCCGCTTGCTGTTGCCTTCTCACTCTCGGCGATGCGGCCGACCTGACTGGTTGCAAGCGCCTGCGCGAGAAACGTGCCGACGGCGACCATGGCAAGGCCTACAAGGACCACGGCGAGGCTGTTGCTGAACAGGGCGATGAGCCCGAGAACGGCGAGGAAGAGCGTGAGCACAATGCCGGCTCCGTCACCCAAGCGACGCGAAATCAATCCGCCGAGCGGCGTCGTGAACAGCGATGGCAGGAAAACGAAATAGACGAGGCCGAGTTGCATCGGCGAAAGCCCGAGCTCGACGAGCTGGAAGTTGACATAGGTGTAAGTCCCTATGAACACGAAGAGGATCAGGAAACCGATGGCGAGCACGCTTTGCAGCCGCCGATTGCCGAGCACCAAGCGCCAGCTCCCGTTGCTCCGCATTCGCCGGTCCGGCATCATGTGCGCCGTTCTCTTCAATGTGGTCCAGACGAGGGCCGCGCCCGCCAGGTTGAGAAGCGCGAAGGTTTGGAAGTTGATCGACAGTCCGCCGAGATCGGCAACCGCAGCCGAGAGAATGCGGCCGAAGAGGTTGCTGGCGACATTGCCGGTGACGTAGGCCGCAAGCGCGCCCGTTGCCCGCTCAGCCGGAGAATGCTCCGCAAGGTAGGCCATGGTGAGGGTGAAGGCGGTCGCCATGCACAGGCCCTGCGCCACACGCAGGCCAGCGAAGATCGCGATGTCTCGGGTTGTTGAGAGCAACACAGTCGGTACGGCAAGCAGTGCGAGACTGATCCAGATGCCGTTCCGCCGGTCCAGGTTGCGCCCAAAAATACCGACGGCAAGGCTGGCGGCCGCCATGCCGAAGGTGCTGGCATTGACTGCGAAGCCCATCGTCGCGCGGCTGACGTCGAACTGCGCCTGCAGGGACGGCAGGATTGCCTGGGTGGCGAAGAGATCGACGAGCGTCAGGAATGCTATGAGCGCAATGATGCCGAAGTGCCAGCGGTCGGCTATCGGATTTGCCAGAACGGAGACGGATACCGGCACCGTGGCGCGGTCGGGATTCGCCATCGCCTGTCCTCCTGAAGCGGGGACGTTTCCGGCCCGATGGCGGGAAACGTCCGGGTTGGGTTGATATTCGGCGTGCCGTGAGATCACATGGTGTCGGCGTCGCTGGCCATCGGCGGCAGGATATCTGCCGAATAGAGCACGGCCGGCTTCGCGCCGTTGTTCTTCCACCAATGGGCAAGATCGCCGAATTCGGCAGTGACTTCACCCGCCTTGTGTTCGATCGGGACTTTGCAACTGCTGCGATATTCCGTGATCGTGCCTTCCACGACCAGAATGTTGGCGGGACGCGCGTCGTGCGAATGCCACGGCACGATGCCGCCCGGCTGGACGACCAGCTTGCGCAGCCGCAGCGCATTCCCTTCCCACGCGCTTCCCTTCGAGGAAAGATCGATGGACGCGAGGACTTCGTCGGTCACGCCTTCAGGCGTCGTGGCGCCGGGCGCCATGGCATTTGCTGCGATCTGGTCCTTGGGGCATTCCCCGGCCATGGCCAATGGCGCCGCGAGTGTGCTTGCGAAGAGTCCGAGCGCCGCAACGGCGGCCAACGACAGACGGCCTGCGATGGATTTCTGAATCATGTCCGGTTCTCCTTGGTCGGTCCGGCCGGAGATATTCCGGCGGCACAAGGAGATTGCGGGACATTCGGCCGACAAAGAAATGCCGCCTGCTTTTGAATTCCATAGCTCAGAGCTATTGCGGGAGGGCTGAGGCGTCGGCGGCTGATCGGCGCATGTCAATGCCGGAATGCGGTGCCGCCCAGCCATAGGATTTGACTGCCCCGACGAAGGTGGCGACGGCCGGCGAGAACCGCCGGCCTGCGACAGTCACGAGGCAAACCTCCCGCGTGACCTCCGGCTCGACCACGGGCCGCACCTGCAAGCCTGGAATGACGGCACTGTATTCGGGAATGAAGCAGATGCCGAGCCCGCCGGCCACCATGTTTTGTATCCAGTCCTCCCGCTCGCTGGAGTAGGAGATCTGGGTCCTCACGCCAGAGGACTCGCACAACTCCGTGAGATAATCCCAGTATTCGCAGTTCACGCGCCTGAGATAGATCTCGCCATCGATGGCGGTAATGGGAATCGCATCGTATTGACAGAGACGGTGACCCGGAGGAAAGGCGAGCATGAACCTTTCACGAAACAGCGCGGTCACGTCGAAGCGTTCGGGGAACCGCTCGCTGCTCGCCATGATGGCCACATCTATCTCTCCTTCCCCAAGCAGTTCTGAAAGCTTGGACGGCACACCTTCGACGAGCTGAAGCTGAACGCCGCGGTGGCGCATGTTGAAGTCGGTCAGGAGGCCGGTAAACCGACGCGGTCCGATCGTGCACATGATGCCGACCTTCACATGCGCATCTTCCAGACAGAGAAAGCGTGACGCTTCCTGCCTGACGCCCGAGAGCTCGTCGAGAATCGACTGGAACCGCGGTCTCAGCAGGTTTCCGAGATCCGTGATGTGGGTCAGGTTCCGTTCCCGCCGAAACAGGAGCCCGCCGACTTCATCTTCGAGTTGCTGGACGGCACGGCTCAATGCCGGCTGGGTCACGTTGCATTTTTCGGCGGCACGCGTGAAATTTCGCGTCTCGCAAACGGCCAAGAAATACCGAACGTGGTGAATGTCCATACCCGCCCCCGCAAGGTTTTCATGTCCAGGCGGCGACTCTCCAATGCAGATGCCGCTTTCACCAATGCAATTCACCTATCGAATTCATAGCACAGTGGCATTTCAGTTGAAATGAATACAGCGCCATTCTCGCTCCGGAAGAGGCCCTTCGGCCCAAACATGAGGAGACGCGGACATGTTCAAAAGTACCGACGCTGAAATCGAGGCGATCTTCGGGCGCAGGGCGCTCGAGGGGCGCAGCGCCATCGTCACCGGTTCCACCAGCGGCATTGGTCTCGGCGTCGCCCAGGCGCTTGCCAAAGCGGGCGCGGCGGTGATGCTCAACGGCTTTGGCGATCCGGCCGAAATCGAACGGCAACGGGCCGAGATGGCGCAGGAAAACGACGTCGACGTCGCCTATGATAGCGCCGACATGTCGAGTCCGGAGGCGATCCGGATGATGGTCGAGCGCGCCGGCGCCCGCTTCGGGCAGGTCGACATCGTCGTCAACAATGCCGGCATACAGCATGTTGCCCCGATCTCCGAGTTCCCGACGGCGAAATGGGACGCGATCCTTGGGATCAATCTTTCTGCTGCGTTTCACCTCGTTCAGGCGACCTACGGGCCGATGCGCGCTCGCGGTTACGGACGCGTCATCAATGTCGCCTCGGCTCATGGTCTCGTCGCCTCGCCCTACAAGTCGGCTTACGTGGCCGCCAAGCATGGTCTCGTCGGGCTCACCAAGGTGGTGGCCCTCGAAGGCGCGGAATTCGGCATCACGGCCAATGCGATCTGCCCGGGCTATGTCTGGACGCCGCTCGTCGAACAGCAGATCGACGATCAGGCAAAATCGCACGGCATCGCGCGCGATGCGGTGATCCGCGATGTGTTCCTGAAGAACCAGCCGACCAAGCGGTTTGCTACGGTCGAAGAGATGGGGGCGCTCAGCGTCTTCCTGTGTAGCAACGCTGCCGCCTCCATCACCGGCACGGCGATCCCCGTCGACGGTGGATGGACGGCCCATTGATTGTCGCAGCGAAGAGGAGCAGAGCCATGAACGAGCACACGAAAGTGGACCTGCCGGCGCCCGCCGATCAGGAAAGACCTATCATGGCCGATGTGCGTACGGCACGAACGATAAACCTGGCGCTTCAGGGCGGCGGTGCGCACGGCGCCTTTACCTGGGGTGTGCTCGACCGGCTGCTAGACGAGCCGCACCTCTCCTTCGAAGGCATTGTCGCCACCAGTGCCGGCGCGATGAACGCCGCCGTCTTGGCCTATGGGCTTGCGGAAGGCGGGCGCAGCGGCGCGCAGAAGGCGCTCGCCAATTTCTGGCGCCGCATCAGCCACGCGGCAGCCTTCAGCCCGCTGCAGCCGAGCTTGCTGGACCGCGTAACCGGATCGAAGTCATTGGAGTTTTCGCCGGCCTTTGTCATTTTCGATATGGTGACGCGGCTGCTCTCGCCCTATCAGTTCAATCCGCTGAACTATAATCCGTTGCGCCAGGTCCTCGAGCAATCGATCGACCTTGACGCGATCCGCATGTCCCGTTGTCCGGTGAAGCTCAACATCTGCGCGACAAACGTGCGCTCCGGCAAGGTCAAGGTGTTTTCCAATGACGAGATCACGATCGACGCCGTGATGGCTTCGGCTTGTCTGCCGTTCCTGTTTCAAGCCGTCGAGATCGACGGAGAAGCCTATTGGGACGGAGGCTACATGGGAAACCCCGCCATTTTCCCGCTGATCTACGGCTGCGATACTCCTGATGTGCTGGTGGTGCATATCAATCCGCTGGAGCGAACGGAGTTGCCGCGGACCGCCGCCGAAATCCTGAACAGGATCAACGAAATCAGCTTCAATTCGTCGCTGCTCAGGGAGATGCGTGCAATCGCCTTTGTAACGCAGTTGATCGATTCCAACGCGGGTAATTCCCTCGGGCTCAAGCGCATCTTCGTGCACGGCATTTCCGACGATGAGACGATGAGAAACCTCAGCGTATCGAGCAAGCTTAATGCCGAGTGGGGAGCCCTCGTAGACCTCCGTGATCGCGGCCGACAATGCGCGGAGGACTGGCTGATGGCGAACTACGATGCAATAGGGAAGCGCTCGAGCGTCGATATCAGTACGCGTTATCTCTAGAGCGGTCTGAAGCGATTTCCGCCCGCATCCGCTCTAGAATCGATCACGTTTATGATTTTGGGTCGATTCGACCCAAAATCATCGTGATCTAGGGCGTTCGACGCCCGAACCAATCCCAGCGCGTCGCCACGGAGTGCGCGCAAGCTCTCTTTGCCATCTCCCTCCCGATGGCAGTCTTGCCCCCCAACCGGGGGGCTTTTTTTCGTCTCGGGTGCGTCCATCGCCGACGGATAGTTCGGCCTATCGAAACCATGCCTGAACAGCATTTCAAACAGCTCGAGCGGTCTGCGAAGCTTCTCAGCATCAGGCCGATGTGCGGTCTGAACAACGTCAGATCCAGGAGATGTTCAATGATCTACACGCGTACGCTCATCAGTTCCGCGCTTGCGGCGATCGCCTCCGTCTCGGCTTCCACGGCCTCGGCAGGACCGGCCGCCCAGCCCGACTACTCGTTCGAGAAGTGCTACGGCATCGTCAAGGCGGGGCAGAACGACTGCCAGACGGCAACCCATTCCTGCGCGGGGACCTCGACGATGGACGACCAGGCCGATGCCTGGATCTATGTGCCTGCCGGCACCTGCGGAAAGATCGCCGGCGGCAGCGACGCCCCGAAGGCCTGACGGCCCGCGACAGCAAGCAAAAAGGGAGTAGACCGATGCCCAAGACGTTTCCAACCCACCCGATGCCGTGCGCTGCGGGCATCGGCCTCCGTTCCATACACATTGCCGAGATGCTTTCCCGCAGGCCCGCTGCAGGTTGGCTGGAAGTCCATGCCGAAAACTACATGGGCCAATCAGCAGCCGTGGATGCGCTTGAGAAGCTGCGCGAAGTCTATCCGCTTTCGGTGCACGGCGTCGGGCTGTCGCTCGGCAGCGCCTCGGGTCTCGACCGAGCGCATCTGGAGCGGCTGCGTGTCGTCTGCCAACGCTTCCAGCCAGCGATCGTCTCCGAACACCTTGCCTGGAGTGTCGCCGACGGCGCCTACCTCAACGACCTCCTTCCGCTCCGTTACGACGACGAGGCACTTGCCATCGTTTCCGCAAACGTTGATCGGCTGCAGGACACGCTCAAGCGCCAGGTGTTCATCGAAAACCTCTCCGCCTATCTCGCCTTCGCTGAATCGAGCATGACCGAGGCCGAATTCCTGATCGAGCTCGTCAACCGGACCGGTTGCGGCTTGCTGCTGGACGTCAATAACGTCCATGTCTCCGCAAGCAACCTCGATTTCGATGCATTGGCCTTCATCGACGCTCTGCCTGCCGACGCGATCGGTGAGATCCACCTTGCCGGCCACGCGGTCAACGAAATCGACGGCGACGTCATTCTCATCGACGACCATGGGTCGCGTGTGCCGCCGGCAGTCTGGTCGCTCTATGCCCACGCGCTCCGCAGGATCGGCCCGCGACCGACACTCATCGAATGGGACACGGATGTGCCGCCGCTCGAGGTCTTATTGGGCGAAGCGATGTGGGCCGACATGCTCGCCCGCCGGATCGCCTTCGACGAACGCCTTGAGGAGCCGCCGGTCACTGTACCGGACGGCCGTTTCGAGACCATAGGGTTGCCCGGCCGCGACGGCGCAACTGGCATCCTTTTCCCGGCGCTCGCCGCAACAGCGGCAGTCAAAGCCGCTTGCGGCACGTGCGCATCGAATAATTGCAGGAGGGACCGCCATGTCTTCCATTGAAACCCTGCAAAGTGTCGTCGCGCGTGCGGTTCTGACGACCGGGCCGGCAGATATCCTGCCACTCCTGGCACGGGGCCGTTTCGATCCCGCAAGGCGGCTCAACATCTACCGCAACAATACACTGGTCTCGCTCACGACGACCTTGAAGGCCGTCTTCCCCGTGACGGTGCGGCTGCTCGATGAACGCTACTTCAGTTATGCCGCCGGCCGCTTCATTCGGAGCAACCCGCCACAAGAGCCGCGCCTTTCCCGGTACGGCGCAGGATTTGCGCCATTTCTCGCGAACTTCGAGGGAACCGCCGATATGCCCTTCGTCTCTGAGGTCGCGCGTCTCGAGTGGAAGATCGCCGAAGCGCTCGACGCGCCGTTGGAGCGGCCAAGTACACTGATCGAGCTCTATGAGGGGCTTTCGAGTGGGTCTTTCGCGCTCTTCTTGCAGCCTTCGCTGCGACTTGTTCT
This sequence comes from Sinorhizobium terangae, assembly GCF_009601505.1. GTDB lineage: Bacteria > Pseudomonadota > Alphaproteobacteria > Rhizobiales > Rhizobiaceae > Sinorhizobium > Sinorhizobium terangae. The sequence continues at coordinate 9,286 of NZ_WITC01000135.1, forward strand.
TTGCCGCTGGCCCGCCCTCAGCATATGGGCGGCGCATCAGCAGGCGGGCGATCCCGACAGGCTCGCGAATCTCAACCGCGAACCGGAGCGCATCGCGCTCTGGAGACATGGCGACACCGTTCGCTTCCTGCGCCTCGACGCCGCGGAGTTTGCGTTTTGGTACGTGTTGAGGCGGGGCAGGGGACTCGAGGCTGCGGTTGCCCGCGCCTGCCGCCACTCGCCTGAGTTCGATATCGCACGAGCGGTGACAGGCCTTTTCGTCAGCGAGCTCGTCACAGGCATCCATCGCGCGAAGGAGTCTTCCAACCAGCAGGAGAGAGTGTCATGACTACAATGCGCGCAACACCGATGAGTTTTTCCAGAACGATATACAGGCTCCACGAAGCGGTCGTGGAGTGGTCGGCGGCCCTGCCGTTATCGATTGTGCAACTGGGGTCCCGCGTTGCCGTCGCGGAGGTTTTTTGGCAATCCGCCCAGACGAAGCTTGCCTCGTGGCCGGTCACGCTCCAGCTGTTCGCCTTCGAATATCGCTTGCCGCTGCTCGATCCCGGGCTGGCCGCCCTTATGGCGACGGTAGTGGAACTCAGTGGCGCGGCGATGCTCGGATTGGGACTGCTCGCGCGGCTCGCCTCACTGATGCTGCTCGGCGTCGTCGCCACCATTCAGATCTTCGTCTACCCGGATCATTGGGTCGAGCATCTGATGTGGACGAGCCTGCTCTTGCTCATCCTCTCGCGGGGCGCCGGCGTGTTTTCGGTCGATCATGTGGTCGCCCGACGCATCCGTGCCGGAGGCTGAGTGATGTCGGTAACGCCTGCTCAAAGCGGTTCCCTGCCGGGGGCGACCGGCAAGGACCAGGAGAAGCGCCGGCCGCGCGTGGTCATTCTCGGTGCTGGCTTCGGCGGTCTGAACGCGGCGATGGCGCTTCGCAGCGCGCCGGTCGAAGTCACCGTCATCGACCGGCGAAACTATCACCTGTTCCAGCCTCTGCTCTACCAAGTAGCGACCGCGGGGCTCTCGCCGGCGCAGATTGCCATGCCGATCCGCCGCATTCTTTCGCGGCAGTCGAATGCCACGGTCCTGATGGACAAGGTCGAGGCGGTCGATACCGCCGCGCGATGTGTCGTGACCGGCGGCCAGCGCATCCCGTATGACTATCTGATCGTCGCGACCGGCGCCCGCCATACTTATTTCGGTAACGACACCTGGGCGGACCACGCCCCCGGCCTGAAGACAATCACGGATGCGACGGCGATCCGCGCTCGCATCCTCTCCGCCTTCGAACGGGCGGAGGTGACCGATGATCCCCGTTTGCGTCAGAAGCTGTTGACCTTCGTCGTCGTCGGCGGTGGGCCGACCGGAGTCGAGCTCGGCGGCGCAATCGCCGAGCTCTCCCGAAGGACGATCGTTCACGATTTCCGGCGCATCGATTCATCCTCCGCCCGGGTCGTGCTCGTCGAGGCGGGTGAGCGGATACTGCCGGCGATGCCGTCCTGCCTTTCGAGAAAGGCCCAGAGACAACTCGAAAAGCTTGGCGTCGAGGTGGTGCTCGGCAATGCCGTCGCCGGCTGTGACGACAGCGGCGTACGGCTGGCCGACGGAACTGAAATCGGCTCCGCCTGCGTTCTCTGGGCCGCGGGCGTTATGGCTTCGCGCGCCGCCAAGTGGATCGGTGCGGCGGCCGACCGCGCCGGACGGGTCATCGTCGACGAGCGCCTCAATCCACCAGCACACGACGAAATATTCGTCATCGGTGACACGGCCTCGGTAACCGATGCGGCCGGACGTCCTGTACCGGGCGTAGCGCCGGCAGCCAAGCAGATGGGGCGTTATGCAGCCTACGCCATTCTCGGCGATATGGCGGGACGGCAATCGGCGCCCTTCCGCTACCGTGACTACGGCAATCTCGCGACCATCGGCCGCAAGGCAGCGGTCGCGGATTTCGGCAAGACCAGGCTCTCCGGCTATCCCGCATGGCTCGTCTGGAACTTCGCCCACCTCTGGTTCCTCGTCGGCTTCCGCAACCGCCTCGTGGTGTTTCTCGACTGGGCGGTCGCCTATGCCCGCAACGATCGCGCCGCGCGGCTGATTACCGGTCACCATGAGGCCTAGCGATGTATCGCCCGAAGCTCGCCCACGTCGTCGTCGTTCTCGTCATGCTATCGGTGCTCTCCACCGCCGCGCTTATCCATCTCATCTGGCAGCGCGCAGCCGGCGAGAGCATTGAGGAGATCGTCGCGAGTCTCGATGCCCAGACGGCGGGGTCCGTCAGGAACGACCTGTCCCGGACGTTGTCGCTCGTGTCGAGCACGGCCGAAATTGTCCGCTCCATCTTCTTCCAGGGTGCGATCAACGCCGATGATGAGGTCAAGCGCGAGTTCCTGTTCCTCTCGTTGCTGCGCGAGCAGCCATCAATCGACTGGATCGGCTTCGGCTTTCCGGATGGGCGTTTTTTCGGATCGCATGCGACCGCCGACGGCCGGATCGAGATGGTCGAAATCGGCGCCGCGAGAGCCGGCGAACTCCGTCCGTTGCGGCGCGATCTCTACCGACCGATCCCGGGCGACATCTTTTTCGAGGAGCGCAACAAGGCGGAGAGCGCCTATGTGGTACTCGGCGCCCCCTGGTATCGATTGGGCAAGGAAAACGGAGAGCCTGTCTGGACAGTCACCAATGTGCTGCCGAACGGTTTCGAGCCCGCCATGGTGCTGTCGAAGCGTGTCGTGAGCTTCGGGAAGTTTATCGGCGTCGTGATGGTGGCGGTGAGCCTCCGGCGTCTCTCCGAGGCGTTAAAGGCGCTTGAACTACCGGCGCTCGGCAAGGCATTCGTTCTTGACAGCAGCGGGCGTGTCCTTGCGACATCGCAACCCTCCGACGGCGTGATGGCGGCGCATTTTTCCGACTTTCCGGCTGCCGATGCGGTGGCGTCAGCCGCGGCCGAGGCTGTCGCGGCCAATAAGGTCGATGCCTTCCGCGTGGTAGTGCCAAACGCCTCGCTCGGGCCCGTCTTCGTGTCGTCGTCGCGCCTGCCGTTCGAGAATTGGCGCCTTGTTGCCGCCACGCCACGCTCGACCTTCGCAGGCGGCATTGACAAGAATATCCGGCGCGTAGCCTTAGTCGTGCTCGCTATGGCCGCCCTTGCCGCAGCGACTGCGGTCGGCTTTGCAAATTTTCTCTTCGCCCGCCCGCTCGCCCGGCTGGCAGCGCAATTGCGTGCGGTCGAGCGCTTTTCGCTGGAAAGCGTCCGCCATCACCCGACCTTCCTCGCCGAGCTCAACGATTTCTCCCAGGCATTGAAGCGGATGGCGGTCGGGCTTTCAGCCTTCGCCCGCTATATGCCGCTCGACGTGGTGCGACCGCTCGTCGAAGGCGGCATCGAGCCGAAGCCCGGCGGCGCGCTCTGCGAAGTGACGGTCATGTTCGCCGACCTGCCCGGTTTCACGGAACTGACAGAGAGGCTCGGACCCGGCGTCGAGCCACATCTGACGCGCTTCCTGACTATTGCGGTCGCCGCTGTCCATGCGGAGGGCGGCACGGTTGACAAGTTCATCGGGGATGCCGTTATGGCGATCTGGAACGCGCCGGGCAAGCAGCCGGATCATGCTGCCCGCGCCTGCCGCGCGGCTGTCGCGATCCGGACGGCAATGCATGACGACCCGCCGATCGCGGCAGGCGAGAACGCGGTCCGCGTGCGCATCGGCATCAATAGTGGCACGGCCCTGATCGGCAATATCGGTTCCGCCGAGCGGCTGAGCTACACGGCCATCGGCGACGCGGTCAATCTCGCGAGCCGACTGGTGAACGTGGCCAAGGAGCGCGGCGTCGAAATCGTGCTGAGCGACGCGACCATGCGCGAGCTCGGGGCAGAACCGATGACGAGACCGCTCGGGCTTGCGACGGTCCGCGGCAAGGCCAGGCCCGTTGGCGTACATACGATTGACCAGCCAAAAGTTCGATCCGCGGGAGGAAGCGATGGAAATGGCGATTACAACGGTGGCGATGCTCGCTTGCCTGCAACTCAAGCACTTTGTCGTTGACTATGTGCTGCAGCCAGCCTGGATCCTGCGCGGCAAGGGCAATTTCCGCATGATCGGCGGCTATGTGCATGCGGGCGGGCACGCGCTCGGAACCGTGCCGGCGCTGATGCTCGCCAGCGCCGGCATGACGCGTGTCGCCATTCTCGTGCTCGCGGAGTTCCTGGCTCACTATCTCATAGACTACGGCAAGGCACTGCTGTCGCGGCATAGCGGCGCCGATGCGACGACCCGGGCCTACTGGGCCATGCACGGCGCCGATCAATTGATGCACCAGCTCACCTATGCGGCGCTGATCCTGGCCGCGCTGGTGTAAGTGCCTTCATCCCTGGCGCCAAACATGCGTATCCGGCGAAGAACTCTGGCTTGCTCTCGTTCTGGAGAATGTAATCCAAGTGCAACAATGCCGTGTGAAGGGTAGGGCATCAGCTACTTTCGCGCAAATGCGCCATGAAGACTTCGGCCGGCGTGCGGTAGCCCAGGCACTTGCGCGGCAGCGCGTTCAGATGATGGACGAGAGCGATCAGCTGCTGCTGGCTGATGTTGAAGAGATTCCGGCCTAGCCTTCGATGATCGATCAGGAGGTCCTGGCTCGAAACCGTTTAACTGCATTATCTGAGTTCTGGCAGGCCTCCATGCCCAAGCGTTCCCGCATTCAGGTGGCTAGCTGAGCTAGTTGTCGAATAGAGAGCGGGCGGCATCACTCCGGCGGTTCTACAGAGCACACACAGATGCACGCTCGACAAGTTTGCACGAGATGACACGACGACTCGCGCGCACCATTTCTTCAGAAATGACGCTGTTCAACCACTCGGCACCTTGGAAACCGAGATCATAGTACGGCAATGCCGCGGTGGTCAGTTCGGGCTTGAGCGCCAATGATACGGTTCTGAAATCGTCAAAGCCAACAATGCTGACGTCCTGCGGGATTCTTAGTCCCGACGTCAAAGCTGCAATATAGATCTGAATCGCCATTTCATCATTGCCGCTCATGATCGCAGTTGGGCGATCCTTTTGCTGCAACATTTCGGTCGCTGCCGCAAACACATAATTCTCTTCTGCTCCGACCGGTCCTTCCATTCCAAGACGAATGGAGAGGTCGCTCTCCGCGAGGCCGAATTCCTTCACAGTGCGGCGGAAGGCATCGAGACGCAGTTCAGCGCCAAGCAGAATCGGGTTGAGCCTGATATAGCCGATCCTTCGATGTCCCCGTTCAAGCAAATATCGGGTGAGGTCCCGGGCGCCCTGGAAGTCGTCAGGCTCGATGGATGGCAAGAGCTCGCTCGTGTGAGGCCGGCAGTTGATCATTACCGTCGGTATGCTCACATCGCCGGCCTCGGGATCCACGACGCGGTGGTACATCGTCACGTAGAGCACCCCGTCGATACGGTGGGACTGGAACATTTTCCAGATTTCCGCCTCCCGTTCGGGTAACCCTCCGGTGTTTGCCATCAGGATACTTTTCCCATGCCTATTGGCCCAATCCTGGATTCCGCGCACGATATCGACCGAATAGGGAGTCGTGGAAACATAGTCGGTGATGATCCCGAACGTGTTGGAGCGGCTTGAGCGTATTTGGCGCGCGGCCATGTTGGGAATGTAGCCGAGATCCCGAATGGCCTTTTCCACTCTTTCTCGCGTGTCCTCGGTCACATGCGGTTCGCCGTTGATTACCCGGGACACGGTCTTGTTCGATACCCCTGCCGCTTTAGCGACACTGACGATGCTGACCATATCGTAATCCTTTCCCTCTGAAAGCACTTGTACACCAAGGAAATGACAACGTCGACAATTTTAATGACAACGTCGACAATGCACGTTGACAACGTCGTCATACCAAGATTATGGTTGCCTTCATGGGAGGCTGGAGTGAGAGCCTCGCTTTAAAGACAGGAGGATCTCATGAAGAATTTGCTTTCAGCCAGCGCGCTCGCGCTCATCTTCATGGTGGCGCCGGCGAATGCCGAAACCATCAATATCCTGGTCGAAGGCGGCGGCGAGATGCTCCAGAAGGCCGTGGCCGAGAAGTTCACCGCTGAGACCGGCATTGAGGTGAAGTTCACGGTCGTTCCCTACCAGGGCGTATTTGACAAGTTCTCGGCCGAAATCGCCTCCGGGTCATCGGCGTTCGATGTTGTTACGATCGATGTTGTCTGGAACGCCAAATTCGCGGGCCATGTCGAGGATCTCGCACCGCTCTTCACCGACGCGGTTCGCAAGGATCTGCCACCGGCTCTGCTTGCCGACGCACAGGTTGGAGGCAAAATGATCGGAATGCCCACCTGGGCGAATGCGGAGATCGTTTTTTATCGCAAGGACCTCTTTAGCAAACCGGAGGAGCAGAAGGCGTTCCAGGAAAAGTATGGCTATCCCCTTGCTCCGCCGAAGACCTGGCAACAATGGCGCGACATGGCAAAGTTCTTCACCCGCGACACGGACGGCGACGGCAAAACGGACTTCTGGGGCACCGACACCATCGGCACCTTTTCCGAAGAGTGGATGGCGCATGTGCTTCAGGCGGGCTCGCCCGGTGTGATCCTCGACAGGGATGGCAAAGTTATCATCGATAACGAAGCCCATAAGAAGGCGCTCGAATTCTACATCGCCCCGCACTGCGTCGATCATTCGGTGCCGGAGAATGTGAATGAGATCGGTTGGGGCGAGGCGCAGAACCTGTTCTATCAAGGCAGGACGGCCATGATGAAGTTCTGGGCGCATGCCTACAAGATGACGCCAGCGGATTCAAAGGTCAGCGGCAAGGTCGGCGTCGCGCCGATGCTGGCCAGTGACGCCGGGATCGCGGCTATTCCCGGCCCTTGGTACAACGTTGTCCCCTCGACCTCCCAGCACAAGGACGCGGCGAAGAAATTTGTAGCCTTTGCGATCGCCAACAATGCATTGGGTATCGAAGCGCCGCTTGGCCTTGCGGCGACGAATTCCGCCTATCGCAGCTATTCCGGCAAACCAGGTTATGAGCATTTCACGCCGCTGCTTGAGACGTTGAGCGCGCCTGCGACCCAAGGGCGGCCGATGGACGAGAAATACCAGGAAATCGTCGATGAAGCTGTCCTTCCCGCCGTGCAGCAGGCCCTGACCTGCGAAGCGGATGTCGGCAAGGTCCTGACGGATGCCAAAGAAACGATCGAGGACATCCTAAACTAACCCGCTGTTCTCAACTCCAGCGGAGGAGAAAATCCTCCGCATATCATCAGCTTTCGGAGACAGCCATGTCGGGTGAAGACCGATTTGTGCTCTGCATGCTCGCGCCAGCGCTTGCCGTTCTGGGCCTGCTGGTCGCATACCCGGTAGGGCTCCTGATGTTCGATTCCTTTTTCAAAGTCGACACCATCACCCCCCACATCAGGGATTGGGTCGGGCTCAAGAACTATATCGACGCGCTAACCTCCAAGCGCGTCGCCGAAAGCGCATTCAGAACGATTCAATATTCGGTCTTTGCGCTATTCTTCGAGTTTACCTTCGGCTTCTGCGCCGCTCTCTTGTTTTCGGCACTTCCTGGCCGATCGCGCTGGCATCGCACGGTTTTCACGCTGCCGCTGATGGTGCCGCCGATCGTCGCCGGCCTCCTGTGGCGCTTCCTGCTGGTCGGCAACATTGGCATTCTCAATTATGGGCTCGTCCAACTGGGTATCATCAGAGACCCCGATGCGATCGCCTGGCTCTCCGACGAGGACATCGTCATCTATTCCGTTTCCTTCGCCGATATCTGGTTGACGACCTCCTTTGTCGCGCTCGTGTCCTACGCCGGATTGATGAACATTCCGAAAGACTTGCTCGAAGCTGCCCGGATTGATGGCGCGAATGCGGTCAAGCGATTTTGGCACGTCACCTTGCCGCTGATGCGTCCGGTTATCGCCGTCATTGTCATCGTCCGCGCTGTAGATGCGGCCAAGACCTTCGACCTCATCTGGATACAGACGCAAGGCGGTCCCAACCACGCATCGGAAGTGTTCTCGATGAACATCTATCAGCGCATGGTTCGGTTCGGCGATCTTGGCGAGGCATCGGCATCCGGGACCCTGTTCCTGATCGTCATGATGCTTCTCGCCGCCGCGGCATATTGGAAGATATGGAGGCCGGCTCATGCGTAGGGCACGCCGCTTCAATATCAATGGCATCCTGGTCAACGCGGCGGCCCTCGCGCTCGTTCTGTCCTATGCGCTGCCATATGTCTATCTGCTCATGACCTCGATCAAGCCGGCGGCGGATGTCCAGCAGATTCCGCCGAGCTTCCTGCCTGCAGTGGTCTCGCTCGAAAACTTTCGCGAAGTGCTGCAATCGTCGGCGCTGCCGAAGGCGTTCGCAAGCTCGCTCGCGGTGGCGGTGCTGACAACCGTGTTTTCGCTGGCGGCGGCAGTCCCCGCGGCCTACGTCGCAACGCAGTACCGGCGCAGGATCACCACCCTGTTCCTGCTGTTTGCGCTGGTCACGCGTATGGTGCCGTCGGTGTCTCTGGGTGTGCCACTGTTCCAGCTTCTGAAGTCTCTGGGCCTGCTCGATACGATCCCGGGCCTGGTTCTTGCCCACACCTCGGCTGCCGTCCCGCTGGCGCTGTTGCTCATGTCCGCCTTCTTCGAAGGCGTGCCGAAGGAACTCGAAGAAGCAGCACGCATAGATGGCTGCACACGTTTCCAGGCATTCCGGAAGATTATCCTTCCGGTCATGATTGGTGGGATCGCAGTGACTGCGCTCTTCACCTTCATCACGAGTTGGAACGAATTCCTCTACGCGTTGCTGCTGACATCGGAGGCTACGAAAACGGCACCGATTGTCATCGCCGAATACAACTCAGTCTACGGGCTTGCCTGGGGAGCGATGACCGCAGCCGCGGTGCTCTATTCGCTTCCCGTGATCGTCGTAACGCTCGCACTTCAAAAGCAGATCGTCGGCGGCCTGACATTCGGCGCTGTAAAGGGATGAGGGAGGCAGAAGCATGTCCGCCATAGAACTGCGCAATATCAACAAGGTCTACGGAAACAGTTTTCACGCTCTGCACGATCTGAGCTTCGACATCAGGGATGGCGAGTTCATGGTTTTCGTCGGTCCGTCGGGATGTGGAAAGTCGACGGCGCTCAGGATGATCGCTGGCCTGGAGAGCATTACTAGCGGTGAACTCAGGATCGGTGGCAGGTTAGTTAACGATGTCGATCCCAAGGATCGCGACATCGCCATGGTGTTCCAGTCCTACGCGCTTTATCCCCACAAGACAGTGCGTGAAAATATCGCCTTTCCCCTGCAGATGGCGGGGCTGCCGAAGACCGAAATTGCCAGCCGCGTAGACGAAGCCGCACGCACCCTCGAATTGACGACTTTGCTCGACCGCAGGCCGGCACTCCTTTCAGGAGGCCAGCGTCAGCGTGTCGCCATGGGACGAGCGATCGTCCGCAAACCAGCGGCCTTCCTGATGGATGAACCGTTGTCGAACCTCGATGCCAAGCTGCGCGTGCAGATGCGCGCCGAGATCGCCAGCCTCCAAAGAAAACTGAATGTCACTACGATTTACGTGACACACGACCAGGTCGAGGCGATGACGATGGGTGACCGCGTAGCTGTCATGAAAGGCGGCGTGCTTCAGCAAGTCGACACACCGCAAAACCTGTACAATCGCCCTGACAATGTCTTTGTCGCCGCCTTTATCGGATCGCCCTCGATGAACTTGTACGAGGCCGTTCTGAACGGAAGGACCCTGACCCTGGGCAGCAACACTTTCGAAATCCCTGAGCGGGTCTTCGAATATCGCCCCTCGCTCAACGGTGCGTCTAACCGTCAGGTCATTGTCGGTGTCCGGCCCGAGCACATGAACGACGCCGCCGTTCGGCCTTCTTCGGCCGAGATCTCAGCCCCAGTCACTCTTGTTGAGGCGCTAGGTTCTGAATCCATGGTGCATCTGAATATCGACGCACCTTGGGTCGATGCCGGCGACCCGGACGCCGTCGCCGACATCGGCGACGAAAAAGCTGCTGTAGCCCGTTTTTCTCCGAAGAGCACCGTACGCGCAGGTGACATCGCGCGCGTCGCTGTCGATGCCGAAGAACTTCACTTCTTTGAACCGGACACCCGCACCAGCATCTGGTGATGGTATAGCCAGGAAAAAACAAGAATGACTAGCGCCTCTACTGCCACCAATCACATGCGACTCCTTCGGATCTCCAGCTACGAGCTTACTACAAACCAAAACAGAGAGCTGGTTGAACGCATTCCCCAGTCGGCTTGCAAGCAACAAGCCAATCAAGAACATCAGTCTACTACCGCTCTGGAGTAAGAAATGTCCGAGAAGACATTAACAATGGTTAGCGAGAACTGTTACGACGTAACGAAGTATCCCGTAGGTAATCCCCGTGAGGATATTGGAGCGGTCATCAATAGCATCATTGCAGACATCAAAAGCAGGCAACCTGTTTCCGATCTAAATGATGGCGGAAAACCTGGAGCAGTTATCTATATACCGCCAGGCGATTACCGTCTTGCCACTCAAGTCGTTATAGACGTGAGCTATCTGAAAATTGTGGGCTCTGGACACGGTTTTACGTCTTCGAGCATCCGTTTCAACACAGCCGCAAACGAGCTGGCACGGTGGCACGAGGTGTGGCCGGGCGGTAGTCGTATACTTGTGGACATCTCTCCAGAGGCCGCCGACGGTGAGACTGCTGGAGCCGCGTTTTATGTTAAGCGTACCGGAAATCCTCGTATAAGCTCTGTGGAGTTTGCTGACTTTTGCATTGATGGCCTACATTTCATTGACGATGGTTCGGGGCAAAATGATGCAGAAAATACATATAAGAACGGCAAAACGGGAATCTATGTAGGCAGCGCCAATGACTCATGCCGAATAACGGGGATGGGTCTTATCTATCTGGAGCATGGAGTTATTGTTCATGATGCAGATGCGCTGGCGATAGACAACAATTTCATTGCTGAGTGCGGAAACTGTATCGAATTGAAAGGTATGGGGCAGGCCTCAAGAATAGCAAATAATTTTGTCGGAGCCGGATATAGGGGACATTCCATTTATGCTGAAAAGTATGGGGGCATTCTAGTATCCTCAAACAACGTATTCCCTCGAGGTGCTAGCAGTGTCTATTTTTCCGGCGTGATGCGTTCCTCGGTCACCGGAAATAGATTCCATTCGTTTTATCCCGGAATGTTGGTTTTTGCTGCCAACTGTTGCGAAAATTTGGTTTCCTCAAATCACTTTTTGCGAGATCGCGAGCCATGGGCGCCCATGCAGAAGTACGATAACGGCTTGGATGATCTGTTCGGCCTTATGAAAATTGACGGCAGCAACAATTCGATAATTGCGAACCACATTTCAGAGACAATAGATACTCAATATATCAGGCCTCTCGCCGTAAAGCCGGTGATAATTAATGTGGTTTCCGGTAGCGGCAATTACATAGCCAATAATCACATCGTGGCGACAACCGAAATATCGCAAATCAATGATGCACCAAACAGTGCCTGTTTTTCAACGCAAGTGGGCGCATTGCTTTCAACTAACAACTTGAAGGCGCTCGAAGTAACGACGGTACTTGTGCAGAGGGGGTCGGTACGGAATACAGTCCTGGATTCAGGAAATGACGAACAGGTTGAGATGGACAAAACAATGAACGCCTTTAGGAGTACTCCAGTTCCTGGGAAAAGGGGCAGAGTTTCAATATAGACCGAGCGCAGACTCTCGAAATTCAGTGACTATTCGGAAAAGTCATCAACGAGATCATCGAATGAAGAACAGGGTGCATTTGGATGCTGAGCACGGCGTGCGGTTCGAGATCTGGGCTCGGCAAAAGCCTGGAAAATCAGCTCCGGAAGAAGACGCCGATGCCTTCGTTCTGCGTGCCGGCAATGGGGTCGTTTACCGGATCGCACAGCTGCCGCCCTATTTTCAATTCTATTCCTATACCCATTATGCGGCCGGCCCGCTCACGCTAGAATGGGACGATGGCGCCATTGAAATTCCACTGCTATACAGCTTCAATCCGGATGACGTCGCTGAGAAGGGCGTGACTTTCCTAGAGTTGCGCGATGGCCGCGTCATCGCTCGACCGAGGACATCCTGGCCGGAGTGGTACGAGAGCGACGCAAATCGCCCGCAGCTCAGATTCTCGCCGTTTCAGGCCTGGATGAACGATCCGAACGGGTTGTGTTTCGTCGACGGCCGCTATCACCTGTTTTACCAGTTCCACCCCGTTGAATCTGAATGGGGACCCATGCACTGGGGCCATGCCGTCAGCGACGACCTCTACCGTTGGATCCATCTGCCGGTCTTCCTGCATCCGGAACAGAATCTTTGGTCGCTGGGCGCCACCGGCGGCGCCTTCTCGGGAAGTGCCTTCGTCGGCCCCGAGGGCAAGCTCAGCTTCTACTACACGGAGCGGCTGCCGGCCTATGACCTGTTCAAGGACTACAAGGAGGTGCAGAAGCGAGTGCTGCCATCGACCGATCTCCTGCGTCCGGATGCCAACAAACTGGTGCTTGTCAATGGTCCCGACGGTATCGCCCACGACTTCCGTGACCCCAAGGTCTGGTATGATGCGGCCTGCGGCACATATCGGATGGTGCTCGGCGCGGCGATCGATGGTGATCCAGGCGTCCTGCTCTATGGGTCCGAGGACGGCGAGGACTGGAAATTCTTGTCCGTCCTCTATCGCGCTCCCGAGCATTTTCGCCGGCACGGCGCGCGCTGCGTGGAGTGCCCGGATTTCTTCGAGCTCGATGGTTATCATGTGCTGGTGATGGGCTTTGTAGGATACACTGAGCCGGAAACCGGCCGTCATAACCTGCTTTACGCGCAGGTCGGCACATTCGAGGGCGACCGCTTCATGCCCGCGACCCCGGCTTTGCAGGAACTGGATTTCGGCACCGATTTTTACGCAATGCAGAGCTTCCTGGCAAAGGACCGCCAGATCGCTTTTGCCTGGCTCTTCAATTGGGAATTCCGCAAGCCGGGAGGTTCGCCCTATAGCGGGGAGCTGTCGCTCCCGCGCGTGCTCGGCCTCGACGCCGAACGGAATTTGACAATGATGCCGGAGAAGGGCTGCCAGCGCCTGCGCGCCCGCACTCTTCGACAGACTGCACCTTGCCAATTCGCATGCGAACCGGGGTGCCCCGTCGAGTTGTCTTTGGCAGGCGATCTGGATGGAGTTCAGATCATCGCGCGCGGCAGCGACGGAGAGAGCTTTAGGTTGGCTCACAGCGCCCGCCGACTTGAGCTGGCCGTGGCGGAGGACAATGGTGACATCAAGTACCGCTCAGCGCCGCTGACGCTCGAATGGTTGACGTTGTTCTTCGACCGCGGCGTCGTCGAGGTCTTCGCCAATGGGGGCGCGGTCTGCGGCACGCGCCGTACCTATAAGGTCACAGACCTGACCTCGCTTGAAGTGAAGTCCGCCGACAGGTGCCGGATCGAAACGTATGAGGCATGGAGCTATGATTCGGCTTGGAGTAACTAGCATAGGCGGCGGCTGGTGAACCATGTCCTCCAACCGCACGTGTCGGCGCCGAAAATGGTGCATGCGAATTGCGGTATCGATGGTTCGATCCCTTCAAGGCGAGGAATGAACGATCACTCTGGCAGGCGCGCTCGCCGACGAACCGAACGGCTGCAATGGGCTCAATCGAGCCATGCCTGCGCGTTCTTTCGATGGCCGCTTGGCGAAACCCGCCAAAATCCCTATCGTGTGAAGTTGTCACGGTCGCTTAAGGTACCCCTCCCGATCGCATAAGGTACTATTTCGCCCCCTCTCGCAAACGACCCCTTTGCAGCCACCGGCCTGCGATACAGTGTCGACTGCGTCGGTCTATTCGCGCCCACGATCGTGCCGGTGTCAGGCGCGAGGAGATTTGCCCGTCGCGCGCAGGCAACAAGCGCCGTGCGAGCGGTCTCGGCATCAATCTCGCCCGCAAGTGCCGCTTTGCAGGCATTGAGCGCGATGGCGTGGGTTGGATTCCGCTTTGACGGCGGCCACTCATTCAGCCAGGTGTAGGCCTCGCTGACGCCGTGGATCTCGGCCGGAAATCCGAGTCCCACGAAGATTGATACCGGATGTCGAAAGCGATCATGCTCCATCGTTCTCCTCCATTCATGGGTAATCAACTTTGCGGGTGACGAAGCGCCTGGCAACCGTTATGCCCTGACCTCCTGACGCTGGAAGACGACATAGGTCAGGGTGAACAGCAGGATCATCGCAGCGACCAGTCCCGCGAACTGCGGCCATACGACCAGGAGGCTTTGCAGGGTCGGTAGCGGTGCGCCGGCGATCGCGCCTTGGACCTGATCGAAGAACAAGGGGCCCACCGATCGCGCCGCGGGGTTCAACAGCATCCCGGTGATTTCGCCGTAAAGCGTCTGAGGCGAGAACCTGCTGACGGCCTGCTGTGTTTCGAACTGCGTGACCACAGTCATCGGATCGAGCGGATCAATAGGGGCCAGCACGCTTGCAAGCAGCGGCGCGATCATGTCCCAGAACACCGCGAGCACCAGCCAGACCGACAAGGCGGCCAACGCCGAGGTCGCCGGCGAGCGGATCAAGGTCGAGAATGCGATCGCCAGCGCCAGCCAGACACCGGCATAGGCGAGCGTCGCGGCCAGATAGGCGACACCCCGCACGATGTCGGCGGCCGACGGAGGCAGACCGAGGAACAGGATGCCGAGGCCCGTCATGAGCAGCCAGAGCGTCAGCAGCGCGATCGCAATGACAAGCAAGCCACCGAGGAATTTTCCGAACAGCACCGCATCGCGGTAGATCGGCTGCGCCAGGAGCCGGCTCATCGTTCGCCGGGCGTATTCGCCGTTGACCGCGTCGAAACCCAACGCAATCGCCATCAACGGCAACAGAAAGCCAAGCAGGGCGGCGAAGGATGGAAGCGGTTCGCGAGCCTCCGTCAACAGCTTCAGGAACAGGAAAGGATCCTCGGCAGTGGTTTCGGTGATGCGCCCGATCGCGCCATAGACGGCGCCGATTGCGGTGAGCAGCACGAGCAGCATGATCAGATGCATCCGCGCGCTGGTCATATGATCGGCCGCTTCCTTGAACGCGATCGTTGCCGTGCCTTTGAAGGGTGAGCCTTCACGCGTCATGGACAACCTCCCGGAAAAACCGATTATAGGCTTGGTCGAGCCGAGCGCGGCGCAGGTCCAAATTCTTCAGGGAACCGCCAGCATCCACGACGAGGCGGGCGAGCTCCGGGCGGACATCGCGTTCGGCTTCGACCAGCCAATGACCCCGGCGGCCAGCCACGATCGACTTCACGCCCTCGGCCGACGTGCCTAGTTCGGAAAGGTCGACGCCATCGGCCTCGACATCGATGATGAATGCGCCTCCACCGATCTTATCGGCGAGCTCTTGGATGGTGCCGAGAAAACCGATCCGGCCGTTGCTAAACAACGCGATGCGATCGCAGACCGTTTGCACCACGTTGAGCATGTGCGACGATAGCAGGATCGTCATGCCGTCGCGGCTCAGCGCCCGGATCAGGTCGAGCAATTCCTGGGTGGACTGTGGATCGAGGCCGGAGGTCGGTTCGTCCAGGATGGCGACGGAGCACTTGCGCATCAGAAGTTCGGCAAGGCCGAGTCGCTGACGCATGCCACGGGAGTAGGTGCCGACATGGCGGTCTGCCACCTGCGCCAACCGCACCTTGTCGAGCGCCGCGGCAATGCTTTCCCGGGCAAGATCGGCAGACATGCCGGCAAGGCGAGCGGTATAGGCGAGGTTTTCTCGTCCTGACATGCTGTCGTAGAATCCGACGGCGTCAGGCAGATAGCCGACCTCTCGCTTTACCTCGAGCGGCTGGCGCAGCGGGTCCTTACCGAGAATATGCACGCTCCCCTCGGTCGGCTCGGTCAAACCCAGCAGCATCAGGATCGTGGTCGTCTTGCCGGCGCCGTTCGGTCCGAGCAAGCCGACGACTTCTCCGGCACGAACCGACAAATCGATTCCGGCAACAGCCACGGTGGAGCCGTAGCGCTTCATCAGTCCTTTTGCCTCTATGACCATCGTGCTCATCGCCGTCCATACCTCATCACCGCCAGGCCGAGGACGAGCACCGCGGTTGCGATGACGCCAAGTCCAGCCATGCCCCAGATCGTCGATGTGTTTACAGTGACGCGGAACTGAGCCGACTCCGACACGGGCCCGCCGCTCGCACGCACCGAGACCATGTAGTCGCCCGCTATTGCCTTTTCAGAAGGGGTAATCCTGACGTTCACCTGCCTCGTAGCATCGGGCGCGATCAGATCGACGCGGTCGGGCTCGAATTCGACTTTCCAGCCTGATGGGGGACTAGCCGACAGTTCGATGTCGGTCGCAGGCGCACTGCCATTGTTGGCGAGTGTGAACGGGAAGCTCGCTTCCTTGCCAGCCTCTGCCTGTCCGGAGAGGCGTTCCCGCGGCCCAGTCAATGTAACGTCGGGCTGACCGGTTACTTCAATACTGAGCTCGGTCGTAGCGCTCGCTCCACCGCCCGCCACTTCGACCACGACCGGGTAGCGGCCAGCCGGTGCTGACCTCGGCGGTGTTACTTCCAATGTCACGTTCTCGCTCGCCCCGGCCTCGATCGGCAAGCCGGTAATCTCTTCCGAGCCATAGCCGCGCTTGAAGCGTGACTGAAATCCATCGGGCACATTGGCGGCGAGACTGAAGAGGTTCTCTTCCGCGCCGTCATTGGTGGCTTCTATCTTGAAACTGAATGTGGAGCTGGCCGTACCTCGCAGCGCCGGCAGCTCGGATTTCAGCTCCAAGCCACCCTCCGCCGCCTCCGATAGTTTCACCACAAGGGGAAGATCGGCGGTCTGGTTTGCGTATCGCGCTTTCACGTTAATCGGAACGCGCTCGCCGCTAGCGCCCTCGGGCGGCGTCAGTTCGAGGTTAACTTCCTGTGTCGCATCTGGCGCCACCATGACAGCCGAGACCTCGCGGTTGCCGCCCTTCAGCGACCATTTCCAACCATCGGGAATGCCTGTAACTTCAAGTGACGCCCGCTGCGGCGGCAGATTGGCATTGCGCAGCGTCAGCGGAATTGTTTCGGTTTCTCCCGGGCGGATCGCCAGTTCCGGATGCGGTGTCGTGAGCCAGAAGCCGGTAAGCTTGGCGACTTCCTGTCGCTGGTCTTGAGCAACAGCCGGTGTGCATGCAAATGTCGCTCCAAGGGCCAATGCTGCTGCAGTGATCCATCGAGCAATTGTCCTCATCTCATTCTCCCTTCGACGTTCGATATCCATGCGCGCGGCGACCTAACCGATCACCAGAAACAGTTTTGAGCCGCCGCGAAACAGATCGAGCGCAATCGTGCCGCCGGCGTCCTTTAACGCCGCGGCGAGCTCCGCGACGGTCGCGATCGGCTGGCGATTGACGGCAACGATCACGTCGCCCGCGCGCAAACCCGATCGCTCTGCTGCGCTTCCATCCTCAATGCTGGAGACAACCACGTTACCCGCCGCATCCTGGAACTGCGCGCCCTGCAGGGAAGCGGGTATCGCCTCGGCCCCAGCTTTTGCCTCGGCCGGCTCAATGCGCAATGTCACCTTTTTGCGAGCCCGATCATGGAGATATTCGATCTCGACCTGCGATCCGATCTGAGCCAGGCCGATACGATTGCGGAGATCTGCCGAGCCGGTGATTTTGCGATTGTTGACGGCGGTGATGACATCGCCGGCTTGAAGCCCGGCATGCGCCGCCGGCGAATTCTGCTCAACGCTTCCGACCACGGCGCCGGAGCTCTCCTCTATGTGGAGCGCTTCGGCCAGGTCCGGCGTCAGATCCTGAACGGAGATGCCGATCCGGCCGCGCCGCACTTCGCCATGCTTGATCAGTTGCTCCATCGCTGCCGACGCCATCGCGATCGGAACCGCAAAGCCAATGCCAACATTGCCGCCGGCTGGCGCTATGATCGCGGTGTTGATGCCGACCAGCAGGCCGTCCGCAGTGACCAGCGCGCCTCCCGAGTTGCCGGGATTGATCGAGGCATCCGTCTGGATGAAGTCCTCATAGTCCTCGACATTGATCCCGCCACGGCCAAGGGCGCTGACGATGCCGGAGGTGACGGTCTGACCAAGCCCAAACGGATTGCCGATCGCGACGACCGGGTCGCCGACCCGAAGGGCATTGGAATCGCCAAACGGAAGCGCCCTCAGCTTGTCCGCGTCGATCTTCAGCAACGCTATATCGGTTGCCTCATCGCTGCCGACCAGCTCGGCGGTGAAGCGGCGGCGGTCCTTCAGGGTTACCGCAATTTCCCCGGCGTCCGCGACAACGTGGTGATTGGTGAGGATATAACCTTTATCCGCGTCGACGATGACGCCAGAACCGGCGCTTAGCCGCTGCTGCTGCTGCTCCGGCAGGTTGAAATAGCGGCGGAAGAAGGGATCGTTGTAGAGAGGATTGGTTTCGGCGGGAGCGCGTGACCTCACCGCAATATTGACAACCGCCGGCGTAACCTCCTCCAGGACATCGGCGAGCGACCGTTGTTGAGTGCTTGCCGAAATGGCGGGCTGCGGCTGCGCCGCCGGGAACGGCGCAGGGTCCAGCACGAGGACGAGTGCGGCGAATACGCCAACATATTTCGACGAACGCGTGATCATTTTTGCCCCGATTCTTCAGATCCTCCTTCGGAGCGGATAGGCGGGCCTCGGGTCCAGCCTCATCGGAGCCTCGTCCAGGGCTCCTGCCAACCTGCTCCAACCATATTCGAACGCCCTGCCCATCGAGGGCCGAGGCATCAGTTCACAGCTCCACCAGGGGTCCGCGCCCCTCGGGCGCGGACCCATCGCTTTCGTCAGAAGTCCATGCCTCCAGGCGGCATCGGCGGAACCGGCGCCTCCTTCTTCGGCTTCTCGGCGACCATTGCCTCGGTGGTAATCAGGAGGCCGGCGACCGAGGCAGCGTCCTGCAAGGCGGTGCGAACGACCTTCACCGGATCGATCACGCCCTGATCGTAAAGATCACCGAATTCGTTGGTCTGGGCGTTCCAGCCGTAACCAAATTCGGTTTTTTCGCGAAGCTTGCCGACAATGATCGAGCCTTCAGCACCTGCATTTTCGGCAATCTGGCGTACCGGCGCCTCAATTGCACGTCGGACGATCTCAATGCCGTGTTTCTGATCAGCGTTCTCGGTCTGAACGCCATCCAGCGCCTTGACGGCTCTCAGCAAAGCCACACCACCGCCAGGCAAAACTCCCTCCTCGACCGCCGCCCGTGTGGCATGCATTGCATCATCGACGCGGTCCTTGCGTTCCTTCACCTCAACCTCGGTCGAGCCGCCGACGCGGATGACGGCAACGCCGCCGGCAAGCTTGGCCAGCCGCTCCTGCAGCTTCTCGCGGTCGTAGTCCGAAGTGGTTTCCTCGATCTGCGCCTTGATCTGGGCGACGCGGCTCTGGATCTCCGCCTTCGAGCCTGCGCCGTCCACGATCGTCGTGGTTTCCTTCTCGACGACAATTTTCTTGGCGCGGCCAAGCATTTCGAGCGTCACATTCTCGAGCTTGATGCCAAGATCTTCGGAGATAGCGGTTCCGCCTGTGAGGATCGCTATGTCCTCCAACATGGCCTTGCGGCGATCGCCAAAACCAGGAGCTTTCACTGCAGCCACCTTCAGGCCGCCGCGCAACTTGTTGACGACGAGCGTCGCGAGCGCTTCTCCTTCAACATCCTCGGCGATAATGAGGAGGGGTTTTCCGGATTGAACAGCGGCTTCGAGAACCGGAAGAAGCGCCTGCAGGTTCGAGAGCTTCTTGTCATGGATGAGAATGTAGGGTTCTTCGAGCTCAACCCGCATCTTGTCCTGGTTGGTGATGAAATACGGCGAGAGATAGCCGCGGTCGAACTGCATGCCTTCGACGACTTCCAGCTCGGTCACCGCGGTCTTGGCTTCCTCAACGGTGATGACGCCTTCATTGCCGACCTTCTCGACCGCGTCGGCGAGGAACCGACCAATCTCG
Organism: Sinorhizobium terangae; assembly: GCF_009601505.1. GTDB lineage: Bacteria > Pseudomonadota > Alphaproteobacteria > Rhizobiales > Rhizobiaceae > Sinorhizobium > Sinorhizobium terangae. Next base: position 29,272 of record NZ_WITC01000135.1, read on the forward strand.
CTGTCGCCATTCGCCGAGATCGTCCCCACCTGCGCAATCTCGTCGTTTTTCGTGACTCTACGCGCGTTTGTCTTCAATTCCTCAACGATGGCGTCGACAGCCTTTTCGATTCCGCGCTTCAGGTCCATCGGGTTCATGCCCGATGCTACGGCCTTCGCACCTTCCTTGACGATCGCCTGGGCGAGAACCGTTGCCGTGGTTGTGCCATCGCCGGCGATGTCGCTGGTTTTCGACGCCACTTCCCGCACCATCTGGGCGCCCATGTTCTCGAACTTGTCCTCGAGTTCGATCTCCTTGGCAACCGTGACGCCGTCCTTGGTGATCCTGGGAGCGCCGAATGATTTGTCGAGCACCACGTTGCGTCCCTTCGGGCCAAGCGTGACCTTGACGGCATTCGCAAGGATATCGACGCCGCGCAGCATCTTCTCGCGGGCGTCGGAATGGAACCTCACTTCCTTGGCAGCCATTTCTCTACTCCTTCTATTTCTTGTCTGGCGTGGGTCCGGTAGGCACTAGGCTGCCGTTCTCGCTGCGGCCTCGATCTCGATCACGCCCAGAACGTCAGATTCCTTCATGATCAGGAGATCCTCGCCATTGAGCTTGATCTCAGTGCCCGACCATTTGCCAAAGAGAATGCGATCACCGATTTTCACATCGAGGGCTCGCAGCTGCCCGCTGTCGTCGCGCGCGCCAGCGCCGGCGGCAACGACCTCGCCCTCCTGTGGTTTTTCCTGCGCCGTGTCTGGGATGATGATGCCGCCGACCGTTTTTTCCTCGGCCTTGATGCGGCGAACCAGGATACGGTCATGCAAGGGACGGAATGTCATATAACTCTCCTCATAGACAAACAGATTTTTGAAGAGGTCCTCCGCGCCGCATCCGAAGCGAATCCAACGCGAGGCGCCCGATCCTTTCGGCATCGCGCGCAAATCGATCTGGTTTCTAAGCTTTCGAGTTTCAAGAGGGCGGCACGAATTTTTTAGCACTCGCCACTGTAGAGTGCTACCGGCATGAATTCATAGAGCTAATCGCGTGCATGCGGTTTGAATGCTCAGATTAACAACCCTCGTCCGGGCCCCTCATGGACGAGGCCCGGGGCAACCGCCTCCCCTCTAGACGCCACTCGATTTGATACACGTCATTTTGGCCGACCGCCAAATGGGGTCGAAGCAGGGAGCGCCGAGCTTCTTCGCGCTCCCTCGTATCTATGTTGCTCTGTGGAGGATGTAGCTATGAGACAGATCTCGACCTTTCGCCCTTCTACCGGTCAAGCATCGGCTTCGACCGCACCTTCGACCTGCTCGAAAACGCCAGTCTCAACGCTGACGATTCGCCGCCTATAACATCGTCAAGCTTGGCGAAAATGCATACCGCACCCCATCGCGGTGGCGATTTTTGCCGATGACGAACTGACGGTCAGGGTTTCGTCAGTTGCAGGGGATATGTTCGATGCTAGAGCGCGCACAATTGCGCAAAACTGACGATCCGCATGCTGATTGTGGCGAGTTACGTCTCGTCGGCGCAGCCCAAGGAGCTCCGCTCTGACGCGCGGAAGTCGTTCAGGCTGCAGCGGCACCGCGTTCCAAACTGTGTAATCCGCGCTTCCTCGTTGCATGGGAGACGGATTGTGACAGGAGTCGACGGGCGGGCGAATGCGCCCAGCGGACTAAGGCAACCACTGGTCCCGTGCTGAATCGGATATTGCGATGGAAAAGATGGCTCGACGTTCAGTTCGGTCATGCAGGGTCCGCGTTCTGAAAATCGAGACTCAGGAACCTCCTCCGCTCAAGGCCCCCTGCCCGACCGCCGCACGTCACACGATCGCTCCGCTATCTGTCAGTTGCATAGTGATATGCCAAAACTGAATTTCCCTAGTGTCGAGAAAAAAGAGAGTATCAACGTCAGTGTCATCGCACAGGCGCGAGATCTTTGTTCTCCTAACAGAAAGGGAGCCTTATGGATTCCAATCGGATAGATGGTACCGGATCGCTAGCCTTCAAGCCGGGGTACGTCGGCAGACCGGATGATAAACTATTCAGGCAAGCTGTGAATGAAACCAGGTCATCGACTGCCGCGCCTGTATCGACAAACGCTCCGATTTGGAGCTCGAGCGCTCCATACGGAGACTTTTCACACGGTGGCTATTCTTGGAACAACGACATATATGGGGGTAAGGCCGCTGGGCCTCAGACGATTTCGGTTCATGCAGACAACCAGTGGAGCGTGTGGTCGAACCAGCCTAATACTGATGGCATCAAGAGCTACCCCCATCAGGCTTTCAATGTCGGGAAACCACTCAGTTCAATCAATACTCTGACGTCGAGCTTCAATCAGGATGTTCCTGTTGGCGGCGCGTGGAACACCGCCTACGACATCTGGGACGGCTCACAGCAGAATGAGATAATGCTCTGGACAAACTACACCGGAAATCCAGACGGCAGCGGCAACGTTAAGCCCATCTCATATCATTATGACGCTTCCGGGGCGTCGATTCCGATCTACCGCAATGTCAATGTAGGCGGAGCGACTTGGAACGTGTTCGAAGGCTATAATGGCCACAAGGTCATCTCACTGCTTTGCACTTCCAAGACCAATAACGGGACGGTGGACATCAAGAGTATCCTGGATTGGCTCAAGTCGAAGGGCCACTTTGGCGACATAAACGTCGGCAGCGTTCAATACGGCGCCGAGATTACCGCGTCCCCTGGAGGGAAGAACTTCAATTTCAAGGGCTGCTCGGTGACCTCGACGTGATACATCCACGGCGGAAGACCCTATCCGCCCTCAATTCCTCAGTATTTCGGGACAATCGTCCGAAGTTGATTTCGCTGAGCCCGCCCCGAAAAGGAGTTGGCCAGCACCTGTTCGCCTCTGGAGTGACGAGCGGCGCAGGTTGCGGATGTATGCCATATACGATAGATTAAAGAGTAGCATTATTGATATTTGACACTCAAAATGGCGAGAGCGATCTCAGCTTGATCGTCCATGAAAGGCCGCCTCCTCACATTCGCGCGCCACAGTACCAGTGACCCCCGACCTGCCGGAGCGTATCACTCCATTGTTCGGAAATGCACCGCGCCGTCGCGCGGATCATCCGACGGGCGTATGTTTAGGCAATCTCGAAGAGCTGGCGCGCTTCGAGGGCCAGCCGGATGGACAAGCCGGGTGAGGCCCCAGCGTGGCGACCTCACCGCGTTCGATCAGAGGCTGGTCGTGGACCGACGTGAACTTGGCAAGCCAAAGCGCTGCTCGCGTTAACGATCGAAATGCTGACCCGGTCCTCTTAAATAGTTTGTAATGAGCGGCAGCGCAGTGCTCTCGAAAATTGTGGGCGCCAATAACACATGAGAGAAGTGTCCCTTTTGCTCTTGTGAAAGTCGTCCCTGCTGGAACTCGACGGCCGAGACTTCGCGTAATGGCGCGCGATGGCTAGCTTGCCTGGCCCCCGCACTTCATTCGGACCTCCTCTAAAGCGAAAGTGAAAGGCGAAGGTTGTGGCGCAACATCTCATTCTCCGGTTCTATCTTGAGAGCTTGCCGATACAGTGCTTGTGCTGCGTCATGCCGCCCCTGAACATCCAAGACAACCGCCTTCGCGTTCAGCGCACGCAAACTACCTGGAGCTCCAAGCAAAAGCCTATCAAGCACGTCAAGCGCCTCATCTGGGCGTTTCTGGGCCAGCAAAACCTTTGTAAGACCGATGGCCGCATCGATGTTGTCCGGATGCTGCTTCAGATTATCCCGTAAAACGCGCTCGTTAGCATCCTGGTCGACTGCGCGTAAAATGCGTTCGCGCATGGCCGGATCGATCTGCTTGGCGCCGAGCAGCTCTGGCGGCGGCGTCTCCCTCACCGAAAGAACTGGGCCGCCGCTGGCACAGCCCACGAGAGGCAGGATGGCGACTGCTGCAAAGAGAACCGAAGGCAGACGAATTGAACGCAACGGCGCCGCGACTGTATTCTCACGTGAATTTATGCTCTCATCCTTCATAGACTGTGCCTCTCAGCTGTCCGCAACGCCCATGTTGCTATGTTCTTCTGACGCTCCATCATTCGATTCCGCCGTGAGCTTGACCAATCCAGCCGGCTGAATCGTGAAGTCGGATGCGAGGTCCTGATAAGACAGCACAGGTAGGTCGATTCCGTTGCGAGTGAGAAAACCACGGACGAAGCGTCGGATATCGGCCGACGCCAATACGACAGGGCGCTTTTCACCCGGGACAACGTCTGACTGAGCCTGACGCATTTGTGCCAGCAGCATGTCGCTTTGCCGATCCTCGAGTACGAGGTTAGGGCCGGAAGCAGACTCGCGTATAGCACTGCGTATCACACCCTCAGCCTCACGTTCGATGATCAAGGCGAGCACCATTCCGTCGGCGCTGGCATAATGGTGGCAGATTTGGCGCTTCATGCCAGAACGAACATGTTCTGTGAGCAGGGTGACGTTCTGCTCACGTTCGCTCCATTCGGCCAATGCCTCCAAGACGAGGCGAGTGTTGCGGATCGGGATGCCGTCATCCAACAGCCGGCGCAACACATCGGCAATCCGGGGGATCGGCGTCGTTCGTAGCACCTCCTTCACCAGATCGGCATAATCCGGCTCCATACGGCCCAGCAATTGGCGGGTCTCTTGGATGCCCACTAAGCGCGGTGCATAGCGAGTCAGCGTCGCATGGACGCGCAACGCGAGGAATTCGCTGGACTGATGATGCCTGATCCCCGCGGCGTCGAGAGCCGAAGCATGGCTTTTTTCGGCCCAAATTCCATCCGTTTCTGGGTCATGCCGAAAGGGGATGCCGCTCAACTGAATGCTCGCCAGATCACCGGTGAGTATTAGCTGCGTGGGATCAATGAAATCCTGTTCGACCGGCACGCCCTCGACATCTATCCTGAACTGCGACTCGGGCAGTTCCTGGTCGACTGCGACGGGGATGTGGGGCACGATGATGCCGAGATCAACTGAGACCCGCTCCGAAACGCGTGTAATGTGCCGTTGCAATTCCGCTTGGTCGATCGCATGTGCAACGCTCGGCGCCAAGAACAAGGCGATCGGACGTGCCTCCGCGGGCACGGTTTGCTTTTGAAGCTGTGCTGGCGCTGTAGTGGCTGTGACATTGTCGGGGCCTTGCACGTCACCGTTGACAATGCTTGCTGTGGCGAACACTGCGGCCAACACAAAAAAAACGGGCAGAGGGAAACCAGGAACAAACCCCATCATGACCAAGACGCAGGCCGCCAACCGCAACGCTCGCGTACTGGCTATGAGCTGCCTGACTATGTCAGTTCCAAGATTGACCTTAGCCCCACTTACGCGAGTAACGATGGTCGCTGCTGTAATTGAGAGCAGCAGCGCAGGAATCTGCGAGATTAACGCATCACCTATTGTCAGCAGCGTATACTGCTGCAGCACCTCGCCAAAGGACATCCCCTTCGAAAGCAGGCCTATGGAAATCCCGCCTACCATGTTGACGCAGATAACCATCAGTCCGGCGATGGAATCTCCCTTCACAAATTTCATGGCACCGTCCATGGCGCCATAAAGTTGGCTCTCTCTCTCCAACAGAGCGCGTCGCCTGCGAGATTCGTTCTGATCTATATGGCCGTTGCGGAGATCCGCGTCGATCGCCATTTGCTTGCCCGGCAGCGCGTCGAGGGTGAAGCGCGCCGCCACTTCGGCTACGCGTTCTGCGCCCTTTGCGAGGACCATGAACTGTACCATGGTCACGACGAGAAATATAACAAAGCCCACGACGATGTTGCCTGAAATTACGAAATCACCGAAGGTGTGGATGATGCTGCCGGCCTCCCCTTCGGCCAGGATCATTCGCGTCGTTGCGACGGTGAGCGCAAGACGGAATACCGTGGAGATTAGAATGACTCCGGGCAAGGACGAAAAATCTAGTGGCGTGCTGACGTACAGAGCAACCATCAGCAGCAGTATGGCCAAGCCCAGATTGAATCCGATCAAGGTGTCGATCACCATGAGCGGGACCGGCATGATCATCATGCCTATTGCCAGAAGCAGCGCTATCGCGACCATAATGTCCGGATTGGCTGGCACGCGCGCGATGAAATTTCGCAGTACATTGGCCATGGAGGCCCTCTTATGATGGTTTAATATACGCTGTGCGCTTTATCCATTCTGGATGGCCTGCCCGAAGGGAATGGCTTCGCATAACCGGTGGAGAAGGCGTGAAGGCTGGTTATCCACAATCATCATTGCATCGTCGCCAACGCCAAGTCAGCGCTCCGCGGCGTGGACACCTTGAGGGTTCTCGTGGGCAGGGATCGAGAGGCCAAAACTTTCTACGTTCTGTCGAATGCGAGCATAGGCGAGAGTGTGTCATCGATAGAGCTAATGGCGCCAGTGATTTGATCTCCTTGCCACGGGTATCCATTTCCGTTCGACACTCACCTGTCTGCCGCTCGGATGCACTTCGCACAACCGTCCGCAATGATTCGATCGAGATAGACTGCAGATGCGTGCTCAACATCAATCTGGGCGAACGCTGTTGATCTTCATCCTATTCCATTGACGGCGCTCGGTCGCTAACGTCACAGAATTCTCCTAATATGACAACCTGGACTAGTAGTGGAGAGCAGCAAGGCTGCCATTTCGGCTCAACAGCACACGACCGTCCTCGATCCGACTGACGGTCCACCCACTGTCCAAAAGGGCCCCGACAAAGTATTTCTGACCACTGATCAGAAGATAAGGCAGCGGGCCGCGCCAAACAGCTTCAATGGCGATTGAGGATGGCGCCTTCTCATCTTTAACGAGCACTTCATTCACCAGAATTTGCGCGCCTTTCGTTCGATGATCGAACCACTGCTGAACCTTCTGCCAACTAGTGACTGATGCAGATGGGACGGTGCCCTTAGCCGACACAACACCATTCGCGTAGCCAACTTTAATGTTGACCAGGCCCGCTCTGTCCGCCTCCTCTTGCAACGCCTTGGCCGCTGCCTGGGGCGTCTGATTGAAGGAACGATTGAGGGCCAACTCGGATCTCAATTCGGCGCCAGGCGAACGAGGTCTCGATTCATCTGCGCTTCCGTAGTAGAATAAAACAAGTGCTCCGATCCCTAGAGAGCCGAGTATTACAATAGCGAGGATTGAGATCGGAAAGCCAAGCATGCCCATCGGACCAGCTCGCGACGCATCCTGTACCGACCAGCGAATGGACATCATGCCTACGTGAATGACGGCAGGATGAGGGACAACGACGCTCTCGCCAACCTCAATAGCTCTGCCGCCCTCTAAACCAACCCGGCCCGCATGGGCCTTAATCTCGATCGAATTGTTGAGAAGCGATATACGAAAATGGTCCGGCTCAAGTCCTTGCTCGATGAAGATTAAGTCGGCATCGAGACCACTACCAATTAAGTTCACTCCCGGAGCCGCCTCACCGGTCATTCCGGAATAGAGTCCCGATAGCACTTCGAAATGAAGGGAAACGGCGTCACTCACGAATGATTTCCTAAACAAGGAGGGAAGCCGCACGGCAATTGCCGTACGGCTATTTCGACTTCCCATGGCAATCAGGTGGCGCGAGCGGGGTAACTCCACGCCACGTTCGCGATATTATTGGACGCGTTCGTCCGCCGCTTTTTTTATTGTCTGGAGATTGGTCGATACAGTGCGCAGTTCGATACTCCTCGCCGTAGCCTCCGCGCTAACAGCAGTTAGCTCAGCGATTTGATGCTGGAACGCGGCGGCCCCAACCCCTTTGGCCGCAACGTCTGCTGCAGCCGCAACACCAGTACCGGCGGCCGAACCAATAGTACCAACTTTGGACATATCGTTTCCTTTCCGTTCTAGTTGTGCCGTTATCAACGGCCTACGTATCCAGACGCCGGTGATCCGACGTCAGGCATCATCTTCCGTTTCGTCCATAGCGTCGTCGACCTCAGCCATGGCGTCGCTCACAATTTGGACTGCTATCGAACTGAGAACACGCTCGAAAGCTTCGCTTTGAGTCACAGCTTGCGAGTTCTCACGAGAAGTGGGAGGACTAGCTTGCAGACCACTCCCACCAACCGACCGTCCACCGCCAGAGTGATCTGCGGACGCGTGGTGCCGCTCAGTGGTATTCCCATGACCCGCGCGGACCACGGAAACAGCGAGGTTGTCAAATTCAGATCCAATTGCTCCGACCATCGGGTACTCCGGCGTTTTCTTTCCAGTTCCGGCAACACGCGGTGGCCGTGTGGGAAGCGACGCCTTCAGACTATAAACGTGAGCTTTCGAGAAGCTGACAAGTCTTGAGAAAGTGCGACTGTTATCGCGATTACTAACTTTGGTGCCGAGCATGTCCATCATTCCAGCCTTCTATTGACTCTGGTCAGTTCGCAGATGAAGCAGGATCTCGTCGCCAAACGTGTTCACGACTTGATGGAACAAGACGTCTATCGCTACGGAGATCCTTGAGACCGCCTCTGCCGCGGATCGGACCCCTGGCGGCAGCATCTGGACCGATTTCTGATCGCCAAGCCAACCCGTCGCGCGAGCGGCTGACGCTGATCCGGATTTACGAAGAGATCCGGTCGCTCGGCTATGAGGGCAGGTACGATGCCTTCGACGCCATGTGGTACCTGGACAAAGAACCACGACACCGTAATCACGGAGATCTGTGTGCCGCTACTACGCACCGGGCGAGGCCTATCGGTTCGACTGGAGCCACGAGTTCATCTTATCAACGGCGTGACAGCGAAGGTAAGGTCACCCATGTCCGGCTCTGCCACTGCCGGATGCTGTTCGTACGGGCCGATATGCGCGAGAGCCAATTGACCTACCGCGATACACCTAATTTGGTTAGATCGGGCTTTCTAACATCACTCAACGAATTGAAGAAATTGATCATATTGCGGAATGGATGCATTAGTGATGCGTCTCAAGCACCGTGATGCGAGTGCGTCGCGTAGACGGCGGCGCGCCATATGAGGAAATCCGGTGGAGCAAGCACTACAGGCGCTGTCCGCGGACGACGTGTATTTCAGCGGCGGAACGCCGACCATCATGCAGCAAGCGGAGTTTCTCCCCTGATAGAACTTCTGCGCGCCGCTCTCTTTGTTCAAGAAAGCGGCGAACGGTCGCGGTCGAAATCGACCCGCACACGTCTACGACGGAAATGGGCGAAGCCTAAGAACGCAGCCGAAATGAAGCCTGCGAGGCTCGCAATCCAGGTTTCGATCCCCTTTTTCCAAAAGGTGCGCGCATTTCGAGGTATGGCATGTGACACCTTCTATCCGGTTTTGTCGGATCCGCTACACAGGCTCGTTTAGCCAATCTCCTAGTGTTCTGAGGCCAACTTGCGGAGAAGTAACCGCTAAGTCTTTTCAGCAGCCCCGCGACCCGAGTTGGCACGAATCTTGAAGTCTTTTGTAAAGGCGGCCGAAGCTGCCGAGCTGAGGCTGCAGCTAGCGCCGAGGATTGGACAAAGTGAGGAAATAACATGTCTGATCCGCTTCAGACTTCCCACGCACAGGCAGGCCGGCAGGTCAACAACCTCCCGAAAGGGACGCAAGAAGGAAGAGTTAAGTGAAGCGCGCGGCACTTACAGGTGTAAGGGTACTCGACTTGTCGCGGCTCGTCGCCGGCAATATGGCGACGTTGCAACTGGCTGATTTCGGTGCCGACGTCATCAAGGTGGAACAGCCGGAGGTCGGAGACCCGCTGCGTCAATGGCGAAAAGGCAATCTCGATCTCTGGTGGCGCGAATACGGGCGAAACAAAAGAAGCCTCGCACTAAATATCAAGACGCAGCGCGGGCAGGAACTGCTTCTGTCACTGGTCGGGCGGGCCGACATTCTCGTGGAGAACTTTGTTCCCGGCAAACTGGAAGATCTCGGTTTGCCGCATAGCCGCTTTCTCATCGAGAACTCCCGGCTTGTAATCCTGAGCATCAGTGCGTGGGGGCAGGATGGTCCGTATCGTAATCGTCCGGGATTCGGCACGCTCGTGGAAGCGATGAGCGGTTTTGCATCCATGCTCGGTTTCGCTGATCGTCCACCCACGCTGCCCCCCATTCCCATGGCTGACATGATCACCGGGATTTATGGTGCCTTCGCTGCCCTTGCGGCTCTTCGGCACCGCGACGAGACCGGCGAAGGCCAAGTCATTGACCTTTCTCTGCTCGAAGCCATCTATTCGGTGCTTGGGCCGGTGGCCGCGGAGTACGAAAGCACAGGCCGCTATCCGAAGCGGAACGGGAACCGCTCTCCGAACTCGTCACCTCGCAACACCTATCCGACATTGGACAGGAAATGGATCGCGCTTTCCGCGTCCACGCCGAAAACGGCGGAGAAGCTTTTTCAACTGACAGGGCTTGGCGATCTTCTTGGCGACGAGCGCTTTGCAACCAATGAAGCACGTGTCCGCAATGGCGACGAGACCGATCGGATCGTCGCCGATGCACTTGGCAAATTCACGTTGGACGAACTGATGCGCCGGTTTGAGGAGGCTGGCGTTGCGGGCGCGCCGGTTTATGAGATCTCGGATTTCGTGACGGATCCACATGTGAAGGCCCGAGGCATTCTGGCCGAGTTCGACGATCCAGAACTGGGGACCTACAGGATGCACGCTCCGCTTCCGCGCATGAGCGCGACGCCGGGCCGGATTCGCACGCAGGGCCCACGGCTTGGAGAGCACAGTGCTGCAATTCTGGAGGAGAGTCTTGGTTTAACGCGGCAGGAAATCTTGTCGCTCGCCAAAGAAGGAGTCATCGACCAGTGACCAGCGGACCGTCCACCAATCCCCACCGCTGGCCGACTGCGATTACTGCCTTCGACGAAGATCAGATCCTGATCCGCGGTAGGAATGTCGTCGACTTGATGGGGACTCGAGATTTCGGCGCTGTCGCCTTTCTCCTGCTGACCGGTCGGCAACCCACGCCGGGAGAGTCCGCGGTGTGGAACGCGATCATGATCGCGTCGTCCGATCACGGGCCGACATCGCCTTCAACTTTTGCGGCAAGGGTCATAGCCAGCGGAAATCGTCGCGCGCCGGAAGCGGCGGTCGGAGGCGGCATCCTTGCAATCGGCGATGCGCACGGCGGCGCCGGTGAGGAGGCCATGGTTTTTCTCCAGGAGGGATTGTCCCTGGCGCGACGGTCCGGCGGCAGCCTGCGGAAGGCGGCCGAAGAGGTCGTGTGGAACCACAAAAGCGCGGGGCGCCGCATGGCGGGCCTCGGGCATCGCTTCCATGTCGTCGATCCGCGAACCGACCGCCTCTGGTCTTTGTCGCAGTCGTTCGGTCTCTCGGGGGACGGCATCGCACTAATGAGAGAAATTGCGACAGTCCTCAGTGAAGCGGTCGGACGGCCAATGCCCGTCAATGTGGACGGGGCGATCGCGGCGACCCTGACCGACATGGGATTGGCGCCCCCTATTGCGCGCATGGTGTTCATTCTGGGACGGACTGCGGGCATTTCGGCCCATGTGCTTGAGGAACTCGCACGAGAGAAGCCGATGCGCTTCCGCTTCGGTTTCCGGTATGACGGCCCCTCGGCGGAGCAGAACTTCAGCGGCAAGCGACAGGAGACAGGGGTTGCGGCAATCGTTGTCCACGACAAAAAGGACGCGATGTCGTAACCATATTCGAAGCAGGCACCGCATATGCCGACATCGGGAGCGGCCGATGCGGCGGCAAGGGGCAAGATGTAGCGCAAACTCATGCCTACCGGGGCAGGCCAATCCCGCTCTCTTGTGCTGGCGTCCTAGGCCCGGTGCCGGATCTTCCACGATCAACCCGCAGGGGGTCCGTGAGCCAAGCTACGGCCGCTATCGGCTTTCGCCTTCGCGGTGATCGCGCCCGGTACCGGGCCTTTTGAGGAGCCATCGAGCGGGAATTGGCCCGCTCCCGATGGAGCCTCTCAAATGTCGCACGATCTTTCTCTCGCTCGATCCCACGCTTTTCAGCTTTCCCGCGACCTGATGGTCCCGGTCACCGTCTTCGAAGTGGACGGCGAATACGGCGTCCTGCCCTCAGACGAAATCGACGCCTCCGACGATCTTGAGATCCTGCATGAATTCTTTCCCTGGGCGGCTCACTGAGCCGCCCTCAGCGTTGGCGGTTGCCGCTTGCGAGCCGGCGGCGGCAAGGGAAGCCACGCCGCGGCTGGGGTGGCATGCATTGTTGAATCCGACAGTTGCATGTCCGCGCCCTTGCAGCCTTTGCTCTTCGCGGCGGTCCGGATCGGGCCCGCGATACTCACGGGAAGGAAAAAAGATGAGAGGCCGATCGCGAGCGATCGGGAGAAATATGAAAAGAGAAGATATCGAGCAATTGCGAGAGCGCGTCACTTGTTCGGCAGTGCTGGAGACGTCGGGCTTTGCCATTGATGTCAGGGAAAGCACTCGCCGGGCGGTAAAGTTTCGCCGCGGTTCGCAGATCGTCATTGTGACGCATGAAGGCCGTGGCTGGTTCGACCCCCTCAGCGACAGCAAGGGCGACATCTTTTCGCTGGTTGCGCACCTCGACGGAGTCGGGTTCGTCGAAGGCGTGGAGCGGATCGCTGCGCTTGTCAGCTTTCAGCCGTCAGAATCCGCATGGCGCAAGCTGCCGCCGCACCGGACGATTGTTACGTCGAGCGCCGATCGGTGGGCACCGCGGAAAAGCCCTGTCCCAGGTTCGGGGGTGTGGCGGTACTTAAGATGGGAACGCTCATTGCCTGCCGCGACCATTCGGCGCGCGATCAGCCAGGGTGTTCTACGCGAGGGGCCTTACGGCAGCATGTGGGCGGCACATACCGACGAAACCGGCAACGTAACGGGTTGGGAAGAGCGAGGCCCCGACTGGCGCGGCTTCGCAACCGGCGGAGCCAAGGTTCTCTTTCGCCTTGGGTCCTCCCAGGCTTCACGGCTGTGCGTGACGGAGGCTGCGATCGACGCGATGAGCCTTGCAGCCATCGAAGGGATGCGAGAGGGCACACTCTATCTCAGTACGGGTGGCGGCTGGTCGCCGATGACGGAAGCCGCCCTGCGCATGCTCACTGTCCGGCCGGCAGTTCAACTTGTTGCTGCCACCGACGCGAATTCGCAGGGGGACGCCTATGCACAACGACTTCGGGTCGTGGCCGAAGAGATGGGTTGCGATTGGCTGCGCTTGCGGCCGCCAGTGGACGACTGGAATGACGTGCTGAAGCAGCGGGAGAACGAAAAAAGAAAGAGAAAGGAAGGACGAGACGTGCCGCATGCCCGATCGGCGCGTCAAGGGTGAAGCTTCGCCCGACAGAGCCGGCCCTTGACCCGCCGATGCGGGATCGCGGCGGCCCGGGAGGTGTCATGAAGGACTGAAGAGGATGGCAAGGTCGCGAGGGCCACGCACCCGCTTCACGCAACACCGAAGGAGTAGCAGATGACCTCTTCCACCTCCATCCGCAAGGTTTTCCAGGGCGCAGCAAGCCGCCAACAGATGTTCCGCATGTTTGATCGCCATGCGCAGCGCCCGCACCGCTGGGACGGCGATCCCTCGGCACTCTATGCCAGGGAGTGGTTCGAAATCGGCGAGGCGGAACATGACTACATGTTCGAGATCCTCCCGCCACTCTGGGTCCGCGGTTCCATGTTCGCCATGCGCGAATTCCTCATCGGTTCGGTGACGAGCATCTTCTTTGCGCTGCGGATCGACGGCGTCGTCCGCCATTTCCACGGCTATTGCGACCTCTCCGATCGCTCGTCGGTCGAGAAGATGCGGCTCGCCATCATCGAACGCGAGAGCCGCCCCGCACGGTCCATGACTCGCGATGAGCGGCTTGAGCACATCTGGAGCACGACCGCGGATGACTATCGCGGCTATGCCGGCGCGCGCTGGCCCGAACCTTCACGCGGCCGACGGACCGTGATGCTCTACGGCGGCAACGAAGGGAGCTTTCTGAAGCTCCTCGAAGACCTGACCGACGACGAGATCGCTGCAAAGCTGCCGGTGCATCTGCGTCACCTTCCCTCGCCCATCGCCGCTTGAGCGGCGGTCCGGCGTCACCTCTCCCACCTACCCGCATCCGTACGCCCGAGCGCCGGCGAACGCCGGACGACGACGCCCGTCAGCAGGAGATATTCCATGAGCAATGAGCCCTTCACCCTCGACATGTTCGGTTCGAGCGCACTGTCCTCCGGCCTCGGCCTCGGCGTGACCGCTTTCGGCGGTTTCGCACCGGAGGCGGCGAATGACGACGAGCCGGACCCGACGCCGCCAGCACCCGCCCCTGCCGTGGCGATACCAAGCCGCCCGCAGCGGCATGGGCAGCGCGCGAACTTCTATCTCGACGGCGACCGCGACCTCGCCGCATCGTGGAAGGAGCGCGCCCGCATCAACGTGGCCGCGATCCTCCTCGCCGCCGGGATCGAGAAGCAGGATCGACCGGCCACACGGCAAGAACAGGCACGGCTGATCCGTTTCACTGGTTTCGGCGCCGGCGATCTTGCCAACGGCATGTTTCGCCGACCGGGCGAGATTGATTTCCGCGATGGCTGGGATGAGCTCGGAGGCGCACTGGAAACCGCGGTGCCGGAAGCGGACTATGCCTCGCTCGCTCGCTGCACCCAGTATGCGCACTTCACGCCGGAGTTCATCATCCGGGCGATGTGGGCCGGCCTCCAACGCCTCGGCTGGCGCGGCGGCCGGGTGCTGGAGCCAGGCATCGGCACCGGACTGTTTCCGGCGCTGATGCCGGAAACATTGCGCGATCAGAGCTTCTTTACCGGCATTGAGCTCGACCCCGTTACGGCGAGGATCGTCAGGCTTTTGCAACCGAAGGCGAGGATCGTCAATGGCGACTTCGCCCGCGTCGAGCTGTCCCCGATCTACGATCTTGCCATCGGCAATCCGCCTTTCTCTGATCGAACGGTGCGCTCGGACCGAGCCTATCGGTCGCTCGGACTTCGCCTGCACGACTATTTTGTTGCCCGTTCTATCGATCTTCTAAAGCCGGGCGCGCTTGCTGCTTTCGCTACCACTTCCGGCACGATGGATAAGGCTGATGCAACCGCACGCGAATACATCGCCAAGTCGGCCGACCTGATCGCTGCCATTCGTCTGCCCGAAGGCAGCTTCCGGCGCGACGCCGGCACGGATGTCGTCGTCGACATCCTCTTCTTCCGCAAGCGCATCGCCGGTGAACCGACAAGCGACCTCTCCTGGCTCGATCTGGAAGAAATACTCCCCGCGACTGCCGATGAAGGGCCGATCAGGATCAATCGCTGGCTCGCCCGGCATCCGGACTTCGTTCTCGGCCAGCATGCCCTGACATCCGGACCCTTCGGCGAGACCTACACCTGCATTGCTCCGAAGGATCAGGATCTCGAAGCCACACTGAACGCCGCGATCGATCTGCTGCCGGAGGGCAGCTATGACGGCGAGCCGACGCCAATCAACATCGACATGGAACCTGAACTCGCCGAGATCGTCGATCTCAAGCCCGACAATGCCAGGATCCGCGAGGGCAGCTTTTTCATCGATGTCAAGCGTGGCCTGATGCAGATGATTGATGGCACACCCGTCGCGGTGACGGTCCGTAAGGGCCGTAGCGGCGAAGGGCTGCCCGAAAAGCACGTCCGGATCATCACCAAGCTGATCCCAATCCGTGACGCGGTGCGCGAAATCTTGAAAGCGCAGGAGGCAGATCGACCATGGCGCGATCTCCAGGTTCGGCTGCGCATTGCCTGGTCGAGCTTTGTCCGCGACTTTGGTCCCATCAACCACACGACGGTCTCGATCAGTGACGACCCCGAGACGGGCGAGGTCCGCGAGACGCATCGCCGGCCGAACCTGCAGCCGTTCCTGGACGATCCCGATTGCTGGCTGGTCGCCTCAATCGAGGATTACGATCTCGAGACCGACACGGCCAAGCCCGGTCCGATCTTCTCGGAGCGGGTGATCGCGCCCCCTGCCCCGCCGGTCATTACCTCCGCTGCCGATGCTTTGGCCGTCGTGCTCAACGAGCGCGGCCGCGTCGACATAGAGCACATTGCCGAGCTTCTGCACGTCGATACGGAGAAGGTGGTCGACGACCTTGCCGACGCGATCTTTCGCGATCCGGCGGATGGATCCTGGCAGACGTCGGACTCCTATCTCTCCGGTGCGGTTCGCACCAAGCTGACGACCGCGGAAGCCGCCGCTGCGCTGGACCCGGCCTTCGAGCGCAACGTGCGTGCCCTCAAGCAAGTCCAGCCCGCCGATTTGCGTCCATCTGACATCACCGCCCGCCTCGGTGCGCCGTGGATCCCGACTTCTGACGTCGTTACCTTCGTCAAGGAAACGATGGGCGCCGACATCAGCATCCACCACATGCCTGAGCTCGGCTCATGGACCGTGGGGGCGCGGCAACTTGGGCTTAGCGCCGTCGGCACCTCCGAATGGGGCACCAGCCGCCGGCATGCCGGCGAACTGCTTGCCGATGCGCTGAACAGCCGCGTGCCGCAGATTTTTGACGTCTTCAAAGGCGTCGACGGAGAGCGGCGCGTGCTCAACGTCGTCGATACGGAAGCCGCGCGCGACAAACTTCAGCGGATCAAGGAAGCGTTCCAGAACTGGGTCTGGACGGATCCGGATCGCACCGACCGCTTGGCGCGAGTCTATAACGACAGGTTCAACAATATCGCGCCCAGACAATTCGACGGCTCCCATCTCAAGCTACCCGGCGCCTCTGGCGCCTTTATTCTTTATGGGCATCAAAGGCGGGGCATCTGGCGGATCATCTCGTCCGGCTCGACCTACCTTGCTCATGCCGTCGGCGCGGGCAAGACGATGACCATGGCGGCGGCCATCATGGAGCAGCGCCGGCTCGGGCTGATCGCCAAGGCGATGCTCGTCGTACCCAGGCATTGCCTGGCTCAGGCCGCCCGCGAATTCCTGGCACTCTATCCGAACGCTCGCCTCCTTGTCGCCGACGAGACCAATTTCACGAAGGACAAACGTGCCCGCTTCCTGTCCCGCGCGGCGACAGCCACCTGGGATGCGATCATCATCACGCATTCGGCGTTCCGCTTTATCGCCGTGCCGTCGGCCTTCGAGCGTCAAATGATCCAGGTTGAGCTTGAGCTCTATGAGGATCTGCTGACCAAGGTCGACAATGAGGACCGCGTGTCGCGCAAGCGGCTCGAGCGGTTGAAGGAGGGCCTGAAGGAGCGCCTCGAAGCGCTTTCGACCCGAAAGGACGATCTGCTGACGATTTCCGAGATCGGCGTTGACCAGATCGTCGTCGACGAGGCACAGGAATTTCGGAAGCTGTCCTTCGCCACCAACATGTCGACGTTGAAGGGCATCGACCCAAACGGGTCGCAGCGCGCCTGGGATCTCTACGCCAAATCCAGGTTTATCGAAACGAAAAATCCGGGCCGGGCGCTGGTGCTCGCCTCGGGCACGCCGATCACCAACACGCTCGGCGAAATGTTCTCGGTCCAACGGATGCTCGGCCACGAGGCTTTGCGCGAGCGCGGCCTGCATGAGTTCGATGCCTGGGCGTCGACCTTCGGCGACACGACCACCGAACTGGAGATCCAGCCGTCAGGCAAGTACAAGCCGGTGAGCCGTTTCGCGAGCTTCGTCAACGTCCCGGAACTGATCGCCATGTTCCGCTCTTTCGCGGACGTCGTCATGCCGGAAGATCTTCGCCGATATGTGAAGGTGCCGGCGATCTCGACCGGCCGGCGCCAGATCCTGACGGCTAAGCCGACCCAGGCCTTCAGGAGCTACCAGACGATTCTCGACGCCCGCATCAAGGCGATCGAGAAGCGTGAGGGGCCGGCCAAGCCGGGCGACGACATCCTACTCTCCGTCATCACCGACGGTCGGCATGCGGCGATCGATCTGCGCCTGGTCGATCCCGACAGCGACAACGAACCGGACAACAAGCTCAATCTGCTCGTCGATAATGCCTTCCGCATCTGGCAGGAGACCGGCGAACACGCCTATGTCCGGCCGGACGGCAAGCCCTTCGATTTGCCCGGCGCCGCCCAGATGATCTTTTCCGATCTCGGCACGATCAATGTCGAGAAATCGCGCGGCTTCTCGGCCTATCGCTGGATCCGCGACGAACTGATCCGCCTCGGCGTGCCGGCGGCGGAGATTGCCTTCATGCAGGACTACAAGAAGACCGAGGCGAAGCAGCGTCTTTTCGGCGACGTTCGCGCCGGCAAGGTCCGTTTCCTGATCGGCTCGTCGGAAACGATGGGCACCGGCGTCAACGCGCAGCTCCGATTGAAGGCACTGCATCATCTCGACGTCCCGTGGTTGCCGTCGCAGATCGAGCAGCGCGAAGGTCGGATCGTCCGCCAGGGTAACCAGCATGACGAGGTCGATATCTTCGCCTATGCAACGCAAGGCTCGCTCGATGCCTCGATGTGGCAGAACAACGAGCGCAAAGCCCGCTTCATCGCCGCGGCGCTCTCCGGCGACACCTCGATCCGGCGGCTCGAAGACCTTGGTGAGGGTGCCGCAAATCAGTTCGCCATGGCAAAGGCGATCGCATCGGGCGATGAGCGCCTGATGCAGAAGGCGGGGCTCGAGGCCGACATCGCTCGGCTGGAACGTTTGCGCGCCGCCCATGACGACGACCTGTTCGCGGTGCGGCGGCAGATCCGTGATGCCGAGCGCGACATCGAAATCTCGACCCGGCGCATCGGCGACGTCGGCAAGGACATCGAGCGCCTCGTCCCCACTGCCGCTGACGCCTTCGCGATGACTGTGGCGGACCAGCACTACGACGAGCGCAAAGTAGCCGGTCGAGGCCTGATGAAGGAAATCCTCATGCTTGTCCAGCTTCAGAAGGAAGGCGCGGTCCCCATCGCATCGATCGGCGGCTTCGATCTCGTCTTTGAGGGAGAGCGCTTCGGCAAGGCAGACAACTATCATTATCAGACGGTGCTACAGCGCACTGGCGCGACGCAGGAGATCGATCTCGCCGTCACCGTCACGCCGCTCCGCGCCATCGCCCGGCTTGAACACGCGCTGAACGGCTTCGAGGAGGAGAGGGAGCACCATCGCCAACGACTGGAGGAAGCGCGTCGGCGGCTCTCTTCCTATCGGTCGCGCGAGGGCGGTAGCTTCGCCTTCGCCGGCGAATTGGCAGAAAAGCGCCGCCGGCTCCGCGAGGTCGACGAAGCTCTTGCGGCGGCGGCACGTGACGATCACGAAGTGATGCAAAAGGCCGCATTATACGAAAGCCGTTGCAAGGGGTGATTTGCGAGCAACGCAGCATTTGCATAGCTGCTTTGCACAATAAATGTTTTCCATCCGGTCAAAAAATGAGCATAGTGCTTGCAGCTGATGCACATGGCGGTTTTCTCCTCCCAGTACCGCCGCACCAGCTGTTCCCCTCTGGAGGTTTTGACCTTCACACCTTATGGGCCGCGGTTTCCGCTGGCCCTTTTTTCTGTCAAACGACGTATCGGTGTTCGTCCCAGCACACAGCGTCTATCTCTGTATTCCCACGAGGGTCCGACGGGCGCAACGGATCCAGGACGGTTACGGGCCAGTCCTTCAAGAGACCACAGCGAGGCGTTCGATCGCTTGAACCAACCGCTCCCTGGTATCCTCAGGATAGTTCAGGACAGTCACGAGGTCGGAAAGGCTCGGATCCTTCAGGCGGACCCTGTAGATCGCAATGCCGCCTTCAACGCTCTCGCCCATCGCTTTCAAGCCTTCGCAGTGTTCAGAGGCCTCCCGACGGGCGGTCGCCAAGGTCTCGGCAAACGCCAAGACTTCGTCGGTTCCCGGAATGACCTGGTAAGCAAAAATCTCTTTGGCAGCGTGCATCGGCGTCTCCTTGAGCGATGGCACTGTCTACGGCTCGTTTCCGGCGGCGTGAACTAGCAAAAGTATTAGCTGACGGTTTCGGGGAAGAAGAGGAAAAGGAAAAAGAGGAAGCGATCGCGGAGCGGTCCTCGCTGCGCCGCTGACGCTCAACCGCGCCCTCCTCACCCCTGCCAGTCGCCCCGCGCAGGGCTGTTAGCCCCGCTAGTGCTTCGCGGCAGGAATGCTCGTGCGCAGTTGCGCAGGTCCGCCCGCCCCGCGGTCCGGGAAGTGCCTTCGCAAAGGAGTGAAGGCTGGACGAAGCGGCAAGAAGCCGCGTCCCAGAACCCCATAGAAGGAGTTTCCCATGCAGATCATCAAGATCGACCCGCGTGCCCTGAAGGACAATCCCGACGACGCCCGCCGCTCGAAATCTTCGCCGCAAGCCGACGCGCTGCTGCTCGCTACGGTCAAGGCCGTCGGCATTATCCAGCCACCCGTGGTTTCCCCTGAGGTGGATGGCGGCAACGGCTACACCATCCAGGCCGGTCACCGGCGGGTGAAGCAGGCCATCGCCGCTGGACTCAAGGAGATCGAGGTCCTTGTGCGCGAGGCTGCCAACGACAACGGCGCCATGCGCTCGATGGTCGAGAACATCGCCCGCGAACAACTCTTAGGTTCTGCGTCGCAACTGTCCTGTTGGGTTCGTACGACCGTCATGGTTGTGGGCGATATTCGCGGGGCATATCGAGGAAGGCACACAGACGTCCGGGTCAAGCGTTCCCGCAGCGTAGCGAGGACAATGCTTGAGGCGGCGGCGACACCACAAGCTTTTTGATGGGGTGCAGGCGAAGTCCTGCACCCCTGCCACGTGGCGAACGGGAGAGCGCGAGGGGAACCCCTCGCAATCAAAAGAGAAGAGTGCGCCGAAGGCGCTCCGCTCAAGATAACATCCTGTTCGAGAAACTGTCTTCTTTGTTGCTGTGCAGGGCTTTGAGTCTTGGCCGATGTCTTTTGCTGTTTCGAGCGGTCGCGAGCAAAGGGGACAGATCGTGGTGCGGATTATCAAGGCGGCGATGGGTTATGCCGCGATCCCGGCCGGCTTTCCGATCCTGGTGTCGGAACGGATGGCGATCATCGAGCCGGCGTTCGCCTGGCTGATGGAACTGGCGACGATCCCGGGCCGCAGCCACGCGGCGGAAACTATCCGGACTTATGGCGAGCACTTGCATGACTGGTTCGACAGCCTGGAGCAATCTGGTCTCGACTGGCGCGGCGTGAGCGAGGCTGAGATTGCTGCCTGGCGCAATCGCATGCTGTCACAGCCGAGCCCGCATACGAAACGGCCATATGCTCGGTCGACGGTGAACGATCGAGTCCGCACGGTCTGCCGGTTCTATGCGTGGGCGCAGGGCCGCGGATGGATCGAGACCCTGCCGTTCCACTTTGTCGATGTGCGGGTGGGCTCTGGCCGGCGACAATCGTTCCTGGCGCATGTGGATGGGCGTCCGGGTGTCATGGCGGCGAACATCCTG
Organism: Sinorhizobium terangae; assembly: GCF_009601505.1. Classification (GTDB taxonomy): domain Bacteria; phylum Pseudomonadota; class Alphaproteobacteria; order Rhizobiales; family Rhizobiaceae; genus Sinorhizobium; species Sinorhizobium terangae. The sequence goes on from NZ_WITC01000135.1 coordinate 50,534, forward strand.
ACGGTCGCCGAGCACGAACGTTTGCCGCGACCCTTGCGTGTCGATCAGTTGCGCCGGGTGTTTGCGCATCTGGAGATGCCCTACCGGTTGATGGCGGAATGGGCGCTGGCGACGGGACTGCGGCGCAAGGAGCTCTGCGGCCTGGCTGTCTTCCAGGTTCCGGAGACGGCGCATCTGGATGACGACGATCATCCTCTGATCGGCGTGCCGCTGACGATCACCAAGGGTGACAAGCCGCGCACGATCTACCCGCCGATCCGCCTGGTCGACCGCACGCAGCGCTATATCGACGAGGTTCGCACGCCGCAGGCCCGGGCGTTGCGGCGCCAGCGGCCGGATTATCGGCCGCCCTCCACGCTCTTTCTCAACCTTCAGGGAAACGCCGTCAGCAAGACACGATTGACGGCGGTGTTTGCTGAGGCGTTCCGGGCGGCCGGTGTGACGGGAACCTTGCATTATCTGAGGCACTATCTACCCTGCCGGACTATGTCGGGTAACTAGATTTCGATCAGAGGTATCAAGGATTTATAGATAGCGTGTAGAGATAGTTCGTAGCCCTTCCAGCAATTCAGCTTGGGAAGGGAGCAAACAATGAAGTATCGCATCAATGATCAATTTGCGTTGTCGCGGCCTCCTGAAGGGCCCGTCGCGAGTTATATTATTTCGTTTGCTGAATGGCTCGTTGGTCGGGGCTACAGTCTTGTCTCAACGAGGAACCAGGTGCTTATGGCGGCCGGTTTCAGCAGTTGGCTTTGGCAAAACCGGATTGCTCTAGCTGGCATAAGTGGAGAACACCCAGGACGTTATTTGCGGGAGCGAGCACAATTTCGCCGGCCAAAGCGTGGAGATGACGCCGCTCTCCGACACTTGCTGGATTTTTTGCGAAGTGTCGGTGCCATGCCCGAAGAGGTCAAGGACGAGTATCAGCCGTCGCCGATCGAACTGCATGTGCAGGCATACGAGTCGTATCTGCGAGACGCCCGCGCCCTGAACCGCAAAACAATTGTAAATTACCGGCCAGTCGTCCGGGATTTCCTCAATTTCTGCTTCAGTGATGGTGCTGTTTTGCTCGCAGAGTTGCGCGCTGTCGACGTGACCGACTTTGTTCAAAAGAGAACTTCGCGTTTGAACATAAGACGCGCGAAGATCATGACCACCGCGTTGCGATCATTTCTTTCCTATGCGCGCTATAACGGGGATATCACCTCAGATTTGGCTGCCGCGGTCCCGATCGTCGCCAACTGGAGGCTTTCGTCTATTCCTCGTGCGATCAGCCGTGACGATGTAACCCGGTTGCTTGCCAGCATCGATCGCCAGACACCCATGGGACGCCGCGACTATGCCATGATCCTCATGCTGGCGCGGCTCGGCCTTCGTTCGAGCGAGGTGATCACGCTTGATCTTGACGATATCGATTGGGTCGCCGGGCAGATCCGTGTCCGGGGCAAGAGCAGTCAACGCAATGACTTGCCGTTATCAGCTGATGTTGGTGAGGCTATCGCCGATTACTTACGGAACGGGCGGCCACGAAGTGCCTGCCGCCGTGTCTTTTTGCGCGACAAGGCCCCGATCCGGGGATTCGAGGGTCCGAGTGGGTTTGGATGCGTCATCCGCCGTTGCCTTCGGCGGGCCGATATCAATGCCCCCACAACAGGAGCGCACCAGTTCCGCCACGGCCTCGCTTCAGAGATGCTGCGTGGCGGCGCCTCGCTCGGTGAGATCGGCGAAGTTCTGGGGCACCGTCATATGGAGACAACGGCGATTTACGCCAAGGTTGACCTCAACGCCCTGCGAACATTGGCTGTGGCATGGCCGGGAGAAGTTCAATGAGCGCACTCCGACAGGCTGCCCACGACTATATCGAGATGCGCCGCGGATTGGGGTTCAAGCTACGAGAAGCGGGAAGAGGATTGATCGATTTCGTCAGTTTCTTGGAAGCCAACGATGCCCCATATATCACCATGGAACTGGCCCTCGAATGGGCCCAGCGGCCATCCCATACGCAGCCCTCTCACTGGGCGGCACGGCTGGGTTACGTGCGCGGATTTGCCCGTCATTGGGTCGCCACCGATCCGCGGACACAAATTCCGCCTGACGGGCTGCTGCCTTTTCGCCCGAAGCGGGCGCTACCCTATCTTTACTCCCATGCCGACATCCGGCGTCTTCTGTCCGCCGCACTTGAGATGCCGTGCCGATACACCTGCTGCAAGCTCAGGCCGTTGACATTCTACTGCCTGTTCGGATTGCTAAGCGTTGCTGGCCTGCGCCTCGGCGAAGCCCGGAACCTCAAGCTTTCGGACATCGATTTCGACGCCATGGTGCTGACGATCCGCGGCACGAAGTTCGGAAAGTCCCGTCTCGTGCCCATGCACGCATCAACGTGCGCGGTGCTACAAGATCTGATTAAACGCCGACAACGACATAACTCGGCCCTGGCGGCGTCCCCTTATTTGTTCACATCCTATCGAGGTAATCGCCTCGACGTGGGTGACATTCATCGAACATTTTATGCTCTGTCCCGGCGGATTGGCCTGCGCGGGATCGATGACAGTCACGGCCCGCGTCTGCACGACATGCGGCACGTCTTCGCCACAAATACGCTGTTGCGCTGGTATCAAGCCGAGCAAGATCCAGAGCGGCTTTTGCCCATTTTATCCACCTATCTCGGCCATGCCCACGTGGCCGATACGCAATGGTATCTGAGCGCCTCGCCTGAGCTGATGACAGAGGCGATGCGCCGTCTTGAACGCCGCTGGGAGGATCGGACATGATCAAGTATGCCAGTCTGGCGCCGCTTTTAGAGCGCTTTTTTATTCAACGCCTGATGCAACAGCGTCAGGCAAGCCCCCATACGATCAGTTCCTACAGGGACACGTTTCGGCAGTTGTTGAAGTTCGCCGAACGAACTTTGCATAAGGCGCCGTCTCGCCTGAGCTTCGAGGAGATCGACACCCCGTTGATTACGGCCTTTCTTGATGAGCTTGAGAGCAACCAAGGGATCAGCGTCCGCAGCCGCAACCTACGCCTCACGGCAATTCATTCATTCTTTCGCTACGCGGCCTTCGAGGTACCGGAACATTCCGCTCAAATTCAACGTATTCTTGCCATTCCCAGCAAGCGTTTCACTCGAACGCTCGTCAGCTTCCTGACCCGCCCTGAAGTGGATGCACTGCTGGCCGCACCAGATCGATCGACATGGGCCGGGCGGCGTGATCACGCGTTTCTCCTGGTCGCCGTGCAGACCGGTTTGCGGCTATCGGAGATCACCGGTCTCAAGCGGGACGATCTGTTCTTCGGCGCAGGCGCTCATCTGCGCGTCATCGGCAAAGGGCGCAAGGAAAGATGCACCCCGTTCGCCAAGTCGACAACCGAAGTGTTGAGAAGCTGGCTGAAGGAACCTCAGCGCGGAGAAGAGGGCATCCTGTTTCCCAGCGCCAGAGGCGAGCGGCTCAGCGTTCATGGTGTCCAGTACATCTTGAACAAGCACCGCCAGACTGCTTCTGGCACATGCTCATCGCTGAACGGAAAGCGCGTCACTGTTCATCGCCTGAGGCACACAATGGCCATGGACCTGCTGCAAGCGGGCGTCGACCGCGCCGTGATTGCCTTGTGGCTCGGCCATGAATCGGTCGAGACCACACAAATCTATCTCGAGGCGACATTGGCGATGAAGGAGGCCGCCTTGGCAAAGACCTCCCCATATTCCGGCAAATCATCCCGCTACCGACCTGACGACAATTTGTTGGGGTTCTTGAACAGCCTGTAAATCGGATAGATTATGTCGGGTAGCTTGGGAGATTCTGTAAGAAATATCCTTATTCCTCAGTCATTTACTGTTGAGGAAAAAGCTTCCCGACATAGTCCGGCAGGGTAGATAGTG
>NZ_WITC01000136.1 GCF_009601505.1 Sinorhizobium terangae
AAGGATGCAAGCTCCCCACAATCAAGAAAAGATGTCGCGCTGCATGCTCCGCAACACGGCAACAAAGTAGGGTGTTCGAAATTCGCTTGACCCCGAGCATGCGATTAGACAACGGATTCGAACCCACAACACTGTGAATGCGGAATTCAGACAGGACTCCTAACCGGCAAGTGCAACGCCGTGCCTATCAAATGCGTGAATCTTGTCGCCCATTGGTTGCATTCCCACGACATCACCTGCGGCAAGGTTCGATTCGGTCGGGACGGCAAGTGTGATCGGATCGATCAAGCCTTCGGATTCCACATAGGCATAGGTTTGCGCGCCAAGGCGTTCGATCAATTCCACCCGCCCGCGAATGCCGCCTTCTTCTGGCGGAAGAATCGTCAGGTGTTCCGGCCGAACACCCGCTGTGACCGTCCCTGCAGCGTTCCAGGCGCGCGCGCGCTCGATGCGCGTTCCATGCACTGTCAGATTTCCGCCGTCTACCGCAGCCGGCAGGAAGTTCATAGACGGGGCGCCGATAAACCCGGCGACGAAAGTGTTCGCCGGACGCTCATAGAGTTCCATAGGGGCGCCGACTTGCTCGATCTTGCCCTTGTTGAAGACGACAATACGGTCCGCGAGCGTCATGGCCTCCGTCTGATCGTGCGTCACATAGATCATCGTGGCACCGAGGCGTGCGTGAAGGCGTGCGATCTCTAGTCGCATCTGTACGCGAAGCCCCGCATCGAGGTTTGACAGCGGCTCGTCAAACAGGAAAATCTTCGGCTGTCGGATGATAGCGCGACCGATGGCGACGCGCTGTCGCTGGCCACCCGAGAGTTCACGGGGAAATCGTTCGAGAAGGGGACCGATCTGCAACGTGGTCGCGACGTCACCCACCCGACGGGAAATCTCCTCCTTTGCCAGACCAGAGAGCTTCAGGCCGAAACCGATGTTTTCCGCGACTGTCATGTGCGGGAAAAGGGCATAGGACTGGAAGACCATGGCAATCTCGCGCTTGGCCGGCGCAGTCGTGGTCACGTCGCGCCCGGCGATGCCGATCGTGCCGTCCGTCACGTCCTCGAGGCCGGCAATCATTCGCAGCATTGTCGACTTGCCGCAGCCCGAGGGGCCGACGAAGACGACGAATTCTCCTTCCGCGACATCTAGATCGACCCCGCGGATTACCTCCAGCGCTCCATAGGATTTGCGAATCGAGCGAAGTGCAAGCTGTGTCATGATCAACCCTTTACCGCGCCCATGGTCATGCCCTTGATGAAGTAGCGCTGGAAAAACAGAAAGACGAAAAGCGTGGGGAGGCTGGCGACGAGCGAGAGTGCGCCCTGCACGCCCCAGGCGACGGAATACTGCCCTTTGAGATTGACGATGCCGATCATGATCGTCCGCTTGTCGTCGGACTGAGTAAAGATCAGCGGCCAGAGGAAATCGTTCCAAATCCAAGTGAACTGCAGCGTCGCCAATACCGCAAGCGCCGGCAGGCTGAGCGGCAGCACGACACGGGTCAGCACCTGCCACTCGCTTGCGCCTTCCAAGATCGCTGCCTCGCGCAAGGCCGTCGGAACGGTGGCGAAGAAGTTGCGCATCAGAAGAGTGCAGATCGGAATTCCGAGCGCGGTATGAACGATGAAGACCGGCCATAGCGTATCGATCAGACCCATTCTGTTGAATAGGCGGAAAAGCGGAACCAGAATAACTTGTGGTGGGAAGAACATGCCCGCCACAAGGACGAGGAACAGCATGTTGGAGCCGCGAAACGGCAGCTTGGCGAAAACATAGCCGGCCAGCACGCCGAGCGCCGTCGACGCCAGCGTACCGGGGACCGTGACCAGCAGCGTATTGAGGAAGTAGCGATGCACGGCGGGGTTCGCCAGCACCTCGATGAAGTTGCCGAGGTAAAATGCCGACGGAAACGACCAGAGACTGCCGAGCGCGATCTCGCGCGTTGTCTTAACCGAGGCGAGCAGCACGCCGACCGTGGGCAGCAGGAAGAGAATTGCAAGCGCAAGCAGCATGGCGAAGATCGCCCCGCGCCACGGGTTGAAACGGCGGACGACGGAAGGATTAGCCATAGATCCGGTCCACCTTCTTGAGTTGGCGGAAATAGATGCCGATGATCATGAGGGCAATCAGGAACAGCACGACGGAAATGGCACTGCCGTATCCCATCAGATATTTGCGGAAAGACTCGTTGTACATGTGCATGGCTAGGGTATCGGAACTGTTGAACGGTCCGCCGCCGGTCATGATGTAAAGGATATCAAAGCCCTTGAGCGAATTGATCACCGAAAGAGCGATGACGACGACGGTGGACGGAGTGAGCAGCGGCAGGACGACGAAGACGATACGCTGCCAAAGCTTCGCGCCCTCAATTTCACAGACTTCCAGGAGATCTTCGGGAATCGCCGTCAGGCCGGCAAGGTAGATCACCATGGAAAGGCCGGTCTGTTGCCAAGACCAGGCGAGGATGACCGATCCGAGCGCCGTATCGGGCTTGGCAAGCCAGGCATAGCGCATCTTCTCCCCGGTGATATTGGAGAGCACCGTGTTGAGCAGGCCCCAGTCGGGCTGATAGATCCATATCCAGATCTGGCCGACGATAACGGCCGAAAGGCAGATCGGCAGGTAGAAGACCGTCTTGAAGGCGCGCCCGCCTGGAACTTTTCCGTCGAGCAGAAGCGCGAGCCCGAGCCCGAACAATGTCGGCACCACGATCGCCGCGACCATCCAGATCGTTGTATTGATCGCCGCGCTCATGAACAGCTTATCGGTGAAGATCTTGGCGAAGTTGTCGAGGCCCACGAAGTCGTAGTCGGAGCCGAAGCCGTTCCAGTTGGTCAAACTGTAGATGAACGAGCTGAACAGCGGCCAGATCACGAAGACGGCAAAGACGGACAATGGCGGTGCCAGCAGCGCGATGCGCCAGACGGTATTTTGCCGCTCCATCGGTATCCTTTCCGGGAAATCGCGACCCGCCCGGGGCCGCGATCCTCATTCCTGTTATTCGTCTATTGCTTGAACGCCGTCTTGGCATCCACGGCCACGGCCTTCAGGATTTCGTCCAGCTTGGACGGATCGTCGATGAAGCGCGTGAACATGGAAAGGCCCACTTCGGCAACGGGCGGCGTGGTGGCAAGGTCGTAGTTGAAGGCGAAGGCTTCCGCTTCGGCAACCGTCTTGGCGGCACCCTGCATGACGCTGTTATAGGTCTTCGGGTCAACATTGACATTGGCGGAAAGTGCGCCCTGCGCTTCAGCCCATTTCGCCTGGACATCGGCGTTCGACATCATGAAAGCGAGGAACTTCTCCGCTCCCTCCGGATTGGCCGCGTTGGCGGAAATCACCAGACCGTCGACCGGCCCGACCGCTGCGTTCGGAACACCGTCCTTGATCTCCGGGAAGGGGAAAAAGTCGTAGTCCTCGCCGGGGACAAGGCCGACGCCGTTCCAATAGCCGGTGATCCATGTGCCCATCAGGGTCATCGCCGCATCGCCGCGGGCCACCTTGTCGGCGGCGTCCGTCCAGTCGTCGGCATTGGCGTTTTCCACGAAGAAACCCTGGTCGAGAAGGTCCTTCCAGAGAGACATGGCAGCGACGACTTCCGGGTCGTCATAGGACGCTTCACCCTTCATCAGCTTGGCGCGGTAGTCGGGACCGGCGGTGCGTAGCAGCAGGTAATCGAACCAGAACTGCGCCGGCCAGCGGTTCTTGGAACCGAGCGCGACGGGGGCAACGCCCTTTTTCTTCAGGGTCTTGCAGAGCGCGATGAACTCGTCCCAGGTCGCCGGAGGCGCCGCCATGCCTGCATCGGCAAGCACCTTCTTGTTATAGAACAGGCCGGCGTAGTGATAGTTGAACGGCACGAGGAAGCGCTTGCCGTCATAGAGCGTCGCGCTGTCGGCGATGGGCTTGGCGACGACGCTGTCGAGCTTCTCGCTCGCCCACATGTTGTCGATCGGGCGCAAGCTGCTGGACTTGACGATGAAATCGACGCGCGCGCCGGCCCAGTAGCTGAAGACATCAGGGAGGCTGTGGCCTGCCGCCCGCACGAGAATGTCGGTCTTGAAGTCCTCGTGGCCGACCGGGCTTTCCTTCATCTTGACGCCGGTCGCCTGCTCGAACTTCTCGACCTGCTCGTTGAAGGCCTTCAACCCGAGTTCGCCCGTGAAATAGTGGCTGATCGTGACGTCGCCCGACTGGGCGAAGGTGGGGTTAGCCCCTCCCGCCGCCGACGCCAGGAGCGCTGCAAGCATGAGCGAGCGCCGTGTGATGGAAAACATAGGAACCTCCCGTAAAGTTTTCGATTGTTAAACTTCCTGCCTCACACACTCAGAATTCGGCAAATTTGTTGCCCCTGTCAACACAAAAGTATTGCATTTTGAAACAAAACCGGCAACTTGTTCCCATGTCGGGCGACGTCACCGATTTTGTTGCCATATGCTGTACTTGAGTTTAGCATGGCGCAAATGAACGGCACCCCGAAGGAGTTTACACCGATGCGCCTTTTGCAATCTCTCACGCGCGGCCTAGAGGCCCTCGACTTTCTTGCGGCAAGCCGTGAGCCGGCCCGGTTGACCGACGTCGCCGAGGCACTGGGCGTGGATAAGTCCAATGCGTCGCATCTGATGAAGACACTGGTCGCCGCCGGCTACGCGACCCAGGATTCGGCCCGCCGCTACCAGCCGACCGACAAGATCGCGCGACATACGGCAAGCAGCCATTCGTTGATCGACATCGTCTCGGTGAAGGAAGCCTGGCGCCCGGTGCTCGAACGACTCGTCGCCGAGACCGGCGAATGCGCCCACATGGCCGTGCTGGTCGGTAGCCGCGTCTGGTATATCGACAAGATCGATTCCTCGCTGCCGCTCAAGGTCGATCATCCGATCGGCGCCCTTGCGCCGCTCCATTGCACGGCGCTCGGCAAGGCGTTTCTTGCCTTTGGCGACGCCCAGCTCGAGGGCCCCTTCCCGTCCTTCACGGCGCGTACACTGACGACGCGCCGATCTCTCGACGACGAGATCGCGCGCACCCGTGCACGGGGCTATTCCATAGACAACGAGGAATTTGCGCCCGGCATCCGCTGCGTCGCCCGTCCCATCTACGACGATCACAGCCACATGATCGCCGCCGTCGGCGTCTCCGGCCCCTCCGTCCGCGTGACCGACGAGCGCCTCGCCGAGCTCGGCCACATCGTCACATCCGCTTCCATACCTTCACCGCAGAAAGGCCCATCGCATGAGTACCAACCCGATTAGGGTCGCCATTATCGGCACCGGTCGCATATCCGATCTTCACGCCATCGAATATCTCAAGAACCCGGCAAGCCGTATCGTCGCACTGTGTGACCGGGACCCGGCACTGGCCGCGACCAAAGCAATGGAATGGGGAATAGAGGGCGTTGCGATCGAGACCGAGCTCGACGCTGTCCTCGCAAGGCCCGATGTCGATCTGGTGGAAATCCTCCTGCCGCATCACCTGCATCTTAGCGCCGCGCTCAAGGCGATGGACGCCGGCAAGATCGTCTCCCTGCAGAAGCCTATGTGCGTTTCGCTTGAGGAGGCGGACCAGCTCGTGGCAGCGGCCGAGGCCTATGACCGGCCAGTCAAGATCTTCGAGAACTTCATCTTCTATCCGCCGGTGCTCAAGGCGCGCGACCTGATCGACCAGGGCGCCATCGGAACGCCGCTCTCCATCCGCATCAAGTCCAATCCGGCGCGCAGCGCCACGGCCTGGAATGTGCCGGCCGCCGCGAATGCTTGGCGCCAGAAGCAGGATCAGTCCGGCGGCGGGCCACTGGTCTTCGACGATGGCCACCATAAATTTGCGCTGGCCTGGCACTTCATGGGTGAGCCGGACGAAGTCCACGCCTTCATCGGTGACACCGAAGGCCCCGGCGGCATTCGCTTCGACGCCCAGTCGCAAATCTCTTTCCGCTTTCCCGGCAACCGCATCGGCAATCTCGAGATTGTCTATTCGCCGGAGATGGAACTGGCGACGCGACACTATGCGCAGGACGACCGCGTGGAGATTACCGGCACCCAGGGCGTCATCTGGATCAACGGTGGCCACGGGCGGCTCGCTGACGTTCCGCCGGTCGTGGTTTACAGCGACGGCAGATTGAAGGAATTTCGCGACATTCCGACGGGTTGGGAGCAGAGCTTCGTCCTGTCGACCCGGCACTATATCGACGCAATCGGTACCGGCGCCGCCCCCGTGCTGACGCCACGCCAGGCCCGCGAGATCCTGCGCTTCGCGCTCGCCGCAGACGAATCCGCACGTATCGGCCGCCCCGTGGACCTCAGGAGCGGGAGGTCCGCATGACGCTTCTCCCGTTTCCCAATGGCCCCACGCATACAGCCACCGACCGCGCCGCCTGGCTCAGCGCCGCTGGAGGACTGAAGGCCGCGCTAGATGCGGACCGCCTCAGCGCACCCGTGACGATACCGCTGGTCGAGGCGCTGGTTCTCGGCCTGATGCGACAGGGCGTGACCAAATATCTCGCGATCTTCGGCCATGGCAGCACCGCGCTCGCCGATGTGCTTGACGCTTATGAGGCCGAGGGTCTCGTGCGCTGCTGGCAGTTCCGCAACGAGGTGGAAATGGCGCATGCCGGCACGGCACTCTCCTGGGTCTATGGCGAGGTCGGCGCCGTCGTCACATCGATCGGGCCGGGCGCCTTCCAGGCGATGGCGGCATCACTTGCCGCCGCCTCCAACGGCGTCGGCCTCTATCATCTCTACGGCGACGAGACGACACAGGGCGAAGGTTACAATATGCAGCAGGTACCGAAACCGGCACAGGGCGTCTTTTCCCAAATTACCTCCCTTATGGGAAGCGCCTATACGCTGCATACTCCGGGCGCGCTGCGGGATGGACTGCGCAAGGGCGCAACTTGCGTTTTCCACCCGTGGCGCCCCGGCCCCTTCTACATGAACCTGCCGCTCAACACGCAGCCCGCACCGGTAACGCTGCGCCTCGACGCCCTGCCCGACCGGCCGGTCTTCCCCGCGCTCGCACCGGCTGACGACGGCCCATTCCGGTTAGCAGCGAACGTTATCGGCTCAGCGTCGAAGGTGGCGATCAAGCTTGGCGGCGGCAGCCGCACCGCAGCCGAAAGCGTCCGGCGGCTGGCCGAGGCGGCTGGTGCGCTTGTCGTCTCCAGCCCCGGGGCCAGCGGCGTCATGCCGGCCGATCATCCGCAGAACATGTGTGTTGGCGGTTCCAAGGGCTCGATCAGCGGCAACTGGGCGATGGACGAGGCCGACCTCCTCATTGTCATCGGCAGCCGCGCCGTCTGCCAGGCGGATTGCTCGGGCATCGGCTGGCCCAACGTGCGTCATGTCGTCAATATCAATGCTGACCCAGTCGACGTGCAGCACTACAACAACACGATCGCACTGACTGGCGATGCATCCGTCGTTGCCGGGCGGTTGGCCGCAATGCTGGCGGATAGACAGCCCGATCCGCGCAAAGCGGCTTGGCTGAAAGCCGGCACCGTCAAGCGAGCGGATTGGGACGATTTTCTTGCCCGCCAGGCATCCTCGCCGCCGGTTTTTGATCCTGTCTGGCAAAGACCGGTGCTGACCCAGCCTCGCGTCATCCGGCTTGCCGCCGATTTCTGCCGCCGGCACGGCGCCCTGAAATTCTTCGATGCGGGTGACGTCCAGGCGAACGGTTTCCAGATCGTCGAGGACCAGGCACCCTTCGAAACCTTCACCGAGACCGGCGCGTCCTACATGGGCTTTGCCGTCAGCGCGCTGCTTGCCGCCGGCATCGCCGACAAGGGACGCTACGGCATCGCCTTCACCGGCGACGGCTCCTTCATGATGAACCCGCAGGTGCTGATCGACGGTGTCGAACATGGCGTGCACGGCACGATCCTGCTCCTCGACAACCGCCGCATGGCCGCCATCAGCCATTTGCAGCACGCGCAATACGGCCGCGATTTCCGCACCAATGACGGCGTCGCCGTCGACTACGTGAAGCTGGCCGAGGCAGTGAGCGGCGTACGCGCTCTATCGGGCGGCGAGGACGAAGAGAGCCTGACAGCCGCCCTCGAGGAGGCGCGAGCCTGGCCGGGCCTCAGCCTTGTCCACGTTCCCGTCTATTTCGGCGAGGACCCCGCCGTCGGCCTCGGCGCCTATGGCCAGTGGAACGTGGGCAACTGGGTCGACGACGTCCAGCGGCAATATGCCCGCACCTTGATCTGAGAGAACGACCATGTATGAACAATTCGGACTGCTGATAGACGGTCAGTGGCGTGCCTCGCGCAGCGGGCAGACCCGACCCGTCATCGATCCTGTCGATGAAGAGATCATCGGCCATCTTCCCTCGGCCGACGCCACGGATCTCGACGAGGTTCTGAGCGTCCTCTCCCGCGAGGCCCCGCGCTGGGGCAAGGTTCCCGGCTGGGAACGGAGCGCCATCCTCCGTCGCATCGCCGGGGAAATGCGTAGCCTCTCGGACCGTGCAGCGCGCGACATGTCCGCCGAAACGGGCAAGCCCATTACGGAAGCCACAGGTGAATGGAACGCCGCCATCGATCAGTTTGATTGGTATGCCGACGAGGCGCGGCGCATCTTCGGCCACGTTCTCGGCGGGCGCGACCCGAACGTGCGTCTCGACGTCCGGTTCGATCCGGTCGGCCCGGTGGCCGCCTTCACCGCCTGGAACTTCCCGGCGCTGCTTCCAGCCCGCAAGATCGCCGCCTCGCTTGCCGCCGGCTGCCCCATCGTCATCAAGCCCTCGGAGGAAGCGCCGTCGAGCACGCTGCACATCGCGGCAGCCGCCATGAGGGCTGGCCTGCCCGCCGGCGTGCTGAATGTGGTCAGCGGCAACTCTTCCGATGTATCGACCCACCTGATCGCCTCGCCGACGATCAGGAAGGTCTCGCTCACCGGCTCCGTCGCGGTCGGGAAGCTGATCCTCAGGCAATGCGCCGACACCGTGAAGAAGGTGTCGATGGAGCTGGGTGGCCATGCGCCGGTTCTCGTGCTGGAAGATGCCGATCCGGTTGCTGCCGCCACCGCCTGTGCCCGCGCCAAGTTCCGCAATGCCGGTCAGGTCTGTATCTCGCCAAGCCGCTTCTATGTCCACGACTCCATTTACGAGCCCTTCGCGCGTACGATGGCCGACGTCGCCAACGGCCTCAAAATCGGCCGCGGCAGCGACGACGGCGTGGAAATGGGCCCGATGGCCAACGCCCGCGGCCGCGAGCGTATCGTCAGCATGGTCTCCGATGCCCTGGCCAAGAGCGCGACGCTGCTTGCAGGCGGCGAAATCCCGGCTGACCGCAATCGCGGCTTCTTCTATCGTCCGACGGTTCTCGGCGACGTTCCGGACGATGCACTTATCATGTCGGAGGAGCCGTTCGGCCCCGTCGCCCCGATCGCGCGCTTCTCCGACTTTGACGATGCCGTGAAGCGCGCCAACGACGTGCCCTTCGGCCTTGCGGGCTACGTCTTCTCGCGTTCGCTCGAGCGCGCGAACAGGGCGGCGGAAGCGCTCGAAGTCGGCATGGTTGGCGTCAACGACATGCTGCTTGCCGCAGCCGAGATCCCCTTCGGCGGGATCAAGGAAAGCGGCATGGGCCGTGAGGGAGGCCGGCTCGGAATCTTCGACTATCTCGAAGCCAAATACATCAAGATGCGGGTCGCGTGAGGAAGAAAACATGTGTGACGACCACAACAATTCCGGCAAGGAAACGGGCTTTTCGCGCGGATTAACCAGCTATGGCGACCGGGGGTTCAGCATCTATCTGCGCCGATCCTTCGCCAGCTCCATGGGTTATAGCCGGCAGATGCTCGACCGGCCAATCGTCGGCATCGCCCACTCGGCGAGCGGCTTCAACAACTGTCACCGGCATTTCCCCGAGATGATCGAGGCGGTGAAGCGCGGCGTGCTGGCCGCAGGCGCGCTGCCTGTCGAGTTCCCGACGATCTCGCTCGGCGAGGTCTTCCTCAGCCCGACGAGCCTCAAGTTTCGCAATCTCATGTCCATGGATGTCGAGGAGATGACCCGCGCGCAGCCGATGGACTCGGTGGTTCTCCTCGGCGGCTGCGACAAGACCGTTCCCGCGCAGCTGATGGGCGCTGCATCCGCCGGCCTTCCGTCTATCCAGCTCGTCGCCGGCCCCATGTCGACCAGCCGTCATCGTGGTGAACGTCTCGGCGCCTGCACCGACTGCCGCCGCTTCTGGCAGCGCTATCGCGCGGGCGACGTCGACGATCAGGGCATCGGCGAGGTCGAAAAGCGCCTCGCGTCCACCAGCGGCACTTGCGCGGTGATGGGAACGGCCAGCACCATGGCCTCGCTTGCCGAAGCTATCGGCATGATGCCCGCAGGCTCCGCAGCCATCCCCGCAGTCGATGCGGATCGCCTGCGCATGGCCGAGGAAACCGGCCGTCTCGCCGTCCAGCTGATCGGCACGGACAGGACACCCAGGAAGATCATCACGGAGAAAGCGCTGGAAAACGGCGTGCGCATCCTGATGGCGATCGGCGGTTCCACCAACGCTATCATCCACCTCGCCGCCATTGCCGGCCGCCTCGGGGTGAAGATCGACCTGAATCGGATGAATGAGATTAGCGACACGACGCCCGTACTCGTCGACCTCAAGCCGACCGGCGCCGCTTATATGGAAGACCTGCATGCGGCCGGAGGCATTCCGGCCGTCATGCGGGAGCTGAAGCATCTCCTTCACCTCGACTGCGAGACGATCACTGGCGAAACCATTGGCGACCGCATCCAGGCGGCGGACCCCTGGGTTGATCGCAATGTCGTGAAGTCGTTCTATGCTCCCATTCGTGAAAGCGGCGGGCTTCTCGCCCTGTTCGGGAACATGGCGCCGCGCGGCGCGATCATCAAGCGCTCGGCCGCAGACCCCAATCTCTTCGAGAAAACCGGCCGTGCCGTCGTCTTCACTTCGTTGCAGGATCTTGCGGCTCGCATCGACGATCCCGACCTCGACGTTACGGCGGACGACTTCCTTGTTCTCCAGAATGCCGGTCCGCTCAGCGACGCTGCCATGCCGGAGGCTGGTTACATCCCGATCCCGGCCAAGCTCGCACGTGCCGGCGTCAAGGACATGGTGCGTATCTCCGATGCACGTATGAGTGGGACCGCCTACGGCACCATCGTTCTGCATGTCGCGCCGGATGCTGCTTCGGGTGGTCCGATCGGTCTGATCCGTAACGGGGACTCGATCGCGCTGAGTGTAAAAGATCACTCGATCCGCCTTCTCGTTTCCGATGAGGAACTGGAGACCCGGCGTGCTGAGCGGACGATAGAAAAGCGTCCGGCGCTTCGGGGTTACGATATGCTTTACCGCGATCATGTCTTGCAGGCCGACGAAGGCTGCGACTTCGACTTCCTGCAAAGCAGACCGGCCTCGTCATCCCACATCCGAAGCTGAAGCTCCAAGGAGGAGCCGGTTAAGCTGACAGCGAACTACCGCCTCATTGAGCTCGTTGCGGCGGCCATCGGCGCGGAGACGGCGAGGGTCAATTCCCCCTTTCGTCCCTCGGGGAGCGCCGGTTGACCCTGCCGAATTCGTGAAAGTCGGCAGCGATCGGCGCCGACCTTCGGCCAGTTCCTGTTGATAGATTACGCGATGTTTTGAGAACAGAACGAGAACGCACGAGTGCTGCGCCGAATGCTGGTGTACGGCTGCTCTCGACCCTTTGCGGCCTTGGACGAGGACCGGGAATGGCTCGATTGAGCCCAATCCGGTCCTTCCAGGTGTCGCCGTCAGCGGCACAGGTCGATGGTGAGCGGGGGTCGTGGCAACAGCGCTGTAGGGCAACATTCCGCCAACGACCCGACTGTGCCGAGTTAAGGTTTTGCCAGTGTTTGTGCATCAGCGGCGATGGATACGAAGTGCCGCTTGAAAGCGATATGTAGATCGTCAATCAGCGTGAAGATTGTCGGGATGACGAATAGGCTGAGGAAGGTTGACGTAAGTAGCCCGCCGATCACAACGATCGCCATTGGCTGTCGGAAGCTGGGATCGCCGCCGGTCAGGCTCAACGCCACAGGGATCATTCCTGCGCCCATCGCAATCGTCGTCATGATAATCGGCCTTGCGCGCTTGTGGCATGCGTCAACGAGTGCGTCGAACCGCGGCACACCTTGCCGCCTCGACATGATCGCGTACTCGACGAGCAAGATCGAATTCTTGGTCACGATACCCATGAGCAGAATCAGGCCGATCACCGCCGGCATGGAGAAGCTCATGCCCGTGACCAGCAGTGGAACGAGTGCGCCTCCGAGTGCCAATGGAAGCGCCATCAGGATAGTGACGGGCTGAAGGAAATCGTGGAATAGAAGGACAAGGACCGCGTAGACGCAGAACACGCCGATTGCCATTGCTATTGCAAAGCTCTCGAAGAGTTCGGAACTCTGCTGCAGTTCGCCCTGCTGGACCTGATAAACCCCCGGGGGCAACTGGCGAAGCGCTGAAAGCGCCTGCGCCTCCCGGTTCACGTCACCAAGGATGCGGCCGTTGAGTTCGACGGAGAGGGTGACGTTGCGGGCGCGATCGATGCGGTTGATTTCCGAAGGACTGCCGCCAATCGATATGTCGGCGATGGTCCCCAAAGACACCTTTCCTTTGGCACCGGACACCTGGATTCGAGAGATGGCGTCAATGTCGGTCCGTGACTTTGGATCAAGACGAACACGGACGTCGATCTGGCGCTGCGGTAGATTGAGCTTGGCCATTGAGTTCGAGTAGTCGCCATTGGTGGAAACACGAACTGCCTCCGCAATCGCCTCGGACGTTACGCCCAAGGCGGCCGCTTTGGGGAAGTCTGGCTTGATCTGAACTTCCGGCGCCTGCAGGGACGCGCTGGAGGTCACCGCACCGACACCGTTCAGCGTCCTCAACTGATCCTCCAACGAACTCGCAGCGCGATCCAGAGCGTCGGCATCATCGCCGGCAATCGTGATCTCGAGCTTCGTGCCGTTGCCGCCGCTTCCGACTTCGACCGTGGCGCCGGGCAGGACAGAGAGGGCATTGCGTATGTCCTGCTCGATCTCTGTCTGCTTGCGGTCTCGATCGCTCATGTCGGTCAGGTTGACCACGACCGTCGCCTTGGTGATGTCGCTAGTCGTCGAGGAATCAGGGCCGCTTCCCGAAGAGGACGAGCCGACGGAAACGTACACGCCGGTGACATCCGGCAACTTTGATATGATCTCGGCCGCGCGTCGGGACGTGGTGTCGGTCATCTCCAGCGTGCTGCCCGGCGAAAGCGTCAGATTCACCTGGGTCTGAGAATTATCCGAGGCCGGAAGGAACCCTGTCTTGAGAAAGGGTATGGCCATCAGCGATGCGACAAGCAGGGCGCTCGTCGCGAGCATAGTGATGAGCCGGTGCCTGAGGCATGCCTTGACGACGGACAGATACGTTCTCATCACCCAGCCGTCCTTTTCCTCTTTCGGATGCGCCTTCATGAGATATGCCGCCATCATGGGGGTGATGAAGCGGGCGACGAGAAGGGAGGCGAGCACGGCAGCCGCCGCCGTCACACCGAACTGTCGGAAAACGAGGCCGGGAACGCCGCCCATGAATGCTGTCGGTAAGAAGACGGCGACGAGGGTGAAGGTTGTCGCGATCACGGCAAGCCCAATTTCGTCGGCCGCCTCCATGGCGGCGTCTCTGGCGGTCTTGCCCATTCCGAGATGTCGTTCGATGTTTTCTATCTCGACGATCGCATCATCTACCAGAATGCCGACGACCAGCGACAGTGCAAGCAACGTCACCGTGTTCAGGCTGAAGTCTGCGAGATACATCACGAGGAATGTCGGGATTACCGATAGCGGGAGGGCGATAGCAGAGAGAAAAGTCGCCCGCCAGTCCCGTAGAAATGCCCAGACGACGACGACCGCGAGGAAAGCGCCTTCGTAGAGCATGTGCATCGAACCGTCGTAGTTCTCGATGATCGGCTTGACGGTCGTGTAGGCGTCGACGATCTGGACCTCCGGATTCGCCGCCGCGAATTCCCGCATCTTCGCCTGGATTTCGTCCGCTACCGCGGTGTCCGAGAAACCGTTCGAACGGTAGATCTGGACGGCTATGGCCGGCTTTCCGTCGAGGTAGGCGATGGACGAGCGGTCCGCATAGCTATCGGTGACGGTCGCTACGTCGTCCAGCCTCACGTTCTGCCCGTTGGAGAGCGGGATAGCGAGGGATGCGAGGTCATCGACCGAAGGTACGGCACCCATCACGCGGACGGTTTGCCGCAGGGCACCGATGTCGCCCCGACCTCCCGATATGTCGGATTGAACCGACTTGATCTTGGAAGAGATGTCGGCGGCCGTGATCCCGAGGCTTGTCAGTACGTCCGGCCTCAGGTCGACATGCGCCTCGCGGTCCACGCCGCCGATGCGCGTTACCTGTCCGACGCCTCCACCTGACAACAGCGCCTTGGTCATGTCGTTATCGACGAACCACGACAACTCCGCCTCGTCGAGTTTGTCTGACCGTACCGCGAAGGCGAGAAGGACGGACGACTGCACCGTCACCTTGGAGACGGTCGGCGTATCCATCGCGGATGGAAGCTCACTTTTGGCGCTGTCAACTGCGTTGCGGACCTCGTTGAGGGCCGCCTCACTATTCTTCTCGAGTTTGAACGACACGCTGATCGTGACGTTGCCGTCGGTGATCGTCGTCGTGATGTGGTCGAGCAGGCTCAGCGACGCGAGCTTGTCCTCGATCTTGCGCGCCACCTCTGTTTCGAGCTGCGTTGGAGCTGCGCCTTCCAGGGTGCCGACGATTTTTATGGTCGGCAGATCCATGTCGGGAAAGTCCTGCACCTGAAGGCGCAAGAAAGCGAGCAGTCCGCAGACAGTCAGGAGAGCAAACAGAAGGACGACTGGAACGGGATTTCGGATCGACCAAGTAGAGATATTCATCGCGCAGCCTCCTCGATCTTGACCAGCGCGTTCTCAGACAGAAAGGCGCCGCCCGCCTGCACAACCCTCTCCCCACCTGCCAGGCCCTCGGATACTTCCACCCGGTCGGACCTGCGTCGGCCGACCTTCACCCGCACGCGGTGCGCCCTGCTTTCCTCGTCGATCACGAACACGTAAGCGAGGCCGTCGCGGTAAACGATGGACGATTCCGGAACCGTAAGGGCTTTGCTCGCCGTGATGTCAATGCGTCCGGACACGTAGAGGCCGGCGCGAGGCTTCGGTTCCTCTGGGAGCTGCACGTAGACGATCGCTCTCCCCGTCTCGTCGCTGATCGTCGGCGCGACAAGCCGCACCATACCCTTGAACGTGCGTCCGTCCGGCGCGTCGATCTCGGCCGCTTGCCCCGGTTCGACCCTCAGAAGGCTCAGCGCCGGGACTTCGGCCTGCCATTCAATGCGCTGCTGGCGCGTCAGCCGGAAAAGTTCGGTACCAGTCGACACGACCGCGCCGAGAGATGCCGACCGTGACGTGATGATCCCGTCATCCACGGCGGTGATAGTTGTCTGCGAGACCTTGATCCGCTGGCCTTCGAGAGCGGCCTCTTCGGACGCGAGGGCGGCTTGCGCCGTCCTCTCGGTGTTGAAGTACTCGACCCTTTTTTGGTCGGACAACACTCCGGAGGCGATGTCGCGCGCACGCTTAGCCTCGGACGTTGCCTTCTCAAGATTTGCCTTCCCGGTTTCCACCGCCGCCTCCTGCTTTTTCAGGTCAGCAAGGACGCCAGCCTGATCAAGCCGCACGAGGACGTCTCCCTTTTTCACGACAGATCCCACATCGACCAGAACCTCCTTGATGCGCAATCCACTGGTTTCGGAGGCGATGGTGGCCTCGTGCCAAGGCTTCAGCCACCCACTGACCGGAATGGTTTCGGGCCACTGCTCCTTTGCCGGCTCCACCAGGGACACGGTAAGCGCAGGCGCCTGTGTTTCCTCCTGTGCCGCCGCCGGCCCGCGGGCGAGAAGAAGGCACGTCGCGAGGGTGCCTGCGAATATTGCAATGTTCTTCATTCTTGGTTTCCTCGATAGGTTGGGCGTGGAGGTCGGCTCATCGTCCAGTCTTCCGCATTGCGAGATGCGGGCCGACGAAGCCGTCTTCGACCCTGGGCACGGTCACGTCGATGGGGCCGCTCCAGCCGCCGCCAAGGGCCTTGTTGAGGGACACGTAGTTTGTCGCGATGTCCGCATTCGCCTGGATCAACTGCTCCTGGGCGGAGTAGAGGGAGCGGTCGGCATCGAGGACGTCGAAGAGGTCGCTCTCACCGGCGGCTAACAGGTCGCGCGAATACTTCGCCGCCAGTCTATAACCGGATACGGATTCTGCGAGCGAGGCGGCTCGGGCTCGCGACTTGTTGAGCGAGACGATCGCATTTTGCACGTCCTCGAGGGCGTTCAGAACGGTCGACTGATAGATGAAGAAGTGCTGGTCTCGTTCCGCCTTGGCGACACCTACCGCGGCCTTCAACTGTCCGCCCTGAAAGATCGGAACGTCAGGCTGGGCCCGAAAGACCAGCCGATGGTCGACTTCTTGCCGAGATCGCTGATGCTCGCCGCTGAGGTGTCGATCGCGCCCGTTAGGCTGACCGAAGGGTATCGGTTCGCTTCTGCCTGTCCGACTTTCGCGGTTGCCTGGGCAAGCTGACGCTCAGCCGATCGGATATCCGGCCGGGTGTTCAAGATATCCGCCGGAATTCCCACCTTCATCTTGCGCGGCGGCGACGGGATCGGCTCTGCGCTACGGAACTGCGCATCGAGATCAAGTGCCGATCGACCAAGCAGGACAGCAAGGCGGTTTACGGCCTTGGCATAGCTGATCTGATAGGACGGCACGTCGGCCTGGGTCGACGCCGCCTGCGCCTCCGCCTTGGAGACATCGACCCGGGACGCCAGTCCGACTGCGACTTGCTGCGTCGTGAGGACGGCGGTTTCGCGCTGGGATTTTGCCGAACGTTGGGCGAGTGCCACAAGCTGCTGGTACTCGCGAGCCTGGACGTAATAGGTGGCGACGTCGCCTATCAGAGTCACGAGCGTGTCGCGCAATTCTTCTTCCGAAGATTGCTCGGCGTAGACAGCCGCCTCCACTGCGCGCCTTGCTCCGCCGAAAAGATCGATCTCCCAGCTTGCATCGAAGCCAGCCTGGTACTGCGAATAGACCGTGGGCTCCGTACCTGTCGTGGTCCCCTTGTTGCGGGTTGCCGACGACGCCTCGGAAAGCGAGGGAAACAGTGTACCCCTTTCTTGCTGGAGCGATGCCCGGGCCTGCCGGATCTTTGCCTTCGCCGTCGCGACATCCAGGTTCGAGTGGACGGCCTCCGTCACGAGTCCGTTGAGGACCGGATCATGGAACTGCTTCCACCACTCCGCCAGCTCGGGAGGAGCTTCGTGGACGTGCTTTCCTTTTGTTTTCCAGGAGGCCGGCATCGCGATCGACGGTTTCACGTAGTCCGGCCCGACGACGCAACCGCTCAAACTCCCGGCAAGGCAGACAAGGCTGACCAGTTTCAATTTGCGCTTGATATGGCTCTTCAACGTGTGCTCCGCCGTCTCCAATGTCAGAGCCGTTGATAGAGGTCGGGGTGTTAAGTGCGGTTAAGGAAGCGTAAAGTTATGTAAAAATTGCCCCGATCTGCTGCTGCCGTTGTATTGCTCACGGGAATGGTGAACCGGGATTGCCCATGCCGAAAGTACTTCTGATCGACGATGACACGGAACTGACGACGCTGCTGAGCGAATACCTCACCGAGGAGGGCTTCGACGTCGAAACGACGGACGACGCACGGCAGGGGATCGCAAGCGCCGCTGCCGGTCAGGGAGTCGACATCATCGTCCTGGACGTAATGATGCCGCGGATGAACGGCATCGACGCGCTGCAGCGCATCCGCCGTCTGGGCGACATCCCGGTGCTGATGCTGACAGCGAAGGGCGACGATGTCGACCGCATCTCCGGGCTCAATCTCGGGGCTGATGACTATGTCTCGAAGCCCTGCTCGCCGGGCGAGCTGGTCGCGAGAATCCGGGCGATACTCCGGCGGACGACCGGCAAGACGACAGACGAGAGCGAGACACTGCAGGCGGGCGGGCTTACCCTCAACCCCGCGACGCGTGCGGCGATCTGGAAAGGTCGGCACCTGGAGGTGACCGGCACGGAGTTCTCGATCCTCGAAGTCCTCGCGCGCAGCGCTGGGCAGCTCGTTCCAAAGGAAGAGATATCCCGGTGGGCTTTCGGGCGCGGCTTGACGCCATTCGACCGGCGGATCGACGTCCACATAAGCAGCGTCCGGCAAAAACTCGGGTTGCGGGATGACGGCTCCTCCTGGATCCAGTCGGTCCGCGGTCAGGGCTACCAATTGCTGCGGGACGGCTGATGCAGAGACTTCGGAGAAAGATGTTCGTGATGGTGTGGCTGTGCGTAGCTGGATCCATCGCGCTGGTCTTCGCCATACTCAGCTTCCTGCCGCTCACGCCGTTTGCCGAAGAGGTCCAGGAGCGAACCACAAGCTTTGCCCTGGACACGGCTTCGGACCTGCTCGCTCGCCAAGGCATGCTTGCCGTGCAAGACGTCATATCGGCGTTCGCAAATGCGGATCCTTCGATCCGCCTGAGCGTGAAGGCGGTCGGCGCACCGATCGAATGCGCGGTATCCGTCAGCGACACGCTTGTCCGGCGCGTCGTGAACTCGGGCAAATGCTATGAAGTCACGGCAGTCCCGGACGATGCCTACATTTGGCGACAGTGGCCCAAACTCATGCCGTGGGCTTCCGCCCTTTTGGCCGCGGCCGGCGCCGCGTTCTGGCTGGCGAACTACTTCACAGGGCCGGTCGAACAGCTTCGGCAAGGACTGGGGGAACTCGCTCGCGGCAACTTCGGTGCGCGGATCGGTGAAGAGGTCGACCGCAAGCGTGACGAGGTGGCTGCCCTTGCTCATGACTTTGATGCCACGGCTTCTCGTTTGCAGGAGTTTCAGGAGGTTCAGCAGCGCCTGTTTCACGACGTCTCCCATGAACTCCGGTCGCCTCTCTCGCGTCTGCAGGCTGGTCTAGGGGTGCTTCGCCAGAACCCAGCCCGGCTCAACGACATGCTGGAACGGCTGGAGCGGGAAATTCAACGTATGGACGATCTTGTCGGCGAGATCCTGACGCTTGCCAAGCTTGCGGCGGCGGCGGACCAGCCTTTGAACCGACAGAGACTTGATCTGATCGACCTCGTTCGCGAGATAGTGGACGACAGCACCTTCGAGGGAGCGTCGAACCAGGTCGCGGTCGAATACGACGGAGAAGAGTCGTTCGTGACGTCAGTAGATGGCGAGCTGATTTATCGAGCGGTGGAGAATGTCGTGCGGAACGCAGTGAAATAACCCGGATCGGTGGTCCGCGTGTCGAGCCGAAGAACGTCGTATAGTTTCGAGCTTATCGTCGAAGACGAAGGCCCCGGAGTTCCAGACAGCGCGCTCGAATCCATCTTTCATCCCTTCCGGAGGTTTGCCGATACCCCGGCCGACGCTGCCGGGTTCGGTCTGGGTCTGTCGATCACCAAGCAGGCATTCGAGCGGCATGGGGGCAGGATTGACGCATCGCGGATCTCCGGTAGCGGTTTGCGTATGAAGATGATTCTGCCGATCACAGAGGCAGATGCTGTTCTGCGCACGATGCCGGCAAACCGCCGGCCTTCCGCTGAATAATTACTGTCCGGTGGGGAGCGGTCGCTCGCGCGTCACACGGTGACGGTTGCTTTGCGCGGCAAAACCGGAAATTCCGAGTGCTATCGACGGATATCGGCTTAGGGTCGAAGCGTCGGTTGAATGAACGTCCCAAAAGTCCGCATCTCGGCCATTCGCGCTAACCGCAGCAGACGACCGGTCACCACCCCGAAAACGACTTTCCAGCCACGATTCACGAACGACCGCTGTGCGCCTTCAAGTCGGACACTGAGCAGAGCACGGTGGTATCCCAGAAGCGGAATGCATACATGCCGCCGAGGTGCAGGTTTGCACCACTTCCAGACCTTACCCTCGGAAGCTGCGATCGACGCGTTTCGACCCAGTGCTGCCGTCTGATATCAATGGGGCAAAGACCGCTTAGAGCCCGAAGCGGACTGTCAATTCGTTGCGCGGGACGGCAGGTTTGCGCCGTCATCGGTCGTCCACACCACCTGCTCAAGCTCATAAAAGCCGTCGATACGCTTAGCCAGCGGCCACGCCGGGAACCCCAACAGGAGACATCGGCCGAGCGTGTTCTCCCTTATGTTGGTCCCACATTTGTGCTCGCTGCTCGGCGGTTGTTGGAGGCGATATCTTGACTTCCGATACATACCGAAAAGAATGATGCAAACATTGGGAGGATTACATGGCGGAAATTCGTCTGGAGAACGTTTCCAAGAGCTTCGGCTCGGTATCGGTAATCAGCAACATATCCCTGACGGTAAACGCCGGCGAACTGATGGTGTTTCTGGGACCATCGGGGTCGGGAAAATCAACGCTTCTTCGGATGATCGCCGGTCTGGAGACAATCGACTCCGGCTCTCTGACGATCGGCGGCATACGCAGCGAAGCGCTGCCGCCCGGCCATCGCAACGTAGCGATGGTTTTCCAGAACTACGCGCTTTATCCGCACATGTCGGTGCGGGACAACATGGCGTTCGGGCTTGAGAACATCGGGCTTCCGGCGGCGGAGATCGAGACGCGGGTCTTGATGGCGGCGCGAATGCTCGAGATGGAAAACCTGCTTTCTCGCAAACCCGCGCAGCTATCTGGTGGCCAAAGGCAGCGCGTAGCCATAGGGCGTGCGATCGTGAAGGAGCCAAAGGCGTTCCTTTTCGACGAACCTCTGTCGAACCTCGATGCCGCCCTGCGCGTGAGGACCCGCGTCGAGCTGGCGCAACTTCACCAGCGGATGAAGTCTACGATGATCTATGTCACGCACGACCAGACGGAGGCGATGACGCTGGCAGATCGGATCGTGGTGCTCAACCAATGCAAGATTGAGCAGATCGGGACGCCAATGGAGGTTTACCTCAAACCCGCGTCCCGCTTCGTCGCAGGTTTCATCGGAAGCCCAGGAATGAATTTTCTTTCGGTCGATGTCATCCGTCCAGGGCGGACACCCATCAGGTTCGGGAACGGGTTCGAGCTCGAGATTGAGGCCCCTGTGCCCGCGCCAGGCAGGTTCGATCTTGGCATACGGCCAGAGTCGGTCCGGATCATGACTGGCGAAATCGATCCCTCTCGTCCCTCGATCGAAGCACAGGTTGGCGTCGTCGAGCAACTTGGCGAGCGGACGCTGGCATATTGCACGCTCGAGGACGGTTCACAGCTTATCGCTCAGGATGCGGGGCGTTCCGAGGTCCGTCCGGGAGATCGCGTGCGCGTGGGACTCGACCCTCTGGCCGTTCACCTCTTTGATGCCGACGGGAAATCCTATCAAGCAATCTGATACGCGTCCAAATAGCAGCGGACCTCCAATCACCAATTCGGAGGTCCGTGCAGGCGCCAGCCGGAGAGTAACAATCTAGCCTTTAATACCCGCTGACAGCGTGATCGCTTCAGTGACGCGCCGCTGAAAGATTAGGTAAGCCATCGCCACGGGCAGGCCGGCGAGAACCGCCGCAGTAAGCTGCCTTGCATAATAGACCCCGAAGGCATCGTTCACCTGCGTGATCCCCACAGTAATCGTCATCATGTCGGTCCTGGTCACCGCAAGGAATGGCCACAAGAACGAGTTCCAGGACCAGATGAAGCAGACGATCGAGAGCGCCGTTGTCACACCCCAGTTCATAGGAATATAGACCTTGGTTAAAATCCGCCATTCAGACGCATTGTCCATAACCGCCGCCTCGCGAAAATCCTTCGGCACGCCGTCAAAGAATTGCTTGTAGACGATGATGATGACGGGATGAATGAGCTGCGGGAGCACGATCCCACTCCAGGTATTGATTAGGCCAAGACCGGCCACCAATTCGAAGTGATTCACGATCAGGGTCTGCATGGGGACCATGAAGCTCGCCAAGATTAGCCACCACAAGACATTCCGAAGCGGAAAGCTCAGCTGCGAGATGGCGTAGCCGCAGAACAGTGACGAACTGACAGTTAGCACCGTGACGGCTATCGCCGTGAGAATGGAATTGACATACCACCGCCCGATCTCTGTCTGAGTCAAGGCGAATACATAATGCGAAATGGTAAAAGTCTCGGGCCAGAGCTCGATATAGGGCCTGACGACTTCGTGCTCAGGTTTCAGTGACGAAACCACAGCCCAGTAGAGGGGAAACGCCCAGACGATGGCGCAGATGACGGTTATAACAGTGATAATGAGGCCGATGGCGTTAAGTCGGCGCGCTGTTGTCGCGGTCATCGGTCCCGCCCTCCCGAAAGGCGTGTCAGCTGAAAATTCAAAACAGACACGACAATGACGATCACAAATAGGACCACCGCGACGGCTGCCGCCCTGCCTCCCTGATCCGATTGGAACGCTCGCTGAAAGACATAATAGACCAGGACCACGTTGTCGTTCGGTCGTCCGCCGACTGAGAAGAGGTAGACTTGGTCAAAAATCTTGAGCTGCGAAATCAACTGGATGGTCAGTACGAGCGCGGTGATTGGCCACATCAAAGGCCAAGTAATGCGGCGGAAGGTCGACCATCTGCCGGCGTTGTCTAAGGCCGCAGCCTCGTAGATTTCCGTCGGGATGGTTCGCAATCCGGCGAGAAACAACAATATGGAAAATCCTGCGGTCCACCAGATCGTGATTATGCCGACGGCGGGCATGAACCAGGCGGTCGACTTGAAAACGGGGATGCGCGCGATGCCGAGCATGTCGAAAAGGTACATCGCGATGCCGAACTGGAAGTTCAGCGTCCAATCCCAGAGGAGATACACGACCGAGACCGGAAGAATATATGGCAAGAAGAACAGGGCGAGTATGGCTGCCTGAAGTCGTCCGGCAAGACGATTGACGCCGAGCGCTATTGCGAATGCCACAAGCGTTCCAGGGACGACGGTGATGAGTACGAAGTAGGCCGTGTTCCATACCGCGGTGCCGAACCGTCGGTCAGAAGGAAGGCGTGCGTAGTTGTCGAACCCGACGAAGTTTCCATCGCCAATCAGGGGCGCATCTGTCAGGCTTATCATGAAAAGCCTTATCGTCGGATAGACGAACACAAGTCCGTAAATGGCGACGAACGGCGCGATGAGCGCCAAGGCGAAGAGAGCTTCGTTGCGCCGGTTTCTGAGCATCATCCTCCCGCTCCACTTACCTTTCAGACGAGGATGGCCCAGGCGAACGATTGATTGCCTGGGCCTCGGGTCGTCAAAGGTCGGCCAAACCGGTCTTGATCTCCTCGACCGCTTTCGCGGGCTCCATTTCACCATTGAGCGTCGGCACGAAGAAATTCGACATCACGTCAAAAATTGGCCCAGCGATGCCCGCCAGCGGAGTCTTCGGATCGAAGATCATGTTTGCGGTCAGCGAAGAGTATGTGTGGTTCGGCTCCATCGCCTTGTACTCGGCCGAGTTCGTGACGGGACCATATGCGGGGATATGCCCCGCGGTCGCCCAGAACAAGGAATTCTTCGACATCCAGCTCATGACCTCGAGGACCGCGGCTCGCTTCTCGGGACTCATGTCCTTGCCCTTGTTCGCAGGGAGCGCGAAGGTGTGACTGTCGGCGTAGGTGGAGGGATGATTGAAGATTACAGGCAGTTCGACGGCTCCCCATTCGAAGAGCTTGCCGTTCTTCTTGAGGTCCGTCATCGTCGGGACTTCCCAAACCCCGTTGATCATCATCGCAGCTTCACCCGATGTGAAGAGCGCCACGGTCGCAGGGTAGTCCGTATAGGTGGATTGAAGCCCTTCCTTCGTCCATTCGGACAGAACGGCAAGAGAGTTTTCGAGCTTCTTTGCGCTGTCGCCAGCAAGAAACTCACCGTCCGTCATGAGCTCACCATCCTGCTGGCCCATGAAGGAATAGACGGTGCGGAACATGAAGTTGCCGTCCGCAGTCACCGAGCCAAGCGGGAACTTGACCCCAGCGGCCTTCAAGGCCTTCAGCGTCGCGGTGAAGTTCTCACGCGAGTCCATGCCCTTCGGCTTGCCGTCGTCGCCGAGAACTCCGGCTTTCTTGAGCAGGTCCTTGTTATAATAAAGGACGATTGGGTGCGTATCGAGCGGCACCGCATACTGTTTGCCGTCGATGCTCACAGCCTCCCAAGTCGCGGGGGCGTAGTCAGATTGTCCGAGGCCCATCGTCTTCCAGTCGTCGGCGGTGATTTCCTGCAGAATGCCCTGCTTCACCGCCAGCGGGATGCGGCTGGCGTGATACGTCATGATATCAGGGCCTTCGCCAACCGCCGTAGAGGTTTGGACCTTGGAGTAAAATGGCGTTCCCCATTCCAGCGTGGTCGCATCGATCTTTATCTCGCCCTTGTGGGCCTCGTTGAAATCGGCGACCATTTGTTTCATGCGAACGCCGTCACCGCCGCCGAAGAAGTCCCACCATGTGACGGTTTCCTCGGCGTGGGCGACGGTGGTCATGAGACCTCCCGCCAAAAGCACTGCCTTCGTAAGTTTAAACCAATTCGGCATGTCACTTTCCTCCCAGACAAGCAGCGTGTTGCCGCTACCGATTGATCTTAAAGTTGAATTCTGATCATCGAATATGAGTATGGCGGAACGGAAACACTCACACTGTTGCCGTCCATGACCGCATCGGACGTCTTGCGCGGCGAGACATTGTCCGGATTGTCCTTGGTATTCCGGGCCTCGAGATCGTCGTGCTTGATCAGGGTGTGCTCGACGCCCCTGATGGTTCCGAAGCGCTCCACGGCGAGCTTGATGCTTGCCGATTCGGACGAGTGGCGATTGACCGCAAAGAAGGTGAGAGTGCCCGCGTCGCCGTCATGAACGCCGGCGATATCGAGATAGGACACAGCTTCGGACACGTTGGAGACATAAGTCGCACAGTCGACGTCGAGTTGTAGAGCGGTGCCTCGACCGTAGCGAGATGCCAGATGGAAGGGATGGTAGATCGTCTGACGCCAAGAACGACCGCCTGGCTCGGTCATGATCGGCGCGATCACATTGACCAACTGCGCTATGCAGGCGACTCGCACGACGTCCGAGCGGCGGATGAAGGTGTTGATGATGCACCCGACCTGGAGCACATCCTCGAAGTTATATATGTCTTCCAGGAGCACCGGCGCATGAGGCCAATTCCATTCTCGCATCCGCTTAGCGTCGTTCTTGCGCTCGTGGTACCAGACGTTCCATTCGTCGAAGGAAATCTTGACGTCTCGCTTGGATCGTTTGCTGCCCTTCACAAAATCGATAACACCACTGACGGTGCCGATGTAGCGATCGAGCTTTTCCGGAAGAGCGAGAAACTCTGAAGTTCTCTTCTCGTAGTTCTCGAAATACATGTGGAGGGAGATGTAGTCGACCTGGTCGTATGTCGCGTCGAGGACCGTTGCCTCCCACCGAGGATAGGTCGCCATATCGGAGTGGGATGATCCGCAGACGACAAGTTCAAGCTTGTCGTCGAAGGCTCGGATGGCCTTCGCGGTCTCGTTTGCGAGGTGGCCGTACTCGGCGGCGCTTTTGTGACCCACCTGCCACGGCCCGTCCATTTCGTTGCCAAGGCACCACAGCTTGACATTCCAAGGCTCCGCGCGCCCGTTCTGGCGCCGTAGGTCCGACCACTGACTGCCGCCCGGATGGTTCACGTACTCGACGAAGTTCCGGGCGGCGTCCAGGCCGCGCGAGCCCAGATTGACCGCCAGCATCATTTCTGTGC
The DNA here is from genome assembly GCF_009601505.1 of Sinorhizobium terangae. Taxonomy (GTDB): domain Bacteria; phylum Pseudomonadota; class Alphaproteobacteria; order Rhizobiales; family Rhizobiaceae; genus Sinorhizobium; species Sinorhizobium terangae. Next base: position 25,752 of record NZ_WITC01000136.1, read on the forward strand.
CAGCAGCCTCGGCCCATTCGGCGAACTCATGGATACCGACCTGGTTAGATTCCGAGGTGCGCCATGCGAGATCAAGGCGCGTCGGACGGCCCTCTTTCGGCCCAATGCCGTCTTCCCAATTGTAGGCCGACACGAAATTGCCACCTGGATAGCGGCAAATCGGTGTATCGAGTTCCCGCACGAGATCGATTACGTCCTTGCGCATCCCGTTGGGGAGCGCCGTTGGATGGTCGGGTTCGTAAATGCCTGTATAGACAGCCCTACCCAGGTGCTCCAGGAATGATCCGTATAGCCGCCGATCTATGTCGGCGATTGTATAGCGCGAATGCGCGGTGACCCGAGCCTCCAAAACTCTCTCCCCTCGAATTCAATATCCAAGATTTCGGTTTATATCCAATTTGTTGGTATATGAAACCGAATTGGAGGGTCACGTCAAGCAAAAGTATGACTTCTCAAATTTGAATTCGGAGCACGATGTCCTGGTCGTAATTGCCGAAGCCGCTGCCGAAAATGTTGATTCCACCGGGATGCTCGGCCGCGTCCTTGACGCCAACCCGCAACCGGATTGAACGATGCTTGTCCAGATCGAGGTCATCGAGGTTGGTGTTTGATATCTTCACTCCATCAACGAAACTTCCCTGCTCGTTGATGCGCCAGTTCTTGAGCTTGCCATACTGTGAACCCGCGAGTTTCCACCAGTCCGGCGTGAAAGTACCCCTTTTGTCCCCATAATCGCCCGGCGACGTCCACGTGCCGATTTCGATTCCGTTGACCTGCAGAAATATGTCGGACGGCCAGTTTGCCGACGTCCCCGGCACTTCAGAACTCAGTTCCATCGAGAATTCGATTGCCTTAGGTTTCGCCTTCTTGAGCAGGGTGTTGTTAGGAAACTGATATTCTACGAACCCCGTGTTGAACCACAGAAGCCCCGCTTTCATACGGTCCGGATCGAGGAAGGTGTCCGGTACGTCGAGAAGGCCGATGACACCATCCTTGGAGCACATCCCACACGGGCCGGTGACTTCAAACTGGGTATATAGACCAAGCGGCATCGAAACTTCTATCGCGTCCGCTAATCGATCAACCACTGGCTCTGAAAACGAAATGAGAATTTCCTGGAAGGCCGAATAACAGACTTTCTGGCTGCCCTTTTTGGCCCGCTGTCCCTCAGTATAGATCAGTCCGCAATCCTCGAGCACCTTCAGGTTGATCGACGCCGTTGACTGGGGAAGACTTAGTTCCTCCGCGATCTCGTTCACGTTTTTGGGACCGCTCGATCGAAGCAACTTCAACATCATCACGCGAACGTCGCTTGCGAGACCTTTGATGAGGTCTTGCCGCTCGATCGGATCAATCACGAGTACTTTACCAGTCATATCATCCCCACGCTTTCCTACGCTTCATATCAGGTTTCACGATATGAAAGCAACTGCTGCATTGAGTGCGGACGTGTGACACTAGGGAGCCTACAGCACTGATCGCGGTGGCGTCATCGAACCAGCAATTGGCCCGCTACAAAGAGAATTCTCGTGAAATTGCCAAGCCAAGACACCATCAACCGATACGCGCCTGCGAGAACCGCCAGCCGGTGCCACTGCCGGCGCCGCGGCAAACATTGGACGCGGCCGGGCTCGTCGTCGCCGCACCCGGCAACAATGCCGCCATCGTCCGCGACGTCTCGTTCAAGCTCGCCGCGGGCCAGGGCGTCGGCATCATCGGCCCAAGCGGCTCCGGCAAGTCGACCCTGGCCCGTGCCTTGGTCGGTGTCTGGCCGCCCGCGCGCGGCACGATCCGCCTCGACGGGGCCGAGCTCGGCCAATGGGAGCCAGAATCGCTTGGGCCTTCGATCGGCTACCTACCGCAAGGCGTCGACCTGTTCGACGGCACGATCGCCGAGAACATCAGCCGCTTCGCGAGAGACGTGGACCCGGCCGCGATCATCGAAGCGGCCGAACAAGCCGGCGTGCTTCAGTTGATCCTGTCGATGCCGGAAGGCTACGACACCCGGATCGGTGCTGCCGGCGCCATCCTGTCGGCCGGCCAGCGCCAGCGCATCGGCCTCGCCCGGGCGCTCTACGGCAAGCCGTTCCTGCTGGTGCTCGACGAGCCGAATGCCAGCCTCGACGCGGAGGGCGAGGCGGCGCTCACCAATGCCATCCTCGCCGCCCGCAAGGCCGGCGCGATCGTTGTCGTTATCGCCCACCGGCCGAATGCCCTGGCCGCCGTCGATCAGGTCCTGTTCATGGCCGAGGGCCGAGCCGTCGCCTTCGGCCCGCGCGACGAGGTGCTGCGCAAGACCACCGTCCACGCCGTTTCGGAGACCGCATGAGCACCAAAGCAGAAAGCCGCGCCGCCAAGGCCATCTCCCGCACATGCTGATCGCCGGCGTCTCGATCGCGGTACTCGTCTTCGGCGTTGGCGGCTGGGCGGCAACGAGCAATCTCTCCGGCGCCTTCGTCGGCGCAGGCACCGTTGTCGTCGAGGGCAACGTCAAGCGCATCCAGCACCGCGACGGCGGCATCGTCGGCGAGATCCGGGTGCGCGACGGCCAGCAGGTGAAGGCGGGCGAGTTGCTGGTCCGGCCCGACGACACCGTCACACGCGCCAATCTGACGGTCATCGCCAAGCAGATCGACCGGTCGCAGGCGCGCGCCATTCGGCTCACCGCCGAGCGCGACGAGGCGCAAGAACCGGCGCCCCCGAAGGCGCTCGAAGCGAGGCTGGGCGATCCCGAGGTCGCCGCCTACGTCAATGCGGAAAAGGCGCTGTTCCACGCACGCAAACGCACGATCGACGGCCAGAAAGCGCAGCTCAGGCAGCGCGTGCATCAATTGGCGCAGGAGGCAGATGGACTGAAAGTCCGGCGCGATGCGAAGGATGACGAGCTGCGGCTGATCGATGAGGAACTCGCGGGCATTACCAGCTTGCACGCGCAGGGACCGGCGCTGTTCTCGCGGCTTGCCGAATTGAAGCCGATGAAGGCGCAATTGTCGGGCGAGCGCGGCCAACTGACGGCGGAGATCGCCCGCGCGGCGACGCAGACGACGGAGACCGAACTGCAGGTCCTGCAGCTCGACCAGGACCGCCGCTCCGAGGTGCTAACGGAACTGCGCGACGTCGACAACAAGCTGGCGGAACTCACCGAGCAGCGGGTTACCGCCGAGGACCAGTTGAAGCGCATCGATATCCTCTCGCCGCAGAACGGCATCGTGCACGAACTTGCGGTGCACACGGTTCGGCGGCGTCATCGCCCCCGGCGAAACGGCGATGCAGATTGTTCCCGTCAACGACAGCCTCGTCGTCGAGGCGAAAATGCAGCCGGCCGATATCGATCAGCTGCATCTCGGGCAGAAGGCCACCTTGCGCTTCTCTGCCTTCAACCAGCGCACGACGCCGGAGATCATCGGCGAAGTGCAGACGATTGCCGCTAACCTCAGCACCAACCCGCAGACCGGCGAGGCGTGGTACGCCGCGCGCATCCGGATTTCCGCGGCCGAGCTCCACAAGCTCGGCAGCCTCGTCCTGCACGCCGGCATGCCGGTCGAGGCGTTCATCCAGACTGGCGAGCGCACGGCGCTCTCCTACCTCGTCAAGCCGCTGGCCGACCAGATCGCCCGGGCGATGCGGGAGGAATGAGCTCAACGGCGTTTTTTATGCAAATCGATGAAGCCCCGGCCCCTCCTCAAGGCCACTGTTCAGCATGCGAGTCGCCAGCGCGACAGTTCGACTCTTCAAGGCGGGGGTGGGGAAATGTCGGCTTCTCGCGCGGATTGCTGTCACTCGTTGGGTTGCTCTCCAAGTTTTCCACCCGACTGAGACGACCGGAAGCCGACGATACGCCGCCACCCGAGATGTCGGCTCCTATCCCTCGCCTTGAACAACGGTATCGAACCGAAGATCGGCCATTTTCGGATGGCGTAAAAAGGATCGCGATTGCGAATCTGTATCGTGCAATGATACATATTGGTTGACTTTCACCAGTATCACCATATGATACAAGCATAAAGAGCCGGACGTGATCAGGTCATTTAAGGACGCCAAAACCGAAGCCGTTGCGCGCGGCAAAGCACCAAAAGGCTTTCCTTCAGACATCGTGAGGTCGGCCGTTCGTAAATTGACGATCCTGAAAGTGCTGCCGCTCTTGACGACCTGCGTTCCCCTCCGGGAAATCGACTTGAAGCGCTGAAGGGCGATAGAGAAGGCCAACACTCGATCCGGATCAATGATCAGTGGCGTATATGCTTCGTATGGACAGATGCCGGTATCGAAGACGTCGAAATAGTTGACTACCATTAAACGCCAATCGTGGCACAGGGAGCTTGAGATGACCCATATCCTTCCGCCGGTCCATCCGGGCGAAATCCTACGCGAGGAGTACCTACGTCCCCTTAACATGAGCGCTGGTGCACTGGCGAAAAAGCTCAATGTTCCTCGCACCCGCATCGAACGCATAGCGGCGGAGCAAACACCGATAACGACGGATACCGCTTTGCGCCTCGCCAAATACTTCCGCACAACGCCGGAGTTTTGGATGAACATGCAGACCAGCTTCAACCTCAAGACAGAGGAAATAGCACTTCATCGCGAACTGGAGTTGATCCCGGAAATCGATAGCGCAGCATAGCCTGACCCTGTCCCCCAAGTACGGCACATTCCAGCCGATACATTATGCGATCTTCTGCAACGGGCGTTGCGTCAATCCCTTGTGAGCTTATGGCCGTATTGTCCCCGGCCCTCGCCAACGACGAAAAGGGTTCGTTGGTGCGTGGAACATGACCTCCCTTCAGGTCACCGACGCGAGCGGCAGACAGAACAGATTCCGTATTCCGGACAGGTGATCCTCTCGAAAAGCGGCACACTATCCGTGCAGGCCATGAACCCGGACGCTGCGGCGGAGCCGACGCCTTGCATGGCAAATGGCTATGAGGCCTATTATGGCCCGGTCGAAATCGACCAAGCGAAAAAGACGTTTGCCATCACGGTGTGTTCATCGCTCGTTCGCAACCTTATCGGACAACGGCTCGAGCGGAATTTTGAAGTGACGGAAGACCAGTTGGTGATCACGCCGACAAATGCACCCGAAGGCTGGCGCGTGACGTACGAGCGGCGTAGGCCTTTGCAGGGCTTGCGTGGCTCTTAACGAACTTTCAAACCGGAAGTCCTCTCCCTCTACTGGTGGCGGGGGCTTCAGTCACGACTAGTTTGCCTCCCCAGGCCCCTAGTTTAATCCTTCGAGCCCTCGACGCGTGCGTCATGGGTTTTCCTGTAGGAAGAGGATATTAAAAGAGAGCATTACCTTGCAGATTTGGAGCCTTCTTGATCTCAGTTTGGTTTCACGGCGATTTTAGGCCCTGACATCGCGGAGCGACCGACGCCCACAGGGGTCGGAGCCTCCTCGAAACACTCGATCAGCATTTCTGTGAGACACGTATCTTCTTTGCGGGATGCTGCCCCGACGGGCGGATGACATATATGCCGGCAGAGGTGGTGGATAGCGTGTCATGACCGGAACCAGCGCGCCGGATGCTGCATATTCACGGGTCACGCCATCGGGGATCCAAGCTACCCCCAGCCAATGCGGCGGCGGGGAGAGCCCGGGCGTTGTCGGCCTTGAAGCGCCCCCGGTAATGATCTTTTCGCCGTCCATGAATTGCCAGGCTTCCGTTCCTTGCATGAGGGCCTGATGGGCGACGAGCTCCTCCGGCGCCTCAAATGCCGGGGAGTGTTAGCCCTTGACGTCATTGGCAGATGAGAAGAATGAGGTTCTCATGACCAATGCGGAAGACGTGATCGAGCGCGCTCACTCCATCGTGGCGGCTTTGCGCGCAAAAAGAGAGCGCGAGGCAGCGCGGCGCAAGGAGGTGGTTGGGCGGATTGAGACCGGCAAACCCTTGACGATCCCCCAACGCAGCATCCAGCTAAGCCTGAAATTACAATGACCGCCCCAGAAATAAAGGCGAAGAGCGCCGATCTCGATTGGGAGGTCGAAGCCGCCCTCGCCTGGCACGATGAAGATCCGCGCGCAGCGATCGCCACACTGCTGCTCGACTGCAAGCATCTGCGCGAGCAGCTTGCAGTCGCTGAGCAGTTCATGAGCCGCGGGCTCGCGCGCGGGTGGTCACCGCAGTATCAGAGGCCAGAAAATCAGACGGAGTCTGTTTCGGCATCAGCCCGGCCGATCGAAGAGCGTCGGCGATGACTTTCAGGATTTTGTTCTGAGCCGAGCGTGAACGATCCGCATGTAGAGTGGATGCGTCGGCTTTGCCTCGTCACGTCGGTCTCTCGTCAGTTTTCGCGTCAATCCCCATGAATAGGCAATATGGGCGGTTGACGATATACCAACGTCGAGCATGTAGGGACCGCGCTTTCCATAGCCACTCGCCAGATCAAGCGGCAGCCCGTGCCCCATGCCTTCGATGCTATAGAGAGTGACGACCTGCCGTCCGTCATTGTCCTTCCAGACCTTGCGCGTCTGCCCGTCTATCGTTTCAGTGACCGTCGGCGCCTCGCCCAAGCCATGCACGCCGCGCCACTGTTCGACGATTGCGCGCGCGTTCACTTCGGCAACAGTGCTGTCCCTCGTTCCATGCCAGACGGAGATTGTCGGCCATGGTCCCGTATGGCTGGATGCCGACAGAACTTTGGCGCGCAGTTCTCGCGTCGACGGCATGCCGTGCCCGCGCATCCGCTCGAATGCCTGCGAGAGGGTCAGCGCGGTTGCGTATGGGAGCCCGGCAATGATCGCTCCGCCAGCGAAAACCTCGGGATAGGTCGAAAGCAAGACATTCGCCATTGCGCCACCGGCGGACAGTCCCGTCACATAAATTTTTTCACCGGCGATCTTGTGCCTCGAGCACATCGTCTGGATCATTTGCCGAATGGAAAGAGCCTCGCCCGCTTCGCGCCGGATATCGCCAGGCAAGAACCAGTTGAAGCAGAGATTGCCGTTATTGTCGCGCACCTGCTGCGGGTAAAGCAGCGCGAAGCCATGCCTCTCGGCCAGTTTCGACCAGCCGGAACAGACATCGTAATCGGCTGGAATCTGTGTGCATCCGTGCACAGCGACGACGAGCGCCGGTCTCTTTGCCAGGTTCGGCGGCAGATAATATCTGGCTTTCAACTTACCTGGGTTCGACCCGAAATTCGTTAGTGTGGAAAGCCTGTTGCCGGAGTGCAGGTGCGCCGCCTTGCCCGTACTGGGCCGCGTAATTCTTGGAAGGATAACGGATAGGGTTCTCATGAATGGATATCTCCTTGCATCAGCGGTAGGGCTGCGCGCCCGAGTAACAACGTGGCTAGCCCCGGATTGTTGCTGCGCTGCACAATGAAATATCCGTGATAGTCACCTCAGCTGGTTGGGCTCATCAGAAGATCGCGAGCGCCTCTCGCGGTCCTCTGAGAGAGTCCTCAACACCGGCTAGCAGAAATGCAGCGGGTACCCATTGCGCCGATACTCGGCATCGCGCGCAGCGGCAATGGGCTTCAGCGCGCAGGTATCCAGTCGGCGTCGCCAAGCCTCACGCACCCGAAATCGACTCAGCGAACCGGGGGCACTGCCCAAGCGCACGGAACGCTGGGCGCGCTCGCTTATCCGCCGCGGGAGGGCATCCCGGAAATGGCATCGCACACTTCAAGGCGCCATTCCACCTCAAGACACCTTACCCGGCGCGCCACCAATCGGAGTGATCACCTTTACCGTCCCGCCTCAGTCTGGGCATGCTTCGCCGTCGAGCTTGCCTGTTCCGGAGCAGCGGCGGCAGATGTTCTCGCCCGACATGGGCATCCCGGCGAGACCTTCTATTCAGATCCGTCTGTCCCGACGTCGACAAATCGGCCAATTGATCGCAGGTAAGCGACAATCTCGACCTTGAGGAAATCACGATCGCCATACGCTTCTTCGATCCTGTCTAACATGCGCCTCTTCTTCTCATAGGCGCCCGGTGGCAGGTCGGTATGTCCAATCACGTATTTGTCGCGGCCAACGGCGCAGATATCGCATCCGGCCTCGATGACGTCATCCACGAAGGCTGGAATGTCGCTCGCCTTCATCAGCTTTTGGTTGGTACTGCGCGCCATCGTAATTTCTCCGCTCGCAAGTGAGCAGGCAAGGCGCCATCCGGTCGGGAGACTTGCAAAACTGCAACCTTCCTCCGAACCGCGATGGTCGCGGTTCGTTCCGTGCAGACTCACGCGCTCCGAGCGCTGCGCTAACGGATCCCAAGAGGCGCTGCGGTGCCTTTCGAAATCTGGCAGTCGCTCCAGAGTATCGGGGAGGGACCGCCTGTCCGCCTCCTCACTGTCGCCACCAGGCGCTCATCGGTGCTACGCGGCAGATTTGGCTGCTGCCCCGCACGATAGCTTGATTGATGTTGCGGATAAGAAACCGTTGCTGCGGATGCGACAGAGAGAGTACGCTCCTGATGCCGGGCACCTTGGAGAAAGCCATGCAATCGGAGCAAATCCGCCTCACCGGCGCAAGGGAAACCCTGCTGATCACGCTCCAAGCCAAGGCAGCCGAAAACGCCATGCCGGATTCGCTGCTGCGCGACCGCTTTGCCGCAGACGCATTGCACCGTATCGATCAGGACGGTCGGCACCTTAAAGTTGGTCAGGACATGGCCATCGGCATCGCGTTGCGCGCCTATATGCTTGATCGCTGGACAGAGGCATTCCTTCAGCACTGCCCGGAGACGACTGTTGTCCATCTCGGCTGTGGTCTCGATAGTCGCATCTTCCGGATAAATCCTGGGCCGGGGGTTCGCTGGTTCGAAGTGGATTTCCCGGACGTCATCTCCTTGCGTCAGCAGATCTACCCGGACCGTGCGGGCTGCACGATGGTTGCCGGCTCGATCGTTCAGCGCGGGTGGATTGCGAACCTTCCTTCCGACAGGCCGGCCATGATCGTCGCCGAGGGCGTTCTGCCTTATCTGAAGGAACGGCAAGTTTCACAGGTTTTGCGGCGGATCGCCGGCCACTTTCCCTCGGGCGAGATAGCCTTCGATGCCTATAGCAGCTTCGCGATCCGACTGCTGCGCTTCAATCCGGCAATCCGCGCCACCGGTGCCTGTCTCCATTGGGCGCTCGACGACCCGGCAGAGATAGAACGGCGGGTTTCGGGGCTAAAGCTCATCGAGGATCGTTCGGATTGGGACATCGGACAGATGGCGCGGATGTCACCGCCCGTCCAGATCGCGCTGCAGCTCTTCAGCATGATCCTAACCCCCTATCGTATGGGGCGCCTCGTTCGATTTCGCTTCTGAACCATTCGCACGATAGCCAGACAGCGCGGCGCGCCTCCCGAACACCGACGTGTTTTCGGGATGAGAGCTCTTCTGGGGAAGTTGATGTACCTCCTCCAGCGCAAGGCGGACCTGCGCTTCGGAATGCCGAAAGGCCTTACTTGCCCAGAACTGACAAGCAGCGCACCATCATAAATGGTAGCTTCCGTCTGCTGCTCCGATCGACGACACTTCGTTGATCCCCGTCGGCGATCGGGCATTAAATCGGCGTGAACGACTGCGCAGCAAGGCTGAATGGAGTTTCGCAATGAAGACGCCTGAAAGACCAGTTTTGGCCGCAGCCCGCGCGAGGAAAGCAGGGTCCGCCAGCTCGATAACGGCTCAGTCGGCGCTGCCATACGAAGACGAGGACGCGGGCGGCGAAGCATTCCGGGCGATCGATCGGATGCGTGAGGCTCTGAGTGCAATGGCGACCGGAGGTCTTTCACCTGCCGCATTGATGCTCGCCTATTTCGACTGGTCGATCCATCTCGCATCGGCTCCGGGGAAGCGCATGGAACTCGCCGATAAGGCAGGGCAGAATTGGGGCCTTCTGCTGACTTACATGGCTGCAGCCGCGACGCGTCCGGACGCGACACCCTGCATCGAGGCGCTGCCGGGAGACAACCGGTTTCGTGCGGAGGGTTGGCAAAAGCAACCCTACACAATCTGGGCGCAGGCTTTCTTGCTGTGCCAGCAGTGGTGGCACAATGTTACGCGCAACGTCCCGGGCATGACACCGCACCACGAGGATGTCGTCTCCTTCACCGCGCGCCAGTTGCTGGACATGTTCTCGCCGTCCAACATTCCCTTTGCCAACCCGGAAGTGATCCACAAGGCAATGGAGACGGGCGGGGCGAACTTCGCGCAGGGATTCCGCAACTGGCTCGAAGACGTCGGCCGGATGGCCATGAGGCAACCTCCGGTCGGGACGGAAGCCTTCCGCGTAGGACACGATGTCGCGGCCACGTCTGGAAAGGTCGTCTACCGAAACCACCTGATCGAGCTGATCCAGTATGCGCCCGCGACGAAGGACGTCCTGGCCGAGCCGATCCTGATCGTGCCGGCCTGGATCATGAAATACTACATCCTCGACCTTTCACCGCATAATTCCCTGATCGGCTATCTCGTGGCGCGGGGCCACACCGTCTTCTGCATTTCCTGGCGCAATCCCACCGCGAGGGACCGCGACCTTACTCTCGACGATTACCGGAGACTGGGAATCCTGGCCGCGCTTGATGCCGTCAGCGCCATCGTTCCTGAACGCAAGATCCACGCAACGGGCTACTGCCTGGGAGGGACGCTTCTAGCGATCACGGCGGCCGCGCTGGCGCGCACCGAGGACCAGCGTTTGGCGTCGGTCACGCTGTTTGCCGCTCAGACGGACTTCTCCGAACCTGGCGAATTGGCGTTGTTCATCGATCACAGCCAGCTGCATTTTCTCGACAGCATGATGTGGCATAGTGGCTGTCTTTCTGCCGATCAGATGGCGGGGGCATTTCAACTGCTGCGCACCAACGATCTCGTGTGGTCGCGCCTTGTCCACGACTATCTGATCGGTAAACGCACCCCGATGACCGATCTTATGGCGTGGAACGCGGACCCGACCCACATGCCCTACAGGATGCATGCGGAATATCTGCAGCGTCTCTATCTCGACAACGAACTTGCCGCCGGCCGTTTCATCGTTGACGGACGACCGGCTCACCTCCAGAACATCCGCCTTCCGATGTTCGTCGTTGGGACGGAGCGAGACCACGTCGCACCGTGGCGTTCCGTGTACAAGATACATTATCTCACCGACACCGACGTCACTTTTGTGCTGACAAGCGGGGGCCACAATGCCGGCATCGTCTCGGAGCCAGACCATCCCGGGCGAGGTTTTCGCATCGCATTGTCACGTGAGGGCGATCCCAGCGTCAGCGCGGACGAATGGGCCGCGGCAGCCACATCGAAGGACGGCTCATGGTGGCCGGACTGGGTCGAGTGGCTCGCCGGCCATTCAGCGCCGGAACGGGTGGCACCGCCGGTCCTCGGCGTTCCCAAGAGATATCCCCCGATCGACGATGCGCCCGGCACTTATGTGCATCAGCGATAAGGCTAGGTTTTCGGGCACCGGTGGAACGGCACCGCCGGGCGATCGAGGCCTAGTCGCGTCGGCCGTAGTCCTGTCATTCTTTGCGGTTCCTGTTGATACTTTATGCGATTTCTTAGCCCAGCCACGCTGCCCGACGCGCCGGCTTATCCGCGGGCACGGCGCTTCGCCGGGACAGGCGGTGTGTCGCGGCGGATTTTCTCAGCGCACTCGCTCTGAGCCGGCGGTCGGATCGGCCAACGGTGGTCCCGGCAGTGGGCTCGACGCTTTATGGCGGCATCCCGGACCTCGTCCGTCGAATGCGCGGACGTTGGCCCGATCTGTACATCGAGATCCGGGAAATGGTGTCGACCGAACAGGTCACCGCTCTCAAGGAAAGGCGGATCGATGTCGGCTTCGGCAGGGTCCGATTCAATGATAGCGAGATTGAGAGGCTGACGTCGCGAGAGGAACGGCTGGTCGTCGCCTTCCCCAACGGACACCCGAAATCGCTTTCCACCGAACCGATCGCCCGTGCCGAACTCGAGGGCAACCGCTGGTCGTCTATCCGTCGGCTCCACGGCCGAGCTTTGCGGACGAGATCCTCAAGATGTTGACCGAGCTAGGCATTTCTCAAGGAAGCGTGGAAGAGGTCCGCGAAATTCAAACTGCATTGGGTATCGTGGCGGCCGGGGTGAGCTTGTGCGTCATTCCCGCAGCGTCGCAGCGGCAAAGACCCGACGACGTGTGCTACCGCACCATAAAGCACGAGAACGCCACGTCGCGGATCATCTGCGATCGAGCAGCGCAAACTGGTGGACGCAGCGGTCAAGAAGACGGCGGCTGCGCGACGCGGCCGTCCAGGCAGCGCAAAAACGAGGGTGGATGACGGCGGATGGGGCTCGCTTCGCGGGGTCGACTCCAGCAAACCTGTGGCCTTTGACGAGGACACGGAGTGAGCTGGCATGAACACCGAACTCTCCACCTGACCGCGAGCGCCGCAGCGCTGATTGCTGAAGCCGACGAACAGCGCATCCGCGCGATCAGATCGCGCCGCTGGCTTGTTTATCCGCGGGCAAAGCAGGTGCTCGATCGACTGAACCTCTTGCTCGATCATCCGCGTGGAACGCGAATGCCATCCATCGCCATTTATGGCGACAGCGGCATGGGCAAGACGATGATCATGAAGCGCTTCCGTGGACCCGCCAAGCTTCAATTCGATTACCGGTAAGCTGAAGACACCGGTCCTGGCCATGGAGATGACCAGCCGCCCCGGCGAACGGCGGTTCTACGCCGGACTGCTGACCCTGCTCGGTGCACCGCAGCGGCCACGCGCCGATATCGCGCAGATGGAGCAGGCCGCTTTGCGGATCATGGAAGCGATCGGTGTGCAGGTGCTAGTGATCGACGAAGTGCATAATATTCTTGCCGGAAGCTATCGCGAGCAGCGTATTGTCCTCAACACATTGCGTTTTCTTAGCAACCGCCTCCAGATCTCTCTCGTCTGCTTCGGGGTTAATGACGCCCGCGAAGCCATCGGCGGCGATGTGCAATTGGCCCGCCGCTTCGAGCAGTTTACGTTGAACCGCTGGGCCGCCAACGAGCAGTTCGAAATCTTGATCGCCTTGATCCTGCGCAACACGCCGCTGCGTCTACCATCGGTGCTAACAGCAAAATCGCTGCGGCGGATGCTACAGATCACCGAAGGCGTCACCGCGAACATCTTTCACATTATCAACTCACTCGCTATCGAGGCCATCAAAAGCGGCCAAGAAAGGATTACGGACGCAGCCATCGAGAAATGGGAGCCGGAGTTTGATGCGGAAGCCGCCTTCGCCTGATATGGGAGAGACCTCGCGGCGGTTGCCGGTAACGCTGGCGCCTCGCACGGATGAGCTTCTGTCGTCGTGGATCGGCCGGCATGCCGAGTTCTATGCTGTCCCTCCCCTGGCTATGCTTCGGCATTGCCTTCCAGAGGCGTCATCCCTGCGCGCCGCAGATCTCGACCTCAACGAGGATCAGGTCTTCCGCCTTGCCCGCATGTTCTCCGCTGATCAGACCATGGTTCACCGCATGACCTTCGCGAATATCGCGCAATCGTCGCGGCGCCTGATTGCCAAGGAACCTGTCCAATCGTGCTCTCGCTGTCATCCGGCAAAGCACGACCCCAGGCCCGTTCTTCGGAGCCAGCTTTTCGGCTGGCGTATCACCTGCACGCTTTGCGGCTGCCTGCTCCGGCACTCAGGCAGGCATGACCGCCAACTGCTTTCGGCCGCTACCATGGGACTTCTCTCATAGGAGAACGGCTCCTCGACGATGAAGCCGAACGCAATGTCCGAACCTGGACATCGCCGGCCGAGATCGCGCGGCTTCTGCTGATGCGACGGGTGACGAGACCCATCTCCCGAGGATACGAACCGTGGCGATACAGGGTGATCGGCGCAATCATTCCAGATCTCGATGATGTCGTCGAACGGGGGAGCCTGACGACACCGGCAAGTCCGATCCTGCCGCTGCATCTGCGACCAGCTCTGCTGGCCGGAGTGGCCATCGTCGAGCGGGCCGGACCTGAGATGCTCGACATGCTACGCGGCCAAATGATGGGTGCGAACAAGGCGCGTTTCAGCGGCGCTATCGACGAGATCATGACCCATACATGCCGATCAATGGCGTGTTCGCAGTTGCAGTTTAATTTGAGATTCCGGCCGCTCAGATTCTCAGTATTAAATGCCAACCTTGGCTAAAACAGGTGCATTCTCACGTTTAAATGCAAAGCGACATCCCTCATTCTGACCCACTGGCAAGCCCACGAGGTCGAAATGGCCGCATTCCCATAATTGAACGCTAGAAGCCGACATTTCGGATTCGGCCCCAAACAGGTCATCCGGCAATCGGCTTGGCGACGACCGCTTAGTCCGCATCGCGGCCATTCGCGCTGGCCGCAGCGGCGCGACCCTCCCCGCCCTACTGAGACGATCGGAACCCGGGAACATGGCTGCCAGTCCGGAATCTAAACTCCTATCCATCGCCTTGAACGGATTCGATCCGGCCACCCAGCAATCGAACTCGCCCGGTCAGGAACGGCCTGTATTCGGATAGGAGTGAAACGATCAGCCTTGCCAGGGATCGACGATAACGACGCCGGTGCCTTCGAAGTCTCTGGTGTTTCGGGTGACAACGATCATGTCGTGAACCATCGCCGTCGCCGCAATCAGCGCGTCGGCCTCATTGCGCCGGTCGGGGATGTGCAGGTGCGCGCACCGTGTCGCAACCACATCGTCAACCGGAAGAATACGGCCGGCGAATTCCGGACGCACATGACTGTCGAGCCAAGAACGCAACCGAGCGCCTTGTGCGGCGTCTCGGCGCTGCACCCCGAGTACACCCCGCTCCAGTTCGAGAATTGTGATGGCCGAAAGGAAGAAGCGGGACGCATCTTCCGCTCCGATCCATGCGACCACATTGGCATCGGCTTTGCCGTCACCGATCTTGCGCAATTCGGAAACGACGTTGGTATCGAGCAGGTATCTCAAGACAAGTCCACTTCGCGCGGACTAATTTCAGCGCGGTGCGGCTCGAAATCGATCCCCGAGAGGCCAGGCATGGCGAGACCCTCGACAAGACTGCGGTGCTTGCCGGTCAAGCGCTCAAATTCATTGTAGGTCATGAGCACATGGGAAGGCCTGCCGCGATCCGTGATGATGACCGGGCCGCTTTTTGCCGCCTTCTTGGCGCTACTCACGTCGTGGTTCAGCTCTCGGCTGGAAAGGGTCGTAATCCCCACAGCTAACACCTCCATGTAGGTAGTTACCTACATATAGCATGAAAAGAAGAAATAACAAGCCGAACAGTCGAGCGGGCCCAGCGGGTACATCAGGGTTCAATGGAGGTGTCCGGCACTGCAGCGTTCCAGTCGATATATTATGCGATCTTGAGAGCACATAACGAGAACACCGCGCGTCAGCGGGATCAAATTTACGCGTCACCGGCTGACGGATGATATTTCGGTCGTTGGCGGTTTCCTGGTGCAATCGGCCGCTCGATCATCCAAGTGGAATGTCTGTAACGCGCGCCCCGCACTCGAAACGGTTCATGGCATCGAAAGAGAAGGCGGCCACCGGCAAGCTGGTTGCGGCCTCGAGTGCGAGGTCCGCCAAGATTTCACCGACGACGCTGGTAAACTTGAAGCCATGTCCCGAACAGGGCGAAGCGACGACGACGTTCGGATTGCCGGGCGCGAGGTCGAGCAAGAAATCCTCGCTCGGCAACATCGTATAGCGGCACGTCACGGCATTGACACGCTGTCCGGCGGCCGCCGGCACGCGCTTGGAGATAAAGCCATCGAGCAGCGCCGTGTCCGCATCGTTGACCGGCGGGTTTGGCTCATCCGGATTGATCCGTTCGCGAAAATGTGCATGCCTGCCGACTTTGACGCCATCAATGCCGATCGCTGGAAAGCCGAAGTAAGAGCCCCCTGCTCCCTCGTCCCTAAGAAAGCAGGGCATGCGCCGCGGTTCGGTCGCGAAGCCGTCGCGTGGCTGGTACCAGGCAACGACCTGCCGGATCGGCACCGCATGCGCCTTCAACTGCGGAACGAGTTCGGCGATCCAGGGTCCGGTCGCAACCACCGCCTTCTTCGCGCGATAAAGTCCATCGGCTGAGCGGAGCGTGACACCGCCGTCGCCCGGCTCGATTGCGGTTATCCGTTCACCGAAGTGGAGAACGGCGCCATCCTGTGCGGCAAGTTTCAGTTAGCCCGCAATGGCTGCTTCCGGCCTGAGATAGCCGCCCTGCGGATCGAGGACCGCGATCTCGTCGTCGTCCAGTTGAAAGGCGGGGAACCGGCGTCCCATCTCAGCCTTATCGAGCACCTCATGCGCCAAACCGTGCATCTCACAGGACGCGCGCGTTCCCGCGACGATCTTGCTGTCCGCAGCACCAACCTGGAGGACGCCGGTTGTCGTCAAGATCTCCGTGCGAAGCCGGATTTCCAACGCGCGCCAGTTGTAATAGGCACGTTGCAGCAGCGGCACATAGGATGGATCCTCGAAGTACCCGAGCCGGATCAGGCGGCTGTCTCCATGCGAGGAACTGAGCGCATGGGCCGGGAAATAGGCATCGATGCCGATCGTCTTGGCGCCGCGCGCCGAAAGAAAGGACAGTGCAGCACTTCCCATGGCGCCGAGGCCGATAACGGCAACGTCAAACTCGACCGTCATCCCTGCTCCCTCCGTTCACGACCGGTGGCATGTCTTCCCGGACCAGGATGCGAAGCGCTTCCATGTCGCCGGCAAGCGGACGATCGTCGTCGTAATGCGCAACGACCCCGCGCACGAGGCGATAGATGGCATCAGTCCCTTGCGCGCGCGCTGCGGTCGCGGACAGGAAGTCATGAGCCTGGGCAGCCGCCATCAGCTCGATCGCCAGGATGTATTCGGCATTGTCGACCACGTTCAGTAGCTTGTTTGCGGCCGCCGTCGGATGCGCGAGAAAGTCCTCCTGGAGAGCAGAAGTCAGGCCGCCATCTGTCGAGGCCGGAGCCGCCAGCCTGCGGTTCTCATTGCTGAGCGCTGCCGCGGTATATTGCGCAATCATGAAGCCGGAGTTGCTGCCGGCGTCGCTTGCCAGGAACGGCGGCAGGCCGCTCACCAACGGATTGACAAGCCGATCCGTGCGGCGCTCGCTCATGGCGGATATCTGCCCAAGGGCGATCGCCAGGTTGTCGCACGCCTGTGCGAGGGCGGGCGCGACGGCATGGGCTTGCGACGAGACGATCGGACTGTGGGGCGTTCCTGACACCGTCGGATTGTCAGTGACGGAAGCAAGCTCGCGGTCTACGACATCAGATGCATGGTCAAAGAGGTCGCGGGCGGCCCCGTGGGCGTGCGGGATCGCGCGGAGACTGAGCGCATCCTGCGTGCGCCGGCCGAGCGCAGCCGCGACGAGCCCGCTGCCTTCCAGGCGCTCTCGCAGGGTAGCACCGACGTGCCCGAGGCCGCGCGACGGGCGAAGCGCCAGAACCGCTTCGTCGAAGGCCGCCATCTGGCAGCCGGCTGCCTCCAAAGTGAGGGCTGCGATCGCATCCGCCCAGTCGAGCAGCCGCTCGGTGCGCGCGAGTGCAACGCTTGCAAGACCCGTTGCGCAGGCCGTACCATTGACGAGGCTCAATCCCTCCTTCGCGCCGAGCACAAGCGGCGAAAGGCCGATAGCGCTGAGCGCCTCGCGGCCACTCATGCGCTGGCCGGCCACCTGCGCGCTTCCCTCGCCGATGAGGACGAGCGCGGTGTGGGCGTTGTGCGTAAGGTAACCGGCCGAGCCTTTCGATGGGACATCCGGCACACAGTCCTTTTCCAGGAATCCCGCAAGATAGCGGATAATGTCCGCGCTCACACCGGAATGGCCGTGGGCAAAGTTGGCGATTTGCGCAGCGATGATTGCTCGGACCTCGCGTGCGGCCAAGACATCGCCGACGCCGCAGGCGTGACTGAGAACAATGTTGCGCGACAGCCGGCTTTGATGGTCGCGACCAACGACCGTGTCCGAAAGCGCGCCGACGCCGGTATTGATGCCGTAGGCGCGCACCCCCGTCTCGACAATGCGCGCAACGATGCGACTGGCATTGTCCACGCGTGCCCACGCCGCGCGAGAAAGCGCAACCGTCTCCCCGGCCGCGACGCGGGCCACCTCGCGCCAGCCGATCCGCGTGTCGATGGTGACCGTCATTGCGCGCTTCCGAAATGGCCGATGAACTGGCGAAAGGCGGGCGAGGCTCCGCCGCCGAACATCTCGTCCGGCGTGCCGCTGCTGTCGACCAGGCCTTCCTTCATGAAGACGACCCGGTTGGAGACATTGCGGGCAAAGCTCATCTCATGGGTTACGACCAGCATGGTCATCCCCTCCTCGGCGAGCGCACGCATGACGCGCAACACCTCACCGACGAGTTCCGGGTCGAGCGCCGAGGTCGGCTCGTCGAAAAGCATGACCTTCGGTTTCATCGCCAGCGCCCGGGCGATCGCGGCGCGCTGCTGCTGCCCGCCGGACAGGTGCGCAGGATAGGCATGGCGCTTGTCGGCAATGCCGACCTTCTCGAGCAACACCTCGGCCTCGGCGATACATTCGGTGCGCGGGCGTTTGAGGACATGGACCGGTCCCTCGATCACGTTCTGCAAGATCGTCATGTGCGACCAGAGATTGAAGGACTGGAAGACCATGCCGAGCTCCGAGCGGATATGATCGACCTGCTTCTGGCTCGCGGGCCGGCTCGTGCCGCCCTTGTGAACCATTCGAACCTGCTCGCCATCAACCCAGATCTCTCCGTCGGTTGCCGTCTCCAACAGGTTGATGCAGCGCAGGAAGGTGGATTTTCCGGAGCCGGATGCCCCGAGCAGCGAGATGACGTCGCCATCCTGGGCATCGAGGGAAATGCCGCGCAAGACCTCGTGGGTGCCGAAGCTTTTGCGGATGTTGCGTACGGAAAGTCGGGTGACGCCTGGCATGGAAGCTCCAATCGTGTCGTTCAGCGCTCAGGCTTTCAGCGCCGGCGGGATCGCGCGGCGGTGTCGCGAGAGCGAATATTCAAGCAGTGACATCGCCTGCAGAATGATGAAGTTGAGAACGAGATAGATGATAGCCGCACAGAGAAACACTTCCATCGTGCGATAGGTCTGCGAGATCAGCCGCTGCGCCACGCCCGTTACTTCCCATACGGTCACCAGGCTTGCGAGTGCCGTCGATTTCATCATCAGGACGATCTCGGTGGAATAGGCCGGCAGCGCGTGCCGAAAGGCGATCGGCGCGAGGATGCGACGCACGAGGAGCGCGCCGGACATGCCGATCGATCGCGCTGCCTCAATGTCGCGCGGGGAGACGGCGCGAATGCCGCCGCGGAAAATTTCAGCCGTATAGCCCGCGGTGCAGAGCGCCAGCGAGAGGACCGCGCAGACAAAGGGTTCGCGCAGGAACGGCCACAGGAACGAATAGCGGATGAAGCCGAACTGGCCGAGTCCGTAGAAGACAAGAAACATCTGGATCAACAGCGGCGAGCCGCGAAAGACGAAAATGTATCCCTTGGCGACGGATGCGAGCACAGGGTTGCCGCCGACACGCATCCAGACGATCAGAAGCGCCAGAATGCCGCCGGAGAAGATCGAAAGGGAAAACAGTGCCAAGGTCATCGGAACGGCCTTGAGCAGCGTGGTCATCGTTTGGGTGAGAAAGGCAAAATCCATGGTACTATCTCACGCCTTGCCCATGGCCGCCGCCGGCATGCTCCGATTGGCGCGCCGTTCGGCGCCGTTGAAGACGCGGTCCGAGAGGCTCGTCAGAATGAGATAGAGACCGCCGCCCACGATGAAGAACAGGAAGTATTGTCGCGTCGAACCGGCGGCAACCTGGCTGGTGCGCATCAACTCAGCAAGGCCCGTCACCGAGATCAGCGCCGAGTCCTTGAGGCTGAGCTGCCAGACGTTGCCGAGACCCGGAATGGCGAAACGCAGTACCTGCGGGATGATGATCCGGCGAAACCGGAGACCCCGGCGCATGCCGATGGCCGATGCCGCCTCCAGTTCGCCCTTGGAAATGGCGAGGTAGGCACCGCGGAAGACTTCCGCCTGATAGGCACCGGAGATGATGCCGACGGCCAGCGCGCCGGCCAGGAAAGAAGGCAGTCCGAGGAAGCCTTCATAGCCCATCGACTGACTGATCGCCGTGACAGCCGTAGAGCCCCCGAAATAGATGAGATAGATAATGAGCAACTCCGGCACGCCGCGAAACACCGTCGTGTAAAGGCTGCCAAGCGCAACAAGAAACGCGTTGCCGGAGAGCTTTGCGGCGGCGATGACAGAACCGAGCACGGCTCCTATTGCGAGCGCACTTGCAGTCACGCAGAGGGTCATCAGCGCGCCGAGCAGAAGGAGTGCGCCCCATCCGGTCGTGCCGAAACCAATTAGTTCCAGTGTTGCCATATCAAGTTCCCCGCCCCACCGCCTTCTCGGCGATATCAGAACAGCAAGCGGTCCCCGGCATCGAGCCTGGAGACCGCCCTTTCGGCCCGCGCGGGCGTCAATTCTGCGGGCTGACGTCGACCTTAAACCACTTCATCGACAGGTTCTTCACGGTACCGTCGGCGAGCGCGGACTTGATCGCTTCGTTGAACTTGTCGCGCAGGTCTGTATCGGCCTGACGGATGCCGAGGCCCTCACCCTCACCCCAAATCGGGCCTACGATTTCCGGGCCAGTAAAGGCCAGGCTATCGTTTGCGGACTGGAAGGCATTGGCGAAATAGACGGCGTCATCGAAACCGAGATCGATGCGGCCGGTCTGGAGATCGAGGTCGCGGTCTGCACCGGTCTTGTACTCGCGCACCTCTGCGATGTCGCCGAAATTGTCATAAATGAACTTGGCGTAAACGGTGGCTGCCTGAATGCCGATGGTCTTGCCCTTGAAGGCTTCTTTCAACGCTTCGACCTCTTTAACGCCGGTCTGGCCGGGCGTCATCTTGATTGTCGCGCCGGTGCCGGCCGCGTTTGCCAGCGGGCTGTCTTTAGCGGTTGCGAAGGCCGCCGGCGTCGCAGCGTAGGGAATAGTGAAGTCGATGACCTTCTTGCGGTCCTCGGTGATCGACAGGGCGTCCATGATGACATCGAACTTGCCGGCATTAAGAGCCGGGATCATGCCATCCCAGTCGGAGGCGACGAGCGTGCACTCGATCTTGGCCCGCTCGCACAGCACCTTGGCAAGTTCCGGCTCGAAGCCGCCCAGCGTGCCGTCGGCATTGGTCATGTTCCAGGGCGCATAGGCGCCCTCAAGCGTAATCGTGGCAGCCTTCCAGTCTTTAGCAGCAACAGGAGCGGCGAAAGTCGAAAGCGCAAAAGCGCTGGCAAGAACAAGCTTGCTGAAGTTCATCGGTGAGTTCTCCTCTGAGGTTACGATTGGCCTTGCGGCCCGACGCCAGTCTCCGCCGGCTTGCCCGACACCAGCTCTGTTGGCCGTGTGTCGAGGTTGGTGTTATGCAAGAGGAAAGTCGATTTAATCGAGCGGATTCCGCCGTCGCAAAAGGAAAAGGCATTGAAGCATCCAATCGAGATGAAGCGGGACAACGATACCGCACCGCTTTACGCCGGTGTGAAGCAGATGATCCTTGACCGCATCCACAGTGGCGAGTGGCCTCCCAGGCATCGCGTGCCTTCCGAGAACGAATTGGTGACTGAACTCGGCGTCAGCAAGATGACCGCTAACCGCGCGCTGCGTGAACTTGCAAACGAGGGTGAACTGGTCCGCATTCAGGGCGTCGGCTCCTTTGTTGCCGAGCGTAAGGGTTACTCGGCCCTGTTTGAAGTGCGCAACATCGCCGACGAAATTGCCGAGCGTGGCCATACGCACGAGGCCTCCGTTGTAATTCTCGCCCAGGAAGCTGCTTCTCCCGAAACCGCGGACGCGCTCGATTTAGCGATCGGCGCAGCGGTGTTCCACTCGCTGATTGTTCACAGCGAAAACGGCGTGCCGGTGCAGATAGAAGATCGCTTCGTTAATCCGGCGGCGGCTCCCGACTATCTCGCGCAGGAGTTCTCCTCAATCACGCCGAACGCCTATCTCACGGCTGCAGCCCCGCTTAGCGGTTCTGAGCACATCGTCGAGGCGGCAATGCCGCAGTCCTGGGAATGCAAGCTGCTGTCAATTCTCAAGAGCGAGCCGTGTCTCGCAATACGCCGCCGGACATGGTCGGGACGACACGTCGTCTCCACCGCCCGCCTCATCTACCCCGGTCACCGCTATCGACTGGAGGCACGCACGGGCAAGATGTTTGAGGAATAGGGCCATCTTGTATATGGAACCACGGTAGTGATTGCGGCTATCGCTTGGCAGATGGGTGGTTGCCTCCTCACGTTGAACGGGATTGAACCAAAGCACCAATCACCCACGGCGTTATTGGCGATCCTGTTGATTAACGCAAAGCCGCTTCGCTAATCAACGCGACGTGCGTTAACGCGCCGCGCAGACACCGCGCATTCCGACGAATACGCGGCTCTTGCGCCCCACCGCAGAAATGCCTTATTGCGGCGTCAGGTCGAAGCCGAACCACTTTTCCGAAAGGCTTTTAATCGTGCCGTCCGCCTTCGCCGCGGTGATGGCGTCGTCGAACATCGCCTGCAGGTCGGTGTCGCTCTTGCGCAGCCCGACGGAGCTGCCGGCACCGAGAAAGCCGCCCTGGAAGCGCGGTCCGACGATGGTCATGTCGGCATTCGCAGGCTTTTCGACCGCGGTTTTCAGGTAACCCATCGAGGCCATGACAAGATCGACCCGGCCGGCGACCAGATCGAGATCGTGCTGTTCAGTCGTCTTGTATTCGCGGACTTCGACGACTTCTTTAAGATACTCGTCGATGAAGCGCGCCGCGATCGAAGCGCTCTGGACGCCGATCGTCTTGCCTTCGACAAGCGGCTTCAGCTCTTCGACGGCCTTGCGGGCACCCGCCTCGTTGGACGCCAGCGAGAAGAGTTCGCCTTTCATCGGCAACGTTTCAAGCTCGCTGCCCTTGAGCGTCGCGAAAGCTTGGCCGGTGCTGCCGTAGGAGATGGAAAAGTTGATAACTTCCTTGCGCTTTTCCGTCGCCGACATGCCTGCCATGATGGCGTCGAACTTACCGGCATTGAGAGCTGGGATCATCCCGTCGAAGGCCTGCGGAATGATGGTGCATTCCACCTTCATGTGATCGCAGAGATATTTGCTGAGCTCGATCTCGTAGCCGTCCAACGTGCCGTCCGCCTTGGTGAGGTTATAGGGCGGGAAGGCGCCTTCGGTGGCAATAGTGATCTTCGTCCACTTCTTTTCCTCCGCCTGTGCCGTCGTGGCGAGAAGCCCCGTGGCAACGGCGAGGGCCGCCAGGATCGCGGTCGTTTTCTGCATTTCGGTATTCCCCTTTTTGCTGTGGTGGTTGTTTGGTTCTTTCAGGAGGTCATTCGCCTAATTGCTGATGAACTGCCGGAAACGTTCGGATTTCGAGCTGGTGAAGACGTTATGAGGCGCGCCCTCCTCCTCAATCGCGCCCTTGTGCAGGAAGACGACGCGGCTCGATACATCGCGGGCGAAGCCCATCTCGTGGGTCACGACCAGCATCGTTCTGCCTTCTTCGGCGAGCCCGCGCATGACGCGCAGCACCTCGCCGACGAGTTCCGGATCGAGTGCGGAGGTCGGCTCGTCGAAAAGCATCGCCTTCGGCCGCATGGCGAGCGCACGGGCAATCGCTGCACGCTGCTGCTGGCCGCCGGAAAGATGAGCGGGGTAGTGGTTGCGCTTGTCGGCGATGCCAACCTTGGCAAGCAGCGCCTCCGCCTCGTCGATCGCTTCCCTGCGCGGCCGCTTCAGCACATGGACGGGCGCCTCGATAACGTTCTCCAGCACCGTCTTGTGGGACCAGAGATTGAAGCTCTGGAAGACCATGCCAAGCTCGGAGCGGATGCGGTCGACCTGCTTCCGGTCGGCAGGCCGGCTTTTGCCGCCGCCCGCCGCCTTGAGGCGGATCGTCTCGCCGGCCACCGCGATGGAGCCGGAATCCGGCACCTCCAGCATGTTGATGCAGCGCAAGAGCGTCGATTTTCCCGAACCCGACGAGCCGAGGATCGAGATCACCTCGCCCTCATGCGCGTCGATCGATATCCCTTTCAGTACCTCGACCGGGCCGAAGCTCTTGTGCAGATCCCGGACACTGATGGCGAAGAACGGAGCGGCTTTTGCGGACATGTTCAATGGGATTCTCCCTTCAGCCTGCCGGTCATCGGCAGCGGCTGGCGCTGATGCGGGCTCAACTGGTACTCGACGAAGGCGATGAGCCGGGTGAGCAGGAAATTGATGGTGAGATAGATGGCGCCGGCGACGACGAAGACCTCGATCACCCGGAAGGTTTCGGAAATGATCTTGGCGGCAACCCCGGTGATTTCCATGAGCGTGATGATCGAGGCGAGCGAGGTCGCCTTCACCATAGAGATCATCTCGTTGCCGTAGCCGGGCAGTGCCTGGCGGATGGCAAGCGGCATGACGATGCGGCGGAAGATCATGAAACGCGGCATGCCGCAGGCGCGCGCGGCCTCGACCTGCCCGTGCGGCACTGAAAGCAAGCCGCCGCGAATGATCTCGCTCGCATAGGCCGCGGTGTTCAGCATCAGGGCAAGCACGGCACACCAATAGGGCTCGCGCAGCACCGGCCAAAAGATGCTGTGCCTGACCGCGCCAAACTGGCTAAGACCGTAGTAGATCAGGAAGATCTGGACGAGCAGCGGAGTTCCGCGAAAAATGAACACGTAGAGGCGCGCGAACCAGTCGAACAGGAGGATGCCGGAGAGGCGCGCGAGCGCCAGAGCAAGAGCGAGAACCGCACCGAGAGCGATCGCCGTTATTGCGAGCTCAAGCGTGAGCGGCAGGGCCGAGAGCAGGCTTATCAGCGTTTCCGCGGCAAAGGCGATATCCATCAACCCCTCCTGACGCCGCGCGAGAACCAGCGTTCCGAGGCATTGAGGAAGAGGCCGGAAACGGTGGAAATCGCGAGATAGATCATCGCGGCGATGAAATAGAAATCGAAAGGCAGACTGGTCGATCCGGCGCCGATTTGGGCTTGGCGCAGAAGCTCGACGACGCCGGTGACCGAAACGAGCGCCGACTCTTTCAGCACCACCTGCCAGACATTGCCGAGTCCGGGCAGCGCGTGGCGCAGCGTCAGCGGCGCGGTGATGCGGCGGAACTTGAGCACGCGGCCCATACCGCAGGCGGTCGCCGCCTCCAGTTCGCCCGGATGGACGGCACGGAAAGCGCCACGGAAAACCTCCGTCTGCTGGGCACCGGAGGTCAAGCCGACCGCAAGCGCACCAGCGAGAAAGCCCGGAAAGCTGACGAAGCCCTCGGCGCCGAAGAACTGCCCGACCGCCGTCACGACGGCGCTGCCGCCGAAATAGAAAAGGTAGATGACGAGCAGATCCGGAATGCCGCGCAAGATCGTCGTATAGGCATCGGCGAACATCCGGAGGAACCGGCCGCCGGATATCTTCGCCCACGCGCCGAGGGTACCGATGACGCTGCCGATCGCAAAGCCGGCAAGCGCGATCAGGATCGTCATCCACGCGCCCGCGGCAAGCGCGTGACCCCACCCGTCAGGCCCGAAACTGATGATGTCGAGGAAACCGGGATTACTCATGGAGACGATGGTCCTTGGCCAAGCGCTCCGAGGACTGACTCGCTGTTCATGGCTGGATGTCCGTCGAGTGGTGCCGGACGGGCCTTGCGGCCCGCCCTACCAGTCCGTTGTTAGAACGAGGGCGTAAGATCGAGCTTGCTCCATTTTTCGGAGAGCGCACGAATAACGCCGTCAGCCGCTGCGGCCTTGATCGCGTCGTCGAACCTCGCCTTCAACTCAGCCTCCCCCTTGCGCATGCCCATCGCCACTTCCGTTGCCAACATCGCGCCCTTGACCAAAGGTCCGGTCATGGCGAGGTCCTCGTTGCCGGGCTTGGCGAGCATCGACGTTCCATAGACGCCGCTGTCGAACCCGGCATCGATGCGCCCAGCCTTGAGGTCGAGATCGCGTTCGCCGGAGTTCTTGTAGGCGCGCACCGTGACGGTGTCGCCGAAATAGGCGTTGATGAGCTGTTCCTGGCTGGTCGACTGCACAACGCCGACGGTCTTGCCGTCGAGCGCTTCGCCGATCGTCTTCATGACCGGATCGGCCTTCGCCTTGTCGTTGAGATTAAGGCGCTCGCCGGTCATCGGCAACTCGGTGACCGGTCCGTTCTTGGCAATCAGGAAAGTCGCGACACCGCTCGCATAGGGGATGGTGAAGTCGACGACCTGCTTGCGCTTCTCATTGATGCCGAGCGTCATGATGAGATCGAACTTGCCGGCGTTGAGACTGGGGATGAGGCTGGTCCATTCGCCCGTCATCAACTCGCATTCCACCTTGGCGCGGGCACAAACATCCTTGATCAAATCGACGTCGAATCCGGTGAGCTGGCCCTGGGAATCGAGCGCATTCCATGGCGGGAAGGCGCCTTCGATCCCGACCCGGACATGCGTCCAGTCCTTGGCCAGCGCCGACGTGGCGGTCAAGGAAAGGCCGGCCATGAAAATGGCGGCGACAAATCTGCTTCGTTTCATGTTTCAGTTCCCTTCTTTTTGCCGGGCCTTTTTGGTGGCCGGCTTTGCGATTGATCGATCCGCGCCTTTCAGCGCGTGTCGTGTTTGAGGGCGGCTGCCAGTGTTGCCCGCGCCTCCCGCAAGGCATGTGCAGCGAGGTTTCGGCATTGTCGGGCGTGCACGGCATAAAACGGCAGTTCGGGCGAGCTCTGCGGCAGGTCGGCAAGCTCGCGCAGGCCGGCAAGCGATGGCCAGGCCGGGTGCGGCAGGGCGCTGTCGTGGCTGAAGCGGTGTCCGGTCGTGTAATTGAGGGGCACGAGCAGACGAGACACCTGCATGAGGGAGCGGTTGATCGCTTCCAGCGCGTCCTCGCCGGCGCTCTCGGCCATCCTGTTCACAGCCTGTACCGCTTCCTCGAACGCGCCAAGGCGCGAAATCAAAATGTCGATGTCCATGCGGTCGGCGAGGCGGTCCTGAAGGGTCAGCAGTTCCTTCCTCATCGAAGCGGCAACGGCGGTGTAGTCGAGCGGTAGCACTGGCGCAGTCAACAGGCGCCACAGAACGCGCAGCACGATTGCCGTGTCGCGTTCAAGGTTGTCGAGATCGATGTGCTCTGCCGTGTCGTGCGGCGTATGCCACCACCAGCCAAGCGCCGTCAGCATCTTGACGGGACCGGGCGGCTGATGGCTGAGGCTGCCGAACATCGACGGTATGCCAACACCCCAGAACGACTGGTCTGCGGCCCGGCCGTGGCGGCGACCGGCGTGGCGCTGTCCGCTGACCGCCTCGACCGCTTCAGCCGCAACGGATTTCAACTCGTCGATGACAGCCGAGTTGGTAAGCACGCTTGCCCCCCCGCCGCCGGTCGAATCGACATTCACATGGGCGACGCAGCGCCGATCGAGCTCGTCCCAATATTCGTCCGCATACCACGCGGATCCCGAATAGCGCCCATGCGAATGGCCGGACCAGAAGCAGAGACGCAAGCCCCGCCGCCACGGGCCGCGCCGCCCGGCGAGCAGCCTTGCCGCCTCCAGCATGGTGGCGTTGGCGCCTCCGTTGTCCATGACACCGTAGTGCCAGGTGTCGTGATGGCCGGAAAACAGCACGAAAGGGGCGCCGTCGTCCACTTTCTTTTCAGCAGGCAGCTCCGCAACGAGAATGGGCGTTTTGCGCCAGCTGGTATCGACCTCCGCCCAAAGCGACACCTGCACGATCTCGCCCGCTTGGCATTGCGCCCGTAGCCTCGCGCCGTCGTCGCGCGCGATCGTACAAACGACCGTCGTTGGAAGCTTCGGCCGCGTCACCTGCGAGGGACTGCCCCATACCGGTGAAACGCACATTTCGTAAAGGTGTTCGTTCGGGCTGATATGAAGCTGGCCCAGAGCGCCATGCGCGCTTGCGAGCGCGGTCACTTCCTCGGTGGCAATGCCGTCGACAAGAACGATCTTGCCTCTGACATCGACGGAGGCGAAGGCCGCCTCGTCGCCCTCACCGACATAGACGATCGGCGCGCGGATGCCGTCGCTTGTCGTCGCAACCGACATCGAATGCGTGATGCAGCGCAGGTTTTCGCCGTTTGCCTCGACGCGAGCCTGTCCGGGCAGGCTGATATAGGCGTCGTGGAACAGAAGCTCCGTGCGATAGCCGTAGGACGCCATCTCCCGTTCGAGATAACGGAAGCTCTCAAGTTCCTCAGGCGTTCCCGAGAGCTTGATGCGGCGGCCGAACTCCTCGATATGGGCAGCCAGCCGCTCTCGATCGGGTTGAGCTAGGTCAAGCATCGCGCTTCTCCGGCAGCGGCGGATCGACATCGTCCGGGATCGGGTTCACGAAAGGCGTGCCGTCCAGTCTCGCCGCATGATCGGCCTTGGCGGCGGCTATGAGATCGGGCTTCAGGATCAGGTCGAGCGCCGTGCTCGCCATCACCTTTGCCGCATGTTCCATGCCCTTGTGCGCGGCTGGCAGCTTGCCTTGAGCGACGAGTTGCCAGGAATGACCGGGCGTTCCGATGGCGTAGGTCGCGCCGCGCATCTGGACGGTCGGCACAATCCAACTCACCGTGCCGACGTCGGTCGAACCGACGAGCGTGCCGTTGCCGCTTTCCGGCGGAAAGATCGTGTCACACAGGGCAACGCCGCGACGCACCTTCAGCCCGAAGCGCTCGAAGGAAGAGGCAATATCCTCCTTCGAGAAGGTCTCCTGGAATTTGGCCGCAAGGTCGCGGTCCTCTTCATCAAAGACCGGGGGACCGAGGCGTTCCAGGTGCGAATGCATCAGGGATTCGAGCGGGGTGTTGCCGACGAGGTTGGCGTCGCCGCTGACGATTTCGCTCCGCACCGTCGTGCCGGTCATCAGTGCCGCGCCGTCGGCGACATTCCTTACGCGGGCGGACAGATCGAGCAGTTCCGGCAGACTGCGGGCGCGGACGAGATAGCGCACCGTCGCGCGCGCCTGGACGACGTTCGGTGCGTGCCCGCCGGTATCGGTGACGGCATAGTGGATGCGGGCGGTCGACGGCATGTGCTCGCGCAGATAGTTGACACCCACATTCATGAGCTCGACGGCGTCGAGCGCGCTGCGGCCGAGATGGGGCGAAGCGGCGGCATGCGAGGCGCGGCCGCTGAAGTGGAAATTGATCTCGTTGCAGGCGAGCGAGATCGGGTTGTTGACGCCGGCGAAGGGTGCCGGATGCCAGGAAATGGCGATATCGACGTCGTCGAAAACGCCCGCCCGCACCATGAAGCCCTTGGACGAGCCGCCCTCCTCGGCAGGGCAGCCGTAATAGCGAATCCGCGCCTTGATGCGGTTGGCCTCCAGATAGTCCTTGACGGCAGTTGCCGCCATCATCGAGCCGGCGCCGAGCAGGTTATGTCCGCAGCCATGGCCGTTGCCGCCGACAACGAGCGGCCTCTCCTCGGCAATCCCCGCCTCCTGGCTCAAACCCGGTAGCGCGTCGAACTCTCCAAGGATGGCGATAACCGGGCCGCCCTCGCCCGCCTCGCCCATCACTGCCGTCGGCATGCCGGCAATGCCGCGCGCGACGCGGAAACCTTCAGTCTCCAGCATGGCCGCGTGCGCAGCGGACGAGCTGTATTCCTCGTAGTTGGTTTCCGGCGTGTCCCACACACGGTCGCTCAAGGAGCAGAACGCTTCGCGCTTCTTTTCGACGAGGTCCCAGACGGCATCGGAATTTTTCATCGTTTACTGGCTTCCACAACAATGGTATCCAAAATTGGCGCCAATTTATGACAACATTTTGAAGCACGCAAGCGCGTTATGGGTGTAAAACAGAGGGCGCGAAGAGATTTTTCCACGGCTTTGCGGGTGACTGCATCTTGGAGAGCAGTCGGGCGCAATGGCAGAATGAGAGGCAGGTCCTGCAGCGCCGCGCATCTTAACCAGACGCGAAAGGGACGCGGCAGAACTTTGAATTGCTGCCTGTTTTGTTCGAAAGAGGAAAACCTGCAGTAGGGAGGCTGTATGAACAAGGTGAAACCGCGGGAAGCAAACAATCCGACTGCAGTCGATGTCACGGACCTGATTCTCCATGACATTCAGACCGGCGTGCTTGCACCCGGATCATGGCTGAAGCAGATCGACCTGGAGCAACGCTACCAGTGCACGAGGCCGGAAGTGCGGCGCGCACTCGACCGGCTTGCGCAACGCCGCCTTGTCGAACATGTGCCGAACCGCGGCTATCATGTGTACGAGCCCGATGGCCGGCAGGCTTCCGAAGTCAGCGAAATTCGCATCCTGCTCGAAGCGGGGGTTGCGGGCAAAATCGCCGCCAACGCGTCAGAGCTGGACGTCGAGGCCCTGCGTGACCTCGCGTCGCGCTTCGACACGCTCATTCTCGAAGGAACGCCGATCGAGCTCTACGAGGCCAATCTTGCCTTTCACCATCGGCTGCTTTCGCTCTGCGGCAACAAGGAACTCGTCAATCTCGTGACCGAGATCCGCCAGCGCACATCGTCGGCCCCGGTCTCGCAGTGGAAGACACGGGCGCGCATCGAACAATCCTCGCGCGAGCACCATCAAATGATCGACGCCGTTGCCGCCGGCGATGGAGCAACCCTCAAGGAAGCGATTGCACGCCACATTCGCCAGGATTGAGCGCGCGCCACCGGGCGCGCCTGTTGCGGCTCGTCGCGTGGTCAGAAATTTGTCACGAACTTCACCCAGATGGCGTCGCCCTGGGACCTGTCCTGAGCAATAATCATGCTGCCACGAAGCGTGCCCATGTCGGGCTGCGGCGCGCAGAGAGGAAAGATAAATTAATCTCCCCAGCGCAGCGCCGCCGTGTCGACCGGCGCGTCCCACAGCGAAAGCTCTCGGTCCGCAAGACGCGCGACGGTGATTGACAGGCCCGCCATGTCCAACGAGGTCACGTAGGTTCCGACCAGCGACCGGGCGATCGTAAGGCCGAGGCGCTCGCACTGCGCTTTCGCAGTATTGTATACGAGGTAAAGCTCCGACGCCGGTGTACCACCGTAGCCATTGATGAACATGAGGAGTTTTTCGTCACGTTCCGATACCAGCTCGCCCAAGATTGCCTCGAGCATAGTTTCCACAATTTCGTCGGCCGTGGCGAACTTGACCCGTGCGCGCCCCGGCTCTCCGTGAATGCCTACCCCGATCTCCATTTCATCTTCAGCCAGAACGAACGTCTCCCGCTCCGTGTCGGGCACGGTAACACCACGCAGCGAAACTCCCATCGTGCGGATGCGACCGTTCAGGCTCTCGCCGAGCGCGCTCAGTTCATCGAGCCGCCAGCCGGCCTCCGCCGCCGCCCCGAGCAGCTTCTCTACCACGAGGGTCCCCGCAACGCCTCTCCTGCCTTGGCTGCGCTTCGACCCGCCGGGATCGACGTCGTCGCGCACCACGACGGTGGCGATCCGGTGCTCCGCCGCGACGAACTCGGAGGCCATCTCGAAATTCATGACGTCGCCGTCATAATTCTTGACGATGAGCAGACACCCCTCGCCCCCGTCCGTTTCCCGGATCGCGGCAATGATCTGGTCCGGCGTCGGAGAAGTGAAGACATGCCCGGTGCACGCGGCATCCAACATACCTCTCCCGACAAATCCGACGTGCATCGGCTCGTGCCCGGCGCCGCCGCCCGAAATGAGCGAGACCTTGCCCGGCCGAAGGCTGCGCCGGCGAACGAACTTCCCGTCGGCGCCGAAGGTCACCAGCCGTTCGTGGGCCGCCACCAGGCCCGCCAGGCTCTCAGTAACCAGCGTCTCGGCTCGGTTCATGAATTTCTTCATCCTGCCCCTCCCACGACGCCGTGCTTTCCTGCCTTGCGCAAATCGCCGCTCGATCGGACAGGAACATAGAGGGTTCTGCCGGAGGCAGCGACATACTGAAACACATCGCGACCCTCTAATCCATCGTTCCGACCAGTTTCGCCATATTGCGGACGAGTTCCTCGATCGCTTCGTCGAACAGGCGGTTTTTCTTTTCATCGCCGAGATCGGGAACGATCAGCGAGAGCTGGCGCAGCTTCTCCGCACTTGCGAAATCCGGCAGCTTGCCGGGGTGCGCGGACTGATAGGCCTGAAGAAAGCGCTCCTGCTCGCCCGGGCTGAAATGGCAGACGCGGAAAATCGTCGCCAGGTGGCGCGCCGGCAGCGGGGTCGAATAGGCCGGACTCGTCACCTGAGTGACGAAGCTGCGATGCTTGCCGAGTGCCTCGGCGAGGCGCTGACGGGTTCCTGACGGCCGATTGTCGATAATCTGCGCCAAGATCGTCTTGTAGGCGATGATGGGGTCTTCAACCGTCTCGCGCGACATTCATTTCATCTCCGCCGCCGCCTGGCCGTCCGTGCACAAGCCGCTGATTGTCGATCGTATGTCAGTCACGCGATCGGGCGCCACAGAGAAGTGGCGAAGGCCCGCGGCCATGAGCGCCGGTATATGTCGGGGGTCGGAGGCGATCTCGCCGCAGATCCCGATCGGTCTTTTCATCGCCTTGGCAAGGCCCACGCACTGGGCGATCACCCTAAGGACGGCCGGCGTGGCGGCGTCGTAAAGCGCGGCCACGCTTTGGTCGTCTCTTGCGGCAGCCATCAGATATTGCGCCAGATCATTCGTGCCGAAGGAGAAAAAAGCCGAGTGCGAAAATTGCTCGAGCATCAGCGCCGCCGCCGGAACCTCCACCATCATACCGATCTCCGGCATGCGCGCCTCCACCCCGCGCCCCAAGAGAACGGCGCGCTCCTCTTCGAAGTAGGTCCGCATCGCGTCGAGCTCGTCTGGCACAGTTACCATCGGCAGGAGGACGCCAAGATTGCCGTGCACGGCGGCGCGCAACAGCGCGCGCACCTGGGCGCGGGCAAGCTCCGGCCGTGCCAGGAGCAACCGGGTGCCTCTGAGGCCCATGAAGGATTCACTCTTCCTGGCCCCTAGACCCGGCAATGTCTTGTCGCCGCCTAGATCGAGCATGCGCACGATCGCCGGCGCGTCGCCGGCCCATTCCAATGTATGCCGATAGATGTCGTAATGCCTTTGCTCGTTGACGGCATCCGCGGATGAAGCCACCAGAAATTCGGTCCGCATCAGACCGATGCCCGCGAAGGACGCGGGATTAATGGCCTTGAGCTCGAGTGGATCGTTGATGATGGCGGACAGCCGGATCGCAACGCCGTCGGCGGTTTCGACCACTCCGCCGGCGCGGCGCGCGGCGATCGGCCGTGCTTCAGCTTTTTTTGGTTTCGCCTCGCGAACATGCCCATCGTCGGGCGCAATAACGACTCGGCCGTTATTCGCATCGACGAGCACGCGCGCGCCGTCCGCCACTTCGAACCGCCCCGTCGCCACGACCATGGGCACCGAGCGACCGCGTGCAAGCATCGCCACGTGGCTTGAAACGCTGCCTTCAAAGAGGACGATGCCGCCGCCGGCGGTCCAGTCATGCGCGAGGAAGCGGCTTGGCTCAAGGTCCTTCCCGACGAAGACCGAACCCGACGCGAAATCCTCCAAAGGAAGGCCCGTGAGCGCGCTCACGACGCGATTGCGGATATCGACGACGTCGACCGCGCGGGCGCGCAGCTGCTCATCGGGCGCTTCCTCGATACCGGCGATATAGTCGTCGAGTGCCCCGACCCAAGCGAGAGCGGCGCCATCTCCGGCGACGATCCGGTCCTCGGCCATTTCGACGAGAGCCGGATCGAGCAGCATCTCGATCTGGAAATCGAGAATGCCGGCGCTCTCCTCGTCCGACCGGTCCGCGAGAGCCCGGAGCTCCGCAACGGCAGTGGCGATGGCCTGCCGCAGCTTGTCGCGCTCCGCGGCCACGGTGTCGCGTAGCGCAAGCACCTCTGCCGTGACATCGGCGGCGCGATGAACAGGCCCGAGCCCCACGCCGGGAGAGGCGGCGATTCCGGCGATTTCAACCGCTTCGGCCATGCTTTTTTTCTTCATCGAAGTCGCTCTCGACAAGCGCCTTGAGGGCATGGATTGCTTCTGCGGCGCGCAAACCTCGGGCGCGGATCTTCAGCATCGAGCCCGTGCGAATCCTCGCCCCCATGATCTTGACGATGCTCTTGCCGTTCAGCCAGACGTTGCTGTCGTTGACCTCGATCTCGACGGTGCAGGGAAACGACTTGGCAAGCCGCGTGAAGATGACCGACGGACGAGCATGCAGGCCGAAGCCGTGCGTCACCTCGATCTCCGCCTGGCAGTAACCGTGCGTATCGACTGCCTCCGGCGTTTCCCGTCGCGACCTGTTGTCCATCACGGCGACAGCTCCTCCGCGGTTGCCACGACGCGGGCGAGTGCCGCTCCGCCCGATGCCTCGGCCGCGGCCATCACCGCCCCCTCGACCAGAGGCGCATCGCAAATAATCACTCGTGCGGAACGCGGTTCCCCGAGCATTTCGATCGCCATTTCGCTATTGGTCTCCGCCCCGCCGAGATCGACGAAGACGGCGACCCCCGCATCCGACCAGGCGCGTTCGATCGCTGCCATTATTCCGGCTGCATGCGTACCGAGGCCACCTTCGGCGTTCCCGCCGGACCAGGCGAGCGGTACGCAATCGCCGACCATCTGGCGCACCATGTCGGCCGCCCCCTCGGCAACAAGCGGAGAATGCGAGACGATGACGATGCCCACATTTGCGGATTTCGGACTCATGCCGGACATTGCTCCTCCAAGAAACGACAGATCGCCGCCGTCAGCAGCGCACAACTCTTCGCGCCGGGATCGACATGTCCGACCGACCGGTCGCCGAGAAAGGCGGCGCGCCCGCGTATCGCCTTCATGCCGAAAGTGAGGCTTGCCGCCCGTTCCGCCTCTTCGGCGATACCCGCCAATCCCGCGCGCCTTACCACTTCGGCATGCACGGGGTAAAGCACGTCGAGCAGCGTCTTGTCGCCGGCGCTTGCCCGCCCACGACGGGCGACGGCATCGATGGCATGCTCGAATGCGCGTGCAAAGTCGATCTGCCCGTTCGCACCCGCCAAGTGACGGCCGATCTCGATCAGCAGCGTCCCATAGAGCGGACCGGCCGCCCCGCCGACGCTCATGACGAGCGTGAGGCCGGTTTCCTCCAGTGCTTTTGGCAGTGGAAGCTCTGCGAGACGGCTTCGCTCGGCATAGACCGCCTCCAGGCCGCGACGCATGTTGGTGCCATGGTCTCCGTCGCCGATCGCCCTGTCGAGTTCCGACAGATGATCGGCATTGGCGGCAATCACCTCGCGACAGGCCTCGATCAACCCGCCTATGAGCGCTGCGTTTGCCGGCACCTCGGACACCTTCTTTCAACCCCTCCCCGATCATACTCGCGATCGGTCGCCATCGTTAGAGCATGTGCTTAACGAAGACCGGCTGCGACTTCGAAGACCGCGGCCACCGCCATGGCGCCCGGGTCCGGTACGCCGTCGAGATCCCGTTCGCCGATGTAAGAAGCGCGGCCGGCCTTCGCCTTCTTCATCGCCCGGGTTGCATCGGCGCCGGCACGCGCCGCGGACGCCGCAGCGGCAAGACCGTCCGCCCTAAGCGCGCGCAGCGCCGGATCCAGAGCATCCACCATCGTGCGGTCGCCGACGGCCGCCCCGCCGTAGAAGGTCATCCGTTCGAGTCCCGCCAGAAGCGCGCCCGCCATGTCTTTCGTGTCCGAATAGGCCTTTGCGGCGGCGGTGAAGAAGATCGACAGAAGCACGCCGCTCGAGCCGCCCATGCTTGTGCTGAGAATGCTGCCGATCGACGAGAGCGTCGCGGCGATGTCCTTCAGCGGCAGCCTTTCGATTTGCGCCAAAACGCTGCGCGAACCTGTCGCCACGGTCGAGCCGGTATCGCCATCACCGGCCCGGGCGTCGAGGTGGTTGAGCTCCGCCTCTAACGAGAGCAGATGATCGCAGATCGCCGCGATCAGCCGATCGGCCAGCGGATCGTGACTGGCCGCTACGGACGGAGTGGCGGGCACGGTAGTCACCGGCAGAACGGAGACATCATGCCGCTCGACGGCGGGTATCCAAGCATGCGGCCCGACGAGCGAAGTCAATGCTGCCTCACGCTCGTCGTCGAGTCGGATCAGGGAAAGCGAAAAGCCGTTCATGTTGAGCGCCGTCATCATCGGCGCCGGGCCTATCGTCAGCTTCACGCGCTCAGCGAGCGACGATGAAAGAACCGTGTGGGCGATCAATCCCATCTCGATCGGCGGCACAGCACCAAGATTGTTGATGAGAAGCGCATAGTGGCGATCTCCTCGCAAAGCTCGAGAAAGCCGCTCGGACATGATAGCAACAATGCTGCGCACCTCCTGCAAGGCGATCCTTTCGGCGCCGGGTTCGCCATGGATGCCGAGCCCCAGCTCCCCCTCGGCCGCCTCGAGCCGCTCCACATGCGCCTGGCCGGGAATGGAGCAGGAGGACAGCGACACGCCGAGCGAAACGATGTCGCGCGCGGCCGCGTGGGCGGCAGCGGCAACGGTCTCGAGATCCGCATCCTGCTCGGCGAAGTGTCCGGCGATCTTGTGCACGAAGAGCGTTCCGGCGACGCCGCGCGGCTGGGCGATATCCGGCAGCGCGATGTCGTCGGCAACGATCACCATCTCGACGCGAAAGCCTTCGACGCGCGCTTTTTCCGCTGCGAGTCCGAAGTTGAGGCGGTCGCCGGTGTAGTTCTTGACGATCAGCAGGCAGCCCTTTGGCCCGGTCACCGCGCGGATCGCTGTCAGCACCGCATCGACGCTCGGGGAGGCAAAGATCTCGCCGGAGACGGCAGCCGTCAGCATGCCGCGGCCGACAAAACCCGCATGCGACGGCTCATGGCCGGCACCCCCGCCCGAGATCACGGCAACCTTTCCTTTGTCCCAATCCCCGCGCAGGACGACCTTGATATCTGGATAGGTGTCGAGACGCGCGAGGTTGCCGGCCGGCGCGGTCTGCAGCAAGCCGTCCAGCGCTTCGGTGACGATGTTTTCCCTGCGGTTGAAAAAGTGCTTCATCGTTGTCATCCAATCTTATGTCGACTGATCGCGGTGGCGTCAGCGCAGCCGCTCGCCGTCCGACCCAAAATATAGGGGCTGTCTCAGCGTGAGGTTGATCCGGTCGCCCGGTTTGATGGCGAGATAAGGATCGGCAAGCGTCACGAGCTTATGGCCTTTCACCCGGATGTGCAGGTGGTTCTGGTCGCCAAGGTGCTCGATCCAGTCCACCTCGGCATTGCCGGCGGTGTTCGTCGCAATCTGCAGATGTTCGGTTCGTGCACCGATCGTGCTGGCGCCCGAGGGGGGCGCCGCGCCCGGAAGGAGATCGGTCGGCAGCAGGTTTATGTGCGGCTGGCCGAGACGCGCGGCGACGTGCAGATTGGCCGGGTCCGCGTAGATCTCCCGCGGCGTGCCGATCTGCACGAGCCGCCCTTCGGACAGGATGCCGATGCGATCGGCCATCGTCATCGCCTCCACCTGGTCGTGGGTGACATAGAGCAGCGTGGAGCCCAGCTCCTTCTGGATGCGCTTCAGTTCCAGCCGGAGTTCGGCGCGCAACTTGGCGTCGAGCGACGACAGCGGCTCGTCCATCAGATAGATTGCGGGCCGGCGAACGAGCGCGCGGCCGATCGCGACGCGCTGCATCTCACCGCCCGAAAGCCGCGTCGAGCGGCTTTGGAGCTTGTGTTCGATCCGAACCATGCGCGCGACTTCGCGCACCCTCCGATCGATCTCGTCACTATTCAACCGTCGAGCCGGGGAGCGCAGGGGGAAGGCGAGATTGTCGTAGACGGTCAAATGCGGATAAAGCGAATATTGCTGGAAGACGAAGGCCACGTCCCGCTCGGCCGGCGATTGCCGGTCGACATCGCGACCGGCGATCGTCACCCGCCCGCAATCCGGTCTTTCGAGCCCGGCGATCAAACGCAGGGTCGTCGTCTTGCCGGCGCCCGTCGGCCCGAGGAGGACGACGAATTCGCCGTCCCTGATGGTCAGCGACAGATCTTCGACCGCGACCGTGTCGCCGAAGGTCTTGCCTATACGGTGAAGAACGACCTCAGACATGGCGCGCCCCCGCATAGAGGGAGGAGGCGATCGCCCGGCCCGAGGCGCAGTCGAAGATGGCGAGCTTTGCCGGATTGAATTCGAGCCTGACGGTCTCGCCGAGACTGAAACTGCGGTCCGCCGAAACGCGTGCTTTGACGATGCCGGCGGCGGTCTCCACGGCGACGATCTGGTTGGTGCCGAGATATTCGCTGCCATAGACAGCGCCGCGGATGGGCGATCGATCGCTGAAGCGGATATGTTCCGGACGGACGCCGAGCGCCATTTCGCCCGGCGCCACGTCCTCCCCCACCTCCGGCACGGCGACTTCGTGACCGTCGAGGACGATCGACCGCGTCCCCCGCCTGAGCCCCGAACTGAAGCGCATGAAATTCATCGGCGGCGAGCCGATGAAGTCGGCGACATACATCGAAGCGGGACGATTGTAGATTTCCTGCGGTGTGCCGAACTGCTCGATGACGCCATGGTTCATCACCGCGATCTTGTCGGCCATCGCCATCGCCTCGTGCTGGTCGTGGGTCACGTAGACGGTCGTGGCATGGATGCGATTGTGCAGTTCGCGTAGTTCATGGACCATCACCTCGCGGAATTCCGCGTCGAGCGTGCCGAGCGGCTCGTCCATCAGGAAGCATTTCGGACGCCGGACGATCGCCCGGCCGAGCGCGACTCGCTGGCGGTCGCCGCCGGCAAGGCCGGAAACCGAGCGGTCGAGGATATGATCGATCCTCAAGAGCTTCGCGGTCTCCTCGACGCGGGCGCGGATTTCCGCCTTCGGCACGCCCTGCGACAGGAGCGGGAAACCGATGTTCCGGCGCACATTCATGTGCGGATAAAGCGCGAAGAGCTGGAAGACGAAGGCGATGTCGCGGGCGCTCGCCCGGTTGAAGGTGACGTCCTCGTTACCGAGATAGATCTTGCCGCTGGTCGGCAGCTCAAGCCCGGCGATCATCCGCAGCGTCGTCGTCTTGCCGCAGCCCGAAGGCCCGAGCAGCGCCAGAAACTCGCCGTCCTGGACCGTGAAGCTCGAATCCTCGACGGCGACAAAATCACCGAACTGCTTGCGGAGGTTTACGATCTTGATCTCGGACATCGCTTACTCCGGAAATTTCGAGACGATGATGAACATGACGGTTCCGGTCAGGAGCATGGCCAGCGAGTAGGTGTAGAGGGCCAGCAGGAACGGCTGGAACAGCATCAGGAAGCCAGCGGCGATCAGCGCCGTGGCGATGTTTTCCATCGGTCCGCGCCTGAGGAACAACGGCCGCCTCTGCTTGGCTGCACGGGTCGGTTCTCGCGTGTTCGTCATTTGCGGACCGCTCCGAAGGTGATGCCGCGCAGCAACTGCTTGCGCAGGATGATGGTGAAGACGAGGATCGGCACCAGGAAGATGGTCGTACCGGCGGCAACCGCCGGCCAATCCTGCCCGCCCTCACCGATAATCGTCGGTATGAACGGCGGCGCGGTCTGTGCCGAACCCGAGGTGAGCAGCACCGCAAAGGCGTATTCGTTCCAGGCGAAAATCAGGCAGAAGATCGCGGTCGCGGCGATGCCGGTCGTCGCCTGCGGCAGCACGACCTTCCAGAAGGCCTGCAGTCGGGTGTAGCCGTCGATCATCGCCGCCTCCTCATATTCGCCCGGGATTTCATCGATGAAGCCCTTGAGCAACCAGACGGCAAGCGAGACGTTGACGGCGGTATAGAGCAAGATCATGCCAAGTGCCGTGTCGGAAAGTCCGAACTGGCGATACATGAGGTAGATCGGAATCGCGACCGCGATCGGCGGCATCATCCGGGTCGAAAGGATGAAGAATAACAAATCGTCGGCGAGCGGCACGCGGAAGCGCGAGAAGCCATAGGCCGCAAGCGTTCCCAGAGAAACGGCGAGGAAGGTCGAGCCGAAGGCGATAAGGAGCGAATTGCCGAAGCGCGGCCAATAGTTCGAGGGGCCGGCGATGACCATGTTGCGGCTGCGCGTGATCTCGTCGCATGTTCCCGTCGGCGGCGGCAGCGCTTGGATATAGTCCGGTGTCTGCCTTGTCCGCGTCGTGAAGAGGTTGCAGAAGCCCTCGAGCGTCGGCGTGAAGACGACCTTCGGCGGATAGCTGATCGAATCCGGCGGCGACTTGATGCTCGTCAGAAAGATCCAGGCGAGCGGGATCATCGTCACCAGCGCGTAGAGGATGACGATCGTGCCGGCGATGCGCTTGGCGGTCGGCGTCGGCTCGACCACGGAGTGGGCGGTATTGACCGAACTCATCGCTGTTTCACCTTGTTGAGCGCTTTGACGTAGATGTTGGCGAGGCCGAACACGGCGACGAAAAGAATGATCGCGAAGGCAGAAGACCGTCCGGTGAGCCAGCTTTCGAAGGCTTCGCGCTTCAGCGTGATCGACGCAACCTCGGTGGTCGAACCAGGCCCTCCGCCCGTCAGCAGCATCACCATGTCGAACATCTTGAAATTCTCGATGCCGCGGAAGAGCACGGCGAGCATGATGAAGGGCAAGGCCATTGGCACGGTGATCGACCAGAATTGCCGCCAAGTGGAGGCGCGATCGACCTCGGCCGCCTCGTAGATGTAGTCCGGAATGGATCTGAGGCCGGCGAGGCAGATCAGCATGACGTAAGGCGTCCACATCCAGGTATCGACGATGATGATCGCCCAGGGGGCCAAGGTCACCGAACCGAGCATCTCGAAGGATGACGGCGGAATGCCCGTGAAGAACGAGACGATATAATTGAAGAGGCCGATCTGCGGCTGGTACAGGAACCGCCAGAAATTACCGACCACCGCCGGCGACAGCATCATCGGGATGAGGATGACCGTCGTCCAGAAGGCATGGCCGCGGAACTTGCGGTCGATCAGATAGGCGAGCGCGAAGCCGATGACGGTCTGCAGCAGGATCGTCCAGAAGACGAAATGCGCGGTCGTCTGCATGGCGATCCAGATGTCCGGATCGTTCAGCACTCGCCGGTAGTTGCGTAAGCCGACGCCCTCGACCTCGGCGTTGGGGCGGTTCGCGCGGAAATTCGTGAAGGACAGATAGACCGCCCAGATCAGCGGGAAGATATTGATCGCAAGCAGCAAGGCGATCGTCGGCGTTATGAAGAGCCCGGCGATGGCGCGGTCCGAAAGGCCGCGCACCCGAACTGCGATCGTCGTCGGCGTCGCGCGGGCAAGCACGTCGGCGGATCGCTCCGCAATGGTCGAAGGGGCATCGGTCACTGACGTCACCTGAATTCTAGGAAGGATCGGGTTCGAGGCCGACGGCCCGGTTTTCGCAGCCGGGCCGTTGCCGAGGGGAGCCTAGAGCTTGCCTTCGTCCTCGAAGATTTCCTTCCAGTCGTTGACGAGAGAGTCGAGTGCCTCTTGCGCCGTGCCCTGGTCGGCGACGACATAGTCGTGCAGGCGCTTCTGCATGGCCTGCAGCAGGATCGCGTAGGACGGCTCCTGCCAGAAGTCCTGCACCTGGTTCATTGCGACGAGGAAATCGGCCGCAAAGGGCTGGCTAGTCTTGAAAGACGGATCGTTCAGGACCGCGTTGTGCACGGCGTAGCCGCCGAGCGCCCACCACTTCTTCTGGACATCGGGCTGGGCGAACCATTTGATGTAGGCGAGTGCGCCGTCCATGTTGTCGGTGTTGGCCACGACGGATATCCCCTGCCCGCCGAGCGTCGAGGCGGCGACCTTCTGCTTGGGATTGACGAAGAAGCCGATCTTGTCGCCGCCGACCTTCTCGTCCTTGTAGAGGCCCGGGAAGAAGGCGAACCAGTTCATCGCCATCGCCACCTGGCCGGACTTGAAGGCATCGAGCCCCTCGCCCATGTAGCTGTCGGTATAGCCGGGCGGCTGGCAGCACTTGTAAAGCGCCTTATAGGCCTCGAGGCCGGCAACGGAGTCGGGCGAATTGACCGCGCCGTCCATATCGTATTTGCCCGGTGTCGTCTCGTATTTGAAGCCATAGGGATAGAGCGCCGAGGTCGCGCCCATGGTAATGCCCTCGGAGGCGCGTTCGGTGAAGATCGCCGCGCCATAGACCTTCTGGCCATCGATTTCTCGACCGGTGAAGAATTCGGCGACCTGCTTCAGTTCGTCCCAGGTCTGCGGCGGGCCGAGGTCACGACCGTACTTCCCTTTGAACTCGGCCTGCAAGTCGGGCTTGGCGAACCAATCCTTGCGATAAAACCAGCCATTGGCGTCGCCCATGGCCGGCAACGCCCAATAGTTCGGCGTACCCTTCGGCCAGGTGGAGTAGGCATTGACCGCGGCTTCGGCGAAGTCGCTCATCTTGATCCCTTCCTTGTCGAAGAAA
This sequence comes from Sinorhizobium terangae, assembly GCF_009601505.1. GTDB lineage: Bacteria > Pseudomonadota > Alphaproteobacteria > Rhizobiales > Rhizobiaceae > Sinorhizobium > Sinorhizobium terangae. The sequence goes on from NZ_WITC01000136.1 coordinate 68,029, forward strand.
TCGTTGAGCTTGACGTAGTACCCGTTTTCGGCGGAGCCGCCGAGCCACTGGCTGTCGCCGATCAGGAGATCGCAGAGCTTGCCACCCGAATTGAGCTCGTTGAGAATGCGGTCGGCGAAATTCGGCCACGGCACGAACTCAAACTTCATCGCGGTGCCGGTCGCTGCGGTAAAATCCTTGGAGAGTTCTACGAGCGCATTCGCCGGATCCCAGGCTGCCCAGCATAGCGTCAATTCATCAGCCTTCGCCATTCCCGGTATCGCCGTCGACAGCACGAGTGCCGACGACATGCCCATCAGGGCCTTCGTCACCTTCCGCATGTATTCCTCCCAGATACAGAACCGACCGACGCCGGCTTCGGAAAATTCTCCCTTGCTCACATGCCCAAGCCATACTCCCTCATGTTGAGCAATTTGTTTAGTGATATACATTTTACTAAACACATCAAGTGCAATTCGTCGCTGCGATGCAGCATCGGCAGCGAGAAAACGTCAAATGTGCCGGCGGCGGCCGCTATTTTCCCTGAAACTCAGCCGATGATAAATGTCGCAGAAAGGGACGGCTGCGGTCAGCCCTTCACGAAAACCGTGTTTGTGTCGCTGATGTTCGAGATGTGCCAATAGGCGGCCTTGCCCGCACCTTCTGCATCGGCGCGAAGGATCGCCGTGACGATGCGGCGGGCAGTGGCATGTATTCGCTGCCAGCTTAGAACGGCGAACGTAGAAGTCATCGCATGTTCCCGTTGATAATGGCCTTTATCAACCCCTCATCACGAAAGGCCACGATCTTCCGCGGTCCGAATGTTGGTAAGCGCTGCGGCGCCGAGCGGCTCACGCCGAAGTTTCCCAAGGATTGATCACGGAAGCATCGGTGTCGTCGAAATCCTTGACGTTGCGTGTGACAAGGATGAGATCGTGAACGATGGCAGTCGCGGCGATCAACCCGTCGATATCGCCACGGGGCCGGATTGCCGCGATGCGGCCCCATTCGACCGCGATTTGGTCAGTTATAGGCAAAATGCGGTCGCCATGGTCGTGGCGCAGTTTGCGCAGCCATTCGGTGAGGTGCGCGGCAGTCTTCGGATCCGACTTCTGTTCGAGGGCAATGCCGCGCATGATTTCGCCGAGGGTGAGCGCACTCAAGTGGATGCTGAGCGGATCGACAGAGCGCAGCCAAGACACGGCTTGCGACGTCCCACGTCGCGCCTCTGAGACAATGTTTGTGTCAACCAGATACATCAGAAGGCCACGTCGCGGCTTGGCGTCTTGATACGTACATTAACCGCATCAGCGAGTTCATCGTCCCAAGCGGGACCTCCAAGCAGATCATCGACTAAAGTCGGCCGGCCAGCGCGTAGGGCGTCGTAGTCATGAGCGGACAGCACGACGGCGGCGCGCTCACCGCGCAGCGTGACAATCTGCGGCCCCTCATGGCGCGCCTTCTGTACCACCTTCGAGAACTGGTTCTTGGCGTCCTGTAGTTGCCATTCCATGCTTCACACTCCGAGTTGGCTAGACTGTCTAGCTATATAGCCCTATTTGTCTGTCATTGAAGGGGCCGATGTATCATGCGGTCGATCGAGGACCTGGGCGCAACGCCGCGCGATCGGCAACCTCGATTGTCCGTCCGCGGTCGACTGAACTCCTCACGTCATGGAACTACGGCCGACCGAAAATCCGACGCCGCCGTTTCCAGACGATACATTGTGCGATCCTCTTAGCCCAGAACGTGAACATCCTGGGAACAAGCCCTGCATCGGGCTCGTGGAGGAAGGATCAACTCCCTTGGGTGGTAACTCACGTTGAGTGCCACATTCCATTCAACGCCGATTGACATGCCCGGTTCGCTCGCGGGAGCCGGGCACCGCCATGCGCGTCAATAGTAGATCTCGGTGAACGACAGGTTCCCGGCCGAAATCTCCGTGAGAGTGACTCCCTCGATCAAGATGCCGGCATCGTCGAACCCGTCGAGCGTGACGACGACGCCGTCCCGCGTGTCATGCGAGGCCGCCAGGAAATCCGCGTAGCTGCGGATCGAGGCGATCTCGCCATCGGCGTCGATGGCGAAGCTTAGGATGTCGCCCGCCAACGCGCTGAAATCGACGATGCGGTCAACGCTGTCGGCCTCAAGGTGCGAGACGGACCACTGAAAGATGTCAGCATCGGCGCCGCCGTGCAGATAATCGGCTCCCTCTTGGCCTGACAGCCGGTCGCAAATGATCTGGCCTTCCAAGCTTGCTGGGCCGTTCCGGAACTTTTCGGCTCCACGCCCTCGGATCGCAGATATTTGTGGATAGTATTCCGGGACACGTTAGCCCCGCGGCAAATCTGCCGGTTCGATTGATGTTCGTCGGATTACGTTCAATAACGCCATGTCGATCACCCCATAGCCCCACTCAAAACAAGCAGGGGTGGTTCAAACATGGTCAATTCTCGATGGAAATATCCCGCAATGCCGGGTCAGTGCTCAGTGGAGATCAACAGATTCAATCAAAGACTGAAATCCTTTAGTTCGAAGACCGTCGCATCAGGAGCCGGAAAGTCGCCTTTTACCTAGCGCAAATTGCCCACCATGCCCCTGAATACGGCCGTCCCGATGAAGGTGAATGCCGGGTCTCCGGGAACCTTCGTGCCGGTACTTGTCGCGGAAATCTCCTTCCGATCGCCTTCGGCAAGTACCAAGTCGGAGATCGAGTCGAACGACGTCAGCGAGGATTTTTGAACAGGAAGTCGTCAGCGCCGAGGCCGCCACAAACCTGGTCGGTGCCCCAGCGTCACGCGTGGCGACGCTAGACGATCACCTGCTCGCCTATTTCGACAACGCGGTTCGCAGGCAGATGGAAGTAGTCGGTCGGATCGATCGCCGCTTCCGCCATTGCAATGAAGAGCTTGTCCTGCCACTTCGGCATGCCCGACTGGGGGTCTGAGACCAGCTTGCGCCGTCCGAGATAGAAGGACGTCGTCATGATCTCGAATTTGAACCCTTCCTTCCGGCAGTGCGCCAGTGCCCTCGACACATTCGGATCATCCATGAAGCCGAATCTGAGCTCCAGTTTGCTGAACCGATCGGTTAGCTTTGTTAGCGTGTGCCGATCCGTTTCCGGGATATAAGGCACTTTGGCGGTCTTGATGGTGAGGATGACATTATGCTCATGCAGCACGTGGTTGTGCTTGAGGTTGTGCAAGAGAACCGCTGGGGTGGTGTCCGGTGATGCGGTCAGGAAAATCGCGGTTCCCGGCACTACGACCGGAGCGTGTTCGGACTTTCGTTCGACCGCCGCTATGAACCGGTCGAGAGGGACATCCTGGCGGCTTGTTTTTTCGCGCACGAGCCTGGTGCCCACTCGCCAGGTCCACATCAGCGTCATCAAAGTGGCGGCGAAAAGAATGGGCACGTAACCACCGTGGTGGATCTTGAATAGGTTGGCCCCGAGAAAGACCAGTTCGAGAAGGAACAGAGGAAGCAGGAACGCAGTCGCGGCCATGGTAGGCCAGTTCCACAGATAGCGGACAAACGCGAAGGCGAGAACTGTGTCGATCACCATGGCGCCGGTGATTGACACGCCATAGGCCGGGGCGAGAGACTCGGAACTGCCGAACACGAACATGAGAACAAGCACGCCGGTGAGGAGTGCAGTGTTGACCAAGGGCAGATAAATCTGCCCGGTTTGCGTTTCCGAGGTGTAGCAGATCTCGAATCTTGGCAGGAACCCGAGGTGGATCGCTTGCCGCACGAGCGAAAAAGCTCCGGTGATCACTGACTGGCTGGCAATGATTGTTGCGGCAGTGGCAAGGATCACCACCGGCAATAGGGCCCAGGTCGGGAACATCAAGAAAAATGGATCGGAAATTGCATCGGGATGCGACAGCACCATCGCGCCTTGTCCGAGATAGTTCAAAGTCAGTGCTGGAAATACGATTGCAAACCAGGCCGCCTGGATCGGTTGCCGACCGAAGTGGCCGAGATCGGCATAAAGCGCCTCGGCTCCTGTCACCGTGAGGAAGACGGCGCCGAGCACGATGAAGCCGACGAGGCCGGCATTCCACAAAAAGGTAACGGCGTAAACAGGATTGAATGCCGCGAGGATTGCGAGATCGTCTCCGATATGGGCAACACCGGCGGCTCCCATTACGAGAAACCAGACGAAAGTGATCGGGCCGAAAAAGATCGAGACTGCCCCAGTGCCGCGGGACTGCACGGCAAACAACAGCACCATGATGGCGGCCGAGATCGGCAGAACGTAATCGTGGAGGGCTGGCGTGACGAGCTTCAGCCCCTCAACGGCCGAGAACACTGAAAGCGCCGGCGTGATCATCGCGTCGCCGATGAAAAAAGCCGCGCCCAGGATACCCGCTACGAACATGCCCGTCGTATACTGCGGGGCCTTTTTTAAGAGCAGGGCAAGCAGGGATAGCGTGCCACCCTCGCCGTCATTGTCGGCACGAAGCAGGAACAGGACGTATTTGCAGGTGACGATCATGGTCAGGGTCCAGATCACCAGTGAAATGAGACCGACGACCTCTTCGCGCTCTACCCCACCTGCCGCAAAGGGGCGAAGTGCTTCACGGAAGGCATAGAGCGGGCTTGTTCCGATGTCACCATAGACCACCCCCACCGATCCAAGGGTCAGCGCCAGGAACTGACGGAGATTGCTTGGCTGTGCAGGCACATGCTCGAGAGTCGCGGCCATGGGTCCCCCTTCGTCGCAGCCGCTTCGTTATAGCACGAATGCCAGTGTGAAAGGCGGCTGCCTTTCCACCCTAGAGAACGTCTGATGTGACAGGAAGTTTCCAACTTGGCGCGCCGGCCACTTCGATGCGCGAGGCTACCAAGGGGCTGATGAGGTCGCTGGGATTTGATGCCGAGGCCTTTTAATCTGCCGACGATTTCTTAAAGTTCCCCCAGCTTCGCTGGACGACCTGCCTGGTAACGGACATCCATATGCCCGGAATGAGCGGGCTTGATCTCCACCGCCGCCTCGTCGCTTTGGGCGAGAGCATTCCGACCGTTCTGATCACTGCCTATCCGAACGAGGATCTGCGTGCACGCGGGTTGGGCCCGGACATGTCGGGTATTTGGCAAAGCCGTTTGGTGAGCAGGAGCTATTGAACTGTATCCATTCTGCGCTGGCGCGGCAACGACGGCGAAAGTGATCAATGAAGGAATCGAGCGGATTCTGCTCTAGCTGTGGAGCCTCAACAGGCACCCGATCAGTGGCGGAAAATCCATAGACTCTCTGTGCCGTCCTGCTCGGTTCGTTCATGGTCGGCTTCCACAGCCGTCTGTTTGGGATCGGTCTCGTCGATCTGCGCGGCGCTTTCGGTCTTGGTTTCGACGAGGGCGCTTGGCTGAGCACGCTGGCGACCGCTCCCCAGATCGTGTTCGCTCCGGCTGTCGCGTGGCTGGCGGCTGCCTTCGGTATCCGGCGCGTGATGGTCGTGCCCGCGCTGGTCTATGCCGTCGTCTCCTTGCTGATCCCATTGACCAGCGACTTCACGGCTCTCGCAGTGCTGCATGTTGTCCATGGAGCGCTTCTCGGCGTCTTTGTCCCGGCGACCCTGATGATCATTTTCCGCAATTTGCCGATGAAGTGGTGGATCACCGCGATCGCGATCTATGCCCTCAGGGGTGCGTTCACCGTCAACTCCGGGACGGCGCTCCTCGATTTCTATGTCCAGCATATCGGCTGGCAGTATCTCTACTGGCAGGACGTCGTTCTCGCTCCGTTGCTGGCGTTCCTGGCCTACAAGGGCTCGCCCCGCGAGAGCGTGAACATGGACCTCGTCCGACATGCGGACTGGGGCGGTATGCTGTTTCTCGGAATGGGGCTGACAATGCTGTCCGTCGCCGTGGACCAGGGAAATCGTCTTGACTGGTTCGAAAACGGCGTCGTTATCTCCACCTTCGCGGGCGGCCTCGTGCTGATCGCCGCCTTCTTCGTGAACGAGATGCTGGTCGAGCGTCCCTGGGCGAGCCTCGGAGCGATCGGAACGCGGAACGTCGCCCTCCTCATATCCGTGGCCTTGCTCTATCTGATGAGCAGCCTGTCGAACTCAGTGCTCGTGCCGAATTACCTCACGACGGTCGCGGGACTGCGACCAGAGCAAATCGGTGTCACGCTGGTCACCTGGGTGTGCGGTCCTCTGATATTGATGACCCCAATTGCCGTCTGGGGCCATGCATAGGACTGACGGACGCTATCTGCTGTTCATGGGACTATGCTGTTTCGCGGGGGCGTCGCTCATCGGTACAGGGCTTTCACCGGACTGGAACGGCGACAACTTCCGAACGATGTGCGTGCTGCAGGGCGCGGGCCACATCCTGACCTTCTTGCCGATCATCGTCCTTGCCGTTGCCAACGGCGATTGCCGTCGCCGCCTACATCCAGGTCATCAGGCTTCTCGGTACTCAGACGGCACAGGCGCTGATCACGACCTATCTCCGGAAGGGAGAGCAGTTCCATTCGTACCTGACGGGCCTGAATCTCGAGCGGGGATCGGAGGTTTCGGTTTCCGCCCTGTCGGCACTCGCCCATAAGATGGCGGGAGCGGGAGCGGCGCTGTCACAGAGCAGGGCGACTGCCGTGCTGTCCAAGCAGGTCCAAAAGCAAGCGAACGTGCTGTCCTACATCGATGCCTTCTGGCTCACCTTCTTCTGCGCCGTCGGAGGCCTCGTCATCCTCGCTTTCGTCACCAAGGCACCGAAAGGACCGCTGACCGCCTGAGAGTCTACGGCGAGGTTTTCTCTTTTGAAATGCGCGGGAGCCACAAGGACGACGAAGGGCGGCTGGAGATGGTGTTCCTCGATATGGGTGATCAGTCGCGGCCGCAGGCAGTGTCCTGACGACGGGTCGGCGCTATGGGTGGGTGATCCCCCTCCGGTTTGGCAGCTTGTCCCCCTCTCTTCCGCTGTTCGGCACGAGCTCGGGAGCAGGAGCCGGGTTCCTGCCCTCCCATCGATTTGGGAGGTCCAGGAGTGACCGGCGAGCCTGAGACAGAGGGTCCGATGACAAAGAATTTGGGTATCGAAGCTGCTTCCTTGGATGCAACGATGGAGCGGCACATAGTGGCGCAACGCGCCGTCGCTGATGTGGTGCGCGAATGGGATGAGCATTGGGCGGCCAGCGACGTGACTAGCGTCGTCTATGCAAGCGCGCTGCTCGATGTGGCGAGAGAAGAGGAAGAGACCCGACTCAGCATCGTGCAGTTCGTGCCTGGTGACAACCGCGAAGCAAGGCAGAAGTTGATCTACCTGGTTGCGTATCTTTTCGCAACGCGCGGTCCATTAAAGGCGGAAGAAATGGAGGCCGTGATAAGCACGACCGAACCGATCTCATAGGCAGGAGCATGAAGAAAAGCCGCTTCAAAGCGTTCAAGCTGCGTTCATGCAAAATGCGCTATAAACCATTGAAAGACAAGACGATGGCGGCCGCCTAACAAAAGCTGGCAGGCGCTCCAACTATGCCCGGGAACCGGAAAAGCCGGAGTAACATCAAATACCGGATGTGATGACGCCTGCCTCCCTGGGAGTTTGAAAACGTGAAACGCACCCTTTTGAAAATTGCCGCGACCGGTATGCTCTTGCTGGCTCCGGCGATCGCTCAGGCGGCGGAAGGCTTCGCAACGGCGAACGTCAATATGCGTGCCGGCCCAAGCACAGCATACCCGGCGATCACCGTGATTCCGGCCGGCGAATCGATCGAAATCTACGGTTGTCTTGCCGACGTACCATGGTGCGATGTGGAGTTCTACGACGGCCGTGGCTGGGTGCACGGCCGATATATCCAGGCACTTTATCAACAGCGCCGCGTTTATGTCGGGCCGCAATATTATCGCCGGCTCGGTATTCCCGTCGTTGTCTTCAGCTTCGGCAGCTATTGGGATCGTCACTACCGCGACCGTGACTTTTATCGCGACCGCGATCGCTGGCGCCGCGGACCGGACTTCTATCGCGGCCCGGATCGCCGTGCGGAACCTCCGCCCAGCCGCAGACCTGAATTCGAGCCGAGGCCGGCTCCGCCCCCGGAATTCGAGCCGAGATTGGAGCGGAGGCCCGATTTTAGCCGTACCCCTGAAAGACGCCGGGACTTTGATGATCGCCGGGAGCGCCTTCCGGATATCGATCGCGCGCCCAACCGCAGGCCTAATGTCGGCAGGCAGCCGGACATTGACCGTGATCTGCGCGGCGGCGATCGCAACCGCCGGAACTTCGAGCGTGGGCGCGATGATGGCGATCGCGTCATCCGTCGCGGCGACGACAATCGTGGCCGCAGGGGTGGTGACAATGACCGCCGCAGGCCGCAGCGACGTGTCTGCGAACCCGGCGAACCGGATTGCCCGAACTAATGTGGCCGGGCCGGCAGAGATGCCGCCCCGAAATGCGGCTACTTCTAGTTAATTGTGGCAATCCACTCCCCCGATGCTGATTTCGCGAAACCGACGATACGATCAATCGGCTGCGCGTCAGGAGCCATTTTGACTGAGGTCACGCAGGCGACGCCTGGCCCTGCCCCGGCCTTGTCACATTGGCCAATGCTTCGGCTTCTGTCGGCCTTCAACGGTCGGAATAGGGCAAAGAGATGGATCAGCGGAGATAGCCGCAACCAGTTCGGCTTTCGAGATGGCCTGAGCTTCGACTTTCGGCTCGGACGTGGCAATGTAGGTGCCGCCGGCGCCAGCCGCTATACCGAGGGCGGCTGCGATCGCGATTATGGCGTTCTGGTGCATAGATTCTTCCTCTTAGGCAAGGCTAACTGAAGATTGACGCAATTGAAATTCGCGTCGTTGCCGCCCTTCTCGCGGTAGAGCCGTTCCATCCAGCCGTGAAGGTTCGGGTGCTTGCGCCAGTAGTGGAGCGCCGTGGCGTCTTCGACGTCAAAGTCGACCGGTGCAGTGGGCGGTTCGCGAAGGCTGCAGGCGTACATGTCGAGTCCCATGATTTTCTCCTTTCGTTGCTCGATCCCGAAGGACGCGGCGTGAAAGGCCGGGCGGCATCGGCCGCCGCCGTTATGGCCAACACGGGCCTTCGCCGGGGCGTCCGCCCCCCGAAGGCTGGCGCGGGTAGGGCATTGACGACAAGGCGCCGTCCGGCAAAGACGCAAGAAACCAAGGGACGGCAACGCGAAGGGGCCTGGGACCGGCCCCGTCTTGCACCAGCGAATCCGATCCCGCTCACGGGACGCGAAGGAGGAGCGGCGCATGTGGCTCAAGGCAACAATTCTCCAGCCATCTGGCGGCTGAAAAGCGAAACCAGCGGCTGACGCGTGTGGTTAGCTGCCTTCGCAACTCCCAAGGTTTCACTTGAGACGTTACCGGAGTCTAGACAAGGCCGGCCGAAGTGATGCTGTATCGGGCGAGCCGCGAGGAAGCCGAGGGCGGCAGCGCGGCGGGCGGATCGGCCGCCTGTGGCGGCTTGCAATCGCCTTCCGCCGGCCTACCATTGCGTTGCCTACCTTGAAGGAGCGCAGCCATGGAACTCACCATCGTGCCCATCGTCAAGCCTGACGCCGCCAACTTCATTTTTGGCCAGTCGCATTTCATCAAGACTGTGGAAGATCTCCACGAGGCGCTGGTGGGCGCGGTTCCTGGCATCCGCTTCGGGCTGGCCTTCTGCGAGGCCTCCGGTAAGCGGCTGGTACGCTGGTCGGGTAATGATGAAGCCGCGCTCACCCTCGCGCGCGACAACGCATTGGCCATAGGCGCCGGCCACACTTTTCTGATCTTCCTGGGCGACGGATTCTTTCCCGTCAACGTGCTGGCTGCGGTGCGTGCGGTGCCAGAGGTCTGCCGCATCTACTGCGCGACGGCCAACCCGACACAGGTGATCGTCGCGCAAACGGAGCTGGGCCGCGGCGTGCTCGGCGTGGTGGATGGCGCCTCACCGCTGGGTGTCGAAACCGACGCCGACATCGCGTGGCGGAAAGACCTGCTGCGAAACATCGGCTACAAGCTGTAGTGGCTGGATGAAGCTGATCAGCTGATCGACAGGCCTGTAGACTGTTCGATGGCGCCGAATTCGTGAAGGGCAGCAGGGCGATTGGCGCAGAGCCCTACAGGATCACACGGGAAGCTGAGGTTATGCCGGCCCGCCATGCCGTCCCGTTGATACATTATGCGATCTTCTGTAACGGGCGTTGCGTCAATCCCTTG
>NZ_WITC01000137.1 GCF_009601505.1 Sinorhizobium terangae
GAAGCCTACATCCAGCTCGGCGGCTTCAAGGCCGGCTTCTTCTACAGCTGGTGGGATAAGGGCCTGAACGGTGAAACCGACTCGCTCGGCAACTTCACCGAATTCAACTCGCTCGCTTACCTCTATGATGGCGGCACCTTCCAGGCCGGTGTCTCGGTCGACGAACTCGAAGGTACCTCCACCAAGGACAACGGCGTCGGCGTTGCCGGTATCGTTTCCGCTACGCTCGGCGGCGTAAGCTTCGACCTGCTCGGCGGCTTCGACACCGAACTCGAAGAAGGCGCGATCCGCGCTCTGCTCTCGGCTGACCTCGGTCCGGGCGTCTTCCAGGTCGCTGGTATCTGGGCATCCAACCCGAACGCTTACTGGAACCGCTCTGAGTGGACCGTTGCTGCTTCGTACCGTTGGAACGTCAACGACAAGCTCGCAATCACCCCCGGCGCTCAGTACTTCGGCAACCTGTCGGAAGGCTCGCTCGTCGACTTCGGCAGCAACGACGCATGGCGCGTTGGTGGTACGGTTGACTACAAGATCACCGAAGGCCTCGCTACCCGTCTGTCGGTTCAGTACGAAGACCAGGATGACGGCGACGATGAAGTCTTCGGCTTCCTCCGCCTGCAGCGTGACTTCTAATCTGACCTGACCTCGGTCAGTTAGGGAAGCCCGGCTCTTGAGCCGGGCTTTCTCATTTTGGGCGTTTCGTCGAGCGAGAGACGCTTCTCTGCGTAGGCCGAGCGCAAACCGTTACCGCTGTAGAAAGGCCGCTATAGCCTGTCTTGGGCCGTCGAGATGCAGGAGCGGTGCATGCCCCTGTCCGTCCGCGGTCACGGACATCAGGCTCGGATGCCGACGCTTCATCTCTTCGACCGTTGCTTTCGACAGCAGCCGGGAACGCTCCCCACGAATGACAATCATCGGCAGGCCGGCGAAGGCGTCGAATTGCGGCCAAAGATCCGGAAGTGACGTATCGGCCGTTAGCATCCGCAACTGTGCCGCGATTGCCGGATCGAAGTCGGCGACAGGGATGCCGCCTTCGTCGCGATAGATTGCCTCTGCCATCTCCTGCCAATCGTGCTCGCGGAGGATTGGAAAATCATCCCCATGTACGGATTGCAGGTAGCGAGGTGCCGCGGTCCAGCTTGCCGGTCCTGTCGCTGCGTTGAGATAGTCCCTGATCCGCAGCAGCCCCTCGATTTCGATGACGGGGCCGATGTCGTTGAGAACGACGCCTCCGATCAAAGCGGGGGCAAGGCCGGCGAGGTGATGCAGGATCAGGCCGCCGCGCGACGTGCCGATGAAGATCGCCTTCTCGATGCCAAAATGGGCGCAGGCGGCGATGAGGTCCGAGGTTTCCGTCGCGACCGTGTAACGGCTCTTGTCGTCGTCGCGCTGCGAGCAGCCGCGCCCGCGGGAGTCGAGCGAGAGGATGAAATGCTCGCCTCCCGCCGGCGAGGCGAGAAAGCACGCGAGCTCATGGAAGTCGCGGCTGTTGCGTGCAAGGCCGGGAAGGCAGATGACCGGGATCCGTCCACCCCGTACATCGCCATAGGATCTGGCATAAAGCTGCAGGTCGTCCTGCAACCGAAAGCGATGCTCGCGAAATTCACTCCGATCCATGGCCACTCCGTTCGGTCAAGAGGAGGTGAAATCGTAGCTGCTGGATGCGCGACGGCAAGTGGGCTGAAGGCCAAGGGCGGCTTGTGTCGGCGCAACGGTCTGCCATGCAAAGACAGAACTTTCTATGAAGCCGGGCCCTCGGCACATTGCTCGGTGGGAAGGGCTGTGGATTGCAGCCGTGAATGCCTTACAGCGCCGCGCGTCCAATCGGACGCGCAAAGGTCGCTGTAGCACTT
>NZ_WITC01000138.1 GCF_009601505.1 Sinorhizobium terangae
GTGAAAGGGCGGCGTCCTAGACCGCTAGACGATGGGCGCCCAAGACGAGGTGGCTTATAGAGAGGCCTTTGGATTCCCGCAAGCGGCTAAATTCATTTTTCTCAAAAAAATGACAGCGCGATCGAGCGGGCTTTCTTCGCGCTCCATACGGCCTTTTGGCGCCCCGCCGTTCGGCAGCCGTCAGCCCTTGCGCCGGCGGCAGCGCCAGTTCCAGTCCCGTTCGGGGCCGATATCGATGTGAACTGATTCCGTATGGCAATAGGTGCCGACGCCGCCGCGGCCCGGAATGCTGCGCAGGAAGCTCGCAAGCTCCCACTTGTTGACGCCCTTGACCTGGATGTCGGCGGCTTCGCATCGCGTGTGGAGAGACTGGCGTTTCCGGTTGACCTTGATCGCCCTCAGTCCGGACGTCACCATGACCTTTTGGCCGTAGTGCCTCTCGACCGTCTTCAACATCTCGAGAAGTTCCGGCCTGAAGCAGCCGGTTTCTACTTTCTCTGTCTGCAGGATGAGGCCGTTTGGCGCCAGGCGGGCGAGACCGGATAGCGCCGCCGTTTCGACTGGTGCATCCTCCTCGTCGGCGACATGATCTTCATGCTCCATGCTGAAAAGCGGATTCATGTTGACGCCAGGCAAGGAGGTGTAGGCGAGCGAGGCGACTTGCGGCTGGCTCGCATTGCTCGTCGTCATCATCTTCTTCTCCACCCGCCGGACGGTGCTTTCTGCGTCGGCGCGGGGCTTCTCCTTCCGCTTCGGGGCAAAGAGGCCCGCGAACGTCCAGGTCTTGGTCCTTGGCTGCGTTTCGCTTTCTTCCTTCGCCGGATCGGCCGGTTGACCGGAATTCGCTTGCGGAAGCGTCGCCGCATCCACCGAGGCAACTTCTACCGGTTGCAACTCGACCGGCATTTTGCCGGTGAGTGCCGCTTGCGCGCTGAACGGCAGCGGGACGACCAGCGGAAGTTCGTTTCCGGCCGCTGTCGCCGGTCCGTTCGCGGCTTTGTCTGCGACGGTTTGCGCTTCCGTTGGTGCCTCGTTGGTCGCGCCCTGTTGCAACGGGGCGGCAGGCTCGAGCATGGTTTGGCCGTTGCTGAAGAGGCTGCTGCTTGTCGCATTGACCGCTGATGGCTGCGGCAGGATAGCGCCGCCGGATGCTGCAACTGCCGGCTGGTTGGTTTGGCTATCAGCCGTGTTCGCGGGTGCTTGTCCGTAAATGCTGGACGAGGCGGCGCGGAGCCCAGTGCTCTGCATCGTCAAGGACTGCTGTGTCGCTGCCGCGTCGGTCTCGGCGGCAACGCTCGCAGCCTGCGGCGCGATTGTTCCGGGGTTGGTCGCTGCCTGATTCTCGCCGGCATCGCCTTCGGTCTCGGCCGTCTCGGATAGCGTCGCCGATTGCTGCGTCTTCAGGGAAGCCATCTCGTCGCCGGTCGACGACATGCAACCTGCCAAAGCGAATAATGATACGGATAACACGGCCGCGCGTCCGTACGTCACGAACGCGCATTTCCCCTCCAGATGTTGCAACGTCTTATCCCCGCTCTCCGTGCACGTCCGAGGCTTCGCCATCGTACATGCATTAAGTCTCAGTTCCGAAACATCGCCCCAGAACAAACAACTCATTTTCCTCGCGGTGAGCAAAAGCCACACCACGGGAAAGGTCAGGCCAAGTAAAGGGCTTACGCCGCAATCGATTGCGAAGCAGAACCCCGTTTCAACGTCTGGTGCGCAAAGTAATGAACATCGCGCAATTTGTAAACCTGCACTAACCTTTTTGTGCCTTCACAATAGATACGCAAAGGCCCGGCACCTGGCCGGGCCTAAGATCATTCGTCGATATTTCCGATCTTTGGGCTTCGCCTTGGGTGCCGCGCCGGACGGACCGAGCCGAAGGCACGGCTGGACGCTAGTCAGCGGGAATTGCGCGGAGCTTACCAGCTGCCGGTATTGGCCATCGAAGCCCAGGGCTCCTGCGTAGGCAGATGCTCGCCCTTCTGCAGGATCTCGATCGAAATTCCATCCGGTGAGCGGACAAAGGCCATATGGCCGTCGCGCGGAGGACGATTGATGGTCACGCCATTGTCCATCAGATGCTTGCAGAAGCCGTAGATGTCGTCCACTTCGTAGGCGAGATGGCCGAAGTTGCGGCCGCCGGTGTATTCCTCCGGGTCCCAGTTATAGGTGAGTTCAACGCAGGGGGAGCCTCCTTCCTTGGCCTGGTCGAGGTCGCCGGGCGCGGCAAGAAAGACCAGCGTGAATCGGCCTTTTTCGTTTTCGTACCGGCGGATTTCCTCGAGGCCGAAGAGCGTGCAGTAGAAGTGAAGAGCCTTGTCCAGGTCCTTTACACGAACCATCGTGTGCAGATAGCGCATTGGGTTGTCCCTGTTTTTGAGAATATGGCGTATACTTAGCCTGCAGCAAGCCAGAGGCAAGGCTGCGTCCCCATAAATGACCCCGGCCAAAATATGTCGAGGGACTTGCGCAGGCGCGGCGGGACGATGTTATTCTGGTCAATAAGAATCAGTTAACCGTATCAAGAGTTGCGCGTAAACGAGGGGCTGGGAGAATGGCGGATAGAACATCTTCGAAAGACGTCATCCATAATGACGACTTTGGCAACGACGCCCTTGACCTCATCGAAATTACCGGCGTTATCAAGTGGTTCGACGTTGCGAAGGGCTTTGGTTTCATTGTGCCCGACAACGGCATGCAGGATGTATTGCTGCACGTTACTTGCCTGCGGCGCGATGGCTACCAGACGGTTCTCGAGGGCGCGCGCGTCGTCGCACTTGTTCAGAAACGGGACCGCGGATACCAGGCTTTTCGCATTCTCTCCATGGATCAGTCGACCGCCGTCCATCCGTCGCAACTCCCCCCGGTCAGAACGCATGTTCAGGTCACGCCGACCAGTGGCTTGGAGCGCGTGCTCGTCAAGTGGTTCAACCGCACGAAAGGTTTTGGTTTCCTGACGCGAGGCGAGGGGACCGAAGACATCTTCGTGCATATGGAGACGCTGCGCCGCTTTGGGCTCACGGAACTGCGGCCAGGACAGGTGGTGCTGGTGCGTTTCGGCGACGGCGAAAAGGGTCTCATGGCAGCAGAGATTCATCCCGACGGCCCGACGCCAACCAACCGGTCGCACTGATGGCTTTGTCTCTCCGCATATTTGCAAGAAGCGCCATCGCGGCGCTTTTTTTGTTGTCGCTTTTCGTTTCCGCGGTTTTTGCCGACGTCTCATTTGGGCGTGACAAGCTCCGCCTTTTGACGGGCGCGGGCACCCATGACCTGACGGTCGAACTCGCGGTCGATCCTGGCCAGCGCGAGCAGGGGCTCATGTATCGCCGCCAGATGGCGCCGGATCACGGCATGCTGTTCGATTTTGGCGAGACGCGCCGGGTGATGATGTGGATGAAAAACACCTATCTGCCGCTGGACATGCTCTTTGTCGCGCGCGATGGAACTGTGCGTACGATTCATGAAAACGCCGTGCCGTTGTCCGAAGCGATCATCGATTCCGGTGAACCGGTTGCTTTCGTGCTCGAACTCAACGCCGGTACGGTGAAACGACTCGGCATAAAGCCGGGCGACCGCCTGGAAGGGGCCCGGATCCCGGCCGCAAACTGAGCGCGTCACGGTTTGCCACGCACACCCGCCGGGCACAAAATTCATGTTGCAGGCAAGAGGCGAAGCGTGTATCTCCGGGCCTCGTTGGTACGGAGTGTAGCGCAGTCTGGTAGCGCATCTGGTTTGGGACCAGAGGGTCGGGAGTTCGAATCTCTCCACTCCGACCATCTAACTTCACGAAAATAATTGATATTTTGGCGTCTCATTTGACGACTTCAGCACGCCTGCGTGTGAGAGCACCGGGAGCGCTTTGCCGCAGAAGAGAAGCTCTCCTTTGGTCCGCTTCAGCCGGATGCAACCAATCGATTCTCCGCGCGGTCGCGCATTTTCAACGCGGCACGGGACGTTGTCGGAAAAGCTTCATTTTCCGATCATCGGTCATTCCGTTTTACGTCAATCTGCGCTAAGGGAAGACGCACGGCGGGGCCAAAGCCGGCTGTGCCGCTGCACAATTCCTTAATTGGAGTCGATCTAAACTCAGGAATTATGCAGCAAATAAACGAGTTTCAGCGATCGCCGGCGTGTGAGAGCCGCGGCGCTGCGATGGATAAACGGGAGTCGCTCGAAACTATGTCCGCGAAGATCTATCGTCCCGCAAAGACGGCCATGCAATCCGGCAAGGCCAAGACGCATCTGTGGGTGTTGGAATTCGATCAGGAAAAGCCGCGTACCATCGATCCGATCATGGGATATACAAGCTCTGGCGACATGCGCCAGCAACTGCGGCTCACCTTCGAAAGCGCGGAACAGGCAATCGCCTACGCTGAACGCAACGGCATAGACTATCGCGTGATCGCGCCGAAGGATTCGACGCGCAAGAATGTGTCCTATTCGGACAATTTCCGTTTCAACCGGATGCAGCCCTGGACCCACTGAGGTCCTTGGCAAGTCCGCAAGAGGGTATCGCCCAACGGCCCCTTAGCTCAGCTGGATAGAGCACCTGCCTTCTAAGCAGGTTGTCGCAGGTTCGAGTCCTGCAGGGGTCGCCATCTCGCCATCTAAGTAATTGATTTTGCTATAGATGTGACCAGGCAAGTTGCTGATGCGACTGAGGTCTGTTCGCAAGGCGCTCCGAAGCGGGCTTCGCGAGCCGCTTCCTATTGGCTTCCTTCGGGCAGACCTCGGCCATCACGAGCCGAGTCCAGCCGTACAGAGCAACGGTCGGTTTCGGGTTCGTCTATGGCTGGTCGCTCATCGGAGGCGCCGCGTATTCCTTTGGGCTGTGCTCGGCCGGTACGAACATCGCCGGCAGCGGCCTGACTGAATTTGAGCGGCAGTCCTTCCTCCTCGAACTTCCTTACGTGCTGGTCGTAGTTTGGTGAAATCGTGCCGAGCACGCGGTCCCAGAAGGAGAAATAGTTACCGTAGTTGTATCGAAATCCCGAATGATGCTGATCGTGGAAAGTCGTGCACAGCAAGGGGGACGGATAACGCGTTGTCGATGAGGCGAAGTACTCGAAGCCACAATGTCCGATCATGCCGTTGAAATGCTCGAACAGCCTTTGTCCGATGAGAATCGCTGGCGGAAACGGCACGATGAAAACGATCACGCCTGAGAAGCCTTGCAATAGAAAATTGTCGAAGACATCCTCCGAATAGGTGCTCCAGATCGTCGGGGCGACGCTCTTATGGTGAAGTGCGTGCAGTGGGTAGAGCCACTTGGTGTGCAGCAGCCGGTGCATGAAATAGAACCAGGTATCGTAGAGAAACATGCACAGGACAAAGAGCGGTACCGCCGCCCACCAATTGAAGGTCCACGGTGCCGGTGCCCAGCCCTTTTGCTGGGCGTAGAGGCCGATGGTCAGCGGCAGGCAAGCGCTGAACATCGAAGCCAGGCTCTGGCGAATCTCCGCATTGCGACGTTTGTCGGAACCGCGCCCCTTCTGGATCTTTCGCCCAGCATTGCAGTTGTTGACCCAGGTGAGGCCATAGCCAAAGGCGAAGTAGGTAACGACTGTCGTGGCGTAGAATCCGAACAGAAACAGAAGATGGAAAGTTTCGTCCGACATCGGCACCTGCAGCCCCCGAGCCAAAACTGCGCCGTCGCAACATGCCATGCCGGTTTGGCAATTCAAAGTGGAAACGCGCGCGTCGGCAAGACAGCGTCGCGGCCCCCGCGGACGAGCCCGATGCGTTCGGCCTGGTCGTCGTAGCGGGACAGGCCGCAGTCGGCACTACAGCTTCAGCTGTTCACGTTGACAAATCTAAATTTAGCGCTCTCTAAACGTTGAATGAACGCAAGGCGAACAATCGCCAAACGGTTGCGGAACATTCGGAATTCGTGACATTGGTGTAATGCCAGCGCGTATGCATGGTTCCACGTGCAGGCCGCGACCACTAAAATCTGGGAGTTGAGCCCAGGCGATTGAACCGCCAAAATCTCTCGTGCCTAAATTCGGGGGAGATGACTATGGACGCCGATCTGACCGAGTTGTTTATGGGAATAGGTGCGGCATTGCTTGTGCTTGCGACATTGGTCGCGATTGCACCCGAGCTCGGAACGCCGACGGATACGATTGCAGTGTCTATTGCCTCTGCATCGTAGGAGGTCTTTTCCCGCTGGCATTTCGACGTGTTGGTCGACCGGGTCGAAGCGTTGCATTACAGCGCCCTCCGTCCAATCGACGCACAAAGGTCGCTGTGGCACTTTGGATTGCTGCGAAGAAGGTCCCAGAGCGGGGCAGAAGGGACTATTGGGGCGTCGCTCTGGGACCTCGCGCTGACGTGGGCATTGGGGACAACCCGCCGTTGGCGCTCAACGGTTGCAATATGTGTCAGGAGGAACATTCCGCAACGGCCCTAGGACCTATGGCTGCGCCATTTCGGACTAAGGTCTGATACACGCGCTTTTTGGCTGCCTTCGGCGGGGATCGCGGGAACACTCTTGAGCCCGACTGGTTCGGATTCAGAAGGGACTTTATTTGGAGTACTTCTGATGAAAGGTATCCTCATAAAGAGCGCAATTGCATTGAGCCTGGGCGTCACCTACGTGCCGGCTCTCGCGCAGACCGAACAGCCGGCACAAGGGCAATCCACCGACTGCCCGGCAGGTACCGAATGTCCGCAGGGCGGTGCCCAGGGCCAGCAACCCGATGCGCAGGGCAGCCCAGATCAAGGTACCGGACAAGACCAGCAAGGTCAGCCCATGGAAGAACAGCAGCCTGGCGCTGAGCAAGGTGGGACCGGACAGCAAATGCAGCAGGATCAGCAGCAGCAACCCGATACCGGCACGCCGAAGCAACAACAGCAGCAAGATCAGTCAGAGCAGCCGAGCCAACCCGACACCGAACAGCAGCCTCCAGAAGGACAAACGGATCAGCAGCAACCGGATCAAGGGCAGACCAAGCAGCAGCAACCCGATCAGGGGCAGACCAAGCAGCAACCCGATCAGGGGCAGACCGAGCAGCAGCAGGACCAGCCCACTGAGGGGCAATCGCAGCAGTCCCAGCAGGGCGGGACCAGTGGCGGCGATGTCAACGTGACGGTGGAGCAGAAGACCGAAATCACGCAGATCGTGAAGGAAGAGAAAGTCGAACCGGTCGACGTTGATTTCAACGTGACGGTCGGCGCAGTCGTGCCGGAAACCGTGGAATTGAGGCCTCTCCCGCAGCGTATCGTGAAGATCGTCCCCAGATACAAGGGTTACCGCTTCTTTGTCTTGGCCGATGGTCGGATCGTAATCGTCGAACCCTCGTCGCTTAAGGTCGTCGTGGTCCTGGCATAGTGCTCACGAGGTCCGGTGCAGTTTGCAGCGAGCCTCGACTTCGCACCCAACCAATGCGATCTATCCGCCTTGACGCACAGACAGCCGGCAGGCTGGTGCAGCAAGGCGGCGGAACTTCTGGGCTTTGGTCTTGTTAGGCTGGTGAGGAGGAGCGCATGCCACCGCCAAAAGAGATGGATTTCGTGTTGGCCAGTCTTCCCCTGAGGATAGGCACCTATGTCCCCGACGATCTCATCGAAGACTGGTTCGGTCCAGGCACCGGAATGAATCCGCTGGCTCCTGCAGCACTGGCGGAAGCTGTGTCTTACGGTCGTCGTTTCGAGTGTGAATTCAAGCATTATCCCGAGCGCAAGGAGGGCGTTTTCTGGAAATGGGTACCAGCGATCTAAATCAGGGCGCACTGGAGGCGAAGGCGATCGCTGCGGTCACCGAAGAACTTGAACGGCAGGCCGCAGAAAATCCCTCAAAACTCAGTGTCCGCCGAACAGGAGGCAAACTCACCGTCAATGGTGAAATCGATGTCGACGCGGTGGTGATGGTGGTCGTCGGATCGATGGCAGGTGGCCCCTGAGAGACAGCATGACAGTCCGAGGGACCGACGCGCCGCCACGGTATTCACGAAACGGTGCGCGATGAAAGGGCCGCCCTGACTTGGGGCGGCCGCATCTGGAACTTATCCGTCGCAGCACCGTTCAGCCTTAGCAACAACTTAATAAGGACATGGAGGAGAAGCCATGAACATCGGCAAGGTTCTCGCGACCGGATTAACTGTGGCCGGTGCCCTTATGGCCCTGCCATCTGCTTCGCCGGCCCAGTCTCTGGACTTGTATCTTGGCCCGGGCGGCCCCGACGTGCGAATGCGCGATCGAGATTATGACCGCGATTATCGTCGCGGTTGCAGCGAACGCCAGGCCATTCGCCGCGCCTACAGCCTGGGGTTGGACGATCCTGAGATTGAATCCGTTACCCGCAGGCAGGTTGTCGTCGACGGAGTCGGCCGCCGCGGCCGATATACGACGGTGTACTTTGCAAATCGACCAGGCTGCCCTCGCATAGGCTAGGGCTTACAGCGCTGCGCGTCCAATCGGACGCGCCAAGGCCGCTGTAGCACTTTGATTTGCTGCATGATTTATCCTTAAATCGATTCCGATTTAAGGAATCATGCAGTAGAGCGGCGCGCAAACGCGAAGGTCGCTGTAGCACTTGGAACCGCTGCATGATCTTGTCCTCAAACCGATACCGAGGACAAGAACATGCAGTGGCGATCGTCTCCCGATCTGCCAAGCCGTAGGGCGTTGGGCGCCGAGCCAGGCCCGGGGCACCATTGGTCGCCAATTCTTGCGGGATCGCACCTTCATCGACTTCTGTGGACGTTCATGCCCGGTTCAGTCACGGCAGGGAAAGATCGCCCGATCGGAAACAGAATCGGTGAAATGAATGAAGAAGGTCGGTGTATTCATCCTTGCGGCGGTTACGGCATTCACAGGCTACGCTCCGGCTCAGGCCATGCCCTTTGCGCCCGTATCGCAGTCCAACCCGAGCGGGATAGAACTGATCCACCATAGGCCATGGCACCAGGGCGGACCGCGTCACGGTTGGCATGACGACGGGGTCCGTTACGGCCATTACAACGGTTATCGCGGTTATCGTTATCGTCGGGAAGGATATCGTCGGCATAGCGACGGATGGTGGTATCCGTTGGCGGCGTTTGGAGCGGGCATGGTCATTGGAGGCGCGATTGCAGCGCCGCCACCACCGCCTCGACGCGTCTATACCAATGCCAGCCGGGCTCATGCCGATTGGTGCTATGCACAGTACCGCTCCTACCGAGCGTACGACAACAGCTTCCAGCCTTATTACGGGCCTCGCCAGCAGTGCGTCTCGCCCTACTACTGAGCGTGCCGAAGCTCCTCGGATGCTTCCTTAAATCGCACCGAATTCAGGGATAAAAACATGCAGCAATCCAAAGTGTTGCAACGTCCCTCTGCGCGTTTGATAAAACGCACGGCGCTGTAAGTATCGCGTGATTTCCGGAATCGGTAGCAGTTCAAAGTGATTCCGCGCCGCACGTCTCAAAAGACGTGCGGCGCGGTCTCATGCAGCAAGCGAACGCAGCGATTAAGAAAACCTACTGTGCCGGAGCAGCTGGCTGCTGTGGCGTCGCGGGCTGCTGTGGCGTTGCGGGCTGCGCTGGTGCAGCGGGTTGCTGCGGCGTTGCTGGTTCCGTCGTCGTCGGAGCGGGAGTCGTTTCGGTTGTCTGTGGGCCCGACCCTGGCATCAGATACACTACGGCAAGGATGATGAGTGCGACAACAATAATGCCGATGACCACATTTCTGTTCATGGCGACTCTCCTCGGGTTGGTCGTCTCAATGTGAATATTGGCCCAGCATTCGGATTTTTCAACCAATAGAATTGAAGGCGTCTCCAATCTACCGAAGACTGCACCCGCGTTCTCAGGCCATGCAATGCAAGTGGTAGAGGGGTCTGCGACCAACACGCGCGAAACACGCATCGCGGGAGGTCACCCGCATTCAGCCTCTCATTCGGTCTTTGGCGGAGCGCGGCGATCCAAGAGTTTCTGGAAGATCTCCGCCTGCTGTTCCGCAGCTGAACGAATCGCGGCAAGATGGTCGAGCATCGAGCCGAAGGCTACCAGAATGAGCCCGCCGGCTATAGCCGGGAACGCCCAAGGGAGCACGGCCAAGAGGGTCCTGATATCGAGAGAGGGTATCAGCGTCATTGCCAGCAGTGCGAGCGTGCCGATCGCGATGACACCGCCCAGAAATTCGAGAAACGTTCCCATTGTTCCTCCCGTTTTCGATTGCCTTCGTGTGTTGCTCCCCAGTCCTAGTACCTGTCTTCCGGTTTATCCGGTCCTCAGAAAAAACCCCCGGTAGTGGGGCCGGGGGGCGTCGATCAAAACGATCTTACTGCATGTTTCCTTAAATCGTAGCCGATTTAAGGAAACATGCAGTAATTCAAAGTGCTGCAGCGTTCTTTGCGCCTCTGACAGGACGCACGGCGCTGCCGCCGTCAGAATTTCACCCCCACGCCGATCGTGAATTGATGCTGGTCGAGATCGACATCGACGCCACCGACATCCTTGTCGCCAAAATCGTTGTAGCGATACTCTGCACGACCGAAGACGCTGTCGGTGAAGCCGTAATCGACGCCGGCCCCAATGGTCCAGCCGTTAAAGGTCTCCTTCTCCTTCGGCGCGCCGGCAACATCGACGAAGCCGCGAGTTACCGCCCAGCCGCCGGTTGCGTACAGCAAAGCCTTTTCGTTCAAGGTGTAGCCGACGCGACCGCGCACCGATCCGGAGACGTCGGTTCCGACTTCAGTGTTCGCGCCGAAGACGTTGAAGGTCTTGTCGTTCCAGTTGTAGGCAACGTCTGCTTCGATACCGAGAACCCAGTCACCCTGCTGGTAGTTGTAACCGGCGAAGGCGCCGAACAGGCCGCCGTTGAAGTCCCTCGAGGCGCTTGCGCCGGGGACGCTTAAATCGCTGTTGAGCCATCCGCCGCCGCCCTGAAGGCCGACATAACCGCCGGTCCAGACGAATGTGGGGGCTGCTTCGACAACCGGCGCTGGTGCTGGAGCTTCCGTCAGGTCTGCTGCGTAAGGCGTTCCCGCCAGCAGCGACGCGCCGAAGATCGCAACAAGCACGGTTCTCATTCCCGATGCCTCCTGTTGTCTAGTCGCGAAGAGTATCAACTAATGGAGAACGAGTCTGCCAAAAATCAGTTCAGTCGAATCGCACGCAGGGCGCAAAGAAAAAACGGACCGGCGGGTTGGATCCGACCGGCCCGTCCCGGAAAATCGCGGAAAGGGGAACGTCTCTGCGCGGGGCTGCAAAATGCCGCGCGAAGGGAGATCGATTGCCCGTTGATAATGCCTGAACGGCGATTTTGGAATTGACATATCGCGCACAAAATTTGACGTTATCCGCATGTCACAACGCGTCGAAAAACAATCTCCGATTGAGGTCGTGGTCGTCGTCCTGCCGGAGTCGTCGATCATGTCGCTGGCCTCGGTACTGGATCCGATGCGCGCGGCAAATCGCGTGGCCGGCAGGCAGGTCTTTCGCTGGCGGCTCCTGTCCGGCGACGGAGAGGCGCCGATACTGACCTGCGGCGTTCCGATCAATGTGGAAGGTCGGTTCACAACCCCGCTCGGCGGCGACCTTCTCCTGGTGATCGGAGGCTTCAATCTCCACAAGCATGCCGGCAAGCGGTTCGTCGCGACACTGCAGGAGTGCGCCCGCCATTTCGATATCGTCGCGGGAATTGAATCCGGCTGCTGGCTGCTCGGGCGGTCGGGGCTTCTCAATGGCCGCAAGGCAACCGCCCATTGGGAAGAACTCGAGGATTTTAGCCAGACTTTTCCGGCGCTTACCGTCATCGGCGAACGCTTCGTAACCGACGGCAAATATTGGACCTCAGGCGGCGCTTCGCCGACGTTCGACATGATGCTGCATCTGATCACCGAGCGGTTGGGGCCGGCTCTGGCGCTCGATGTGGCGAGCATCTTTGTCTACGACCAGATGCACAGCCCCACCGATGTGCAGCCTTTCGTGTCGCTCGGCCGCATCGAGGCGCGCGATCCGGAACTTGCCGGCGCGATAAGACTGATGGAACGCACGCTGGAGCGGCCGTTGACTGTCGCGGCGCTGGCGCGGCGGTTGTCCATCTCTCGGCGCAAGCTCGAACTTCTCTTTGCAAGGGGGCTCTCGATCAGTCCCGCCGCCTATTATCTCCGCCTTCGACTTCAGGTCGCGCACCGGCTTGTTCGCGATTCGGCGGTTCCAATACGGGACATCGCGTTGCGTTGCGGCTTCGACAGCCTCTCGGCCTTTTCGCGTGCTTACAGCCGCGAATATCAAGCGAGCCCGTTGAAGATGCGAAGTCTCACCCGCGGAGAAACTTCACTGCGCTCTGAGGTGGCCCGCGGTGGTGGAGGGAACTCCCTCCCGGTTTCAGACGCGGGATGAGGCGTCAGCGGGACGATCTCGCCGACACACTCGCTGCGCAGGCCTGTTCGAACTCCTTGACCGTTTCCGGCGTGTTGTCCTCAGGCAATACCGCGTCGGCGGCATCGGCCTGTGCAGCGGAATCCCCTTCATAGACATAGGACTGAATGTAATAGGCGATTTCACCCTTCCAGACCTTGCGGCCATCTATCTGCTCGCAGGCGACGGCGTGTTCGAAGTCCGCTTGCAAGTCGTCGACCGAGGCGACATTCGAAAGCGCGTTCGTGGGAGCCAGGAGCGAAGCGACGAGCAGGGCGGTAAACATGATGGCTGTCCTTTTGACGCAGGCTGCGGTGGGAAACAGTTGGAGGGCTCGTTGGTTCCATTTGATAGAGAACGGATTGCGCGGTTACGGAAGGGCGAATTTCGCCAGCCCGAGCTTTATCCGCCGCGCGATGTGTATGAGCCACAGTTCGAGATTCGTCGAATGTTGGGCGTCGCCATATGGGGCGTGCGCCGAGGGGAGCCAAAGGGGCTTCGCCGTAAGCGCGCTGTCGCTATGAAGTTTCGTCATCACCCAAATGTCGCCTTTATGCGAAAGCAAAGATGACGCTTTACGTGAACTATCTTCGATATATCGTTGATTTTTTTGGTGAGCGCGCAGGGATTCGAACCCTGGACCTACTGATTAAAAGTCAGTTGCTCTACCGACTGAGCTACGCGCTCCCGCGCCGCGGCCGCAAAGCCCGGTGGAAGTGGGCGGACATATGCACGCGAGCTTGGCTGCGGTCAACCTAAAAAATGCATATATCACGCTTATGGATCCGGAGCGAGGCGACCGGAAAGCGAGAATGCAGTGGATTTGTATAAATGGCGTGGCTGCACTCCGCGGACGTCGACTCCATCGATCGCGCTTCGATCAAAGGGCCGGGCGCGTGCGGCAAAATGATCGCCAAAAGGTGATTGGTTTCACTGTATACGTATATTTATAGAGAGGCGATATGCCGAGTGCCGGAGTTCTAGCCGTTGTCGATTGCCGATATTTCCATCTGGACCGCCATCCTCGCGGGCGCCCTGTCCTTCCTTTCGCCCTGCGTCCTGCCGCTTGTTCCGCCTTACCTCTGCTACATGGCCGGCGTCTCCGTCGACCAGTTTCGCGGTGGTGACACCGTCGCAGTTGCCAGTACCCGGCGCGCCGTGCTGCCGGCGGCTCTGTTCTTTACGCTCGGCTTTGCGACGGTCTTTGTGGCGCTCGGGGCAGGGGCATCGTCGATCGGCCTCTTGCTGCGACAATATATGGATCTGCTGTCGCGCATCGGCGGCATCATCATCATCGTCATGGGGCTGCACTTCCTCGGCGTCTTCCGCATCGGCCTGCTTGCTCGCGAGGCGCGCTTTCAGGGCGGCGGCAAGCCCGCGACGCTCTCCGGGGCCTATATCATGGGCCTTGCCTTCGCCTTCGGCTGGACACCCTGCATCGGCCCTGTTCTCGGCACGATTCTCGGGGTCGCTGCGGCGCGCGACACCGTAAGCGACGGCGCGTTGCTGTTGGCGATCTATTCGCTTGGTCTTGCCGTTCCGTTCTGGATCGCTGCCGGGTTTTCCGGGGCGTTCATGCATTTTCTCTCGCGCTTCCGGCGACATCTCGGTCTCGTCGAGAAACTGATGGGCGCGCTGCTCGTTTTGGCGGGCCTCGCCTTCCTCTTCGGCTTCATCAGTTCGGTCGCCATCTGGTTTCAGCAGACCTTTCCCATCCTGATGCAAATCGGCTAAGCACCGCCGCAAGCAAGGGGAGGGGACATGACGGAAATTGCGGGCCTGGTGCTGCCCTTCTTCGGGCTGATCTTTCTCGGCTATCTCACTGCTCGCCTTGTCGATCATCCCGGCGAGGCGATGGGTTGGCTGAACACGTTCATCGTCTATCTCGCCTTGCCCGCGCTGTTCTTCAAGCTGGTCTCGCGCACACCCGTCGAAGAGCTGACGCGCGCAGAGTTTATCTTGACCAGTGTGGGGGCGACCTATGTGGTCTTTGCCCTGATCTTCTCGGTCGGCCTGTTTCTACGGCGCAACACCGTCGCGGAGGCGACGATCCAGGGATTTGCTGCCGCCTATGGCAATATCGGCTATATGGGACCGGGCCTGGCGCTGCTTGCGCTCGGTGAAGCCGCGGCCGTTCCGGTTGCCCTGATCTTCTGCTTCGAGAACGCGGCGCACTTTACTGTTGCACCGGCAATGATGGCGACGACGGGCGGCCGGAAAGAGCGGCCCGCCGTCCTCGTGCTCGGCATTGTGCGAAGGATCGCGCTGCATCCCTTCATTCTGTCGACATTGGCCGGTGTCGTCGCGGCGTTCCTTGCCGTACAGCCACCAGTGCCGGTTCAGCGGCTGATCGACTATCTGGCGCAGGCGGCTGCTCCGTGCGCGCTGTTTGCCATGGGCGTTACCCTGGCGCTCAGGCCGATCAAGCGGATCCCGGTCGAAATCGGCTACATCGTTCCGATGAAGCTCATTCTTCACCCGATCATGATGTATGTCGCGCTCAGCCTCGGCGGTGGGTATGATCCCGTCTGGGTGCAGACGGCAGTGCTGCTCGCATCGCTGCCGACCGCGACGAACGTCTTCGTGATCGCGCATCAGTATCACGTCTGGCAGGAGCGCGCCTCGGCGACAATCCTCATCACGACGCTGCTTTCGGTCGCGACCGTGACCGGCTTGCTTTTTCTGATCCGGTCAGGCGCTCTTCCGGCTGATCTTTTCCCGTAGGCTCTCCTTGATCGCGTGAATGGCGCTGCCAGGATGAATGCCTTCGCGCATCAGCAGCCCGCGAAGCGGACCGGCGGAGGAGAGCAGGTGCAGGCCGACGGCACGCAGCGCCTGAACCGGAAGAAATCCGGAGAGCAGCGAACGATTGAGAAGGTCGACGCTTGCAGTTCTGCTGACAATATCGATCCGCCTGCGGCTGTCGAACCGATCGCCGGTATTGGCCGGCAATTTACCGCCGGTTGCCGGTCCCACGAGTTCTACGAGCGTCATGACATCGCGCAGGCTCAAGTTGAGGCCCTGGGCGCCGATCGGCGGAAAGGCATGGGCCGCTTCGCCAACCAGCATCGTGCGCCTGTTGCCGAAACGGCGGGCCGTCATGCCCGAGAGCGGGAAGGATTGCGGGATGCCTGCTGCTGTAACCTTGCCGAGTATCGATTGCAGCCGATCCTCGATCGTCCGCGAAAGCACGTCCGGCGCGAGCATCAGCGTCTCTTCCGCATCGCGTGGTTTCTGCACCCAGACGAGGCTCGAACGGTTGCCGGGAAGCGGAACCTGCGTGAACGGACCGGCTTCTGTATGGAACTCGGTCGATACGTCCTGGTGCGGGAGCTCATGGCTAAAATTCAGCACGACAGCCGTTTGCGGATAGGACCATGTGTGCACGGAGATGCCCGCCGCCTCGCGCACGACAGAGCGCCGGCCATCGGCGCCGATGATCAGGTCAGCAGTGATCGCCCTCCCGTCGTCGAGCCCGATCCGGACCTGCTCTTCTTCGAAGTCGAAGGTTGTGGCGGCCACCGTTATACGATCGAGCGTCGGCAGGCCGGCTTCGTGCTTCTCCAGAATTTCGAGGAAGGGCGCATTTGGAATATTGTAGCCGAAGGCGTCCAATCCCACTTCCGACGCCCGGAAATTGACCGGCGGAGCACGCAGCAGCCGCTTTGTGCCATCAATGATATGAATCGCGACGAGCGGCGCCGTCAGCGGCACGGTCTCGTTCCAGAGATCGAGCTTCTTGAGGTATTCGATCGACTGGTCCATGAGCGCGGTCGTGCGCCCGTCGGCGATCGCGGGCTTCGGGCCGATCAGCGCGACCCGATGGCCGTTCCGCGCCAGCGCGATCGCGGCGAGCGAACCCGCGAGGCCCGCTCCGATGATGACGATGTCATAGTGATCCATAGTCGACGCATTCCCCGCGCAATCTTTTCCTGCAGCCATTCAAAGCGCTTCAGCGATCTTTGCGCGTCCGACTGGACGCTCGGCGCTGTAAAGTCGCGGTAGTCGTTCTACTCGCATAGCTCATTGAAATAAATGGGCGGAATCAGCGCGGAAGCAAGCGCCGCATGTCCACAGGACAATTCCATCGCGATAATTTTGCAGTTGAATTTTGCTGGCGATGCATTGCAAACGGTGCATATTACGGCCAAAGCGCCGGCGATGTGGTCGAGGTGTGGCTTCTTGGTCGCGCAAAAGCCGGGATGTAGGGGATAGGCGGCGTCGCCCATGAAGTTCTTTAACTACAGAAGAGTTCCCTATGCGGAAATAAGGGCCTTCTCCGTACACATTCTGACGGCCTCCGGTTCGTTCCTGGCTTTCCTTGGGGTCGTGGCGGCCGCTGAACATCGCTTCGTGGACATGTTCTGGTGGCTCGGACTCGCCCTGCTCGTTGACGGCATCGACGGACCGATTGCGCGCAAGGTGCAGGTCAAGGAAGTGCTGCCCAACTGGTCGGGCGACACACTCGACAACGTCATCGACTATGTGACTTACGTCTTGCTGCCCGCATTTGCGCTCTATCAAAGCGGTATGATCGGCGAGCCGTGGTCGTTCGTGGCAGCCGGCGCCATCGTTGTGTCGAGCGCGATCTATTATGCCGACATGGGCATGAAGACCGACGAGTACTTCTTTTCCGGGTTCCCGGTCGTCTGGAACATGATCGTCTTCACGCTCTTCGTCATCCAGGCGAGCGAAGTGACGGCGTCGATCGTGGTTTTCCTTTCCGTCGTGCTGACGTTCCTGCCGATCAATTTTCTCCATCCCGTGCGCGTCAAAAGGCTAAGGCCGCTCAACCTCGGCGTTTTCCTGGCCTGGTCCGTGCTCGGCATGTATGCTCTGCTTCTGCATTTCGAGACACCCGATTGGGTGGCTATTGGCGTCGTGGTGACCGGGCTCTATCTCTACGTCATCGGTTTTGTTCTGCAGATTTTTCCTAATCTCGGCCGCGCGTAGGAGTTGACCATGGCACAGGCGATCGTTGTTCGCGAACTCGGTGGACCCGAGGTCCTGAAGATGGAAGGGGTGACGCTATCGCCGCCCGGGCCTGGCGAGGTCCAGATCCGACAAGTGGCGGTCGGCCTCAACTTCATCGACGTCTATTTCCGCACCGGCCTCTACAAGTCGGCAACGGGCTTGCCGTTCATTCCGGGCAAGGAGGGGGCAGGCATCGTCACCGCCGTTGGCGATGGAGTGAGCCTGTTCTCGATCGGCGACCGCGTTGCCTACGCGTCGGCCGATGGCGCCTATGCAAGCGAGCGCAACGTCGAGGCATCGCAATTGGTAAAGGTTCCCGACGGGATAAGCCTGGAAACGGCGGCCGCGATGATGCTCAAGGGCATGACCGCCCAATATCTGCTCAACCAGACCTTCAAGGTCGGCCCGGAAACGACATTGCTCTTCCACGCGGCAGCCGGCGGCGTTGGCCTGATCGCCGGGCAGTGGGCGAAAGCGCTGGGCGCGACCGTGATCGGCACGGCCGGCTCGCAGGAGAAGATCGATCTGGCGCTCGCGCACGGCTACGACCACGTCATCGACTACCGGACTGACAATTTCGTCGCGCGCGTCAAGGAGCTGACGGGCGGTCGTGGCGTCGACGTCGTTTACGATTCGGTCGGCCGCGATACCTACCCGGCCTCGCTCGACTGCTTGAAGCCGCGCGGGCTCTGGGTCAGCTTCGGCAATTCGTCCGGGCCGGTCGACGCGTTCAGCATCGGTATCCTGGCGCAGAAGGGCTCGCTCTTTGCAACACGCCCGACGCTCTTCAGTTATGTCTCGACGAGAGCGGCATTGGAGGCGTGCGCAAATTCCCTGTTTGATGTTGTGCAAAGCAACAAAGTGCGTATCAATATCAACCAGACCTATCCGCTCGCCGAGGCCGGCCGGGCGCATACGGATCTGGAAACAAGAAAAACGAGTGGAACGACGTTGTTGATTCCGTGACCGAAACCCTGAAGGTGGGCGGGGATCAATAGAGGGGAAAAGAGGGCAGCGTGCCTGGTAAGGGACAAACTGCGAGCGGTCCGTTGTTGGCCGTGAGCAACCTGACGAAATTGTTCGGCTCGTTCGCAGCCTGCAACGCGATCAATCTGCAGATAGAGCCGGGAGAAATCCACGCCTTGCTTGGCGAGAACGGGGCGGGCAAGTCGACCCTGGTGAAAATGCTGTTCGGCGTGCTCGCGCCCACGGCCGGCGAGATCGCGTGGCAGGGCGAACCGGTGCGCATCGGCAGCCCCGGTGATGCGCGCAAGCTCGGCATCGGCATGGTTTTCCAGCATTTTTCCTTGTTCGAGGCGCTGACCGTCGCCGAGAACATCGCACTTTCGATGGATCGGAACGTCTCCCTTGCCCGCGTCGCCGACGAAGCGTCGCGGCTTTCGCGTGCCTATGGTTTGCCTCTCGACCCAAAAGCGCATGTCGCGGATCTTTCTGTCGGCGAGCGCCAGCGCATCGAGATCGTGCGTGCGCTCTTGCAGAATCCGCAGTTGATCATTTTAGACGAGCCGACGTCGGTGCTGACGCCGCAGGAGGCCGACCGCCTGTTCGAGACACTGCAAAAGCTGAAGGCGGAAGGCCGCTCGGTCCTCTATATCAGCCATCGCCTCGAGGAGGTTCAGCGCATCTGCGACCGGGCGACGGTGCTTAGGCACGGCAAGGTGACGGGGAACTGCGATCCGCGTCGGGAAACGCCAGCCTCGCTCGCCCGCATGATGGTTGGCAGCGACGTGGCTGTCGTCACCGCGGAAGGAACCAATACGAAAGGCGACGTGCAGCTTGAGGCGCGCCATCTTTCCGTTGCGGCACGCACGCCCTTTGCAGTTGCCCTGAAGAATATATGTCTCAAGGTCCGGTCAGGCGAAGTCCTCGCCATTGCCGGTGTGGCGGGCAACGGCCAGAGCGAACTCTTCGACGCCTTGTCGGGTGAGTATCCGGTTGCGGACGACAACGCGGTGCAGATCCGACAGAGGCCCGTTGGAACAAGGAATATCAACGCGCGACGCCTGATGGGCGCCGGCTTCGTTCCGGAGGAGCGGCACGGGCACGCGGCCGTCGCAGCGCTGCCCCTGTCGGACAATCTGGTCCTCGCACGCAATCAATCGGACAAGCGGGCGTTTCTCGGTGGTGGCTTCCTCAGAATCATTCGCCAGAATGCGGTGAAGGCTGCGACGAGGCGGATTTCCGAGGCGATGGATGTTCGCAAGAGCGGCGAGGACCCGCCGGCAGGATCGCTCTCGGGCGGCAATCTGCAAAAGTTCATCGTCGGCCGCGAACTTGACCGGCAGCCGGCGGTGCTCGTCGTCAACCAGCCGACCTGGGGCGTCGACGCGGGGGCGGCCAGCCGCATCCGCCAGGCGCTCGTCGATCTCGCCAAGGCAGGTTCCGCTGTGCTCGTTATCAGCCAGGACCTGGACGAGATATTTGAGGTGGCGACCGAGATCGCGGTGATCAGCGAGGGGCGCCTTTCCGATCCCTATCCGGCGCGCGAACTTTCGCGCGAGAAGATCGGTCTCCTGATGGGCGGCATACACGGCGAAACCGGAGCCGCAGGAGCTGCGCATGCGCATTGAACTCGAAAAGCGGGCGAAGATTTCGACCCTGTTATCAATTCTCTCGCCGTTCATCGCCTTCGCGCTGACCATCGTCTTCGGTGGCCTCATGTTCGCGCTGCTCGGCAAGAACCCGGTGACGGCGCTCTACAGCTTCTTCGTGGAACCGTTGATCGAAGTCTGGTCGCTGCACGAGCTGGCGATCAAGGCCGCACCGCTGATCCTGATTGGCGTTGGTCTCTCCGTCTGCTTCCGTTCCAACAACTGGAACATCGGTGCCGAAGGCCAATTCATCATGGGGGCGATCGCGGGATCGATCCTGCCTGTCGTCTTCTACGACTGGCAATCGCCGATGGTGCTGCCGCTGATGCTGCTGCTCGGCATGCTTGGCGGTGCGCTTTTCGCGGCGATACCGGCCTTCCTGAAGGCACATATGAACACCAACGAGATCCTGACGAGCCTGATGCTGGTCTATGTGGCTCAGCTGTTTCTCGATTGGCTCGTTCGTGGACCCTGGCGCAACCCACAGGGCATGAATTTTCCGGAAACCAGAACGTTCGGGCCCGATGCGATCCTTCCCGAAATGCTGGCTTCGGGGCGGACGCATTGGGGCTTCGCCTTCGCTATCATTGCCGCGGTTCTGGTCTGGTTCATGATGCGTTATACGCTGCGAGGATTCGAGATCACTGTGCTTGGCCAATCCGCGCGGGCAGGGCGCTTTGCTGGCTTTTCGTCGCGCAAGATGATCTGGTTTTCGATGCTGTTCTCGGGAGCGCTGGCTGGCCTTGCCGGCATTGCGGAAGTCAGCGGCGCCATCCAGCAATTGCGGCCGGTGATCTCGCCCGGCTACGGCTTCACGGCAATCATCGTCGCCTTCCTCGGTCGCCTCAATCCGCTCGGCATCATCGCCGCCGGCCTCGTCCTGGCGTTGACCTATCTCGGCGGCGAGGCAGCTCAGCTTTCGATCGGCGTATCGGAAAAGGTCACGCGCGTCTTTCAGGGTCTGCTGCTGTTCTTCGTGCTCTCGTGCGACACGCTCATTCATTACCGCATCCGGCTGGTTTGGCAGAGGCTCGCGGCAATTAAGACGGATGAGGCGCATTGATGGGTATCGTTGCAGCAATCCTCTTGAGCGTAATCACTGCGGCGACGCCGCTTGTGCTTGCGGCCATTGGCGAGCTCGTCGCCGAGCGATCGGGCGTCCTCAATCTCGGCGTCGAGGGCATGATGATCATGGGCGCGGTTTGCGCATTTGCCGCCACGCAGCTTACGGGCTCCCCATATCTGGGAGCTCTCGCCGGTACGGCTGCCGGGATGCTGTTTTCTCTTTTCTTTGGTTTCCTGACGCTGACGCTTGTCGCCAATCAGGTTGCGACGGGCCTCGCGCTGACGCTGCTCGGTCTCGGCGTGTCCGGCATGCTCGGCGAGAGTTTCCTCGGAATGCAGGGCATCAAGCTGCAGCCGATCGTGATCCCGGTCCTTTCGGAAATTCCGTTTATTGGTCCGCTGCTCTTCAGGCAGGACGCGATCTTCTACGCGTCGGTCGCGATCGTCGCGGGCGTTCACTGGTTCCTATTCAGGAGCCGCGCGGGGCTGAAGCTGCGCGCCGTGGGTGACAGCCATGCCTCAGCCCATGCCCTTGGGGTTGATGTCATTCGCACCCGATACCTGGCTGTCTTGTTTGGCGGCGCCTGTGCCGGTCTCGCCGGCGCACAGCTCTCGCTGGTCTATACGCCGCAATGGGTGGAAAACATGTCGGCCGGCCGTGGCTGGATCGCGCTTGCCCTCGTGGTCTTCGCGTCCTGGCGCCCCTGGCGCGTCGTCGCCGGCGGATATCTGTTCGGGGCGGTCTCCATCAGCCAGCTTCACGCGCAGGCTTTCGGCATCGGCATTCCTTCGCAATTCCTTTCTTCTCTTCCCTATGTTGCGACAGTTGTCGTACTTATCCTCATCTCACACAACCGGCGCATGACCCTGATCAACACGCCGGCATCGCTCGGCAAGCCGTTTGTGCCGGACCGGTGAACAACAACAAGCCAGACGGACGTACTCAACCGACAGAGGTAAAAATGAAAAAACTACTGCTCGCCCTCACAACAACAACTGCCGTGCTCGGCTTTACATCCGCAGCAAGTGCCCAGGAAAAGGCCAAGATCTGCTTTGTCTACGTGGGCTCGAGAACCGATGGTGGCTGGACCCAGGCGCATGACCTTGGCCGTCAGCAGCTCGAGAAGGAGCTCGGCGACAAGATCGAGACGCAGTTCCTCGAAAACGTGCCCGAAGGCCCTGACGCTGAACGCGCGATCGAACGCCTGGCGCGCTCCGGCTGCGGCCTGATCTTCACGACGTCCTTCGGATTCATGGAGGCGACGGTCAAGGTCGCGCCGAAGTTCCCGGACGTGAAATTCGAGCACGCAACAGGTTACAAGACGCTTCCGAACGTCGCGACGTACAACAGCCGCTTCTATGAAGGCCGCTACATCCAGGGCCAGATTGCCGCCAAGATGTCCGAGAAGGGCGTTGCCGGCTACATCGCGTCCTTCCCGATTCCCGAAGTGGTGATGGGCATCAACTCCTTCGTGATCGGCGCCCGCTCGATCAATCCGGATTTCAAGATCAAGGTAATCTGGGCGAACACCTGGTTCGACCCCGGCAAGGAGGCTGATGCCGCGAAGGCACTGATCGACCAGGGCGTTGATATCCTGACACAGCACACCGACACGACCGCGCCGATGCAGGTTGCCGCCGAACGCGGCATCAAGGCCTTCGGTCAGGCCTCCGACATGATCGCCGCAGGCCCGAACACGCAGCTCACCGCCATCGTAGACACTTGGGGCAACTATTACGTGAAGCGCACCAAAGCCTTCCTCGACGGCAAGTGGGAAACCGCTTCGAGCTGGGATGGCCTCAAGGACGGCATCCTGACCATGGCCCCTTACACCAATATGCCGGATGACGTGAAGGCGATGGCCGAGGCAACCGAGGCCAAGATCAAGTCCGGCGAACTGAAGCCGTTCACCGGACCGCTCAACAAGCAGGACGGCAGTGCCTGGCTGAAGGCGGGCGAAAGCTCGGATGACGCGACGCTGCTCGGCATGAACTTCTACGTTGAAGGCGTCGACGACAAGCTGCCGCAATAGGCGGCCAAGCCTGTTTCAAGCGGTAACGTCATCGATTTTCAGGACCTGGCAAACCCCGCGTGGCCACGCGGGGTTTGCCAATTTGGACGGTCGTCGTCAGGTGCGACAAACCGACCTTCGCAATCGTGTCAGTCCGACTTTGAGGAATCGCTTATTAGAACTAGAGTTGAGTTATTTTCGCGCCGTGGATGAAGATGGCGGTGAACGCCACCCACCGATTGACCAGCGCGCGGCCTCCGCGGAGGTATTCTTGGGAGGGGGAACGGGTTGAGCAAGAGCCTGTTTGAAACAGTGATATCCGGTGCGCCGAAGCGCACCAGCCATGCGCAAGTGGTGGACCAGCTCGGGAAAGCGATCGTTTCAGGGGAGTTCCCGGTCGGCAGCATTCTTCCGGGCGACCCGGAACTGGCGGCTCGCTTCAGGGTCTCAAGGACCGTCCTGCGCGAAGCAATGAAAACCTTGGCGGCCAAGGGGCTTGTGGTGCCGCGCGCGCGCATCGGCACGCGTGTGAGGCCGAGAAATGACTGGAACCTCTTCGACAGCGATATCCTGACCTGGCATTTTGTATCCGGCGTCGATGACGAGTTCCTCTATCACCTGAGCGAAGTGCGGCTTGCGTTTGAGCCGCATGCAGCGGCGCTGGCGGCGCGAAACGCGACCGATGCGGAGATCGCTGGCATGATGCGCCTTGCGGTTGCCATGGGCGACGCGAATCACACCGCCGAAAGTCTCGCCGTTGCCGACCTCAAGTTCCATCTTTCCGTACTGGACGCTTCTGGAAACCCCTTCCTGCGCACGGTCGGTAGCTTGATTGA
Organism: Sinorhizobium terangae; assembly: GCF_009601505.1. Taxonomy (GTDB): domain Bacteria; phylum Pseudomonadota; class Alphaproteobacteria; order Rhizobiales; family Rhizobiaceae; genus Sinorhizobium; species Sinorhizobium terangae. The sequence continues at coordinate 23,856 of NZ_WITC01000138.1, forward strand.
GGCGGCGCTTGTTGGCGTATTCAAGTTGAGCTCACCCACCGCTGAAAAAAGCGGTATCGATGAGGTGGCCCGCAATCACATTCGAATCGTCGAAGAGATTGGCAGAAGGAATGAGGCGGGCGCGCGTTCCGCGATGGAACACGTCATCAAGGTCGGGCGCGATCGCATTCGACAGGCGCTGCATGCGGATACCGTATGAGCCGACCATCGCTCGCCACGAAATTGTAGCGTGACCTTGCCCGATCTCCGCGCGTAGCCTATCTGGGAAACGGTCGTTCCGTTTGGTTCGGCCTTGCATCAACGGCGACCTGGAGACCATGTCCGAGATTTTCGTAATTTTCGCTTTGCTTTTGATCAACGCTTTCTTTGCGCTCTCGGAAATGGCAATCGTCTCGGCAAGCAAGCCACTGCTTCGCCAAATGGTCAAACAGGGGAATCGACGGGCGGAGGCCGCACTGAAGCTGGCCGAGGATCCCGGAAAGTTCCTGTCCACCGTGCAGGTCGGCATCACCCTTGTCGGCATCCTGGCGGGTGCCTATGGCGGTGCAACGATCGCCGCCAAGATAGCGCCGGTCTTCGATGAGGTGGCATGGATCAGCCCCTACGGCCACACTGTGTCCGTCGGGCTGGTGGTGACACTCATCACCTTCCTGTCGGTCGTCATCGGCGAGCTCATTCCGAAACAGCTTGCGCTCAGGAATTCCGAGGCGCTTGCGATGTTTGTGGCAACGCCGATGACGGTGCTCTCCCGCATCGTGGCGCCAGTCGTCTATCTTTTCGAAACATCGGCTGCAGTCTTTATGCGCCTGTTCGGCATGCGCCCGGACGATCCGGATCACGTGACGGAAGAGGAAGTTCAGGCGATCATGGCGGAGGGCGTCGAAAGCGGCGCGATCGAAAAGTCCGAGCATGAAATGCTGCGCCGGATCATTCGGCTTGGCGATCGCAACGTGAAGTCAATCATGACACACCGGACGGAGATGCGCTTCATCGATGCCAATGACGATCTCGAAGCCGTCCGGCGCAAGGTTCGGGAGTTCGGTCACTCCCGCTATCCCGTCGTGGACGGTCCCACAGGCGATGTTCTCGGCGCGATTCTCGCCAAGGAGGTTCTGAACATCCCGGCGAACGGCTCATTCAATCTGCGTGCCCACGTTCGCGAAATCCTGACCCTGCCGGAGACGGCCTCGTGCCTGAAGGCGCTCGATGCATTCAAGACAACAAGCATCGACATGGCGATGATCGTTGACGAATACGGCAGCACGGAAGGCATCATCACGACGGCTGACATCCTGGAAGCGATCGTCGGCGTGCTGCCGTCGAACTACGACGATATCGAACATGCGCTGATCCGGATACGCGAAGACGGCAGCTATATGGTCGACGGGCGCACGCCTATAGACGAGATTCATCTGGCAATCGGCATCGAAGGCATCGATGCGGACGGCAATTTCGAAACGATCGCGGGTTTTCTCGTTCAGCAGTTGCGCAAGACGCCGGAGGAAGGCGACATCGCCGAGGCGCACGGTTACCGCTTCGAGGTTGTCGATATGGACGGACGCCGGATCGACAAGATTCTTGTGTCCCGCTGCATCGACGACGCAGCCTGAGGCGGAGCACATCGCCAAAAAGCAAAAGGCCGGGCGATACCCGACCTTTCCCTCAAACTGTCTTGGCGCCTGCTAGAGTCTGTCAGACCTACGTTGAAACGTATCCTGCATGCCTGAGATAGGCGGCGCATTCGTGCGGGCTGAACGCCTTGAGAGCTTCGCCGACGCGCCGCCATGTCGCCTCGACGCTACGCTCGTCGGCCTTGCGCAGCAGGGTCTTGAGTTTGGCGAACATCATCTCGATCGGATTGAGGTCGGGGCTGTAGGGCGGCAGGAAGAACAGATGGGCGCCGGCGTCGCGGATGGCGCTGCGCGCCGGCTTGCCCTTGTGGCTGCCGAGATTGTCGAGGATGACGATATCCCCGGGGTTGAGGGTTGGCGCCAGGCATTGCTCGACCCAGGCGGTGAAGGCAATGCCGTTGATCGGGCCGTCGAGCACGAAGGGTGCGACGATGCGGTCGTGACGCAGCCCGGCGAGGAAGGTCAGCGTCTTCCAATGGCCATGCGGTATTCTGGCGATCAGCGGCTGGCCGCGCTGACACCAGCCGCGGCTGCGCGTCATGTTGGTTTTGACCCAGGTTTCGTCAACGAACACCAGGCGGCGCGGATCAAGTCGATGTTGATGGGTCTTCCAGCGGCTTCGGAAGCGCGCCACCTTCGGCCTGTCCTGCTCGCTGGCGATCAGCGTTTTTTTTAAATGTCTTGCCTTCGCGGCGCAGAAACCGCCAAACGGTGTCATGCGAGACATCGATCCCGGCCGCCTTCAGATCGGCGGCAAGCGCCCGCACCGTCCAATCGGTTTTGGCCGCCAGTCGGCGGTGAACCTCATCGGCCGCCGCGCCCCGCAGCATGGGTTTGACATGGCCCCCCATCTTGGCCGGCGCCAAACCGCGGCCGGACCGGTCGAGCTGGCCGATCCGCACCGCCGTCGCCGCCGATATCCCAAAGCGCAAGGCGGCCGCCCGCACCGTCATGCCTCCGGCCAAAGCGGCGGCGACGCGCTGGCGTAAATCAAGAGAAAGAGGTCGCGCCATCATTGCTGGCCTCCTCACCAGCAATGATCTTGAATCACAATCCCAACAAAAAGGGAATCC
>NZ_WITC01000139.1:0-62500 GCF_009601505.1 Sinorhizobium terangae
TGGCGATGCACTGGAGGAGGGCGGCCCGCTCGCTGGCTTTCAGGTCCGCGTCGTCGAGCGAGCGGACGGAAAAGGCGAGCGCCAGGCGCGAACCATGGCAGCGGCCGGCGAGATCGATATCGGTGAGGGAGCGGAGCATCAGACGCGCGCCTCCGCCGCGAACTGCCATTCCTTCTTGAAGGCAGTGCTGGTGGCGAGGCCAGCGGCCATGAGCAGCGCGACGGAAAGCGCGAGGATGGCGCAGGCGAGAAAGAAGCGGCTGGGGCAGGCCTCCAGGCGAGCCTTGTTGTAACCGGTGAAATGCTCATTCATGGCCAGAGGCTCCAGAGCAGGAAGAGAAGGTGGATCGGAAGAGAGGCGAGAAGGCCTGCGAGCGCGCCGCGCGTGAACCACAGGGGCAGGGGAGCACGGCGGCGCGCCCTCTTCGCCATGGCGCTACGCCGCCTGGGCCATGGCGGTGGCGAGCTCGGTGGCCTTGGTGCCGAAGAGCTCGATCTGGCGAGACGTGAAACCTTTGAGGATGAGATCGTCGGCGGTGCAGCCGTCGCCGTGGGCGCGCATCGCGTCTGCCATGCGCTGGATAGTGTTCCGGGTGTTGATTCCGCCGTTCGGTTGCATCGCTTGTCTCCGCGTTCGGGGGTGTTTACTTCTCCCCATGAGGCGGCGCGGAGATGCAGAACCGGTTTCCGCGCCGCCTCTTTGCGTGAGGAGACGATGCGAATATATACGCATACGCATAATCCACAATAGCAAAAATACGTGTGCGTATATCTTTTGGGCGAGAATGCGGCTGGACGGCAGGGTTTAATTCTGCTTCGAACAGGAACCGAGCGTGAACAGCAGGGAGTATTCGGCGCCGATGAATCAGCCAGCAGTGACGGAATTCGTGATCATTCCTCCGGCGGATATGCGCGAAAGTATTATTCTGGCTGCCGAGCGACTTCAGGCATGGCTGGAAGTAGCGTTTCCGGGTCACCGCTTCCGCTTAGAAACGCGGTGGGCGTTCAACGATGGCGCCTTCCGGGCAATCCCGATCATGAGTGCCGGAGGCAATGGGGACGCCATCATCATATGTGAAACGCCGTCGCCGGATCTGATCGCGGCAATCAGTAAAGCGTGCGGTGAGTTCGACCCTCGACCGACAAGTGCCTCTTAGTACCTTCTCCACTCTTCCCGAGGGATGCGGAAGCGATACGGAGCCGCCCATTCAATTACGACGTCTTCAATGTCGGCGGCGTTGGAGCTGGTGAGGGTGAAGAAGCCAGGTACCGATCCGCGCTTGATTTTCTTGATAAACATTCGCCCGTCTGCCAGGCGGACAATGCACATGCGGCCGATGAGATCGGTCGGCGGCCTGCCTTCCTTGTGATAGCCAATCAGGTCTCCGTCCTCGAAGATCGGCATCTGCGATTCGCCGCGGACGATGACGGCGCCTGTTCCTTCCGGGATTGGAAAATCGACCTCGACGGTATCAAAGCCGTCGTGCTCTGAATCATTGAAGGGCATGACCTCGGCCCCGGCACCCACGTAACCAAATATACTCACAGTTTGCGTCCAGCCAGTTTCCCAGCCAGTCTCGGATAGGTCGAAGTCGAAGTTGTGCTCCTCTGCGAAGGCTTTGAGCCTAGCGATTTGTTCAAACTCGGGTTTTGCTCCAGCTTCCCATCGCGACACGGTTGGTTGCGTCGCGCCGACGGCCTCGGCGAACGCGTGTTGTGTCATGCCTGCGAGTGTGCGCAGGCGTTTGATGGCAACCTTCAACTCCATTCGCCAGCGCATATCAAGGCCCCCCTTAAAAAGAAAATACACCAACGCATATCCCTTTACACTTGTTCATGCGTATGCGTATAAATGCGCCATGAGTGCTATCGCGCATATTCGGAAGAACATCTTCGTAGCTAATCAGGATGAGTTCGCCTCTATCGCCGGGGTTACTCAACCCACGGTGTCGCGTTGGGAGCGGTCTGGCGAGGAGTCGATCACGCTCGAACAGATGGCCCGTATTCGGGCGGCGGCCGAAGAGCGCGGAATCGCATGGAACGACCGCTGGTTCTTTGAACCACCAGTCGCGGAGTGCGCGCAATGAAGAGATCGATGTTCCCCCAGCAAGGCGCAGGGCGCGTAGGATTCCTCCTCCCTCTTGCACGTCTTGCCGCCTGGCAGGGGCGCGCCAATCGGACCCGGCGCGTCCCTGCCTTTGTTTTTCCTCTCCCGGCCGGGCCGGGGGCACCGGGCGGCCTGCCGCGCCGTATGCCACGCGGCTGCGGCGGGTCGTTTCCTTTTCGTTTTCGACTGGCATGCGGGCCACCCCTGATCTGATGGGCTGACCCTACGCGCGGGATGACCGCGCCTCACTGAATCCTTTTCCGTTTTTCTTTCCTTGCATTTCGCGGGGTGTTTTCGTGCGCACAATTCTCGAAGCAGATGTCTTGTCCCTGAAGGGCGCGACCGAGGCCAGCTTTGTTCTCGGCAAGGGGCTTACGTCTTTCGCCAGCTTTACCCGCGTGGGTGTCTCGACACTCTCGAAGTACGCTTCGGGGAGCGAGGAATTCCGGGACAACGTCATTCCCGTCGATATCGCCGTCGAGGCCGACAGGCGGGCCGGATCTCCGATCATCATCGGCGAGGCGGCGCGGCAGCTCGGCTACGGGCTGACGCCGCTCGCCGGCCAAGTCCAGGGCAAGCCGCTCACCGAGGCGGCGGCGCTGAAGGTGATGCACGAGGCGAACGACGTGTCCCGCGCCATTGTCGCGGCAATCGCCGACGGGCGCATCGATGCGCTCGACCGGAAGAAGATCGCCCATGAGGCCCGCGAGGCAATCCGCTCCCTGCAGGAAGTGCTCGCCAGTCTGGAGGGGGAGTGATGTATTCCACCCTCGACGTCAGACTTTCCGGCGAAGAGCGCGCCTTTCTTCGTACCGTTCGCCATGCGGGCGGATCGTTGCATGTGGGTGACGATCGCCAGCGTGAACTGGCGAAGACCTGTGCGGCGGCCGGCGTGTTGGCTTTTGTCGGCGGCAGCATCGGCCCCGGAAAGCGGGTGAGCGGCGTGGCGCTCACGGGCAAGGGGCACGCCTATCTCGACCGGCTGATGAGGGCGCACTGATGACCCTCGCTCACGCCACCACGCAATCCCGCATCATGGCGGAGATCGAGGCTAACGGCAGCTACAGATGCGCAAGCGAGAAAGAGCAGATCGCCGCGCGCAAGCTTAATGGAAAAGGCCTGATCCGACGCGACAAGAAGGACGGTCACCTTTGGCATGATCCGAACGCGCCCGTGCCAGCTTCGCCTGCGGTGGTGGAGGCTGCACAGTTGCCGGCGACCGTCGCCGATGCCTCCGACCTCGTCGTGGCGATCGAGAGCGCACGCGCGCTGCTCGACGCCGGAGACGTGCAGGCGGCCTTGTTGCTTTCCACCGGGCTTTACGAGCGGGCGAAGGCCGGGGCTGCCTATGCGGAGAAGGTGAAGGCGTCGCGCGAGCTGATCGACAAGGCGCGGCGCATGCAGGCAGAAGCGCTGAAGATCGAGAGCATGTGCTATGTCGCGATGGCCGATGCCATCGACGAGGCGCAGGCCAAGGGCCATGTCGCCAAGCAGGGTCAGGCAAAGGTCCGCGATGCGGACGTTTTCACATTCGACGAAGTTGGCATCGACAAGCGCCGCCTGCACGAGGCGCGCAAGTTGCGCAATGCCGTGCGGGCGGAACCTGATTTCGTGGAGCGCGTCGTCGAGGCGCGGCTTGAAGCCGGCCTGGAACCAAGCCGGCGCAGTATCTCGCATGCCATCGGCACGAAAACGGCGACGAAGGAGGAGAAGGGCGACCAGCTCTATGAGACGCCGGAGGAGGCGACCAAAACGCTGCTCGCGCTGGAGAGCTTTTCCGCGACAGTGATGGAGCCTGCTGTCGGGCGCGGCGCAATCCTGCGCGTGCTGGAGGCTGCCGGCTATGAGGCGGCGATCGCGGATCTGCGCGACCGCGGCACGGTCACGCAGCACGGCGAGCTGCAGCAGGTCGGGGACTTCCTCAAGTCGTCGCCTGTGATCGGCGCCCGCATGGATATCGTGACCAACCCGCCCTATGGCGACGTGGCCAACGCTTTCCTTGCGCATGCGCTGCGCGTGCACCGGCCGCGCAAGATGGCGGCGTTGCTCAACCTCAACTTCATGTGCGGCTTCGAAGATCCCGACCGTCGGTTCTTGATGGATGAGAATCCACCATCCCGCGTCTACGTCTTCACGCGTCGCCTGCCGATGATGCACCGGGACGGATGGGACGGGCCGAAGGCATCGAGCCAGATGAATACCGCCTGGTTCGTTTGGGAGCGGAACGACGATGGCTGCACATATGGTCGTGGCGACGGGCGTTTCGAGACCATCCGTGTCGACTGGCAGAATTACCGGTCGGCGCCGGCGCTGACGCCGGGCGCCGGCGGGCATGCGGCCCCGTTCGTCTTTTCATCAGATGACGAGGATTTCACGCGCGAAACGCCGCGCAAGACGCTCGACGAGCGCTGCGACGAGGAGCGTTCGCGCGCGCTCGTCTGGATGCTGGAGCACGACGCGTTCGATGCGGTGACGCTGCGGCGGGGCATCGGCGTCCGGCCATCGGTCGCGGATGCCCTGATCGCGGGGCTTTCGGCTGACGGGCTGATTGAGCCGCGCGACGGCGCGGAATGGGCGCTCTCGGATGCCGGGAAGCTGGCGCTGGAGGCGACGGCGGGAGCGCTGCTGTTGATGAAGGTGGCGGGATGACGACGGTGCTCCTGCCCATCCTCGAAGAGCTTGCCGACGCGCCGGACCATGCGGCGCGGGCACGGTGGCTGCTCGCCGCGCCGCTCGCGGTGCTCATCCGCGACCAGATCACCATTCACCGGCTGCTCTCAGCGGCCGGCTTTCACGAGGGCGACGCCTATCTGGCCGCCGAGATCGCGGCGCTTTCCGCGACACGCGGCAAGGACGGGCTAGCGCCGATCACCATTCGAAATGCGCGGGAGTACGCCCGGATCGGAATTCAGGTCATTGCGCGCGGGGGCGCGCTGGAGGGGGCAAGGTATGTTCAGAACTGATCTCTTCAGCGAGACCAGCACCGATGCGCTAATGGCCTCGGCCTATCTCGGCGCTCCGCTGATCATCGACAGCTTCGCCGGCGGCGGCGGGGCTTCGACCGGGATCGAGGAGGCGCTGGGCCGCTCGCCGGATTTCGCCATCAACCACAATGCGGACGCGCTGGCGCTGCACCAGGCGAACCACCCGGAGACGCATCACCTCTCGGAAAACGTCTACCGGCTCGATCCGCTCGACCACCTGAAGGGCAAGCACATCGGCCTCGCCTGGTTCTCGCCGGACTGCAAGCACTTCTCCAAGGCGAAGGGCGGCAAACCTGTCGAGCGCAATATCCGCGACCTATGCTGGATCATTCCCGGCTGGATCGAGCGCATCCAGAAGAGCGGAGGCCAGGTCGACGTCGTCATCATGGAGAACGTCGAGGAGTTCAAGGATTATGGACCGCTCGTCCAGACCGATCGCGGCCTGATGCCGGATCCGGAGCGCCGCGGCGAGACCTTCCGCAAATGGTGCAGGCGTCTGCGCCGGCTTGGCGGCAGGATCGAGTATCGCGAGCTGCGCGCCTGCGACTATGGCGCGCCGACGATCCGCAAGCGCCTGTTCGTCATCATCCGGTTCGACGGTCAGCCGATCGTCTGGCCGGAGCCGACGCACGGCAAGCCAGACGATCCCGACGTGATCGCCGGTAAGAAACTCCCGTGGCGGACGGCGGCCGAATGCATCGACTGGTCGCTGCCTTGTCCGTCGATCTTCGATACTGCTGAGCAGATCTGGCAGAATCACAGCTTGCGCGCTGTCCGTCCGCTCGCCGATGCGACAATGGCGCGCGTGGCTCGTGGGATGAAGCGCTACGTGCTCGATGCGGAGCGGCCGTTTCTAGTGCAGACCGGCTACGGCGAGCGGACAGGCCAGGCGCCGCGCGCCATGAGCATCGACAAGCCTCTTGGCACGGTGGTCGCCAGCGGCATCAAGCATAACGTCGTCGCGCCGCACCTGATGACGATGCGCAACGCCGGTAAACCGTTCAACGGGGCAGACGAACCGACGCATACGATCACCGCTGGCGGTGCGGGCCTTACGCTGGTCGCGCCGGTTCTGACCGCTGCCCAGCAAGGCGGTTCCGTCCGCTCGGTGGAAGATCCACACCATACGATCAGTGCCAGCAGCAAGGACCAGAATTCCGTCATCGTGCCGACGCTGGTCGGTTGCGGCGGCAGGGCAGGGCAGAGCCGACCACGCGGCGGCGACGAGCCGACGGGAACGATCACGGCCAAGGCCGATGGCTGCGTCGCGGTCGCCTTCATGGCCCAGCACAACAACGACAGCCGCCGCATCGGTGGCGTCAACCCCGGGCGGCCCGTCGACGAGCCTATGTCGACGGCGACGCAGTCCGGCAGTCAGCAGGGCATCGTCTCGGCCTTCGTTGCTCGCCAGTTCGGCACGTCGACCGGCCACGCGCTCGACGAGCCTGCCGCGACGGTAATGGCCGATGGTGGCGGCAAGTCGCAGCTCGTCGTGCTGTACCTGCAGGCCTACTACGGAACTGGTGACGGCCAGCACGAGACCGAGCCGATGCGGACGGTCACGACGAAGGACCGGCACGGCCATGTCGAGGCGACTGTCGGCGTGCCGCCCTTCACTGAAGAGCAGGCGGATCGCGCCCGGCAGGTCGCCGATTTCATGCGGGCGCATGGCTTCTGGGACGATCGCGAGTTCGTCACGGTCGAGATCGCCGGCGAGACCTTCGTCATCGTCGATATCGGCATGCGCATGCTGACGCCGCGCGAACTCTACAACGCGCAAGGCTTCCCGCCGAAATACAAGATCGACGGCGTCTGGAAACAGCCTGACATCGGCCACAACGGCGGCCCGGTCTGGGTGCCGTTCTCGAAGTCGGTGCAGGTGTCGTGCGTCGGCAATTCCGTCTCGCCGCCGGTCGCATGCGCGCTCGTCGCGGCCAATTGCAACCACCTGGCAGTGCGGAGGGAGGCGACGTGAACTGGTGCAACGACAATTACAGGATGCTGCTTATGTGCGGTGACGTGGATGTTGGGGCGGTTTATCCGCCGCTCGGCAGGGCGCGCGTTTGGCGTTGGCGGGTATGGGTCACCAAGAGCGGCCACCCTGCGGCGGGATCGGAACGATCCGAGAAGCGAGCGATGGAGCAGGTAGACGGCCGGTTCCGGGCATTTCTGGATGCTGCGCGGCTCATTCCAGAAGGCGGTGCGGCATGAGCAACGCACGTTTCTCAATCATTCCTGGCTGGGTGGTTGCCGATCGGCGTCTGAAGGGGCGCGATCTGCAGGTGCTCTGCGTGCTCGGGCAGCATACGAACCGCAAGCACGGCTGGTGCCGACGCAGCCAGGTGAAGATGGCGGCGGAGATGGGCTGCGCACGCTCCACTGTGCAGGCCTCGCTCGACAGGCTTGTGAAGATCGGCGCCGTCGAGCGTCGCGAGGTGGTGAGCGACAGCGGCCGGGACAGCGCCCACTGGTATCGCGTCATCTACGATCGCGTCACGCCGGAGGAGGCTTTCCGCGAATGGGACCGCGACGACGAGCTGACCGACGAGGAATTGGGGGCGGATGTGCTCGAAGACGACAGCGATACCCCTGCCGATCAGCCGGCACCCCCTGCCGGTATATCGGCACCCCCTGCCGGTCCAGAGTCGGCACCCCCTGCCGGTCCTGGATCGGCACCTATTAACGACTCTAGCTTAACTCCTCCTGCTGAACGAACAGAGAGAGGGCGCGGGCGCGATGATGGGGAAAGTGATGACCCCACCAAGTTTGCGAAGCGGGTGAAAGCGCTGGAGCTGGGCACGGCGAACAATCCGTGGCCAGGTGCGATCGCCTCGTCGACGGCATGGGCGCTGCTGCAGTTCGAAAAGCTGACGCCGGAAGAACGCAGGCTGGCAGAGGAGCGCCGGGACTCATACCTCGCCGAGTGCAAGGCGCAAAAGGTGAAGCCCGTCGCGCTCGGCGTCTATCTGCGGGACAAGAAGTTCCTCGACGTTTCGCCTTTGGCTGCGAAGGCGCAGGTTGCAAGCGCCAAGATCCCTGTTGCTCCGTTCGGGCCGGTATGGGCGGGAATGCGGGCGCTGGCGCTGCTGGACGGCCCTGAGGCTGTCGACGTGCCGCTCGATGTGCGCGACCGAGCCAGGCAGATGTTTGAGGCGCTGCGGCGCTCCAGCGAGGCGAGGGCGCTCGCCTACCTGCAGGGCAAGGGCATTGAGCTTGGCGCCGATGGCGGGCTGATCTTCCCGAATGACTTCGACCAGGCCGAATTCAGGCGGCGCGTCTGCGAGAGCGGCTATCCGCGGGCGAACGCGCTGCACCTGCAGGCAAAGGACCGGGAGCGAGGCGTTGCGGAAGCGCGCTTCGGGGCGCTGGTGGAGCTTTGCGAGCCGGTACCGGTCGGCTCCGCTCTCTTCGAGCAATGGCGGGAGCATCACGAGGAGGCTGGCTGGCCGTTCGTGCCAGATCCCGGATCGATGCCCGTCGTCTACTTCCCGAGGGGCGGGCCGGAAGGACTTCACGATTTCGAAATGGCCGCACGCGCGGCGCTGAGACAGGAGCGGAGCGATGATCATGCAGCATAAGGGGATGGTTGGCACACCGATCGCAATTGGCTCCGGAGATCGGTTCAAGGATCGCATGCGCCGAATCACAGACGGGCTACTCGACGAGGGCGCACTGGTGACCACGAATTGGCGAATCAACGGTGGTAAGGCGCCGTGGTTTGCGCTGCGCGTCTGGACGGGGCGCGAGAAGGTTGTGGAAAACAGCCTCGACGAGATGGGCATACGGTCGCTTGTGCCCATGCGAAAGGGACCGGATCTGCGCCGTCGCGGTCGCCTTATCGAGGGTGCGATGATGCCTGTGATCCACGGCTATGTGCTCGTTCAGATGTTTGCGAAAGCCGAATACCTGACTGGATTGCAGGGCATTGAGCATGCGATCGATGTGCTCGGCGGCTGCGAACGTCCGATGCGCATCAGTGACAAAGAGGTCAGCAGATTCAATGCTCTGGCGCGTAACGGTTCCTATGACTGGGAGCGTCCTGTCGACATGATCCTGAAGGCAGGCGAGCCCGTCTGGATCACTGCCGGTCCGTTTTCCGATAAGAAGGCGACCGTCGTTACGCCAAGCAAAAAGGGGCGTGGTGACGTGGTTGTCTGCATCGACTTCATGGGCGGCGAAATCCCGGTCACGGTGCCTCTTGCACTGCTGAAAAAGTTGTGAGAGTCATTTCGCCACTGGATGAGCTGATGATCCTGCAGTGAGCCTCTGAGAACGCACGAGAGTGCGGGGCGGAAAGCCTGAGGTCGGTACACCGGTCAGCCCCAACCCTGACAGTCTTCAAGGCGAGACACCGATTCAGGGCCAGTGCGCAAGCCATGTCTGGATGAGGTCTATAAGGTTCATGATGAACTCGGAATCGGCGATGATGTGGACCTTAATCTGAAATCTCGATCGTTTGTTTCGCATACGGGTCGTTCCTTCATTGATTGAAGGCCACCCTGAAGAGGGAACAGTTGAGTAATCAAATCGGCGGCCGAGAGGTCGCCTTTTTCGTTTAATGGTATGGGCAGGCTCTCGACCATCAAGCCAAGGCTGGCGACGCTGGCGCCGAAGATTGGCCGTGCTCCCGGCGACGAGAAGGCAAGGCTGCGCGAGCGAGACCAGACGGTCGGATGGCGCAGCTGGTACAAGACGGCACGCTGGCAGAAGCAGCGCATGAACGTGCTGATCCGCGATCGCTTCACCTGCCAGATGGTTGGATGCGGCAAGGTCCAGCCCGACACATCACAGCTGGTTGCCGATCATAAGATCCAGCACCATGGCGACGAGGCCCTCTTCTGGGATGAGGACAATCTCCAGTGCCTCTGCAAGCCCTGCCACGACAAACTGAAGCAGAAGGAAGAGCGGGCACAGGCTCACTGGTAGGGGGGGTGGGTCAAAAGTCTGGAAGCCCCTTCCTTCTAGACCCGCGCCCCCCTCACGCAGAGATTTTTTTCTGATGGAAACGAATTTCGACCTGTTCGGTCAGCCCATTCCGGAGTGGAAGGGCAAGCGCGGACGCCCGCGCTATGAGCCGACTGACAGAGACCGCAATAAAATCAAGCTGTTGCTGGCGCTTGGCTGGTCGATCGAGCGGATGGCCAACGGTATCGGCGTCTCGCCGGCGACGGTGAAGAGGTATTTTAGAGCCGAGCTGAGGGAACGCGATGCGATGCGCGATCGGCTCGATGCTCGCCGCTTCGAGCTCGCGATGGAGCAGGCGAACGCCGGCAACGTTGCGGCGCTTAAGGAGCTGGGCAAGATGATCGAGCGCTCCGACACGATGCTGATCGACGCTCGCCTCCGCCAGGCGCAAGGCGATCGGAAGCCGGAAAAGGAAGACAAGCAGCTCGGCAAGAAGGAGCAACAAAAGCTGGACGCGAAGACGGCCGGCGAGGGTAGTTCCTGGGGCAATGATCTACTGCCCGGCGTTCACAGGGTGCAGTGATGGATACGGCGTGGATGCCGGCTTCGACCTGGTCGACGGCGGTACCGGACTGGAAAGAGCGAATCCGCAAAAAGCTGTCGCTCATTCCTGAGCTGCCGCTTTACGACGTCGTTGCGGAGAAGGCGCTCCGGATCTTCAAGCGCCTTCGGGTGCCGGACATTATCGGCAATCCGACCTACGGCGAGGCTTGCGACGACTGGGTTTTCGACTTCGTTCGCGTCGTCTTCGGCAGCTACGATCCCGAGACGAAGCGCCGGGCGCTGCGGGAATTCTTCCTGCTGGTGCCGAAGAAGAACGGCAAGTCCTCGATCGCGGCGGCGATCATTGTGACGGCCGCGATCCTCAATGAGCGACCGGAAGCGGAATTGCTGCTGATCGCTCCGACGAAGCAGATCGCGGATATTTCGTTCAAGCAGGCGGCCGGCATCGTCCGGTTGGACCCGGAGCTGGCGAAACTCTTCCATGTTCAGGATCACCTGAAGAAGATAACGCACCTGAACACGCTTGCCGTCATCATCGTGAAGGCAGCAGCGGCGGACGTCATCACCGGTTCGAAGGCGACCTACATCCTAATCGACGAGACGCACGTCTTTGCCGCCATCGCGAAGGCTGCTGACATCTTTGTCGAGATTCGCGGTTCGCTCGCAGCACGGCCTGATGGTTTCCTGCTGCAGATCACCACGCAATCGAAGACGCCACCCTCTGGCGTGTTCAAAGCCGAACTGCAGAAGGCCCGCGACGTTCGCGATGGGCTGTTCGAGTTTCCGATGCTGGCCGTTCTCTACGAGCTGCCGGCGGAGGATGCGGTGAACGGCGGCTGGAAGCGGCGCGAGACTTGGGGGTTGGTCAATCCGAACCTGAACCGTTCGGTCAACGAAGATTACCTGGCCGGAGAAATCGCTACGGCGGAGCGTGAGGGGCCGGAAAAGCTGGCGCTGATCGCCTCACAGCACTTCAACGTCGAGGTCGGCCTCGGGCTGCATGCCGATCGCTGGGCCGGCGCGACATACTGGGAAGCGGCGGTCGAAAAGGAACTGTCGCTCGATCGCATCATTGCGGAATGTGATGTTTGTGTTGTCGGAATCGACGGCGGCGGCCTTGATGACTTGATGGCGATCGCTGTCATTGGGCGGCATGCGAAGGCGCGGACGTGGCTGCATTGGGGGCGTGCCTGGGCGTACCCAGATGTCTTCGAGCGGCGGAAGGAGATCGCTCCGCGTCTGCGGGACTTCGAGAAGGATGGCGACCTGATCGTGTGCGTGGAACCTGATCAGGACATCATTGAAATCACCGATGTTTGCGAACGGCTGTTTGCTGCAGGGCGGTTGCCGGAGAAAGCAGGCATAGGTCTCGATGCTTTCGGTGTTGCGAGCCTGCTGGATGCACTCGCAGAGCGAGGCATGGCAGGCGACCTCACCATGGCGGTCGGACAGGGCTGGAAGCTGCAATCGGCTGTCACAACGTTGCCGCGCAAGCTGAAAGACAAGACCATGCGCCATTGCGGACAGGCGCTAATGGCTTGGGCGGTGGGCAATGCAAAGACGGAGCTGAAGGGCTCCAACTACATCGTCACGAAGCAAGCCGCCGGCGCGTCGAAGATCGATCCGCTGATGGCGATGTTCAATGCGGCGATGCTGATGTTCCTCAATCCGGAAGCTGCAGGCTCACGGCAGTCGCCCTGGGATGACCCGGAATTCAGCTATCAGGTGGCATGATGGGATTGTTTGGACCGAGCCAGCGACAGATCGATGCGGCGGTGAAAACGGCGCTGGACGCACGTGCATCGATCGAAGACCCAAAAGTGCCGATTTCCTCGGAGAACATTCTCGCCTTTCTCGGTATTGATGCGCTCTCGGCGGCCGGGGAACGCGTCTCCATCGACAGTGCGCTGGGTGTTCCGGCGATCTTCGCCGCCGTGAACTTCCTCTCGGGCACGCTCGCGAGCCTGCCGCTCAATGTCTACAAGAAGACCGATGCTGGCCGCGAGAAGGTGAAGAATGGCGTCGCCAACATCCTTCATGATGTTGCGAACGACACGGCGTCGTCGTTCGACTGGCGGAAGTACTCCTTCGATCAGGTATTCACCGGCGGCAGGTCCTACTCTTTTATCGAACGCAACGACCTGAAGCGCATCATCAACATCTGGGCGCTCGACCCCGGCCAGACAAAGGTCCGTCGCAAGGATGGACGGAAATTCTACGAATATCGGGACGGTGGGAAGACGAACACCTACCAGGCCGAAGAGATCATCGACATTCCCTTCATGCTGAAGGCGAACGGCCTTGATCATCGCTCACCGATCCTGACAAACAAGGATGCCGTCGGCCTTGCTCAGGCGGCGACGAAATACGGGTCGAAGTTCTTCCAGAACGGTGGTGTTCCGCCATTTGCGATCACGGGTCCGATCACTTCACCCGGCGGGCTGCAGCGATCGGCAGACGATCTGACGGCGGCCGTGAAGAAGGCGGCGAAGGAAGGGCGGCTGGCGCTGTCGTTGCCGGCGGGGCACGACATTAAGCAGATCGGCGTCGATCCTGAGAAGTCGCAGCTGGTCGAGCTGCAGCGCTTCCTGATCGAGCAGATTGCCCGGATATATTCACTGCCTCCGACGTTCCTTCAGGATCTTACGCACGGTACTTTCTCGAACACCGAGCAGCAGGATCTTCATTTCGTGAAGCACACGCTGACGCGGTGGGCTCGGCAGTTCGAGCAGGAGCTGAACCTCAAGCTTTTCGGGCGGAGCAACAGCCGAATCTATGCCGAGCTAAACCTCGACGGCCTCCTTCGCGGTGACTTCAAGACGCGCATGGAGGGCAATGCGCGCGCGATCCAGACCGGGCAGCTGACGCCCGATGAGGCCCGCGAAATGGAGAACCGTCCGGCAATAGGCGGCGCTGCCGGGAAGCTTCACATGCAGGGTGCCATGATGCCGATCGACAAGCTCGGGCAGCAACCACCCCGCACCAACGGTGGACAGTCGCTCGACGACGAAGAAGGGAAAAACAGCGATGCAGCGTGAGATCCGTGGTGGCATCCCGGCCGACATCAGGGCAGAGGATGGCGGCATCAAGGTTTCCGGATATGCGGCCGTGTTCAACCAGGAGACCGATATCGGCGGATGGTTCCGCGAGGTGATCGAGCCTGGTGCATTTGCCGAGGCGATTGGCCGCGATGACGTCGTCTTCCTGGTCAACCACGACGGGCTCCCGTTGGCGCGCACCCGCTCCGGCACGCTGAAGCTCTCCGAGGACGATCACGGGCTGCGCATCGAAACGGAACTCGACGGCGATGATCCCGACGTGCAGGCCATCGTGCCGAAGATGAAGCGCGGCGACCTAGACAAGATGTCGTTTGCATTTTGGGCCGAGGTGCAGGAGTGGGACGACACACAGGACCCGCCCCGGCGAACTGTGAAAAAGGCGCGGCTATACGACGTGTCGATCGTCACGACGCCTGCCTATGAAGGAACCGAGATCGGCCTTCGCAGTCTCGAAAGTCACCGCAAGGGCAAGAACTTCCATGCGGCCCGCTCACGCATCCGCATGAAAATGGACCTCGCTTTGAAAGAGCGGGAGAACGGCAAGTAGCGGCCTGCTGCTGCCTATTCAACTTCATCAACATCGGAGATTGATCATGTTTGCACAGCTTAAGGAGCTGCGCGAGAAGCAGGCTCGCATTGCCACGAACGCTCGCGCTAAGTTCGATGAAATCAAGGATGACACGCCTGCCGAACGCGCGCAGGAGATCGAGCGTGAATTCGATGCCATGATGGCTGAGTACGATCAGCTCGGCGGCCGCATTGAGCGGATGCAGAAGCTCGATGAAGCCGAGGCTCGCGCCAACAAAGGCGATCCGCGCCGCCCGAAGGGTGACGATGGTGAGAGCCGCAATGACGGCGATGGCGCTCCGCAGTACAAGGATGTATTCGCAAAGGCCATCCGCTTCGGCGTGTCGGAGTTGACGCCCGAGGAGCGGGCCGTCATCCAGCAGCACCGCGCGGACATTCCTGCAGAAGTCCGGGCACAGTCGACCGGCACCGATTCTGCCGGCGGTTATCTCGTGCCGGAGGGCTTCTCGGGCGAGATCGACAAGGCCATGAAGGCCTGGGGTCCGATGTGGGATGCTGACGTTGTCCGTGAGATCAACACCTCGTCGGGCAATCGCTTGCCGTGGCCGACAGTCGATGACACCTCGCAAACCGGGGAGTTGAAGGCGCAGAACGGCGCCGTTACCGACGATGGCACCGGCGACGTCGTGTTTGGTGAGAAGCAGCTCGACGCCTATGTCTACTCGACGAAGATGGTCCGCATCCCGATGGAGCTGCTTCAGGACTCCGCCTTTGACATGGAGGCGCTACTGAATGATCTCTTCGGCGAACGTCTCGGCCGCCTCGCGAACAGTGTTCTCACGACGGGCGATGGCACCAATAAGCCGAATGGTATCGTCAACGCCTCGTCGCTCGGCAAAGCCGCCGCGGCTGCTGCGGCCATCACGTCCGACGAGCTGATCGACCTCGTGCATTCGGTTGATCCGGCCTATCGAGCGTCGCCGAAGTGCCGCTGGCAGTTCAACGACAACACGATGGCGACCGTACGTAAGCTGAAGGACGGACAGGGTAACTATCTCTGGCAGATGGGTGATGTCCGCACCGGCGAGCCTGATCGCCTCCTGGCGCATCCCTATTCCGTCAACCAAGCCATGGCGAACATCGCGGCCAGTGCCAAGCCGATCATCTTCGGCGATCACAGCCGCTATGTCGTCCGCAAGGTGCGCGGTTTCACCGTGCTGACGCTGCGCGAGCGCTATGCCGAAAACTTCCAGATCGGCATGGTCGGCTTCAAGCGCTTCGACGGCGAGCTGCTCAATTCGGCGGCCGTCAAGCACCTCCAGCTCGCCGCTGCCTAATCAGTCGGCTTTGCGCGACGGGCGGTCCGCCGCCCGTCTTCAAAACCGAAGGAGAAGTGCCATGAAAGTCAAACTCACAGTCTCGCGCGGCGGTCCCGATGGAACCTTCGCACCCGGCGAGGAGATCGACGTAAGCGACGCGGAGGCCCAGCGCATGTTCGATGCCGGGCAGGCCATTCCGGTTCGCAGCGAAAAGCCGGAGACGGCGACGCGTAAGGACAAGTCCGAGAAGGCGGTGAAGTAGCATGTGGTCGGGCGTTTCCGTGTCGACCAAACCCGGTGGCGAGTTGATCAGTATCGCGAAACTGAAGTCACGTTTGCGCATCGACGTTGCCGACGATGACGAGATGCTCGGCGATATGCTCAAGGGTGCGATTGCTCGCATCGACGGGCCGAACGGGATCGGTGTCGCCATGCTCAAGCAGACGTGGCGGAAATCCATGGATTGCTTCCCGTCCTGCATCATGTTGCCGGGGGCGCCGATCAAGGGCGTCACCTCCATCACCTACGTCAACAATGACGGTGTCACACAAACGCTCGCGGCAGATAAGTACCGCGTCGACCTGAATAAGGAGCCGGTGCGCGTCGAGCCCGCCTATGGTTTGTCCTGGCCGTCGTCGCGCGATGTGATCGGGGCCGTCACGGTGGAATACGAGGTAGGCGAGAACAGCGCCGCAGACGTGCACGCGGATCTCATCGACGCCGTCTGCCTGATTGTTGGGCACCGCTATGCCAATCGCGAGGCGGTTTCTGAGGATGCGGCGCACGCATTGCCGCTCGGGGTGGAGTGGATTTTGCAAGAGCACGTCCGCTGCCACGTAACTGCGTGAGGATCGATGCCTGGGGCTGGCAAACTCGACCGGCGGATCACCATTGAGCGCGAGACCGAGACGGGGCGCAATGAGGTCAATGAGCCGGTTTATGAATGGACCGCGCTTACGACGGTTTGGGCGCGTCGTCGCGATGCGAGCGATGGGGAGCGGGAAGCGGCGGGGCAGGTTGGTTCGACGCTCATGACGCGGTTTGTCGTTCGCTCCTCGAGCGTCACGCGCACGGTCACGCCCGTCGATCGGCTGAACTATTCCGATGCGACCTGGAACATCCTCGGTGTGAAAGAGACCGAGGAGGGGCGGAACCGTTTCATCGAAATCACTGCGATCAGGGATGCCGACTGATGCGTTTCAAGGTCAAAGTCGAAGGCCTGAAGGAGCTGGATCGCGCTCTGCAGGATCTGAAGCAGGTCACTGCGAAGGGCGTGGCGCGGCGTGTGCTGCTGAAGGCGGCGACGCCGATCGCGGAGGCGGGGCGGTCGAATGCTCCGCTCGGGCCGACCGGGAACCTGAAGGCCTCCTATGGTGTCGGCACGAAGCTGACGAAGCGGCAGGCGAAGCTGCACAGGAAACAGAGCCCGGTGGAAGTCTTCGCCGGGCCGAACGATCCGGCTGCGGTGCAGACCGAATTCGGCAACGAGCATCAGGCGGCGGAGCCGCATCTGCGGCCGGCGTGGGATGCGAACAAGGACCGTGCGCTCGACATCGTCAGCAAGGAACTCGGGACCGAGATCTCCAAGGCGGCGAAGCGGGCGGCGCGCAAGGCCGCGCGAGAAGCGGCAAAAATTGGCGGCTAACCCATGGAAGCAGCATTGACAACGCTTCTCACCGGCGATGCCCGGGTGAAGCTGCTTGCCGGCACCAAAGTGCACTGGGTGCGAGCGCCACAGGAGACTGTGCCGCCGTATGCGGTGCTGCAGGTCATATCCAGCCGCGACGATTATCACTCGCAGGGGCCTTCCGGGCTCACCGATGCGCGCGTGCAGATCGATGCCTATGCCGGCACCTATCTCGCCGCCAAGCGGCTTTCCGACGCGATCCTCGCCGTCCTCTCCGGCTATCGCGGCATAGTTTCCGGCGTGCGGCTGCAGGGCGGCTTCGTCGACAACCGCCGGGACTTCCCGGCCTCCAGCAGCGGCGATGTGATGCCGCTGTTCCGGCGCTCCGCCGACATCATCATCTGGCATTCCAGCCTCTGAAAGGGAGCCTATCATGGCAGACACTGAAGCATCCATTGGCTACGGCATCACTTTCGAGATGGCCGATGCCGCTACGCCTACCGTCTTCACCTACATCGCGGAAATCTACGATGTGACGCCGCCGTCGGACGAAACCGACCAGGTCGACGCGACGCACATGCAGAGCCCGGGCCGGAACCGCGAATTCATCGAAGGTCTCACCGATCCTGGTGAAGCCTCCTTCGAGATGAACTATGTTCCGGGTTCCGCTTCGGACAAGGCGCTGATCGCCGCCAAGGGCAAGCGCAAGTGGTGCCGCGTCACATTCCCGAACGGGGCGCAGACGCTGTTCTACGGCATTCGCCAGACCTACGAAAAGTCCGCGCCGACCGATGACAAGATGACCGCGACGGTCACCTTCAAGGTTTCGGGTGAACCGATCCACACAGATCCGGCGGCACCGCGCAACATCGCGCTTCCCGCGATCACCGGCACGGCGAAGGTGGGCGCGCCTCTCGTCCTCGATGGCGGTATCTGGGCGGGTGCGGAGCGCTTCGAATACCAGTGGCAGGCGGATGCCACCGACATTGTCGGTGCGACGGGTCTCTCCTACGTTCCGGTCTCCGGTGATGTCGGCAAGGTGATCACCTGCGAGGTGACCGGCTACAACGACGATTTCAACACAATGGCCGAATCGGCCGCGACGGCTGCTGTCATCGCGTAAGGATCACCCATGACGAACAACGTGCGGGGTGTCGTCACCCAAGAGATCGACGGCAAGGCCTACGGCTTCCGGCTAGGCGCCAATGAGTGGTGCGAGCTGGAAGACGATCTTGGCAAAGGTACGAGTGCCATCGTCAAGGACATCGAGATCATGGCCCGGTCGAACGATGTCGACATGCGCCTCTTCCGTTCGATTTTCCGCGCCGCCTTGAGCTACTCCGAGCCTGAGGCCACGGCACGGGATGCGGGCGATCTGATGGAGAAAATGGGCATGGAGAGCGCCGGTCTGCTCGTGGTCAAGATCATCCAGGCCGGAATGCCGAAAGTGGAGGCGAAGGGCGGCAGGGGAAAGCCTCAAAGAGCAGTGAGACGCCGATAGACTGGCAATCGCTGCTCTCCTCCTGGGTCGAGGTCGGGCAGGACCCGGCCCACTTCTGGAATCTGACTCTTCGCGAGATCGACGTCATCGTCAGCGGGGCGGTTGCGAACCAGCGCAAGCGGCAAAACGAACTGCTGACGGCCGCCTGGTTCATGGCGCGCCTCAGTGCCTACGCGCCTGCGAAGGCGAAGGACTTCATCAAACTGGAGAAGATCCTTCTCCGCGATGATCGACAACAGACTGCCAAGTCCGACTGGCGCGACGTGTTCGCCAAAGTCCGGGCGTGGGGTAGCAAGCAAGGCTAATCCATGAACGCTGTGATCGGTGCGCTCCGCGTCGTGCTGGGGCTCGACAGTGCTGCCTTCGAGAAGGGGGCTTCGAACAGCCAGCGGACGCTTTCGAAGCTCGGCAAGAGCATGCAGAGCTTTGGCGCGACCATGTCGGCGCGCGTCACTGCGCCGCTAGCTGCAGCCGGCGCGGCGATCACGGCCGCGCTCTCCGGTGTCGCCAGCGATATCTCCAGTCTGCAGAATTCCGCCAAGGTCGCCGGCGCTGGCTTCCAGGAGTTTCAGAAGCTTGCCTTTGCCGCAAAGACGGTGGGTATAGAAAGCGACAAGCTCGGCGACATCTACAAGGACGTGAACGATAAGGTCGGCGACTTCCTGCAGAATGGCGGCGGGGAGATGGCCGATTTTTTCACGAACATCGCGCCGAAGGTTGGCGTGACGGCCGAGGCCTTCCGCAATCTCTCCGGTCCGCAGGCGCTGCAGCTCTATTACGACTCCCTGCAGAAGGCGGGTCTCAGCCAGGCGGAAATGACCTTCTATATGGAAGCGGTCGCTGACGAGGCGACGGCGCTCATTCCGTTGCTGCAGAACAACGGCGCGGAATTTGCGCGCCTTGGCGACCGGGCGAGCGAGCTTGGCTCGGTATTCTCCGACGAGGCTGCAGCGCAAGCCGCGAAGTTCAACACCTCCATGGCTGAACTCGGTGCGTCGCTACGCTCGCTCGCCGTCGTAATCGCCAACAGCGGGATCATCGAATGGGTGACACAGGCGGTGCAGACGATCACCGGCTTCGTTCAGCACCTCTCACAGACAAACCCGGAAATCGTCAAATGGGGCGTCGTCGTCGGTGGTCTCGCCGCGATCATCGGTCCCGTCGTCGCGGCGCTCGGGCTGATGGTGAGCGCGATCGCCGCGATCGGCGTTCCGGTCGCCGCGGCGATCGCGGGTATAACCGCGCTCGCGGCCGCCGTCGTTGCCTTTTGGCCGGAGATACAGGCGGCGTGGGACTGGGTGAAGAAGCTCGTCGACGTCTTCGTCGAGCTCCACGCACGGGCGCTCGTGGCCGTCATCCAAAAGTTTCAGGAACTAGGGACTTCGATCCGGACGGCGCTTTCCGGCGTGGTCGCCGAGGTGGTCTCTGCTTTCAAGGCTCTTCCCGGCGTCATGATGCAGATCGGCGCCGACATCATTAACGGTCTCATTCAGGGCATCAAAGCGCAGTGGGAGAATGTCAAGACCGGCGTTTCCGACATCGCCTCCGGGATCAAGAGCACCTTCACCAGCTTCTTCGAGATCCATTCTCCGTCGCGCGTGATGGAAGGGATCGGCATGAACATCATGCAGGGTCTCGGGATCGGCATGGACGGGTCGAGCGCACCTGTTCTCGCTACGGCCCAGAACGTCGCCGGCGGCATCCGTGGTGCTTTCGACGGGATGGAGAATGTCGGGTCCGGCCTCGGCGACGGCATCAGCGGCGCCTTCGACAGCGTCGGATCTTCGCTGGCCGAAGCGATCAAGGGCACGAAGGAGTGGCGCGACGTGGCGCTCGATGCGCTCAGCAGCATCGCGTCCAGCCTGCTGTCGACGATGAACTTTGGCGGTGGCTTCGGCGGTGGCCTGCTCAAGGGGCTGCTTGGCGGCCTGGTCGGTTTCCAGAATGGCGGCTCGTTTCAGGTTGGTGGGGCAGGGGGCATCGACAGTCAGATGGTCGCCTTTCGCGCAAGCCCGAATGAGACGGTCAGCATCACCAAGCCTGGGCAGCGGACGGGCGGCGGCACTTACGCGCCGACTTACAACATCGACGCGCGCGGCGCCGATCAGGCGGCGATTGCGCGGCTGGAGCGGGGGTTGGCGGAGCGCGACCGGACGGAATCGAAGCGCGTTGCCGGTTATGAGCATGCGCGCACGACGCGGAATACGAGGGCCTGATGGGACGGTTGATTTCGATGCCGAACGGACTGCGGCCGCGTTCGATGACGCCGCTTTCCGGTCCTCGCGTGGTCGGCGGGGCAGCGAACACGTCGATCGGGAACTTCTCGCAGACGGTTGCTTCGCCCTTCGGCGCCTGGCGCTGGGAATTCGTGTTTCCGGTTTCGAAGGATGCGAAGTTCCGGCGGTATCGCGGTTGGGCGACGGCGCTGCATGGCGGCGCCAATGCGACGCGCGTGCCATTTGGCGACCCGGACATGATGACCCTGCTTGAAGCCGGCCTGACGGTGACTAGTGCGCACGAGCGGTTCGGGCTGCCATGGGGCAATGGCGAGCCGTGGAGCAACGGGCAGAACTGGAGCGTGACGGCGCCGAATGTGCCGGTCGCGGCCGCCGCCTCGCTCGATGCCTCGATCATCCGCCTCGAAGATGAATTCTGGGGCCATCGGCTGCAGATGGGAGACTATCTCGGCTTCTTCCCGCTCCACTTCGGGCTCTACACGATCACCGAGGAGCGGGGTGACGGTGAATACCGGATCTGGCCGCCGCTTCGCAAGGCGCTGACAGTCGACGACTTCGCGACGCTCTATCCGACAATGGCGATGCGGCTGGAAAGCGAAGATGCGGCGAGTGCGGCGCGTGGCGTCGCCTATGCCGAAGAGGCGAGCGTGACGCTGATCGAAGTCTTCGACTACGACGTCAGGGACTATTTCGCGGATTGATCATGGCGAACCTGTTTTCTGCTGATGACATGGCGTTCCTGCGCCGGCCGCACATTGCGCGGGCGTGGTTCGCGGATATCGATCTGCCCTCCGGCCGCTGGCGGCTGCACAATGGCGTCGGGCGCAAGACCGTCGGCGGCTTCGAGTGGCGTGGGGTCTCCGATCCCGCCGGCGGTCAGCTCGTTTCGATCGGCGCCGTCGAGGATCCGCGCTTCGGGCAAGCGGCGAAAATTGATGTGGTGATTGCCGGCACCAATGTCGAATTCCTGCGCTCGGTCAAGGATCAGGGTCGGCAGATCGAGGGACGGCTTGCCGACGTCTACTGGTGCGCCTTCGACCAGGAGACGCAAGAGGTCTGGTCCTCGGGGCTGAAGAAGCTCTTTCCCGGCTACCTCTCTTCGCCAAAAATCCGCTGGAGCGGCGTCGGCGTGCGGACCGTCTCCTTCACCATAGAAAGCCTTTGGCACTCGCAGAACTTCCCCTTCGGTGGCAAGTGGACGCCGGCGGACCAGCAGGCGCGCTATCCCGGCGACAAGGGGCTCGAATTCGTCGGCGTGAAGGTGCAGGAGATCATCCGTGCGGACTGATCTTGCCGAACCGCTGCGCGCTTTCCTCGAGGAGGCGCAGGAGAGCGAGAGCGTCTGGGGCGTTTCCGACTGCTCCAAATGGGCGGCGTCGTGGGTCGAGCAGGTGCATGGCCGCAAGATCGCTCTGCCGCGCTGGAAAAGCCGCGAGGAGGCGCATCGGCTGATTGCGCGAGCTGGCTCGCTCGAAGCGCTCTGGTCAGAGGCGCTCGCCGACTTCGGGCTTTTCCAATGTGGCGTGCCGCAGCTCGGCGACGTCGGCGTCATCGAAACCGGCCGCTACGGGCAGGTCGGCGGCATCTTTCTTCATGGGGAATATTTCGCGTGGCGCGCAGAGACGGGCGTCGCGTTCCTCGTTCCCCGTCTAATCGTCAAGACCTGGTCGATCGTATGAAATCCGTTAGATTGCTGTTTGCCAGCGGCGCTTCGTTCGTCGTGATGGCGTCGCATGCACATGCGGACCCGGTGTCGCTGATCGCGACGGCCATTCATGGCTTTCTGCTTTCGAGCACAGCAGTCGCCGCGACGGCCGCCGGCACGATCGCAACGATCGCCGCGAACGTGATCGTCGGCGGGGCTCTGGTCGGCCTGTCCATGATCGGCCGCCAGCGGCAAACCGGCACGGTGAAGGCCGCCGATGCGAAGGGCACCTTCGAGAGCGGCGAAAGCTCGGTGATCGAGGGGCTCGGCCGCGTGCGCGTCGGCGGGCTGAAAGCTTTCGGGAACACCGACGGTTCGACGCGCTGGCGGCTCGTCTGCCGGCTTCAGGGGCCGATCGATGCGATCGAGCAGTATTTCGTTGGCGGTCGCGAGGTGACGGTCGATTCGGATGGTGACGTTTCCTCGCCGCCCTGGTCGAAGTCCGGCGGCTCCTGGATGAAATGGGAGGACAAGAAGGGTACAGGATCTGAGACCGCGTGGCCGGCGCTGATCAGTGCTTTTCCGGAACTCTGGAGCAGCGCTCACCGGGTGCGCGGCATTGCGCAGTCGCTTGTCACTTTCTTCAATCCGGGGCTCACCTCGTCGAAGTATCTCTCGCTTTACCAGGGAGGCGTTCCGGATACCGAATGGGTGGCGCGTGCATCGCTGGTCTACGATCCGCGCGACGACAGCGCAGATCCCGACGACGATGATACATGGAGCTGGAGCGAGAACGGCATTCTCTGCGCCGCGCATGTGCTGCGCCGCGATCCGGCCTTCACCTCCGATCGTTTCGACTGGCCGCTGATCACCACTCAGGCGGTTAAGGCCGACATCTTCATCGCGACGAAGACCGGCACTGAGAAGCGAGCGCGCTGCGGCGGCATGTGGGCGTGGGAGGGCGCGCGCCGCGACACGATGCAGGACATCCTCGATTCGATCGGGGCAGAGATCCGCTATACGGCCGAGGGCAAGATCTGGTTCGAGCTGATCGATGACGATCCGTCGCCGGAAATCAGTCTCGTGCCGATCGACCTCCTCGAGCTCGACTGGATTTCGGGACCTGAGGCAGTCGAGCGGCCGAACATCTGCCGGATCAAATACTATTCGCCGGAGCGCAATTACGAGCTCGCCGACATCGACATGACCGGCATCGCCTGGGCGAAGGTCGATGACGAGGTGACGCTCTACGGCCCCAAATATCACGATGTCGAGCTGCCGTTCTGCCCTTCGGCGAGCCAGGCGCAGCGGATCGCCCGGCGACGGTTCCTGCAAGCGCGCGGCGACACAGGCGTCGCCGTGACGAACATGGTCGGGCTCGCCGCCTGGGGGCTCTACTACGGCGAGATCGAGCTGCCGGATCTCGGCGACGTGGAGAAGGTGAAGCTCTTGCCGCCGCGCATCGACGACAGCCGGGGCACGGTGGAAATCCCTTTTGCGGTCTGGCCATCGCTGCCGGCGTGGAACCCGGCGACAGACGAGGCGGACGCGCCGGAAGCTCTGCCGGAGATGCAGTATGAAAGCTCGCTGCCGACGCCGGACGCGCCGACAGCGGCGGTGCACATAACCTATCCGATCAGTGGCAACAAGGAATTCAGGATCGCCTACACACTGCCAGGCGTGAGCTTCAGCACGGTCGAGGCGACGTATCGCGCCTATAGCGGCGGGCTGCCCGGTTCCTGGTCTGGCATGAACGAGCAATCGACCTTCGCCTATATCGGGGCCGATCTCTTCGGGCAGGAGGTCGACGCGCGGGTCAGGATCTTCGAAGGCGATGACGGCAGCTATTACTCCGATGTCCTGCATGTCACAGCTGCAGTGAACAACGCACCCTGCGGACAGCCGATCCTTGTTTCCGGCGGCACGACCGTGTCGGGCACGACTGCTGCGCTCGATGTCACGGTTAACGCCACCGAGCTGCGCTGCGCTTCGATCCGCCTCGACCGTCGCGTCGATGATGGGTCGGGGTTCGGCCCCTGGTCGACACGCAACGAAAAAGATGCGCGTCCCTTCCAGGATGTGACTTTTGGCGACAGCTACACCGGCGGCGGTTTTGGCCAACGCACCGTCGAATGGCGACTGATCACCAAAACCACCGGCGGCGTCGAAGGCACGCCGCGCACCTTCTCGGCTCAGATCAACCTCTAGCTGATTATTTTCATAACCGCAGTGGAGAATTGAATGTCTCTTTTCACGAAGACGGCAGAAAGCGTTTTCGCGCCTTATAATAGTGACGGAACGCCGCGAGAGATCGAGCCGCTGGACGCGCAGGTCTGGGGCACCGAGACCGAGCGTTTGATCACGTCCTTCCAAGCCGGCGGCGGCATCATCTTTCCCGACAAGGCGACGATGGACGCGACGCTGACCTATGCCGCGAACCAGATGGCATGGGTGATGGGTGATGCCACGGTCGCCAATAACGGCATCTACCGCAAGATCGGTGCATCCGGTTCCGGCTCTTGGGTACGCATGGGCGATTTGCCGTTTCCGTTTATTCCGGCCACAGATGTCGGCGCCGGCACGCCGAATGCCATTCAGGCGACGAGCAGCCTTCCTGCGTCTGAATCGGCACTAATCTGGGTGAGCGTCTTCGAGCCGAACACGGGCACGCCTGTCACGATCTCCTTCAACGGCGGCGCGGTGCTGACGATCAAGACGAATGCGGGCAATAATCCGGCCGCTGGCGGGATCTCTGGTATCTTGCTCGGCCGGATCGTGGGGAACACGTTCCGGTTGGTGAGCGACCAGGTGAGCGCCGCCGTCCTTGCGGCGGCTGAGGCTGCGCAGGCGGAAGCCGAGAACGCTCGGGACACTGCGGTTGCCGCCGCCGGGAGTCTGGTTGTAACGCGCTTCGCGACCAAGGCCGACCTTGAGGGAATGTCCGTCAGTTCCACGGCAAAATCGGCCTGGCTTGCCGGGTACAACACGATCAGCGACAACAAGGGCGGCACCTATTGCCGGGTAAATGCGCAGCCGTCCCATGGCGACTGGATCCGCTCGACCGACCGGTATAGGGCGGACGGCGTCATCGATGCTACCAATGGCGGCTATTGGGAACGGCTCATCGATGAGCGCCGGCGCAGTGATAACGCGGCGCTTTTACAGTTTCACAAAAAGCGGATGCAGGACGGTGAAGCGGTACGGGTGCTGCCGTTTGGCGACAGCCTTACGGCTGGCACCGGTGCCGATCCTGGCTTTGCTTACCCGGCCCAGCTCTGGGATATGTGCAAACTCTACTACAAGAACACCAGCATCGTCTTCGGCAATGCCGGCGTCGGCGGAAATACCTCGCAGCAGCTGATCAGCCGCTACGCGACCGACGTGACCTCCTTTGCGCCTGATATCGTCATTCTTATGGTCGGGATGAACGATGCCAATCCGGACGCAGGAATCTCGGTGGAAACCTACGAGGCGAACCTGTCGCGGCTGGTCTCAATGATGAAGCGGGACGGCTATGCGGTCGTCATGGGCGATATCACTCCGCGGAAGCGCATGAACAACACCGGCCCGCAGTTCGTGGATGTTTACCGCAAGGCGTGTCATAGGGTCGCCGCTTCTCACGGCGTGCACTTGGTGCCCTTGAACGACATCATCACCGATCTGGTTTCCTCGAAGAACGGCTATTCGTTCGGCGACCTGACCTCCGACGGCATCCACTACACGAATGCTGGTTATGAACTGATGGCCGGGGCTTTCCTTGCCTACGCCCTTGCGACCGAACCGCTCAATGTCCGCTGCGGCGCGCAGAAGGATATGCTCGGCAGCCATGTCGTTCCCGTCGGCAATGCCGTGGTGACTTATGTGAAGATGGAGGACAATGCTGTCAACTCCAAGGAAGCGGCGACGCTCCGCTACACGGCGACGGATAACGCGTCCAACCTCGTTATCTACCTGTGGGTCGAGAATTACGAATATTCCGACCTGGTGCTCTATCTGACGCGGGAACGCCACGCGACGCTAACGCCATCATTGTTGCTCACCAACCTCGACATTCCCGGCGACACGGCCAATACGTTCACCCTCGGCACCAATGTAGGCGGTGGATCGACCGGCCGGGCGATCTCCGTTCCGCTGAGGGCCTGCCGTCTCCGGCCGGGGCTCAACCGGATCAACATGCGGGTGACCAGTACCCAAACGGCGGAGTTCGCCAAGTTTTCAGTCACCCCGGTTCCGCAGGACTTCTACGATTTGCGCGGCCTGTTCGACGAGCGCTATTCCGGAGCGAACGTGCCCTATTCGTCCGAGGCCGGCGCGCTCGACTACAACGCCGTCCCCGTCATCCTGGGGGCTCGGATGGGTATCAAGGCAGTCAAGTCGGGTGGCGGTCGAACCGTGCTCGGTCGTCTGGAAACGGCGCCGGAGAATGCTTCGACCTGGATGTCTCGCTACAGGATTCGCGGCAAGATGGTCGACGGTCTGGTGCTGGAGCTTGGCGAACAATCCAATCCGGGGCGAGAACATACACCGCTGGTCGAGTACAGCTTTGCCAAAACGTCCGGCACGGTCTGGACCGTCACTGCGACCTTCAGGGCGGCTGGCGGCAACATCGTCATCACGACGGTTGCCGTTACGGTCACCAACACTAATAACGACTTGACGCTGACCCTCTTCTTCAACCGGACAGATACCTCGCTGTACCTGGACAGTGTCACCGGTTCGCCGATCACGGTGCCATTCGCTTTGGGGCCGGCATTTTTGGTTGCTCGCAACGCTGGTGCGTCCGACGCGGTATTCAATCCGCCCTATCGTCTCGGTACGGGGGGGTACAACACCCTTGTCGACGGCGAGGAGTGGATCGATTTCGCGGCCTCGACTTTCAGCACGGTCATCGGTGGCGTGAAGAAGTCGGTTGCGCTGGCTTAGATGATATTTTCGAACCGTTCGATTTCTTCCGATCGCTCATCGATGATGATCGTAAGAAATTCCTCAAATGCCGATTGAAGATCGTTCATCGACTGTGAACGCCTGCACTTCTCGCGCAGTCGGATCAGTTCCTGCCGGCGATCTTCCGGTGATTTCAGCCCCATCGTTACCACTCTCACTCAAATATGCATCATTCTAAAAAGCCGGCGGAATAGCGCGCTCACCGGTCCCCTCTGGTGGGCGCCGCCCCCGGCATCCGATCGCTCATCGATAATGATCGTAAGGAGTTCCTCAAATGAGGATCGAAAATCATTCATCAGCTTTTGTGAATGCCTGGACTTCTCGCGGAGCAGGATAAGATCCTGCCGGCGATCCTCCGGTGATTTCAGCCCCATTTCAGTGCCCACCATTTATCAGCCGTCTTACGCCTATCTCAGGCACAACCTATAGGCAAGTGGGTGGCATTTCGGGGTGCCGTATCGTATTTCTCGTTCAAGGGGAATCGGAGCTGTGTCGTCGAAATGTCTATAGACGTCCTAATCAACGAACTTAAGGGCTTGAAAGAAGGGGATCGGGGCGTCGACAGAAAAATTGCCCGTCAACTCGGCTGGAAACGGCATGTGGAAAATCGAGGCACAAACCAAAACGGCCAGCCTATCGAGAAGGTCAAATGGATAGGGGCGGAAGACGGAAAGCTGCCCCTTTTTACGGATTCGCTTGACGCCGCCTTTGGCCTGGTTCGGATCGTGACGGGGTTTAGGCTCGGCGGAGTCAGTTGGGGCAACGGGGAATTCAGGGCTGTTATCGGCGAGGGCCTTTATTGTACCGGCGCGACACCGGCAATCGCACTGTGCATCGCGGCGATGACCGCGAAGCGGGGCGAAGACCAAGACGAAGAATAATGAAGCTGCCGCGTTGGCTTAGAGAATCGGTGCGTGAAACAATCACCAGCACGCCCGTAGCGACAAAAGTCCATCGGGCGGATCGAAAGTCACAAAGCAGGAGTCTCCGAGTTCCGTTAACAGGCGTGGTTCTCGTGGCCGAAATGCAATCCTGAATTCCTGCTGAGCACTGAAATGCGATGGTTTGCAAAAGGGACCTTCGTCGAACATCGTCTCGCTCGGGATGTTTCGCTCCCGTTTGTCGTAGGTAACCTCTTCAAGGTAAGCTCCGCTAAACCAATGGTGAATTGGCCGGCCGAGAATTTTTCCGGTAGCGACGATGCACTCGTAGAGTTGTTCGACGTCGGATATTTCGACACAAGAGTCATACCGATACCCGTCCGGGGCATCGACGCACATGGCTTTTCTTGCTGACTTGAACGGCTCTCTAGAAAGGCAGAGGATGTAAAACTCCTCACCTACAATTCTGTGCGTGCCTGGTCCGATGACAATTTCCGTATCTTCGCGAATGCCGGTAATGATCATCTTGTGGGCACCTTGGATCATGACGTTATCGCCGATGTTCGGGTCGCGCCCGGATATGCGAATTTCATCGTTTATACCGGTGGACACACCTTCTAGTCGGTCAGCGATCCACTCTTGATCGTCCGCAACTTCCATGCTGCGGAAATGCTCCAGCGTTCCTAGTCGCATCGTCCCCCATAGGATCGACTGCACGTGCTTTGCCATGCAAAATTTATAGAACGCCAACTTTCATGCCTCCGATGACCGAGTGGGTTGAAGTTTTTTACTGGCGCAACCGGTAACACAACCAGACGGCGATGCGCTACCTGGCAGTAAGTCGTCGGCCGCCCCGGCAATTCGCTCCCTGATCCACTTCGGATCGTTTTCAACAAAAAGGAAAACAGATGGACAGAACCGTGCCTCCCGGCGCGGCGATCCTGCTTGACTTCATCCGTGAAACGGAAGTCGGGCAGGCCGACCGCGCATCCTATGACGTGATCTATGGCCACAACCAGGACAAGCTGCCGCAGCCGCTGACGACCATGACCTATGGCGAGGTGGTCGATGCGCAAAAGGGCTGGTCGAAGCGTTTCAAGTCGAGCGCGGCCGGCGGCTACCAGTTTATGCGGCACACGCTGATCGACCTGGCGAATGCCATGCCTTCGATCAAGGGCACCGATCGCTTCACGCCGGATCTGCAGGACCGGCTCGGCTACAAGCTGTTGGTCCGCCGCGGCTATCCGGAATTCATCGTCGGTAAGATCGACATCGTCGAGTTTGGCAAGCGCCTGGCGCAGGAGTGGGCATCGTTTCCCGTTCTGGCGGACACCAAGGGCAATGAGCACGAGGTGAGGCGCGGGCAGTCCTACTATGCCGGCGACGGGCTCAACAAGGCGCTGGTGAAGCCAGAGAAGGTGGAGGCGTTGCTGCGCGAGGTCCTCGAAGTGGCGCGGCGGCCGCATGAGGTCGAGGAGGGGCCGCAAGCAGCGCCGCCGGCTGTGCCTGTGCCAAAGCCGAAACCAAAGCTGGTACGCAAATCCGGCCGATTCTGGACCTGGCTGCTGACGGCCGGCGGAACGATCGTCACGGCGCTGAAAGAGCTGAACCTGGTGGCGCTCGACTGGCGGGTGCAGATCGCCATCCTCGCCGTCATCGTCGGCTTCGCGATCTACGCGATCAGCTCGATGCCGGCGGTGCGCGACGCGTTGGGGCTGAAATGATGATCCCCTGGTCGAAGATCCTCGGCGGCGTGCTTGTGCTCGCCGCCATCGCCTGGGTCGTCCTCGAGATCCGCGAGGACGGCGCCGAATCCGTCAAGCAAGCCATCGAAAGGCAGAACAATGAAGCGGCTCATCAATCGGACGCTGGCCGCAGCGATTATGACCGTTGCCTCGATGGGGGCGGCGTGTGGGACTTCGGCGCCGGCAGATGTCGCAGGCCTGCGCCGGGTCGTCGGAACTGATCTGATCGGCGCGCGAGGGGCAACGCCAGCGGATCAACGGAAGATCGACCGGACCGTCGTCGGCATCTGCGCCGCGGCGGTCTGGACGAAGGCGGAATGTGCGAGACACGGGGAAGGGCGCTGATGCCGCAGAAATACACGTCTTTGATTGAACTGCTCAATGCATGGTTCGGCGGCGCCGCGACGACGATCATCGGCGCGGTTGTCGGACGCCTGATGTGGCACACGAACGAAGTCCGGAAGATGCGCCGGAAGTTCTTCGGCAAGGAGCTGCTGTGGGAAATGCCGATCGCCGTCGGTATGGCCTTCATCGGTGAGGGGCTTTCGACCTGGCTGCAACTTGAGCAACCGATGGCGACAGGGCTGATCGCGGCACTCGCCTATCTGGGGCCGCGCGGATCCGAGGTGCTGTTCATGAAGTGGTTTGGGGCGAAGGTAGAGAAGGGCTAGAATGCCGCCGGATCTGCGCAAGCGGGCTTGATCTCGCTTGTGCCTTCACTATCTCTATAGCAGTAGCGACGTTCGAAGCGGTTCCCTTGGATGGAACAGGGCGAATGCGCCCCAGCAACATAATTGATACGTCGCAAAGGAGGAGCTGCAGCGTGCGCCCACTGCAGCTCTGTATGTGTTCAGGCCATCTCGCGGTCTTGAGGAGATGGGCCGCCGTCGTCGCCGTCATCATCGTCACCCGGCCACCATCCTTGCCAATCATCACCGAGCGCCTCTTTAGCCTGCTGGCCGTCCAGCCGGGTCATGAGCCGCTGGAGCAGTTGGTGTTCCGTGATGCCGCTCTCCGGTGGCAGGTATGCGGCGATATCCTTCTGGCAATCCCAGATCAGCTTTTTCATTTTGAGCGCATCGGCCATGATCGGTCTCCTCGGCAGGGTCAAGGCCTAGTCCGGATCCATTCCTCGTTGTCGAGCATGCATTGCAGGTCCTCTGGCACCATCCCCGGCCATTCGCACCGGAGGATGGCATCGTAGCATGCCTCCGCCTCGAGCGCCGCCGCCCTTGCGGAGTCGGCCTGACCATTCGGGCGTTGCCACCTATTGCTGTTCTTCGCCCAATTCCAGGTCATGTACCAATTCCACCAGCCCATATGGTACCAGTGGATGTGCGCGATATGGCGGCTGCCGTCGTACCCGGAAAAGTTCTATGTTGATACAAGTCCAGCCTTTGTGCGGAACGCCCGGCTTCGACCACTTCCCCAGACCGCCGCGAGGCCCGTCCAATCCCATTCTTATTATTCCTTTCCTCAGCCTCGTTTTAACTTGGTGAGGCTTGGAACGATACGCAAGGGACGGTTGAGTTTTCTCCGCGTTCTCAGCTAACGCCGCAGGTGTGAGACATGCGGGCCGAAATACGTAATGAAACGTCAGCTCGCCTTTGTGTCCCACAAATCTGCAAGTAGTTGATCCGGCGCGCTTACCTCGCGTCGGCATGGGGCACCACCATTCAAAACAGTGTGTCCACTATCTCCCGGGCAAACCCTCCATGGTGGCGCGGAGCGGCAAAAGTGCACCGACACAGTGATCGATGAACTGCCGTACTCGTTTGGCCCTCTTCAGTTCCGGGTGCGTCAAGATCCACAACGCGCTCGCCAAGGAACCCTCCGGTGGCGTCAGGCGCTCCAGGTCGGGCGTGTTGTCGCCAAGGTAACACGGCAGATACGCCGCCCCAATTCCCGCGCAAACGGCAGCGAAAACTGCTTCCGTTGAATTCGCGCTAAAGGCTATCTGGTGGGGCGCGACCCTCGTGGCCAAATAGCGTGCCGCAGCCAAGTCACTGAGCTCACCTGCGAAACTGATCCACCGCCCCTCGAAGGGATCTTCCGCTCCGTGCGATTCTGAAACGCGTCTGTACGGCGCCCATCCAATTGTTGCCAGCCGTCTACCGACCAGATTCTCGGGTGGCCTGTTTGTGGCTCTTATGGCCACATCGCAGTCCCTTTGCGACAGATTCAATGAGACGTTGCCCGTCACCACCTCCAGCGACATTCCGGGGAACCTGGATTGAAAGGACGCAAAAATGCCGGCTAAAAAGCGCGACATGATGGTGTCGTTGGTGGCAATCCGAATATGACCAACGGGGCTCTGGTCGGCACCCGCGATCTTTAGCGACGTGGCTTGGACATCTCGCTGCATGCGCATCGACAACGCGAATATCTCGGCACCTTCCTGAGTGAGTTCGTAACCCTTTCGATGCCTTTCAAAGAGTTTTACCCCGAGCGAGGCCTCAAGGCGCGCTATGCGACGAAACCCGGTTGAATTGTCTATGCCGAGCGCATGTGCGCCTCTCGCTACACTTCCGCCCTCCGCGACCGCCTTCAGCAGCCTCAGGTCATCCCAAGACAGATGATCGTCCTGCATCGATTTCTCACGCGCTTACACAATTGGGCGCATTGTTCGCCGCGAGGAGTTTCAGATGCAAGCCCGTTGCGGTCACTTATGAAGGTCGCAGAGACTGCTCCACGCGGAGCAGCGCATCCTCATCTCGGAGTGGCGGGCGTGATCGCGGCGCGCGCAAGCTTTTCCTGCAACGGGCGCGCGCCGGCTACTGGGAGCCTTGGCGCTAAGCGACGGCCATCATGCTAATTTCGATCAATTGGCTCGGGAAGGCCAAGCGGGGAGTAACGAGAATAGTGCTAGCGACAGCGGGCTTTTGAGAGCCAAATGCTTTTTTTCGCACCGGGCCAGCCACCTTGAAGGCTGCATCCATGTCCAGCACGTATATAACTTCCTGCACC
This sequence comes from Sinorhizobium terangae, assembly GCF_009601505.1. Classification (GTDB taxonomy): domain Bacteria; phylum Pseudomonadota; class Alphaproteobacteria; order Rhizobiales; family Rhizobiaceae; genus Sinorhizobium; species Sinorhizobium terangae. The sequence continues at coordinate 33,013 of NZ_WITC01000139.1, forward strand.
ACACTTTCCATGGTCAACCCGTACTGCGCCAGCAGCTTCGCGCAGTTGGCATAGGCCTGCTCCATCTGAGCTCCCATATTCGAGAAGTCCGTAACTTTTCCGTTCGCGTCGATGGGCGCCGGGGCGATTATTTCTCCGCTGTCGTTGTGGCTTAATTGGCCGGAGAGGTGGATGGTGTCGCCGACCTTTACGGATTGCGCATATCCATATTCGTCTTCCCACGGCATGCCCATGCCTTTTGCGGATTTTTGTCCGCCACTTCCCTCGGCGCGACCGGGTGTGCCGAATGCGGTTACGGCCGCTGCTGCCAGGCCAGAAAGCGCAACGAGACGGCGGCGCGTGTGATTGAACGATGGAGTATCCGAACTGCTCATAGCGGTGTGTTCCCTTTGTTCATGATCGCGACGTGACGCATCTTGGCACCGCGGCTCACTCACTCAAGGCTCATCCGCGCGAGTCCGTTCTTGCAAAATTGCGATCAAGGGACAGCGCGAGCTTCGTTGCGCCCTCTTGAGCACCCATTGAACTCGCCCAAGCAGAAATGTTAACTGCATTGCAACAATTCTGTTGCGGCCGCCCATGCTCCCGAAAATCGAAAACTACGACGAACTTTATCGCGATTTCCGCTGGCGGATTCCGGAGAAGTTCAACATCGGCGTTGCGGTCAGCGATGCCTGGGCGGAGCGGGAGCCGGAGCGTGTCTGCCTCCAGCATTTCAGACCTGATGGCGCGCATCTGTCTCTGACCTATGGCGCGTTCGCGGCGCGCTCGTCGGCCTTTGCTGCCGGATTGGCGGACCACGGCATCAAGCGCGGCGACCGCGTCGCGATCTTCCTGCCGCAGGGTTTCGAGGCGGCAATCGCGCATGTTGCGATCTACAAGCTCGGCGCGATTGCCTTGCCGCTCGCCTTGCTGTTCGGCGTCGATGCGCTCGAATATCGCCTGCTGGATGCTGCTGCGACCGCCATCGTCACCAACCGGTTCGGCTACGAGCGGCTTGCGGGGATCCGGGACAAACTGCCGGAACTCGGTCTCGTGGTACTGGCGGAAGAGGAGGACGAGCCAGCCACGGTCCGTTTCGACCGGCTCGCAAACAGCGAGAGGCGTTTTGCTGCCGCCGATACGACGCCGGATGATCCGGCGCTGATGATCTATACCTCCGGAACGACCGGACCTCCGAAGGGGGCGCTCCACGGTCATCGCGTCCTGCTCGGCCATCTGCCGGGATTCCAGTTCCATCATCATTTCCTGCCGCAACCGGGCGACCGGATGTGGACCCCGGCCGACTGGGCCTGGGCCGGGGGGCTTCTGAACACGCTGCTGCCGTCCCTGCTGCTGGGCGTACCGGTGGTTTCGTCGCCGGCGCAGAAATTCGACCCGCTTATGGCCTTCCGGATCATGGAAGAGATGGATGTGCGCAATGCCTTCATCCCGCCGACTGCGCTTCGGCTGCTCAAGGCCGTCGATCGGCCCCGCGATCGCTACGCCCTCAAGCTGCGGACGATCGGCTCCGCCGGCGAGGCGCTCGGGCGGGAGACTTTCGAGTGGGCAAAGGCAGCGCTCGGCATCGATGTCAGCGAGTTCTATGGCCAGACGGAGTGCAATATCGTCATCTCTTCGGCCGCGGATCTCGGTGTCTTGAAGCCCGGCTCCTTGGGCAAGGCGGCCCCCGGTCATCGTGTGGCGATCATCGACGGCGAGGGGAGGGTCCTGCCGCCGGGAACGGTCGGGCAGGTGGCCGTGCAGCGCCCGGATCCGGTGATGTTCCTCGGCTATTGGCGCAATGAACGGGCGACGGAAGCGAAGTTCATCGGCGATTGGATGACGACCGGGGATCAGGGCGTGATGGACGCGGAGGGTTATTTCACCTTCTTCGGCCGAGACGACGACGTCATCACCTCATCGGGGTACCGCATCGGTCCCGGCGAGATCGAGGATTGCCTGGCCGGCCATCCGGACGTTCAAATGGCGGCGGTCGTCGGCAAGCCCGATCCGCTGCGCACCGAGATCGTCAAGGCTTATGTGGTGCTGAGACCAGGCGCCCCTGCCGATGAAGAGGTTGCAGCCGGGATCCGCGACTGGGTGAAAACCAGGCTCTCCATGCACGAATACCCGCGCGAGATCGAGTTCGTCGACAGCCTGCCGCTGACGACGTCGGGGAAGGTGATCCGCCGGCTTTTGCGCGACCGGGCCGCTGCCGAGGCGCTTCGGGAGTAGCGGGAGCGACGTCAGCGGCCGGCGAGCGCCCGTATCTTCTCGCGCAGCAGCCGCGCCATGTTGCGGGTGTTGCGATAGAGGTGGAGTTGGGCCGCAACCTGGCGGACGTCGCGGTCACGGTTCTGGTGCAGGCCGATGACGAGCGTTCCCATCTCCTCGCGCTCCTGCCAGAAGCGGCTAATCATCGGGTGATCGGGCACCGCGCAGGAATCGGAGCGGGTAATGTTGGCGTCGTCGAGGTGCCATTCCGTCAGTTCGGCGAGCAGCAGCTTGCCGGGCGAATATAAGGCATATCGCTCGTCATAGGCGGTCTTCCACGTATAAGCCTCGCCGGCCATCAGCAGAACGACCATGGCGGCGATCGCCTTGCCGTCGAGATCGAGTGTGTGGATGCGGACGCTGTCGGTCTCGGCGAGATTGGTGATCGCCTCGCGAGCAAAGGCGGCGCGGAAGCGATCCGTGATCATGGCGCTGCGTTCGCGCCCCTTCCAGCCGGAAGCCTCCAGCGCCAGGAATTCCTCCATGCGCAGCCGGATCTCCTCAGGCTGGCGCGCGACGTTGTAGGTCAGCTGTCCGTGCTTTTCGAGGTTCTTCCACTGGCGCCGCAATTCCTTGAAATGCGCGCGTTTGATTGACTTGCGCAGATAGGTCGGACCGTCGAGCAGGCTTTCCAGCATCGGCCGTTCAAAGCTGTCGGTCACGGTGAGCGGCAGGTTTTCGCTGATCGCGACGGCACGCGCGAGCTGTGCGAAGCGGCCCTTGAGTCTTACATCCGGCAGCACGAGCACCGGCGGCAGACCGGAGGAGGGGGCGGCCAACGCTTCGTAGAGATTGCTGATCGTTTCGGCCGCATCTTCTGCATCGAGCAGCGGCACGCCCAGCGGTCCGAACGGGTTGGACCAGGCACGAATGATCGAGGGGCCGATCGCAAAGCCCGGCTTCTCGATCGAAAACGGCATGAGGAAGCGCATTCGGCTGCGGCGTTCGTCGTTGTCCCGGATCACGGCGAGCCGGATGACGCGGTCTTCCAGGCGCGGCATGGCCGGGGCGAGGAAGCGGCCGGTAAAGAATATGTTCGGTTCTATCGCGCGGTTGGAAAGGTAATCGAGCTCTCGCTGCAACTCGTAGCCTGCCCTTGCGGAATAGATCGAAAGATAGCGGCCGGGCCGCCCCACGCTGATGGTCTGCTCGGGTTGTGACGCGTCGAAGCCGGGTTGGGCCAATCCGCCGAGCAGGCGGCTCGCCCTGCCGTTCGTGTTTCCGGGGAAGGGTGTATTGCCGATCATGGACGGATCGCCTCGTTCTTGTCGTTGCCGCTTCCTGCGCCCGCGAAAGCGAGAAGGGGGATGGCGAAGGTGCGTCTTGCCGCGAGGTGCAGAATTGCCGCCTCGAAGAACATCGCGCCGGCGGTGGCGAAGGCTGCGCCCATCAGGCCGAAGGCCGGGATGAGAACAAAGTTCAGCGCGATGTTGACGGCGAGCGCGGTCGCGTAAAGCATCGCACAGAGCTTCTGTCGGCCGGCCATGGTAAGCAGGGTTTCGACCGGGCCGACGAAGGCCTTGGCCAGAATCCCGGCAAACAGGACCGCCATCAACGGCGCGCCGGCGGTGAAGGCCGGGCCGAATAGCGACAAAAGAAAACGACCGGCGATAAGCACCGTGCCGCCCATCGCGAGCGAGGGCCAGAAGGACCAGTGTGCGCTTTCGGTTGCGATTTCTGCAAGCTGGCGGCTTTCGCCGGAAGCCATCGCCTCGGAGAAGCGCGGCCCCGCCGCCGCCTTTACGGCGAACATGACGAAATGAACGAGAGCCATGGTCTTGGCAGCCGCAAAGTAGATCGCGACGTCGTCTGGCGGCAGGTAGAGCCCGACGATCACCACGTCGGAATTTGTCAGCAGGAAACCGAAACCTTCGACTAGAAATATCGGCACGGAAAGGCGCAGCCATGATCCGAGTTCGATCTTCATCGGCCCGCGAACGTAGCGCCTGCGCAGGCGCGACGTCATCGCGAGAAACTGCGCGAGCGTCGTGATGTAGGTGGCTGCCAGCGCGGCGACCATTGCCGTCTTCGCCGTATTCGGCAAGCCGGCGGCGATGGCTAACACCATGAAGACGAGAATGAGCAGCGGCCGGACGATGAAGGTGGGGCTCATCGCCGCAAGCGGCCAGCTATGCGCGCGGGCGGTGCCGTCCATCACGTCGCCGAGCGCAATCATCGGCAGGGCGACCAGGCCGAGGTAAAGGGCGACGAGATGATAGTGCTCGATCATGTCGGCAAAGAACCAGAGACCGATGCCGCCGATGGCGGCGAGTACGGTCGCCGACAACAGCGCAAAGACGCGCGCCACGGTCGTCAGCCCGCGGATCTCGGCCACGGCGTCCGCCATCTGATATTCCGGCACGAAGCGGATCACGGCCGCATGCAGGCCGAGGCAGGACAGGTTGCCGAACAGGACGGCCAGGACCCAGACGAAGACGAAGACACCGTATTCGAACTCGCCCATCAGACGAGCGAGAACGATCTGCGAGACGAGGGCAATGGCCGCGCTGAAGATGCGGATCGCGAAGGCGATCAGCGCCGTGCGCTGGGCGCGGCTCTTCGGATCAGCGCCGGACGCGATCGGTCCAAGCCTGGCCAGCAGCGGAGACAGGCGTTGCCTCAGCGCCGACGGCAGCATTCGTCCGGCTGATTGACATACCGCCATGAACACGAGGACACCCTGACACTACGCAATACAGGGCCTCACTTCTGCCAGATCAGCGTTAACAAACGGTTCAGCGCGGCATTCGCGGAAAGCTGTCACGTCCTAATGAAAATGCCGCCCGAAGGCGGCATTCGATCATGCTTCGTATATTCCGTGGCAATGCTTGTATTTCTTGCCCGAGCCGCAGGGGCAGGGCTCGTTGCGCGATACCTTGCCCCAGGTCGAGGGATCGGCCGGATTGCGGTCCGCCGGTGCCGCGGCCAGCAGCGGCGCACCAGCATGCGCGAAGTCATCCTCGCCGGTCAGCGGATCGATGTGATGACCCTCCATCGGCGGCAGAGCCTGCGGTGCCTCCGGTGCCTCTCGCACCAGTTCGACGCGCATCAGTTGCGCCGTCACGGCCTGGCGGAGATTGCCGAGCAGGCCCTGGAACAGTTCGAAGGCCTCGGACTTGTATTCCTGCAGCGGATCGCGCTGGGCGTAGCCGCGGAAGCCGATGACCGAACGAAGATGGTCGAGGTTGACGATGTGTTCGCGCCAGAGATGGTCGAGCGTCTGCAGCACGACGGAGCGCTCGACATATTGCATGATGTCGGGACCGAAGCGTTCCGCCCGGTCGGCCGCAGCCTTGTCGGCGGCAGCGGTGACGCGTTCGAGAATATCGTCCTCGGCGATGCCCTCCTCGGCCGCCCATTCGGTGAGAGGCAGGTCGAGGTTGAGATATTGCTGGACGTCCGCCTTCAGGCCCTCAACGTCCCATTGCTCGGCATAGGCTCGCTCGGGAATCCGCTTGCTGACGATTTCCTCGATCACTTCGTTGCGCATGTCGGTGACCGTCTCGGTGACGCTCTCGGCATCCATCAGCTCAATACGCTGCTCGAAGATGACCTTGCGCTGATCGTTGAGCACGTCGTCATATTTCAACAGGTTCTTGCGGATGTCGAAGTTGCGCGCCTCGACCTTCTTCTGTGCCCGCTCGAGCGCCTTGTTGATCCATGGATGGACGATTGCCTCGCCTTCCTTCAGGCCCAGCTTCTGCAACATGCCGTCCATGCGGTCGGACCCGAAGATGCGCATCAGGTCGTCCTGCAGCGACAGGTAGAACTTCGAACGCCCGGGGTCTCCCTGACGGCCCGAGCGGCCACGCAACTGGTTGTCGATGCGGCGGCTTTCATGGCGCTCGGTTGCGAGAACATAAAGGCCCCCGGCGGCGAGTGCCTTCTCCTTGAGCTTCTGCACTTCTTCGCGGATCGCCTTTTCTCGTGCCTCGCGCTCCGGCCCCGGCTCCATCTCGGCCAGTTCCTGCTGGATGCGCATATCGGGGTTGCCGCCGAGCTGGATGTCGGTACCGCGGCCGGCCATGTTGGTGGCGATCGTCACGGCCCCCGGGACGCCGGCTTGCGCGACGATATAGGCTTCCTGTTCGTGGTAGCGGGCGTTCAAGACCTGGAATTTCGAGAAGCCGCTCTTCTTCAGCATGTCGGCGAGGAGTTCGGACTTTTCGATGGAGGTGGTGCCGACCAGCATCGGTTGGCCACGTTCGTGCGCGGCCTTGATCTCGTCGATGATCGCTTTGTACTTCTCGCCCGCCGTCCGATAGACCTCGTCGTCCTCGTCGGCGCGCTGGATCGGCAGATTGGTCGGAACTTCAACCACTTCGAGGCCGTAGATGTTGCCGAATTCCTCTGCTTCCGTCGCTGCCGTACCGGTCATGCCGGCAAGCTTTTCGTACATGCGGAAGTAGTTCTGGAAAGTGATCGAGGCGAGCGTCTGGTTCTCGGGCTGGATTTGGACCTTTTCCTTGGCCTCCAGCGCCTGGTGCTGGCCTTCGGAATAACGACGGCCCGGCATCATGCGGCCGGTGAACTCGTCGATGATGACGATCTCGCCGTTGCGCACGATGTAGTCCTTGTCGCGCGTGAAGAGCTTGTGGGCCTTCAGCGCATTGTTGACATGGTGGACGATCGCGACGTTCTCGATGTCGTAAAGCGACTCGCCCTTCAAGAGCCCTGCCTGCCGAAGCATGTTTTCGAGTTTCTCGGTGCCTTCCTCCGAGAAGTTGGCCGAGCGCTGCTTCTCGTCGATCTCGTAGTCTTCAGGTGCAAGCAGCGGAATGAACTCGTTGATCGTATTGTAGAGGTCGGAGCGGTCGTCGAGCGGACCGGAGATGATCAACGGCGTGCGTGCCTCGTCGACCAGGATGGAGTCGACTTCGTCGACGATCGCGAAGAAGTGACCGCGCTGTACCATCTGCGAGCGCTCATATTTCATGTTGTCGCGCAGATAGTCGAAGCCGAGCTCGTTGTTGGTCGCGTAGGTGACGTCGCAGGCATAGGCGTCGCGGCGCTGCTCGTCGGTGAGGCCGTGGATGATGACACCGGTGGTCAGGCCAAGGAAGCCGTAGATGCGGCCCATCATGCCGGCGTCGCGTTGGGCAAGGTAATCGTTGACGGTGACGACATGGACGCCCTTGCCGGCGAGCGCATTGAGGTAGACAGGCAGCGTCGCGACGAGCGTCTTGCCTTCACCGGTCTTCATCTCGGATATGGCGCGCTCATGCAGGATCATGCCGCCGATGAGCTGAACGTCGAAGGGGCGCAGGCCGAGCACGCGGCGCGCGGCTTCGCGCACGACGGCGAAGGCGGGCACGAGGATGTCGTCGAGCGTCTTACCTTCGGCCAATTGCCGGCGGAATTCTGTGGTCTTTGCCGCCAGCGCTTCGTCGCTGAGCGCCTTCATTTCGGCTTCAAGCGCGTTGATGTCGTCCACCCGGCCCTTGTAACTACGGACGCGGCGCTCATTGGCGGAACCAAATAACTTGCGGGCTAGGCCGCCGAGACTGACCATACGAATGGCCCTTTCTTTATTTGTCGCCTGGGGTTTCAGGTTGGGCTTGAAAAACCACATAATGCCATGAAACGCCCGGAAACTGTTCTGGACGCGAGGTTGCGTGACAGATAAGAGGGGGGTCGGATTATGTCAACGCACTTGCACTGCTGGATGGCTACAGATCAGCCACATTCTGGTGTTGTGCAGCCGCAGGGCCTGAGGCAATCGCGCCGGCGGTCAATGGTGAAAGGTTAGTGAAATGTCCAGATACAAGACTTTGGCGGCTGCGGTTTTCGTCGCGGCGATCGCTTTGCAGGGAGCGCACGCCGAAGAAACCGATCCGGTAATCGCGAAGGTTGGCGAGCAGGAAGTCCGCCAGTCCGAGCTCAATCTCGCTCTCGGTGGTCTCGATCCTCAGCTTCAGCAGATGCCGGAAGAACAGAAGCGCGCCGCCGCGCTTTCGGCCGTCATCGATGTCAAGCTACTGGCAAAGAACGCCGAGAAGGAGGGCCTCCAGGACGACGCTGTCTTCAAGCTGCGCATCGCCTATCTCACCGAACGCGAACTGCACAATGCGTTCTTCAAGAAGCATGTCGTGGATGCGGTGACGAAGGAAGATGTCAAGGCACGCTACGACAAGGAAATTGCCGCAATCCCGGCGCAGGAAGAGATCAAGGCACGCCACATCCTGGTGAAGACCGAGGACGAGGCCAAGGCCGTGATCAAGGAGCTTGACGCCGGCAAGAGCTTCGTCGAACTCGCCAAGGCCAAGTCGTCCGATCCGAACAAGGATGACGGCGGCGATCTGGGCTATTTCGCCAAAGGCCGGATGGTGCCGGAATTCGAGGCAGCCGCCTTCGCTCTCGAAAAGGGCACCTACACCAAAACCCCGGTGAAGACGCAGTTCGGCTTCCACGTCATCCTCGTCGAGGACAAGCGCCCGCAGGCGCCGCCGACGCTGGAACAAGTCGAGCCGCAGGTTCGTCAGCTCGTCATGCGTGACAAGTACCTTGAGCTCCTGGCTTCCGCGAAAAAGGAAACCGGCGTCGAAATTTCGGATCCGGCGCTCAAGAAGGCCTACGACGAGGCCAACAAGCCCCAGGAAACGAAGTAAGCTTTCGCCGGATGTCGTTCGTCTGAAGGGCTGAGCGACATCCGGCTCACTCATTGTCGATGCCCGACGGTTCGATTCCGTTTGGGCATTTGCCGCAACATCATCCACGGTTCTCCAAAGCAGGTTCGTCCCATGTCCGGCTCCGTTTCTCCGCTCGCTCCGAAAACCTTCGCCGAAATGCCGCCGCTTCGAGGCGTGCGCATGGCTACGGCAGCCGCAGGGATCAAGTACAAGAACCGCACCGACGTGCTGATGATGATCTTCGACGAGCCCGCTGCGGTCGCTGGCGTCTTCACCCGATCGAAATGCCCGTCGGCGGCGGTCGATTTCTGCCGCAGGAATCTGCCGGCAGGTGTTGCCCGCGCCGTCGTCGTCAATTCGGGCAATGCCAATGCGTTCACGGGCAAGAAGGGGCGGGAGGCGACCGAACTTACGGCGCAGTCCGCAGCCAAGGCTGTCGGATGCACCGATAGCGAGATATTCCTCGCCTCGACCGGCGTGATCGGTGAGCCGCTCGATGCGACTAAGTTCGCCGGCGTCCTCGATGGTCTTGCGGTTTCCGCTAAGGAAGATTTCTGGTTCGAGGCGGCCAAGGCGATCATGACAACGGATACTTATCCGAAGGTCGCGACCCGCAGTGCCAAGATTGGTGACGTCACTGTGACGATCAACGGCATCGCCAAGGGGGCGGGCATGATCGCGCCCGATATGGCGACGATGCTTTCCTTCGTCGTGACGGACGCGGACATCGCGCCGCCAGCACTGCAGGCTCTGCTTTCCGCCGGCGTCGGCCCGACCTTCAACTCCGTCACGGTCGACAGCGACACCTCCACCTCTGACACGCTGATGCTGTTTGCCACCGGCGCGGCGGCGAAGGACGGTCAGGCGAAGGTCGTGGACGCTGTCGATCCGCGCCTCGACGCCTTCCGCGCGGCGCTCAACGACCTGCTGCGCGATCTGGCGCTGCAGGTGGTGCGCGACGGCGAAGGTGCCCGCAAGATGGTAATCGTAACCGTCGAAGGCGCGGAGAGCGATGCCGCAGCCAAGCGCATTGCGCTGTCGATCGCCAATTCGCCGCTCGTCAAGACGGCTGTTGCCGGCGAGGACGCGAACTGGGGCCGGGTGGTCATGGCTGTCGGCAAATCCGGAGAGATGGCCGAACGGGACCGGCTTGCGATCTGGTTCGGCGATGTGCGCGTTGCAGTCGAGGGCGAGCGGGATCCGGGCTATTCCGAGGCAGCGGCAAGCGCCGTCATGAAGGGCGAAGACATTCCGATCCGTGTCGACATCGGTCTCGGTTCGGGTCGTGCGACCGTCTACACCTGTGATCTGACCAAGGAATATGTCGAGATCAACGGCGACTACAGAAGCTGATGCTCTGGTTCCCTGATCCAAGGTTGCGAACGAATGACATCGAATGACAGGCAGCCGCCGACGACGGGCGCGGCGGTTGGGGACGCGATGATGGTTGATCTCCCGAGTGTGCGCCGCCTGGAAGCCGTCGGCTTCCGCGCCTGGCCGGCCGCAAGCGTTCAGTATGACGGCAGCTGGTTGATCCGCCTTACGGCGGGACATGCATCCAAGCGCCTGAACTCGGTCAACCCGCTCGACCCGTCGGATTACCGTGACATTCACATCCGGCTCGAAAAGGCAGGCAAGCGCTTCTCCGATTACGGCCGTCCGCTCATCGTTCGCCAGACGCCGCTGACGCCGCCGCAGCTGATCGCCTACATGGACAACGAAGGCTGGGTCGCATTCGGGCACAGCCTGGTGCTGACGGCGGACCTAGCCGAGCGCGAATTCGGCGATGGCATAGACCACCTCCCCATCAAGGATGTCGGCCGTTTCGTCGATGCGCGCATCTTGATCGGCAAAGAAGAGCCGCAGACCAAGCCGGCGCTTACAGAAATCATCAATGCCATCAAGCCGGAATGCGGCCTGTTCCTGTTCGAAGACCTTGAGATCGGCCCGACCGCCGTGTCGCTGGTGGTCCAGGACAACGATCTGGCCGGCATCATGCAGTTCGCGGTCGCCGAGGGCGTGCGCCGACAGGGGGTCGGTTCGGCGTTGCTCGATGCCTCGCTACGCTGGGCGCGCCTCAAGGGTGCGAAGAAAGCCTGGCTGCAGGTGGAGGCCGAAAACGAAGCGGCGGTCGAGCTCTACCGCAAGGCCGGCTTCACCGAGGTCTATCGTTACCTTTATCGCGCGCCGAGGGCCTGACGCATGGATGTGCAGGAAAAGAAGATCGTGCTGGTTGCGGCCTGCGCTCTGGTCGATTCCGATGGCCGCATTCTCCTGGCGCAGCGTCCGGGGGGAAAGCCGCTTGCCGGGCTTTGGGAGTTTCCCGGCGGCAAGGTGGAGCCTGGTGAAACGCCCGAGGCGACGCTGATCCGTGAGCTGGAGGAGGAACTCGGCATCCGCACCAAGGTCGCATGCCTTGCGCCGCTCACCTTCGCGAGCCACAGCTATGACGATTTCCATCTGCTGATGCCGCTCTATGTATGCCGGCGATACGAGGGCTTTGCCGAGGGGCGCGAGGGCCAGACGATCAAGTGGGTGCGACCGAAAGCGCTGCGCGACTATCCGATGCCTCCGGCGGATGAACCGCTGATCCCGTTTCTGATGGATTTGCTCTGATCCTGAAAAGGCGCACGCGGTTGCGTCTGGCCTGATTGTTTCCCTCCCGGGACGCGAATCTACCGGAAATCTCGAACTTTATTAATCAAAAGTTTATCACCCTGGCGGCATGATAGGGCCATCAGTTTCGGTGCCTGCCGGCTTAAGGCGTGGCTCCGGTTTCGAGCAGGTGTGGTCAGGTCGAGGCTTGGGAAGGGTGCTTCGCCCGCCGCTCTTTACGTGTTTGCGAGGCTGGGATGGTGGACGAAGATTTCTGGAGGACAGTTCAGGACAAGGATCTGGCGGCGAGCCAGGCCCGTCGGACGGGCGTGCTCAATCTGTCGCTGCTGTTCGGAACGGCGGTGATTGCGCTGACGATGATCCTCACGCCGATGCTGTCGTCAAAGGCGGACAGGCGCATGCTGGCAAATACGCCAATGGGCTACGACAATATTTCGACCGGCTCGATTCCTTCCAACGGTACCAGCAGGCGCTACACGGTGCGCCGCAGCGTGCTGCAGGAAATGCCGGGCGCCGTCTGCATCATCGACGCGGACGGCAGCAAAAGCGGATGCTGAGTTGCAGCGAGCTTTGTGCGTGTGAGAAGACGCATGGCGCTGCAGGCCGGCATTTCCCGCTCCGGAACGGGCAAAACGGGGGAAGGGTGCATGGCCAAGTTCGCAAGCTTCATTCGTAGCAGAGACGGCGCCACAGCCATCGAATACGGCCTCGTCGCCGCGCTTATTTCCGTCGGTCTGCTGATCGGGCTGGAGAGTCTCTCCGATTCGCTGCTCGGCCTCTTCAATCACGTGTCGGACACGGTGGAGTCGGCCTGGGGGTGAGTAGGCGCCGAAGGCGCCGAAAGGCCACGTCCCGGGATTCAAAGTGCTACAGTGTGCTTTGCGCCTGATAGGACGCGCGGCGCTGTAGTGTCGTCTATTTTTCTTTCAACGGATGTTCGTTGACTCCGAGCGCTTCGGAAAGCCTTTGCTTCGCGGAACCGGGTCGTAACGGCTTTTGCTGGCTCTCGTGCGGTGCCCAACCGGAAACATAGATGACCGAGAACGTCGCGCGGATGCGGCCATCGGGGTCGGAGAAGCGTTCCGCATAGATCTCGGCTGCCCTCAGGAAGAACCGCCTGGAAACCGGCACGCGACTGCGGGCCGTCAGCGGGTTGGCCATGCCCATGGCCCTCAGGTCCTTCAGCAATCCGAAAAGCGAATCGTAGCGGACCGTGTAGGTTTCGGCGTCCGCGACCGGCAGGGCAAAGCCTGCCCGCTGCAGGAGCGCACCCATTTCGCGGACGTCGGCAAAGGGAATGACCCTTGGGCTCGCCCCGCCGGTCAGTTCGGCCTCGGCGGTGAGAAGCGACTCGCGAAGCTCCTGCAACGTGCCGTTGCCCGGGATCGCCGCGAGGAACAGGCCATCCGGCTTCAACACGCGACGAGCCTGGATGAAGACGCCCGGCGTATCGTTTGTGAGATGCAGCGAAAGCGGTGACACGAGAAGGTTGAGCGATTCCGGTGCCGCGGGAATCTGCTCGAGTGGGGCGACCGTGACAGGTCGGTCGCCGGAGCCGAAGCCTTCCTCCGTTTCCACCCGCTCGATGATTCCGACCTTGCCCGTCGCTGCAAGACAGCGGGCCGTGGGGCCGGTGTAACCATGCAATTCCATTGCCCGGTCGAAATGCCGTTCAACGACGCTGACGCGCTCGGCGAGCTCTTGCGCCACGATATCGAGCAGGAAGGTTGCCTTCTGGTCGCCGTTGATGAGGGCCCTGTGGCGGTGCGCCTCGACGAGGCTCTGGTCAAAGATGATTTCCACGATACTCTCTCCGAAATCACGGATGCAAAGAAACCCTGAAGTGGACAAAGTCAACCATATGGAGCCGGAAGGATGGCGAAATCGGGCCTTGCGATGGACGGCGCTGTTGCGCCGCCTCGGGAGCGAAGCCGTCGGCATCGTCTTTCCACCGGTCTGCTGCGGCTGCGGTCGGCTGACGGGCGATCATCATGCCGTATGCCCGGCCTGCTGGTCCGGTCTGCGGCTGATCGAGCGACCCTATTGCGAGATCCTCGGGCTCCCCTTTGCCTTTGATCCCGGACCGGGTTCCCTCTCCCCCGAAGCCATCGCCGATCCGCCCGTCTTCGACCGGCTCCGCTCGGTCGCGATCCACGACGGTGTCGTGCGCGATCTCGTCCACGGCTTGAAATACCGCGACCGCACCGATCTGGCGCCGATGATGGGCGAATGGATGATCCGTGCGAGCGACGGCGCGGTCGCGGCTGCCGACATGATCGTACCGGTTCCGCTCCATGCATTCCGCCTCTGGCGGCGAAAGTTCAACCAGGCCGCCGAACTCGCCCGTGTGATCGCGGGTCACGCGGGAAAACCCTATCGACCGGACGTGCTCCGCCGCATCAAGCGCACCAGCCGGCAGGTCGGTCTCGGCGCCCGGGCGCGTGAGGAAAATGTTCGCGGCGCTTTCGTCGTCCCTGAAAGCGGCAGGCCGGGTCTCAGCGGGAAAAGAATTATACTCGTCGACGATGTATATACGACCGGTGCAACCGTCTCGGCCGCCACCCGTGCGCTGAAGCGGGCGGGGGCTGGAGATGTCACGGTCTTGACCTTTGCAAGAGCCATGTCCGGTCCTATATGACAATCAGATATCCGGCGTCGTGCTGGTGAAGGAACGGTTCAACAATATGGCTTCGGTCGTCATTTATACGCGTCAGTTCTGCGGGTATTGCTCGGCAGCGAAGAAACTTCTCGAAACCAAAGGCGTCACCTTCGTCGAGCATGACGCGACCCATGATCCGGGCCTGCGCCAGACGATGATCGAAAAGTCCAACGGCGGCACGACTTTCCCGCAGATCTTCATCAACGGCCTACACGTCGGTGGTTGTGACGACCTGCATGCGCTCGACCGGGCTGGCAAGCTCGATGAGATGCTCGTAGCCTAGAGGTTTGACGCGCGGCCATCGCGCACGACCCCTTGGCGTGCGTGAAGGTGGCTACGGAGAGAAGAAAGATGAGTTTCAAAGCTGCTGCCGTCCAGATGTGCTCCGGCGTCGATCCCGCAAGAAACGTGGAGACGATGGCGAAGCTTGTGCGCGAGGCGGCCGCTCAAGGCGCGACCTATATCCAGACCCCGGAAATGACCGGCGCCATCCAGCGCGATCGGACAGGGCTTCGTTCCGTGCTGAAGGACGAGGCGAACGACATCGTCGTGCGCGCGGCCTCAGCCCTTGCCGGTGAGCTCGGCGTCTATCTTCATATCGGCTCGACGCCGATCGCCCTTTCCGACGGCAAGATCGCCAATCGCGGCTTCCTCTTCGGGCCGGACGGGGGCAGGATCTGCGACTACGACAAGATCCACATGTTCGACGTGGATCTGGAGAATGGCGAAAGCTGGCGAGAGAGTGCGGCGTATCGACCCGGCACCACGGCCCGTGTCGCCGATCTTGCGTTCGGCAAACTGGGCTTTTCCATCTGTTACGACGTTCGCTTCCCTGAGCTTTTCCGTCAGCAGGCCGTTGCCGGCGCCGAGATCATGTCCGTGCCGGCGGCCTTCACCAAGCAGACCGGCGAGGCGCATTGGGAGATCCTGCTGCGTGCCCGCGCCATCGAGAACGGCGTTTTCGTCATCGCCGCCGCGCAGGCTGGAAAGCACGAGGATGGTCGTGAAACTTTCGGTCATTCGATGATTGTCGACCCGTGGGGTCGCGTGCTCGCCGAGGCAGGCCCGACCGGAGAGGGGATCATCATAGCCGATATCGACACCGCCGCGGTGCATGGCGCGCGCGCCAAAATACCCAATCTCAAGAATGCCCGCAGTTTCGTGCTGGACGAGGTGACGCCGAACGGGAAAGGGGGCGTTGCAGCGTGATCCGTTACAACCTTTCGTGTGATAATGGCCATGATTTCGAAGGCTGGTTCGCGTCGAGCGACGACTTCGATTCGCAGGTCGAGCGGCGTCTGGTCGCATGTCCCGCTTGCGGCTCTCACTCCGTCAGCAAGCAGCTGATGGCGCCGTCGGTGTCGACAGCACGCAAGAAGGAGGCGACGCGCGCGCTGGTGATGGATCGCGCCCAGAAAGAAACGATCGCCAAGATCCGCGACCTGGTCAATTCGATCCGCGAGAATGCCGAGGATGTCGGCGAACGTTTCCCGGAAGAGGCGCGCAAGATCCACTATGGCGAGGCCGAGCAGCGCGGGCTGATCGGCAAGGCTAGCGCGGAAGAGGCGATGGCGCTTCTGGAAGAAGGTATCGAGATCGCACCTCTACCGGTGCTGCCGGATGATGCGAACTGAAGTCGGTCTCAGCGGTGCCGGTAAGTCAGAGCGGACGCCTGGCGACGATCATGTAGTTGACGTCCATATCCTTAGACAAGTTCCATTGATTGGCGAGCGGATTGAAGAACACGCCGGTTCGGTCGGTGATTTCCATGCCGCTTGCCTCGAGCGGCCTTTCCAGCTCTTCCGGACGAACCAGCTTCTCGTACTGGTGGGTGCCGCGCGGGAGCCAGCGCAACAGGTTTTCCGCGGCGAAAATCGCCAGCGCGGCGGCTTTCACGGTACGGTTGATGGTGGCTATGAACATCAGCCCACCCGGCCGCACCATGTGGGCGCAGGTGGTGATGAAGAAATCGACGTCTGCGACATGTTCCACCACCTCCATGTTGAGGACGACGTCGAAGCTTTCGCCGGCCTCGGCGAGCGCCTCCGCGGTGACTGCGCGGTAGTCGA
Source organism: Sinorhizobium terangae (assembly GCF_009601505.1). Taxonomy (GTDB): domain Bacteria; phylum Pseudomonadota; class Alphaproteobacteria; order Rhizobiales; family Rhizobiaceae; genus Sinorhizobium; species Sinorhizobium terangae. The sequence continues at coordinate 49,242 of NZ_WITC01000139.1, forward strand.
CGGAAACGCCGCTTCCGGCCGCGTGGGTCCTGGCGATGCCGATATTCTTTTCCGATGCGTCGGCGCCGAGGACATTCGCACCCATGCGCGCCATCGGCTCGGAGAGCAGGCCGCCGCCGCAGCCGATGTCGAGCAGCCGCAGGCCCTTGAGCGGCTGCGGACCCTTGGGATCGCGGCCGAAATGCTCTGACACCTTGTCGCGGATATAGGCAAGGCGCACCGGATTGAACTTGTGCAGCGGACGGAACTTGCCGGTCGGATCCCACCATTCGGCCGCCATCGCGGAAAACCGATCCACCTCGCTCTGATCGATCGTGGTGCGTGCCGTCTCGCTCATCAGAGCCTCCTTGCATTTCGCCTCGGCGGATAAGGTTCGACCCGCTCGAAATTTCGCCATTCTGATCGTGAAGTCGGACGATCGAAGGGCGATGTCAAGGGGCGAGTCAACCGCCAGTGGCCGTACAGTGCTAAGGCGGAAGTGATGGCGGGACGAGGAGGTGGCCATGCCGAATGACAGGATAGGCTGGGCGGTCGACGTTCTGGCGCCGCGCGCGTCCGAGCGGATCCTCGAAATCGGTTGCGGCCACGGGGTCGCGGTGACGATGGTTTGCGACAGGCTGACCGATGGCCATATCGTCGCCGTCGACCGCTCGGCGACGATGATCGCGGCGGCAAAGCGGCGAAATGCGGTTCATCTCGCCGCCGGCCGCGTGCAGTTTCATGCGGCCGAGCTTGCCTCTGCGGATTTCGGCGAGGCGCGTTTCGATAAAGCCTTCGCCCTGCGCGTCGGCGTTTTCGCGCGCAACGGCCCCGTGCGCGAGCTTGAGGTTCTGGCGCGGCACCTTTCTCCGGCGGGGCGGCTCTTTCTTTTCCACGACGAGCCATCCCGCAGCGCCGCCGATGTTGCTCGGCGACTTGAGGCGGGCATAAGGCGTAATGCCTGGACGGTGGCAGCAGTGCTAACGCGCAGGTTTGACGGTTGCGACGTCGCCTGCGTCATCGCTGTTCCACCGAAGCGGGTTGCCGTTGCCGACGAACCGAAGCGGTGAGGTAAGTTGTGTTCGCAGCACCCCGCCAGCGGCGGAGTGCTGCATCGGTGGCGCTGCTTTACGTCGGACTCGCTGCCGCGGAGGCAAAGAAATCCTCCGGCCCCTCGATCTCGACGAGCCGCCGGTTTTCGATCTGCCAGAAGCGATTGCCGACGGCGCGCACGAAGCTGCGATCGTGGGAGACGAGTAGGCAGGTCGCCTCGTTGGCCATCAATTCCGATTCCAGCGCCTCCTGTCCATCGATGTCCAGATGGTTGGTCGGTTCGTCGAGCAGGTAGAAATTCGGATTGGTGAGCCTCAGGATAAGCATCGCAAGCCTCGACTTCTGCCCGCCCGAAAGAGCGCCGATCGGGCGCGTCTGGAGGTCGATGCCAAGGCCGGCGCCCGCAAGCAGGGCGCGTGCCCTTTGATCGCCGATCTCGAATCGCCGGCCGAGGGCTGCAAGCGGCGTGTCCTCATCCGGCAGGCCAGCAAGGGCCTGATCACTGTAGCCGAGCACGACAGACGGCGTTGACTTGATGCTTTCCGAGGCGTGGCCCGATCCGGATACCGCCGTTCTGATCAGGTCGACGAAACGGGATTTTCCGGCCCCGTTGCGCCCGAGCAGCACAATGCGGTCGCCCTGGCAGATCCAGAGCTTGCCTGTCTTGAAGAGCAGACGTCCGCCAGGCGCCTCCACGGACACACTGTCAAGCGTCAGCAGGGTCTTTGCGTGCGTGCCGCGGTTGGCAAGCCGGATCGCCCCGGATGATCGTTCTTGAAAGCCCGGCCGCGCCGCGTCTTCCAGACGCTCCGCCCGCTGGCGCAACTGCTTCGTCTTGACGGTCAGGAGATCGCTACCGGAGTTGATGCCGATATTGTTGAGCTTGGCCGCCTGCCGGCGCAACTGCTGGGCCGTCTTCATCTCCTTCTGATAACGCCGCTCATCCGAGGCATCGATCTCGTCTAGCGCGCTGCGGGCGCGCGAATAGGGAAGCGAAAACACCTGAGACTGCTCAGGACGCAGAAACAGCGTGCGGTTGGTTGTTGCATCGAGAAAGGCGCGGTCATGGCTGGAGATCAGCACGGGAACGTCGCGGGGGAGGCTGTTGAGCCAGGTTTCCAGCCGCATGATCTTGGCGAGGTCGAGGTGGTTCGTCGGTTCGTCGAGCAGCAGCGCGTCCGGATCGGTGACCGAGACGCGAGCGAGAAGCGCAAGCCTCTGCCAGCCGCCGCTGAGCTCAGCGATCGGCCGCTCGCGAAGCTCCGTGGGAACGTCGATCGAATCCAGCGTGACGTCGACTCGCCAGCTTTCTGTTTCCGCCTGTTCCTCCGGCAACGCCTCGAGCACCGCTTCGTAGAATGACTTGCCCAAGATGGCGGACGGCACCGCTTGCTCGACGTGGCCGACAGTGAGGCCACGCGAGCGCGTGATTTCGCCGGCGGTCGGATCAAGCCCGCCTGCGATGCATTTCAAAAGCGTGGACTTTCCCCGGCCGTTGGCGGCGACGATGCCGATGCGGTCGCCGGCTGCGACCGAAAGGTTGAGGTTCGAGAAGAGCGGCGCACCCAAGGTGACGCCGAGGTTCTTTACATTGATCAAGGCCATTGTCGTTCTCTGGACTGCCCGAGCTGTGCTCCCGCTTCCGATAATTGATTGGTTGCGGGGTGGCCGGATGCGAACGCCAGCGCGTTGCTCGGGCCATTCGACCCGGTTTGGTGACGATGAGCGGCGCCAAAAAACCCTTTGGTTCGGCTCCGCACGACGACTGGGCAGACCAGGAAACGATGAGAATGAGGTTCAGTCTCTGGTCAGCCCTGCAAACGCATTTGCAGGGCGGAGACGGGGCCACGCTGGCGGTGGTGCCGGAAGTATGTGATCACGCGCAGCCCTCCCTTCATCACTTGAGTTGCGGTGCCTTGATAGCATCGCGCACAAAGTCTTGCAACCATGGCGAGACGAGGGATCGGCAGGACGGTTCCAACACGGATTGTAACAACGCCATTCCGTCGCCTTGCCATTGCACGTCGCCCGTTGATCCGCTAAGAGACGCCGCGACTTTCCACTCCCCGTAGCGGTGACTGGCCGATGTCCGAGAAGTCCCAAGCTTTTTTGATCGACAGGCGCCGGCGGGGACGCTTTCCCTGTCGCGCGCTCGCGCGCAAACATCGGTACCGGTAGAGGCGAAATGGCACGCATCGTGATGAAATTCGGCGGAACGTCCGTCGCAAATTTGGAACGCATCTACAATGTCGCCCGCCATGTGAAACGTGAGGTCGATGCCGGCCACGAGGTCGCCGTCGTCGTTTCCGCCATGTCCGGCAAGACCAACGAACTGGTCGGCTGGGTCGAAAACATGCCGAAGGTCGCCGGTTCGAACGCCCCGTTTTACGACGCGCGCGAATACGATGCGGTCGTTGCCTCCGGTGAGCAGGTCACCTCCGGTCTGCTTGCGATCGCGCTGCAATCCATGAACATCAACGCGCGCTCCTGGCAGGGTTGGCAGATCCCGATCAAGACCGACAACGCCCACGGCGCTGCCCGCATCCTCGATATCGAAGGAGCCGACATCATCCGGCGGATGGGCGAGGGCCAGGTGGCGGTGATCGCCGGCTTCCAGGGCCTTGGCCCAGACAACCGGCTGGCCACACTCGGGCGCGGCGGCTCCGACACTTCGGCGGTTGCGATCGCCGCCGCCGTTAAGGCCGACCGCTGCGACATCTACACCGATGTCGATGGCGTCTACACGACCGATCCGCGCATCGAGCCCAAGGCGCGGCGGCTGAAGAAAATCGCCTTCGAGGAAATGTTGGAAATGGCCTCGCTCGGCGCCAAGGTGTTGCAGGTGCGCTCGGTCGAGCTCGCCATGGTGCACAAGGTTCGCACGTTCGTGCGCTCTTCTTTCGAGGATCCCGATGCGCCGGGCATGGGTGACCTTCTGAACCCGCCCGGAACGCTGATTTGTGATGAGGATGAGATCGTGGAACAGGAAGTCGTAACCGGCATTGCCTATGCCAAGGATGAAGCCCAGATTTCGCTGCGCCGTCTGGCAGACCGGCCGGGCGTTTCCGCCGCGATCTTCGGTCCCCTGGCAGAAGCCCATATCAACGTCGACATGATCGTCCAGAACATCTCGGAAGACGGCTCGAAGACGGACATGACCTTCACCGTCCCTTCGGGCGATGTCGACAAGGCGCTCAAGGTGCTTTCCGACAACAAGGAAAAGATCGGCTACGATGTCGCCCAGTCCGAATCCGGCCTGGTCAAGGTCTCGGTGATCGGTATCGGCATGCGCAGCCATGCGGGCGTCGCCGCATCCGCCTTCCGGGCGCTTGCCGAGAAGGGGATCAACATCAAGGCGATCACCACCTCCGAGATCAAGATATCCATTCTGATCGACGGTCCATATGCGGAATTGGCGGTTCGCACTTTGCATTCCGCCTACGGTCTGGATAAGAGTTAATTAGCAGACATTTCGATTTGGGATTCACGGCTCGAAAGGCCGCGGGTCCAGATGTATGTCGTCGGTAATTCTTATTCTGGAGACCTTACGCGATGAGAGACCTTTCCGCAGGTCCGCGCGTTCTCCTCAAGCGGTTGCGCGAGCTCATGGCGGAACCGCTCGAGCCGCAAGAGCGCCTGGACCGGATCGTGCGCCAGATCGCACAGAACATGGTCGCGGAAGTGTGCTCCGTCTACGTATTGCGTTCCGACGGCGTGCTCGAACTTTATGCCACCGAAGGCCTGAACAAGACCGCCGTCCACCTGGCGCAGTTGAAGATGGGGCAAGGTCTCGTCGGCACCATCGCCGCCTCCGCACGGCCGCTCAACCTTTCCGACGCGCAGTCGCATCCGGCCTTCACCTACCTGCCGGAGACGGGCGAAGAGATCTACCACTCCTTCCTTGGCGTGCCGATCCTGCGCACGGGGCGCGCGCTTGGCGTTCTCGTCGTGCAGAACAAGGCGATGCGCAATTATCGCGAGGACGAGGTCGAGGCGCTCGAGACCACGGCGATGGTTCTCGCCGAGATGGTTGCGACCGGCGAATTGAAGAAGATCACCAAGCCGGGGCTCGAACTCGATCTTTCACGCCCGGTCTCGATCGAAGGCAACAGTTTTGGCGAAGGCATAGGTCTCGGTTACGTCGTGCTGCACGAGCCGAGGATCGTCGTCACGAACCTGCTCAATGAGGATACCGAACAGGAGTTGCAGCGACTTGCGGAGGCGCTTGGTTCCCTGCGTATCTCCATCGACGACATGCTGTCGCGCCGTGAGGTGTCGATGGAGGGCGAGCACCGGGCGGTGCTCGAAACCTATCGCATGTTCGCCCATGATCGTGGCTGGGTAAGGAAGCTTGAAGAAGCGATCCGCAACGGCCTGACGGCGGAAGCGGCCGTCGAACGGGTTCAGAGCGAGACCAAGGCGCGGATGATCCGGCTGACGGACCCCTATCTCCGCGAGCGGATGCACGATTTCGACGACCTTGCCAACCGGCTGCTACGCCAGCTTTCCGGCTATGGCGCCAAGCTTTCGGCAGCCGACTTCCCGAATGACGCGATCATCGTCGCCCGCGCCATGGGTGCGGCGGAACTGCTCGACTATCCGCGAGAGAGAGTGCGCGGCTTGGTCCTTGAAGAGGGCGCGGTCACGAGCCATGTAGTGATCGTCGCCCGAGCCATGGGGATCCCGGTCGTCGGCCAGGCGGCAGGTGCGGTGGCGCTTGCCGAGAACCGTGACGCAATCATCGTCGACGGTGACGACGCGAAGGTGCATTTGCGGCCGTTGGCCGACCTGCAACGGGCCTATGAGGAGAAGGTACGGTTCCGCGCCCGCCGGCAAGCCCAGTTTCGCGCGCTGAAGGATGTCGAGCCGCTGACGAAAGATGGCAAGCGCATTACGCTGCAGATGAACGCCGGCCTGCTGGTCGATCTGCCGCATCTGAACGAGGCGGGGGCGGAAGGCATCGGGCTTTTCCGCACAGAGCTGCAATTCATGATCGCTTCGACCATGCCGAAGGCCGAGGAACAGGAGGCCTTCTATCGCAACGTGCTGAAGCAAACGGGCGGCAAGCCGGTGACCTTCCGCACGCTCGACATCGGTGGCGACAAGGTCGTACCCTATTTCCGCGCGGCGGAAGAGGAAAATCCGGCGCTCGGCTGGCGCGCGATCCGGCTTTCGCTCGACCGACCCGGACTTCTGCGCACGCAGTTGAGGGCGATGCTGAGAGCGGCCGCCGGCGCCGAACTCAAGCTGATGCTGCCGATGGTGACGGAAGTCTCCGAGCTCAAGTTGGCGCGCGAGCTTTTGCAGAAGGAGATCGAGCGCCAGTCGAAGCTTGGCGAGCAGTTGCCGCGCAAGCTGCAGTTCGGCGCGATGCTGGAAGTTCCGGCCCTGATGTGGCAGCTCGATGAGCTGATGTCGGAGGTGGATTTCGTTTCCGTCGGTTCGAACGACCTGTTCCAGTTCGCGATGGCCGTCGACCGCGGCAACGCGCGTGTGTCCGATCGTTTCGACATTCTCGATCGGCCATTCCTGCGCATCCTGCGTGATATCGTGCGGGCCGGCGAGCGCAATGACACGCCGGTCACGCTCTGCGGCGAAATGGCGAGCAAGCCGTTGTCGGCGATGGCGCTGCTTGGCCTCGGCTTCCGCTCGGTGTCGATGTCGCCGACTGCAGTCGGGCCGGTCAAGGCGATGCTTTTGGCGCTCGATGCCGGCAAGCTGGCCGAGATCCTGGAAGCTGCGCTCGACGACGTGAAATCCCAAACGTCCGTTCGGCAGCTCCTTGTCGATTTCGCAGCGGCGAACGGCATACCGGTTTAGACAGGATTGAAGCGCCTTATAGCGCCACGCGTCCAATCAGACGCGCAAAGGTCGCTGTAGGGCTTTGAGTTGCTGCATGATTTTGTCCTTAAATCGATTCCGATTTTAGGAACCATGCAGCAGCCACGCCCGGATGGACCCGGGCGGGGCGAACGCATTTGGAGTTACATTTGGCAAATCTTCCCGTTGAAAAGATGCGCGAACTGGAGCGCCGGTTCGGTGAAATCGAAGCTCGCATGTCGGCCGGTCCGGCAGCAGACGTCTATGTGAAACTGGCCTCGGAATATTCCGAGCTGCAGCCGGTCGTGACGAAGATCCGCGCCTACGAAAAGACCACGGCTGAGCTTGCCGACATCAACGCCATGCTTGCCGACCGGACAACGGACAAAGAGATGCGCGACCTCGCGGAGATGGAAAAGCCCGAGGTCGAAGAGCAGATCGAAGCGCTCGAGCAGGAGATTCAGATCCTGCTGCTGCCGAAGGATGCGGCCGACGAAAAAAGCGCGATCCTTGAAATCCGCGCCGGTACGGGCGGCTCGGAGGCGGCGCTCTTCGCCGGCGATCTTTTCCGGATGTACGAGCGCTATGCCTCGACCAAGGGCTGGCGTGTCGAGGTCCTTTCCGCAAGTGAAGGCGAGGCTGGCGGCTACAAGGAAATCATCGCCACCGTGTCAGGCCGCGGCGTTTTCTCGCGATTGAAGTTCGAATCCGGCGTTCACCGGGTCCAGCGCGTGCCGGAGACCGAGGCGAGCGGGCGCATCCACACCTCCGCCGCGACGGTGGCGGTTCTGCCCGAGGCGGAGGAGATCGACATTGATATCCGGCCCGAGGATATCCGAATCGATACGATGCGGTCTTCCGGCGCCGGCGGCCAGCACGTCAATACCACCGACTCGGCGGTCCGCATCACGCATATTCCAACAGGCATCGTCGTCACCAGTTCGGAAAAATCGCAGCATCAGAACCGCGCCAAGGCGATGCAGGTGCTGCGTTCGCGGCTCTTCGACATGGAGCGCCAGCGTGCCGACAGCGAGCGGTCGGCCGATCGCAGGAGCCAGGTGGGTTCCGGCGACCGCTCGGAGCGCATCCGCACCTATAATTTCCCGCAGGGCCGCATCACGGATCATCGCATCAACCTGACGCTCTACAAGCTCGACCGGATGATGGAAGGCGAGATCGACGAGGTCGTGGATGCGCTGCTGGCGGATCATCAGGCGAGCCAACTCGCGCTGCTCGGCGAGCAGCAGGGCTGAGCCGCAATGGCTGAGACGCTCGACCGCCTTCTTGCCGAGAGCCGCGACCGGCTGAAGGCCGCGGGTATCGAGACGGCGGCGCTCGATGCACGTCATCTGATTTCCGGGCTGCTCGGGCTTTCGCTTGCGGCGTTGATGACACGTGGAGGGGAGACGGTCGATGACGCCATGGCCGCGCGTATCCGCGCCGCGGTCGCCCGTCGCGCAGCGCGTGAGCCGGTCTACCGCATCCTGGGCGAAAGAGAATTCTACGGACTGACCTTCAAGCTCTCGAAGGACACGCTCGAACCGCGACCTGACACAGAGACGCTGGTTGATTGCATGATCCCACATATGCGGCGGATTGCCGCCAGAAAGGGGTCCTGCCGGATCGTTGATCTAGGCACCGGAACGGGAGCGATCTGTCTCGCGATTCTTCATCAGGTACTTGAAGCGCGCGGTCTCGGTACCGATATATCGGAAGACGCCCTGGCAACGGCGCGTGACAACGCAGAGCGCAACGGTCTTTCTGCACGCTTCCAGACGCTTCGGAGCAACTGGTTCGATAAGGTCGATGGGCGGTTCGATGTGGTCGTCTCAAATCCGCCTTATATCCGGTCCAGAATCGTCGATGAGCTTGAGCCGGAAGTGAAATTGCATGATCCGGCCGCTGCTCTTGATGGCGGAGACGACGGACTTAATGCCTATCGTGCCATCGCCCTTCACGCCGATCGTCATCTTGAAACAGACGGCGTAATCGGCTTGGAAATCGGTTTCGATCAAAAGCAGGCGGTAACGGCGCTGTTCGTGGCGCAAGGGTTTCGCTTGCATGATAGCGCGAAGGATCTTGGCGGCAACGACCGGGTCCTTGTATTCAAGCGCGACGGAGAATGCGGCAGCGATCGTTGAAAAAATGCTGCATCGGCGCATCTCTTTTCTCGAAGGGCAAAGAAAGGGCTTGGAATCCTAAAGGAAGCGGGCTAGTTTGCCCCCGCGCACTGGGCAGAAGGTCATTGACCAAAGATTCGTTCCGGTATGACCTGGCCACGGGGATTGCTCTCAAGAAAGAGTTGCTAGGGTTCGACAGTGCCTCGTGCGGGTACCTGTTAATTTGACGTCAGCCGGCGCCGAGATCGCAATATGCGGTCTGTTGCGGCGCGTGTTTTTCCGGGCGCGGACAGATCCCGCCGGGATGCGGAACCACATGATCATCATTATCAAGAAAATTCGGGTGAATGTACTATGAGGCCAGGACAGCAAAACAAGCGCGGCCGTGGGCGAAACAACAACAATAACGGAAACAACAATCACAATCGTAAGGGATCCAATCCGCTTACGCGGACTTACGACAGTTCCGGCCCCGACGTGAAGATTCGCGGTACGGCCCAGCACATCGCCGAGAAGTATGCCGCCCTTGCGCGCGACGCCCAGAGCTCCGGCGACCGCGTCATGGCCGAGAACTACCTGCAGCACGCCGAGCACTACAACCGCATCATCGCAGCCGCCCAGGCACAGATGCAGGATCGCTTCCAGCGCGAAGAGCGCCAGGACTATCAGGAAAGAGACGTGGCCGATCGCGATCAGGACGATCTGGATCAGGTCTATGCCGAAGAAGCGCCGGTCTCGATTGCAGCCCAGCCTTCGGTGAGCGCACCCCAGCCGATTATCGACGGTTCCGGGCCGCAGCCGGTGATCGAAGGCACACCTGCCGAAGTTGCAATGGAAGAGGAAACGCCTGCGGCTGCGTCCAGCCGTCCGGCCTCTCGCCGTCGCAGCGCCAGCCGCCCGCGCCGACAGCCGCGCCGCACGCAGGAGGAAGCATCGGACGACGCCCAGTCGACCGGCGAATCTGCCGGCGATGCACCGGCGCTCGCTACCTCGGAATAAGCGCGATTACGGTCGCATTTGCGGGCTCGGCCCACGGATCGCTGAAAACCCGGCTGCTTGGCGGCCGGGTTTTTTATGTCGGTCGCTCGCTCGCCGGATCCCCATGCTTTCTGCCGGGTCCGGGTTGCTCCACATGCCCATCGAGATTTCCCCAACCCCTCTCGCGACGGCCCTTTAATTTCTGAAAACGCTGCCCCATATTCCGCTTCGAAGACTTGATCACGCGCAATGCGACGACGAGGTTTCACTGCATAATTCCTTAGATGGAAATCGATCCAAGGATAAAATTATGCGGCATTTCAAAGCGTCAGAGACCGCGTCCGATAGGGCGCGCGGCGCTGAAGCAACAGGCTTGCCGAATGCGGGAGCCTGATCCTGAAACACTGGCCAGTGCCACGAAGATGGGCTCGCCGGGCTATGGAGGTAGAGAATGAATATCGAGAAATATTCCGAGCGTGTACGCGGTTTCCTGCAATCGGCGCAGACCTATGCGCTGGCAGAGGGACACCAGCAGTTCACGCCCGAGCACGTCCTCAAGGTATTGCTCGACGACGATCAGGGCATGGCCGCCTCTTTGATCGAGCGCGCCGGCGGTGATGCACGCGAGGCGCGAGCCGGAACTGTTCAGGCTCTGGCCAAGCTCCCGAAGGTTTCCGGCGGCAATGGTTCCGTCTATCTGTCACAGCCGCTTGCCAAGGTTTTCACCGCAGCCGAACAGGCCGCGAAAAAAGCCGGCGACAGCTTCGTGACCGTCGAGCGCCTGCTCCTGGCGCTGGCAATCGAAAGCTCCGCTGCCACTGCATCGATCCTGTCGAAGGCAGGCGTCACCCCGACCAAGCTCAACCAGGTCATCAATGATATCCGCAAAGGGCGTACGGCAGACAGCGCCAATGCCGAGCAGGGATTCGACTCGCTTAAGAAATACGCGCGCGACCTGACGGCAGAAGCGCGGGACGGCAAGCTCGACCCGGTCATCGGCCGCGACGACGAAATCCGTCGCACGATCCAGGTGCTTTCGCGCCGGACGAAGAACAATCCGGTATTGATCGGCGAGCCGGGCGTCGGCAAGACGGCGATCGCCGAGGGCTTGGCGCTCCGCATCGTCGACGGCGACGTGCCGGAGAGCCTCAAGGACAAACGCCTCATGGCGCTCGACATGGGCGCGCTGATTGCCGGTGCCAAGTTCCGCGGCGAGTTCGAAGAGCGGCTGAAGGCCGTGCTCAACGAAGTGCGCGCGGAGGAGGGCGAGATCATCCTCTTTATCGACGAGATGCACACGCTTGTCGGCGCCGGCAAGGCGGACGGGGCGATGGATGCCTCGAACCTCCTAAAGCCCGCGCTTGCTCGCGGCGAACTGCACTGCGTCGGCGCGACGACGCTCGACGAGTATCGCAAGCATGTCGAAAAGGACGCGGCCCTTGCCCGACGGTTCCAGCCGGTGATGGTCGACGAGCCGACGGTTGAGGACACGATCTCGATTCTGCGCGGTCTCAAGGAGAAGTACGAACAGCACCACAAAGTGCGGATCTCGGATTCCGCGCTGGTGGCCGCCGCTACCCTTTCCAACCGCTACATCACCGACCGTTTCCTGCCGGACAAGGCGATCGACTTGATGGACGAGGCTGCGTCGCGCCTCAGGATGCAGGTTGACTCCAAGCCGGAAGAACTCGACGAACTCGACCGGCGTGTCATTCAGTTGAAGATCGAGCGCGAGGCCCTGAAGAAGGAGACCGACGCGTCCTCCAAGGATCGTCTCGCGAAACTCGAGCTGGACCTCGCTTCTCTAGAGGAAGAGGCTGCCGCGCTGACGGCGCGCTGGCAGGCTGAGAAACAGAAGCTCGGGCAAGCTGCCGATCTCAAGAAGCAGCTCGACGAGGCACGCAACGAGCTTCAGATCGTTCAGCGCAAAGGTGAGTTCCAGCGCGCGGGCGAACTCGCCTACGGGGTGATCCCGAAGCTTGAGAAGGAGCTTGCCGAAGCGGAAAGCCAGGACGGTTCGAACGCCAATGCGATGGTGCAGGAGGTGGTCACTCCCGACAACATCGCCCATGTCGTTTCGCGCTGGACCGGCATTCCCGTCGACAAGATGCTCGAAGGCGAGCGCGAGAAGCTGCTCAGGATGGAAGACGAACTGGCAAAATGGGTCGTCGGCCAGGGCGATGCGGTGCAGGCCGTCTCGCGGGCGGTCCGGCGTTCTCGCGCCGGGCTCCAGGATCCGAACCGGCCAATCGGCTCGTTCATCTTCCTCGGGCCGACCGGCGTCGGCAAGACGGAGCTGACCAAGGCGCTTGCACGGTTCCTCTTCGACGACGAGACGGCGCTGATGCGGATCGACATGTCGGAATACATGGAGAAGCACTCCGTTGCCCGGCTGATCGGTGCGCCTCCCGGCTATGTCGGCTATGAGGAAGGCGGGGCGCTGACGGAATCCGTTCGCCGCCGGCCCTACCAGGTCGTGCTCTTCGACGAGATCGAGAAGGCCCATCCGGATGTCTTCAACGTGCTCCTGCAGGTGCTTGACGACGGTCGCCTGACCGATGGCCAGGGGCGCACCGTCGACTTCAAGAACACGATGATCATCATGACCTCGAACCTCGGTGCGGAATACCTGACCGCTCTCGGCGAGAACGAGGACAGCGATGCCGTTCGCGATCAGGTGATGGAAGTGGTGAGAGCCGCTTTCCGGCCGGAATTCTTGAACCGCGTCGACGAGATCATCCTGTTCCATCGGCTTCGCCGCTCGGAAATGGGTGCGATCGTCGATATCCAGCTCGAAAGGCTGCGCAAGCTGCTTGCCGATCGCAAGATCACGATCGAACTGGAGGACGATGCGCGGTCCTTCCTGGCTGACAAGGGCTACGACCCCGCCTACGGCGCGCGGCCCTTGAAGCGGGCGATCCAGAAATATGTTCAGGATCCGCTGGCCGAGAGGATATTGCAGGGCGAGTTCCCGGACGGTTCCGTCGTGAAGGTTCTTGCCGGCTCCGACCGGCTGAACTTCAAGCGCGGGACCTCCGCCGAGAAGGAAGCCGCGTAAGGCGAAGCATCAAGAACAGAAAAGGCCGCCGAGGGGCGGCCTTTTCGCATTACAGCGGTGAGCGTTACTTGCTCGCGACCTCGTTGCCCTCGTCCTTGCCGAGGAGTTCATCGATCCGTTCGCGCTCCTTTTCGAACTTCGCCAGCGCTTCTCCCTTGAGCGACTTGCCGCCGGGCAGGCGGATGCGCAGGGGATCCACCTTGTTGCCGTTGACGATCAGCTCGTAGTGCAGGTGCGGCCCGGTCGAAAGC
>NZ_WITC01000139.1:67500-70985 GCF_009601505.1 Sinorhizobium terangae
GCCAAACCCAATAAGGATGAGCATTGGCAATGAGAACGATCAAGTGTCAAAAGGGCATTTGGTGGATGCCTTGGCATGCACAGGCGATGAAGGACGTGATACGCTGCGATAAGCCGTGGGGAGCTGCGAATGAGCTTTGATCCATGGATCTCCGAATGGGGCAACCCACCTTAAATGCTTGGAAAATCATTTTGGTTGTCGTTTGGCTGAACGAAGCGAAGCTTCGCAAGGCCAGAGGCCGTCGCGCATCGTTGCGCGCCCTAACGGAGCGTCAGCTCCGAAGGAGCGGTACGACGCGTGAGTGAGAACCAAAATGGTTTCCAAGCATTGTTGAAAGGTATCTTATTCTGAATACATAGGGATAAGAAGCGAACGCAGGGAACTGAAACATCTAAGTACCTGCAGGAAAGGACATCAACCGAGACTCCGCAAGTAGTGGCGAGCGAACGCGGACCAGGCCAGTGGCAATGAGGAATGAAGTGGAACGATTTGGAAAGGTCGGCCGTAGAGGGTGATAGCCCCTTACACGTAGAACACTCATTGTCCTTGAGTAAGGCGGGACACGAGAAATCCTGTCTGAACATGGGGAGACCACTCTCCAAGCCTAAGTACTCGTGCATGACCGATAGCGAACAAGTACCGTGAGGGAAAGGTGAAAAGCACCCCGACAAGGGGAGTGAAATAGAACCTGAAACCGGATGCCTACAAACAGTCGGAGCCCGCAAGGGTGACGGCGTACCTTTTGTATAATGGGTCAACGACTTAGTGTGACGAGCAAGCTTAAGCCGATAGGTGAAGGCGCAGCGAAAGCGAGTCTGAACAGGGCGTTCAGTTCGTCGCATTAGACCCGAAACCGAGTGATCTAGCCATGAGCAGGTTGAAGGTTGGGTAACACCAACTGGAGGACCGAACCCGCATCTGTTGCAATAGATTGGGATGACTTGTGGCTAGGGGTGAAAGGCCAATCAAACTCGGAAATAGCTGGTTCTCCGCGAAATCTATTTAGGTAGAGCGTCGACCGAATACCCCCGGGGGTAGAGCACTGGATGGGCTATGGGGACTCACCGTCTTACTGATCCTAACCAAACTCCGAATACCGGGGAGTACTAGTCGGCAGACACACGGCGGGTGCTAACGTCCGTCGTGAAAAGGGCAACAACCCTGACCTCCAGCTAAGGTCCCCAAGTCATGGCTAAGTGGGAAAGGATGTGAGGATCCCAAAACAACCAGGATGTTGGCTTAGAAGCAGCCATCATTTAAAGAAAGCGTAACAGCTCACTGGTCTAAATAAGGGTCTTTGCGCCGAAAATGTAACGGGGCTAAAGCCATGCACCGAAGCTGAGGATGTGCCGCAAGGCACGTGGTAGCGGAGCGTTCCGTAAGCCTGTGAAGGGATACCCGTGAGGGGTCCTGGAGGTATCGGAAGTGCGAATGTTGACATGAGTAACGATAAAGAGGGTGAGAGACCCTCTCGCCGAAAGACCAAGGGTTCCTGCTTAAAGTTAATCTGAGCAGGGTTAGCCGGCCCCTAAGACGAGGCGGACACGCGTAGTCGATGGGAACCACGTTAATATTCGTGGGCCTGGTGGTAGTGACGGATCGCTTAACTTGTCTGGACTTATTGGATTGTCCAGGCCTGGACGCGGTCCCGGGAAATAGCTCCACCGTATAGACCGTACCCGAAACCGACACAGGTGGTCAGGTAGAGTATACCAAGGCGCTTGAGAGAACTGCGTTGAAGGAACTCGGCAAATTGCACGCGTAACTTCGGAAGAAGCGTGACCCTTTTGTACGCAAGTATGATGGGGTGGCACAGACCAGGGGGTAGCGACTGTTTATCAAAAACACAGGGCTCTGCGAAGTCGCAAGACGACGTATAGGGTCTGACGCCTGCCCGGTGCTGGAAGGTTAAGAGGAGGGGTGCAAGCTCTGAATCGAAGCCCCAGTAAACGGCGGCCGTAACTATAACGGTCCTAAGGTAGCGAAATTCCTTGTCGGGTAAGTTCCGACCTGCACGAATGGCGTAACGACTTCCCCGCTGTCTCCAACGCAGACTCAGTGAAATTGAATTCCCCGTGAAGATGCGGGGTTCCTGCGGTCAGACGGAAAGACCCCGTGCACCTTTACTATAGCTTTACACTGGCATTCGTGTCGGCATGTGTAGGATAGGTGGTAGGCTTTGAAGCAGGGACGCCAGTTCCTGTGGAGCCGTCCTTGAAATACCACCCTTATCGTCATGGATGTCTAACCGCGGTCCGTCATCCGGATCCGGGACAGTGTATGGTGGGTAGTTTGACTGGGGCGGTCGCCTCCGAAAGAGTAACGGAGGCGCGCGATGGTGGGCTCAGAGCGGTCGGAAATCGCTCGTCGAGTGCAATGGCATAAGCCCGCCTGACTGCGAGACTGACAAGTCGAGCAGAGACGAAAGTCGGTCATAGTGATCCGGTGGTCCCGCGTGGAAGGGCCATCGCTCAACGGATAAAAGGTACGCCGGGGATAACAGGCTGATGACCCCCAAGAGTCCATATCGACGGGGTTGTTTGGCACCTCGATGTCGGCTCATCGCATCCTGGGGCTGGAGCAGGTCCCAAGGGTTTGGCTGTTCGCCAATTAAAGCGGTACGTGAGCTGGGTTCAGAACGTCGTGAGACAGTTCGGTCCCTATCTGCCGTGGGTGTAGGAATATTGACAGGATCTGTCCCTAGTACGAGAGGACCGGGATGGACATATCTCTGGTGGACCTGTTGTCCTGCCAAGGGCATAGCAGGGTAGCTATATATGGAAGGGATAACCGCTGAAGGCATCTAAGCGGGAAACCCACCTGAAAACGAGTATTCCCTTGAGAACCGTGGAAGACGACCACGTTGATAGGCCGGGTGTGGAAGTGCGGCAACGCATGAAGCTTACCGGTACTAATCGTTCGATCGGCTTGATCGTTCCCATTGCTTATGCTCATCATGGATGCGCATCGCAATTCTTTGTCCTCACGCTGTCGGCCTTCGGCCGACGCTGCGGACGGCGCGCCAGACGACTGGCGGCTCGGCTCTGCCGGCTGCTGGAGTTGTCCGGATAAGACGCATGACGTGTTCAAAACGAAGCAATCGCTTCACCAGCTTCTCGACAATTTGCTCCCCTCCGGGGAGCAACGCTTGCGCTTTGCCGACCTGGTGGTTCTGGCGGGGTGGCTGCACCCGTTCCCATTCCGAACACGGCCGTGAAACGCCCCAGCGCCGATGGTACTTCGTCTTAAGACGCGGGAGAGTAGGTCGCTGCCAGGTCTGCAAATCGCAAGATAAAACATCTTCTCTCACAAACGCCGGCAAACGGCGAAAACAACACAAAACAAAAACGAAAGTTGACGCGGGGTGGAGCAGCCCGGTAGCTCGTCAGGCTCATAACCTGAAGGCCGCAGGTTCAAATCCTGCCCCCGCAACCAACAAAAACCCCCGGTGCCCAAACGCCCCGGGGGTTTTGCCGTTCCCCCGC
>NZ_WITC01000014.1 GCF_009601505.1 Sinorhizobium terangae
GAGACCGCAGCCTGATCATCGGCGTCGATCGCCTCGATTATTCCAAGGGGATCACGCAGCGCATCGACGCATTCGAACGCTTCATCCTGGCCAATCCGGCCCAGCACGGGCATGTGACCTATCTGCAAATTACACCGAAGTCCCGCTCCGAAGTGCCGGAGTACGAGGCCATGCAGCGCATGGTTGCCGAACAGGCCGGCAGGGTAAACGGCGCGCTCGGCGCCGTCGATTGGGTGCCGATACGCTATATCAACCGCTCGATCGGCCGCCACATACTTGCTGGGCTTTATCGGCTCAGCAAAGTTGGCCTCGTGACGCCTCTTCGAGACGGAATGAATCTCGTCGCAAAGGAATACGTGGCCGCGCAGGATCCGGACGATCCCGGCGTGCTTCTGCTTTCACGTTTCGCCGGAGCTGCTCGCAAGCTAAACGGCGCGCTGCTCGTCAACCCGTACGACATGGAGGGTACCGCGAACGCCATGGCACGCGCGCTGAGCATGCCGTTGGAAGAACGGAAGGCGCGCTGGAAGACGATGATGGACTACTTGCTGGAACACGATGTTACGCGCTGGTGCGACGATTTTCTCAAGGATCTGACTGCATCGCCAGATCCATTGGTTCGGGCTCCTTCAGCCAAAGATCATGACTTCGCGGCTGCGCACGCGAACCAAACTATAACCAATACATTCTAAAGATGCCATAATGTGGCGTCTCGATGGGAGCATTGAGCGAAGCACTCACGGCGATTGCGAGCGCGGTTCTGGTGTCGACAGGATCAAGAATTCCCGTCGTCCCAGTTTTCAGAGCTTGCGTAGTATCCGCCCGATCGCTTTTTCTGTTCTTCCAAAATCGACTGCTGGTGACCTAGTAATCCTGCGCCGACAAGCGGCTATCATCGACCGCCAGTTGCTTTGCCTCGACATCCGTAAGCACTTGCGTCGCTTGATCGGCACCCATGGCTGAAATCCGAGCCTGCGCCATGTGAACAGAACGCGGATCGAAAGCGCGCCCTGCCATAGCCCTGCACCGTGAGAATGATTGCAAATCGCCGTGAATCGGGCAGTGCCGCTCCAGATATGGCCATGAGTAGCTTGGCGCCATTTTTGGTAACCCCACGCCGCTCATATTCCCTGCCGACGATGAACCCGGTGAGTTCTGCAGGAATAACGGGGGCGTCTGATGAAATGAGCGCCCTTCAGTGCACTGTCGTCGCTCGTTGAGGTATTCGTCGCGCGGCGTTCGCTGAAGCTCTACACGAACCCGTTCTGCATCGGCTTGCCCGGCGCGCTTGAGGATGGCGTTCGACATCAGCTCGGTTCCGTTATTCGCCACAATCATGCAGGGGTAGTCCGTGCTGAGCGCGATCCTGTCCGGTCCATGGCCGACACGCTCGCGGGAGAGCGCGGGCGGCTCTATGCTCCATGCTCGCCACCAGCCATAGCAGCATGACTCAAACGAAATGACGTGCCGCAAACCTGGCGCGGTTCAACGTTTCAGTCCTGGAGCCGAGAACTGCCGAGTAGATCAACGGGCCCAAGACCCTCAAGCGCTCTATGTCCTGGCCGAGCCGGTGCTGAGCTCCTGAAATGTTGCCGCCCACGAAAAGCGGAAGACCCAATAATGTGCCGAGCGACATGACAGCAATTGTGCGCCTTGTCGGCTTTTTGACGTTATGTCGGACAGAAGACACTCCGCTGTTAGACCGATGCTGTTGTTTTGAAATGGTTTTCTCGTTTGGTGCGGCAATTGCTTGTAGAATGGGCAACGAACCTTAGGCATGAACGAGAGGGCGCATGGAGTTTCAGTCTGATCGCGTTATTTCGAAAAACTCGCGTCCCTGGGCGGCGCAAGCGGGTTCCACGGATGAAGTCACTCAGGAATTGCTGCATTTCGCGCAGACGCGTGACGAATGCCAATTCGGCCTCATCTTTGGATCGTACGCGCTGGGAAAGCGTGGGCGAGACATTGATGTTAAGTTCTTCGTGTCCGGCGATGTAACCGCGCAGTGCAGATCTGCATACACGAGCCTTGCAGAGCGTATGAACCACAAAATTGGTGCTCCGCCGCTAACAAATGAAGATATCCCATTCGAATATAAGGTCGTTCTTCCGGAGCGTCTAATCGAAGGGGCCTTAGAGCTCGTGCCTTTTAAGAGTAATGGCGATTTCGCCATACCAATGATTGATTTCTCGGAGTCGTTTCTCCGCTCAGAGCTATGTCAAATGCGGGTAGTCCTGAGTGCCATAACCACCCCTCACATAGTTCTCGTGGATCGGCGAGGTGCCTATGAAAAAATAACAAGAAAAGCGGCTCGGTCGCTGAATTTATTGATCTCGAAAGTCTATGGCTTTGACTACCGCAATGAGGACGAATTCTTTCAATGCTTGACGGGAGAGGTCGAGGGACGCCGTCCGGTTGAGCACCTCGGCTATAAGCCATCTCCGGAACACAAGCAGTGGCTTCGCGACCTGATGTTTTGGGCGCATGGCTGATCGCCTTTTTTCAACTAATACAGGAGAATAACGCGTGGACGGTATTAACCGCGGCCGCAAGCGAGCTGTGCGCTCTGTTGAGGAGAACTACGATCTGATCGCCGGGGCGGATTTGCTTCACAGGACCCTCGATCGATGCATTGCGTTCAAAAAGCGCCCCGAGCCCGGGTACAGTCACGGCCCGGACGAAAACGCGCGATTAAAGCGAATGTACGTGGGACACGCGCCGGTTCGAGGCTGCAGTTTTGAAGAGCTGGAACACGAGATTGGGCGTGTTCTGGATAATTCCTTCAATTTCTCCTCGCCGAATTTCATGGGCTTCCCTGATGCAGGCAACGGTGTTGCCGCGTTGTCCGGCGCTTTGGTCGAGGCGTTCGCGCAGCAGAACTTGAACAACTCGACATTTTCCGCAAGGGCCGCGACCTTTGTGGAGGTGGCGACCGTCTGTTGGCTTCGGAGATTGGCGCAATTTCCTGAAATGGCCGAAATGAAGTCGGTCTTGGACGTGGGAGGAGTAGCCGTCACAGGAGGCACGATGGCTAACCTGTATGGCATCCTCATGGCCAGGAAGCGCTTCGATCCGACAGTTGCGAAAGATGGACTGCGCCATGACAAGAAAGCCAAAATACTGATTCCCGGAGGCCTGACGCACTACTCCGTGGTGGGGGCTGCCGCTGTGTCGGGTTTGGGCAGTAATGCCGTAATTCCGGTACCCACACGTGACTTTCGATATGACCCCAAAGAACTCGATCGCGTACTGCGAAACTGCACGGCTTCCGACGAGTATCCTATCTGCGTCGTAATTAACGCCGGGGATTCACGAACGCTTTCGGTTGAAAAGATCGATAGCGTCATCGATTTGGTGAAAGAGCACGCACCAGACGCATGGATCCATATTGATGCATGTCATGGCGGCCAATTGCTGTTCAGCAAAGAGCGACGCAGTCGACTCCACGGAATTGAGCGCGCGGATTCGATTTCCCTCGATCCACACAAAGTTCTCTCGGTCCCTTACAACTGCAGCTACTTCCTCGTCCGGAATCCTTCTGAGTTCGTTGGGTTTTGGACGTCTTCGACCCTCGTTATGGACGATCCTTGGTCGTTGGGGCAACTCACCCCAGGGATCGGAAGTAAGTCCTTTGCAAGTCTGAAGCTATATCTGCAAATCAAGAAGCTGGGGCTTGACGGAATGGCTAGCCTGGTGGACCGGCGTTGCAAGTTAGCCGAGCAATTCTTTCATCAAGTGGACGCGGACAGCGCGTTCGAAACTCTGCTTAGTACGCCCGACATCAACTCTGTTCCCTTTGTCTACGTTGGGTGCGCCGGATCGACGCTCTCTCCGGACGAAGTATCCGAAATAAACCGGGTTATATACGGGCGGATGAGTGAGATAGGCAAGTTTTACTTCCATGGGTTCCCGCTGAAGAACGACTCTCGAAAGTTCGGTAGTGAGCCTCAGGACAAGATATTCTGCTTGCGGTTTATGTCGGGAAATCCAGAAATTACGCCGCAAATGCTCGAGGAAGGCTTGGAGCATATCAAAAAAATAGGTCGCGAAGTTACTGGTGTCAGCAACAGATACTATGCGGAATCTTTGGACAATCATCATTGCGAAGAGGCTCAACGCAGTTGATGGGGCCTCCTGTATGCTTTGCGACTTAGCAGAAAGGCTGCCGAGACTGGAACTGTTAGGAGTGTGTGAACCCGGGTTTGGCGGAGGCTGCGGCACCTCCGCGCAACTCAGGCGTGATGGCTGAGGCCGGCTTTAGTCGACAAAGGGTGTTTAGGCATGTGAACGTTAACGTTCGGTGCCGAGTGACCTCGGGCGCGCCCGGAAGATTGGCTGCGGTGACATCGGGGCGCTGCGATGCCGACGTTTTCGGGTCCGCGATCGCAAAAAGAACCTCCTCGTTTTCGGCGGAGAAGACATCTATCCGGCCGAAGTCGAGCTTGCCCGGGGAGCGGCCCCGATGTCGCGGAATGCGCCGTTGTCGGTCGGCCGGAGTCGCGCTGAAACGAAGTGCCGCTCGCCTACGTGATCTGGCGGGTGGGGGCGCGTTCGAAGCGAAGCGCTGGCGGCGCATGTGCAGTCGCGGGTCGCCGGTTCGAGGTCTCGCGCGAGCGTTCAATTTCACGAGAGAATTGCCGCGAGCAGCGGTGGGAAACATTCAGCATTCGATTTTGAAAGAGCTTGAACCCTGATCCAACGAACAAGAAGGCAGCGACTTAAGATCGGGCGACAAGCGAACTGCGGCTCCTTTCAAATCATGTTGAACTGCCATTCAACATGTGCCGGATGCTGGCGGATGGCGGTCAGTACGGCGATGTCGGCGTGGCGCAAGGCCGCAGCGCTCTATGCGGCGGCCCGGTGCTGAGTTCCCGAGACCAGGATGGCGCCGGCCCTTCCATACTGCAAAGCCGGTCGTGGATACCGTCACGCCATCGTCAAAAGGCGCTTGTAGAGACAACGACCCTCAGTCCATGTTGAGCAGGGGAGACATTCGCCGGCCGCACGTCATGGTGCCCGGTCGAACGACGTTTGAAGGTACATGGCTTGCAGCGGAACGCCGGCCACGTTTTTCGAGGTAGGGACACTATGAAAACACCGTGGAAATTTCTTGTTCAATTGTCGTCGCGGCGACGACCGGCGAAAGTACAAGAGAATTCGATTGCGCATGACACTGACCTCGAGGCTCGCGAACGCGAAGCGGAAGATATGCCGGCACTTCCGTTCGATAATCCAACGGAAGCTTCTAGCGCACCTGATCCCGATGCGGGCGTCTCGGTTGATCAAGTCTCGATGTTATCGGATGAGCCTAAAAACGATCCCAATCTCGCGCGGGCAATGAGCCTGCCGATTGATGTTCAAGACGCTAATACTCCTGCGCCGAGTGAAACCAATCATTCAGGTGTCGAGGCGGATGCATTGGGGCTGAAAAGCGAGACAAGCACAAAGCCCCAAAGAAAACCGCCGATCAAGCATCGAGAACGTCCGAAGAGAGCCCGCGCCCAAGTGGCTGCTCGGAGTTCTTTCGTCACAAACGAAGCGCAAAGCGTACAGCGCCCGTCTTCCGGGGATCCATTCTTCAATGAAGTGGTAATTCTCGACGAGGAGATCAAAGAACTGCGACGGCTGCTGGCTGAAAAACTTCGTCTGCAGAACGTCCAGCTGAAAAAGATGCTTGAGCGTTTCGACGTTTCGTGAGCTCGGCGTCATGCTTGTCCTCCTGGGGAGATCTGAGCGTTACTGCAAGCGCCGTGAGGTGCCCTGGATGCGCTGAGCCTGAGTGCGAGTGCATTTATCGGTTCCGTCGCTGTATACAACTTGGTTCCGGTCTCCACCTTTGCGTCAGGCAGGCTTTTCTCTGCCCGCGACCATTTTGCGATAGCGTAGCGGCGAGAGGCCATGAAACGCCTTGAACGCTGTCGAGAAGTTATTGCTGTTCTCGTACCCCAGGGATTCTGCGACGTTGGCGACGCTTTCGTGGCCGTTGCGCAGGCGCGCGGCAGCCAAGATCATCCGGTAGTGCCGTAACCAAGTCATGGGGGCCGCAGTTAAAGGATGCCTCAAAGCGGTTCACGAGCGTTGTTCTATTGGGGCCGATCGTGCGAGCCAATTTGCTAAGGGTGATCTTCTGGTCGACCTGCTGTGCAAGCAGGTCGCATGAGTCCTGCACCACGGCTGAGAAGAATGGCGGAGCAGAACGCCGAGCGATCTCGGCGGCGCCGGCTGCAAGTCTGCTCAGAACTTCCTGCTCTATAGACGGCCATAGCAGATAGTCAAAAAACCCGTTGGAGAAAACTGCCCTTCGGTCCAGGCTGCCTTCCGCAACCAAGGCTAGTTGCACGAGTTCGGATGAGAGCTTCGTACGACCGTGGTTGCTTTGCGCTGGGTCGCGACAATCCACGATGACGAGTTGCGCCGAGCGTCCTGGCCGCAACAAACGGTGATCAACGATATCGAACTGCGGCAGAGAGCTCGCGATTTGGGCTAACCGCGTACATGTGACCGGGTCGGACCAAGGTATGCTCCCAGAATGGATGCACGCACGTGGGGCCCGCGCTCAGGATATGGCCTACCAATTGGCGCGGCGCACGGCGGTTGACGGTTGACGAGGGGAGACTTGGATTGTGTAGGTGGTCGAGCGTGTGAATACGCGCTCGTTTGGCAACTTGCCGAAAACCCTCGCTTCCAATTCTGGCGCGCGATAGGCTCGCATAGGGCTCGTTGTATTGGCGCAGCGGAGTCTTCGCCGGCCAGTGCATGAGGAGAGGGGGACCAACCTTTTCAGCCTCAGTGAAATGCGATGTTTGGGGGGACAAAAGCCAGGTACCATCAGATGCCGTCCCCACTAGACGATACCCCTTCAAACGGGCGTTGCGTCCTTTTTGTTGGACAGCCTTCTTCATAGTGATCCGGGTGCTGCGCTTTGCCATATCCCATATATGGCCTAAAGCTGTGATAATCGTAGAACCCGCCCAAAACGCCGCCCCGCTGCATAATCGCATTGATCATGTCATTAAGAAGAGTCTTTCCGACGCCATTCCGTCCGATAACCGCGTGGATATTCGAGCTCGGCTTCGAATTTGCTTGGACGCCAAAACTAAGATTGATCCCGGCCTAGCGGTCGCTTTGTGGGCGTCCGTATCTGAAGTTGAAGACTTCGCCGCTGAGCACCCGCCGATATTGGCCCGTAATCACCGACACTGCCGGATAACGAAGTAGCGAGACAAAACCGATTCTTCCTGCGCCCCTTCCAGAGCCCGCTCGTCAGCCACAGTGTCTCTTAGTGCGTTCAGGAACTCGTTGCGGCAGCTTGGGAAGACCTTTTCCCCGAGCGCACGATAGTAATCCACATCGGTACCAAGTGAAAAATACCTGTCATCCAGGAAGGAAAAACTCGCCTGAAGCGTACTGTATGTGGGCGTTTGGGTTGTTTGGCCCTTAAAGCCTATCTTGACGTTGCCGAGCTCGTGCCGCGTTCCGTTTTCGTCAAACAGCGTGACCTCAACAAAGCTGTAGTCATTCCCATGATCTATCCTGAGGAAAGCTTGGTTCCGTCCCTCAAATGGCGCATTGCGGCTTCTCGATATCACGAAAAAAAACAGAAGGCTCCGTCAACGTTTCGGGGCTGATAACACGGCGAAAGTGCTACCGAAAGAAGCTTTACGTTGCGTACGTCCAGCTCCGGAGCCAGGAGTCTGAGTGATTACCCTCAACAGCATATCCGCATATCCGATCGCTAACTCTCTACGACGGGTCTCCTCGCCGCCCACCCCTTGCCCTGTAGCAGCAGCCTCAACCAAAGTCGAAGGGCCAACCTCTGGCGCTCGCGATAGCGCCTCCGAATAGATAATGATCAGAAAGGTTAGAACCGCTCGAGCATCTTTTTGAGCTCTGCATTTTGGGCACGAAGTTGATTCGCCAGCAATTGCCGAAGACGCTTATTTTCAGCATCGAGCAGGGCCAGCTCGTCCGCGGAGGTCGATCTCCGCTGGTCGAGAGCTGATGTAGCCAGTTTTTCCGCCAACTTAGGAGAGGGTAACAACTGAAAAAGATTTCACGACATCGTCAACTGCCCTCATCTGATCCAAGAAGGCAGGGAGCTTCTCTAGCGGCAAAGCGCTTGGTCCATCGCATAAGGCTTGATCCGGATCGGGATGTGCTTCCAGGAATATACCCGCAAGCCCCAGAGCTAGCGCTGAGCGAGCGAGTTCAAGAGCCTGCTCTCGCCGCCCACCAGAGCTCTTTGCACTCGGATCTCGCATCTGAAGAGAATGCGTAACGTCGAAGATTATAGGGGCGCCTCCGCTCACCTCTTTCATCACGCTGAATCCTAACATGTCCACCACGAGATTATCATAGCCGAAGCAACTTCCTCGTTCACAAATGATCACTTGATCATTTCCAAAATCATCGAATTTCGCGATGACGTTCCCGATCTGGGTCGGGCTCATAAACTGTGGTTTCTTAACGTTTACGATCTTTCCGGTTCTCGCAAGGGCGGCAATTAGATCGGTTTGCCGAGCGAGGAACGCAGGCAATTGTAGGATATCGCAGACTTCAGCGGCAACCGACGCCTGTTCTGGTAGGTGGATGTCAGTCAGAATTGGTAGGCCAAAACACTCCCGCACATCGTGAAGAATTTTCATGCCTTCCTCGATGCCCGGACCTCGATATGATTGATTTGATGACCGATTGGCCTTGTCGAAAGAGGCTTTAAAAATATACGGCATCTGACGACGCGCCGTTTCCTGCTGCATTGCCTCGGCGACTCTTAATGTTAGATCTCGACTTTCGAGAACATTAACACCGCCTATGAGTACCATCGGATTTGAATTAGAGAATTCTATATCTGTGAGCTTTATCGTTTTCACGGCAACCCCCCTGCTCGAAACACTCATGAAATCCGTGCACGTAAAAGGTGTTTTGTGTCTCCTTCAACCAAGGAGCTGCCGGGCGCGCTCCAGATCTAAAACTGTATCGACGCCGAGTGGTTCGGTCTGGATAACAGTTGCATCAATACGCATTCCTGCTTCGATAGCGCGAAGTTGCTCCAAGTTCTCTCTCTGCTCGAGAATTCCTCGGGGTAGAGAAACGTACCGTGCCAGCGCCTTTCTCCGATACGTATACATACCAATGTGATGATAGTGCTTGCCTGCACCCGCCGGAGTAATGCCGCGGCTAAAGTACACTGCACGACCGACTGTATCGCCGGGTTGAATGCTCAATGCGATTTTGACGATCTGGGGAGCTTGCAGCTCCAAGAAGCTCTCTATTTCAGTGGCAAGGGTTGCAATTTCGCAGTATGGCGCACGCTCCAGGGGCGCCAGTGTTGCTCCGACCGTTCCGGGGTCTATGGTCGGCAAATCACCCTGAAATACGACGATGACATCGTGCTGCTCCTGCGGATCGACCATCGTCGCTGCGGCAAAAGCGCGATCCGAACCGCTGGGGAGAGCGGGATTCGTCAAAAATGCAGTTCCTCCCAAATCCTGGATCACATCAGCTATTTGCTGGTCCCCACACGCGACGATAACAGGTCCTACATCCGCTTCTAAGGCTCTACGCCATACATGCGCGATCATCGGTTGCCCGTTAATATCCGACAGAGCTTTTCCGGGCAGTCGTGTCGAGTCGAGGCGAGTTGGAATTACAACAAGTGGACTCAAGATTTGTCTCCAAGAAATTCGGTGTACTGAGGGAATGTCGAGCGACGTAGCCTATCGCAGGCCCGAGTAAGAGCTGGATTTCCACGGTTGTCCAGTTGAAGTCGACCGCCGTGGGGTTTGACATTCGGCATACTGGATCGGTGCCAGTCGCAGCCGGATTTCGCAAATTGCATTTCCCGACTGAGGTCATCTAGTTCTCCATAGCGATTCTTCAATTGCTCCTCCACAAGTGCTTTGCGGAGTTCGAAGCATGCACCGTGCCAATGGATAAAGCCCTTTCGGAACAACATGGTAGCTCTAATGCGGCCATGTCGCACGTCCGACATCGCCGGAGATCCGACAAGCTCCTGTCTCACGCAATCAAGCTGGGCCACGGACGGTCATTCGTAGGCGAAGCCACGGTCGAGAGTTGCGCAAGGCATTGCAACCGCGGCGGCACCGAACTCATGCCCGTCTGCGCGAATGCGAGCGCGTATTCGATAACCAACACCTTGTCGGGTAAGGCTCGAGTCGACGTGCTTGAAACACATGGCATAATTTTTTGCAAAGCGCGGATAGTTCCATGCGGATAAATGGATTTTATTGCAGAGCTGATCAGGGCAGCAAACGAGGTCGAGAAACTCACGCGCTACGATGTCGTGTCCCTACAGGTGGTGTAGCTCGGCGGTAGTGAAGCCGCCCGCGAGCGCGCCCTCAACAGCGCCGTAGTGAGCGGGCGGCGGAGCGGTGGTCATCGATGTTCTCCGGTAGGGCCGGGTTGCTGACACCAACCTGATTCGAACGTGGGGCGCATTCGGAATGGGATCGGTGAGCACCGCTTCCTCGTCGGGCTACTGGCGGAATTGCGCTCCGGCGCATATCGGCCCAGTCCTGCGCGGCGCAAGCTCATCCCCAAGGCCGGTAAACCAGGGCAATTCCGGCCCCTGGGCATTCCCACGATCAGGGATCGCGTCGTCCAAGGCGCGGTCAAGATACTTCTGGAGCCATCTTCGAGGCGCAATTCTGGCATGTCTCCTACGGGTTCAGGCCCGGACGGAGCACGCATGGTGCCTTGGAGTATATCCGACGGGCCGCCTTGCCGCAAAAGCGCGACAGGGATACCCCGGCGGAGCCGGATGCCGTATCCGTGGGTTATTGAGGGAGACATTAAGCGCTGCTTTGACAACATCAGTCATCACCACCTTTTGGAGAGGCTGCGCAAGCGCATCGCCGACCGGCGGCTGGTGAAACTGGTCGGGCGGTGTGCTGTCGGAGGAGCAGTTCCTCCACACAGATGCGGGCACCCCTCAGGGTGGGATACTCTCACCGTTGCTCGCCAACATCGCGCTTAGCGTGATCGAAGAGCGGTATGAACGGTGGACGTATCACCGCACCAAGACCCAAGCCCGCCGCGAAAGCGACGGGGTAAAGGCGGCAAAGAGAGCACGGGACACCGACCGAAAAGCTGGTCGCTGTGTGTTCCTCCCCGTGCGCTATGCCGACGACTTCGTGGTTTTGGTCTCGGGAACGCAGCAGGATGCCATCGCAGAGAAATCCGCGCTGGCGGCATACCTGCACCGGACCACGGGCCTCGAATTGTCACCGGAAAAGACGAAGGTGACGCGTATGACGGAGGGGTTCGAGTTCCTCGGACTCCGTTTCGGCATGAATTGGGATAAGCGCTACGGCTACGGCCCGCGCGTGGAAATTCCGCGGTCACGCAGCCAGTGATTGCTTGATATGGATTCCTCGTGTTGGCACCGCTTTTGCTTACCAGCACTGTGAGCCCTCGCCAGGAGCGGAGCCGCTCAACGTCGTCACCCATGATTTTCCCTGAATGTCGGGCACGGCATCTTCGTGATTTTTTGCGAGGATCAAACCACAAGGTTACAGCAGCCCCACCTGCTCAGCTTCGCGTCGGAGATTTTGAGGCGGTCGCGGGCCGATCTGTTGAATGACGAGCCCCGCCGCCAGCGATCCCAGATTGCCGCAATCCCTGAGGCTCCGTCCGCTCGTATAACCATACAGGAAGCCTGCGGCATATGAGTCGCCCGCGCCCGTCGTGTCAACCAACTCCGGGATCTGCATCACCTTGATAAATATCGTCTGGTTGCCGCACACGATCACTGATCCTCTCTCGGAGCGTGTGACAACACCAATATTGCAGTCCTTGCGGAGGGCGTCGAGCGCTTCATCGAAGGAAACGGTCTGATAAAGTGACTGGATTTCGTGGCTGTTGCCAAAGACGATATCTACGGTGCTGGTTCGTAGCAGCTCTAGGAACTCATCGCGATAGCGGTTGACGCAGAAGGGATCTGAAAGCGTCATCGATACTTCGCGTCCAGCGGCATGCGCCAGCGTTGCAGTCTGCCGGATCGCTTCCTTGGCGCGAATTGCATCCCACAGATAGCCCTCGAAATAGGTGACCTTGGCACGAGAAGTCTTGTCGGCGTCGACATCGTCCGGCCCCAGCTCGGCACAGGCGCCAAGATAGGTGTTCATAGAGCGCTCGCTGTCAGGCGTGACGAAAATCATCGACCGAGCCGTTTGTGGCTGCCCGTTGAGCGGCTTTGTGTCGAAGGCGACGCCCTGCGCAAGCATGTCGTGGGTGTAGATTTCGCCAAGCGGATCCCTAGACACCTTCCCTACAAAAGCGGCGCGTCCCCCGAAGCTCGCCACGCCCGCCGCCGTATTGCCGGCGCTCCCGCCCGAGGATTTGATTGCCGGTCCCATGCGGCTGTAGAGCAAGTCGGCGCGGCTGGCGTCAATCAGTTTCATCGCGCCCTTGGTGATGCCGTTGGTCTCGAGGAAAGCCTCATCGCACTGGGCCATGATGTCCACAATTGCATTGCCGATGCAAAGCACGTCATAATCGGACATCAATGCCTCCGCGAACATCCGTCGGCTCTTTGCATACATGCGGGTGCAGGTCTGACGATTCGGAAGAGAGCGATGCCCAGGCGCGTCGAAAAGACACCCAGTATCGAGGTTTGCCTTACGAGTTGGGAAATCGTCGATTTCCGATCGGCGTGCGCAAAGATCTCTGCTGCATCTCCTTTTTTTTTGAGCTGAATTAGGGACGAAAATATGCAGCAATTTAGACGCCTGTAAGGCTCTTCGTACGTCGGTAAACGCTTTACGCGGTCGAAGCACAATGCTCGTCGTAGATAGTCTACGGACATGCTTGATTCTCCTGCAGATAGGATAAGGTAAAGATTGCCGACGCATGAGTCAGGCGTTGCATCTCCCCTCATAAATTGAACTATGTTTCTCGACTAATGCGAAAAATTCACCAAAAACTCTTAGCAAGATCTGTGCCAACGCTGATCATGACCGCCAAGTTCAACCCCATAGACCCGCGGGCCCCTGCGCAACATGGACTGAGGGACGTTGCCTCTACAAGCGCCTTCTTAATGATGTCGCCTGAAGTCCACTGCTTTGCGTCCCTGAGGGCTGCTTCATCCTGGCTCGAGAGCACCAGCGCCGGACCGCCGCTTGGAGCCCTTGAGACCGGGGCATTCTGGTCCGTCGTTTGGACACGGAGCGCCACTGCAACACCCAGAAGAGACACTCGGTTGGAATAGCTCCCGTCCATCTAACGAGAGGATTTGATGGAAATCCAGCGGCCCGACCGCCCTAGGGCGAACATGCGACCTTCAAGCAAAATAGAATGAGTGCGCTGTCAGTGGCTGCGCGTCCTCAGTTCCTCAACGTTGACGACGCTGTCGAAAACATAGCCTGCGCCTCGTTCCGTGCGAATATATTGCGGGTTAGGGCCGGTGTGCTGACCTAGCTTGCGGCGAAGGCGCAGGATTTTAACGTCGATGCTGCGGTCAAAAACCTCTTGATCATAGACGTGCGTCGCCACCAGAAGCTGCTCGCGCGAAAGGACCCGGCCCGGATTTTTGAGAAAGGCCATCAGGAGGTTGAATTCGCCCGCAGTGAGTTTGACTTCACGATTGGTCCCTCGGCGCAAGCGGCGACGTTTCGTGCTGACGCGCCAGTCATCGAAATTGTTGCGATGAGGCTCCGGCCGCTCGCGTAAAGCGGCGCTCACGCGGGTCAGGAGCTCCGGCAAGCCGAAAGGCTTGGAGATATAGTCTCGGGCGCCGGTGTGGAGCCGGGTGACGTTGTCACCCTCTTCGAGGTCGTCACCGCTGATGATGATGATCGGAAGATCTATCTTGGCGCCAAAGTCCCCGACGAGCCGATGACCATCTTCTCGGCCGAGGCTCAAATCAACAATTGCTAGATCAATCGCCTCGGAAGCCATCTTGCTGGCAGCCTGTTGGCCGTTTTCCACCGCTCTGACGCTAAACTCATGCTTTGGCAAGAACTCCATCAGCAGTTCCCTCATCGAAGCGCCCTGACTGATAACGAGAATGTTCTTCATAGTTACTCCTGCTGTAGCTTTGGCCTCCTGGGCCATCACTGCCAAAATGAGGACGATCACCGAGTGGGGCAATCATCATCATGTGCATAGCAGAATAGCGCAGACAAATAGGGCTAAGCTGGGCGTTCTGCAGTGGCCCGGGAACTGAGTTATCCAAGGCCGCCAGTCTTGAACCGTCACGTTCTGCTGAATTAACGCAGAGTATTGCCGGCGGGGGCACCGACACTTGGGAGACCATTTTCCAACGAGTCTCTTTACCTGCGATCCTCTAGCTCTTTTTGTCCGCATCTGTGCCGCATCGATTGCCGTTTTCGTACAGATCTAATCCGTCTAAGCTTTATTTCACTTGAAACCTCCGAGACGTTGACGAAGCTGGGCATGTTTGGAGTATTGATCATGCCAAACTAGCAGTCATTCTGTTACTTGGTGTGTGTCTAACCTATGAATGAAAGCTCATTAATGCAGTTCGTGTCCATTTCATTAAAGCCTCTTCCTTCAATACGAGAGAATTGTGTGTCTATATTTACAGGAGTTTCTGCCGTGGTCGCGCGGAATGAACTATCTTGGCAGCGACTTCTGAACAACTGGAGAGCCGCGTTCGCGGGAAATGCCGGCGTGTGCAACGGCAGGAGGTAAAAATGAGTAGACTGATCGTCGTGTCTAACAGCGTTACGCTGCCCGGGGGGATGGCGGTTGCATTGAACGCCGCGCTCCGACGAAAAGGCGGTCTCTGGATGGGATGGTCGGGTAAGATAGCAGCCGGGGAAGGACCGTCAGCGTTGATCAGAAAGGAGGTCGGCGGCATCACTTACGCGCTTACCGATCTCTCGCAGACGGATCTGGAAGATTACTACTATGGCTTCGCAAACCAGGTTCTTTGGCCGATCTTCCACAACCGTGCCGACCTCGCTGAATATTCCGGGACGCGGGAGTCCGCATATTACCGCGTCAACGAACTTTTCGCAGATCTGTTGGAGCAGGTCCTCACGGAGGACGACGTCATATGGGTGCAAGACTATCACCTGATCCCGCTTGCTCAGAAATTGCGACAGCGTGGCCATAAAAACCGGATCGGCTTTTTCCTGCACACTCCGTGGCCGCCGGCCGACATCCTTTTCACCCTGCCGCACTATGATGACCTGCTGCGCGGGCTTTCGAGTTATGACCTCGTCGGCTTTCATACCGAAAGCGATCGCAACAACTTTGCCGAATGCCTGGTCCGCCAGAAAGTGGGGTATCTCAACGGAGATGACTGCCGAGCCTATGAAAAGGAATTGCGCTGCGGGGTCTTTCCTATCAGCATCGATACGGCCGAGTTCGCAAGCCTCGCAGACCCTGACGACGATCTGCAGGATCACTTTTGCAGGCTTGCCGGATTAGACGTCGCCATCGGAGTCGACCGTCTCGATTATTCCAAGGGCATCGAGAACCGCATCGACGCCTTCAATCGATTCCTACAGCGCAACAAACATCGCAGGCGCAAGACAGCGCTACCGCAGATCACCCCGAAATCCCGCGACAAAGTACCGGCATATCAGACGGTGCAAAAGGACGTCGCCGAGCTGGTGGGGCGCGTCGATGGGGAACTCGGAACCATTGGTTGGGTGCCGGTGCACTACATCAATCAATCGCTCAGCCAAGCGGAACTGGCGCGCCTACCGCAGGGCACGCGTCGGCCTTGTGACGCCACTTCGCGACGGCATGGACCTGGTGGCGAAGGAATATGTCGCTGCGCAGGATCCCCGGGACCCGGGCGTTCTCGTACTCTCGCGCTTTGCCGGTGCCGCCAGTGAGTTGGGCGGCGCGGTCCTCGTCAATCCCTATGACCCGGAGGACATGGCGAACGCCATAGAAACGGCCCTGGACATGACGCGAGATGAACGGATTAGACGATGGACCGCGATGATGGAGAGGCTTCGTGAGCACGATGTCTATCGCTGGTGCCACGACTTCCTCGCAAGCCTGGATCCGCCCCGCGGTTTGACGGCTTGGTTGGACGCTGCCAAGCCAGTTGCAGGCTGACCACGACTGGGTAAATCAGCCAGGAATCCGACTTGCGGAAGTATGGTGAATGTGTCGCGGTCACAGCACGACGGCGAAAACAGACC
The DNA here is from genome assembly GCF_009601505.1 of Sinorhizobium terangae. Classification (GTDB taxonomy): domain Bacteria; phylum Pseudomonadota; class Alphaproteobacteria; order Rhizobiales; family Rhizobiaceae; genus Sinorhizobium; species Sinorhizobium terangae. Next base: position 16,146 of record NZ_WITC01000014.1, read on the forward strand.
AGTTTCCTGGCTGATGTAGTTAAGGCGATGGCGCAAACCGCGGGGCGGAGAACTCACGGGTTGCGCCAGATCGCGAAGCTCGTTGAGGCTATCCGCTACGCACTCTCAAATGCGCCGGCTAGGCCGCCGGCCTGAAGAGATTGCCTCCAACACCATCGACCGCGTAACCGGCCAACTGAAACCCTCGTCGCCGGCACCGAAGGGTCGAGCGTTCGAATCGTCATCGCTTCTCTAATCGACGCTGCGGTTTTTGACGATGTCGATCCAGTTGGCGAACCCACTAATGTGCTCAGCAGACTCGGTCGGCACCGCCTGTTCTCCGAGACGTAGCCTGAGCACACTGCATACGAAAACAGGAGGAGAGGCTCGTGGATGAGCTCGCTTGCAATGGCACTTCAAAGGGACAGGAGCGGCCGCAACTGATCGTCGCCGGCCCTCGCGCCTCACGGCAACGGCAAGTATTGGCATCGCTTGACCTGAACACGCTGTTGGCTCTCGAGGCGCTGCTGGAGCACCGCAATGTGACGCATGCAACCCGGCACCTGGGCCTGAGCCAACCGTCGGTAAGCCGAGCCCTGACCAGGCTGCGAGGCGTTTTCAACGATGATCTTTTGGTTCGCGGCTCAATCGGCATGGTTCCGACGCCGCACGCCCAACGCCTGGCCCAGATATTACCGCCGGTGTTGGATTCGATCCGCGGAATGGTGGACCGCGGCTTCGCCCAGGGGCAAATGCGATCAACGGCAAATGCCAGATCATCAAGCGATCGTGCTGCCGCCGCCTCTCCTGCCGCTGCTGCGCGAGCGCGCGCCTAACCTGGACATAGTGACCGATTCGCTCCTGGCCGGCGCGCTCCGACGCCTTGAGCAAAGCGAGATCGATTTAGCCGTTGGGCAGCCCGGTGGGGCCCCCACCGGGCTACTTTCGGCGCCGGCTCTATACCGACCGCTTTGCTTGCCTGCTACGCAACGACCACCCAGCCCTGGCGCAGGAATGGTCAAACGACACCTTCGCGGCCTCGCGCCATGCCGGCATTGCCTCGAATACCAAAGACGGTTTCGGCCGGGTTCATGACGACTTGGTCAAGTTAGATCTTCAGGATCGCGATCCGGTGCTGGTTTCCAACGTCCTGACGGCCGCGCTGGCGATCGTGTCGACCGATCTGGTGCTGGTTGTACCACGCCGCGTCGCGACCAGGATCGCCGCCTTGTTGCCGCTAGTGATTGTCGATCCGCCTGTGGAGCTGACGCCCTACGAGGTCGCGCTGATCTGGCACGAGCGTTGCCATCGCGACCCGTACCACCGGTGGTTGCGCCAGGAGATCGCCGCCGCGGCAACGGCAACAGAGCTGGCAACAGGGCAAGGGCAGCCGACCTGATGCGGCGTCAAGGCAATGAGTCCGAAATCTGGCTGTCTTCGGTTCATATCGGAGAAATGGCGGAGACAATTAAAGCGCTCCGGAGAACTCAGATCTCGAAGTTTAGAGTCGCGAGCCCTCATGGCGCACGCCAATTTGGATGTGTTTGTAAATTGCCCGTTTGACGACGACTATCGAGAGTACTTCTTCGCGATCGTCTTCACTATAATCAGGTGCGGATTCCGCGCGAGGAGCGGGCTCGAAGCGGACAACGGTGCTGACAACCGCCTCGATAAAATCTGCCGGATCATTTCTCAATGCCGCTTTGGCGTGCACGACATATCGAGGACTGAGATAAGTGGGACCCGCTACTTCCTCGTTTCAACATACCATTGGAACTCGGGCTGTTCCTCGGCGCGAAGAGATTCGGAGGCAAGAGTCACTACGCCAAATCGTGCATAATTTTCGACCGTCACGAATACAGATACCGTCGGTTTATCTCTGGCATCGCAGGTCAGGATGTGCATGAGCATTCTGCAGACATCAAAGTTTTGATTACAAAATTATCGGCTTGGCTCCGGATGCAAGAACCCACGCGCGTAATCGCGGGTGGCGCGATCCTCTGCCAGGAGTTTACTGAATTCACTAAGCAGGCCAAAAATATTCCCTGCAAGGTATCACGCTGACGACAAAGTTACCTCCAATGACTATGCTGCAATTGTATCGCTTTACTTCAATGAGGCCACGGCGTAATTTGCCGATGAAGGCTGTATGGAGCGAAGCACTACCCCTCACAGCGGTAATGGTGTTTTTCCCATGGGAAGGCGGGCAGGGTTCCTGCGTGGGGAACCAGAATTCACGAGTCCTTCCGCGCGTTCCGCGTTGGCCTCAAACTAGGCCGTCGCCAAGCTCCAGCGCCTGCCGCTCGAACATGCGTCGGTAGATGCCGTTGTCGAGACGGATCAATCCCGCGTGATAGCCCTCCTCGATGATACGGCCACAGTCAAAGACGAGCAGGCGGTCGAGCGTGCGCACCGCCGAGAGTCGGTGCGCGATGACCAGCGTGGCGCGCCCGACCATGAGCCGCTCCATGGCCTTCTGCACCAGCACTTCCGACTCCGAATCAAGATTCGAAGTCGCTTCGTCCAGTATTAAGATCGGCGCCTGCATAAGGAAGGCGCGCGCGATCGCCACACGTTGGCGCTCGCCTCCGGAAAGCTCCGCGCCACGCTCGCCAGCCAGCGTGCCATAACCCTTCGGCAGGCGCTCGATGAACTCATGGGCACCGGCGCGCTGTGCCGCCTCTTCGATCTCGGCTTGGCTGGCGCCGGGGCGACCGTAGGCGATGTTCTCTGCAAGCGACCGGTGGAACAAGATACACTCCTGCTGAACGACCGCGATCTGCGAGCGGAGCGAAGCCTGCGTCACGCTCGATATATCCTGCCCATCGATCAGGATCGCTGCTCACATCGTAAAGCCGCTGGATGAGCTTCACAAAACTCGTCTTGCCGGAGCCAGAGGGGCCCACTAGCCCGACCCGTTCTCCGGCTCTAATCGACACTGAGAAACTGCTATAGAGCGGCAGCCGATGGTTGCCGTAGTGGAAATGGACGTTCTCGAAATCGATACCGCCGTTCGTGATCCGGATTGGCTGGCCCCGGGACGATCGGCAATACCGAGTGGTTGGCTTTGAATTTCGGCCAATTCCTCCATATCATTAACCGAGCGCTGCACGTTGCGCACATGCATGCCGACATCGCGTAGATAGCCTTGCAGCACGAAGAAGGACGTGAGCACGAAGGCGATCTAACCCGGCGCCGCCTGGCCGCATGACCACAAAAGTAAGGCGTAGCCGAACACTGCGGTCCTCAACGCGAGCAGAGTCACGGCCTGAGTTGTGCGGTTGAGCGTCGCGCGCATCCGCACCCGGCGCGTCCGGTGCCGCCACTTGGAGATGACCTTCGCGAGGCGAGCATCTTCCCGCACCTCCGCGCCGAAGGCTTTGACCACCACATTGCAACTGATCGCGTCAGCGAGCGAGCCGCCGAGGCGGGTGTCCCAGCTATTGGCGAGGCGCGCCGCTGGCGCGATGTGGCCGAGTAAGAGCGCGATCGTCAGTGCGACATAGACAAGCGAACCGCAGGCAATTATCAGGCCCATTATTGGCCAGTGCCAACCGAGCAGCGCGGCAGAACCTATCAGCATGATCACCGAAGGGAACAGCGCAACGAGAATCGTGTCGTTCATGAGATCAAGCGCCCACATGCCGCGCGTGATCTTGCGCACCGTCGAGCCGCCGAAGCTGTTGGTGTGCCAGGCAGTCGAAAAGCGCTGGACGCGATGGAACGTGTCACTTGCGATGTCGGACATCATCTTCAAAGTTACGTCGTTGATAAAGATGAAGGCGACGTGCCGCATGACGATTGTCCCAAGCGCCAGCGCCATCAGCATTGAGAAGGCCGCAGCGGACGCGTCCCAGGCAATGGCCTCGGTTGCCGCTCCCTTGGAAACAGCATCGACGAGGCGGCCCGAGTCGTCGCGGCAAAGACCGAGACGAAGATGATCGCAAGTCGTAAGGGCTGCCGGGCCCAGTGGCGTATCGTGAAAGCGAAAACGTCGCGGAAGGCGCCACTGAGTAAATCAATACGGAGACGATACATGGTTTGATACAAGCGCACCAAGACGCTCGGTCCAGAAAAAGCTGAAATGGGAACTCCGCGCGTATGCCAACCCGACTTGGAGTGATCGGGAGCTCCTGCCCCGTCATGAGGCATAGTTTCAAGAATCGTACCAGCTGCGCCAAAGAAGCTTCAGAAAATTTTCTTCATATAGGTTAAGAGTGTAAGTGAGACCGCAGTAGCCAGCGATGCGAACATCCGTGTGTCGTGGACTCGCCAAAGACAACGGTAGGTATTGCTGCCCCGGCTGGAAGAGTGGACAGGATTTCCACGTGGCCTCATGCAACCGCGTTCAGTGTTGTGCGATGTCCGACAATCCCGGCGAAATGACATGCTTGGCGCGACGAAGCTGGCCAGCCACAAATCGGACCGCCTCTGTCAGCGCGTTGACTGTGGGCGTATCGAGACCACCCCACCAGCATTACGGCGTCCCTTAGCGCCGGCGCGCCAAGACCGACACCGAGCTTGTGATCGCGCCTCTCCCGACTGGCGGAGAGGTGAAACGCGCCCGCCGAAGCTTCACGGTCAACTCAAGTTTCCCCCCAACCGCTTCGACATAACTGCGGAGCGTTGAGAGATACATATCCGTCTGCTTCTCGATTTTGGAGACAGAGGGTTGTTTTATATTGAGAGCAGAGGCTATGTCTGCCTGCGCCTTGCCAGTAATCTGACGTAGTTCGCGCAGTCCTTCGACTTGCTGTTTCAGATCTTGATCGCCGGCCTGGGAGCGCTTGCGCTCGGCCCGGGGCAAGGAGGTGTTAACTGCGTTCATGCTCCATGCCGTAGATCGGCCCCTTCTTATCAACTGCGGCAGTGACAGCCACCTGTCCCAATGGCACGTGCGGGTATAGCTTCTAAGCTATATGGGGTCAAGATTGCAATAAGCGTATCCGGCGATTACTCGGCCGATAGGGCAGGTTGGCCCCCGAGTGTGGCTCCTGAATTTCAAGCGGTGACCGCCGCCGCGACAGCCGCGACGACGGTCACCATGCCTTGGGAGGCAAGGCGGGAAATAAAGGGCCTGGGCGGGCGCCTCGGGGCGGAAAACCTGGGGCATTCTCTCCTTGCGGGGGTTTTGGGTCATCGATTGCTACACTCATCTTCCAATCGCCTCTAGGGACGCGAAATGCGGGCAATTGGTTGGCTGCGGCTGCGAGCCGGGCCGGTTCCCCGCTCGATCGACAGCACTGGGTCAGGCGGAAGGTCCCCATCGTGAAGAGCGGCGAGACGCACGCCGACTTCCTTGTCGCCGGCGGTCAGCCGATGGTTGAGTCGCAGATAGTCCATCCACGTTGGCGTCCAGTAAGTCTCGGTCCAAAGCGATGGGGTGTGCAGGCTTCGCTGCAGCGACCAGTTCCGCGCACCGGCCCGGCTCTGAACGCGTCGCCGTTCGCGCATGCAGTCCAGAAAGGCGTCGAGGTTGTGCTCGGGAATCCGGTAGTCGGCCTTGACGATAATTGGCCCGCTTCTTGGCTTCAGGTCGAGCGCGAGCGACGGTGCGACGAACTCGGAGGAGGATTGTTCGGATTCTTCCCAAAGCTCGATCGGCAGCACGAAAGCCGCGGCCGCAACGAGCAACAGGACTGTGGCGGCACCTTCCAACGCCACGGCCAGCGAGTAGTTCTGGGCAATCGTGCCCCAGATCCAGCTGCCGGCAGCCATACCGCCATATGACAAGGCGTAGTATATGGAAAGGGTGCGGCCAACGACCCACCGCGGGCTCGACAACTGTATCGCGACGTCAATGCTGGTCCAGGTGAGCAGCCAGCCTGCACCGCCAATTGCGAGCGCAACGGCCGCTAGAGGCAAAGACGACGTGAGAGCCAGTGTCAGGCAGCAGGCGGCGCCGGCGGTAGAGGCGGCGGCGAGCAATTGATCGCGAGACATTGTCCGCCTTAGATAGCTACTACCAAGACCAGCCGAAAACGCGCCAATGCCGAAGGCGGCTAACAGGATGCCGTACACAATAGGCCCGCTCGCTAAGCGACCCCGCACGATGAGTGGCAGCAGCGCCAGAATGGATATACTCGCCAGGCCGAACAAGGTACCGCGGAAAATAGCCGCTCGGATCTCCGATGATATCGCCGTGAAGCGCAAGCCGTCATGGATGGCCGTGGTGATGCGCTCACGCGGCAACGGCGAAGCCCGAACCTGCCATCTTGAACGGGCAATAGCAGTTAGCGGCACCAGGTCGCTCAGCGCAGCCATGACGAAGGCGGCAAGCGGTCCGAGGAAAGCGAGAATAAGGCCGCCGAGCGCCGGACCAATGCTGCGAATGATATTGTATCCGACCGACATCAGCGTCACCGCTGCCGGGATGTCGCGCTTCTCAAGAATATCGCCGACCGAGGCGTGCCAGGCGGGGTCGTTGAGTGCAAAGCCGCAGCCCGCCAGAAAGCCCAGGCCCAGGATTAGCCATGGATTGACAAAGCCGAGCGACACGGAGATTGCCAGCGTCGCAGATGCGAGCGCAATCAGGCAGTGGCCGGCAAGCATCACGCCGCGACGGCTGAAACTGTCGGCGATCGCCCCTGCCAGGATCGAAAGAAAGAACGCCGGCAGTGTCGACGAAGCCTGCACCAGTGCGACCATCAGATCGGAGGCCGAGATCGTGGCCATCAGCCAACTTATCGCCGTCGTCTGCACCAGCCATCCCAGACTTGAAATTTGAGTAGCTGTCCAGATCGCGCGAAATGCGCGATTCTGCAGGGGAGCTAGTGTCGACGGGGCACCCGATTTTGGACTTTCGCGCTGCATAACTGTGACTACCTTCACGTCGCGTCTGTTTCCGACGCGGAAATGCTCTCGCATTCGGCTGCCCGCAGGCGACGGTAGTCCTCGGAGGTTGGCCCCCTTCGATCCAGCAAAGCGTAAACGAGCGTGAATAGCCGACGCGCAGTATCCGCGTCGATGTAAACGGTTCCCGCCAGTTCATCTTTTAGAAATCGAGCAGCCTCCTCGTGGATACCGCGTCGAGTAACATCGATCGCTTCAAGTAATCCAGGACCAGAATACCGGATCACGTCGAAGTAGTTTGCGCAGACTCGGGTATAGTCTTTTGCCAGACGTCGAATGGTGGTTAACGACACAAGCTGGCTCAGAACATCATCGCCATTTTTCGTTTGAATTGTGAGCGCAAGGCGTCCCCCTGCAAGCCCCATCTCGGCTCGGTAAGGACCTCCCTGATGTGCCGCTGGAATAAAGACGTTATTCTCGAGCAATCCACGAATGGCCAGCGTCCTTTCGCGCTCCACTCGCGTGTCATTGCATCCGAATCCCGGACTAAGAACGATATCGTAAAGTCGGAACACGTCCGTTTCCGCCGTTGAGGCTTCCTCCCGTAAAACTGTAAAAGCGAATGTCGCCATGTGAGAATATGATCTCTTCTAAGTAGTGCTGAGAGGCGCTTCCCCGCGGCGAGCAGATCATCTTCAGCAATGCCGGTTGCGAATAATGCTGCTAATGACAATGTCATTGGGCCTGTGAACTACTGCGCGTTGGGACGCAAAAGGGCTCGCTAGCGCCTACTTGCTGACGTAAGCTTGCCAAGCGTTGCCTATTTCCACCTGTTGGTCGGCCATTCGTTCGAAGAGTGCAGCCGGAATTGTAGTGAGCACGGCTTGCGCCTGCGGAGCTGCACTGATGAAGGG
>NZ_WITC01000015.1 GCF_009601505.1 Sinorhizobium terangae
CGGCCTGTCACGCCGGAGGTCGCGGGTTCGAGCCCCGTCACTCGCGCCACTCTTGAAAGGCAAAGCAGCGGCATTCTCAAAATGTGCCGATGATGTAATAATGGCCAGATGGCCATGATGCGCGGGTGTAGCTCAGTCGGTTAGAGTGCCGGCCTGTCACGCCGGAGGTCGCGGGTTCGAGCCCCGTCACTCGCGCCATTTCTCCTGTCTTTCGATGCGATCTGGTGGCGCGGATTTCCGTGTTTTGCATTGCGGCATTGTGTCTCGGTGCGCAACCATCTGCGGCAAAGTTCGTCCGTTCCCACAAATGCGCGCTTTGACGCTGCTGCGCCGAATGATGTCGCATTATCCTTGTGTCGCGAAGCGGTTTAAATGCCCCTTGAAGGCTTGCGCGCGGGCGCGGCCTGCGCTAACCACTCTGGCGTTGCAACATATTTTTCGGCCTGCGAGATTTGTTGTTTTAGCGCTTCTCCGGCGCTCTCCCGCAGGCAGGGACGGATAACAATGACTGAACTTCTCGGTTCCTATGTTCCGATCGCGATTTTCATTGGAATCGCGCTTGTGATCGGCCTCGCACTCCTGGTCGCCCCTTTTGCTGTCGCCTTCAAGGCGCCCGATTCGGAAAAGCTGTCGGCCTACGAATGCGGCTTCAATGCGTTCGACGACGCCCGCATGAAGTTCGACATCCGTTTCTATCTCGTGTCGATCCTCTTTATCATCTTCGATCTGGAAGTGGCGTTCCTCTTCCCCTGGGCTGTCTCGTTCAGGGAAATGGGCTGGTTCGGCTTCTGGTCGATGATGGTCTTCCTCCTGGTGCTGACGGTCGGCTTTATCTATGAATGGAAGAAGGGAGCGCTGGAATGGAACTAACATCCGGCACCACGCTCGTTGCGCCGCAGCCGAAGGGGATCATCGATCCCTCGACCGGCAAGCCGATCGGCAGCAATGACGCTTTCTTCGGCGAGATCAACAACGAGCTTGCCGACAAGGGTTTTCTCGTTACCTCGACCGACGAGCTGATCAACTGGGCCCGCACCGGTTCGCTGATGTGGATGACCTTCGGTCTTGCCTGCTGCGCTGTCGAAATGATGCAGATGTCGATGCCGCGCTATGACGCCGAGCGTTTCGGCTTCGCACCGCGCGCCTCACCGCGCCAGTCCGACGTCATGATCGTCGCCGGCACGCTTACCAACAAGATGGCACCCGCGCTTCGCAAGGTCTACGACCAGATGCCGGAGCCCCGCTATGTCATCTCGATGGGCTCCTGCGCCAACGGCGGCGGCTACTATCACTATTCCTATTCGGTCGTGCGCGGTTGCGACCGCGTCGTGCCCGTCGACATCTACGTGCCAGGCTGTCCTCCCACGGCAGAAGCGCTGCTCTATGGCGTGCTTCTGCTGCAGAAGAAGATCCGCCGGACCGGCACGATCGAGCGCTAAGGGCAGGGGAGTCTTTAAGATGAGTGAAGCCCTGAACGAGCTTGCCTCCTATCTGCGCGAGATGCGGGGTGCGCTGATCGCCGATTCGTCGATCAAATACGGCGAATTGACCCTGACGGTGGAGGCCGAGCACCTCATTGCGCTCCTGAGTTTCCTGCGCGACGACGTGCAGTGCGGTTTTGTCAGCCTGATCGATGTCTGCGGCGTAGACTACCCGCAGCGGCCGGATCGTTTCGACGTCGTCTATCATCTGCTGTCGCCGCGCCAGAACCTGCGTGTCCGTGTCAAGGTCGCAACTGCCGACGGCGACCCCGTGCCTTCTGCCACTTTGGTCTATCCGGGTGCGGACTGGTTCGAGCGGGAAGCTTACGACATGTACGGCATCCTCTTCACCGGGCATCCGGATCTGCGCCGCATCCTGACGGACTACGGTTTCGAAGGCCATCCGTTGCGCAAGGACTTCCCGCTGACCGGTTTCGTCGAGGTGCGTTACGACGACGAAGCCAAGCGGGTCGTCTACGAACCCGTCGAGCTGAAGCAGGAGTTCCGCAACTTCGATTTTCTTTCGCCCTGGGAGGGGACCGAATACGTCCTGCCCGGCGACGAGAAGGCGAAGGCACGGTGATTTAAGTCGGCCCGTGGCGGTCCGGCGAGGACGCCAACCGGCCTGGAGCAATCGGTATGACCGAACATAACGTTCGCAACTTCAACATCAACTTTGGCCCGCAGCATCCGGCGGCGCACGGCGTTCTGCGTCTCGTGCTTGAGCTCGACGGCGAAATCGTCGAGCGCGTCGATCCGCATATCGGCCTCCTGCATCGCGGCACGGAGAAGTTGATCGAGGCCAAGACCTACCTGCAGGCCATCCCCTACTTCGATCGGCTCGACTATGTTGCGCCGATGAACCAGGAGCATGCCTTCGCGCTTGCCGTCGAAAGACTGACACGCACTGAGGTGCCGATCCGCGGTCAGCTTATCCGTGTTCTTTACTCGGAAATCGGCCGTATCCTTTCGCATCTTCTTAACGTGACAACGCAGGCGATGGACGTCGGTGCGCTGACGCCGCCGCTCTGGGGTTTCGAAGAGCGCGAGAAGCTGATGGTCTTCTACGAGCGCGCCTGTGGCGCCCGCATGCACTCGGCCTATATTCGGCCGGGCGGCGTGCACCAGGACCTGCCGCATCAGCTCGTCGAGGACATCGGCAAATGGATCGATCCGTTCCTGAAGACCGTCGACGATATCGACGAGCTGCTTACCGGTAACCGTATCTTCAAGCAGCGCAACGTCGATATCGGCGTCGTAAAGCTGGAGGATGCCTGGGCCTGGGGCTTCTCCGGCGTGATGGTGCGCGGCTCGGGCGCCGCCTGGGACCTGCGTCGCGCGCAGCCCTATGAGTGCTATTCCGATCTCGAATTCGATATCCCGATCGGCAAGAACGGCGACTGCTACGACCGCTACCTGATCCGCATGATCGAAATGCGCGAATCTGCGAGGATCATGCGCCAGTGCGTGAACCGCCTGCTCGGCGACGCCAAGGCCGGGCCGGTCTCTTCGATGGACGGCAAGATCGTGCCGCCGAAGCGCGGCGAGATGAAGCGTTCGATGGAGGCCTTGATCCATCACTTCAAGCTCTATACCGAGGGCTACCACGTCCCGGCCGGCGAAGTTTATGCCGCGGTCGAGGCGCCCAAGGGCGAATTCGGCGTCTATCTGGTCTCCGATGGTTCCAACAAGCCATACCGGTGCAAGATCCGCGCCCCGGGCTATGCCCACCTGCAGGCCATGGACTTCATCTGTCGCGGACACCAGCTCGCCGACGTCTCGGCCGTGCTCGGATCCCTGGACATCGTGTTTGGCGAGGTAGACCGCTGATGCGTCTGGCGCCGCTTGCCGTTCTCGGGCTTCTTGCGTTCACTTCTGCGGCTTTCGCCCAGGAGGACGTGAACAGCGCGTCGTCCGAGGCATTGCGCGGCGGCTCCATGTCCGCGCTCCTGTCGAAGGGCTATGAGATCAAGGCCGCGGTCGCCAACGGCACGCGCTACATCGTATTTTTGCAGAAAGACCAGTCAGCCTATGCCTGCGAATTCGTCTCCGTGGCGAAATCGCGGTGCGGTTCGATTAACTGATAAGGTGTCCACTAGAATGTCCGTTCGTCGACTAGCCGAAGACACTGTCCAGCCAGCGAGCTTTGCGTTCAACAAAGAGAATGCTGCCTGGGCGAAGGCAACGATCAAGAAATATCCGAAAGGCCGCGAGCAGTCGGCGGTCATTCCCCTGCTGATGCGCGCTCAAGAGCAGGATGGCTGGGTCACGAAGGCAGCGATCGAGTCGGTAGCAGACATGCTTGGCATGCCCTATATCCGCGTTCTCGAGGTTGCGACGTTCTACACGCAGTTCCAGCTGAAACCGGTCGGCACGCGTGCGCACGTGCAGGTTTGCGGAACCACGCCGTGCATGCTGCGCGGCGCCGAGGACCTGATCAAGGTCTGCAAGAGCAAGATCGCCTCGGATCCCTTCACCCTGAACGAGAGCGGTACCCTGTCGTGGGAAGAAGTCGAATGTCAGGGCGCCTGCGTCAATGCGCCGATGGTGATGATCTTCAAGGATACGTTCGAAGACCTGACGCCTGAGCGCCTGGAACAGATTATCGACGACTTCGAAGCAGGCAAGGGTGCGGCAGTTACGCCCGGCCCGCAGATCGACCGCGTCTATTCCGCGCCCGTTGGCGGTCCGACGACATTGCTGGCGCTGGATCCGGCGACGACAAATAGCCCCGCACAGGCAAATCCCGGCCGGGCGAAGAAGACCTCGAACGAGCCGGCGGTCAGCATCCCGCCGGCGAACGCAGCAAGGGCGAAGACCGCAAGCGCGGTTACCAATCCCACATTGAAGACGCCGGCCACCGCGCGGAAAGAAGCGGCAACCATCGCCAAGATCGAAGGCGAGACCGTCGACAAGTCCAAGCCTGCCAAGCCTGCGGTCGTAGGCCGGCCGTCTCTCGAAGACAAAAACCGCCCGGCGAGTATCGAGAAGCCGGCGACGGTCGACGATCTCAAGCTGATCTCGGGCGTCGGCCCCAAGATCGAGGGGATCCTGCATGAGATCGGCATCTACACGTTTGCGCAGGTTGCCTCCTGGAAGAAGGCCGAGCGCGAATGGGTCGACGGGTATCTGAATTTCAAGGGCCGTATCGAGCGCGACGATTGGGTCAAGCAGGCCAAGGCGCTCGCCAAGGGCGGTGAAGCCGAATACATCAAGGTTTTCGGCAAGAAGCCGCGGTAAAGAGGTGAACCATGCTAAAAGATGAAGACCGCATCTTTACCAATCTCTACGGCCTCAAGGACAAATCCCTGAGGGGCGCCATGGCGCGCGGCCACTGGGACGGCACCAAAGAGATCCTGGAAAAGGGCCGCGACTGGATCATCAACGAGATGAAGGCTTCCGGCCTTCGCGGCCGCGGTGGCGCCGGCTTCCCGACCGGGCTGAAGTGGTCCTTCATGCCGAAAGAAAGCGACGGACGGCCGCATTATCTCGTGGTCAACGCGGACGAGTCGGAGCCCGGCACCTGCAAGGACCGCGACATCATGCGCCACGATCCGCACACGCTGATCGAAGGCTGTCTGGTCGCGAGCTTCGCCATGGGCGCCCATACCGCCTACATCTACGTGCGCGGCGAATATATCCGCGAGCGCGAGGCGCTGCAGGCGGCGATCGACGAATGTTATGACGCTGGTCTGCTCGGCAAGAACAACAAGCACGGCTGGGACATGGACATCTACGTCCATCACGGCGCCGGTGCCTATATCTGCGGCGAAGAAACCGCATTGCTCGAAAGCCTTGAGGGCAAGAAGGGCCAGCCGCGCCTGAAGCCGCCGTTCCCGGCAAACATGGGTCTCTACGGCTGCCCGACGACCGTCAACAACGTTGAATCGATCGCGGTCGCGCCGACCATTTTGCGCCGCGGCGCGAGCTGGTTCTCCTCGATCGGCCGCCCGAACAATGTCGGCACGAAGCTGTTCATGATCTCCGGCCACGTCAATAAGCCGTGCACCGTCGAAGAGGCGATGGGCATCACGTTCCGCGAGCTGATCGAAAAGCATGCGGGCGGCATCCGCGGCGGCTGGGACAATCTCTTGGCCGTCATTCCGGGTGGTGCGTCGTGCCCGGTCGTGAAAGCCGAAGACATCATCGACTGCCCGATGGATTTCGACGGTCTGCGCGAAGTCAAGTCGTCCTTCGGCACCGCTGCGGCGATCGTCATGGACAGGTCCACCGACATCATCAAGGCGATCGCCCGCATCTCGGCATTCTTCAAGCACGAGAGCTGCGGCCAGTGCACGCCTTGCCGCGAGGGCACGGGCTGGATGTGGCGCGTGATGGAACGCATGGTGCAAGGCCGTGCGCAGAAGCGCGAGATCGACATGCTTTTCGATGTGACGAAGCAGATCGAGGGCCACACCATCTGTGCGCTTGGCGATGCGGCCGCCTGGCCGGTTCAGGGCCTTATCCGCAACTTCCGCCCGGAGATCGAAAAGCGCATCGACGAATACACACGCAACGCGACGTCACACGGCGCGGTGCTCGAAGCAGCGGAGTAACGACCGATGGCCGGGGCACGTAAGGACGGACAAAGCATGGAAAAGGCCGGCGTAGTCATTCCATTCGCGCGGTCCCTCGACGTCGACCCGGCCGATCCGTTCGGCATGGCCGAATGGATGAAAAACATGCCGAACCTGCCGCTGCACCCGCTGATGGCGCATCCGACGGCCGCGGTCGCGGCCGCGACGGCGCTTGGCTTCGGCCTGTCGAGCCATATCGCCGGCATCATGTTCGGCGCCATGCAGGGCGCTGTGAGTGCAATGCAGCAAGGCATCTTGGCGCCGGTGCTGCCACAGGCAGCCGCGCCGAAGCCTACGGCAGCGCCGGCCAAGCGGGTGGTAGCGCAAGCTCCGGAAGCATTGCCGGCTCCCGTTGTTGCGCGGCCCTCCAGGGTGTCCAGGCCGAAGGCAAAAGCGAAGGCGCCGGCCAAGTCTGCAAAGCCGTCGGTTGCAGCCGATGACCTCAAGCGGATTTCCGGCATCGGTCCGAAGCTTGAGCAGGTCTTGAACGCCAGGGGCATCCGCCGCTTTGCCGACATCGCCGCCTTAAGCGACGCGGACGTGGCGCGACTGGATAAGGAACTCGGCTTCGACGGCCGCATCCTGCGCGACGATTGGGTAGGGCAGGCGAAGGCGCTCAAGGGCGTGTGATGAAAGATTATGAGGCGATGACCCCTCCGCGGCCATCGCCACCAAGCGGCGTGGCCGTAACGGAATTGTCTGCCGCCGAGAGGCAGGCGGACGGAAGACAGGATTGAGTGCGAAGATGGCAAAGCTGAAAGTCGACGGAAAAGAGATCGAGGTCCCGGATCATTTCACCCTGCTCCAGGCGTGTGAAGAGGCCGGCGCCGAGGTTCCGCGCTTCTGTTTCCATGAGCGGCTTTCGGTCGCCGGCAACTGCCGCATGTGTCTGGTCGAAGTGAAGGGCGGACCGCCGAAGCCGGCAGCCTCGTGCGCCATGGGCGTGCGCGATCTGCGTCCCGGCCCGAATGGCGAGGTGCCGGAAGTGTTCACGACCACGCCGATGGTCAAGAAGGCGCGCGAAGGCGTCATGGAGTTCCTGCTGATCAACCACCCGCTCGACTGCCCGATCTGCGACCAGGGCGGTGAATGCGACCTGCAGGATCAGGCCATGGCGTTCGGCATCGACAGCTCGCGCTACCAGGAAAACAAGCGCGCGGTCGAGGACAAATATATCGGCCCGCTGGTGAAGACGGTGATGAACCGCTGCATCCATTGCACGCGCTGCGTCCGCTTCACGACGGAAGTCGCCGGCATTGCCGAGCTCGGCCTCATCGGCCGCGGCGAGGACGCCGAGATCACCACTTATCTCGAACAGGCGATGACCTCAGAACTGCAGGGCAACGTCGTCGACCTTTGCCCGGTCGGCGCTCTGACCTCCAAGCCCTTCGCCTTCACGGCCCGTCCCTGGGAACTGAACAAGACGGAGTCGATCGACGTCATGGACGCCGTCGGTTCCGCGATCCGCGTCGACACGCGCGGCCGCGAAGTGATGCGCATCATGCCCCGCGTCAACGAGGACATCAACGAGGAGTGGATCTCCGACAAGACCCGCTTTATCTGGGATGGGCTGAAGACACAGCGCCTCGACCGTCCCTACGTCAAGAAGGATGGCCGTCTACAGCCCGCAAGCTGGAGCGATGCGTTCCAGGCGATCAAGGCTGCCGTGGCAAACACCTCGGGCGACAAGATCGGTGCGATCGCCGGCGATCTCGCTTCCGTCGAAGAGATGTACGCTCTGAAGGAGCTTGTTGCGTCGCTCGGCTCTGAGAACATCGACTGCCGGCAGGACGGTGCCGCACTCGACCCATCGCTCGGCCGCGCCAGCTACATCTTCAACCCGACGATCCAGGGTATCGAAAACGCCGATGCGCTGCTCATTATCGGCTCCAACCCGCGCTTTGAAGCGTCCGTGCTCAATGCGCGCATCCGCAAGCGCTACCGCATGGGCAATTTTCCGATCGGCGTGATCGGCGAACAGAGTGAACTGCGCTACGACTATGAATATCTCGGCGCGGGCAGCGAAACGCTTGCCGAACTCCTTTCCGGCAAGGCCAAGTTCGTCGCCACCTTGAAGAAGGCCGAGCGGCCGCTGATCGTCGTCGGCCAGGGTGCGCTGGCAGGGGAGGGCGGTGCGGCCGTCCTCGCAAATGCGGCAAAGCTCGCAGTCGCGGTCGGCGCGGTCGGTGCGGATTGGAACGGCTTCGCCGTGCTTCACACCGCAGCCTCGCGCGTCGGCGCTCTCGATCTTGGCTTCGTCCCCGGCAAGGGCGGCAAGTCGGCCGCGGAAATGGTCGCCGGCACCGACGTGCTCTTCCTGCTCGGTGCGGATGAGATCGACCTTTCGGCGCGAAAGGCCGGCTTCACCGTCTATATTGGTTCGCACGGGGACAACGGCGCACATGCGGCCGATGTCATTCTCCCGGGCGCGACCTATACCGAAAAGTCCGGGACCTGGGTCAATACAGAAGGCCGGGTACAGGTTGGTAGCCGCGCGGGCTTCGCCCCGGGCGACGCGCGTGAGGACTGGGCCATTATCCGCGCGCTTTCCGATGTGCTCGGCCGGAAGCTGCCCTTTGATTCGCTTGGCGAATTGCGTGCGAAACTCTACGCGGCACATCCGCATTTCGCCGAGATCGACGCTATCGCAGCCGGCGACAGCGATGAAATTGCCGCACTCGCACAAAAAGCAGGTGCGATGGCAAAATCCGCGTTTGCGTCTCCGGTCAAAGACTTCTATTTGACGAACCCGATAGCGCGCGCATCCGCCGTCATGGCCGAATGCTCGGCTTTGGCACGCAACAATTTCAAAGCTGCGGCGGAATGAGCGCGAGGGAATAGAGTATCATGGACGCTTTCGTTTCGACCTATCTCTGGCCTGCGATCATCATGATCGCCCAGTCGTTGCTGCTGCTGGTCGCGCTGCTGGTCTTCATCGCCTACATTCTGCTGGCCGACCGCAAGATCTGGGCCGCTGTGCAGCTCCGCCGCGGCCCGAACGTCGTCGGTCCCTGGGGATTGTTCCAGTCCTTCGCCGACCTCCTGAAATTCGTTTTCAAGGAGCCGGTCATTCCGGCTGGTGCCAACAAGACGATCTTCCTCCTTGCGCCGCTGGTTTCGGTGACGCTTGCGCTTGCTGCCTGGGCGGTCATTCCGCTCAACGCAAACTGGGTGATCGCGAACATCAACGTCGGCATCCTCTTCGTCTTCGCCATATCTTCTCTTGAAGTTTATGGCATCATCATGGGCGGCTGGGCGTCTAACTCGAAGTATCCCTTCCTCGGCGCCTTGCGTTCCGCCGCGCAGATGGTGTCCTACGAAGTCTCGATCGGCTTCGTCATCGTCACGGTTCTGCTTTGCGTCGGCTCGCTCAACCTGACGGACATCGTCACCGCACAGACCGACGGCCTTGGAACGATGATCGGCCTACCGGCGTCGTTCCTCGACTGGCATTGGCTGTCGCTGTTCCCGATGTTCGTCGTGTTCTTCATCTCGGCACTTGCCGAGACGAACCGTCCGCCCTTCGATCTGCCCGAAGCCGAATCCGAACTCGTTGCCGGCTTCATGGTCGAATACGGCTCTACTCCGTATATGATGTTCATGCTCGGCGAATACGCGGCGATCTGCCTTATGTGCGCGCTGACGACGATCCTGTTCCTCGGCGGCTGGCTTCCCCCGCTCGACGTGTGGTTCCTGAACTGGGTCCCGGGCATCGTCTGGTTCGTGCTGAAGGCCTCGTTCGTGTTCTTCATGTTCGCGATGGTCAAGGCTTTCGTGCCGCGCTACCGCTACGACCAGTTGATGCGCCTCGGCTGGAAGGTCTTCCTTCCGCTGTCGCTCGCCATGGTCGTCATCGTCGCATTCGTTTTGAAGCTGATGGGGTGGGCTTGATGTCCGTCCGCGCTTCGCTGCATACCGCCGGCGTCTCCGAGGCCGGCAAGTTTGGAGGTAAATGATGGCCGGTCTCTCGCAAGCCGTCAACTCGCTGTTCCTCAAGGAATTCGTCGGCGCGTTCTTCTTGTCCATGCGCTATTTCTTCAGGCCGAAGGCGACCGTGAACTATCCCTTCGAAAAGGGGCCGGTCAGCCCGCGTTTCCGCGGTGAGCATGCGCTCCGCCGTTATCCGAACGGGGAAGAGCGCTGCATCGCCTGCAAGCTGTGCGAGGCGATCTGTCCTGCCCAGGCAATCACCATCGAGGCCGGCCCGCGCCGCAACGACGGCACGCGCCGCACGGTGCGCTACGACATCGACATGGTGAAGTGCATCTATTGCGGGTTCTGCCAGGAAGCCTGTCCGGTCGACGCCATCGTCGAGGGGCCGAACTTCGAATTCGCCACCGAAACGCGTGAAGAGCTTTACTACGACAAGGAAAAGCTGCTCGCCAATGGCGACCGTTGGGAACGGGAAATCGCGCGCAACATCGCGATGGACTCGCCCTACCGCTGAGGCTATCTGCGTGACGCTGTATCGCGCCGCTTAAGAGCGACGCATGTGAAACAGGTATTGGGCGCCGGCCGGACCGTGTCCGGCTTTGCCCATGGAGTGGAGGCAGGCGCCTTCACGCCGAGCAAGACGAAAAAGGCACCGATCATGGGTCTGCAGGTTCTTTTTTTCTATCTCTTTGCCTTCATTGCGGTGGCATCGGCATTCATGGTCATTGCATCGAAGAACCCGGTTTATTCGGTTCTGTTCCTGATCCTGACCTTCTTCAACTCGGCGGGGCTCTTCCTGCTGACGGGGGCCGAGTTCCTGGCAATGATCCTGCTCGTCGTCTATGTCGGCGCGGTGGCGGTTCTGTTCCTGTTCGTCGTGATGATGCTCGACATCGATTTCGCGGAGCTGCGCGCGGGTGTGCTTGAATATGCGCCGATCGGCGCTCTGATCGGGTTGATCCTTGCGGCCGAACTCATCATCGTCGTCGGCGGCACGACCTTCTCGCCGGAAATCGCCAAGGGTATCGCGATGCCGATTCCGCCGGTAAGCGAGCGGACCAATACGGCCGCACTCGGCGACGTTCTCTACACACATTACATCTACTTCTTCCAAATCGCGGGGCTCGTGCTGCTCGTCGCCATGATCGGCGCCATCGTGCTGACGCTGCGCCACCGCCAGAACATCAAGCGCCAGAGCATTCCGCGGCAGGTTGCCCGCGCACCCGAGACCGCTGTCGAGGTGATCACGGTCAAGCCGGGGCAGGGCATCTAATCCGGACGCGAGGTCGAGGAACTACAACATGGAAATCGGAATTTCCCACTATCTGACCGTCAGCGCCATCCTGTTCACGCTCGGCGTCTTCGGCATCTTTCTCAACCGGAAGAACGTCATCATCATCCTGATGTCGGTGGAACTGATCCTGCTCGCTGTCAATATCAACATGGTGGCCTTCTCGGCCTTCCTGAACGACATCACCGGCCAGGTCTTCGCGCTGTTCATTCTGACGGTGGCGGCCGCCGAAGCGGCTATCGGACTTGCAATTCTCGTCGTCTTCTATCGCAACCGCGGCTCGATCGACGTCGAAGACATCAACACGATGAAGGGCTGATTGGGCTATGGACACCATTATCAAGGCTATCGTCTTTCTGCCTCTGATCGGCTTTCTCGTTGCTGGTCTTCTGGGCACGCAGATCGGTGCCAAGGCATCCGAATATGTGACAAGCGGGCTGATGGTTATCGCGGTCGCGCTGTCCTGGCTCGTTTTCTTCAACGTCGCGCTCGGCGAAGAGGAAATGCTCAAGGTTTCGGTACTGCGCTGGATCCAGTCCGGCAGCTTCGATGTCGAATGGGCCTTCCGTGTCGACACCCTGACGGCCGTCATGTTCGTGGTCGTCAACACGGTTTCGACGCTGGTGCACATCTATTCGATCGGATACATGCATCATGATCCGAACCGGCCGCGTTTCTTCGCCTATCTGTCGCTCTTCACCTTCGCGATGCTGATGCTGATCACGTCGGACAATCTCCTGCAGATGTTCTTCGGCTGGGAAGGCGTGGGCCTTGCGTCCTATCTGCTGATCGGCTTCTGGTACAAGAAGCCTTCGGCCAACGCTGCGGCGATCAAGGCCTTCATAGTCAACCGCGTCGGTGACTTCGGCTTCTCGCTCGGCATCTTCCTGGTCTTCGTGCTTTTCGGTTCGATCAATCTCGAAACCGTTTTCGCCACCGCCCAGAGCTACCTGCCTGCAGAAGGCGCCGAAGCCGGGGAAGCCGTCATCACGCTCTTCGGTATGCATCTCGACAAAGCGAACGCCGTGACGGCTGCCTGCCTGCTGCTCTTCATGGGCGCGATGGGCAAGTCGGCGCAGTTCCTTCTGCACACATGGCTGCCGGATGCCATGGAAGGCCCGACCCCGGTGTCGGCCCTCATCCATGCCGCAACCATGGTCACCGCCGGCGTCTTCCTCGTCGCGCGCATGTCGCCGCTGTTCGAACTCTCGCCCGATGCATTGACGGTCGTCACGCTGATCGGCGCCATCACCGCCTTCTTTGCCGCGACCGTCGGCCTCGTTCAGAACGACATCAAGCGCGTCATCGCCTATTCGACCTGCTCGCAGCTCGGCTACATGTTCGTGGCGCTCGGCGTCGGCGCCTATGGCGCCGCGATCTTCCACCTCTTCACGCATGCCTTCTTCAAGGCGCTCTTGTTCCTTGGTGCCGGTTCGGTGATCCACGCCGTCGATGGCGAGCAGGACATGCGCTACATGGGCGGCTTGCGCACACACATTCCGGTCACCTACTGGATGATGTTCATCGGCACGATTGCGCTGACGGGCGTCGGCATTCCCGGAACCGTCATCGGCACGGCCGGCTTCTTCTCGAAGGATGCGATCATCGAGTCGACCTTCGCCTCGCATAGTGCCGTCTCTACCTTCGCCTTCATCCTTCTGGTAATCGCCGCTCTGTTCACGAGCTTCTATTCGTGGCGCCTGACGTTCATGACCTTCCACGGCAGACCGCGGGCTTCCTCGGATGTCATGCATCACGTCCATGAATCGCCGCAGGTGATGTTGGTGCCGCTTTATATCCTGGCCGCCGGCGCGCTTGTCGCGGGCTTCCTGTTCCACGATTATTTCTTCGGCCATCACTATGCCGAGTTCTGGCAGGGCTCTCTCTTCACGCTGCCGGAAAATGAAATTCTCGAGGAATACCACCACGTTCCGCTGTGGGTGCGGTGGAGCCCGTTCGTGGCCATGGCGCTCGGCCTCTACACCGCCTGGTACATGTACATCCGCTCGCCGGAGACGCCGAAGTACCTCGCCAACCAGCACCGCGGTCTTTACCAGTTCCTGCTGAACAAGTGGTACTTCGACGAGCTCTACGATTTCCTGTTCGTTCGTACCGCCAAGCGCCTCGGCACCTTCCTCTGGAAGGAGGGTGACGGCCGGGTGATCGACGGCTTTGGACCGAACGGTGTTGCGGCGCGTGTCCTCGATGTAACCGATCGCGTCGTGCGGATGCAGACCGGTTACCTTTATCACTACGCGTTCGCCATGCTGATCGGCATCGCTGCGCTCGTTACATGGATGATGCTCGGGAGTTCTTTCTGATGACCGATTGGCCCGTACTTTCCGCGGTCACCTTCATGCCGCTCGTCGGCGTTCTGCTTCTCTTGCTGACAAGGGAAGACAGCGTCTACGGCCGCCGGAACATCCTGAACGTGTCGCTGCTGACGACGATCTTCACCTTCGCCGTCTCGCTCTACATCTGGTATCAGTTCGACCCCTCGAACCCGGGCTTCCAGATGGTCGAGAAGCGCGAGTGGCTCGGCACCGGCATCTCCTATCACCTCGGCATCGATGGCATTTCCGTGCTGTTCGTGCCGCTGACCGCCCTCTTGATGCCGTTCTGCGTGCTGGCGAGCTGGCTCACGATCGAGAAGCGCCTGAAGGAATACATGATCGCGTTTCTGATGCTGGAAACGCTGATGCTCGGCGTCTTCGTCTCGCTCGACATCGTGCTCTTCTACGTGTTTTTCGAAGCAGGCCTCATTCCGATGTTCATCATCATCGGCGTCTGGGGCGGCAGGGATCGCGTCTATGCGAGCTACAAGTTCTTCCTCTACACGCTGTTGGGCTCGGTGCTGATGCTGCTCGCCATCATGGCGATGTATTGGCAGGCCGGCACGACCGATATCACAGAACTGCTGGCCTACAAGTTCCCGCGCGAGATGCAGACCTGGCTATGGCTTGCCTTCTTCGCCTCCTTCGCGGTGAAGATGCCGATGTGGCCGGTGCACACCTGGCTTCCCGACGCGCACGTCCAGGCGCCGACTGCGGGGTCGGTCATTCTGGCTGGCATCCTCTTGAAGCTCGGCGGCTACGGCTTCCTGCGCTTCTCGCTGCCGATGTTCCCGCTCGCGTCGGACTATTTCGCGCCGTTCGTGTTCACGCTGTCGATCGTCGCGATCATCTACACCTCGCTGGTGGCGATGATGCAGACCGATATCAAGAAGCTGATCGCCTATTCCTCGGTGGCGCACATGGGCTATGTCACCATGGGCACGTTTGCCGCCAATACGCAGGGCGTGCAGGGCGCAATCTTCCAGATGCTGTCGCACGGCATCGTCTCGGGAGCGCTCTTCCTTTGCGTCGGCGTCGTCTATGACCGCCTGCACACCCGCGAGATCGCGGCCTACGGCGGCCTCGTCAATAACATGCCGAAATACGCGGTCGCCTTCATGGTCTTCACCATGGCGAACGTCGGCCTTCCCGGGACCTCGGGCTTCGTCGGCGAAGTGCTGACGCTGGTGGGTGCCTTCCGCGCCAATACCTGGGTCGCCTTGTTCGCCACCAGCGGCGTCATTCTCTCGGCCGCCTATGCGCTCTGGCTCTATCGCCGGGTGATTTTCGGTGCGCTCGAGAAGGAAAGCCTGAAGGCGCTCCTCGATCTATCGGCACGTGAGAAGCTTATCCTCTATCCGCTGGTGATTCTGACGATCTTCTTCGGTGTCTATCCGGCACCGGTCTTCGATGCGACCGCGGCCTCCGTGGATCTGCTCGTAAACAACTACTCCGCAGCCCTGCAGGCAGCGCAAGACGTTGCGCTTTCGGTGCAATGACCACAGGACGTGACTGGACATGACTGCTGAAACCCTCTTCGCAAGCCTGCAACTCTCGGTTCCCGAGCTGATCCTCGCGGCCGGCGCGATGGTGCTATTGATGATTGGCGTCTTTTCGAACGAAAGGTCGTCCACGCCAACCGTAACCGGACTTGCCGTCGCACTGCTGATCATCGCCGGGCTGTGGCTCGTCCTGAAGACAGGCGAGGGTGAGGCCTATGGCGGCGCCTTCCTTTCCGATCCCTTCGCCAAGTTCATGAAGGTCCTGGCGCTGATCGGCTCGATTACGGCGATGGTGATGACCGTCGGTCATGCCCGTTCGACCCAGATCGACCGCTTCGAGTTTCCGGTGCTGCTGGTGCTGGCGACCCTCGGCATGCTGCTGATGATCTCCGCGAACGACCTGATCTCGCTCTACCTGTCGCTGGAGCTGCAGTCGCTGGCGCTCTATGTCGTGGCGGCGATCAATCGTGACAGCGTCCGTTCGACGGAAGCCGGGTTGAAATACTTCGTTCTCGGCGCCCTGTCGTCGGGCATGCTGCTTTACGGCATGTCGCTCGTCTACGGCTTCACCGGCCATACCGGTTTCGACGAGATCGCCGCGGCCCTTACGGCGGAAGGCCGTTCGCTGGGCCTCGTTTTTGGTCTGGCCTTCATCCTCGCGGGCCTAGCCTTCAAGATTTCCGCGGTTCCGTTCCACATGTGGACGCCGGACGTCTATGAAGGCGCACCGACCCCGGTCACCGCCTTCTTCGCAGCCGCACCGAAGGTCGCGGCGATGTCGATCCTCGTTCGCATCGTCATCAATGCCTTCGAACCGGTGGTCGCGGACTGGCAGCAGATCGTCGTTTTCATCTCGATCGCTTCCATGCTGCTCGGCGCTTTCGCGGCAATCGGCCAGAGGAACATCAAGCGGCTGATGGCGTATTCGTCGATCGGTCACATGGGTTATGCGCTGGTCGGTCTTGCGGCTGGCTCGATGGCGGGCGTGCGCGGCGTGATCCTCTACATGCTGATCTACATGATCATGACGCTCGGCACCTTCGCCTGCATTCTCGCCATGCGCCGCAAGGAAGGCGAGCACGTCGAGAATATCGATGACCTTGCCGGCCTCTCGCAGACCAATCCGTTTATGGCGACGGCTTTGACGATCCTGATGTTCTCGCTGGCAGGCATCCCGCCGCTCGCAGGCTTCTTCGCGAAGTATTTCGTGTTCGTCGCCGCCATCGAGGCGCATCTCTACGCGCTCGCGATCATCGGCGTGCTCGCGTCTGTCGTCGGTGCCTATTATTACCTGCGCGTCATCAAGGTCATGTGGTTCGATGAGGCCAAGGGTGAGTTCGCGCGCACCGCCGGCGAACTGCGCCTTGTCTTCGGCCTCTCCGGTCTGTTCGTTCTCGGATACGTGCTGATCGGCGGACCGCTCGGAAGCGCCGCGGAAGTTGCGGCGCGGACCTTCTTTTGACCGGCGGGAAGGGCGGCGGCCGGATTTCGCCTGACGACTTCCGGCATGTTGCGCTTGCCGAGACCATCTCGACCAACAGCGAGTGTCTGGCGAAGGCGCGCGAAGGTGATCCCGGCAATCTCTGGATCACCGCCGGCCGGCAGACGGGCGGCCGCGGCCGTCGCGGCCGCGCATGGGTTTCCGAGCCCGGCAACCTCTACGCATCGCTGCTTCTCATCGATCCGGCGCCGATTGCGCGATTGCATTCGCTGCCGCTTGCCGTCGCGGTGGCCGCGCATCGGGCGATCCGGACAGTAATGCCGCCGGCCGCGGCGCCGGTGGAAATCAAATGGCCGAACGACATCCTCGTCGATGGCAAGAAGGTATGCGGCATTCTTCTTGAAGGAGAGGAACTTGCCGACGGCCGCCGGGCACTGGTCATCGGCATCGGGGTAAATGTCGGCATCGCACCTGAAGGAGCGCTCTACCCCGCGACGTCACTTCGTCGCGAGGGGGCGTCGGCGTCGCCGGATGAGCTGTTCGCACATCTTTTTCTCGCTGTGGCCGAGATGCTCTCGCTCTGGGACCGCGGCGCAGGCATCGCCAAGATCATCGAGCTCTGGCGTGCGGCGGCGCGGGGGATCGGCGAGACGATCACCGTCAACCTGCCGGATCGGTCGCTTTCGGGCCGCTTTGCCGGTATTGATCAGGACGGCCGGTTGTTGCTCGACACGGGATCCGGCACCCAGCAGGCGATTGCCGCCGGTGATGTATTTTTTGGATGATTGAAGAATAGGGGCGCGCAACGATATGGCGCAGGAAGAAGAACTGGTGTTCTTGCCGCTTGGCGGCGTCGGCGAAATAGGCATGAACCTCGGCCTTTATGGCTATGGCCGGCCCGGCAACCGCCAGTGGATCATGGTCGATTGCGGTGTGACTTTCCCCGGCCCGGAACTGCCCGGCGTCGAACTGGTCTTGCCGGACATCGCCTTCCTCGCCGAGGAGCGCCGCAATCTGAAGGCGATCATCATCACGCACGCGCATGAGGACCACTATGGTGCGTTGAACGACCTTTGGCCGGGCCTCAACGTTCCGGTCTATGCTTCGCCCTTCACCGCCGGCATGCTCGAGGCGAAGCGCGATTTCGAAAAAAGCCGCGGCGAAATTCCGGTCACGATCTTCAAGCAGGGGGACCGGATCAATGTCGGCCCCTTCAGCATCGAGGCAATCGGCGTCAACCATTCGATCCCTGAGCCGATGTCGCTCGTCATCCGCACGCCGCTCGGCACTATCGTGCACACGGGCGACTGGAAGATCGATCTTGAGCCGTCGCTCGGCCCGATCACGGACGAAGCGCGTTTCCGCCAGATCGGCGAGGAAGGCGTGTTGGCGCTCGTCTGCGACTCCACCAACGCGCTTCGCGACGGCGTTTCGCCATCCGAACAACAGGTTTCTGAAAGTCTCGCCAAGATCATCGCGAATGCTGAAGGTCGTGTCGGCATCACCACATTCTCCTCGAATGTCGGCCGGATCCGCTCTGTCGCCGAAGCGGCGGAGGCAGCGGGCAGGGAGGTTCTGCTGCTCGGCAGTTCGATGAAGCGCGTTGTGGACGTCGCCAGGGACCTCGGCCTGATGGAAGGTCTGAAGCCGTTCCTGGCTGAGGACGAGTTCGGCTATATTCCGCGCGACAAGGTCGTCGTGATCCTGACCGGCAGCCAAGGGGAGCCGCGGGCGGCGCTCGCCAAGATCGCCCGGGATGAGATGCGCAATGTAGCGTTTTCGGCGGGTGACACGATCGTCTTCTCGTCGCGTACCATTCCAGGAAACGAGAAGGCGATCAACGACATCAAGAATGGTCTGATCGAGCAGGGCATTCACATCATTACCGACAGCGAGGCGCTCGTGCATGTTTCCGGCCACCCACGGCGCAACGAGCTGCAGCAGATGTACCAGTGGGTCAAGCCGCAGATCGTCGTGCCCGTCCACGGCGAGGCAGCCCACCTGACCGCACATGCCGAACTGGCGCTGCACTCCGGTATCGCTAGTGTGCCGCGGCTGCGCAATGGTGAAATCCTGCGCCTGGCACCCGGCCCAGCGGAGGTGATCGACCAGGCGCCGCACGGTCGCATCTACAAGGACGGAACGTTGATCGGCGACTTCGACGAGATGGGCATCGGCGAGCGGCGTAAGCTTTCCTTCGCCGGCCACGTCTCCGTCAATGTCGTGCTCGACAATCGCTATGATTTCCTCGGTGATCCGGATGTCGTACCGATCGGACTTCCGGAATTCGACGACGAGGGCGAGGATATGGGCGATACGCTCTACGACGCTGTGCTCGGCGCGGTGGAAAGTATCCCTCGGGCAAAGCGGAAGGATCTCGCCATGTTGCAGGAAGCGGTTCGCCGCGCTGTGCGCAGTACCGCCAATCAGGTATGGGGCAAGAAGCCGGTTGTCACGGTTTTTGTTACCAAAGTCTGATTTCCCCACCTGAAGGCGCGACGTAATCCACTGCGGAGCCTCGAAGGAAGGGAGCATTCGATGTTGGGAAGGGTAAATCATGTGGCGATCGCCGTGCCGGATTTGGCAACGGCGGCTGAAAGTTACCGTACGATGCTCGGCGCAAACGTCACCGAGCCGCAGGCGCTTCCCGAGCACGGTGTCACGGTCGTGTTCGTAACGCTCCCGAATACGAAGGTGGAACTGCTGGAGCCGTTGGGCGCGGCATCCCCGATTGCCGCTTTTCTTGCGAAGAACCCTGCGGGCGGCATGCACCACATCTGCTATGAGGTGGCGGACATCATTGCGGCTCGCGACCGGTTGAAGGAGGCGGGAGCGCGGGTGCTCGGCGATGGCACGCCAAAAATCGGCGCCCATGGCAAACCGGTTCTGTTCCTGCACCCTAAGGACTTTCAAGGCACCTTGATCGAACTGGAAGAGGTGTGACAGTCGGGCGCGGCCCACTTGTTTGCCGGCCGGGCTGAGTGGCGCTATAAGGCGGACGCGATGGCCTTGCAGCAATTCAAAGTGCGACAGCGTCCTCTGCGCGTCTGATCAGACGCGCGGCGCTGCAGGGCCATCCAGCGATAAGAATTGAGACCTGCAATGTCCGTTTTTTCGACCCTTGCTATCTATTTCATCATCTGGTGGCTCACGCTCTTTGCCGTTCTGCCGCTGGGAGTGCGCACGCAAGCGGAGGAAAACGATGTCGTGCCCGGCAGTGTCGAAAGCGCTCCCGCGCGGTTCCGCGCCCTGCGCGTCGTGCTGCTGACCACCGCCATCGCTGCTGCCATTCACCTCGGCTGGTATTTCGTTTCGGTCAAACTGGGATACGGGATCGATTCCATCCCGCGTTTCGCGCCGAAATTTTATTGAATGGCTGCCGAGGCCTACTGCGAATTGCCGATGGGCAAAAATCGTGCCAGCGGGCAAAAGCCCGCCGCCAAATTCGCAGTTGAATATTTGTTTTCTCGCAGTTCCGAGGGAGAACGGGTGGCGCCGACGCCGGGACCCAAGCGGCAACGAAAATTCTCGGGTTGACTGCCAGAGAATTGACATATTTCAACAGTGCTTCGGTGAAAGGGAGGCTGCGAAAAGCAAAAAAAAACAAGGCGTAAAGCCTTGTTTTCTAAGTTTCGCGTGATCTTTAATCCGTTTCCGGCGGCAGCGAACGAGCGCGCCTAAGATCTTATCCTCCCAAGACTTGACCGCGAATTCCGGCAAGAATTTGGTCTTCTTGCCTGTTTTGTGAGCCGAAATTAGCTCAAACATTGGGCGCTGTCATCTGCTTTTTTTGCATTTTTGCTACAGTCCGGTAATTTTTTTCCGTTGACAGGAGCCGTCCTTGTTCTGTTACTACCGTGCTCTTTTGACGCAGGCCAGCCCCGCGCATTTCCCACCAAACGCCATCTATTATGTGGTTTTCTTCCCGCTGCGGCAGGGTTTTCATCCGCGCGCGAAGCGGTTATGAACGCTGAGCTCGAAATGCTTTCCACCGGCCGTGTCGGAGGAGAAATTCAAGAGTACGATCGCAATGGGCTAAGCCGCTTCTCCTTGCTCGGGCGAAGGTGGCCGAAGCACAACGTCATTTCGCCCGAATCCGCCGATAGTGCGAAGTCCACCAAGTTCTGGAACCTGTCATGCGCCTGTCCCGCTTTTTCATGCCCATCTTGAAGGAAAATCCGAAGGAAGCGGAAATCGTTTCCCACCGCCTGATGCTGCGGACGGGCATGATCCGCCAGCAATCTGCCGGCATCTATACCTGGCTGCCGCTTGGCAAGCGCGTGCTCGACAAGGTCAACGCGATCATTCGCGAAGAACAGAACCGCTCCGGCGCAATCGAGCTCCTGATGCCGACCCTGCAGTCGGCGGAGCTGTGGCAGGAGAGCGGACGCTACGATGCCTATGGCAAGGAAATGCTGCGCATCAAGGACCGGCAGGACCGGCCGATGCTCTATGGCCCGACGAATGAGGAGATGATCACGGACGTATTCCGCTCCTACGTGAAGTCCTATCGTGACCTGCCGCTCAACCTCTATCACATCCAGTTGAAGTTCCGCGACGAGATCCGTCCGCGCTTCGGCACGATGCGCTCGCGCGAGTTCCTGATGAAGGACGCCTATTCCTTCGATCTTGATCGCGAAGGGGCGGAGCACGCCTATAACCGGATGTTTGCGGCTTATCTGCGCACCTTCGCCCGCATGGGCTTGCGTGCCATCCCGATGCGCGCCGACACAGGGCCGATCGGCGGCAATCTCAGCCACGAGTTCATCATCCTTGCCGACACGGGCGAGTCGGAAGTCTTCTGCCACAAGGACTTCCTCGGATTCGACATCCCGGGCGAGGATACCAATTTCGACGATGTCGCCGGCCTGAAGGCGATCTTCGAGAAGTGGACCTCACGTTATGCCGCAACCTCGGAAATGCATGATGAGGCGGACTTCAACGCCATTCCCGAGAGCGAACGCCTGTCGGCGCGCGGCATCGAGGTCGGCCACATCTTCTACTTCGGCACAAAATATTCCGAAGCGATGGGCGCGAGGGTGCTCGGACCGGACGGCAAGGAGCACACCGTGCACATGGGCTCCTACGGTATCGGCCCGACCCGTCTTGTGCCCGCGATCATCGAGGCATCGCACGACGAAAACGGTATCATCTGGCCGAAGTCGATCGCCCCGTTCGATGTCGTCGTCATCAACATGAAAGCGGGTGATGCCGCTTGCGATGCGGCGAGCGCCACGCTCTACTCGGGATTAGGGAAGGCCGGATTCGACGTGCTTCTGGACGATACCGATGACCGCGCCGGCGCGAAGTTTGCGACCGCCGACCTTATTGGTGTCCCTGTCCAGATCATCGTTGGACCGCGGTCGGTTGCGAACGGCGAAGTCGAGATCAAGGATCGCAAGACCGGCGCGCGCGAGACGATGACGATCGAAGCCGCGATCAACAAGCTGGTTGCGACGAGATAAAGGACGAAGGAAGCGAAGATGACCGCGGCGACTGAAGACCAGGTGCAGGCTGCCGCTAAGTCGGGCGTGCCTTCCAGCCGTCCCTTTTCCGCGTTCGAGCGCATGGTGGCCTGGCGCTATCTGCGCTCGCGTCGGAAAGAGGCCTTCATCTCGGTCATAGCCGGCTTCTCATTCATCGGCATCATGCTGGGTGTTGCGACGTTGATCATCGTCATGGCGGTGATGAACGGATTCCGGACCGAGCTCATTTCCCGCATCCTCGGCATGAACGGCCATATCATCGTGCAGCCGCTCGATGGTCCGCTGACCAACTACGCGGAACTCGCCAATAAGTTTTCGGCGGTGCCGGGCGTGACCATGGCGATCCCGATGGTCGAGGGACAGGTGCTCGCCCAGGGCTACGGTGATGCGTCGACAGGGGCCCTCGTTCGCGGGGTCCGTCCTGACGACCTCTCGAAGCTGAAATCCATTTCCGAGCACATCCAGTCCGGCGATCTGGTCGGCTTTGCGTCTGGCAGCGGTGTTGCAATCGGTTCGCGCATGGCCGAACAGCTGGGCATCCGTGTCGGCGGCACGATTACGCTGACCTCGCCGAACGGCGATGTGACGCCCATGGGCATGAATCCGCGCGTCAAGGCCTATACCGTCTCGGCGATCTTCGAAATCGGCATGTCGGAATATGACGCAACGATCATCTTCATGCCGCTCGAGGAGGCGCAGCTTTACTTCAACGCCGAGGGCCTCGTCCAATCGATCGAAATTTTCGCCGAACATCCGGACGCGGTCGATTCCCTGCGCAAGCCCATTGAAGATGCGGCCGGCCGGCAGATCTTCATCACCGACTGGCGCGACCGCAACAAAACCTTCTTCTCTGCGCTTGAGGTCGAGCGCAACGTGATGTTCATGATCCTGACGCTGATCGTGCTGGTTGCGGCCTTGAACATCATTTCTGGCCTCATCATGCTGGTGAAGGACAAGGGCAGCGACATTGCAATCCTCAGAACCATGGGCGCAACGTCCGGATCGGTGATGCGCATCTTCTTCATGACCGGCGCCGCCATCGGGGTCGCCGGCACGATCGCCGGCGTGCTCCTTGGCGTCGTCGTCTGCCTTAATATCGAATCGATCCGCCAGTTCTTCTCGTGGGTCTCGGGAACGACGCTCTTCAATCCCGAGCTCTATTTCCTGAGCCAGCTTCCCGCCGATATGAATGCGGACGAGACGATTGCCGTCGTCATCATGGCGATTGCCCTTTCCTTCCTTGCCACGATCTTCCCGGCCTGGCGTGCCTCGCGCCTCGATCCGGTGCAGGCCCTGCGGTACGAATAACAAGGACAAGAACGCAAAATGAATGCGCGTGTGGCACTGCAGCTCTCCGGCATCGAGCGGCACTATGGCGAGGGCGACACCTACCTCCCGATTCTCAAGGGCGTCGATTTCACGCTGCGAAGCGGTGAGACCGTCGCGCTCGTGGCGCCTTCGGGAACCGGCAAGTCGACGCTCTTGCATGTCGCGGGCCTGCTCGAACATCCGGACGCGGGCGAAGTCGTCGTGAATGGACTGGCTTGCAACGGGCTCAGCGATGATCGGCGCACGGCTATCCGGCGAAAGGAAATCGGCTTCGTCTATCAGTTCCATCACCTTCTGCCGGAATTTTCCGCGCTGGAAAACATCATGATGCCGCAACTGATCGCCGGCCTTCCGAAGGCAGAAGCGGCGGAGAGAGCCGCCGCTTTGCTCGACTATATGCGCATCGGCCACCGTGGCAGCCATAGGCCGGCTGAGCTTTCGGGCGGCGAGCAGCAGCGCGTCGCCATCGCCCGTGCTGTGGCCAATGCGCCGCTCGTTCTGCTGGCCGATGAGCCGACCGGCAATCTCGATCCCGAGACCGCCGGCTATGTGTTCGAGGCGATGGAGGCACTGGCACGCCAGTCGGGCCTTGCCGCACTGATTGCGACGCACAATCATGAACTCGCCTCCCTGATGGATCGCCGTGTGACGATCGAGGACGGGAAGGTCGTCGAACTGAAGTAGTGCGCGGGTAGAGCAGGAGGAAAGTGTGCGGCTTCCCGCGCGCGTCCCGCTCCGACTCATTGGAGTGACCAGGTTTATGATCGGGTCGCTTCGGCCCAGGATCATCGCGAGCTGGTCAAGGAACGATGAGCCCGCCGCGATAATCGAGCTCATAGGCCTCTTCGCCATCGACAAAGATGACCTCGCGTCCGGAAAAATGATCGGTCGCCCCGCGGCTGCTGTCGACGTAACAACCGTAGGCGTGCTGATATCGCGTGCCGCCGAGGAAATGGCGCCTGTCGCGGTACATGGTCTGCAGTGCAGTTTTGATGACGGCGCCGGCTCGTTCCGCGTCGATTAGGTCCGGACGGATGATTCGACCGAAATAATTCATCGCCCAGCGCGGGTTGCCTCCGTGCCAGACGGTTTCCTGGCCGGCAAAATCCGTTCCGCCGAAATAGCTGTCGAGATAGCTCCACGCACCGCGCTGGTGACCGATATCGCGTGAGCCGGGTCTGCAGGCAGGGAGCGCCGCGCCGCCGCCGACATAGGTTCTCGATTTCGCCTCGACGATGAAGTCGGTGAGTTCCTCGATGCTGAACATGAGCGTCCTCCCATTTTCGCCAGCGAGGATGCCGTAACATCGCCAGCTTGTAAAGAACAAAAAGGGAACAAACGGTGCCGACCTCCGAACTGCCTGCGGTTTGGTTTGGATCTTGGGAGTTGCAATCTGGTGCCCAGCCACACGCGTTAACCATGAACTTTGAATTACGGGATCTTTTATTCAGGCTTGCTTGACTTCGGAACAAAAAAAGAACAAAAGAAAAACAATAGCGGAAAGGAGCCATATTATGACTGATTTCGTTCGTGATCTCGCCGCCTTCGCCTCCATGAGCCTGTTCATCGCCAGCATTTCAGTGATTGCGCTCGGATTCTGATCCTTCTGCGCTGGTGCGGCTTCGCATGGCGTGGCCGCGTCGGACCTGCGCTGCCTCGGATGCAATGTTGAAAAAAGACGGTGGCTCCGGCCGTTGTGCTGGACATCAAGCACCGGAAACGGGATATCCTCTGCTCCGAACGGGAATCGGAGTGCAACGATGGCGAATGACGAAAGCCTTGGGCAGGGCGCCACTGTGAAGGATCCGCAGTTTGTACACTTGCGTGTGCATTCGGCCTTCTCGCTGCTCGAGGGCGCGCTGCCGCTGAAGAAGATCATCGGCAAGGCTGTGGCCGATGAACAGCCAGCCATTGGCATTGCCGACACCAACAATCTGTTTGCTGCGCTCGAATTCTCCCAAAAGGCGGCGGATGACGGCTTGCAGCCGATCATTGGCTGCCAGTTGTCGATCGACATGGAGGACGAGGCGGAAGCGGAGCGGCGCGGCCATCATCATCAGCTTGCAAAGCTGCCGTCGCTCGTGCTGATCGCCGCAACGGACGCTGGCTATGTCCGGCTCGTCGACCTCGTCAGTCGCGCCTATCTCGACGGCGAGGGCAGCCAGGCGGCGCGAATAACACGGTCATGGCTGGCCGAGGGCGGGACCGATGGACTGATCGCGCTGACGGGGGCGGCGAGCGGACCGATCGACATGGCATTGAAGGCGGGTTCGCCGGTTCTGGCCGAAAATCGGCTGAAAGCGTTGATCGAGCTCTTCGGCGACCGGCTCTACCTGGAACTGCAGCGGCATGGCAACTATGACCGGCGGCACGAGAGCCGCATGGTCGATCTCGCCTATCGCTTTGATGTGCCCCTGGTGGCGACCAACGAGGCGTTCTTTCCCGCGCCGGCCGACTATGATGCGCACGACGCTTTGATGGCAGTCGCGCACAACGCGATGGTTTCGGATGACAGCCGTTTCCGGCTGACGCCGGACCACTATCTGAAAAGCCGCAAGGAAATGGCGGCGCTCTTCGCCGATCTGCCGGAGGCATTGGAGAACACGATCGAAATCGCCCGGCGCTGCTCTTTCATGCTGAAGACGCGGGGGCCGATCCTGCCGCGCTTCACCGGCGCTTCGGATGACCCGGAGGAAGCCGAGCGTGCGGAGGCTGCAGAGCTTCGTCGGCAGGCGGAGGAGGGGCTGGAGCGTCGCCTGGCGAAGCTCGGCATGGCACCCGGCTACAAGGAAGAGGATTATCGCGAGCGGCTGGCCTTCGAACTCGGCGTCATCGAACGCATGAAGTTCCCGGGCTACTTCCTGATCGTTTCGGACTTCATCAAGTGGGCCAAGCAGCACGACATTCCCGTCGGCCCGGGCCGCGGCTCGGGTGCGGGATCGCTCGTTGCCTATGCGCTGACGATCACCGACGTCGATCCGATGCGGTTCTCGCTGCTGTTCGAGCGCTTCCTCAATCCCGAACGCGTGTCGATGCCCGACTTCGATATCGACTTCTGCCAGGACCGGCGTGAAGAGGTGATCCGCTACGTTCAGGGCAAATACGGCCGCGAGCAGGTGGCGCAGATCATCACCTTCGGATCGCTTCAGGCGCGTGCGGCGTTGCGCGATGTCGGCCGCGTGCTCGAAATGCCCTATGGTCAGGTCGACAAGATCTGCAAGCTGGTGCCGAATAACCCCGCCAATCCGACGCCGCTTTCGAAAGCGATCGAGGAGGAGCCGCGGCTCCAGGAGGAGGCGGAAAAGGAGCCGGTCGTGGCGCGCCTCCTCGATATCGCCCAGAAGATCGAGGGCCTCTACCGCCATGCTTCGACGCACGCCGCCGGCATCGTCATCGGTGATCGGCCGCTTTCGAAGCTGGTGCCGATGTACCGAGATCCGCGTTCGGACATGCCGGTCACCCAGTTCAACATGAAATGGGTGGAGCAGGCCGGCCTCGTCAAATTCGACTTCCTCGGCTTGAAAACGCTGACGGTGCTGAAGACCGCGGTCGATTTCGTCGCCAAGCGCGGCATTCATATCGATCTTGCGAGCATTCCGCTTGACGACGTGAAGACCTACGAGATGCTTTCCCGCGGCGAGACGGTCGGCGTGTTCCAGGTGGAAAGCGCCGGCATGCGCAAGGCGCTGATCGGCATGCGGCCGGACTGCATCGAGGACATCATCGCCCTCGTTGCGCTCTACCGTCCGGGCCCGATGGAGAACATTCCGGTCTACAACGCCCGCAAGCACGGCGAGGAAGAGATCGAGTCGATCCATCCGAAGATCGACTACCTGCTGAAGGAGACGCAGGGCGTTATCGTCTACCAGGAGCAGGTGATGCAGATCGCTCAGGTGCTCTCGGGCTATTCGCTCGGCGAGGCCGATCTGTTGCGCCGCGCCATGGGCAAGAAGATCAAGGAGGAGATGGACAAGCAGCGCGCCCGCTTCGTCGAAGGCGCCGTCAAGAACGGGGTGTCGAAACCGCAGGCCGACCTGATCTTCGACCTGCTTGCAAAGTTCGCCAACTACGGCTTCAACAAGTCGCATGCGGCCGCCTACGCGATCGTCTCGTACCAGACCGCCTATATGAAGGCGCATTATCCGGTTGAGTTCCTCGCCGCGTCGATGACGCTCGATATGTCCAATACGGAAAAGATCAACGATTTCCGTCAGGACGCCATGCGCCTCGGTATCGAAGTGATCGCGCCGTCGGTGCAGACCTCCTTCCGCCATTTCGAGACCGGCCACAACCGCATCTACTATTCGCTTGCCGCGATCAAGGGCGTCGGCGAGTCGGCCGTCGAGCACATCGTGGCTGTCCGCGGTGATCGCCCCTTCGCGAGCCTCGAGGACTTCTGCCTCCGGATCGACCCGAAGCTCCTGAACAGGCGCGTTTTCGAAAGCCTGATCGCTGCAGGCGCATTCGATTGCTTCGGCTACGACCGGGCCGAACTCATTGGCGGCCTTGATCGGGTCCTGGGCTTTGCCCAGCGCGCGCAGGAAAACAAGGTGAGCGGCCAGAGCGATATGTTCGGCGCCGGTGCCGCAACCGGTCCGGAGAGAATCGCGCTGCCGGCCTACACGCCTTGGCTCGCCTCCGAGAAGCTGCACCGGGAGTTCCAGGTGCTCGGCTTCTATCTTTCCGCCCATCCGCTCGATACCTACAACAAGCTGCTGGCGAAGATGCGCGTGCAGACTTTTGCCGATTTCGCTGCCGCCGTGAAGCAGGGGGCGACCGCCGGCCGCCTGGCCGGAACGGTGACGTCCAAGCAGGAGCGCAAGACGCGCACCGGCAACAAGATGGGGATCGTCGCCTTTTCGGACGCATCAGGCCAGTTCGAGGCCGTTCTCTTCTCGGAAATGCTGAACCAGTATCGCGATCTTCTCGAGCCGGGCAAATCGCTGGTCATGACGGTCGCCGCCGAGGAGCGTCCGGAAGGAATCGGCCTTCGCATTCAGACTCTGCGGTCTCTCGAAGAGGAGTCGCTGCAGATGCAGAAGGCGCTGAGGGTGTTTGTTCGCGACGCCGGTCCGCTGCGCTCCATCGCCTCCCATCTCAACACGAAGGGCGATGGTCTCGTCTCATTCGTGGTCATCAAGGAAAACGGCCAGCGTGAGATCGAGGTCGAGCTCAACGGGAAATACCGGATTTCGCCGGAGATCGCCGCGGCGCTTCGCTCGGCCCCCGGTGTCGTCGACGTCGAGCTCGTCTAGGGAAAATAAGTGTAACGGCCTTCTGTACGGATCTGCTCCGGGTCTGTCAGCGCGCGGAAGTGCGCGTGATGGTGATAAAATCCGTTCCCTCGCCGGTCTCCTGTCCGCTCTCCGCGTCGGAGATTGACAAGGACGATCCGTTGACGAGGAGGCCTGCGATCCGCGCCCGCACGTCAGCGGCGACGGTGATCCGCTCCAGCGTTGCTTGAAGGGCATCGGATGCCGAAGGATCGGCATCGAGGGAAATGCCGAGGCGTTTTTTCATCGACACAGGCAAGTGATTTTCCAGGGAAACACCAAACCACTTGCCGGCGCCGCTTGCCGCATCGTGATCCTGGAACTGCAGGAAATGCGTTCCCAGCGCAGCTTCGGGTTGCTCGATATCAACGTCGGCCGAGAAGAGCGGCTGGAACCGTTGACGCACGAGCAGTATGCCGTTTGACGGCTTTTCGCGGCCGGCCTTGCGGAACACTTTGTCGATCAGTTCCGGGGTTATGTTGCCGTCAGGTGGAAGGCCTTCGGCAGACTGGAAGGCACGCACGGCATCATACGTGGCGGGACCGGTCCAGCCATCCGGAATGCCGGCATCGAAGCCGAGGCTGCTTAGCAGCACCTGCAGCTCGTGGATGGTGTCGCGGGTGCTGCGCCGCGTGATCAAGATGCGGATCGGTGCCTGCGGTTGGCTGGAAGCGGCCGGCACTGAGGCCGTCTTGATCATGGCCACTTCGAGGGGATCGTTCTCCTTTTGGCTGAGTGCGGGACGCAGCGGAACATCCGAAAGTGGAGCCGGCTTTTCTTCAAGCGCTTGGTTCGGCTGGAAAAGCGTGGCGCTCGAAACCTCGGTCGGAATCACCTGTCGATCAGAAATCAGCACGTGCATTCCGTGCCTGGTCATCTTGAACAGTTTTGCCGCAAATTTGCTGGGCAACCGCACGCAACCGTGCGAGGCCGGATATTTTGGTACGTGGTCCGAGCCGTGGAGGGCAATTCCGGACCAGGTCAGCCGCTGCATGAACGGCATCGGCGCGTTCGAATAGATGTTGGACTTGTGGTGGCGGCGCTTTTCGAGGATCGAGAAGATGCCCGTCGGCGTCGAATGGCCGCCTTTCCCGGTCGACACCTTCGAGGTGGCTATGACGGCATTGCCGTCATAGACGGCGATCGATTGCTGCTTCGTCGAGACGATCACCTGCAGCGGTTGATCGCTGGCGGCAAACGCGGACGACGCAGAGACCAGCAGGAGGGCGAATCCGCCTCCGAGAGTGAAACGCAAAACCATACTCTCATTCCAACGCAAGAACCGTCGAATGAGCGTATCCGCCAATATTTAAGGAATTCGATCCGTGCGAGCAGGCCTACGGCGCCGCGCCTCTTTCGGGCGCATAAGGGTCGCTATAGCATCTTGAAGTGCTGTACCTCTTTACGCGACCGGGCTACTGATCGCGACGCCGGGGGCCGAAGGTATAGCCCGTCTCGACGGTCGTCTTGCCGAATTTGTCGCGCAGCTTGTTGATGGCATCCTCGGCAGCCGCGCGCCGCGTCGCTGCCGGATCCACGAGGTCCGGCGGATCGGCAAGACCGGGATCGGACAGGTCGCTGACGCCGATGCCGATCAGCCTGTATCGCGTACCGTCGACCTCCTTTTCCAGAAGTTGGAGGCCGGTGCGGAAGATACGATCCGCCAGACGTGTCGGGCTGTCGAGCCGCCTGTTGCGTGTGCGAAGTTTGAAGTCGGCGGTCTTGAGCTTGAGGACGACGGTTTGTCCGGCGAGCTCCGCCTTGCGTAGGCGCAGCGCCACCTGTTCGCTGAGCCGCCTGAGGTGCGGGACCAGTTCCTCCGGGCGCGACAGATCGTCGTTGAACGTGGTTTCCGACGACACGCTCTTGGCCTCTCCGTCCGTTTCCACGATCCGCTCGTCCTGGCCGCGCGAGAGGCGGTAGAGCCTTTGGCCCATCGTGCCGTAGCGGCGCATCAGGTCAGCTTCCTCCATCATCTGCAATTGGCCGATGGTGCGGATGCCGTCCCTTTCGAGCGTCGCGGCAAAGGCCTTGCCGACACCCCAGATCAGTGTGACCGGACGCTCCTTGAGGAAGTCCACCGCCTCGGCCTGACCGATGACAGAGAAGCCACGTGGCTTCTGCAGGTCGGACGCAACCTTGGCGAGGAACTTGCAGTAGGACAGGCCGACGGAGACGGTGATGCCGATTTCCTGCTCCACGCGCTTCGCGAACCGGGCAAGTGTCCGGGCCGAGGGATCGTGATGGAGACGTTCGGTGCCACTGAGATCGAGGAAGGCTTCGTCGATCGACAGCGGCTGTACAAGCGGTGTCAGCTCCAGCATCAGCGACCGTACTTCGCGTCCGACGCGCGAATATTTCTCCATGTCCGGCTTGATCACAACCGCCTGCGGACAGGCTTCCAGCGCCTTGAACATCGGCATGGCGGAGCGAACACCGTGAATGCGGGCGATGTAGCAGGCGGTCGAAACGACGCCGCGTTTGCCGCCGCCAATGATCACCGGCTTGTCAGCAAGCTCCGGATCGTCGCGCTTCTCGATCGACGCGTAGAAGGCATCGCAGTCGATATGCGCGAGCGTCAGCTTGTAGAGTTCGGAGTGGCGAAGAAGCCGCGGGCTGCCGCAAGACAGACACCGTCGTGGTTCGGTGGCCTGCTCCCTGAGGCAGTCTCGGCAGAAGCCAGGAATCGATGCGGCGCTGTCGGGCATATCCGGAACAAATGTTGAACGCGGCGACTTTACGCTCTACGCTACTGAGTCTCAAGGCGGAGATCGGAGGCCGTTTTGGATATCGTCCTTGAATTCGAGCCGGTCACGGCGGAGCGTTGGCACGACTTCGAACAGCTCTTCGGCCGGCAAGGCGCCTTTTGCGGCTGCTGGTGCGTTGCCCTGCGGCTGCCAAACGCCATCCGCACGCGTATGTCGTCGGATGAGCGCAAGGGCTTCATCAAAGATCGGATCGCAGCCGGACCGCCACCCGGCATACTCGGATATTGTGAGGGCGCGCCGGTGGCCTGGGTGCAGGTCGGCCCGCGTCATGACGTCCCCCAATTCAATTCGCCGCGCACGGTCTCGCGACCGCTTCATGATTTCGAGGCCGAGGACCGAACGGTTTGGGCGCTGAGTTGCCTGTTCCTTCTGCCGCGCCTGCGTGGCAACGGATTGAGCCATCGCCTGCTTGCTGCGGCGATCGACCATGCACGGGCCGGGCGTGCCCGTTTTCTCGACGCATGCCCGATCGACCACGCCAAGCAGTCGAAATCGCCAACGCTGTGCATCGGCTCCACGGCAATCTTCGACCTTGCCGGTTTCGAGACGGTTGCGCGGCGCAAGGACGGCAGACCGCTGATGCGACTGGATTTGAGCCGATGAGCACAACTGCTGGGATTCGGCGGGTATTGGAATCGGACGTCGTCTCCGACGCAGTGACAACGCGCCGAAGGAGCCGCTTGAAATGCGACTCATCTCCGTGGCGCCCAACGTCCGAAGTGCGCGCGGATCAGTGGCGCGGCCTCCGTCCAATCCGCAGCCGCATGAATGCCGGCATCGGGTACCGGGGCAAGAGCGCGAAATTCGGTGTTGGCCATCAGGTTTATGAGAAGGCACGCAGGTGCGTGATCCCTTACCGAATGGAGATTGCGCAGGATGTCGTCGATGAAGACCATGGGGAGTTCCCGGCCTCCGTGCAGTTGCTCGACAAGCGGGCCCTTGGGTTCCTCGGAGGCGAGCAGCGGATAGGGGAGGCCGAGGGCGTCGAGCAGCGCACGTCGCTTGGCCGCATGCCGTGGTGGCATCGCAGTGAGAAACACGATGTCCGCCTCGGCGGAGAGTTCCGCAAGTGCATTGACCACCAGCGCGGCCGGTGTCTGCCACTGCTCCTGCGCATCGTAGAAGGCGTCGAGCAAAGCCTTCACGGCGGCCTCGCTCGCTGCTTCGCCGTTTTGCAGATCGACGATGTTGCCGCTCAGGCGGAAGGAGCGGGGCAACAGCCTATGCTGACGGCTTTCGAGGAAGAGCTTGAACGGCGTCAGGAATTCCAGGACAACTTCATCGACGTCGCTGACGATCAGGGGTCTGTGCCCCAGACGAATGACGTCGTCGGGTCGGCCGGCGGCCATGCTCAACTATCCTCGAAATCCGATGCACCGGAGAGAAGGTGGTGCGCGCGGACCACTTCTTCCGGTCGCGTTTGCGTCGCCTCGCAAAAGGCCATCAGCGTCGGCTCGTGGTCCATCAGGAAGGCGACCAAGCCGCCCATGAAACCCGGCTCGCCGATTGCCGCGCGCAGTGAACCGGGGTCGGTGCCGGTCAGGCCGAGGAAGCGGGACAGAAGTTCCGGTTCGTCGGCGAGCCAGGCGAGGATGGCGATTGCCGTTTCGTCAGCGCTCTTCATGGTGTCGAACCTCTCGTCATCTTTCGCCCGGAATTACCCATTTTTCAACCAAATAGCGCTAGCCTCGCGGCTGAGGAAATGGGCCGAGTCGTTGATTGTGCAACTTATATGTCCAGAGCGGGATGAGGAAAAGTGCTTGCGGTTTTCCGCTCGCATCCCGCTCTCGCTTATTGGAATCGATCACATCGAGATCTCGTGGACTTGCAAGGCGGCTGCGGACAGTAAGGTATCGACATGCCCAAACAGGTGATGATTGTTGAGGACAACGAGCTGAATATGAAGCTCTTCCGCGACCTGATTGAGGCTTCTGGCTATCAGACGATCCAGACGCGCAACGGCATGGAGGCGCTCGAGCTTGCGCGCAAACACCGGCCCGACCTGATCCTGATGGATATCCAGTTGCCCGAGGTTTCCGGCCTGGAGGTCACCAAGTGGCTCAAGGAAGACGATGAGCTGCATGTCATTCCGGTCATTGCCGTAACCGCATTCGCCATGAAGGGCGATGAGGAGCGCATTCGCCAGGGCGGTTGCGAAGCCTATGTCTCCAAACCGATTTCGGTTCCGAAATTCATCGAAACAATCAAGACCTATCTGGGCGATGCCTGAGCGGCGGGAAACTTGAGATGACAGCACGTATCCTCGTCGTCGATGACGTACCAGCCAACGTGAAGCTCCTCGAGGCGCGGCTGCTGGCTGAATATTTCGACGTCTTGACGGCCGGGGACGGGCAATCTGCGTTGGCGATCTGCGAAAAGACGCCCGTGGACCTGGTGCTGCTCGATATCATGATGCCAGGCATGGATGGTTTCGAGGTCTGCGAGAGGCTGAAGGCGAACAGCCGGACCGCGCATATTCCAGTGGTGATGGTGACGGCGCTCGATCAACCGTCCGATCGGGTACGTGGATTGAAGGCCGGTGCCGACGACTTCCTCACCAAACCGGTCAACGACCTGCAACTGATGTCGCGCGTCAAGAGCCTGGTGCGGTTGAAGAACGTCAGCGACGAATTGCGCCTTCGCGCGCAAACGGCGCACACGATCGGTCTGCAGGACCTTGCCCGCCCGGATCGCCCGGATGAGCCGGGTAACATTCTGCTGGTCGACGCGCGCGCCTCATCCCAGGAGCGGCTCCTGCGCGCCCTGAAACCGATCGCCGACGTGTCGATCATATCGGATCCTCAGGCTGCCTTGTTCGAGGCGGCCGAAAGCAACTTCGACCTGGTCATCGTCAACGCGAACTTTGACGATTACGATCCGCTGCGTTTGTGCTCGCAACTGCGTTCGCTGGAGCGCACGCGCTTCATACCGATCCTGCTGGTCACGGAGCAGGGACGCGACGAGATGGTCGTTCGGGCGCTCGAACTTGGCGTGACGGACTATGTCATGCGCCCCGTCGATCCCAATGAGCTGGTGGCTCGCACGCTGACGCAGATCCGCCGCAAGCACTGCAATGACCGGCTGCGGGCGAGCGTCCAGCAGACTATCGAACTGGCGATCACCGATGATCTCACGGGCCTGCACAATCGGCGTTACCTGGACAATCATCTGAAGCTGCTGATGGACCGCGCCGCTGCCCGCGGACGACCGCTCTCCATCTGCATCACCGATATCGACCGCTTCAAGCACATCAATGATACCTACGGCCATGATGCGGGCGACGAAGTGTTGCGCGAGTTTGCCAACCGCGTACGCGCGACGGTCCGGGGTGCGGATCTCGCGTGCCGGTTTGGTGGCGAGGAATTCGTGATCGTCATGCCCGACACTACCCCGGAAATGGCTGCAATCGTCGCCGAACGCCTTCGTCTGATGGTTGAGAGTCGAGCCTTCGCTATTCCCCAGGCTGATACGGTTCATCCCGTCACGGCCTCGCTAGGCATCTCCAGCCTAAGGGCGGACGGCGATACGCCGGAGGCGTTGTTGAAGCGCGCCGACATGGCGCTCTATCAAGCCAAAAACAACGGGCGCAACAGGGTTGTAGCGGCGGCCGCCTAACCTTGAGGGCGGCAAGTAATGCGGTCAATCGGCCGCGATTAGAATGCTCTTTTCAGGCTCTTGTTAAGTTTCTTTAAAGTTGTATTCTCCGCTGCGTCGCGGGTGCTGGGGCAAAGCATTTCCATAAGCGGCAGATTCGGCATTGTCCGAATATGAGACAGAATTAACCAAACGCCGAGCAACCTGGCTCCGGCGATTAAGAATTCGTTGATTTTTTTTTATTTTCAGGCAATGCTGATACGTATGGAAGCGTGACTTCCATCACCAATCGGTTACCCCATGATGCTCAGGTCCGCCGCATCTCCTGGGTCGTGGGGTCGGTCGGCTGGTTCTCGACGCTCGCGGATTCCTCGTGCCGCAGTCGGAAGCCAGCCGACCCCCTTTCAAAACGCCGCTTCGCAAGAGGCGGCGTTTTTCGTTCCAGTTCAGCTAGATAGTTCCATTCGGCGACGCGAGCGGCGCGCAGTTGAGATGCTCGTCGAAGGCGACCAGACAAAAGAAAAAGCGCCGGTCCTTGCGGCCCGGCGCCTTAAGACTGAATGGAACGCTGATCTTACTTGATCTTCGTTTCCTTGAACTCGACGTGCTTCTTTGCGATCGGGTCGTATTTGGTCTTCGTCATCTTTTCCGTCATCGTACGGCTGTTCTTGGTCGTGACGTAGAAGAAACCCGTGTCGGCTGTCGACAGCAGCTTGATCTTGATGGTGGTAGCTTTCGCCATGGTCGTCCTGCCTTTATAAAAATGAAAGCCGTGGACAACCGGTTGCGGGCCACGGGCAAGGTTGGCGCGAAACTACAAATCGCGACCGAAAAGTCAAGGCCGTTTTGGCTTCAAAACGATCCGGACCACTGAAAGCGCAACATAAAGCCCGAAGAAAGCCGCGATCGCCCAGGCAAAACCGTCGTTGCCGGTAACGTCCATTGCGGCGCCGATCACCTGCGGGCCGGCAACAGTGCCGACGGCGTAGGAGAAAACAAAGGCGGCATTGGCCGCTGCAAGATCGGCGCCCTGGAGGCGGGAACCCAGATGGCTGAGGCCGACCGTGTAGAGGCCGGAAACGCAACCGCCCCAGAACAACAGCACGAGCGCCATCAGAGCCCAGCTTTCGACCAGCATCGGGAGACAGAGGGCGCCAATGAGGCCGATCAGCGTCATCGCTGAGAGAAGTGTGCGGCGATCTCTCACCTGGTCGGACAGCATGCCCAGCGGAATCTGAAAGATGAAGTTCCCGACTCCCATGACGGTCAGCAGCAGCGCAGCTTGCGATTCGGTAAAGCCGGCCCGCGTGCCGAAAATCGGGAACAGCGAGAGACCGCCCGATTCGACGGCGCCGAAAATGAACACTGCGGC
This sequence comes from Sinorhizobium terangae, assembly GCF_009601505.1. GTDB lineage: Bacteria > Pseudomonadota > Alphaproteobacteria > Rhizobiales > Rhizobiaceae > Sinorhizobium > Sinorhizobium terangae. The sequence goes on from NZ_WITC01000015.1 coordinate 36,381, forward strand.
GGTTGCCGTGGGAACGAGGAACACATAGCGCATGAAATGGAGCTCGGGCTTCTCGTCGAGGACCGGGCTTTCATTGCGCGCCAGAAAGATCGGTATCGACGCAAGCAAGATCACGCCGGCGCCAACGGCGAAGGGCAATATACCTTCGCTGCCAAGGATCGAGAAGAGCAGGGGACCGCTGGCAAAACCGAGCGAAAGGACGGTGCCGTAGATACCGAGCACGAAACCGCGCCTGTTGGGAGGTGCCGTTGCGTTGATCCAGAATTCGGAGAGGATGAAAAGCACGGTAATCGCGCCGTGAAAGACGACGCGCAACGGAAACCACAGCCAGAAATTCGTGATGTAGTAAAACCCGAGCGCGCTCACAGCCGCAAAAAGTATCGCCAGGAGCATTGTCTGGGCGACGCCGTGCCGGTGCGCGAATTTCGTCGTGAACGGTGCTGCCGCCATGGAAGCGAAGCCGGCCATCGCCGAGTTGAACCCGATCAGTGTCGAGGGGATTCCGCGCTTCTCCATGATGATGCTGAGCAGCGGCAACCCCAGGCCGATGGCAATGCCGACCGCCGTGATTGCAGCAACGGCCGCAATCAGCGAAAGCCAGTGAATTTCGTCAACCGGTGCAGGCGTACCGGACGGCGGCTTTGACATTCGATAAGAACCCTTAGAGGAGCGTGCGGACAAAGCGCCCACGGCGCATGAAGTAAAACGGCACTGACCTTTCACGAGGAAGGGAGGGATCCGATTCGAGGCTGCTCCTCAGGTCCGCAAGGATCGTGGCGGTGATCTCCGGTATCCGGAGAGGTGGAAGGTCGTTCACATCGATCCACTGCAAATCCTGAAGCTCCCGGCTTTCCAGAATCAGCGAGGCGTCGATATCGGCCTCATCCGCGAAAACCGCGAAGAAACGTGTGTCGAACCGCCTCGAGTGTCCCGGAGGAGTAATGGCCCGAGCCATATAGCGCAAGTCTGCAAGATCGGGAAGGAAGGGAAGTGCGGCACTCGGTTCGACGATTGGCTTGCCGACGCGGACGCCGGCCTCCTCGTAAAGCTCCCTCACGGCGGCCAGAGCGAGCGCCCGCGCCCGGGCTTCGGTCAGCGGTCGCCCTTCGACCGACTTCAGCGATTGCAGAACGGCCGGATCGAGATCGCCCGCAAAGGCCAGCCGATAGTCGGAGGGATCGCGCCGGCCGCCGGGGAAGACATAGACGTCGGGCATGAAGGCATGGGCGCTGTGGCGTTTTCCCATGAGCACACGAACGCGCGCCTCTGACCGGTCGAGGACCATGATCGAAGCTGCGTCCCGCGGCCTTACGGGCCGTCCTCTCGGGGGGCCGGATTGCGGCGAAGCTGCGCTGCCACTACGGCGCTCCAATGTCATGCCGAGGCGTCTCGCGGCGGAAGGATGTCTTCCGGGGTATCTTCCTTGCCGCCGAAACCATGCATCCTGAGACCCCACTGCAGTCCAATGACGGCACCCTTGACCGGCTGCAGCAGCGCAACGGAACTCGCAAGCGTGACTGGCGCCCAAATCGCCAGATGCTGCCAGGTCGAAAGCGGGAACACGAGGTCGGTCATCATGTAGCCGGCGAGCACGGCATGGCCGACGATCGTCACGACGATATAGGGCGGGAAGTCGTCGGCGCGATGGTGATCCATGCGCTCGCCGCACGCAGCACAGGCATCGACGGACTTGATGAAGGCCCGGAAAAGGCGCGCTTCGCCACAGGCAGGGCACCGGCCGAGGAAACCGCGCTTGATCGAGCGCGTGACGGCACGCTCTCCGTCCTCCGCTCCCCCAAGCTGGAGCTTTTCGATGGCCGCTGTCTTCATATCGATATCCTTCATGTCCGACACCGCATTCCTGTCGGTTGCTATCTCCTGCCTCGCGGTGGCCGCGTTCCAGGTCGCTTGCGCGCACCCGTCCGATCGCGGCGGCCGGCCTTGTGGAAGGAGCGTGTTGCGGTTGGCATCTTTCGCCCTTCGCTCAGCATCTCGAAGCGGAGCGCACCGGCGAGCGGCACGGCCTCCTCCAGTTTGACGCGTACGGGATCTCCGAGACGGTAGCCAAGACCGGATTTTTCGCCCGACAGGGCCTGATGGGCCTCGTCATAGATGTAATAGTCGCGTCCGAGCGTAGATATAGGGACAAAGCCGTCGGCGCCATAGGCAGGCAGGGTGACAAAAAGTCCCGCCTTGGTGACGCCTGAGACGCGACCGTCGAACTCCTCGCCGATGCGCCCGTTCAGGTGATGCGCGATCAACCGGTCGATCGTATCGCGCTCGGCCGCCATCGCGCGCCGCTCGAAGGTGGAAATCTCGGCGGCGATATCGTCGAGCGCACCTTCCTCCTGCGGCGTCGTCCCGCCCGCGCCGAGGCCGAGCGCGGTGACCAGGGCGCGATGGACGACCAGATCGGCATAGCGTCGGATAGGGGAGGTGAAGTGGGCATACTTCATCAGGTTCAAGCCGAAATGCCCGATATTTTCAGGGCTGTAGATCGCCTGGCTTTGCGAGCGCAGCACCATTTCGTTGACCATCGTCTCGTAAGGTTTGCCCTCTGCCTTGGAGAGAACTCCGTTGAAGTGGTTCGAACGCATGTTGCCGCCCTTGACGAGCGAGATGTCGAGCGTCGCGAGGAATTCGCGAAGCGTCTCCTGTTTTGCAAGCGACGGCTGATCGTGAACGCGATAGATGAGCGCCTGCCGCTTCTGTTCCAGCGTCTCTGCCGCGGCGACATTCGCCTGGATCATCATTTCCTCGATCAGCTTATGCGCGTCGAGGCGTTCCGGCACGAAGACGCGGTCCACGGTGCCGTCGGGCTTCAGGATGATCTTGCGCTCCGGCATGTTGAGCTCGAGCGGCTGACGCCGATCGCGTCCGCGCGTGAGTATGCGGTACGCCTCCCAGAGCGGCTTGAGGATCGTTTCCAGGATTGCGCCGGTCTTGTCGTCCGGCGCCCCGTCGATCGCGGCCTGGGCCTGGTTGTAGGAAAGCTTGGCGGCGCTGCGCATCATGATGCGGTGGAACGTGTGTCCGGCCTTGCGACCCTCTTTCGAAAAGCGCATCCGGACAGCAAGCGCAGGACGGTCGACACCTTCCTTCAAGGAGCAGAGATCGTTGGAAATGCGCTCGGGCAGCATCGGCACGACACGGTCGGGGAAATAGACGGAGTTTCCGCGCTTCAACGCTTCAAGGTCGAGAGCGGACTTCGGCTGCACATACCAGGAGACGTCAGCAATCGCGACGGTGACGATCACGCCGCCCGGATTGTCGGGCGAGGGGTCCGGCTCCGCGTAGACGGCGTCGTCATGGTCCTTGGCATCGGCCGGATCGATGGTGATGAGCGGCAGCGAGCGCCAGTCCTCGCGGTGTTCCATCGTCGCCGGACGTGCTGCCTCGGCCTCGTTCAGCACCCGCTCGGAAAAGACGTAGGGAATTCCATGCGCATGAATGGCGATCATCGAGATCGCCTTCTCCGACGCAACGGAGCCGATGACGTTCTGCACCTGGGCGCGCGGCAGGCCATACCGCCCTAGGCGGGCAAGATGCACCTCCACAAGATCGCCGTCCTGAGCGTTACCGGTGAATTCCGGATCGACCAGGATTTCTTCGCCGCGCTTGTCGATCGGCATCAGCCGCCCGCCGCCGCCGGGAGTGGGGCGAAAGACGCCGAGCACGGCATCCTTGCGCTTGTCGAGGACCTTGATGATGCGCGCGGTATAGGCGGGGCCGCCGCGGTCCTTCGAGGGAAATATCTTCGCCAGTACCCGGTCGCCGAGACCGCCGACGGGCGCCTTGCCTTTTGCCTTGCCGACAGCGGATTGCTTGATAAGGACGGCGGGCGCGACGCCGTCGTCATCCAGCCATTCCGCCGGCCGGCCGATCAATTCGCCATCGATGTCGCGTATCGTGATATCGAGAACGGTGACGGGCGGCAGACCGCCCGGGCGCACGAGCGATTTGCGCTTCTTCTCGACCAGCCCATCCTCTTCCAGTGAGCGGAGCAGGGCCTTCAGTTCGACGCGTGCCTCTCCCTTCAGGCCGAAAGCCTTGGCGATTTCCCGCTTCGAGGCCTGCTGCGGGTTCTCTGCGATGAAGCGCATCAGCACATCGCGCGGCGGAACCGCGCCATGAATGATCGTCTCCCTTTCGGCGGCAGGTGCCGCCTTGGCCGCGCGGCCCTTCTTCTTGTTTGCGCCCTTTGCGGGCCGTTCCGTCGGGTCGCGCGGGATTCTGGTCAACGTCAGTCCTTCTTGGCCTTCGCGGCCGTTTTCGGTTTCGCCTTGGCGGCGGTCTTCGGCTTGGCAGTCTTTACCGCGCCATTCGAGGCAGTCTTGGCGGTCTTTGTCGTCGTTGACTTGGCTTTGGTCGCCTTGCCCTTCGTCGTGCCGCCCTTGGCGGCTCGTTCGGCAATGAGCGCCAGCGCTTCTTCGACGGTCACGGTTTGCGGATCCTTGCCCTTCGGCAACGTGGCATTGACCTTGCCCCAGTTTACATAGGGACCGAACCGCCCGTCGCGCACCGTGATCGGGCCGCCGTCCGGGTGTTCTCCGAGTTCCTTGAGCGCGGCCGCGGCAGTACGTCCGCGGGAGCCGTTGGCGCCCTTCGACTGCTTGTCCGCGAGCACCGAAACCGCGCGGTTGAGCCCGATCGCGAAGACATCCTCGATCGAATCCAGATTGGCGTAGGTGCCGTTGTGCAGCACGAAGGGTCCGTAGCGCCCGAGACCGGTGGAGATCATCTTGCCGGTTTCCGGATGCGCGCCGATGTCGCGCGGCAGCGACAGCAGTGCAATCGCCTTTTCATGGTCGATCGATGCCGGCGTCCAGCCTTTCGGCAAGCTGGAGCGCTTTGCGTCCTTGCCTTCGCCGCGCTGGACATAGGGACCAAACCGCCCGCTGCGCAGCGTGATTTCCTCGCCGGTATGCGGATCCTTGCCGAGGCTCATCGGCTCGCTCGATACCGACGCTTCCGCATCGCCATTGCTTTCGGAGGAAAGCTGGCGCGTGTAGTTGCACTCCGGGTAGTTGGAGCAGCCGACAAACGCACCGTATTTCCCGAGCTTCAGCGAGAGTTTTCCGGTCCCGCAGACCTGGCAAATGCGCGGATCGCTGCCGTCCTCACGTTTCGGGAAAACGAGCGGCGCCAGCTCCTCGTTGAGGGCATCGAGGACGTTGGTGACGCGCAGTTCCTTGGTATCTTCGATCTGGGAGAAGAAATCCCTCCAGAACTCGCGCAGGACGTCCTTCCAGTTGAGGTCGCCGGCGGAAATCTGATCGAGCTTCTCCTCCAGAGACGCGGTGAAGTCATACTCCACATAGCGCGTGAAGAAGCTCTCCAGGAAGGCGGTTACAAGGCGGCCCTTGGCCTGGGGTACCAGCTTGCGCTTGTCGGTGGTCACATAGTCCCGGTCGAGGAGCGTCGTGACTGTTGCGGCATAGGTCGAAGGACGGCCGATGCCGAGTTCTTCCATCTTCTTGATCAGCGTCGCTTCCGAATAGCGCGGCGGCGGTTCGGTGAAGTGCTGGGTGGCGTTGATCTTCTGCTTGGCGAGGTTCTCCCGCGCGTTGATCTCCGGCAGCCGACCGTCCTCGTCGCCGTCGTCGGCCTGCTCACCGTCTTCTTTCATGTCGGTATAGGCCGCGATGAAGCCGTCGAAACGGATCACGGAGCCGGTGGCCCTGAGGCCCGCCTTCTTGCCGGCGTTGTCGGCGATGATCTCGGCGGTCGTCCGTTCGATTTCGGCCGAAGCCATCTGGCTCGCGATGCCGCGCTTCCAGATGAGATCGTAAAGCTTGAGCATATCGCCGTCGAGGAAGCGGCGCACCTGGTCGGGCACACGGTTGAAATCCGTCGGTCGGATGGCCTCGTGCGCTTCCTGGGCGTTTTTCGCCTTGGTGGAGTAGAAGCGCGGCTTTTCCGGCCGGTAGCGTTCACCGAACTGGCTGGTGATTGCCCGGCGCGCAGCGTCGATCGCCTCGGGCGCCATCTGCACGCCGTCTGTACGCATATAGGTGATGAGACCAACGGTCTCGCCGCCGATATCGACACCCTCGTAGAGCTTCTGGGCAACCTGCATAGTACGCGAGGCGGAGAACCCGAGCTTGGAAGAGGCAGCCTGTTGCAGCGTCGAGGTGGTGAAGGGCGGTGCCGGATTGCGCTTGACCGGCTTTGCCTCGACGCTTTCGACCACATAGCTCGCGCCATCGAGCAGGGTCTTCAGCCGATTGGCCTCTTCGCCATTGCCGATCGCTTTCGACTGCAGCCGCTTGCCGTCGGCCGAGACGAGGCGCGCTTCGAACTCGTCGCCGCGCGGCGTCTTCAGGAGCGCAGAGATATTCCAGTATTCCTCGGTGACAAAACGTTCGATTTCCGCTTCGCGATCGCAGACGAGGCGCAGCGCCACGGACTGCACACGGCCGGCCGAACGCGCGCCCGGCAACTTGCGCCAAAGGACCGGGGAAAGGTTGAACCCGACGAGATAGTCAAGCGCCCGTCTGGCGAGATAGGCGTCGACCAGCGAGATATCGATATCGCGCGGCTCGGCCATTGCATCGAGCACGGCCTTTTTCGTGATCGCGTTGAAGACAACGCGCCTGACCGGCTTGTCGCCGATGACCTTCTTCTTCTTGAGAAGGTCCAGCACATGCCAGGAGATTGCCTCGCCCTCGCGATCCGGGTCGGTTGCGAGAATCAGGCCGTCCGACGATTTCACGGCGTCGGCGATATCCTTCATACGTTTCGCTGAAGCGCCGTCAACCTCCCAGGACATCTCGAAGTCTTCGTCCGGGCGCACCGACCCATCCTTGGCCGGCAAGTCCCGCACGTGGCCGAACGAAGCAAGCACCTTGTAGCCGGGACCCAGGTACTTGTTGATCGTCTTGGCCTTGGAAGGCGATTCCACCACTACAACATTCATCGTCATTCTCTGAGACAATCTCTTTTGGCAGTGCGCAAATGCGGCGCGCCGGATATTGACGCCACGAAATGGACAGGGATTCGGGCGCGGTCAAGGGGTTTCATTGAAAATAGCAATATCGCCACAGACCGCAACCAAACGGCAAATTGCGAGTTTTCTCAACCGAGGGTCGTTCTTTCCGCGAGTCTGCGTGGGCTTCGATGGCGCGGAGCAGCCCGTGGCGGCACGTCATTCCTTGGGGACGAGAGACACCAGGCTCGCCCCATGCCGGCAGAGCTGGCCCGCGAGATCCAGTTCAAGAAGCACGAGGTGAACCTGCGAGGGCGAGAGCGCGGTGTGGCGGATGATATCGTCGATTTCGACCGGCGTCGGCCCGAGCGCTTCGATGATGCGGTTGCGTTCGCTGTCGTCCGGTGCCGCAGGTGCTGCTCGCGTGTTCTCGATCGTCGGCTCCTTTACGTCCAGCCGCGTCAGGAGGTCGTCTCGCGTGAGGGGCGCCAGCGCCTCCAGGACGTCGGCGGAGGATGTCGTAATGGTCGCGCCCTGTTTCAAGAGATCATTCGTGCCATGGCAGCGCGGATCGAGCGGTGATCCGGGAACCGCGAAGACCAGCCTGCCGAAGTCGGCGGCATAACGGGCGGTGATCAGCGAACCGGACCGATTGGCCGCCTCGACGACGGCGACTCCCAGACTGACGCCGGCGATGAGCCGGTTTCGCCGCGGAAAATCGCGGGCGCGGGGTTCCCAGCCGAAGGGCATTTCGCTGATCGCCAGTCCTTCGCCGGAAGTGATCTCCTGCAGCAGCTCGATGTTCTCAGGCGGATAGGGCTGGTCGAGGCCGCCGGCAAGTGCCGCGATCGTGCCGGTCCGGAGGCTTGCGCGATGGGCGGCAGTATCGATTCCACGGGCGAGCCCCGAGGTGATGACATAGCCTGCCGCTCCAGCATCGCGCGCGATCATGGCGGCGAACTTCGCTCCGCTCACTGACGCATTGCGTGAACCGACGATACCAAGGGAAGGGCGCGTCGCCGCCCGGACATTGCCCTTCACGGCAATGAGCGGCGGAGCGCCGTCGATCTCTCTCAATGCCGGGGGATAATCCGGCTCGCCGATCCCGACGAAGACGGCGCCGAACCGGTGCGCCGCCTCGAGCTCCCGTTCCGCATCCGCGATGGTCGCAATGCGAAATGTGCGATCCGAGCCGCCGCGCCGGGAAAGGTCGGGCAGCGCTTCAAGCGCCGCTTCTGCCGTGCCGAAGTGATTGATCAGGTCCCGGAAGGTAGCGGGACCGACATTGTCGCTGCGAATCAGCCGCAGCCAGGCGATTTTCTGCCGTTCCGTCAGCGCGATTCCTGTGCGTTGGGCGCTGACGTTCAACATTATCCCTTTTCCCCGATCCGGCTTTCCGTGCCGCTAAGCAGTCGCTGGATGTTGGCACGATGCTTGATCCAGGTGATGACGGTCATGATAGCGAACAGCAGTGCCACTTTTCCATACCCGGTCGCATAAAGCGCAACGGGCACGAGGGCTGTCGCTGTGAGGGCGCTCAGCGACGAGTAACGCGTGATCTTGGCCATGGCGAGCCAGATTGCACCGAAGACGAGCACCATTACCGGTGCAAGGCCCAGCAACACGCCGATATAGGTTGCAACACCCTTGCCGCCCTTGAACGAGAGCCAGACCGGATAGAGATGTCCGAGGAAAGCGGCGAGGCCCGCGGCAAGGCCAGCCTCGATGCCCCACCGAGAGGCGATGGCGGCAGCGGCTGTGCCCTTGAGCGCATCGAGGAGGAGGGTCGCCGCGGCAAGCTTCTTGTTGCCGGTTCGAAGTACGTTCGTGGCGCCGATGTTGCCCGAGCCTATCTTGCGGACGTCACCGAGGCCTGCCATGCGCGTAAGAATGAGGCCGAAGGGGATCGACCCCAGAAGATAGCCGAAGACGAGACATGCGAACGTCGCGGGCAGCCCGAGCTGCCAGGATAATAACTCCACCGGTTCCTCCCCCGCCTATCAGCTCCGGTCTACGCTGAATGCACCAGCTTGCCCGCAACATAAGTTTGGACGACGCGTCCGGTAAAGCGGGCATTTTCAAAAGGCGTATTCTTCGAGCGTGAAACCAGCGCTTTCTCATAGAGGACCCAGGGTTCATCGAGGTCGAGAACGGTGACGTCGGCTTTCGCGCCCGGCTTCAGCGTGCCAGCTTCGAGGCCGAAGATCGCCGCCGGGCGCGTGGACATCGCATCGATCAGCCGCATCAGCGGCACCTGGCCGCTGTGGTAGAGGCGAAGCGCGGCCGCTGCCAGCGTTTCGAGACCGATCGCGCCATCGGCGGCGTCGGAGAAGGGCAGGCGCTTGGTGTCGACGTCCTGCGGATCATGCGACGATACGATGATGTCGATCGTGCCGTTTGCAAGTGCCTCGGTCATCGCAACGCGATCATCTTCGCCGCGCAGCGGAGGCGACAATTTAAAGAAGGTCCGATATTCGCCGATATCGTTTTCGTTCAGCGTCAGGTGATTGATCGAGATGCCGCAGGTGACGTTGGTGCCGCGCTCCCGCGCGACGCGCACGGCGTCTGCCGACTCGGGCACGGAAATCTCGGCGGCGTGGTAGGCGGCCTTGGTCAGGCCGGCGATGCGAAGGTCGCGTTCGAGCGGAATGATCTCCGCTTCGCGCGGCACGCCCGGAAGGCCGAGCCAGCTTGCGAGCAAGCCCTCGTTCATGACGCCGTTGGCGCCGAGATATTTGTCGCGGGCCTCAAGCGCGACGACAGCACCGAATTCGCGCGCGTAGGTCATGGCGCGGCGCAGCACCAGCGCGTCGTGAACCGGCTGCCGGCCGTTGGTGAAGCAGACGGCGCCCGCGTCGCGAAGGAGCCCGATTTCGGTCATCTCTTCCCCGAGCAGCCCCTTGGTGAGGGCTGCAGCCGGATGGATGTTGACAAGCGCCTTGTCGCGCGCGGTCTTCTGCACGAACTCGACGAGGGCGATTTCGTCGATAACCGGATCTGTGTCCGGCATGGCGATGAACGAGGTAACGCCGCCTGTCGCCGCCGCACGGGAAGCCGACTCGATCGTCTCGCGATGCTCGCTTCCGGGTTCGCCAACGAAGACACGCGCATCGACGAGGCCGGGGACCGCCGTAAGGCCGGCGCAGTCCTTGACGAAGGCGCCGTCCGGCGCGCCCTGGTTCTGGGCGTCGCTGCCGGCTGCAAGAATGCGGCCGTCGCTGCCGACGATGATCGTGCCCGTTTCGTCGAGGGCCCGCGACGGATCGACGATGCGCAGGTTTTTCAGAACGAGTGGTCTGGTCATAGGCGCGGCCCCTGGTTCTGCGAGAGGAGAAGCGTTTCCATCACGGCCATGCGCACGGCAACGCCCATCTCGACCTGCTGTTCGATGACACTTTGCGGGCCGTCGGCGATTTCGGAAGCGATCTCGACGCCGCGGTTCATCGGCCCCGGGTGCATCACCAGCGCATCGTCCTTGGCCGCTTTCAGCTTTTCGGCGTCGAGGCCGTAATAGTGGAAATATTCGCGCACCGACGGCACGAAAGAGCCGGCCATGCGCTCGCGCTGCAGCCGCAGCATCATGACGACGTCCGCGCCTTTCAGTCCTTCCGCCATGGAGTGGTAGACCTCGACGCCCATTTGCGCGATGCCGGAGGGGAGCAGTGTCGCCGGGGCGACGACGCGTACGCGCGCTCCCATCTCGTTCAGCAGCAGAATGTTGGATCGGGCGACGCGCGAATGCAGGACGTCGCCGCAGATCGCGACGATGATCCGCGAGAGCTTGCCCTTGGCACGGCGGATCGTCAGCGCGTCGAGGAGCGCCTGGGTCGGGTGCTCGTGCTGACCGTCGCCGGCATTCACGACCGAGCAGGAAACTTTCTGGGCAAGCAGCGCCGCAGCACCCGCCGAGGAGTGGCGCACGACCAGCACGTCCGGATGCATCGCATTCAGCGTCATCGCCGTATCGATCAGCGTCTCGCCCTTCTTCACCGAGGAATTGCCGACGGACATGTTCATCACATCGGCGCCAAGCCGCTTGCCCGCCAGTTCGAACGAGGACTGCGTCCGGGTCGAGGCTTCGAAGAAAAGATTGATCTGCGTCAGCCCGCGCAGCGAGGAGGTTTTCTTCTCCCGCTGCCGGGAGATCTTGACGGCTTCGTCGGCGCGATCGAGCAGGAGCGTGATGTCCTGTTCCGTGAGGCCCTTGATGCCGAGCAGGTGGCGATGCGGGAAAGTGATCATGAGCCGCCCTTGCACTCTCTACCGCATGTCTCCTTAAATCGACCTCGACTTAAAGAAAAAGACATGCAGCAATTCAATATGCTACAGCGACCTTTGCGCGTCGATGAGACGCGCGGCGCTGTAGATTGGCTCGCTCTATAAAGCGTGGTCAGGGGCCGGGCAAGCGGCGCACCACCCCTTCCGCAGAAAACTTGCGTCGGCTCCAGGGCGCGCCTGTTTCGCGCCTGCGAAACTTGCGCTAGAACCGGCCCATGAATCAGATGAACCGGACTGAACAGAAACTCGCCGAGCTGAACCAGCCAAAACCCTGGTCCGGTGTCAACGCCTATCGCTCCGATCCTCTCGTCGTCGACATCACGTCGAGCATGCCGAAGACGTTGCGTGACGAATTCGACGTGCTTGGACGTTACGTCACCTCGCCGGAAGCGCAGGAACTGGCGCGTATGGCCAATGAGGGCGTGCCGAAGCTGAAGACCCACGGCCCGCGCGGTGAGCGCCTTGATGTCGTCGAGTTCCATCCGGCCTGGCACGCGCTGATGCGCCGGTCGATGACGACGGGTCTGCATTCGTCCGCCTGGGAGAACCTGGCGGATGAAAGAGGCCGCTCGCACAAGGCGAGGGCGATCCGCTTCTACCTGACGGCGCAGCTCGAATGCGGCCATCTCTGCCCGCTGACGATGACGAGCGCGTCGGTTGCCGCCATCACCGCGTCTCCGGCGGTCCAGAAGGAATGGGCGCCGAAGATCCTCTCGCGCAAATATGATTCCTCCAACCGCCCATGGATGCAGAAGAGCGCCGTCACCATCGGCATGGGCATGACGGAGAAGCAGGGCGGCACCGATGTCCGGGCCAACACCTCAACCGCGGAGCGCGTGGGGGAGGGCATCTACCGTCTGAACGGCCACAAGTGGTTCATGTCCGCGCCGATGAGCGATGCTTTCGTGATGCTCGCCCAGACGCGCGACGGGCTCGGCTGCTTCCTGGTGCCGCGACTGCTCGAGGACGGTTCGGCGAACGGACTGCGCTTCCAGCGTCTGAAGGACAAACTCGGCAATCGCTCCAATGCTTCGTCAGAGGTGGAGTTTTCCGACACGTTCGGCTTCATCCTGGGAACGCCTGACGCCGGTATCCGTACGATCCTCGACATGGTGACATTGACGCGGCTCGACTGCGCGCTGGCTTCCGCCGGCATGATGCGCGCATCGCTCGCCGAAGCCGTTCACCACACCCGTGGCCGCAAGGTTTTTGGCAAGGCGCTGATCAGTCAGCCGATGATGACGCGGGTTCTGGCCGACATGGCGCTCGACGTCGCGGCGGCGAGCGCGCTGTCGTTCCGTCTGGCCGATGCCTTCGACAAGGCGCACGGCAGTGCCGAGGACGCCGCCTATGCCCGCATCATGACGCCGGTCGCGAAATACTGGTGCTGCAAGATCGCTCCCGGCTTGATCTACGAGTCGATGGAATGCCTCGGCGGCAACGGCTATGTCGAGGAGCGCGCGCTCGCCCGGCATTATCGCGAGGCGCCGGTCAACGCCATCTGGGAGGGATCCGGCAACGTCATGGCGCTCGACGTGCTGCGCGTGCTCGGGCGTCGCAAGGAGCTGTTCGAACAGCTCTTCGGTATCTTCAGCCGCGATCTCGGCCCCTCCGGTCGCAAGACGATCGACGTTCTGCGCGCGGCCATGTCGCTCTGCGAACGCGACGAAGGCGCGGCCCGCGTGCTGGTCGAGCAGCTTGCGCTCGCGGCAGCGGCCGCCGAACTCTACCGGCTCGGCGCGGGACGCATCGCCGACGCATTTCTGGAGTCGCGCCTGGCAGCCGGCTGGCGGTCGACTTACGGCATGCTCGATTCGCGCTTCGATTCCGCCTACGTGCTCGATCTGCTCTATCCGGCGGCGACGTAACCGCCCATTCAGTGGGTTCAAGCATCTCGGACGCCTGCGCGGAACGGGCGCGGCGGAGACATTCATAGGTGACCGATACGGCGTTGTGAGAAACGATACATTCCAGCTCGCTGGAAGCGAGAGTGGAACCGTCGGCGGCGTCAATAATAATTGGGACACCTTCATTGGCGGTGGCGGAACCGATCGAATCTACGTCGCCCCCAAGTCCGGTTACTCCTGGACCGCCATCATGATCGCCGACAACGGATTGGACAGCGTTGAAAGCATCGTGTTCAACATATCTGGCACGATTAAGCCCATCTACTTCGCCGGAGATGTCGACTTTTCCAGTGTCACGTCCATGACGGCCGGTGTGAAGATCTATGGCCGCGGCAATGACAACACGTTCACCGGCGGCAGCCTCGGCGAGTATGTCGAGGGCGATGGCGGCAACGACACGCTATATGGTAACGGCGGCAACGACACGTTGTATGGTGATACGACCACTGATAATCCTTGGGCGGTAAGCTACACCGCTGCAGGTAATGACTGGCTCTATGGTGGCGATGGTAATGACCAAGTAAATGGCCAGGGTGGAAACGATCAGCTATTCGGTGACGCCGGGGATGACGATTTGTACGGTGGAGCAGGCACAGACCAGCTTCGTGGTGGTCAAGGTAGCGACGAGTTGTATGGCGACGCTGGCGATGATCTTCTCGACGGCAGCGACGGTGGCAACGTTTTATGGGGTGGAAGTGGTATCGACACGTTCCAGTTCACATCTGCCGGTGATCAAAGCACGATTCAAGATTTCGAAATCGGCACGGAGAGATTGCGGTTCGATGTCGGCCTTGCTGATGATTTCAGCGACCTGACGATTGTTGACGATATAAATGGCAACGCGCACATCACCGTTGGTGATGTTGATATTACGCTGGTTGGGGTTGCGTCCTCGTCGATCAACAGTTCCTTCATCGACTTCGGCCTATACGCATAGTAGGATCTGCCCCACCGTAAAAAAAAAGACGGTGGGGCATGACTAAACGACACGCCTTAGATCTGCGCCACGTCTTTTTCGGTGTATGTACTCCGAACGCTTCCGTCTTCATTGTACGTCGCTAATGAGCCGTCCTCACCATAGCTGAGCATCTTTTGCCCGTTACTGTAGCGTAACTCAAAAGCTTCGATCTTCGCTTTGCCATCTCCATCATACGTGATCTTGAGGTCGCGGCCGAAAACTTCGGATAGGCGTGCTCTTGCTGCGGCAAGTCCGTCTTCGCCAATCTCCGACATTCTACGGTTCCCCTCATTGACCGTCTGAGCGTAATGAACCTCTTTCTGATACATCTTGTCGCTTGTGAAGTACTCTACTTCTCGATTGACTTTTGCCGCATCCTCGCCGTTAGCAATCCTGGTGGCACCCCACTCCGCATATTTAGCATTATATTCATCGCGAGGGAGCACGGTGCGATCCGGCTCGAGCCGGCGATTGTATTGCCCAAGACTCCACACCGCTTGCCTTACGAAGGCCTCGGCATTCTCCGCCGACGCTTTGATCGGCGTGAATGCGATGAGTGGATCATCATAGTTGAAACTGTTGACGACCGCTGCGCTCATCGCGCTCGTTGCGGCCGTGGAAATTTCTGAAGAGACCGAACCGCCGACTGCACGCGGAGCATCGGCGACCTTTTCCGAAGCCCTTGCCTTCGCTGCCGCCGAGACGACTGCATCCGTTGCCGCGCCACTGGTTGTTGTCCGACCGGAAACGATATCCAGAATGGCATCGGCCGCGTTGCCGGAAGCGTTCTGCGCGAAGGATGTGCTCTGGGCAAGAATTGTCAATGCAGCGGAATTCGCGGAAATTACCGTCATGGCGGTACCCATCTCTCGTCCCGGGAGGACCTTCATGGGGGGCCGGGATGCTCATGATGCAATCCGATATTCATTCCGGCTGCGTGCAGGTTCGTGGCACAACCATGCGGGGAAATTCCTTAAGGAAATGTAACCACGGCCTGCTCAGAATTGCTACCCGACACGGGAAATCCGGCAGACCCGCGTCGGGTGCTCTGCGGTTGTGGAAAGCCTGCGCTGATGTCCGCCGCCTCTGCACCCGGGGGCGACGCAGTGTTGCGTTGGTCTTCGCACCGCAAGCCACCGCTCGTCTGTGAATATTAACCTTAACAAATGGTTTACGTTGCGGGCGCGCCCCCAAGGGTGGAGATTGGCCGGGCAATTCGAGGAAATAGGGAACGGAGCGGTTCGGTGAGAACTGGCTTGCTGATCATCATGATGATGTTTTTCGCGGGGCTGCCGCTCGACATCGGGAGGCTCGCGGTGGCTCTTTTGCTGTTCGTGCTGGCCGAGCGAGCGCTCTATCCGCTGTTTTGCCGGCAGATCGTGGAAAGGGGGAGCGCATGAAGTGGCTCCTGATATTTTGGGCCGCCCCGGTCACGCTGCTGACCGGCTGGTACGGTCTTTCCTATTACGACATGAGCTTCGGCGTCTTCATGTTGACGCGTCAGGCGCATGACCTGGTTTTCGCGATCTATGGCCACGTGCTCGGAATACCGCCCGAAACCATCCCGCCGCTCGTCGCGCGGGCGATGGTCGTCGATAGCGCCATCGTATTTGCGCTCGTAGGGCTCAGGAAACGTCGCCAGATCGTCGCCTTGTACCGGCGACGTTTCGGCGCACAGGCCGCTCAATCGCGGGAGGCGTTCGCGAGCGATGCCAACCTGTCGAGCGCTCCCTGAAGAATGAAGGAGGCGGCGGCGGAGTCGATGCGCTCGGCCCGCTTCTTTCTGGATACGTCCATCTCGATCAGGACCCGCTCCGCCGCCACCGTCGAGAGCCGTTCGTCCCAGAGCACGAAGGGAATATCGGTTTTCTCTCCCATGTTCCTGACAAAGGCGCGCGTCGCCTGGCAGCGTGGTCCCTCGGTTCCGTCCATGTTGACGGGCAGGCCGATGACGAAGGCCGCGATCTTTTCCTTTGCTGCCACGGATAGAAGCGCTTCCGCGTCGACGCCGAACTTGACACGCCGGATCACGTCGCGCGGCGTCGCGAAGCGCCGACCGAGATCGGAGACCGACAGCCCGATCGTCTTGGTGCCAAGATCGAGGCCCGCAATCGCCCGGTTGGGCGGCAAGGACGCTGCCAGTTCTTCGATTGTAAGAATTGCCATGGGATTTCCCGATTCGATCTTTCCACTTGTGTCCTTTGATCCATATGCTTGTCCGACAGATAAATCATCAGAGCGGTCCGCCTAACCCTTTAAAAACGATCACGCATGTTCGGTCGCTTCGCTCAAACTTACCGTGACCCAAGGAGAACGTCATGAAGATCAAATGGCTCGGCCATTCCGCCTTCCACATCGAAACGGCGAAGGCCAAAATCCTGATCGATCCCTTCTTCACCGGGAACCCGGCATTTCGTGAAAGCGAGCGCAAGGCGGCGACCGCGGGGCTGACGCACATCCTGCTCACGCATGGCCATGGCGACCATGTCGGCGACACCGTCGCGATCGCCAAGGAAACCGGAGCCATGGTGGTGGGCAATTTCGACCTTTGCATGTGGCTCGGACGGCAGGGCGTCTCGAATATGGATCCGGGCAACACCGGCGGCACGATCCAGCTTGGCGCCTTCTCGGTAACTCTCGTCACCGCGCTTCATTCCTCGGCGCAGATCACCGAAGATGGCGTTTCCCATTCGCTCGGCAGCGCCGGCGGCCTGGTGCTTCACTTCGACGACGAGCCGACGCTCTATCATATGGGTGACACGGATATCTTCTCGGATATGGCGCTGGTCCACGAGCTGCACGAGCCCGACATCGGCATCGTGCCGATCGGCGACCGCTTCACCATGGGCGGCGCCGTAGCCTCTCTTGCCTGCCAACGCTATTTCAAGTTCAACACCGCCATCCCCTGCCATTATGGTTCGTTCCCGATCATCGACCAGACGCCGCAGACCTTCGTCGCCGGCATGGACGGTGCCTCGACGCTGGTTGCGACGCCTGAAGTCGGTGGCGTCGTCACTCTCTGATAAGCAAAGGCGGCTGGCGTGGGTGCGGTCGGCGACATTCGCCCGTTGCACGTTGCGCAACTCGTCTTTATAGCGGGGGAAAGTTTGAGATACCGGAGACGATCATGTCCGTAGACCTTGCCACCGTAAAGCGCGTCGCGCGCCTTGCCCGCATCGCCGTCAGCGAAGAGGAAGCCGAACGGATGATGGGCGAGCTCAATGGCATTCTCGGCTTCGTCGAGCAGCTTTCCGAGGTGAATGTCGACGGCGTCGAGCCGATGACCTCGGTCACGCCGATGAACATGAAGAAGCGCACCGACACCGTCGCCGACGGCGACAAGGCTGACGACATCGTTGCCAATGCACCGAATTCGGACCGCAACTTCTTCCTCGTCCCGAAGGTGGTCGAGTAAGAACCGCCTCACGCCCTGACGTTTCCGATTGCGAAAGCCCGATTGCACCATGACCGAACTTACAAGCCTCACGATCGCCGAAGCCCGCGAGAAGCTTTCCGCCAAGGAAATCACTGCGGTCGAATTGACGGATGCCTACATCGCCGCGATCGAGGCGGCCAATGACACGATCAACGCCTATGTTACCGTGACCCCGGAAAAGGCGCGCGAAATGGCCAAGGCTTCCGACGCTCGTATTGCCGCCGACAAGGCCGGTGCGTTGGAAGGCATTCCGCTCGGCATCAAGGATCTTTTCGGCACCGAAGGCATCCATACACAGGCCTGCAGCCACATTCTCGACGGCTTCAAGCCGCGCTACGAATCGACCGTCACCCAGAACCTTTGGGATGACGGCGCGGTCATGCTCGGCAAGCTCAACATGGACGAGTTCGCAATGGGCTCGTCCAACGAGACGTCCTACTACGGACCGGTCAAGAACCCGTGGCGCGCGAAGAATTCCAATCTGGACCTCGTGCCCGGCGGCTCCTCCGGCGGCTCGGCGGCGGCGGTCGCAGCCCACCTCTGCGCCGGTGCTACAGCGACCGACACGGGCGGTTCCATTCGCCAGCCGGCCGCCTTCACCGGCACCGTCGGCATCAAGCCGACCTATGGCCGCTGCTCGCGCTGGGGTGTCGTTGCCTTTGCCTCCTCGCTCGACCAGGCCGGCCCGATCGCGCGCGACGTGCGCGATGCGGCGATCCTCCTGAAGTCGATGGCCAGCATCGATCCGAAGGATACGACATCCGTCGATCTCCCGGTGCCGGATTATGAGGCGTCGATCGGCAAGTCGATCAAGGGCATGAAGATCGGTATCCCGAAGGAATACCGCGTCGACGGCATGCCCGAGGAAATCGAGACGCTCTGGCAGCAGGGCATTGCCTGGCTGAAGGATGCCGGTGCCGAGATCGTCGACATCTCGCTGCCGCATACGAAATACGCGCTGCCGGCCTATTACATCGTCGCGCCCGCCGAGGCGTCGTCGAACCTGGCGCGCTATGATGGTGTCCGCTACGGCCTGCGCGTCGACGGCAAGGACATCATCGACATGTACGAGAAGACGCGCGCCGCCGGCTTTGGCCAGGAGGTCAAGCGCCGCATCATGATCGGCACCTATGTGCTCTCCGCCGGCTATTACGACGCCTATTACCTGCGCGCGCAGAAAGTCCGGACGCTGATCAAGCGCGACTTCGAGCTCGTTTTCGATGCAGGCGTCGACGCGATCCTGACGCCGGCGACGCCGTCCTCGGCCTTCGGCATTGCGGACGAGGATCTCGCTGCCGATCCGGTGAAGATGTATCTGAACGACATCTTCACCGTGACGGTCAACATGGCGGGGCTGCCGGGCATCGCGGTGCCGGGCGGGCTTGATCGCAAGGGCCTTCCGCTCGGTCTGCAGCTTATCGGCAAGCCGTTCGAGGAGGAGACGCTGTTCAAGACGGCGCATGTCATCGAACAGGCCGCTGGCCGCTTCACACCGTCCAAGTGGTGGTAACGCCGGCTGCTGCATGTTTCCTTGAGGAACAAGGACATGCAGTAATTCAAAGTCCTGTAGCGCGCCTGAGGCGCGCTACAGGACAGTCCGTGCATTTCTGCTAACGGCGAGACCAGTATTCTTCGTGGAGTTTCGCCGCCTCTTCCGCAAGCATGGGGCCGACGACTTCCGTTGGACGCTGACCGGCGGCGAACACGACGTGGCAGGGGAGATCAAGCGTCGGATTTTCCTGGTTATCGCCTATCTGTCGTTTCATCTCTCTCTCGGACAGGCCAAACACAACGCGCCCTATGCCTGCCCAATAGATCGCGCCTGAGCACATGGCGCATGGCTCCGCGGATGTGTACATCGTGCATCCGGCAAGGAAATCCAAAGCATAGGCTTTGCCGGCGCGCGTGGCGAGAAGCCGCTCCGCGTGGGCGGTGCGGTCGCCACCTTCCGAACTGTAGCCATTGCACTGTTCCAGTAAAACATTGCCATCATGGTCGGCGAGAATTGAACCAAATGGGTGATCCCCGCGTTCGCGCGAACGCCGCGCTACATCGAAGGCCTTCCGCAAAAGTGACTCGTCATAAGATCGCTTGGTGCCTGCCATTTTGTGAGCTCCCGAGAACTATCGCAGTTCATTCACCATCTATGCATCCCGGTAACGAAGCGGGCAATTTGTGTTCTCCGCCAAGTAGAAAGCTGCCAGCCAGCGCCGGTTATCTGAAATTCCCCGATGAACAGGTATCAAAAGTCAACTTTGTTCCTTTATGAATTCGTCAGCAAGACCGATTCTTCGCCACCACAAGAACTGCCGCGAAAGGCCCTGGCTGTGATGCAGACTGGATCACGGCACTCGGGACCATCAGCTTCAGCCTTCCTCTGTCGGCCGCGCAACCATGTGGAGCGGTTCTACAGTCCCTCTTTCACGGATGCTGCCTTTCCCAGATTGCATAGCTCCTGGCGCCTTTATTCACACCTCGTTCACTACTCCTGAAATATTAGGGCCCATGAAATTACGTAGCGACGTGGAGGACGGTCGTTGCCGGCATTTAAGAATAGTATTGAACGATTGACGTTTGTTAAGTTCACCTTTCATCCGTTTTCGATTTTCTGCCTTGGACTGGTCGTTTTCAGCGCCTCGCTGCTCGGTATTTTCAGCCGCCCGGTGGGAATGCTGGCCTCTATCTGGCCCGCGAACGCGGTTTTGCTCGGCTTGATGCTGCGCAATCCGTCGCTGGCCTCGCCGGCGGGCTGGCTCTCGGCGGCAACTGGCTATGTGATGGCTGATCTCGTCACTGGATCCGGTCTTTGGTTGGCGATCGGGTTGAACGCCGCAAACCTGATTGGTGTCGGCCTTGGTTATACCCTCTTCATGCAGCTTCGCGAGGAGGATCGACGCCTGCGCCGACCGCTCTCCGTCCTCTACATGTTCGCTGTGGCAACGGCCGCTGGTGTTTGCGCTTCCGTGGTTGGGGCCTCTGCAAGCGTGCATTTTTTCGGTGAGCCCGCCTGGACTGCTTACCTTTCCTGGCTGACGACGGACCTTGTCAACTACACAATTGTGGTGCCGGTGTTCCAGACCATGCCGTCGCTTGTTCGCAGGTCGAGACGGAAGGCGTTTTCGAAGCGCGGCCGGGCCTTGTTGGCGAATCCCTTGCCTCTGATCCTGCTCGTGCTTTCCTGCGGTGCCGCTTTGATTGTCGGCGGTCCGGGCGCTATCGCCTTCCCGGTTCCCGCATTGATTTGGTGCGCGCTGAGCTATGGTCTCTTCGCGACCACGACACTGACGATGATCGTCAGTCTTTTAACGCAGATGGCGGTCGCCTCCGACGCCTTGCGTCTCGGCGTGAGCGGGGTTGCAGAAGCGACGCTGACATCGACCCGGCTCGGGATAACTCTGCTGGCCCTCGGGCCCTTGACGGTGGCGAGTGTCGACTCAGCGCGCCGCAGTCTGATCGCCCGTCTTTCGCATGCGGTCGACTACGATTTTCTGACGCAGTGTCTGGCGCGCGGGGCCTTCATGGCGCGGGCGAACAGCGTGATCGCGCAACTGGAGAAAAGCAACGAACCTGCCTACGCAATGATGATTGACATCGATCATTTCAAGGGCATCAACGACACCCATGGCCATGCCGTCGGGGACCGCGTCTTGCAGGTCGTGGCGCGGACCATCCGCGCCAACCTGCGGGCGGGCGATCTCTTTGGCCGGCTTGGCGGGGAGGAGTTCGCAATCGTGCTAGTGCGCCAGTCCCCCCAGGACGCAAGGGCGGTGGCCGAGCGCGTCTTGCATGCTGTGCGTTCCGTGACCGTCGATCTTGAGCATGGCGAGAGGCTCGACGTTACGGCCAGCATCGGTATCGCAACCTCGATGCCGCCGGAGATGGAACTGGCGCATCTGCTGTCTGAAGCCGACGCCGCTCTCTATGGCGCCAAGGCGGCGGGACGGGATCGCGTCGTCGGGCCGATTTCCGCCGCGGAAAAGAGGACTCCACGGGAGGAGATCGCCCGAATCTGAAGGCGCACGATGGCCTATATACGGAAGACCCGGAGGCTGCGACCTCCGGGTAGGCGCGGACCTCGATCGTCAGCGGTTGTTGAGTTCCGATCTGACGAGATAGAGGCCTCGCTCCGTGATGCGATAGGGCTTGCCGCCGGAGGACTTGATCGCCCTCTTGCGTTTGAGCTTTCGGAAAAGCTCGAGGTCCACGCCGGGATACACCCAGCCGTCACGTGTGAAGCAGCGGATTTCGGCGACTGCCTTGCCTTCGCGGATGATTTCAATGCGGCCGCCCTGGGCCAGATGATGGAGAATGCGCTGTTCCGCGCGCGAAATGTCCATGGTTTGAGAGTTCCGGAATGGCGTTCTCGAGAACGCAGGAAAACGTTCCGCAAATCCTGAGATGAGCGGGGTTCACGTTTCCGGCCCGTGCGCGCAAGTCGTGGTGACTGCGGGCAGGGCCCTTACCGGGACTCAGACTGAAAGAACATCAAGACTCCATTCGGACGCCGGATTTCTAGAAGACGAAAGTGCTAACGTCAAGGTTGCAAAGAGGGAGGCGGAGTCATCGCCTGGACAGGCGACTACGGTAAAAGAAGAACAGCGGTCCTGATGGCCCGAAGGAAGTCGATACTGAGCGTCGACACATCGTCGCTGCTTGCCGCAGCGGTGTCGGCATAGGTGAAGTCATAGTACCATTCCGACTTGCGGTCGCTGTCGGCAACGGCTTGGAGATAGGCGCTAATCGCTTCAGCGGGCACGCGTTCTTCCAGTGTTCGAAAGCTCCATTCCAGTTCGAGACCAGTCGGAAGGGGCGACCCCCTCAGTTTGAGTGAGAAGTGCGGGTTCTCGACGTCCGGCCTTTCCGGCGGGGAGAATTGGGACTTGAGGTTGGTCACGGTGACCTTGTGGCTCTTGTAGACCGGAGATCCAAGCGCGATCGGTCCGGTACGTCCAACCGCGGTCGGTGCCGGCATGCCGCCGATGCCGATATCTGCCCGCAACGGAAAATTCTTGGCGAGGTCATTGGCGAGGAGAGCCTCGGAGGGAAGTTCGTAAGCCTCCTTTGTCGTCAGAACATTGAGGTCACGGTCATCTGCGGTTTCGAGCATCGCCGTGCTTTTGATGCCCGGATACTGCCGGCTGTAGTATTGAATGTAGTCGTCGGCGAGCTTGGCTTTCGATGCATGTGCAAGCCTGCGGCGCATCCGATCGGCATCAGCGTTGCGGTAGATCGTGTTTACGGTGAGCACCAAGGGTTCGCCATCGCGCCTCGGGAACGCAAACCGTTCCGCGACCGACTGGGTCGGCTCCAACAGTTCCTTCACCGGAAGTTTCTCGATCGCGGCTCCAGAAGCAACCAGCGGCAATGCAAAGCCATAATCGGGCGGAACAATGTTCGCCGCGCGTCCGCCCTGCAGGTAGTCGGTCGCGTCGAGCCACCAGACCCGTTCGCCTATCTTCGCTTTGACGATCACATGGTCGAAAGCCTGAAGCCCAGGAACGGCATGTTCAAGCGCCCTGCCTTCATCGATGTCAGTGAGAGCCGCCTCGGCTTCGATACCCAGCCGCCGCAAGGCTGAAACGAGGAGCAGCGCTTTGTCCTTGCAATCGCCGAAGCCGCTGGCCAGTACCGCTTCAGGATGGCGTGGCACATATGAGCCCGCTCCCATCGACAGGCTGACATAGCGGATCTCGTCCTGGACTAGTCGCAATGCGGCGATGAGGCGATCCTCGCGTGCACCATGGCGGGCTTCGATTTCAGCGAGCTTGGCCTCGAAATCGGCTGGAAAGCTCTCCGTCGGTTGATAGAAAGGAAGGACGGCATCTACGACGGGCTGCCAGTCGAACTCTGAGGATATTTCAGCGAAGCCGAAATTAGGATAGTCGACCGGCAGATTGTCCTGGGGTTTCACTGGCGCAGGATTGGCCGTTTCCCATAGATAGGACGTTTCGCCCCCGGACTGTGTGACCCTTGGCTTCAGCCCTGTCCTGACCGCGCGTATGTTGAGCGGCTTTTCTGTCGGCCAGATGATCCGTTCCCTTGTGAGGGCGACGGGCTCGCCCCATTCAGCCTGGAAGCGAGTGTACAGCAGATCCTTCGCCACCGTCGGGGTGACGTCATAGGTTGTGGAATAGTCCACGATATCGCCGACGCGCACATCGCTGAGATCGACATGCGCCGTGAGGCGGCCGTCAAAAATACCTCTTTCGGAATCCGTCTCCCGGCGAAATATCTCGAACTTAGCGTCACCGAGCTTGTCGATGACAACTCCGTCTCTGATGATCATTAGCCGGTTGAAGGACAGCCTCTCGCGCGAAGGATCGAATTCTATGTCCAGCCTTGCTCCGCTTTCCAGACCGGCCCGGTCGGTCACTTTATAAACCAGGCGCCCGAATATCGCGTACCCGCCGTTTCTATGCCGAATCTGCGTATCCGTCAGGAGGAAAGCGATGCCATTCCTGATCTCGGCGCTGCGTGCCGGATCGAGTTCAGGAATGCCGACGATTTCCACCCAATTTTCGGCTGGCGTCTTGCGCACTTGTTCGTCCGCCCTGGCCGTAAAACCCGACCCCAGCAGCATCAAGACGAGAGCAAGAAGAAAAACGAACGAGCTGCGACGCTCCATCAACCGGACCCTTCTATTGAGCCGCTGCGCTCGTTCGGTCATGGAACGGCCACCAATCGATTGGTCCAGGCTGATATGTCAATTCAGAATAGGTAGCGGCAGGATTTTCTAGAAGATAGCCGTACGAACGTCAAGGTTGCGTAGGTCGGGTGTGCTGTATCGATGCGAGCGTGCCGCCGGGGTGCGAGGCACCTCACAAGCCTTGCACCGGAGGTGCAATTGCTCTACCGAGAAAGCTCGAAATTCAGGCTTCAAAGAAGAGCATGACATGAGCATTGTCGACGTCCGCACTCCCGATCCGAAACGCTTCATCCCTGGCGCCACCGGCGACTGGGAAGTCATCATCGGCATGGAGGTCCATGCCCAGGTGCTCAGCAATTCGAAGCTGTTTTCGGGAGCGTCGACGGAGTTCGGCAATGCGCCCAATGCCAATGTCTCGCTCGTCGACGCCGCGATGCCGGGCATGCTGCCGGTCATCAACGAAGAGTGCGTCAAGCAGGCGGTTCGCACCGGTCTCGGCCTCAAGGCCAAGATCAACAATCGCTCGATCTTCGACCGGAAGAACTATTTCTATCCGGACCTGCCGCAGGGCTACCAGATCTCGCAGTACAAGGATCCGATCGTCGGCGAGGGCAAGATCATCATTTCCATCGGGCCCGACCGCCAGGGCCAGTTCGAGGATGTCGAGATCGGCATCGAACGCCTGCATCTGGAGCAGGATGCCGGAAAATCGATGCACGACCAGCATCCGTCGATGTCCTATGTCGATCTCAACCGCTCGGGCGTCGCGCTGATGGAAATCGTCTCGAAGCCGGACATGCGCTCGTCGGACGAGGCGAAGGCGTATCTCACCAAGCTGCGTTCGATCGTACGATATCTCGGCACTTGCGACGGCAACATGGACGAAGGCTCGATGCGGGCCGACGTCAACGTTTCCGTTCGCCGCCCCGGCGAAGCGTTCGGAACGCGCTGCGAAATCAAGAACGTCAACTCGATCCGCTTCGTCGGTCAGGCGATCGAATACGAGGCGCGCCGCCAGATCGCCATTCTGGAAGACGGCGGCACGATCGATCAGGAAACTCGGCTCTTCGACGCGAACAAGGGCGAGACGCGCTCCATGCGCTCGAAGGAAGAGGCGCACGACTATCGCTATTTTCCCGACCCGGACCTGCTGCCGCTCGAATTTGACGACGCCTTCGTCGAGGCCCTGAAAGCCGATCTTCCGGAGCTCCCGGACGACAAGAAGGAGCGCTTCATCCGCGATATGGGCCTTTCCGTCTACGATGCCTCGGTTCTCGTTTCGGAGAAGGCGATCGCCGACTATTTCGAGGCCGTAGCCGAAGGTCGCGATGGCAAGATGGCTGCGAACTGGGTCATCAATGACCTGTTGGGGGCCTTGAACAAAGCCGGCAAAACCATTGAAGAGACTCCGGTTTCTCCCGCTCAACTCGGCGGCATCATCGACCTCATCAAAGCCGAGACCATCTCCGGCAAGATCGCCAAGGACCTCTTCGAAATCATTTGGAACGAGGGCGGCGATCCGGCGGAAATCGTCGAGACGCGCGGCATGAAGCAGGTCACCGATACCGGCGCGATCGAGAAGGCGGTTGATGAAATCATTGCCGCCAATCCGGACCAGGTGGAAAAGGCCAAGGCAAAGCCTTCACTTGCGGGCTGGTTTGTCGGCCAGGTGATGAAGGCGACCGGCGGCAAGGCCAATCCGCAAGCCGTCCAAGCCCTCGTCAAGGCCAAGCTCGGCATCGAGGAGTAACGATGTTCTTCGTCCGCACGGCCAGTGAGCGCGACCTGGAGAAGGTCCGTGCCTTGCTGGCCGAGACGTGGCACGCGACCTACGACGCGTTTTACGGCGCCGACAAGGTTAATGAGCTCACCGCCAGATGGCATTCGGTTGACGCCCTGCGAAAGCGCCTCCAACGGAAGAACGCGGAATTCGTCGTTGCCGACAACGGCAGCGAGCTTGCCGGCATGGGCTATGCGGCGATGTCGGAGACGCTGGCGAAGACCGTCGTCCTTCACCAGCTCTACGTCCTTCCGCAATATCAAAGGCAGGGCATCGGCCGCGATATGTTCGCCGAACTCGAAACCTGTTTTCCCGACGCGGAGCGCATGCGGTTGGAAGTCGAGCCGCAGAACCTTCACGCATTGGCGTTCTATCGGGCGCATGGTTTTGCCGAAGTCGGGAAGACACCGAACTGCGGAGACGAGCAATCGGGCGTGCCGGCGCTGATCCTTGAGAAGAGGCTTTAGGTCATTGGGTTTACGCATGTCGTTGTCCCAAAACCGCTGTACACTTTTGGGCGACATGCATTAGCTCGCAATCAATGCACGCCGATTGTCATCAAACTGTTGCCTCCTGCTGATTGTTGCGCGGCAGGATGACGATCACAGGAAAACCGGAAATGACGATCGACCTTGAAATCCGAGAAGCCGAGCGCGGCGACTTGCCGGCGATCATTGCCCTTTTTGCGAACGACCGGCTGGGCGGGCACGGCGACACGGCCGAGCCGGAAGCCTTCGGTGACTATCTTGCCGCATTCGAAGAGATCAGTCGATCACCGCATCAGACGCTCTATGTGGCCCATCTCGGTGGCGAGGTCGTGGGCACGTTTCAGATTGCGCTTCTGACATCGCTTCCCGGCCGCGGCAGCTCGAGCTTGATGATCGAGGCTGTACAAACGCGCGAAGACATGCGTGGCCGCGGCATCGGCGAACATATGGTTCGTCACGCGATTGCGGAGGCGCGGGCGCGGGGAGCGGCGAAGGTCCAACTGACTTCCAATGCCGTGCGCGTCGATGCGCATCGCTTCTACGAGCGCCTTGGATTCGAGCGCAGTCATCTCGGCTTCAAGATGCGGGTGAAATGACTGGCGGCAAAGCGGAATCACTGGACAAGGCAGGAGTGGCGGGGCATAAGCGGGTGCATGATATTGATGTCCGGCTACCTTCCCAACGGCCGGTGAAGGAAGACACCCATGAAGCTTCTGCTGCAGATTTTCACTTGGTGGAACGAACAGACGATCGGTACCCGTTTTCATACCTGGCGCTTTGGCAAGCGCGTGGGCGAGGACGAGTTCGGCAACGTCTACTATCAGGGCGGCACGGATTCGGAAGGTCGTACGCGGCGCTGGGTGATCTATAACGGGCCTGCCGAGGCTTCCGCCATTCCGCCGGGCTGGCACGGCTGGATGCACCACCGCACAGACGTTTCCCCCGCCGACGAGAAATACGTCCCGAGGGAATGGCAGAAGCCGCACCGTGCAAACGCGACTGGCACGGCGCAGGCCTATCGCCCGAAGGGATCGATCGTGGGCGCGGGCGAGCGCCCACGCGTGACCGGCGACTACGACGCCTGGACGCCGCGCTCCTGAGTTGCGGTTTCATCCGCGCAAGATGTGAACGAATCCCCTCGATCACGGCGCAGCCACAATTCGGGTTTAGCGCCTGAACCTGGAGCAGTTCCGGGCAAGGGAATCGGTTCGCCATCCGGAAAAGCGGAAAGCAAGGAGTTCGAGTTGGTGCACGTTTCAATCGGAAACGAGCCGCTCCAGGGACGAATATTAAGCGCGGGGGACTGACGGAAATGGCAGGTTTCTGTCTGCAGAATTGGATCGGCCTGGCGGCCCGTCGAGCGGGCTTTGCGCTCCTGATGGCGCTGCCGTTGATGTCGTCCACCGATATCGCGCGCGCAACCCGTCTTTCCAATTCCGTCGCGGTTTTTTCCGGCATCGACAAGATCACCGGCCGCATCACCACGTTCGACGTCTATATCGGCGAGACTGTGCAGTTCGGCGCGCTGCAGGTTACTCCACGCGTCTGCTACAGCCGCGACGACACCGAGGCACCGAAGACGACGACCTTCGTTGAGGTCGACGAGATCACGCTCGATCGCAAGATCCGGCGCATCTTCACCGGCTGGATGTTCGCCGACAGCCCGGGCCTGAATGCGGTTGAGCACCCCGTCTATGACGTCTGGCTGCAATCCTGCAAGGCGACTTCCGACGTGCCGCCGCCGGACACGGCAGCGAAGCAATAGTCCTTAAGCGGCATCGCTAAGCGCCGCGCTCATCAGACGGGCAGGGGGACCGCTACCGCCGTAGGTGGCGCGGTTAAAATGTCAGGTCCGGCGAGGCCATCGCTTTCGCCAGCAAAACCTCGTATTCGGCTTTGGGCACATCGATTGCACCGAAGGATTTCAGATGCTCGGTTGTGAACTGGGTGTCGAGGAGTTGAAATCCCTTCGCCCGCAGCCGTTCGACAAGGTGGACGAGGCAGATCTTCGAGGCATCGCTCCGCAACGAGAACATGCTCTCGCCGAAGAAGGCCGCGCCGAGCGAGACGCCATAGAGGCCGCCGACAAGAGCGTTATCCTGCCACGCTTCGACGCTGTGCGCGTAGCCCATTCGGTGCAGTGCCGCATAGAGCGAGCGGATCTTTTCGTTGATCCAGGTCGTTGGCCGGTCCGGCGCGGGCCTTGCGCATCCGTCGATCACCGCTTCGAAAGCGGTGTTGTAGCGGATCTCGAACGGGCGCCTGCGGATGGTCTTCGCCAGGCTCCGTGAAATGTGGAAGGCGTCGAGCGGGATGATTCCGCGTATTTCCGGCTCCACCCAGAAGAGTTCCGGATCGTCGGCCGAGTCGGCCATCGGGAAGAGGCCGATCGAATAGGCGCGCAACAACATGTCCGGCGTTATGTCCGGTTGTTTGCTGCGCGTCCCTTTCAATTCTTTGTCCTATGCGGATGTTGCGGCTAGATGATGCTCCAGCCAGTGGATGTCATAATCACCGTTGGCGATGTCCTGATTATTGATCAAGTCCTGGAACAGCGGCAAGGTCGTCTTGATGCCGTCGATGACGAACTCATCAAGCACGCGGCGAAGCCGCATCATGCACTCGACGCGGGTCCGGCCGTGGACGATCAGCTTGCCGATCAGGCTGTCGTAATAGGGCGGGATGCGGTAGCCCTGATAGGCGCCGCTATCGACACGCACGCCGAGGCCGCCCGGCGCATGGAAATGCGTGATCGTGCCCGGGGAGGGAACAAAGGTGCGCGGGTCTTCCGCATTGATGCGGCATTCGATGGCGTGGCCTGAGAAGACGACGTCTTCCTGCTTGACAGAAAGACCGGCGCCGGATGCGACGCGAATCTGCTCGTGCACAAGATCGATGCCGGTGATTGCCTCGGTAATCGGATGCTCCACCTGCAGGCGCGTGTTCATTTCGATGAAATAGAACTCGCCGTCCTCGTAGAGGAATTCGATCGTGCCGGCGCCCCGATATTTCATCTTCTTCATCGCGTCGGCACAGATCTGGCCGATCTTCATGCGCTGGTCGACGTTCAAGGCAGGGGAGTTGGCTTCTTCCCAGACCTTCTGGTGACGGCGCTGCAGCGAGCAGTCGCGCTCGCCGAGATGGATCGCATTGCCCTCGCCGTCGCCGACGATCTGGACTTCGATATGGCGTGGCTTGCCGAGGAACTTTTCCATGTAGACGGCGTCATTGCCGAACGCTGCTGCCGCTTCGGCGCGCGCCGTCGCGACGGCATGCTCAAGATCGGCTTCGGTCCTTGCGACCTTCATGCCGCGCCCGCCGCCACCGGC
The DNA here is from genome assembly GCF_009601505.1 of Sinorhizobium terangae. Taxonomy (GTDB): domain Bacteria; phylum Pseudomonadota; class Alphaproteobacteria; order Rhizobiales; family Rhizobiaceae; genus Sinorhizobium; species Sinorhizobium terangae. The sequence goes on from NZ_WITC01000015.1 coordinate 66,131, forward strand.
CGTCGCTTTGATGAGAACGGGGAAGCCGATCTTGCGGGCAACCTCAAGGGCGTTCTCCGGCTTTACCTCGCCATCGGACCCGGGAACGACGGGAATGCCGAGCGCTTCCGCCGTCTTCTTGGCGGTGATCTTGTCACCCATCAGGCGGATGTGTTCTGCCGTCGGACCGATGAAGGTGATGTCGTGCGCGTCGAGGATGTCGGCGAACTTGGCATTTTCCGAGAGGAAGCCGTAGCCCGGATGCACGGCATCGGCCCCGGTGATTTCACAGGCGGCGACGATCTGATGGATGTTCAGATAGCTCTCGCGTGAGGGCGGCGGTCCGATGCAGACGCTTTCGTCCGCGAGACGAACATGCATTGCGTCGCTATCGGCCGTCGAATGTACGGCAACGGTTGCGATGCCGAGCTCCTTGCACGCGCGCAACACCCGCAGGGCGATTTCGCCGCGATTGGCAATGAGGATTTTCGAGATCATCGCCATGCCTTATTCGATCACGATCAAGGGTTCGCCATATTCGACCGGGGCCGCGTCCTGAACGAGAATTTCGGTGACCTTGCCGGCGCGCGGTGCCGGAATCTGGTTCATCGTCTTCATCGCCTCGATAATCAGGATCGTCTGGCCTTCCTTGACCATCGCGCCGACCTCGATGAAGGGACGGGCGCCCGGCGCAGGAGCCAGATAGGCCGTACCGACCATCGGGGCGGTTACTGCATTTTTGGAGCTGCGGCCGCTCTCGGCAGCCGGCTGAGGCGCCGCAGCAGGCTGTGCGGCGGCAACCGAGGGCGGTGCCTGGTAAGTGGGCATTGCCGGCATCGACATCGCGACCGGCGTGCCGTTGCGCGAAACGCGGATGCGCAAGTCTTCCTGCTCCACTTCGATCTCGGTCAGGTCGGTATCCTTGAGGATATTGGCGAGATCGCGGATCAGCGCCTGGTCGATACCCGGTTTCTTTTCAGCCATGGGAATATGAGCCTCGTGTTCTTCTTATTTCGACTTGTCCGTCAGGTTCTTTAGCGCATGCAGCGCCAGAATGTAACTCTGTGCGCCGAAGCCGCAGATCACGCCCTTGACGGCGGGTGCGATCATCGACTTGTGGCGGAATTCCTCGCGCGCGTGGATGTTGGAAAGATGCAGTTCGACTACGGGGACCGCAATCGCACGAATGGCATCATGCATGGCAATCGACGTGTGGCCATAGGCGCCCGGGTTGATCGCGACGCCCGCGGCCTTGTCGCCGGCTTCGTGCAGCCAGTCCACAAGGGTGCCTTCGTGGTTCGACTGTCGGAAATCGACATCGAAGCCCAGCAACTTTCCCTCGGACGTGCACATGGCCTCGATATCGGAGAGCGTTTGGCCGCCATAAATGCCCGGTTCGCGCTTGCCGAGCGCGTTCAGGTTGGGGCCGTTCAGCACAAAAATCGTCGAGGGCATAAGGGATTCCGGTCCGATAATGGAGGGTTACCTATAGACTGATGGTCCCGCGAGGGAAAGCCCCTTGGGTTCCCGGGGGATTTGTCCACAAGCGATGGCGCTCGAGAGGGGTCGCGGCCCGAGCAAGGCCGCTTCGCATTTTCAGCGTTCGCGGGGTCAGCAGACGGTTTTGCCGCAGCTGCGCATGTTTTCCACCTTCGTGGAGATCTCGTCAGCGCCGACGGCCCCGAAGACGGCTTCGTTGCCGATCACATAGGAGGGTGTTCCAGTAATGCCGAGTTCGTTTGCGAGCGAATAGGCCTCGCGCATGGCAGCGTCCTGCGGCTCCTTTTCCATTTTCGCACGCAATTGTTCTTCGGTGACGCCGAGTTTCGCCGCGACGGCGATCGCCGTTTCCTCCGTCGCCCGCTCTTCGCCGCCGAGCAAAGCACGGTGGAAGTCGCCGTATTTCTCCGGAGCGATAAGGCGGAAAGCGGCACTGACCTTGTGGGCGGCAAGGGAATCAGGTCCGAGGATCGGCAATTCCTTCAGCACGAAACGCACATTCTTGTCCGCCGCGAGGATTTGATCCATGTCGGAAAGCGCCCGTTTGCAATAGCCGCAGTTGTAATCGTAGAACTCGACGATCGTCACATCGCCGTCGGGATTGCCAAGCGTGACGTCATATTCGGATTGGAAGATCGCCTTCTTGTTCGTGGCGATCGCCGCTTCGGCCGCTTCTTGCTGCTTGGCGCGCTGCTTGGCTGTAAGGGCCTCCTGCACTTCGAGCATGACCTCCGGATTGGCGAGCAGGTACTCCTTGATGAAGGCGCCGATTTCTTCTTTCTGCTTTGCATCGAGCGCGGCGGCCGTCTGCGGCAATGCTACGCTGGCAGCAAGGGCAAGCAGCGCTCCGGCGGCAATCATCTTCTTGAAGGTCATTCTTTCCTCGTTGTCTTTCCGTACTCTGTCTGTCGTTCATTTCACACGTTTGCGTCAATGTGCGTGTTTGAAAGACAACAATTATCAAGACTCTCGCACTCTCCTGATACGAGCATAGGGGGTGCCGGGGCGAAACGAAACGGCAAAATCGGCGGAAGTACGGCACTCTCGCACTTGTGAAGCGCAAAATGATCAGGCAAAGGGGCGCAGATAACCGCTTCTTGAGGATTTCCATTGACACAGATGTCGAAACGCAGTGCCGTCGAGCCGTTTCATGCCATGGATGTGCTGGCGGAAGCCACACGGCGTCGCGATGCCCGCCATCCGGTTATCTCGATGGCGGTGGGGCAACCGGTCCATCCGGCACCGAAGGCGGCACTTGAAGCGGCCAGACGTGCCCTTGAGCATGGGCGTCTGGGCTATACGGACGCGCTCGGTACTCTTTCCTTGAAGACCGCGATTGCCCGCCACTATCAAAGCCGCCATGCCATCACCCTCGATCCGCAGCGCATTGCAGTCACTACCGGTTCGTCAGCCGGCTTCAATCTGGCGTTCCTCGCGCTCTTCGATCCTGGTGACTGCGTCGCCATCGCCCGTCCGGGATATCCAGCCTACCGCAACATCCTGCAGGCGCTGGGTCTGACCGTCGTCGAGGTCGAGGCGGGCAGGGAGACCGGCTTCACCCTGACGCCGGAAAGCCTCGCGCGCGCGGCCGAGCGCATCGGCAGGCCGCTCAAGGGCGTTCTGCTTGCAAGCCCGGCCAACCCGACAGGAACGGTGACAGGCCGGGCCGGCCTCAAGGCGCTCGCGGACTATTGCCGTGCCGAGCGGATCGCCTTCATCTCCGACGAGATCTACCATGGTCTGACATTCGTCGGCGAAGAGGCCACCGCGCTTGAGGTGACCGACGACGTGGTCGTGATCAACTCCTTCTCGAAATACTATTGCATGACCGGTTGGCGCATCGGCTGGATGGTGTTGCCCGAGGCGCAGGTGCGCGGCTTCGAGCGCCTGGCACAGAGCCTCTATATCTCGCCGCCGGAGCTTTCCCAGATCGCTGCCGAGGCGGCGCTCGATGCACATGAAGAGCTGGACGGGTACAAGGCCGCTTATGCCGCCAACCGCGAACTGCTGATGAAGCGCCTGCCGCAAATCGGCCTTTCGATCGCCTCGCCGATGGATGGCGCCTTCTATGCCTATGTCGACGTCAGCCGGTTCACCAATGACAGCATGGCCTTCGCACGGCGGATGCTGGCCGAAATCAATGTTGCGGCGACGCCCGGCTTCGACTTCGATCCCCTGGAAGGCCACCGAACGATGCGGTTTTCCTATGCCGGATCCGCAGCCGAGATGTCGGAGGCAATGGATCGCGTCGCGCACTGGCTGGCCTGATTGAATGCCGGTTCAAGTGGGTCTGGCCGTCTTCGCAATCTTCGCCGGAAGCGAATGATGCACTCTCGACCGTAATCATTGCGACGATCGACGTGCCTCCGTGGCCGCAGTAACCAAGAAAAAGGCCCGGAGTGAACCCGGGCCTTTTCCATATCAGTCACTCAATCTCCGGCTCAGAAGAAGCCGCGACGCTGCCACCAGCCGCCCTTTTTCGGCTTCGGGGGTTCCTCGTCGTTGTTTTCCGTCTTGCTCGAAACATTCGAGGTGATAACCGGTTCGGACGCAATCGTCGCGAGGTCACGATTGGCCCTGGTCGGCTTTGTCTCTTCGAGATCGGCCTCGGCTTCCTCCACCGCTTCTGCCGCGGGATCTGCCGTCTCCGGCTGTGCTTCGACCGCTTCCTGCGCCGCCTCGTCAGCGTCGGCCTTGGCCGCCGCCTTCTTGCGAGTACGCTTCGGCTTGGCCGGTTTCAATTCTTCCGACACCGTCTCCACGGATGCGGCCTCGGCCGAAACCGCGTCTGCGGTATCCGCGGCTTCTACCGCTCCTTCCACAGCGGCGTCTTCGCTGGCAGCCTCCGCGGCGATTTCGCCGGAGGTTTCGCCCTCGGTCGCTTCCAGCTTGTTGCGGCGGCCGCCACGCTTGCCGCGGCGCCGACGCTTGCGCTTCTGGTCGCCATCGTCTGCTGCTTCGGCAGCCTCCAGAGCGTGTTCCTCGCCCTCGGCCTCCTCGGTTTCGTCGGCGACGCTCTCGATCGTCTCGTCAGCTTCGGCTGCGACCGCTTCCGGCGCCTGACCGCCACCCTTGCCGCGGCGCCGACGCCGACGCTTGCGCTTGCGGCCGCCCTGTTCGTCGGCCTGCTGCGCCTTCGCCTGCTCCGGACGCTCGGTCGCGGTCTCTTCCGCTTCCTCCTCGTCCAGATCTTCCTCGATCACCACGTCTTCTTCTTCCGGTTCTGGCTCGAAATGCAGAAGCTGTTCGATCTTGACCGGGTTCTCGACCGGCTCGCCCCGGTCGATCGCGAAATGCTGCGCGCCGACATGGGCATCGGCCTCGATGATGATCGAGACGCCGAAGCGCTGCTCGTAATCCGTGATCGTGCCGCGCTTCTGATTGAGCAGGTACAGGGCGATTTCGGGGATCGTACGCACGGTGATGTCGTGCGTCGTGTTCTTGAGCAGATACTCCTCGATGCCGCGCAACACATGCAGCGCGACGGAGGACTGCGAGCGGACGTGACCGGTGCCGTTGCAGTGCGGGCAGGTCTGCATCGTGCTCTCAAGAACCGAGGCACGGATGCGCTGGCGCGACATTTCGAGCAGGCCGAAATGCGAGATGCGGCCGACTTGGATGCGTGCCCGATCGTTCTTCAGGCAATCCTTGAGCTTCTTTTCGACCGCGCGGTTATTGCGCTTTTCCTCCATGTCGATGAAGTCGATGACGACAAGCCCGGCAAGGTCGCGAAGACGCAACTGGCGCGCCACTTCCTCGGCAGCCTCAAGGTTGGTCTGGAGGGCCGTGTCCTCAATCGAGTGCTCGCGGGTCGAGCGGCCGGAGTTGACGTCGATCGAAACGAGCGCTTCCGTCTGGTTGATGATGATGTAGCCGCCCGACTTCAGCGTTACCTGCGGCTGCAACATGCGATCGAGCTGCGCCTCGATGCCGGAACGCGAGAAGATCGGATGCACGTCGCGATAGGGCTGCACGACCTTCGCATGGCTCGGCATCAGCATCTTCATGAAGCCCTTGGCTTCCCTGTAGCCTTCCTCGCCGGAAACGATGATCTCGCTGATGTCCTTGTTGTAGAGATCGCGGATCGAGCGTTTGATCAGGCTGCCTTCCTCGTAGACGAGGCAAGGTGCGGTCGAATTCAGCGTCAGCGTGCGGACATTTTCCCACAGGCGCATCAGATATTCGAAGTCGCGCTTGATCTCGACCTTGGTGCGGTTCGCACCGGCCGTGCGCAGGATCACGCCCATGCCCTGCGGCACTTCGAGGCCGCGGGCGATTTCCTTGAGCCGCTTGCGGTCCTGGAGATTGGTGATCTTGCGGGAAATGCCGCCGCCGCGGGCGGTGTTCGGCATCAGAACCGAGTAGCGGCCGGCGAGCGAAAGGTAGGTGGTGAGCGCAGCGCCCTTGTTGCCGCGTTCTTCCTTGGCAACCTGGACCAGCAGGATCTGCCGGCGCTTGATCACCTCCTGAATGCGGTACTGCTTGCGAGGCTTGCGGATCTGACGGTCCGGCACCTCTTCCATGGCGTCTTCGGCGCCGACGGATTCGATGATTTCCTTTTCGCCGTCATGGGCGTCGTCGTCGTCATCGTCCTCGTCGCGGCGACGGCGCGTATCGACGTCTTCGGAAATCGAATCGGTGTCGACCATGGCGGCCATCTCGCCGCCGCCCTCTTCGCCTGCGTCCTGGCTCTCGGCCGCCTCAGAAGCTTCTTCGGCAGCCTTCGCCTTGGTGCGACGGGTGCGCTTCGGCTTTGCCTTCGCCTTTGGCTTCTCGGCGACGGCTTCAACTTCCGCAGGCGCTTCGGCGTTTGCCGCAACGAGTTCTGCGACCTCGCCAACCTCTGTGACCTCGGCAATCTCTGCTACGGTTTCCGGCTCGGCTTCTACCGTCGTCGGTTTCCGCTCGCTCGCCGTCTCGACCGGCTCGACGTCGTCGTCGCGGCGGGCCTCTTCGGCTTCCGCCTTCAAAAGCGCCTGACGATCGGCGAGGGGGATCTGGTAATAGTCCGGATGGATTTCGGCGAAAGCCAGGAACCCGTGGCGGTTGCCGCCGTAGTCAACGAAAGCGGCCTGGAGCGAAGGCTCCACCCTGGTCACCTTGGCCAGGTAAATATTGCCGCGGATCTGCTTCTTATGTTCCGATTCGAAGTCGAATTCTTCTATGCGGTTCCCGCGAACGACAACGACGCGCGTCTCCTCTGAGTGAGACGCATCGATAAGCATTTTCTCTGCCATCTAAGCTGTGCTCCTCGGCGCAACAGTGAAACGGCAGACAGACCTGCTTCCTTGGGAAGGCTGTCAAACACGTCGAAAGCTGCGCCGGATGTGAAAGGTCCTGTTTGGTGCAGGCGATGGTGCAGCAGCCAGACGGCAGCCGGAACGGTCACGTCCCGGGGCCTCTTTACTTCTGACCGATACTGCTGAGTCACATCAAAGACCAAACAAGAATGCCAATGTCCTGGACCTCCAAGGGGAGGCCCGATGAATGCGCCCGCTTGCGGGCATCTGGTGAAAATCACCGTCAAGAACTCCGGCCACCGCCGGAAATTTGCGATCCAGTATACGGGGAGGAAATGCGGCGACGGCGGATGAATACCTGCGGCCGCGTAAGGCATGATACGGTTGCAACCGGCAATTCCGGCTCGATCATTCCTGGCGCCAAGCTTCTCTAAAAGCTCCGGCTGCCCGGCCGACGATTCTATCCCGTCAACACTTTCTCCTTGTGACGCTTTTATGGTTTCTATGTCACATTGGCAAGGGAAAAGCCTTTGCCGCCACAATATTGATCGATTCGCTTGCCCCGGTGAAATCGATCGATAAGGAACGCGTTCGCGCCAGCGAGTCGCGTTGCGACGCGACCATTATAAGGGTTTTGTCAAGATTTGATTAACCATGAGGGTTCATTGGTTGAGGGGTTGATGGTTTGCCGGAAGGGCAGGCCGCTGGTATCTGAAGAAAATGGTGGGGAGCCCGGTGTGATGCCTTCGGCGAAACGTCTGTGTTCTTTGCGATCGGTGACGTCGTGGCGTCGCTCTCTGTGCGCAATCGCCTTTGCATTTGTTGCGACGACCGCGAGCGCGACCGCCGTGCGGGCCGCCGAACCACTGCTCGCCTTTGCTGCCCGGATCGCTGGCGACGATGCCCGTACGCGCATTGTGGTCGAATTCGACCGCAAGCCGGAATTCTCAATCCACTATGTCGCAAATCCGGTCCGCGTCATCGTCGACTTGCCGGAAACCTCCTTCGGATTGAAGCCGGAGAGCCTGGAGCCGCGCGGACTTTTCGACGCAATCCGCTATGGGGGAATGGGGGGCGGCACGTCGCGGGTCGTCCTGTCCGCCAAGGGGCCGGTGGAAGTCAGCCATGCGGAAGTGAAGCCGCAAGAGGACGGCAAGAGCTTTCGACTCATCCTTGATGCCGAGAAGATCGACAAGGCCCGCTTCGATGAACTTCTCGTAGACCAGCAATGGACGGGAACGATGCGTGCGGTAAAGACCGATCGGCCGGTCGCCGTCGTGAAGGACCCCGGCGCCTTTGTCATTGCTGTCGACGCCGGCCATGGCGGCATCGATACGGGCGCCATCGGCACCGTCACCAAGACCGAGGAAAAGCATGTGACGCTCGCCTTCGCGGAGGAACTGGTCGCGACGCTGAAGCGCGAAGCCGGTGTCGAGGCATTCCTGACCCGCGATCGCGACGAATTCCTGTCGCTGCCGCAGCGTGTGCAGATCGCGCGGCAGAAAGGCGCCAACCTGTTCATCTCCGTTCACGCCGACACGCTGAAACAAAAGGACATTCGCGGGGCCACGGTCTATACCATCTCCGACAAGGCATCCGACCATCTCGCAGCCAGCTTGGCTGAGCGCGAAAACCTGTCCGACGAGATCGCCGGAGTACCGCTGCAAAGCGAGCCGGCGGAAGTGGCGGACATCCTGATCGATCTCACGCGCCGCGAAACCCAGGCCTTCTCGGTCAATCTCGCGCGCACCGTCGTTTCGTCCTTCGAAGGCCAGATCGGCCTGATCAACAATCCCCATCGCCACGCGGGTTTCCGCGTCCTGCAGGCACCGGACGTGCCCTCCATCCTGCTTGAACTCGGCTTCCTTTCGAACAAGGACGATGAGAAGCAATTACTTGATCCGGTATGGCGCAAGAAGGTGTCGGGCCTGCTAGCGGCGGCCGTTCGACGCTATCGCGAAACAGCAGTCGCAAATGGCGGCTAGGTTCGGCGCAATCGACTGCATCGGGCGTGGTTGCGGCGTACGGGAAGTGATTTGTGTCGCCCGGGTAACAGCGATATGCTTTTCAACAGGATGCGCACGGGATAATCGGAAACCAGCCCTATTTTACTCACAATCCGGGCACTTAGGGAAAAGGTGCCCGGATTTGTTGAGGAAGAGTGTTGATGCTTGACCTTCCTCGCCATATGAGGGAGCGCGTAGCCGCTATACCAGACGATTTCTGACGAAGAGTTTTGGCGAGGTCGATTTCGTTTGCGAGAACACGAAGCCTCCGGGCCTTCGCATCATGCGACGACGACCTGGCGATGGGACGATAATTAGGTACCGGTATCTGACTGATGATCAGACTGATTGGATATTTTTTCGGCATTGGTGCGTTTCTGCTGCTTGGCGTTGCTGCGGCCGTCGCGATCTACCTTGGCGCCATCACCAAGGATCTGCCGGACTACGAGGTGCTGGCCAAATACGCGCCGCCGGTAACCACTCGTTTCCACGCCGGCAATGGCGCCCTGATGGCCGAATATGCCCGCGAGCGGCGCCTCTACCTTCCGATCCAGGCGATCCCTGATCGCGTCAAGGCGGCCTTCATTTCTGCCGAAGACAAGAATTTCTACCAGCATCCCGGCGTCGACATCACCGGTCTCGTCCGCGCCATCGCCGTCAACCTGCAGAACTTCGGCTCCGGGCGGCGCCCGGTCGGCGCTTCGACGATTACCCAACAGGTCGCGAAGAACTTCCTGCTGACCTCCGACCAGACGATCGATCGCAAGATCAAGGAAGCAATCCTCTCCTTCCGCATCGAGCAGGCCTACAGCAAGGATCGAATTCTCGAGCTCTACCTCAACGAGATCTTCTTCGGCCTGAACTCCTACGGAATTGCCGGCGCCGCGCTGACCTATTTCGACAAGTCGGTAACCGAACTGACCGTTGCCGAAGCCGCCTATCTCGCTGCATTGCCGAAAGGGCCGGCCAACTATCATCCCTTCCGCAAGACGGAAGCCGCGATCGAGCGCCGCAACTGGGTGGTCGACCGGATGGTGGAAAACGGCTACGTGACCAAGGCGGATGGCGAAGACGCCAAGAAGCAGCCGCTTGGGGTCACCCCGCGCCGCGGTGGCGCTCACCTTTTCGCGTCCGACTTCTTCGCCGAGGAAGTGCGTCGTCAGATCATCCAGAAGTATGGGGACAACGCGCTTTATGAGGGCGGCCTCTCGGTGCGTACGTCGCTTGATCCGCATCTGCAGATCGTGGCGCGCAAGGCGCTGCAGGACGGCCTTTTGAACTACGACGAGCGCCGCGGCTTCCACGGCCCGATCAAGACGATCGAGATCGGCGGCGACTGGGGCGAGCCGCTCGGCAAGATCCCGAGCCTCAGCGATGTGCCGGAGTGGAAGCTGGCAGTTGTCCTTTCGGTCGACACCGAGGGTGCGCAGATCGGTATCCAGCCGGAGAAGGAAGCATCCGGCAAGATCGTCCCGGAGCGCGTGACAGGGCACATTTCGGCAAAGAACATGCAGTGGGCCTACCGTTCTGCCGGTGGCCAGCGCAAGACCGCCAAATCGCCGGAAGGTGTGCTCGGACCGGGTGATGTCATCTATGTCGAACCGGCGGGCGAAGAGGGTGAATATCGGCTGCGCCAGCCGCCGAAGGTACAGGGCGGGTTGGTCGCGATGGATCCGCACACCGGCCGCGTGCTGGCGATGGTCGGCGGCTTTTCTTACGCCCAGTCGGAGTTCAACCGTGCGACGCAGGCGATGCGCCAGCCCGGCTCGTCGTTCAAGCCCTTCGTGTACGCGGCCGCGCTCGACAATGGCTATACGCCGGCCTCGGTCATCCTCGATGCGCCGATCGAGATCGTTGCCGGCGGCCAGGTCTGGCGCCCGGAGAACTACGGTGGCGGCTCTGCCGGTCCTTCCACCCTTCGCCTGGGCATCGAGAAGTCGCGCAACCTGATGACAGTGCGGCTTGCCAACGACATGGGCATGAACATCGTTGCCGAATATGCAGAGCGTTTCGGAATCTATGACAAGATGGCGCCACTGCTTTCGATGTCGCTCGGCTCGGGCGAGACCACGGTGCTGCGCATGGTTTCGGCCTATGCCGTGATCGCCAACGGCGGCAAGCAGATCAAGCCGTCGCTGATCGACCGGATTCAGGACCGTTATGGCAAGACCATCTTCCGCCACGAGGATCGGACCTGTGACAACTGCAATGCCGATGACTGGGCGAGCCAGGAAGAGCCGGTGCTGACGGACAACCGCGAGCAGGTTCTCGATCCAATGACGTCCTATCAGATCACGTCGATGATGGAGGGCGTCATCACGCGTGGCACGGCAGCTGGCAAGATCAAGCTCGACCGTCCGATTGCCGGCAAGACGGGGACGACCAACGACGAGAAGGATGCCTGGTTCGTGGGCTATACCCCCGACCTCGTGGCCGGCCTTTATCTCGGCTTCGACGATCCGGCGCCGCTCGGTCGCGGGGCGACCGGCGGCAGCCTCTCGGCGCCGATCTTCAACGCCTTCATCCAGGAGGCGGTCAAGGGCACACGTCCCAGCAAGTTCGTGGTGCCGGAAGGCATGAGCCTCATTCCCGTCAACCGAAAGACAGGCATGGCGGCTGTCGAAGGCGAGCCGGACACGATCATCGAGGCCTTCAAGCCGGGCACTGGCCCCGCCGATTCCTTCTCCGTCATCGGTGGTCTCGATCAATACGTGCCGCCTGAGGAGATCCTGAGGAACTCGCCGCAGGCGAACCAGGCGGTGACGTCCGGCTCCAACGGCCTGTTCTGACCCTTTCCATCCAATGCATGTCGCCCAAAAGTGCGCAGCGGTTTTGGGATAGCGACTTGCACAAAATCCAAATGCATGTCGCCCAAAAGTGCGCAGCGGTTTTGGGATAACGACATGCACAGATAAGAAGCACCGCCCGTCGCCTTTACATCGGCGGCGGGCGTCGCTATTTGAGCGTCACGTTTTTACGGGTTCACAAGAAGCAGGAACATGCGAAGCGAAATCGAAAACATTGTCGACGAAATCAAGCAGGCCATAAGCCTGCTGAGGAGGCATCTTTGACTGGGACCAGGCGATAAGACGACTGGACTGGTTGAACAACAAGGCTGAGGACCCGTCGCTCTGGAACGATGCCGCCGAGGCGCAGAAGCTGATGCGCGAGCGCCAACAGCTCGACGACGGCATAAACGGCCTGCGCCGGTTCGAGCAACAGCTTAACGACAATATCGAGCTGATCGAACTTGGCGAGGAAGAAGGCGACGCAGCGATCGTCGCGGACGCCGAAGAAGCGTTGAAACAGCTGCGCAACGAAGCCGCGAAGAAGCAGGTCGAGGCCATGCTTTCGGGCGAGGCGGATCAGAACGACACCTATCTCGAAGTCCATTCGGGTGCCGGCGGCACGGAAAGCCAGGACTGGGCGAACATGCTGCTGCGCATGTATACCCGCTGGGCCGAGCGCCAGGGCTATAAGGTGGAACTCATGGAAATCCAGGACGGGGAAGAGGCCGGCATCAAGTCCGCCACGCTCCTCGTCAAGGGTCACAACGCCTATGGTTGGCTGAAGACGGAGTCGGGCGTGCACCGGCTTGTCCGTATCTCGCCCTACGACAGCAATGCCCGGCGGCATACCTCGTTCTCGTCCATCTGGGTCTACCCGGTGGTCGACGATTCGATTCAGATCGATATCAACGAAGGCGACTGCCGGATCGATACCTACCGTTCTTCGGGCGCCGGTGGCCAGCACGTCAACACGACCGATTCTGCCGTGCGCATTACGCACATGCCGAGCGGCATCGTGGTGCAGTGCCAGCAGGAGCGCTCTCAGCACAAGAACCGGGCCAAGGCTTGGGACATGTTGCGCGCGCGGCTCTACGAGGCCGAGCTCAAGAAGCGCGAGGAAGCGGCGAATGCCGAGGCGGCCTCCAAGACCGATATCGGCTGGGGCCACCAGATCCGTTCCTATGTTCTCCAGCCCTACCAGCTGGTGAAGGATTTGCGGACGGGCGTCGAGAGCACGAGCCCCGGCGATGTACTCGACGGCGAATTGAACGACTTCATGGAGGCGGCTCTGGCCCACCGTGTACAGGGCGGCGCGGATGCCGTTGTCGAAGACTTGAGCTAGCGCAATCCCAGGAAACTAGACCATTGGAGGCCGGGTGCATGCGCCCGGCCTTCTTTATTGTGGCGGTGTCAGTTTGTTGCGCGCTCGATCTTGATGTCGCCGACATCATCGATCACCACGGTCCAGGATTCCGGTTCCCTGGCCGAAGGGTCCGTCTTCAGATAGACGGTTGCGAACATGCCCGGTTGCTCGGTGATTCCGGTCGAAGTTTCCGGCCGGATGTCTGTGACATAGGGCTTCAATGCGGTGAATTCTTCCAGCTCGGCCGACGAAAGCACTTCAGGACCGGCGGGTGTCGAGGCAACCTGCTGAAGGTGCACTTGAGCGGTGCCGTCGTTCTGGCGAACCGCGATGAGCTTGTAGTAGCCACGCTTACCGCCAGGTGAGCTTCCCTGGGAACCGGATGCCGCGCCGCCGGCATTTTTCTCCGCACTATCCTGTGAAAGCGCTGCGCCGCTTTCCTCCCAGTAACCGGTGCTGGTCACAAAGGTAATGTTCGAGGGAAGGATGGGGGATTCTTGCGCCCAGAGGTTGCTTGCGGGCAGGGCGAGGCAAAACGCGAGAAGCAGGGCTTTATACATCGGTCGACGCATCCTCCTGAAATGCCTGAACGGCGGGGGCCGGCGGCTACCGTTTTGAACCATATCACATTGGTCTTGCAACGTGTGATTTCAATTGGAGAATTGCTCTGCAAGAATGCGATCGGACCAGGAATGGTCCGGATCGGAGAGGATCCGGGCGGTCAGCTTTTCGGATTCGGCGATGCGAACCTTGACGACCGACTTCACCTCCTGGTGATCGGCGACCGCGTTGACCGGTCGCTTGTCCGCCTCGAGGATCTCGATCTCGACGGTGACGTGATTGGGCAGCAGCGCGCCGCGCCAACGCCGTGGGCGGAACGGGCTGACGGGCGTGAGCGCCAGCAGTGGTGCTTCGAGCGGCAGGATCGGGCCGTGCGCGGAGAGGTTGTATGCCGTCGAGCCGGCCGGCGTCGCCAGGAGAAGGCCGTCGCAGGTCAGTTCCTCAAGCCTCGTCTTGCCGTCGATGATGACCTTCAGTTTGGCGGCCTGATAGGATTGGCGAAACAGATAGACTTCGTTGATCGCCAATGCCGTGAATATGTTGCCGTTGACGTCCGTTGTCTGCATCTCCAGGGGGTGAAAGGCATTCTCGACAGCTTTTTCGATGCGGCGATGCAGGTTTTCCGTGCTGTAGCGGTTCATCAGAAAGCCCACCGAGCCGCGGTTCATGCCATAGACGAGTTTGCCGGAGTTCATCGTCTTGTGCAGCGTATGCAGCATGAAGCCGTCACCGCCGAGTGCGACGATCACGTCGGCCTCGTCCGCTTCGTGATTGCCATAAATGGCCTTGAGATCCTTGGCCGCCTTTTGCGCCTCTTCTGCCGAGGAGGCGAGGAAGGCGAGTGTGTTGAACTTGCGGGCCATAAGACTCAGTCCGTCATCGTGAAAGGGCAGGGCGGTCGGGTTGCTAATCCCATTTTCTGGCACGGCCTCGTCGTGAACGCACCCGAAAAATTGGGAGAAGCCGCATTTTTGCTTTACACGGAATCAGAATATGATAACTCCCAGCGCGGAAAGTGCCCTTATAGCTCAGTTGGTAGAGCGGCTGATTTGTAATCAGTAGGTCGGGAGTTCGAGTCTCTCTGGGGGCACCATTTTTTTCAACGGCTTAGCCGTATTCCCCATACATTCACTTTCCGATCAGGTCGAACGATGCCGCCGGTCTCGGGTCGAACTCGACGCAGCGCGCCATGGCGGTGAACAGGTTTTCGGCGAGATAGTCGATCAGGGCGCGCGTTGCGGGCAGCAGACCGCGGCGAGAGGGGAAAACGAGGTGGACCATGACATCGCCCGACGTCCATTCCGGCAGGACCGGAACGAGGACGCCGGTGCGGAAGGCGCGTTCGCAGATGTGGTCCGGCAATAGCGCAATTCCCATACCCTCGATCGCGGCGCGTTCAAGAATGAGGAAGTCGCTGCAGCCGATGATCGGCCGGTGTCCAATTTCGATTGTGGTTCCGTCAGTATGACGCAGCCGCCAGGTGTCGTTGGTATGGTGCTCGTTCGTCGAAAGCGTCGGCATCTCGGCAAGATTGTCGACGGTGATGCCATTGAGACGGGCGAGAAGCGTCGGGCTTGCCGCGAGTCGCTGGCGCACCGTGCCGAACTGGCGCACGATCAATTGACTGTCGGTGTCAAGCTGTTCGCGAGCGCGCAGAGCGACATCGATTCGCTCCTCGACGAGGTCAAGGCGCCTGTTGGTCGTCGTGATCAGCAAACGAACGCCGGGATATCGGCGATGGAAGCCGGGCAGGATGTCAGCCAGCATCGGCGTGAAGCCAAATGGGCAACCGAGCCGGACGATCCCCGTCGGCTCGGCACGCACCGCCGCGATTTCGGCCTCGGCCGCCTCGACGCCTTCCAGCAATCCCTGGCAATGCTCGTAGAAGACGGTCCCGATTTCGGTCATCCGCAGCTTGCGGGTCGAGCGCTCGAGCAGACGGACGCCAAGTTGCTCTTCCAGGCGCGCGACATGCTTGCTGAGCTTCGATTTTGGCATGTTCAGGTCTCGCGCTGCCGCGCTGAAGCCATTGTTTCTTACGACGGCCGCGAAGAGCGCGATGTCATTAAGGTCCTGCATTTCCTGCCTCCAAGGCCGTCGTTCCACGAAAGATTGTTTCTATCAGGAAACAGAATGTCAAATATCTGCGCACTTATCCTGCGATTGTTTTCCGATCATATGAAGGACACCGCAACGCAACATAAAGGTGCCTCCCATGAAAGTCCTTCATATCGACTCCGGCATTCTCGGAGAACATTCGGTTTCCCGTCGCCTGACAGCAGCGATCGTCTCTCAGATCAAGGCCGACCGGCCGGACGCCGAGATCACCTATCGCGACCTGGTGGCCAACGGTGTGCAGCACCTCACCGGCTCGCAGATCATGGCCCCGGCCGATCTCGGTGGCGTCGAACCGGCTCTCGCCGCCGACGTTCAGAGCGGTCGCCGGATGCTGGAAGAATTCCTGGCCGCTGACACCGTCGTGGTCGGTGCGCCGATGTACAACTTCTCCATTCCGAGCCAGCTGAAGGCGTGGATCGATCGGCTCGCCGTCGCCGGCAAGACCTTCCGCTACACCGAAGCTGGCCCGGAGGGGCTCGCAAAGGGCAAGAAGGTCATCATCGCATCGACCCGCGGCGGACATTATTCCGCTGGCCCGGCTGCAGCCATGGACCATCAGGAAAGCTACCTGAGGACAGTTTTCGGCTTCTTCGGCATCACCGATGTCGAATTCGTCCGCGCTGAGGGCCTCAACCTCGGCGACGATTCGAAGCAGTTCGCGATTGCTGAGGCCGAAAAGGCGATCACTGCCGGCAACGTCCTTCGTCTGGCGAGCTAAGACGTTCATCTGGACCGTGAGATATCGGTTCGTTGCGGAGAATGCCGGCTGTGAAAGCAGCCGGCATTCTCCGTTTTTACTGGTCGTCATTTCGCGCTAATATCCACGTATGAAACGTCTGCGCGCGATGCCGATAGCAACGCTGTCGCTGGCGGCGATCATGGCCGCCGGAGGTGTTCTCGCGGCCCCGCCTGACGCGCGCTGCACCTGCCGCAACCGTGACGGATCGAAATACGAAATCGGGCAAACCGCCTGCATCAGGGTCGGCGGCATCTCCTATCTGGCGCGCTGCGAAATGAATCTCAACGTGAGCACCTGGAAGAAGCTGCGTGACGGATGCCCGACGGCCGAAATCGGACCAGCGGACATGCTCCTCGATTAAAGCCGTCTAGATCTTCAAGAACTGTCTTGCCGCATACATCGCGATCGCCGCAGCATTCGAGACGTTGAGCGACTTGATTGCTCCCGGCATGTCGAGCCGGGCAAGCGCCCTTACCGTCTGACGCGTCTTTTGCCGCAACCCCTTGCCCTCCGACCCCAATACGAGGGCGATCCTGTTGCCGGCGAATGTACCTTCGAGCGGCTCCGGACCTTCCGAATCGAGACCGATTGTCAGGAAGCCGAGCTTGTGCAGTTCATCGATCGCGTCGGCGAGATTGGTGATCTGGATATAAGGGATCAGTTCCAGGGCGCCGGAGGCGGATTTTGCCAGGACGCCCGACTCGGTCGGACTGTGGCGCATCGTGGTGATGAGCGCGCCGGCATCGAAGGCGACCGCGGAGCGCATGATCGCCCCGACATTGTGGGGATCGGTCACCTGGTCGAGAACCAGAATCAGCGGGCAGTCGCGCAGCGCTTCGAGCCTACGGTGCGGCAACGGCCGCGTCTCCAGCATCACGCCCTGGTGGATGGCGTCCGGGCCGAGGATCCTGTCCAGATCCTGCGGCGTCACGACTTCGGTTGGAAAGGGAAGCGCGGACAGGTCGCCGAGCTCGAGCCGGGCAGCTGCGTTCTGGGTTACAGAGAGGCGAACGATTTTCCGTTCCGGATTGTCGAGGGCAGCGCGAACCGTATGCAGGCCGTAGAGAAGCACCTGCTCGGGCGCCAGCGCCGGAGGCTTCCAGTCGGCAGGCATCTTCTTGCGCTTGTCCTGCCGGGGCGTGGGGATCTCGCCGCGCTCGCGCCGGGCGTCGCGGTGGGCGCGCCGGAGATTGGCATAATGGGTGTCCCTGGCGCTCTTGTCGCCGCTCTTGTCCTTGCTCATGCGCGTCTTATAGTAAGGTTCGGTCGTCGTTGGAAACGCTTTCGGCAATCATCGCCAGCGCCGCAGTGGAGAATTTCTGAAATTTTGCGTTTCGCCGTGTTGACAGGACGAAGGAGGGCGGTCATATACCCGGCGCAGATCGCGAGGCGGCAGCAAACGTCGCCGCTTCCTTCACGATCTCAAATGCTTGGTCGATTGATCCCGACAGAATAATGGAGGGATGCCCGAGTGGTTAAAGGGGACGGACTGTAAATCCGTTGGCTCAGCCTACGTTGGTTCAAATCCAACTCCCTCCACCATTCTGCTTCAGGATCGAAGGCCCGCGGGTATAGCTCAATGGTAGAGCAGCAGCCTTCCAAGCTGAATACGCGGGTTCGATTCCCGCTACCCGCTCCAGCTCATTCCAGCATCGCAAGGTACGGTTCAGACAGCGCTTCAAGTAAACGTCGCATGTCGATGATTGTGCTTGTGTTCGCGCGCTCGATTTACCGCCGCACTGATATCCGGCACGTCGTTCGATCCTGTGGCGCTGAACGGCTGTGCAGCACCGTCCCGGCGCACACAATTAAGTCTTGCGCAAATCCCGGGAAACCCTTAAACGGCTCGACAAACCGGCCGAGCCGGCTGATCCATCTTATTTGACCACAGGAAACGTACCCATGGCAAAGAGCAAATTTGAGCGCAACAAGCCGCACGTTAACATTGGCACGATTGGCCACGTTGACCATGGCAAGACGTCGCTGACGGCAGCGATCACGAAGTACTTCGGCGAGTTCAAGGCGTATGACCAGATCGACGCTGCGCCGGAAGAAAAGGCCCGTGGTATCACCATTTCGACGGCGCACGTCGAATACGAGACGCCGAACCGTCACTATGCGCACGTCGACTGCCCCGGCCACGCCGACTACGTCAAGAACATGATCACCGGCGCGGCGCAGATGGACGGCGCGATCCTGGTTGTTTCGGCGGCCGACGGCCCGATGCCGCAGACCCGCGAGCACATCCTGCTCGCCCGCCAGGTCGGCGTTCCGGCGATCGTCGTGTTCCTGAACAAGGTCGACCAGGTTGACGACGCCGAGCTGCTCGAGCTCGTCGAGCTCGAAGTGCGCGAACTGCTGTCGTCCTACGAATTCCCGGGCGACGACATTCCGATCATCAAGGGTTCGGCGCTCGCCGCGCTTGAAGACAGCGACAAGAAGATCGGCGAAGACGCGATCCGCGAGCTGATGGCAGCGGTTGACGCCTACATCCCGACGCCGGAGCGCCCGATCGACTTGCCGTTCCTGATGCCGATCGAAGACGTGTTCTCGATCTCGGGCCGCGGTACGGTTGTGACCGGTCGCGTCGAGCGCGGCATCATCAAGGTCGGTGAGGAAGTCGAGATCGTCGGCATCCGTCCGACGACGAAGACGACCTGCACGGGCGTCGAAATGTTCCGCAAGCTGCTCGACCAGGGCCAGGCCGGCGACAACATCGGTGCGCTCTTGCGCGGTGTCGACCGCAACGGCGTCGAACGCGGCCAGATCCTGTGCAAGCCGGGTTCGGTGACGCCGCACACGAAGTTCAAGGCGGAAGCCTACATCCTGACGAAGGAAGAAGGTGGCCGTCATACGCCGTTCTTCACCAACTATCGTCCGCAGTTCTACTTCCGCACGACGGACGTGACCGGCATCGTGACGCTGCCGGAAGGCACGGAAATGGTGATGCCGGGCGACAACGTGACGGTTGACGTCGAGCTGATCGTGCCGATCGCGATGGAAGAAAAGCTGCGCTTCGC
>NZ_WITC01000016.1 GCF_009601505.1 Sinorhizobium terangae
GTGCGGCCGTTCTCGGAGACCACGTCGGCACGCACATCGATCGCCTGGCCGCCGAGCGCGCCGGTTGCCGTCAGCTTGGCTTGCGGGCTGCCGGGCTTGGCTGTCACGTCGGCATTGATCGCCAGGTCCGTCAGGTTGCGGCCGGCCAGCGTTGCGCCGCTGGAGGTCATCTGAGCCTTGATGCCGAGTTCGTTGAGCGGGCCGGAGATGTCGGCGTTGAACGCCGCGTTGCCCTCAGCGTCCGCCAGCAATTTGCCGAGGTTGGGAAGCGTGCCTTCGATCGCCGCCGTCAGCGCGCCATCGGCAAGCGCGGCGGTGCCGCGGGCGTCGACGGTGCCGGACGAGAGATCAAGCGCGCTCAGTCGGACGCTGCCGCCTTCGCCGGTCTCGACCTTGCCGGAGATCGCGATCGTCCTGTCGAACTTCGTGGCGAGGCCGGGCGGCAGCAGATGCGGCTCGGCGAAGAGCTTGAAGTCGGCAGCGGCGGTTGCATTCGCGCGGTTGAGGCGGCCGGTGACGTTGCCGCGGAAGGCGCCGCTTTCGATCGTCAGCGGATCGAAGCGGACTTCGCCTTCGGCAACCGTGATCGTGCCTTTCGCCGTGACGTCCTGCGCGACGATGCCGGTGGAGCGAACCGACGCAATGGAGGCGCCGTTCCAGACGAGATCGTAGCCGACCACCGGCGCTGCGGCCGCCCCGCTGACATTGACGGTGCCGCCGATCGCGCCCTCGGCGCCGAGCGTCGGGGCGAAGGTGTTGATCAGGGTGGCGGGAAGCGCGTTGATTTGCGCCGAGATATCGAGTTGCTCGCCAACGGTGCCCGCGACGTCAATCGCGCCGTCCGACGCGAGAATGGTGAGATCGTCGAGGCGAACAACGCCGCTTTCGATAACGATGGTTTCCGGCGCGGCAAGCTGCAGGGGGACCCGCCTCGGTGCTGCCGAGAAGGAAGCGAGACGGATTTCCGTGCGACCGGCATCGCTGACGAGATCGCCCGTGGCTGCGACCGGCGCGCCGTCGTAGGCCGCATCGATCGTGAAGCCGGTCCGTTCTGCCTGCTGCTCGAAGGCGAGAGTGAGGCCCGAGAGGCGGTTTTCTCCCTGTCCGAGACTTTCCGCGCCGATCTTGCCTCGGATCGCCAGCTTGGCGATATCGGCGATGGTGATATCGGCGGTGGGCTTGGCAATCGTCAGCGCATCGCGGCTGATGCTGCCGCCGCTCGCCTTGAGCGCGATCGACGTAATGCCATTGACGGTGCGGACTGTTGCGGAACCGGCGAGATCGCCGGACGCGGTCTGGCCGGCCATGGCGGCCAGCAGGCCGAGATCGGGCAGGGTGAAGTCGATCGTGCCGTCCGGCTTGAAGTCGGGCGTCAGGTTGAGCGCGCCGGTCAGCCGGTTGTCGCCGA
>NZ_WITC01000017.1 GCF_009601505.1 Sinorhizobium terangae
ATCGAAAGCGGCGTTGTTCGCCTCGACGATCTCACCATTCTCGCGTCGGACGGCGCGATTGACGTCGCGGGCACCGTTGGCGAGCAACTCGATATCTCGGCGCAAATCAACGCGCTTCCCGCCACCCTGATCAACACCTTCGCCCCGACGCTCGGCGCCGAGGGCGCGATCGGCGGCACCGTCAATGTCAGCGGGGCGGCCGCAGCGCCGGTGGTCGGCTACGATCTCGTCTGGAACGGCGCCTCCATTGCGTCGGTTCGCTCCACCGGCATCGTCGCGCAGGACGTCACGGCGAAAGGCACGATCACGGTTGCCGAAGGCGAAGTCCGCTTCGATCCGCTGACGATCGAAAGCGGCGCCTTCCGCGGCAACGTCACCGGCCGCCTCAACCGCGCGAATGCAACCGCCGCTGCCGACTTCAAGCTCTTCGCCGAGCCGCATCTGCTGCCGCCCGGCCTCGCCACGAAGTTCGACAGGACGATCGCGATCTCCGGCAAGGTCGAGACCGGCGAAGGCGGCAGCGTCCGACTGAGCGCGCTTGATCTCTCGTCCGGCACCGTCGACGCCCGCGGCACCGCCGCGCTTGCCGATGGCGCGCTGACGGCGGCGATCGAAGGCACGCTTCCCAACCTCGGCAAATTGCTGGCGGACGCTGAGGGCAACGCGGCGTTCAACGCCGACATCTCCGGCCCGCTCAACGAACTCGGCATCAAGGCTCAGATGACCTCCAGCGGCGCAACGCTGGCCGGCCGCAACCTGACGGACCTGGCGATCAATGCCGACGTGACAGCCAAGCCCGGCAGCCCGCAAGCCAAGCTGACGGCAACCGGCGCGCTCGGCGGCCAGGCGATCGATGTGCGTGCCGACGTGGTCTCCGAGAACGGCCGCACGACGATCCCGACCTTGCAGGCAAGGATCGGCGACAACCGGCTGACTGGCGCGCTCAACCTGACGCCCGACTTCAAGCCGGATGGCACGATCGACTTCAACCTGCCCGATCTCGGCCTCTTGGCCGCCATGGCTGGCCAGACCGCATCCGGCGATCTCGCCGGTTCCGCAACGGTCCGCACCGTCGATGGCGTCACCTCCGTGTCAGTCAAGGCAAGCGGCAGCGGCATCAAGCGCGACGCCTTGACGATCGCAAAACCTGTCGCGGACATCAGCATTGCCGATGTCGCAGCGCTCGCGATCCGGGGCAGCATCCGGGCGGACAGCATCGCGCAGGGGCAGAATCGCGTTTCCGGCCTCAATCTCGCTTTCGAGCAACAGGCGGGCAGGACAGGTTTTTCGATCGACGGAAACTATGATGGCGGACCGCTGGCGGCCAAGGGCGATCTTTCGAGCGCTGCCGGCCGCACGGAAATCCGCCTTGCCTCCTTCTCGGCGACGCCGAAGCGACTTCCGTTGAAGCTCGCCGAGCCGACCGTTGTGGCGATCGACAACGGCGTCGTGCGTCTCATGGACCTTGTCATTCAGGCGTCCCGAGGTACGATCACAATCACCGGCACAGCGGGGGAAAAGCTCGACCTTTCGGCACGATTGAACGCAATGCCCGCCGCTCTGATCAACACCTTCGCACCCACCCTTGGCGCCGAAGGCACGATCGCCGGAACGGTTGACTTCGATGGCACCCCGGCCGCACCGGTGGTCGGATACGATCTCAAATGGAGCGGCGCTTCTTTGGCGCAGGTGCGTTCGGCGGGCGTCAGCGCGGTCGACATTACCGCCAAAGGTCGGCTCGTCGACAATCGCGTCACGCTCGATACCGTATTGTCGGGCGCTTCCGGGCTTTCCATCAGGGGCGGCGGCAGCGTCGAGCTTGGCGGCACGATGCCTCTTTCGATGAAATTCTCCGGCAACGTGCCCTTCGCGCTGCTTGCCGGTATCATGGCGGAAAACGGCTTCACGCTCACAGGCTCGGCAACGATCGATCTCTCGGTTTCCGGCCCGGCGAAGGCTCCGCAGATCTCCGGGACAATCACGACGGCCGGTGGCCGGCTGGTCGACGTCCGGCGCAATCTCGCTTTCAACGACATCGCAGCAAATGTCACACTCGACGGCAGACAGGCGACGATTTCGAGGCTCTCCACCAATCTTGCCACGGGCGGCTCGATCGAGGCGAGCGGGACCGTCGGGATTGCGGCCGGTTCCGGTTTCCCTGCGGATTTGAGGATCCGCCTCAACAACGCCACCTATGTCGACGGCACGCTCTTTACCGCAAACCTCGCTGGCGACCTGACGCTGAGAGGTCCGCTGGTCGCCACTCCCGTGCTCGGCGGCAGGCTGACGATCCGCCGCGCGGCAATCACCGTTCCAGAAAAACTGCCCACCTCTCTATCCGAGATCGACATCAAGCACAGGAACGCCCCGGCCAAAGTGCAGCAGATGGCAAGGAGCGTTCGCAGGGATACTTCCGCGGGCGTCGGGGTCCAGGCTCAGGGCGTCATTGCGTTCGACCTTGTCGTCAGTGCTCCAGGACAGTTTTTCGTGCGCGGGCGCGGCATCGACGCTGAGCTCGGCGGCGAGCTGACGATCCGGGGCACAGCCGTGCAGCCGATCGTTGCCGGCGGCTTCGACATGCGCCGCGGGCGGCTCGAAATTCTCGGCAAGCGCCTGACGTTTACGCGCGGGCGGATCGGTTTCGGCGGCGACCTGATCCCGACGCTCGACCTCGACGCCACCTCGAGCGCCGGCTCGACGACCATCACCGTCAATGTCTCCGGGCTTGCCAACAATCCGCAGGTGACCTTCTCCTCCTCGCCGGCGCTGCCTCAGGATGAAATTCTGGCGCGCCTTATCTTCAACCGGTCCCTTTCCAACCTGTCGGCATTCCAGATCGCCCAGCTCGCCTCGGCCGTCAGCCAGCTCGCCGGCGGCGGTTCGACATCCGTGCTCGACGGTCTGCGCAACAAACTCGGCGTCGACGATCTCGACATCACGACCGATGAGAGCGGCGGCGCCCAGGTGCGCGCCGGCAAGTACCTCAACGACCGCACGTACCTCGAATTGCAGCAGGGCTCGGATTCGAGCTCCAGCAAGGCTGTGATCAATTTCGATGTCGGAAGGGGCGTTAAGCTGAAGGGCGAAGCCGCAGGCGACGGCTCAGCTGCCGGCGGCGTGTTCTTCGAGAGGGAATATTAGAGAGCCCCGCAAGCGGGGAAGAGGGGACGGGAATTTGCCGGTCGGACGCGGCCTGTTCCTTCTCCCCGTCAGGACGGGGAGAAGGTGCCCCACTCCCAGGGAAGGGCATTGGGAAGGGGTGAGCGGAGCCTCGCGTCAAGCCGCATTTCGGTCGACTCCAAACGCGTCCACCACTTCGCTTTCGTCCATGGCGGTGAACAGCGCCCAGATATGTCCGAACGGGTCGATGAGGGCGCCGACCCTATCTCCCGTTGGCAACGTTTCGGCGGCATTGCGCAGGCTCGCGCCAGAACCGATCGCCCGTCCGAGCACCCGATCCACGTCGTCGACATGGAGTTCAAGGATCGCCGCCGTCGTGCCGAGTGCATGCGGCGATCGCGGCCCGCCGAGGCCCGGCTCGGCGTCCCGTCGCGGATTGGCGCCAGCCACCCGGAAGATGGAATCGCCGAGGCAGAGATCGGCGCTCGTCAGGATACCGCTCCACTCATGGCGCTGCAGAAGCTCGGCGCCGAAGACATCACGATAGAAGGCGATCGCTCGCTCCTCGTCCCCATGCCTGACGAACAGCTTTATGCACATCTGCCGTGCCGGGCCGCCATTGTACATGGCCATGACAACCTCCCTGGATCGCGATACGTGACCGGTTTGCAATGAATGAGAACGGATGCGGGCGGACGCCGCGCAGTCCTTCTGCCTCTCTTTTTCGCTGAGGTTGGATATCTTACAGGGAAATCAGAACAAATCAAGAACAAATTAGCTTGCGGCCCCGCGAAAAGGATGGCGCGATCGCGCTTTGAGGTGCCGCATGATTCCTTGGGTCGGCTCCGATTCAGGAGACATGCAGCCGCGTCAGAACGCTCCACTCATCTTGCTGGTCTTCAGGAGGATGTTGGTCTCGGTCACGGTGATGCCGTCGATCAGCCGAATGCGCCTCAGCGTCTCGTCGAAGCTGACGAGGTCGCGATCCTCGAGCTCGGCGATGAAATCCCACCGCCCGTTGGTGCTGTGCAGCGCCCTGACCTGCGGCAGGCCGCGCAATTGATCCGCGACGCGATCGGCCATCTTGCCGTGAACCTCGATCATGACGACGGCGCGCACGCCGGAAGCCGGAATTTCGGACCCCGTGCGGATCGTGAAGGCCGCGATGGTTCCGTTTGCCACCAGCCGATCAATGCGCGCGGCAACGGTTGCGCGCGACACGCCCGTTATCGCCGAGAGCTTCGACACGGGTGTGCGCGCATTCTGTCTGAGCGCGCTAATAAGGGTTTGATCGAGATCGTCCATGTTTGCAATTTGCCAGATTCGTCTTATCAATACGGCAACAATAGCCTTCCAATCGACAGTTTTCCATCTTTTTGCTGTCATGCCTTTTGACGATAATCCGCGCCACTCTCGCGGGAATCAGAGGAAGGAAAAGGGCGGAAATGAAGACCATCACCTTGATCGGCGCACCCATCGAAGAAGGCTCCGGACGGCGCGGCGCGGCCATGGGCCCGACAGCGTTGAGGATCGCCGGCATCGACACGGTTCTGGCCGAACTCGGCCATACGGTTCACGACGAAGGCGACGTCCGGCCGCTGCCGGCGCGCGACCTCGCCAATCATCCGCGCGCCAACAATCTGCAGATGGTCGCAGCCTTCGCCCGGGCCTTGAACGACGCCGTGCACGACGCCGCCCGCAAGGGGCATTTCCCGATCATCCTCGGCGGCGACCACGCGCTTTCCATGGGCAGCGTCTCCGGCATGGCCCGCTACGCCGATGAAGCCGGCCGGCCGCTTTTCGTCCTCTGGCTCGATGCGCATGCCGACTTCAATTCGCCCGACACGTCGCCCTCCGGCAACATGCATGGCATGCCTGTCGCCTTCTTCTGCGGCGAGGCGGAATTCGCCCCGGTCCTCGCCAGCGACCGGCCGCTGGTCGACCCGAAGAAGGTTTATCAGATCGGCATTCGCTCGGTCGACGCGCGCGAGCGTGAGGAGATCGCCGAGCACGGCGTCAAGGTCTACGACATGCGCGCCGTCGATGAGATCGGCATGGCCCACATCATGCGTCAGATCCTTGATGAGGTCCGCGCCGCCAACGGCCTCCTGCATGTGAGCCTCGACGTCGATTTCATGGATCCGGAAATCGCGCCCGGTGTCGGCACGACCGTGCCGGGCGGCGCGACATTCCGCGAAGCGCATTTGATCATGGAGATGCTGTGCGACAGCGATCTCGTCTCGTCGCTCGACGTCGTCGAACTCAATCCCTTCCTCGACGACCGCGGCAAGAGCGCCCGTATTCTGGTGGAACTGACCGCAAGCCTCTTCGGCCGCCGCATTCTTGACCGGCCGACCCGCAGCGCCTGAAAGCAGCCGAGACGTCCCGGCGATCCCGCGCATGGCCATGGGAGGCGCGGCGCCAACATACAACCTGGAGGATCATTGATGACAACAACCGAGGCCCTGATTGAAACCGAATACCGGCTGGGCGCCCATAACTACAAGCCACTCGACGTCGTGCTCTCGCGCGGCGAAGGCGTCTATGTCTGGGATATCGACGGCAATCGTTATCTCGACTGCCTCTCGGCCTATTCCGCCGTCAACCAGGGCCATTGTCATCCGAAGATCTTCAAGGCGATGATCGAGCAGGCGCAGAAGCTGACGCTCACATCGCGCGCCTTCCGCAACGACCAGCTCGCGCATTTCTACGAGGAGATCGCGGCGCTTACCGGCTCGCACAAGGTGCTGCCGATGAACTCCGGCGCCGAGGCGGTCGAGACCGCCATCAAGGCCGTGCGCAAATGGGGTTACGAGGTCAAGGGCGTTGCCGACGACAAGGCGGAGATCATCGTCTGCTCCAACAACTTCCACGGCCGCACCATGGGCATCGTCGGCTTTTCGACCGATCCGGACGCCCGCAGCGGCTTCGGACCTTTTGCGCCGGGTTTCACGATCGTTCCCTTCGGCGACATCGACGCCTTCCGCGAAGCGATCAACGAAAATACGGTCGCGTTCCTTGTCGAGCCGATCCAGGGCGAAGCCGGCGTGATCGTGCCGCCGACTGGATATTTCGCCGGGGTTCGCGAGCTCTGCACGAAGCACGGCATCACGCTCATTCTCGACGAAATCCAGACTGGTCTCGGCCGCACCGGCAAGCTGCTTGCGGAAGAGCATGAGGGCATCGAGGCGGATGTGACGCTGATCGGCAAGGCCCTCTCCGGCGGCTTCTACCCGGTCTCGGCCGTGCTTTCGAATTCCGAGGTACTCGGCGTCCTGAAACCTGGCCAGCACGGCTCGACCTTCGGCGGCAATCCGCTTGCCTGCGCGATTGCGAGGGCCGCGCTGAAGGCGCTCACCGAAGAGGGCATGATCGAAAATTCCGCCCGGATGGGCGAGCGCTTTCAGAACGGCCTGCGCGATGTCCGCTCCAACATCATCAAGGAAGTCCGCGGTCGCGGCCTCATGCTCGCGGTCGAGCTGGGTCCGGAAGCGGGCGGCGCCCGCAAATACTGCGAGGCACTGAAGGCGCGCGGCATTCTCGCCAAGGACACCCATGGCGACACGATCCGCATCGCCCCGCCCCTCGTCATCACCGAGGACCAGGTCGATTGGGCGGTCGAACATTTCGCCGCCGTGCTCGCCTCCGCATGATACCATACTTCCGATCCGTCCCGGCATCGGGGCGGGTCGGCCGCAAAAGCAAGTCTTAACGAATCGCGGCTTAGACTAGCGCCCCAAAGCGCAAAGCGGATTCCTCCGCGCATGATGCACCTTGCGCCTCGCCGGATGTCCTCGGCGGATCTAACGACGCCTCCTGATTGGCTGGAAGCTGCGCTTATTCGCGGCGGGAGGCATCGACCGGAAAGCTGGAGGGACCTTCGATGACAGGCACACTGAGAACGGCCGGATTTGACGGCGAGACGCTGGAAATCATAGCGTTCCGTCTTCACGATCAGGAATTTTGCGTCAAAACCACGACGATCCGCGAAATCCGCGGCTGGGCGCCGTCGACACCCATTCCGCATTCTCCGCCGGAAGTGATCGGCGTAATGAACCTGCGCGGCACGGTAATCCCGATCATCGACCTTGCCCACAAGCTCGGAATGAAGTCGACGGTCGCCAACGAACGCAGCGCGATTGTCGTCGCTGAAGTGCACAACATGGTCATCGGCCTCGTCGTCGACCGCGTCTCCGACATTCTCACCGTTCAGGGCAGCCAGGTTCAGCCGGTACCGGAAGTGACGGCCTCCTTCGACAAGAGTTTTGCCGAAGGTATCATCGCCAATGAATCGGGCATGATCTGCTTCCTGAACCTCGCCCGCATGTTCAAGGAGCGGGACGTGGAAGAACTCGCCGCGTGAGGTTTCGCTTAATCTTGGATGAAGGCCGTCTCACGCCCTGTGAGGCGGCCTTTTCCGTTCGGGGCGACAGGCTGGAGGGTTGGGGAGGGGCGGCCCACCGCCGAAAACAGATTACGCCGCTTCCGGACGGCGGATCTTCGCGGCCGCCTCGAGGACCAGCGGGTTCAGTCCCTCGCCGCCGGCCTCGATGTGCTCGAACAGCTTGCGGCGCATGCGCGGCTCCCAATATTTGTTGATATGGGTTGCAACGCCCGCCGCCGCCTCCGCCGCCGGCTGGCTCTTGAAGAACGTGGCGATCTGGTTAGCCATGTAGATGAGCTTGGCATTGGTATCAGGCGACATCGGCAACAGCTCCGGAATGTATGCGCGCGGCATGGGTGAAAATTTCGAATTCGTCGCCGCGCACGAGCGCGATGAGTGTCATGCCCGCCTCTTCCGCCGTGCGAATGGCGAGCGCCGTCGGCGCCGAAATGGCAATGATCACCGGGCTACCGATGATCGCAGTCTTCTGAACCATCTCGACCGATACGCGCGAGGTGACGACGACGGCACCCTCACTGCCCTTGAAGCCGGCACGCGCCGCCGCACCGACGAGCTTGTCAAGCGCATTGTGGCGTCCGACATCCTCGCGTACGGCAATCAGGCCTTTTCCCGGCACATAGAACGCCGCGCCGTGCACGGCGCGTGTCTCGAAATGCAGCGGCTGCTGGCCGTTGAGCAGTGCGACGGCCTTGACGACGTCCATCTGCGAAAGCCTGAGTGCCGCCCCCGAGACATCCGGGGTATGGCGGACGGCCTGCTCGATCGATTCGATGCCGCAGAGACCGCAACCGACCGGGCCGGCCATGTGCCGGCGCCGCTGGCGCAGCATGTCGTTCTCTTCGTCCCGAAGGGTGATCTGCAGGTCGATGCCCTTGTCCTCTGCCACGACGTCGACAGCCTCGATCTGGTCCGGTTCAGTGATGATGCCTTCGGTCAGGCTGAAGCCGACAGCAAAATCCTCGAAATCGGCGGGCGTCGCCATCATCACCGCGTGTGTGGAGCCGCCATAGGTCAACGCGATCGGCGTCTCCTCGGGCACCACCCGGGACCCTGCGACAAGGGTCCCTGCGCGGCGGGCGGCTTCAGCCACTTTCACGCTCGTCTTGATACCGGTCATGCGACGTGCTCCCGCACTCCCTACTCCGCCGCCTCCAGCTTGCCGGCGATCCGGCGCGCCTGCCGCGCCTGCTCGTCATAGTCGCGCTGCCAGTCGGACGGACCGTTTGAGGGCGAGACCTGCACCGCCGTCACCTTGTATTCCGGGCAGTTGGTCGCCCAGTCGGAGAAGTCGGTGGTGATGACGTTCGCCTGCGTCGTCGGGTGATGGAAGGTGGTGTAAACCACCCCCGGCGCGACGCGGTCGGTGATCAACGATCTCAGCGTCGTCTCACCCGCACGGCTGGCCAGCCTGACCCAATCGCCGTCGCGTATGCCGCGCTGCTCGGCGTCGTGCGGATGGATCTCCAGCCGGTCTTCCGCATGCCAGATCACGTTCTCGGTGCGCCGTGTCTGGGCGCCGACATTGTACTGGCTGAGGATGCGGCCGGTGGTGAGCAACAGCGGGAAGCGCGGACCGGTCTTCTCGTCGGTTGCGACGAATTCGGTGCGGATGAACTTGCCCTTGCCGCGCACGAAGCCATCGACATGCATGATCGGTGAACCAAGCGGCGCCTTTTCGTTGCAGGGCCACTGCACCGAGCCCATCTTGTCCAGATAGTCGTAGGAGACCATGGCGAAGGTCGGGGTCGTTGCCGCGATCTCGTCCATGATCTCGGACGGATGGCGATAGTTCCAGTCAAGTCCGATGGCCTGGGCGAGCTTCTGCGTCACCTCCCAATCGGCATAGCCGTTCTTCGGCCGCATCACACGGCGAACGCGGTTGATCCGGCGCTCGGCATTGGTGAAAGTGCCGTCCTTCTCGAGGAAGGTCGACCCCGGCAGGAAGACGTGGGCGTAGTTGGCCGTTTCGTTGAGGAAGAGGTCGTGCACGACGACGCACTCCATCGCCGCAAGCCCGGCAGCGACATGCTTGGTGTCCGGATCCGACTGCAGGATATCCTCGCCCTGGATATAGAGCGCCTTGAAGGTCCCGTCGACGGCGGCATCGAGCATGTTCGGGATACGCAAGCCCGGCTCGTTGTTGAGCGTCACGCCCCAGAGCTTCTCGAAGACGTCGCGCGTCGCATCGTCTGAAATATGCCGATAGCCGGGCAGCTCGTGCGGGAAGGAGCCCATGTCGCAGGAGCCCTGCACGTTGTTCTGGCCGCGCAGCGGATTGACGCCAACACCGGGCCGGCCAATATTGCCGGTCAGCATGGCGAGGTTGGCGATCGCCATGACGGTGGTCGAACCCTGGCTGTGCTCGGTGACGCCAAGGCCGTAGTAGATGGCGCCGTTGCCGCCGGTGGCGTAAAGGCGCGCCGCGCCGCGCACCAGCTCGGCTGGAACGCCGGTATAGGCTTCGGTCGCTTCCGGGCTGTGATAGGGCTCGGCGACGAATGCGGCCCAGTCCTCATATTCCGACCAGTCGCAGCGCTCGCGGATGAAAGCTTCGTTGGCGAGCCCTTCGGTGACGATCACGTGTGCCATCGACGTCAGGATGGCGACGTTGGTGCCGGGCTTCAGCGGCAGGTGGTAGGACGCCTCGACATGGGCGGAGCGAACGAGGTCGATCCGGCGCGGATCGATGACGATCAATTTAGCGCCTTCGCGCAGGCGCTTTTTGAGCCGCGAAGCGAATACCGGGTGGCCGTCGGTCGGGTTGGCGCCGATGATGACGGCGACATCCGTATGCTCGACGCTGTCGAAATCCTGCGTGCCGGCCGAGGTGCCGAAGGTCTGGTTGAGGCCGTAGCCGGTCGGCGAGTGGCAGACGCGGGCGCAGGTGTCGACATTGTTGTTGCCGAAGCCGGCGCGCACCAGCTTCTGCACCAGATAGGTCTCCTCGTTGGTGCAGCGCGACGACGTGATGCCGCCGACGGAATCACGGCCGTACTGATACTGGATACGGCGGAATTCGGACGCGACATGCTCAAACGCCTCTTCCCAGGTGACCTCGCGCCAGGGATCGGTGATCTTTTCGCGGATCATCGGATTGAGGATGCGGTCCTTGTGGTTCGAATAGCCATAGGCGAAACGCCCCTTGACGCAGGAATGGCCGCGGTTTGCCTGGCCGTCCTTCCACGGCACCATCCGCACCAGTTCCTCGCCGCGCATCTCCGCCTTGAACGAGCAGCCGACGCCGCAATAGGCGCAGGTGGTGACCACCGAATGTTCCGGCTGGCCGATCTCGATCACCGATTTTTCGGTAAGCGTCGCCGTCGGGCAGGCCTGCACGCAGGCGCCGCAGGAGACGCATTCGGAAGAAACGAAATCCTCGTTCATCCCCGCCGAAACCTTGGAGTCGAAGCCGCGCCCGCCGATCGTCAGCGCGAACGTGCCCTGCACCTCTTCACAGGCGCGCACGCAACGCGAGCAGACGATGCATTTCGCCGGATCAAAGGTGAAATAGGGATTGGATTCGTCCTTCGGCGCCCACTTGAGATTGATCTCGCCACCATTGTTCCGTGCCTTGACGTGGTTCGCACCGTCATAGCCGTAGCGCACGTCGCGCAGGCCCACGGCGCCGGCCATATCCTGCAGTTCGCAGTCGCCATTGGCCGCGCAGGTCAGGCAGTCGAGCGGGTGGTCGGAGATGTAAAGCTCCATCACGCCGCGGCGGACGTCCTTGAGCCGCTGGGTTTGCGTCGAGACGCTGATGCCCGGCGCCACCGGCGTCGTGCACGAGGCCGGCATTCCGGCGCGTCCCTCGATCTCGACCAGACAGAGGCGGCAGGAGCCGAAGGCTTCCATCATGTCGGAGGCACAGAGCTTCGGCACCTCGATGCCGGCTTCCATCGCCGCGCGCATGATCGACGTGCCCTCCGGCACCGTGATCTCGCGCCCATCGATGGTGAGCGTCACCTGCTTTTCGGACTTGGAAGCGGGAGTGCCGTAGTCGATTTCATGAATGAGAGACATTTAGGCCTCCTGAGAAATTGCGTTCAGGGAGAGATCACCCCCCTCTGTCCTGCCGGGCATCTCCCCCACAAGGGGGGAGAATGGATGTGGCACGCTCGGCGTCTTCACCGAGGCATTCCACTCGCAGAAGCGTTTCGGTTGGAGCGGGTGGCCGGCCGCGCATCGATCTCCCCCCTTGTGGGGGAGATGGCCGGCAGGCCAGAGGGGGGTAAAGGCCGCCACGTTCATTCCGCAGCCTCCACCGCCGGAGCCGGCGAGAAATCCTCCGGGAAATGCGTCATCGCGCTCACCACCGGATAGGGCGTGAAGCCGCCGAGCGCGCAGAGCGAGCCGAATTTCATCGTGTTGCAAAGATCGGCGAGCAGCTCGCGATTCTTCTCAGGCTCGATGCCGGCCGCGATCTTGTCCGCGACCTCGACGCCGCGTGTCGAGCCTATGCGGCAGGGCGTGCACTTGCCGCAGCTTTCGACGGCGCAGAATTCCATGGCGAAGCGCGCCTGCTTCAGCATGTCTGCCGTGTCGTCGAAGACGACGATTCCGGCATGGCCGATCAGGCCATCCCTGGCTGCGAAGGCCTCGTAGTCGAACGGGGTGTCGAACAGCGCCCGCGGGAAATAGGCGCCGAGCGGGCCGCCCACCTGCACCGCCTTGACCGGCCGGCCACTTGCCGTGCCGCCGCCGATCTCGTCGACGATCTCGCCGAGCGTCAGGCCGAAGGCGGCCTCATAAAGGCCGCTGTGCTTGACGTTGCCGGCGATCTGGATCGGGATCGTGCCGCGCGACCGGCCCATGCCGAAGTCGCGGTAGAATGCCGCGCCCTTGTCCAGAATGATCGGCACGGAGGCGAGCGAGATGACGTTGTTGATGACAGTGGGACAGTCAAACAGACCCTTGTGCGCCGGAAGCGGCGGCTTGGCGCGCACCAGTCCTCGCTTGCCTTCGAGGCTGTTCAGAAGCGAGGTCTCCTCGCCACAGACATAGGCGCCGGCGCCGGTCCTGACTTCCATATCGAAAGCATGAGCGGAACCGAGTATCGAGACCCCGAGCACGCCAGCGGCGCGGGCGATCTCGATCGCTTGCTCCATCGCCGCGATCGCGTGCGGATATTCGGAGCGCGTGTAGACATAGCCCTTCGTGGCGCCGGTCGCGATGCCGGCGATCGCCATGCCCTCGATCAGCACGAAGGGATCGCCCTCCATGATCATCCGGTCGGCGAAGGTGCCGCTGTCGCCCTCATCGGCATTGCAGACGATGTATTTGCGCGAACCCGCCGCCTCGAGAACCGTCTTCCACTTGATGCCGGTCGGGAATCCGGCACCGCCGCGTCCGCGAAGGCCGCTTTCGGTTACCTCCGCAACAATGGCTGCAGGCTGCATGGCCACCGCCTTTTCGAGACCACGCAGGCCGCCATGGGCGCGATAGTCGTCGAGCGACAGCGGGTCTGTGACGCCGCAGCGGGCGAAGGTCAGCCGCGTTTGCTGCTTGAGGAACGGAATCTCTTCCGTCTTCCCGAGACAGAGTGGGTGCGCGCCGCCCGAGACCAGCCCGGCATCCAGAAGCGGAGCGACGTCACTCGCCTTCACCGGGCCGTAGGCTATGCGGCCCTCGGCGGTTTCGACTTCGACCAGCGGTTCCAGCCAATGCATGCCGCGCGAACCATTGCGGACGATAGCGACGTCGAGCCCGCGGGCCGCGATCTCTTCGGCCATCGCCGTGGCGACACGTTCGGCGCCGAGCGCAAGTGCGGCGGCATCCTGCGGAATGTAGATCTTCACGGTCATCGGCGCGCCTCCGCGACCAGCGCCTCAAGCTCTGCGTCGTCGATCCGTCCGTGCACCTCACCGTCGAGCATTGCCGACGGCGAGCAGGAACAGAGCCCAAGACAGTAGACGGGCTCCAGCGTCACCGCGCCATCCGGCGTCGTTTCATGGAAGTCGATGCCGAGCAGCGCCTTGGCGCGTTCGGCCAGCCGGTCGCCGCCCATCGATTGGCAGGCTTCGGCACGACAGAGCTTCAGCACATGACGCCCGGCCGGGTGCTCGCGGAAATCATGGTAGAAGGTGACGACGCCATAAACTTCGGCGCGCGAAAGGTTGAGCTCACGCGCAATCACCGGCAAGCACTCTTCAGGCACATAGCCGAATTCGTCCTGGATTTCATGCAGGATCGGAAGAAGCGGGCCTTCGAGCCCCTTGAGTTCACCGACAATCGCGAGCGTTCGCTCAGCCACGTCTGCGCGCGGCAGCTGAATATTCACCCGAAGAGCCCTCCCGGCTCTGGCGCGGCGCGACCAGGCCTTCCGCCCGACCGTTGCAGCGCCGAATGTTTTCATCTCGGCAAAGACCGGAGCCTCGTCGATCTTTGCCCATTAAGCTTCGCGCGTAAGGCCGGAAGGGTCAATAATGCTGTTCCGTTAATCGATAGGAAAAATCTATCAATGCAGGATAAGACGAGACGCAATGCGGCCTTTGCATCAACTTATTGAAATTGATCGCGTTCAGGCTCGGTGAACGTGTTCCAGGGCCTCGTTGCGCTCGCCCAGGATGCGGGCTTCATGCAGGAGCGCGGAGACTAGCGGCGTGAAGGGCTCGCGGTAGGTGGCGACCAGGCCGACCGTGTGATGGACATCCGGATCGATGATCGGGATCATCCGGATATCCTCGTGAAAACCGAATGATTTCGCAACGTTGAAGGGCATGATGCTCGCCCACCGGCCGGTGCGGACGTGAGAGAAAAGCACAATCATCGAATTCGATTCGAGTGTCGGGCTGGGGACCGCGCCGGCTTCGGCAAAATGCTGATTGATGATACGGCGGTTCTGCATGTCGGCCGTCAATAGACAAAGCCGAACGTTGCTGACTTCCTTCCAGGTCACGCTTTTGCGATCCGATAGCGGCGTGCCGGAAGCGGTAACCAGATGATATTGCTCGATTTGCAGCGGCACGGCGGTCACGCGGCCGAGCGGCTCGTTCTCCAGATAGGTCAAGCCCGCGTCGATCTCGAGGTTTTCCAGAAGCGTCAGTATCTGCAGCGACGTCGTCGAAAGCACCGAAAACGTCACATCCGGATGCTTTTCCTGGAACGGCGCGGTGATCATCGGTACCATGGCAAGCGTCGTCGGGATCGCGGCTAGCCGGATATGCCCGGACAGACCTTTGCGTGCCGCGCGCATCTCCTCGCGCATGGTACGGGTGTCGCTGACGATTCGCCGCGCCCATTCGAGCACCCGCTGGCCCTCGGGCGTCAGACCTTGGTAACGCGATCCGCGATTGACGAGCATGACGCCAAGCTGGTCTTCGAGCTGGCGGATCGCCGCCGAAAGGGTCGGCTGCGTGACACCGCACTCCTCCGCCGCCCGGCCGAAATGCCGTTGGCGGGCAAGTGCGAGAAAGAACTCCAGCTTATCGATCATTCCTGGCCTTTAGGTCGCGATGATTTGACCTACCCCTCTCCCCCGTGTCGCTTGTCCCTTCGCCCCCTTGCGGAGAGAAGGTGCCGGCAGGCGGATGAGGGCAGCTAGACAGCGGATTCCGCTCAAGCAATGAGCTGCCCGCCGTTCACCTCCAGCACCTGGCCGGTGATATAGCCCGAAAGCGCATGGGACGCGAGAAAGAGATAGGCTGGCGCACAATCCTCGGCTGAGCCGAGCCGGCCGAGCGGGATCGTCTTGCGCGTTGCCTCGAGTTTCTCCGGCGACGAATAGCGTTCATGGAAATCGGTGGCGATCGTTCCCGGCGAGACGCAATTGACGCGGATGCCCTCCGGCGCCAGTTCGCGCGCCAGTGCCTTCGAATAGGTCGCGACGAAAGCTTTGGTGGCAGAGTAGATCGACGAGCCGGCGCTGCCGCCGGTCGAGGCGGAGATCGATACCGTGTTGACGATCGCAGGATGGGTGCCCCTGCGCAGCAGCGGCAACATCGCCCGCGTCATCTCGACGACCGACGTCTGGTTGAGCTGCACGACGGTGCGATAGTCTTCGTCGGTCAGGTCGGCTGCCGGGAAGCGCCCGACCATCGTGCCGGCATTGTTGATGAGGACATCGACCCTGTCGAAGCGCTCCCGGACGGCATCCGCCAGAGTTTCGACGCCGCCAGCGACGAGAAAATCGGCGGCGCAAAGAAACGCCCTGCCCTCGGTTGCGGCCAACTCGAGAAAATCGTGCCGTTCGCGGGCGACCGTCCTGCCCATGTGGACAAGGACATGCGCGCCACAATCGAGAAACTGTCGCGCAACCTCCAGCCCGATACCCCGGCCACCGCCGGTCACCACCACGTTCATGCCCTTGAACAAGGCCGGATGAAACATGCCCTTCCCCCCTCTGACCCCAAATCCCAGTCCGGATCACACGCGCCGATCAACAGCCATAAATTGAAGCAGAACGCGGGAGAAAAGAGCGCCACAATCTCTTCTCCTGGCCTGACAGACCGACAGGCTCGCCCATCCATTGCCGGATTGCAACATGGGCGAGCCAGCGGTTGCCGCGAAACCGGCATCATGCAAGAACGCCGACTTCTGAAATTGCATGGCTTTCGTTTTTGCATATTATGAAAAAAAACGAAAACTGGGGAGCCGGAATGTATCTCAGCGGGCGGCAGGCAGAAATCCTGGAACTGGCAAAAACAGAGGGGCGCGTGCTTGTCGAGGAGCTTGCCCAGCGCTTTTCAGTGACGCCGCAAACGATCCGCAAGGATCTCAACGATCTCTGCGACGCAAGGGTGCTTAACCGCATCCACGGTGGCGCCATCTTCCCGAGCGGCAAGGAAAACGTCAAATATGACGCACGCCGCCAGATCGCCGCGACCGAGAAGCAGGCGATCGGCCGCGCCGCCGCCGCGCTTATCCCTGACAACGCCTCGCTGTTCATCAATATCGGCACCACCACCGAAGCGGTGGGAGAAGCGCTGCTCGACCACAAGGAATTGATGGTGATCACCAACAACATCAATGTTGCCAACAGGTTGCGCGTATTCCCGTCGATCGAGGTGGTGATTGCGGGCGGTGTCGTGCGTGGCTCAGACGGCGGCATCGTCGGCGAGGCCGCCGTCGACTTCATCAAGCAGTTCAAGGTGGACTTTGCCGTCATCGGAGCCTCGGCGATCGACCACGACGGCGCACTTCTCGATTTCGATTACCGGGAAGTGAAAGTCGCCCAGGCGATCATCGCCAATGCGCGGCACGTCATTCTCGTTTCGGACTCCACGAAATTCGAACGAACCGCACCGGTCAGGATCGGCCACATCTCCCAGGTCCAGACTTTTATCACCGACCGCTGCATCATTGAAAATGTTCGGAAAATATGCGCGGAACAGGACGTTCGGCTGGTCGAGACCGATGCCTGACTCGGACCGCTTTGCGGGGCCCGGCTTCGCGGAAACATTCGTTTGACATTCGATATATTTTCGTTTTAACTGATTTCACTTTCGCAGCCGCATCAATTTGTGCATTGCGAAATGCGGAGGGGAAATACAGTGCCAGAGCAGACGATCTTCGACGTCTTCGTAATAGGCGGCGGCATCAACGGATGCGGCATTGCACGCGATGCGGTCGGTCGGGGTTATTCCGTCGCATTGGCCGAAATGAAGGATTTCGCTTCCGGCACATCGTCCGGCTCCACCAAGCTTATTCACGGCGGTCTGCGCTATCTCGAATATTATGAGTTCCGCCTCGTCCGCGAGGCGCTGATGGAGCGCGAGATATTGTGGGCGATGGCACCGCATGTCATCTGGCCGATGCGCTTCGTGCTGCCCTTCCATAAAGGCGGTCTACGCCCCGCTTGGCTCATCCGCCTCGGCCTGTTTCTCTATGATCATATCGGCGGTCGCAAGCTGCTGCCCCCGACCCGGACGCTGGACATGACCCGCGACCCGGCGGGAGCGCCGCTGAAGCGGCTTTTCACCAAGGCATTCGAATATTCCGATGGCTGGGTCAACGATGCGCGGCTGGTGGTGCTGAACGCGCGCGACGCCGCCGATCGCGGGGCGCGGGTCATGCCGCGCACCCGAGTCGTCTCGGCGCGCCGCAACGACGGACACTGGACTATCGAAACGGAAAACATGGTGACCGGCGCGCGCGCAACCCTGCGTGCCCGAATGCTCGTCAATGCCACCGGTCCCTGGGTGGATCGCGTGCTTGCCGACACGATCGGCAAGAACGACGTGCACAATGTGCGCCTCGTCCAGGGCAGCCATATCGTCGTGAACAAGAAGTTCGACGATCCGCGCGCCTATTTCTTCCAGAACCCGGACGGGCGGATCATCTTCGCCATTCCCTACGAGAACGATTTCACCCTGATCGGCACGACCGACCACGATTTCGACGGCAACCCCGCGGAGGCGCGGATCAGCGACGCCGAGATCGAATATCTCTGCAAGGCGGCGAGCGAATACTTCACCGATCCGGTAACGCGCGACGACATCGTCTGGACCTATTCGGCGGTGCGCCCGCTGTTCGACGACGGCGCCAGCAAGGCGCAGGAGGCGACCCGCGATTACGTGCTGCGCCTCGAGGGTGAGAACGGCCAGGCGCCGCTCTTGAACATTTTCGGCGGCAAGCTCACGACCTATCGGCGGCTGAGTGAGTCTGCACTCGAAAAAATTGGCGAGGCAATCGGAGTCAAGGGCCGGAAATGGACCGCCGGATCGAACCTGCCGGGCGGCGATTTTCCCGCTACCGGCTACGACGCCGAGGTCGCCAGCCTCAAGGCGCGCTACCCTTTTCTCGCCAGTTCACACGCGCGCCGCCTCGTGCGGCTCTACGGCACGCGGGCGGCCCGGCTTCTCGGAAAGGCGGCGAGCGAGACCGATCTCGGAAGGCGTTTCGGAGCCGATCTCTACGAAACCGAAGTCAATTGGCTGATCGAGCAGGAATGGGCGCGGTGCGCGGAGGACGTGCTGTGGCGCCGGACGAAACTGGGACTGAAGCTCTCGCCGGCGGAGGCCGCGGAGCTGGAGGAGTACATGCAGGGCGCGGCCAACGCTGCCGCCTAGGCACGGTACGCAGGCGGAAAACCAAAATCCCCCTCCGAGACCGTGCAATTTGAGACTGCCGATGGCTGGGTGGAACACCGGAGAATTCGATGCTTGAAATGAAGAACATATCCAAGGTCGTGGGCGGGGAGACCCATATCCACCCAACCGACCTTGTGCTGGAGAGGGGGTCGCTCAATGTGCTGCTCGGCCCCACGCTCTCCGGCAAGACGTCGCTGATGCGGCTGATGGCCGGTCTCGACAAGCCCGCCTCCGGATCGCTTCGCTTTGATGGCGCCGACGTCACCGGCCTGCCGGTGCAGCAACGCTCCGTCGCCATGGTCTACCAGCAGTTCATCAATTATCCGGCGATGACGGTGTACGACAACATCGCCTCCCCAATGCGCATCAAGGGCGCCGATGGCGCAACCGTCGATCGGGACGTGCGCAAGGCGGCCGAGCTCCTGAAGCTCACCCCCTATCTCGACCGCACACCCTTGAACCTTTCCGGCGGCCAGCAGCAGCGCACCGCGCTTGCACGAGCGATCGTCAAGAACGCCGACCTGGTGCTGCTCGACGAACCGCTCGCCAATCTCGACTACAAGCTGCGCGAGGAACTGCGCGAGGAATTGCCGAAGATTTTCGCCGCCTCCGGTGCGATCTTCGTCTATGCAACGACCGAGCCGTCCGAGGCCCTGCTGCTCGGCGGCAATACCGCCACCTTGAGCGAGGGCCGCATCACCCAGTTCGGCCGCACGATCGACGTTTATCGCCGCCCGATCGACATCGTCACCGCGCGCACTTTCGCCGATCCGCCGCTGAACACGATCGAGCTCGTGAAGACGGGAGCGAATTTCACGCTCGATGGAAAGCCCGTGCTTACCGTCCCGGCCCATCTTTCGGCCGTTCCCGACGGCCCCTGCACCGTCGCCTTCCAGCCGCACCACCTTTCTTTCGATCCGCCGAACGGCAGCGGCAATGCGCTTACCGTCAAGACGGCGATCTCTGAAATCGCAGGCTCGGAGAGCTTCATTCACGTCAGCTTTGCCGGCGCGCGCTGGGTCATGCTCGCGCCCGGCATTCACGACATCGAACCAGACGCGGTTCTCAAAGTCTTTGTCGATACACGCCACCTGATGGCCTTCGGGCCGGACGGTCGCGCGATCGGCGGAACGGCCTGAGGCGGCGCTGGGAGGAGAACATGGCCAGAATCAACCTTGAACATATCCGCCACGCCTACGGCGCAAAGCCAAAGTCGGAGGCGGACTACGCCCTGAGGGAAGTGCATCACGAGTGGAACGACGGCGGCGCCTATGCGCTGCTCGGTCCTTCCGGATGCGGCAAGACCACGCTTCTCAACATCATTTCCGGCCTCATTAATCCGTCCGAGGGACGCATCCTTTTCGACGGCCACGATGTCACGCATCTCTCCACCCAGGAACGCAACATCGCCCAGGTGTTCCAATTCCCGGTGATCTACGACACGATGACCGTTTACGACAATCTCGCCTTCCCGCTGCGCAACCGGCATGTGCCGGAGGCGGAGGTCGACCGGCGCGTCAAGGAGATCATCGAGATGACCGGCCTTGGCGGCTGGGCGATGAAGACGGCCCGGAGATTGACCGCCGACCAGAAGCAGAAGATCTCGCTTGGCCGCGGCCTCGTCCGCTCGGACGTCAGCGCCATCC
Organism: Sinorhizobium terangae; assembly: GCF_009601505.1. GTDB lineage: Bacteria > Pseudomonadota > Alphaproteobacteria > Rhizobiales > Rhizobiaceae > Sinorhizobium > Sinorhizobium terangae. The sequence goes on from NZ_WITC01000017.1 coordinate 20,199, forward strand.
TCTTCGACGAACCGCTGACCGTGATCGACCCGGAAATGAAATGGGTGCTGCGCTCGCAGATCAAGCGGCTGCACAGGCAGTTCGGCTTCACCATGGTCTATGTGACGCATGACCAGACCGAGGCGCTGACGTTCGCCGACAAGGTCGTCGTCATGTATGACGGCCAGATCGTCCAGATCGGCACGCCGGCCGAGCTTTTCGAACGGCCGCGCCATACCTTCGTCGGCTATTTCATCGGCTCACCGGGCATGAATGTGCTGCCGGCGACGATCGAAGGCAGCAAGGCCGCGATCGGCGGCGAGAGCATCCCGCTCAATTTCCTGCCGAAAATCCAGTCCGGGGCCAAGACCGAACTCGGCATTCGCCCGGAGTTCATCGTGCTTGGGCGCGAAGGCATGCCGGTCTCGATCACCAAGGTCGAGGATATCGGACGCCGCAAGATCGTCCGCGCCCGCTTTGCCGATCGGCCGATCTCGATCGTCGTCGACGAGGACGGCGAGATCCCCGCCGAGCCGCGCGTCACCTTCGATCCGAAGGCAATCAATATCTACGCCGATTCCTGGCGCGTCGGTGAGGAGGCTTGAGCCATGGAAAAGACCTGGAACAACAAGGCCTGGTTCATGGTCCTGCCGGTGTTGGTGCTCGTCGCCTTCTCCGCCGTGATCCCGTTGATGACCGTCGTCAACTATTCGGTGCAGGACACCTTCGGCAACAACGAGTTCTTCTGGGCCGGCACCGACTGGTTCGTGGATACACTCGAATCCGACCGCTTCTGGGACGCGCTCACCCGCAACCTGATCTTCTCGGCGATCATCCTGACGATCCAGATTCCGCTCGGCATCGTGATCGCACTGAACATGCCAAAGAAGGGCATCGGCGTTCCGATCTGCCTGGTGCTGATGGCACTGCCGCTGCTCATTCCGTGGAACGTCGTCGGCACCATCTGGCAGGTCTTCGGCCGCGTCGACATCGGCCTCCTCGGACGCACGCTCGCCTCGCTCGGCATCAACTACAACTATGTGCAGAATCCGATCGATGCGTGGGTGACGCTGATCGTCATGGACGTCTGGCACTGGACGAGCCTCGTCGTGCTGCTGTGCTATGCCGGCCTCGTCTCGATCCCGGACGCTTACTACCAGGCGGCCAAGATCGACGGCGCCTCGCGCTGGTCCGTCTTCCGTTACATCCAGCTTCCGAAGATGAAGCGCGTGCTCCTGATCGCCTTCCTGCTGCGCTTCATGGACAGTTTCATGATCTATACGGAACCCTTCGTCGTGACCGGCGGTGGACCGGGCAATTCGACGACCTTCCTGTCGATCGATCTCGTCAAGATGGCGATCGGCCAGTTCGATCTCGGCCCGGCCGCAGCCCTCTCGATCATCTACTTCCTCATCATCCTGCTTCTGTCGTGGATCTTCTACACGGTGATGACCACGAGCGACGCCCAAGGCTGAGAAAGGAGGGAGGAGACATTATGAAAACCAATACGCAACCGCTGTCACAACGCCTCTCCTGGCTGGTCCCGACGATCTACATCGTCTTCCTGCTCCTGCCGATCTATTGGCTGGTCAATATGAGCTTCAAGGAGACGGGCGAGATTCTCAGCACGTTCTCGCTCTGGCCGCAGAATCCAACGCTCCGGAACTACCGGGTGATCTTCACCGATCCTTCCTGGTACAACGGCTACATCAACTCGATCACCTACGTCGTGATGAACACGGTGATCTCGGTCTCGGTGGCGCTGCCGGCGGCCTACGCCTTCTCGCGCTATCGGTTCCTCGGCGACAAGCACCTGTTCTTCTGGCTGCTGACGAACCGGATGGCACCGCCGGCCGTTTTCGCGCTGCCCTTCTTCCAGCTCTATTCCGCCTTCGGCCTGATCGACACGCATATCGCGGTCGCCATCGCGCACTGCCTCTTCAACGTGCCGCTGGCGGTCTGGATCCTCGAAGGCTTCATGTCGGGCGTGCCGAAGGAGATCGACGAGACGGCCTATATCGACGGTTATTCCTTCCCGCGCTTCTTCGTGAAAATTTTCGTGCCGCTGATCGCATCCGGCATCGGCGTCGCCGCCTTCTTCTGCTTCATGTTCTCGTGGGTCGAACTCCTGATCGCGCGTACGCTCACGACCACCGATGCCAAGCCGATTGCCGCCACCATGACCCGCACCGTCTCGGCGTCCGGTCTCGACTGGGGTGTGCTTGCCGCCGCCGGCGTGCTGACGATCATTCCCGGCGCGCTCGTCATCTACTTCGTCCGCAACTACATCGCCAAGGGCTTCGCCCTGGGGAGGGTCTGATGGCAACCATCGCCACTCGCAAGAACCGCTGGCCCGTCGCACTTGTCGCGGTGCTCGTCGTCTATGTCGTAGCTGCGGGCCTGCTTGTTTCCGCCCTGCCGCTCAAGGACGGCGAACGCGACTGGTTCGCCCCGCTGATCCCCGGCGGGTGGATGGCCTGGTCCTTCCCGACCGCCATGTTCTTTCTGACGATCTTCACGCTGCTTTCGCTGATGGCCGTCTGGGAGTATGCCCGGCCCGGAGGAAATCCGCGCGTCGGCATCCTGCGCTTCGAAACCACCCGCGGCGACCGACTCTTCGTCTCGCTGCTCGGATCCGCCTTCATTCATCTCGGCTGGCTGGGGCTCGTCGGCACAAACCTCTGGTGGGCGGTCGCGCTCTCGGTGGTCTATGCCATCGGCGTCTTCCGCTACGTCTGAGAAACGCAATGAGGGGCGCGTCGACGGCGCGCTCCTCGAAACTGCAATGAACTGCAATCGCAAAACCCAAGGGAGGAACTTATGCGACGGCATCTTCTAACGACGACGGCAGCCATGCTGCTGGCTCTCACCGGGTCGGCCTACGCCGGCATGGATGAGGCAAAGGCGTTCCTGGACAAGGAAATCGGCGACCTCTCGTCGCTCGACCGCGCCGCCCAGGAAGCGGAAATGCAGTGGTTCATCGATGCGGCAAAGCCCTTTGCCGGCATGGAAATCAAGGTCGTCTCCGAAACGATCACCACCCATGAATATGAATCGAAGACCCTGGCCAAGGCCTTCTCCGACATTACCGGCATCAAGATCACCCACGACCTGATCGGCGAAGGCGACGTCGTCGAAAAGCTGCAGACGCAGATGCAGTCGGGCGAAAACGTCTATGACGCCTACATCAACGACTCGGATCTGATCGGTACCCATTGGCGCTATCAGCAGGCCCGCAGCCTGACCGATTTCATGGCGAACGAGGGCAAGGACGTCACCAACCCCAACCTCGACATTGATGACTTTATCGGCAAGTCCTTTACCACAGCCCCGGATGGCAAGCTCTACCAGCTCCCCGACCAGCAGTTCGCGAACCTCTACTGGTTCCGCTACGACTGGTTCAACGATCCGAAAATCCAGGAAGAGTTCAAGGCCAAGTACGGCTACGACCTCGGCGTTCCGGTCAACTGGTCGGCCTACGAGGACATCGCCGAGTTCTTCAATGGCCGCGAGATCGACGGCAAGAAGGTCTACGGCCACATGGATTACGGCAAGAAGGACCCGTCGCTCGGCTGGCGCTTCACCGACGCCTGGCTGTCAATGGCCGGCAACGGCGACAAGGGCATCCCGAACGGCAAGCCGGTAGACGAGTGGGGCATCAGGGTCGACGAGAACTCGCGCCCCGTCGGATCCTGCGTTGCGCGCGGCGGTGACACCAACGGCCCGGCGTCGGTCTATGCCATTCAGAAGTATCTCGACTGGCTGAAGGCCTATGCTCCGGCGGCCGCCCAGGGCATGACCTTCTCGGAATCCGGTCCGGTTCCGTCGCAGGGTGAGATTGCCCAGCAAATGTTCACCTATACGGCGTTCACCGCAGACTTCGTGAAGCAGGGCCTGCCGGTGGTGAACGAGGACGGCACGCCGAAGTGGCGTTTTGCCCCGAGCCCGCACGGCGTCTACTGGAAGGACGGCATGAAGCTCGGCTATCAGGACGCCGGTTCCTGGACGATCCTGAAATCCACGCCGGACGACCGCGCCAAGGCCGCCTGGCTCTACGCGCAGTTCGTGACCTCCAAGACCGTGGACGTGAAAAAGAGCCATGTCGGTCTCACCTTCATTCGCCAGTCGACGCTCGATCATCCGAGCTTCACAGAGCGCGCACCGAAGCTCGGCGGCCTGATCGAGTTCTACCGCTCACCGGCCCGCCTGCAGTGGTCGCCGACCGGAACGAACGTGCCTGACTATCCGAAGCTGGCCCAGCTCTGGTGGCAGGCGATCGGTGACGCGTCTTCCGGTGCCAAGACCGCGCAGGAGGCCATGGACTCGCTTTGCGCCGAGCAGGAAAAGGTGCTGCAGCGCCTCGAGCGCGCCGGCATCCAGGGCGACATCGGCCCGAAGCTCGCCGAAGAGCACGACCTCGAATACTGGAACGCGGAAGCCGTCAAGGCCGGTAACCTCGCTCCACAGCTGAAGGTCGAGAACGAGAAGGAAAAGCCGATGACCGTCAACTATGACGAACTGGTCAAGAGCTGGCAGACGAACTAAGCCTCCCAAGGCAGGTGCCGTCCGAATTTTCGGGCGGCGCCACGACATCTGGAGATGCGGCGCCGGGGCTGGAAACAGCTCCGGCTTTCGTTTGATGAAGAAGCAGGCACTCTATCCCATCCAGGCCGGGCGGGGCGCGTCTTACAACGGCAAGTATCCGGAGACGAATGGATAAAATAAGCAATCGGGAGATAGCAGATCGACCGTATTACCGCTGATGAACCGAAAACTGTTTCCCCTTTTTCAATAAGGTAATGCCTCGCCGTCGCTGCCATAGTTTGCCACCTGCCTTATGAAGAGGCGGGAATACATGCAAAGGTATTGGAGGAGATTACCTTGGCAAACAACGCAGACGAAACTGTACGACATACGCGGCCGGAAGACGAGAATCTCGGCATCAGCGCCAATCTTGCCTATGGCCTGCAACATGTTCTGACGATGTATGGCGGCATCGTCGCCGTACCGCTGATCCTGGGCCAGGCGGCAGGCCTCAGCTCCAGCGACGTGGGCCTGCTGATCACTGCCTCTCTTTTCGCCGGCGGCCTCGCCACCATCCTGCAAACCATCGGCCTGCCGTTTTTTGGAAGCCGGTTGCCGCTCGTCCAGGGCGTTTCCTTCTCGGGCGTTGCGACGATGATTGCCATTTCCGGCAGTGGCGGCATCGAGTCGGTGCTCGGGGCCGTCATGGCCGCGTCGCTGATCGGGCTTCTGATCACACCCGTCTTCTCGCGGATCACCCGTTTCTTCCCGCCGCTCGTGACCGGCATCGTGATCACCACCATCGGCTTGACCTTGATGCCCGTCGCCGCGCGCTGGGCTATGGGAGGCAACAGTGCTGCGCCGGACTTCGGCAGCCCGGCCAACATCCAGCTCGCGGCGACAACGCTCGTAATCGTGCTCCTGCTCAGCAAGCTTGGCAGCGCATCGATCTCAAGGCTGTCGATCCTGATTGCGCTCTTTATAGGCACCGTCATTGCCTATTTCGCCGGCATGACCGATTTCACTAAGGTGGCCGAGGGGCCGCTCTTCTCCCTTCCGACCGTGTTCCATTTCGGCTATCCGACCTTCGAGATCGCAGCGGTCATCTCGATGTTCATTGTCATCATGGTGACCCTGGTCGAGACTTCGGCGGACATTCTCGCCGTCGGCGAAATCATCGAAACCAAAGTGGATTCGCGTCGCCTGGGCGACGGCCTCAGGGCGGACATGCTTTCCAGCCTCATCGCGCCGGTCTTCGGCTCCTTCACCCAAAGTGCCTTTGCCCAGAATGTCGGGCTGGTGGCCGTCACGGGCGTGAAGAGCCGCTACGTGGTGGCGACAGGCGGCATGTTCTTGGTGGCGCTCGGCTTGCTGCCGGTCATGGGCCGCGTCGTCGCGGCGGTTCCAAGCGCCGTGCTCGGCGGCGCCGGCATCGTGCTCTTCGGCACGGTCGCCGCCAGCGGCATCCGGACGCTCTCCAAGGTCGACTACAACAACAATATGAACCTGGTCATCGTCGCCACGTCCATCGGTTTCGGCATGATCCCGATCGCCTCTCCCGGCTTCTACGAGCACTTTCCGGCCTGGGTCGCAACGATCTTCCACTCCGGCATCAGCTCCGCCGCGCTCATGGCAATCAGCCTCAACCTGATCTTCAACCACCTGACGGTCGGGAACTCCGACCAGCAGTCGGTGTTCGTTGCCGGAACGGAACGTACGCTCCGGTATCAGGACATCGCACGGCTTCACGACGGCGACTATTTCCTCAACGGCAAGCTCTACGATGCAAAAGGCATCGAGGTGCCCGTGATCGCTTCCGAGGCCCACTGAACATCCATGCTCTCGCCGGCGCTTACATCTTGGTCGGCGACGGTTGGAACCGACGCCGACCAAGATGCCGGACACGCACCCAATCAAGGAAGAACTGCATGACACAAGAAAGCGAAATGCTGCCCTTGCTCGACGCACTGCTGACGACAATGGAGCGCGAGATCGTCCCTGCAACGGAGGCCGGAGTGGCGGCCGGCAACAAGGTCTTCGGCGCCGCCCTGCTCAAGAAGTCGGATTTGTCGATCGTTCTCGTCGAGACCAACAACGAAACCGAGAATCCGCTCTGGCACGGCGAAGTGCATACCTTGAAGCGGTTCTACGAAATGGCGGGATCCGACCGCCCCGACGCGCGCGAACTCATCTTCCTGTCGACGCACGAGCCCTGCTCCATGTGCCTCTCAGCGATCACCTGGGCAGGTTTCGACAATTTCTACTATTTCTTCAGCCACGAGGATTCGCGAGATGCTTTTTCCATCCCGCACGACCTCAGGATCCTGAAAGAGGTCTTTACGCTGGAGCCCGGCGGCTACAACAGGACGAACGCCTTCTGGAAAGGCCAATCGATCCCGGGTCTGATCGCCAGTCTTCCCGAGTCCGATCGCGCGTCTCTCGAAAAGCGCGCCCAGGCGATCGGCAGGAAATACGCTGAGCTGTCTGCCACGTATCAGGCCAGCAAGGGGGATAACGCCATTCCGCTGAACTAAGCGGCTTCCGCAATCAGGCCTCAGCGCAGCCGCAGCGGCTTTTGAAAGGATCTCCCCTCCTCGGGGAGACCTCCGCAAAAATGCATCACATTTCGATCGTGACCGAAGCATCCACTGTCCGACGATGCTAAAAGAGCGGCCTGGACTTGCTTCAAGGATGGACTTGATGACCGCTGCCGCCAAAATAAACATCGCCGTCGAACTCTTGCTTCTTCTCGCGCTTGCGACCCTCTGGGGCGCCTCCTACACTTTCATCAAGATCGGGGTCGAAACCATTCCACCGGTGACGCTGATTGCAGCGCGCACCCTGCTCGCCGGCGCAATTCTCCTGGCAGTGATCGGATGGCGCGGCCTCTCGTTGCCCTGTGACACGGCCACCTTGAAGCGTTTTCTGTTCCAGGCCTGCCTCAACAGCGTCGTTCCGTTCACACTGATTGCCTGGGCTGAGCGGACGATCGACGCTGGCGTGGCGGTGATCCTCAACTCCACCACGCCCATCTTCGCCTTCCTTTTGACGGCTCTGATCACCCGGCACGAACCCGTTACTGCCCGCAAATTCGTGGGCGTCATTGCGGGTCTCACCGGCATCAGCCTGATCATTGGGCTCGAAGCCTTTAGCGGCATCGGCGATCAGCTCATCCCGCAGCTTGCCGTTATTCTTGCAACCATCTGCTATGCGGGCGCGGCAATCTTCGGGAAGAATTTCAAGGGGCTGGATCCGATGATACCCGCCGCAGGGTCGCTTCTCGCCGGCGCGATCTTGCTCGTCCCAACGAGCCTGGTCATCGATCGGCCCTGGACGCTCAACCCCTCGCCCGAATCGCTGATCGCGCTCGTCTGCCTGTCAGCCTTCTCGACGGCACTCGCCTTCGTCATCTATTTCCGCTTGATCCACACGCTCGGATCCGTCGGCACAACGGCACAGGCCTATGTACGCGTCCCGATCGGCGTTGCCATCGGAGTCCTGTTCCTTGGCGAAACTCTACCGACAACTGCGTGGATCGGCCTCTGCTGCGTTGTCGCCGGCGTCGCCGCCATGACTATACCGGCGCGCCAACGCGCAGCGGCGGCCGAAGCCCAAGGGTGATCCTTGGTCAATCCTTTCGCTTCCGGCAATAAAGCTCCAGCCGGTGGCGCACCAGATCGTAGCCGAGCTCGGCGGCGATCTCCGCCTGCAACTGCTCGATCTTGTCCGAGCGGAACTCGATCACCGCACCGGTATCTATGTCGATCAGATGGTCGTGATGCGGGGCGTCGGCCGTCTCGAATCGAGCGGTTGCGTTCTCGAAGGCATGCCGCTGCACGACCCCCTGCTGCTCCAGTGCCGACAAGGTCCGGTAGACGGTCGAGAGCGACACCGTCGCATCGATTTCCTTCGCGCGCCGGTGTAATTCGCTGGCATCGGGATGGTCCTCGGCCTCGGCCAGAATCTTAAGGATTGCAGCGCGTTGGCGGGTAACGCGCACGCCGCCGTCCCGCAGGATTCCTTCCAGTTCCTTGATCCGATTCTTGCTTTGTCTCATTAGCCGACACTAGCCAAGGGCGACCTGTTTGAAAATAGCTAGTTGCAAATGGTTCTCATTTGCATTGACTTATGCAGGTCATTCGCCTACCCATAGTGTCGGATGACATCGACGCTGGTTCTAAGGAGTAATGGATGATCGATCGCACGAGGCGCATGATATTGGCGGCAGCAGCGGCGGCGGCCGCCTTTTCCTTCATTCCCGGCGCGGCGCTGGCCCAGGAAAAATTCAAGGCTGTCACCACCTTCACGGTCATTGCCGACATGGCGCAGAATGTCGCGGGCGACGCGGCAATCGTCGAATCGATCACCAAGCCTGGCGCAGAGATCCACAACTACCAACCCACGCCGCGCGACATCCTGAAAGCGCACGACGCCAAGCTCATTCTCTGGAACGGGCTGAACCTGGAACTCTGGTTTGAAAAGTTCTTCCAGAACTTCGATGACATTCCCGGCGTCGTCGTCTCGGAAGGCGTCGAGCCTATGGGGATCGCGGAGGGTCCGTATACCGGCAAGCCGAATCCGCATGCCTGGATGTCGCCCTCGGCAGCACTGATTTATGTCGACAACATCCGCGACGCCTTCGTGAAATTCGACCCTCAGAACGCCGAAACCTACAAGGCGAATGCCGAGGCCTATAAGCAGAAGATCGAGGCGGCTGTCGCGCCGATCCGGGCCGAACTCGAGAAGATCCCGGCGGAAAAGCGTTGGCTCGTCTCGAGCGAGGGCGCCTTCAGCTACCTGATCCGCGACTTCGGCATGAAGGAACTTTATCTCTGGCCGATCAATGCCGATCAGCAGGGCACGCCGCAGCAGGTGCGCAAGGTGATCGACGCGGTCCGTGCCAACAACATTCCGGTGGTCTTTTCCGAGAGCACGATCTCGCCGGATCCGGCGGAACAGGTGGCGCGGGAAACCGGCGCGAGATATGGCGGTGTGCTCTACGTCGATTCCTTGAGCGAGGCCGATGGCCCGGTGCCGACCTACATTGATCTCCTGCGCGTCACCTCCGAAACGATCGCGAAAGGTCTCTCGCAATGAAACTTGAGGTAAAGGAACGCGCCGGGCCGGCGCCAGCTCCAACGGACGAGGGCAGCGGCATCCGCGTCCGCGGCGCCACCGTGACCTATCGCACCGGTCACCGGGCGCTTCGCGATGCTTCCTTCGGGATCCCGACCGGCACGATCGCAGCCCTCGTCGGAGTCAACGGCAGCGGCAAGTCGACCCTGTTCAAGGCAATCATGGGCTTCGTCCGGTTGGCGCAGGGCGAAATCTCGATCCTCGGGCTTCCCGTATCGGCGGCGCTGAAGCGAAACCTCGTCGCCTACGTGCCCCAAGCCGAGGAGGTCGACTGGAACTTCCCGGTTCTCGTCGAGGACGTGGTGATGATGGGCCGATACGGCCACATGAACATGCTTCGGATCCCGAAGAAAGCGGATCATGACGCGGTCGAGGCCGCACTTGCGCGTGTCGGCATGAGCGATTTCCGCAAGCGCCAGATCGGCGAGCTTTCCGGTGGTCAGAAGAAACGCGTCTTCCTCGCCCGCGCTCTCGCCCAGGACGGCCGCGTCATCCTGCTCGACGAGCCCTTTACCGGTGTCGACGTCAAGACTGAGGATGCGATCATCCGTCTGCTGATCGGCCTGCGCGACGAGGGGCGCGTGATGCTCGTCTCCACCCACAATCTCGGCAGCGTGCCGGAGTTCTGCGACAGCACCGTGCTTTTGAAGAACACGGTGCTCGCCTACGGACCGACGGCAACCACGTTCACCCGCGAAAACCTCGAACTCGCCTTCGGCGGCGTGCTGCGCCATTTCGTGCTCGGCGGCGAGCATCTGCACGACGACGCCGACCCACGCCAGCTTGCCGTCATCAGCGACGACGAGCGCCCGCTCGTCATGTACGGCGCGCAGGGGCGCATGGTGACGCAGCCGGCAAAGCCTGAGAGCGAGGCGGACAGCGAATGATCGCCACCCTCGTCGAGCCGTTCACATACGGCTATATGCTGAACGCCATGTGGGTCAGCGCATTGGTCGGTGCGGTCTGCGCCTTCCTCTCGGCCTATCTCATGCTCAAGGGCTGGTCGCTGATCGGCGACGCGCTTTCCCACTCGATCGTGCCCGGGGTCGCCGGTGCCTATATGCTGGGGCTTCCTTTTTCGCTTGGCGCCTTCTTTTCTGGCGCCCTTGCCGCAGCCGCCATGCTGTTCCTGAACCAGCGCACGCGGCTGAAGGAGGACACGATCATCGGGCTGATCTTCACGTCCTTCTTCGGCCTCGGCCTCTTCATGGTGTCGCTATCGCCGACCTCGGTGAACATCCAGACGATCGTGCTCGGCAACATCCTCGCCATCACCCCGGCCGACACGCTGCAGCTCGCAATCATCGGCGTCGTCTCGCTGGCGATCCTCTTCGCGAAATGGAAGGACCTGATGGTCACCTTCTTCGATGAGAGCCATGCCCGCTCAATCGGCATCAAGACGACCTTCCTGAAAGTGCTGTTCTTCACGCTCCTCTCGGCCTCTACCGTCGCCGCCCTTCAGACCGTCGGCGCCTTTCTCGTCATCGCCATGGTTGTAACCCCCGGGGCGACCGCCTACCTGATCACCGATCGTTTCCCGAAGCTGATTGCGATCAGCATCGCGATCGGCGCGGCTACGAGCTTCTTCGGCGCCTATGCGAGCTATTTCCTCGATGGCGCGACCGGCGGCATCATCATCGTGCTGCAGACGCTGATCTTCCTCCTCGCCTTCGTCTTCGCTCCGAAGCATGGGCTGATCGCCGCCCGCCGTCGCGGCTCCGAAGCCCTGGAGGCCGCACGATGATCTCGTTCGACATGCTTCTCGCCGTGTTCGAATTCGAGTTCATGCGCAATGCGCTATTGATCTCGGTGCTGGTCGCGATCCCGACGGCAATGCTCTCCTGCTTCCTCGTCCTCAAGGGCTGGTCGCTGATGGGCGATGCGATCTCGCACGCTGTTTTTCCCGGCGTCGTCATCTCCTACATCGTCGGCCTGCCGCTCGCCGTCGGCGCCTTTGCCGCCGGCATGTGCTGTGCGCTCCTGACCGGCTATCTCAAGGAAAACAGCCGCATCAAGCAGGACGCGGTAATGGGCATCGTCTTTTCCGGCATGTTCGGATTCGGCCTGGTGCTCTACACCAAGATCCAGAGCGACGTGCATCTCGACCACATTCTTTTCGGCGACATGCTCGGCATCGGCTGGGGCGATATTCTGGAAACGGGCATTATTGCGCTTGTTGCTGCCGGTGTTCTCGGCCTCAAGTGGCGCGACCTGCTGCTGCACGCGTTCGATCCCGCCCAGGCGCGCGCTGTCGGGCTGCCGGTCGGATGGCTGCACTACGGGCTGCTTGCGATCCTGTCGCTGACGATCGTCGGCGCGCTGAAGGCCGTCGGCCTCATTCTCGCGATCGCGATGCTGATCGCACCCGGGGCAATCGCCTTTCTGTTGACGCGCACATTCGGCGGCATGCTGATCGTCGCGGTGCTTGTCGCCGTCGTCGCCTCATTTGCCGGGGTTTACCTGTCCTTCTTCATCGACAGCGCCCCTGCCCCGACCATCGTGATGCTGATGACGGTGATCTTCCTCGCCGCCTTCGCCTATTCCACCTGGAGGACGGCACGCCTGGCGAGCGCGTTGAATTCAAATGATTAGCGCTCTCATGACTGGAGCCAAGGCGCTCGCGACGTTCATTTCCGCGCCAGAGGTTCCGCGTGGCATAATAGCGGCGCAAGCTGACGAGCAAGCTCCTCGCTCAACGTGCGCATGTAAGTCGCTGTTACGTGATGCTTGTCGTAATAGACCTGCACATTGCCGATGACGGCAGGGCAGATTTCCGCGGTGCAGAAATGATCGGAAAAGTCCAGGAAATGCAGGTTTTTCTTGAAGGACACCGCGCGTGTCGGGCTGATCGGAGCGAGCACCGAATTCCGCTCTACAGTGCATTTCGGCGAGAAGCGGCCATTGATTTCCACACACTCGGGAACGTCAAAGCCAAACCAGGGCGTGTCGCGCATTGCCACGATCGGAATTCCCGCCGCCGCCAGTTTCTCCCATTGCCGTTGATAACCAGCCGGAACTTCCTCGACACCACCGACTACCCGCGTGGATGTGGTGAAAATCAGATCCGGTTTTGTGGTCAGCAATCTTTCCATCAGCAGTTCGTTCCACTTGGTGCAAGCATCACGATAGGCGGGTACGTCGGACGACACCTCCGAGCTCAGGACGCAACTGCTCTTGGTGTAGGTGACAATTTTCCACTCTGGATACCGCTGCAGCACGCCCTGCAGGGCAGGTAGCCAATGCACGCTGTGCGAACCGCCGACGAGCGCCAAAGTGTGGCTTGCGTCTCTCGGTCCATAACTGCAACTGAGCAAGGCGGTGCCCAGCAGCGACTGGTGGCAACCGTCCCGATATACGTCGGCATCGTCCCACCTTGCGGTCATTGGTCCGGGATGGACGGGGATCTCACTCGAACCCGCCGCGAGCCCCTTGATAGCCGCACCGGGGTAATGCTCGGGATCAACGACACGCAGTCGCTCCTCGGCCATGCTTTGGGCGGCCTCTACTCTCCAGACGAACAGGCCCGCAGCGATCACTGCAAGGGCGATGATCGCTCCGAAGGCCGTTTGCAAGGGGCGGTCATCCTTCTTCCGTCGGGGAAAACGCGCCTCCACGATTCGCGTCGTGAGATAGGAGAGGACGATCGAGACGAGCAGGACGACCGAGCCCTCTATTGGACCGGCCGAGGTTTGATACGTGTAGGTGAGATAGAAGACGAGGATTGGCCAGTGCCAGAGATACAGACAATAAGAGATGTCCCCAAGCCACGTAAGCGGTCGCGCAGCCAGCAACCTTGCGACGCCGAACCGTAACGGCGGACCATCGCCACAAACAAGGATCGCCGCGGCGGCGAGTGTCGGCCAGAGCGCCGCGTAACCGGGAAAAACAGTCGAAACCTCAAGCAGGATGCCGCAGCTCAGAATAGCCGCCAAACCAACCCATCCGCCGACGGTCCGCAGCGTTGGCGACAAAATGATGCCGGGCAGCAGCAGGCGAGCGATTGCACCAAGCGCAAATTCCCAGATACGTGCAAAGGTGTCGTAGTAGGCGAATGCCTGGTTTCGGGACGTGCTATAGATCGAGTAGGCCAACGACAGCGCAAATACACTTGTGAGAAACACCAGCAGGTCGGTGCGCGACGGCCGACGCCTTATCAAGGCAAATATGGCAATACCCGCTGCCAAAATCAGCAGGCATTGGACCTGGGCGGACATTGCCCAATAGTGCTGGACCGGGCTTCCCACTTCGTCTCGTGCGAGATAGTCGATCGCCGCAGTCGCGAGGAACCAATTCTCTACATATGCCGAGCTCGCCGCAATCTGATGAATCCCGGCTTCCCATCGCATCCTCGGCAGCCAAAACGGCGCCGACATTGCGATCACAGCAACCACCAGAAAGGACGAGGGCAGAAGCCGACGGGCCAACTTGGTGGCAAAGAGGACGAGGTCCACGTGGTGCCCGGCTTCCGCCTGGCGCGCCAGCGACCCAATAAGCAGATACCCGGAGACGATGAAAAAGACATCGACACCACCGGAAACCCGACCGATCCATATGTGATAAATCGCGACCAGAAGTGCGCCGATAGCCCGCAGGCCCTGAATGTCATCACGCCGCGGTACAGCACGAATATTCGGCTCGACCATCACTTTGGTTCGGCCCCGCTAAGCAGGTCGGGGGACCCGGACGGCCTCGATAGAGCCTCGAAACGCATTAGGTCTGTTGATCCGATCGCCAACCTGCGTCACTTTCGAGATCGAATTAGTCGATTGTGCATTAACTGTCTAAAATGGCGCACAAAGCAATGCCAGGACCGGAAACGGGCGGATCACTTTCGGCGCTAAATGTCACAAAGGTTGATAACTCGCTGTCAATCAACCTCAATGCGCACCAGACGACCGGCGTGGATGAGATTTGGCATTAGCGAAAGCGCAGTGCAACTAATGTCTCAGCCGATCCGGGTCGCGTTCAACCGCCCCTCGTCGAGAACGACACCGAGGCCGGGCGCCTCGCCAAGTTCGAGCCAGCCCTTCTGATGTCGGAGCGGCACTGCCAGCGGATAGTCGCGGCGCATTTCGCTCCATTCCGGATTGTCGTAAGGATATTCGAGCCAGGGCGCATCGCCGACGCCCGCCGTCAGATGCGCGTTTGCCAACACGCCGATGCCGTTGGTCCAGGAGTGCGGCGTGAACATCACGCCCGCCTCGCGCGCCTGCCAGGCGAGCCTGCGGCAGCCGGTGATGCCGCCGACCAGCGCCACGTCCGGCTGGATCACGTCAAAGGCCCGCTCCTCGATGATGTCGCGGAACTCGTAAAGCTCGCGCGTCATCTCTCCGCCGGCGATGCGGATGGACGTCGCATCGCTTAATCGTCTCATGCCTTTCCGGTCGGAGCGATGCAGCGGTTCCTCCATCCAGTAGACGCCGAGCCGCTCCAGTTCCCCGGCAACTGCAAGCGCATCCTTGAAGGTCCAGGCAAGCATCGTATCCCAGGGCATGCGCCAGCCCTGATTGCAATCGACCATCAATTCCAGCCGGTCGCCGACCCGCGCGCGGATCGCCTCCAGCGCCCGCACGTCCTCCCGCCAGCCGTCGCGGCCGCCGGCGGACGCGGTGAAGCGAACCTTCATCGCCGGAAAGCCTTCCTCCAGATAGCTTTCGGCCTGCGCCGCCATCGCGCCGGCATCGCGGAGGACGCCGGAGGAGGCATAGAGACGAACTCTTTCCGCCCGACCGCCAAGCATCCGCCACACGGGCTCGCCTGTGATTTTTCCGGTCAGATCCCAGAGCGCCAGATCCATCGGCCAGCAGCGGCCATAGTGGAAGTTGATATGCGACAGCACCTCGTAGTGCCGCTCGACATGGCGCGGATCCTCGCCGATGAAGAGGTCTTCGCGGCCCTCGAAGCCTTTCATGAGGTCGCCGGAGCCGATCCCCTCGCGACCCTCGTCGTCGCGCACCCTGACGATCGTCGCATCGAAGTGTCTGCGCGGCCGCCCGTCCCAGCTTGCCTTGAACGGCGGGTCGAGCGGCAGGCGGTGATGGGTGATCTCTACGGAAACGATCTTGCTCATGGCTCTTCCGATCCGCCTCTTTGTTCTTCACATCCCTCAGAGACTCTAACCGAACTGCTGCCAGATGGTCTTGTAGTCGCAATATTTGTCGATCGCATGCACTGAACGGTCGCGGCCGAAGCCGGATTGCTTGAAGCCGCCGAAAGGTGTTGCGAAGTTCGAGATGTCGTAGCTATTGATCCAGACCGTGCCCGCATGGATCGCCTCGGAGAAGCGATGCGCCCGGTCCATGTCGCGGGTAAAGACCGCGCCCGCCAACCCGTAGATGGTGTCGTTGGCGATCCTCAGCGCCTCCTCCTCCGTGTCGAAGGGAATGGCGGCGAGCACCGGCCCGAAGATTTCCTGGCGCGCGAGCATCATGTCGTTGGTGACGTCCACGAAGACGCCGGGCGAAACATAATAGCCGCCGGTTTCATCCATGACGCGCTTGGCGCCAAACGCACGGCGCCCACCTTCCTTTTCGCCGGCATCGATCATCGAAAGCACCTTGTTCATATGGTCTTCCTCGATCAAGGCGCCGATCTGCGCCGAAGGATCGAGCGGATGGCCGAGCGTGATCTCGCGCCTGGTCACCGCCTCGATCCTTTCGATCAGCGTCTCCTGCACCGAGCGCTGGACGATCAGCCGCGTCGATGCGTGGCAGGTTTCGCCGGAGTTGTAGAAGCAGCCCCAGGCGGCGGCACTTGCCGCCGCATCGAGGTCGGCGTCGTCGAAGACCACGAGCGGCGACTTGCCGCCCAGTTCCAGCGCCACGCGCTTGACGTTCGACTGCGCCGCATAGCCCATGATCAGCTTGCCGACTTCGGTCGAGCCGGTAAAGGCGATCATGTCGACATCCATGTGCAACGCCAGCGGCTTGCCGGCCTCCTCGCCGTATCCGGTGACGACGTTGAACACACCAGCCGGAAGCCCCGCCTCCCCTGCGAGTTCAGCGAGCCGGATGGCGGAGAGCGAAGACTGTTCGGCCGGTTTCAGCACGACCGAATTGCCGGCCGCGATCGCCGGGCCGAGCTTCCAGGCGTCGATGATCAGCGGATAGTTCCACGGCGTGATCGCACCGATGACGCCGAGCGGCACTTTCCGCACCAAGGCACGTGCGTTCGGCCCGGTCGGCGCGATCTCGTCATAGAGCTTGTCGATCATCTCGCCGTAATACTGGATGCCTTCGGCTGCGAGCCGGACATCGACGTTGAGCGACGCCATGATCGGCTTGCCGACATCGAGCGTTTCCAGCAAAGCGAGTTCCTCGCCGTGCTGCCGGATGAGATCCGCCCATTTGAGCATGATCTTCTTCTTTTCCAGCGGCTCCTTCTTGCGCCACGCCCCGCTCTCGAATACGGCGCGGGCGGCTGCCACGGCCGCGCCTATATCTTTGGAGTTGCCGCGTGCCAGTTCCGGACCCGGCCTTCCATCCATCGGCCGGAAGCGCGTGAACGTCTCGCCGGACACGGAGGCCCGGCGCGCGCCATCGATGAAATGCCGACCCTCGAACGTCAGTTCGGCAAGCAGGCTTTCCCAATAGGCGCGCGTGTATTCCTTCGCCATCTCATTGTCCTTTCGCCAGCGCCATCAACTTCGCCGCAAAGCGATCGATATCGGCATCCATCACGTCGCGGATCGTCGACCGGCGCATGGGCTGGTTTTCCGGAGCTTTCATTTCCCGGGCGAGATCGTCGGCGCGGAAGGCGCCGAATGTCCTCGGTAGAGCACGCACGACGCCGCAGCGGTCCATCAGTTCGGAGACGAAGGCGGGAAGTTCGGCGGCCTTATCCACGCCGCAAGCCCTTGCCGCGCGGTCGAGATCGGCCGTGTCCGCCTCGACAAGCCAGCCGATCGTCGCCTCGAAGCCAAGCGCGGTGGCAAGCCCGTGGTGCACTGGTGCGAGCCCGGCCAATGCATGGCTGATGTTGTGCGCGATCGCCGTGCCGCAATTGTCGATGGCAACCCCGGCAAGGCAGGAACCGAGCAGCACCTGGCCGCGCGCCTCCAGATTGCCGGGCTCCTTCACCGCCGTCTCCAGCGCGTTTGTGATGAGCCGCAATGCCTCATGCGCATAAAACTGGGCGCCGCTGTGTGTGTTGCGATTGGTCGCCGCTTCGAACGCGTGGACGAACGCATCGAGCCCGCACCAGACGGTGAGGTTGGCAGGCAAAGTCATGGTCAGTGCTGGATCGAGCAGCACCAGATCGGCCTTTGTCTCCGCCCCCCAGATCCAGAGCTTCTTGCCTTCGGGGCCTGAAAAAATGTTGGTAGCGGAGGTCTCAGACCCGGTGCCGGCCGTCGTCGGCACCAGGATTTTCTTCAAGGGGTTTTTCGGCAACGGATTGGCGCCGAGCGCATAGTGCATCGGGTCCCGGTCCGAGGCCGCACAACAGGCGACGATTTTGGCGATGTCGAGCGCTGACCCGCCGCCAATGCCTACGACAAGATCGCAACCCGCCGCCGTTTCAAGCGCCGCGTGCAGATGGGCAAGCTTCGGCTCTCCGGTGAATTCCGAGAGGACGCGGGTGCGGATGCCCTCCTGCTCAAGAGCTTTCGTGACACTTTCGCTCAAACCGGACTGCGCGAGAAAGATATCGATAACGATGATCGCGCGTTGCGCGCCAAGCGTCCTTGCGGCGAGGCCAAGGGTCTGATGAATATTCTCTCCGAAACGGATTTCCGGAATGAAGGACATGGAGAACTGCAAGGGTCGTGCTCCCGGCTGACCTTACTGCATGTTTCCCTGAATCGTATCCGATTTAAGGATAAAAACAGGCAGCAATTCAAAGTATTACAGCGTCCTTTGCGCGTCTGATAAGACGCGCGGCGCTGTATGTCGCGGCTTTACCCTGCAACACGATCTGATATTTTCAAATCCGGTGAATTTTCGGCCTTTTTGATAACCTGAAGTCATGGAAAACCGTCTGCTCGACCGCATTCCGCTGGAGGCATTTCGCGTCTTCGATGCCGCGAGCCGGCACATGAACTTTTCCCGCGCCGGTCGCGAGCTCAACATCACCCAGGCGGCTGTCAGCCGTCGCATCAAGACGCTTGAGGATCATCTGGGCAGCCGTCTCTTCAACCGTCGCGGCAAGAACCTGGAACTGACACCGCAAGGCGAGCGGCTTTTCCAGCGGGTACGCGCCTCGCTCGACTATCTCGAGGAAAGCCTCGAACCTTTCCGCGGTGCCTCCGGCCAAACGATTTCCATCGCCGCCAGCGGCTCGGTCTCGCACCTCTGGCTCGGCACGCGGCTGCGCGAGTTCGGCAAGGAGAACCCCGGTATTTCCATTCGCCTCTTGACGACCGACAGCCCCTCCGAGCTTGCCTCGGAAAACAACGACCTCGTCATCCTCTATTCCACCGGAGACCACCCGCGTTGGTCGCTGACCCTGTTGATGGCCGAAGAGCTGGCACCGGTTGCCTCGCCCGACTATCTCGGCGCCCGGGGTCTTCAGGCGGCCGAGTTGCAGCCCGACACCATAGCAGCGCTCGATCTCATCGACTACGACCGCTTCAACGCCAACTGGATCTCGTTCCAGAAATGGTTCGAGCGGATCGAGCCATCCCGGCACGGCGTAAAGCCGCGCCCCAAATACACCTTTTCCACCTATGTGATGGCGATCGATGCGGCGCTGCGCGGCGATGGAGTGGCGCTCGGCAGCCTCGGCCTGGTGCGGGAACATTTGAACGACGGCCGATTGGCGATGCTCGGCCAACGCAGTCTCGCCTCCGGCTATGGCTATTATCTCGGGCGGCCACGCAACCGGCCATCGACGGACGAAGTCCTCCGCCTCCACGCAGCACTGAGCAGCCCGGCATGAATAGCCTCCCTCTCATGGATGGGCAGTTTCCGCGCGGCGGAACTTTGGCTGAGTGCTTAAAGATGCTTGCCGCGGACTCAGTTTGGGTCGGTCAGGCGCCCTTCGAGGCGAGGCGCTGACGCCCGATGGAGAAGAAGCAGAAAGGCCATTCCGGCATCGCCTTCTTCTTCCTCGCCGTGGGGCTCGTCTTCACAGCGATCCTCGCGACCGTTCTCCTTGCCAATGAGCAGCGCAACCTGAAACAACTGCTTGCGGCCGCCGGGCTGCCAACCACATTCTTGGAGACGGCGAAGCAGGAGACGAAGCAAACCACACCGGCACGCGAGGCCCCCAGGAAAACGGAGGCGCCGCGCATGCTGCTGCCGGTCCGGACCTTTGAGGATCTGCACACACCGGAGCAGCAGTTTCTGCGCGCAATCCGCAGCGATCCGCGCGCGCTCTGTGACGGCTTGCGCGACGCGGGATTTCGCGAACTCGAATGGAAATCCGCCGAGAGTGGCCGCTGGGAATGCTCGTCGCTCGTCCCCCTTACCCGGCCCGGCGAAGACAATCCCTCGTCGATCTTCATTTTCGTCAAAGGCAGCGACGAAGACGAAATCACGTCGTTCCGCGTGAAGCTGAACATCGAACGGCCCGAGGACGCGCAGGCCGTCACCAGCGCCGCCGCCAAAGCCGCCTCGGTATTCCTGACGCAGGTCCGCTGGGCGGATGGCGAAAGCATCGCCTTGCAGATCCAGGCGCTCAAGGAATTCGACCTCAAACGCTTCGGCAGCCGCATCCAGTTCAAGCAGGAAGCGGGCGACGTGCCCCGCTACAATTTCCTCGCCAACCAGGCGGCGCGATCACGGCCGAAAAGCATCGCCGAACTCTTCTTCGACCGCAGCAAATGGCTTACACCCGGTGACGGTTCGACGGTCTCCTTCGTGCGCGGTCCGGCGGCTTGGAACGCGCCGAACGCCGTGCCTGAGAAAAGCAGCGCCTCGCCATCGACGACTGAGCAATCAGTCCGCTGAAACCGCTAACGCTCAACGGTCGATGCGGGTCGAAAGAATGATCGACGACAGCGTCTTTTCGACCCCGTCGATTTCGCCGATGCGATCGATCAGCAGGTCGAGTTCGCTGATCGAAGCCGCAGCCACCACCGCGATGAGATCGAAACTGCCGCTGACGGAATGAAGCGTGCGGATCTCCCGGATGGCGCTAAGCTCGGGCGTGACGCGGCTCAGCGCCCGCGGCGCGATGGTGATCAGCACATGCGCCTTCACCAAACCCTTCTCGTAGCTTTCCGAAAGCCGCACGCCGTAGCCGGCAATGACGCCCTCGCGCTCCAGCCGATCGATTCGCGCCTGCACCGTCGTGCGTGAAAGACCGAGACGGCGCGCAATCGTCGCCGTTGGCATGCGCGCATTCTCGCTCAGGATGGCGAGGAGCTCACGGTCCTTGTCGGTCACTTGCATATCGTCGATCCATTTTGGCGAATTGCCGAATATTGACCGGCGATTTAGCCGCATCGACGCTTCAAATCAACAAGCGATCGCGGGAGAATAGAATAGGAAGCAATTCATACCCTGGGGAAAAGAATGAAAGACATCGTTGTCATCGGCGCCGGCAAGATCGGGTCCACCATCGCGCGCATGCTGGCGCATACCGGCGACTATCGCGTCTGTGTTGCCGACCGCAGCGCCGAGCAGTTGCAACAGGTCGAGAAGCACGACGCCATCTCGACCGCGACCATCGATATCGCTGACAGGAAGGCTCTCGTCGGCCTGCTCACCGGCAAGTTCGCCGTATTGAGCGCCGCGCCGTTCCACCTGACAGTCGCCATTGCCGAAGCCGCCGCCGAAGCCGGGATCCATTATCTGGACCTGACCGAGGACGTTGAATCGACCCGCCAGGTCAAGGCGATCGCGGCAGAAGCGCAGACCGCCTTCATTCCGCAGTGCGGCCTTGCGCCGGGCTTCATCTCGATCGTCGCCAACGACCTGGCGAAGCGCTTCGAGACGCTGGAGAGCGTGCGCATGCGCGTCGGCGCGCTGCCGCAATATCCGTCCAACGCTCTCAACTATAACCTGACCTGGAGCACGGACGGCGTCATCAACGAATATATCGAGCCCTGCGAAGCGATTGTCGAGGGTTCCCTGATCGAAGTTCCGGCGATGGAAGAGCGCGAGGAATTCTCGCTCGACGGCATCACCTACGAGGCCTTCAACACCTCCGGCGGCCTTGGTACGCTTTGCGAAACCTTGAAGGGCAAGGTCCGCACGCTGAACTACAAGACGATTCGCTATCCGGGTCACGCCGCCATCTTCAAGGCGCTCCTGAACGACCTCGGCCTGCGCCATCGCCGCGAGGTGCTGAAGGACATTCTGGAGAATGCCCTGCCGACCACGACGCAGGACGTCGTCGTCATCTTCGTCACCGTCTCCGGCTTCCGCGAAGGCCGCCTGGTTCAGGAAACCTACGCCAACAAGGTCTATAGCGGTGTTGTCGCCGGAAGCATGCAGAGCGGCATCCAGATCACCACGGCCGGCAGCATCTGCGCCGTCCTCGACCTGCTTGCCGAAGGTAAGATCACGACGAAGGGCTTCGTCCGCCAGGAAGACATCGCGCTCGACACCTTCCTCGCCAACCGCTTCGGTCATTACTACGCGCATAAGCACGAGACGGAACGCGCGGCGAGCTGAAGCGCTGCTCCTGCTGCATGTTTCCTTAATCGTAGCCGATTTAAGGATAAAAACATGCAGCAATTCAAAGTGCGACAGCATCCTTTGCGCGTCTCATAAGACGCGCGGCGCTGTAGAGGGGCGTTCCCAACGCGCCGACGAAATGAGACACGAGAAATGCCCGGGCAAGGTCCGGGCATTTTTGCGTTCAAGGGTCATCCCGTCTCGCATCGCCTCATCCGGCCTGCCGGCCACCTTCTCCCCGCAAGCGGGGCGAAGGAGACTCGCGGCACCGCTTCGATCGCCCTTCTCCGCCCGTAGCGAAGAGAGGTCGATGGTGACGGAGCGCGGAGAGCCGCGACGGCGTTCCCTCGCCCCGCTTGCGGGGAGAGGGTCAGGGTGAGGGGCAAATTGGTCGACATCGCTGCAGTCGCGCCCGCTCGCTCGACCGGCCTTCGCCAACATCGCCCTGGCGAATGCGGAAGCGCTTGCGCTGAACATGAAAAACCCCGCTCGAGGCGGGGTTCGATAGGCATCATCCCTTATCGGGATGTCCCTTTCAGGCCGGGATGACGATCTCCCCGAGCTTCGTCAGTTCGGCGATGAATTGCTCGAGGCGCGTCTTCTTCTCGTCGCCCGCGCCTTCCAATTCGGCGCGAACGGCGTCGATGCGGTTTTCCAGCACCGAACGGTCGAGCTCATCGACGTGCACGGCGGACTCGGCGAGCAGCGTGCAACCGGTCGGCAGGATATCGGCAAAGCCGCCGAAAACCGCAAAACGCTCGGTCTTGCCGTCAGCCGTCTTCACGGTAACCACGCCCGGCTTGACGGTCGTCATCGTCGGCGCGTGATTGGCCATCACGGTCATCTCGCCCTCGGTTGCCGGGATGACGACTTCCGTCACTTTTTCCGAAAGCAGCAGGCGCTCGGGGGAAACAAGCTCAAAATTGAAACTGTCGGCCATGACCATTCACTTCTGGTGCGCGCGCCGCCGGTTGGCAGCGGCTGGGGCATGTTCTCTGCCGCTCGTCACGGCAGAATGAAAACCGTGGCGTGAAGTGTTCACGCCACGGTTCACGATGCTGATTAAGCGGCTTCGGCAGCCAGCTTCTTGGCCTTCTCGATGGCTTCGTCGATCGAACCGACCATGTAGAAGGCAGCTTCCGGCAGATGGTCGTATTCGCCGTTGACGAGGCCCTTGAAGCCCTTGATCGTGTCTTCGAGCGCAACCAGCTTGCCCGGCGAACCGGTGAAGACTTCGGCGACGAAGAACGGCTGCGACAGGAAGCGCTCGATCTTGCGGGCGCGGGCAACGGCCAGCTTGTCCTCTTCGGAAAGTTCGTCCATGCCAAGGATGGCGATGATGTCCTGGAGCGCCTTGTAGCGCTGCAGCGTCGACTGCACCTTACGCGACACTTCGTAGTGCTCTTCGCCAACGATCATCGGGTCGAGCATGCGCGAGGTCGAGTCGAGCGGGTCCACGGCCGGGTAGATGCCCTTTTCGGCGATCGAGCGCGACAGAACCGTCGTCGCATCGAGGTGCGCGAACGAGGTTGCCGGCGCCGGGTCGGTCAAGTCGTCAGCCGGAACGTAGATGGCCTGAACCGAGGTGATCGAGCCCTTGGTCGTCGTGGTGATGCGTTCCTGCATCGCGCCCATGTCGGTTGCGAGCGTCGGCTGATAACCCACCGCCGAAGGAATACGGCCGAGCAGAGCCGACACTTCCGAACCCGCCTGGGTGAAGCGGAAGATGTTGTCGACGAAAAAGAGAACGTCCTGGCCTTCGTCGCGGAACTGTTCGGCGACCGTCAGGCCGGTGAGCGCGACGCGAGCGCGTGCGCCCGGCGGTTCGTTCATCTGGCCGTAAACGAGAGCAGCCTTGGAGCCTTCGCCGCCACCGTGCTTGTTCACGCCCGATTCGATCATTTCGTGATAGAGGTCGTTGCCTTCGCGGGTACGCTCACCGACGCCTGCGAAGACCGAGTAACCACCGTGCGCCTTGGCGACGTTGTTGATCAGTTCCATGATCAGAACGGTCTTGCCGACGCCTGCACCACCGAAGAGGCCGATCTTGCCGCCCTTCGCATAGGGAGCGAGCAGGTCGACGACCTTGATGCCGGTGACGAGGATCTGTGCTTCCGTCGACTGCTCGACATAGGCCGGTGCGTCCTGGTGGATCGCGCGGCGTGCCGAGGTTTCCAGCGGGCCGGCTTCATCGACGGGCTCGCCGATGACGTTCATGATGCGGCCGAGCGTTTCCTTTCCGACCGGAACCGAGATCGGGCCGCCGGTGTCGGTGACCGACTGGCCGCGAACCACGCCTTCGGTCGAGTCCATGGCGATCGTGCGGACGGAGTTTTCGCCGAGATGCTGCGCGACTTCGAGAACAAGGCGGTTGCCCTTGTTGTCGGTTTCGAGCGCGTTCAGGATCTGCGGGAGTTGACCTTCCTCGAAAGCGACGTCGACAACGGCGCCGATAACCTGCGTGACGCGACCGACAGCGCCGGTAGCCGTAACGACTGTCTTGGCGGAAGCTGCCTTACGCGGAGCAGCGGGCTTCTTCGCCGCTGCGGTTTCTTTCGGGGTAGCTGCCTTAGCCATAATTCTTACCCTCTTTCGTAACCTTAGAGCGCTTCCGCGCCAGAGATGATTTCAATGAGTTCCTTGGTGATCTGCGCCTGCCGCTGACGGTTGTAGTTGAGCGTCAGCTTGTTGATCATCTCACCGGCGTTGCGCGTCGCATTGTCCATGGCGCTCATCTTGGCACCCATTTCGCCAGCGACGTTCTCGAGCAGAGCCCGGAAGATCTGCACCGAGATGTTGCGCGGGATGAGATCCGTCAGGATGGCGGCTGCGTCCGGCTCGTACTCGTAGATCGCCGAAGCATCCGCACTCTCGGCGGAAACATCGCCAGCCGAGGCCGGGATGAGCTGCTGCGCGGTCGGAACCTGCGAAATGACGGACTTGAACTCGGAGTAGAACAGCGTGCAGACATCGAACTCGCCCTTCTCGAAGAGCGCGATGACCTTGTGCCCGATCTGATCGGCGTTTTCAAAACCGATCTTCTTGACTTCACGCAGGTCGACACGGTCGATGATCAGCGACGCGAATTCACGCCGCAGGATATCGAAGCCCTTCTTGCCGACGCAGATGATCTTCACGGTCTTGCCGGCTGCGAGCAGCTTGCGCACATGATCGCGGGCAAAGCGCGCGATCTGCGAGTTGAAGCCGCCGCAGAGGCCGCGTTCCGCCGTGCAGACGATCAGCAGATGCGTATCGTCCCTGCCGGTTCCCGTCATCAGCTGCGGTACGCTTTCGTCCGCACCCACCGCCTGGGCGATGTTGGCAAGAACGGCAGCCATGCGCTGCGAGTAAGGCCGGGCGGCCTCGGCCGCCTCCTGCGCACGCCGAAGCTTCGCCGCGGCGACCATCTTCATCGCCTTGGTGATCTTCTGCGTCGCCTTGACGGAGGCGATCCGGTTTTTCAGATCCTTAAGTGAAGGCATCCGTTGTCCGTCCTAAATGAAACCCGCTCAGGCGAAAGACTTGGCGAAGGTGTCGATTGCAGCCTTCAGCTTGCCCTTGGTGTCGTCGGAAATCGCCTTTTCCGTGCGGATCGTTTCCAGCACGTCCTTGCCTTCCGAACGCAGGTAGGAGAGCAGACCCTGCTCGAACTTGCCGACCTGGTTGACGGGCAGCTTGTCGAGATAGCCGTTGACGCCGGCGAAGATCACGGCGACCTGTTCTTCCGTCTTCAGCGGCGAGAACTGCGGCTGCTTCAGGAGTTCGGTCAGACGGGCACCGCGGTTCAGCAGGCGCTGCGTTGCGGCATCGAGGTCCGAGCCGAACTGTGCGAAGGCCGCCATTTCGCGGTACTGCGCGAGTTCGCCCTTGATCGAACCTGCGACCTGCTTCATCGCCTTGATCTGCGCCGAGGAGCCGACACGCGAAACCGAGAGACCGACGTTAACGGCCGGACGGATGCCCTGGTAGAACAGGTCGGTTTCAAGGAAGATCTGGCCGTCGGTGATCGAGATCACGTTGGTCGGAATGAACGCGGACACGTCGTTGCCCTGCGTTTCGATGACCGGCAGAGCCGTCAGCGAGCCGGCGCCATTGTCGTCGTTGAGCTTCGCCGCACGTTCCAGAAGGCGGGAATGCAGGTAGAAGACGTCACCCGGGTAGGCTTCGCGGCCCGGCGGGCGACGCAGAAGCAGCGACATCTGACGGTAGGCGACGGCCTGCTTGGAAAGGTCGTCGTAGCCGATCAGGGCATGCTTGCCGTTGTCGCGGAAGTATTCACCCATCGCGCAGCCGGCGAACGGAGCGAGGTACTGCATCGGAGCCGGATCGGAAGCGGTTGCAGCAACGATGATCGAGTACTGCAGCGCGCCGCGCTCTTCGAGAACCTTCACGAACTGAGCAACGGTCGAACGCTTCTGGCCGATGGCGACGTAGACGCAATAGAGCTTGTCCTGTTCCGGGCCGTTGTCGTGGATCGGCTTCTGGTTCAGGAAGGTGTCGAGAATGATCGCGGTCTTGCCCGTCTGTCGGTCGCCGATGACGAGTTCGCGCTGGCCGCGGCCGACCGGGATGAGGGCGTCGATCGCCTTGAGGCCGGTCGACATCGGCTCGTGAACCGACTTGCGCGGAATGATGCCGGGAGCCTTGACGTCAACACGGGCGCGCTGCTTGGCATTGATCGGGCCCTTGCCGTCGATCGGGTTGCCGAGCGCGTCGACGACGCGGCCGAGCAGCTCCGGACCAACCGGGACGTCCACGATGGCGCCGGTCCGCTTGACGGTGTCGCCTTCCTTGATGTCACGGTCGGAACCGAAGATAACCACACCGACGTTGTCGGCTTCGAGGTTCAGCGCCATGCCGCGAATTCCACCCGGGAATTCGACCATCTCGCCTGCCTGAACGTTGTCGAGGCCGTAGACGCGGGCGATACCGTCACCGACGGAAAGCACCTGGCCAACTTCGGAGACTTCTGCTTCCTGGCCGAAATTTTTGATCTGATCTTTGAGAATTGCGGAAATTTCCGCGGCGCGGATATCCATCAGCCGACCTCTTTCAGTGCAAGCTTAAGGGTAGAGAGTTTGGTGCGAAGGGAGGTGTCAATCTGGCGGGAACCGACCTTGACGATCAGACCTCCAAGAATAGACGGGTCGACGGTGACGTTGACCGCCACGTCTTTGCCGGTGACGCCCTTGAGCGTCGCCTTCAATTCAGTTTCCTGCGCCTGAGTGAGCGCGTGGGCCGACGTGACGTCAGCGGAAATTTCGCCGCGGTGGCGCGCAGCAATCAGGCGGAATGCCTTGATGATGCCCGGCAGCGCAAAAAGACGGCGGTTACGGGCAACGACCTTGAGGAAGTTGCCAACCAGCCCAGAAATTCCAGCCTTTTCCGCGACCGCGGAAATGGCCTTGAACTGGTCGTCGGCAGAAAAGACAGGGCTCACGATCAGTCGCTTCAGATCATCGCTAGCGTCGATCAGCGCCTGGACGCGATTGAGATCGGCGCCAACGGCCTCGACCGAACCAGCCTCAAGAGCCAGCTCGAAGAGCGAGGACGCATATCTTTCTGCAACACCGGAAATAAGCTGGGATGTGTCTGCCACGGGCACAAGCTTCTCTCAAAATCATCCAAGAACGTCAGCTGCGGCGAACCGCTGACTTAACATCTTGAATTTGCTGCAATAACTCGCAGGCTATCGAGGCCTTTCGACCCACTTCCCCCGCAATTCGCGGTTCGTCTAGCATAGGATGTTTGGACTCGCAACACGCCAACGGCAGGAATGCGGCATAAGTCGACCTTCGTCGGCCGAATTTTGCCGTAAATCCCGAACGGAACGGTGAAATCCTGCTTACGCTTGTCAGATCAGCCCGAAAACGTAAGCAAGCGGAAGGATCGCAAGCACCGCCTGAACAGCAAGGGCGGTCCAGTTGAAAAGCGTTGCGCCATTGTCGCTCATGATCGACAGGATGCGGCCGAAGGCCGCGAGCGCGAAGGCGGCGCCGACCGCAAGATAGACCATCGGCTGGCCGAGCAGGATGGCGCCGAGGCCGAGACCGACATGCATGCCGCCCATGGTGGAGCGTGCTTCCGCAAGGCCGCCGCGGCGCCCTTCGGCAAGGCCGATGCCGGCCGCGCGAAAGACAAGGCGCGGAGCGAAGAGCATGAAAAGGCCGATGAGTGCCGCGGTCGCCGCCGCGCAAAATGCCAGAAACTCCCCGGTTTCCGTCGGAATGTAGAACTCCATGCCGTCCCCGCTGATTACCCCCATTGCGTCGCGCTCGGGTGGTTCCCCGCAGACGCAGCACCGGGGGAGGTCTAGCGCATGTCGGCGCCGATGTGAATCCGCTCCGTGGCGTTCGATCCATCGATCACAGAAAACTCTGCGGATCGATGTCGAGCTGCACGCTGATCGATCCCCTCTCCTTGGGCCCGCCGGCAATCATCGCCTTGACGAAGGCCTGCATGTCGCTGTTGCGCCGTCCGTGGACGAGCAGGCGGAAACGGTGTCGTCCGCGAATGAGCGCGAGCGGCGCCTCGGCCGGACCGAGGATCGAGATGCCGTCAACGCGCGGGGCCGCCATGCGCAGGCCGCGCGCATGGCTCTCGGCGTCGTTGCGCGTTTCGGCCGAAACGATGATCGAGGCGAGGCGGCCGAAAGGCGGCAGCGCGGCACGTTCCCGTTCATTGATCTCGCGGTCGTAGAAGGCGTCCGAATCGCCCGAGACGATCGCCTGCATCACCGGGTGTCGCGGCTGATAGGTCTGCAGCAGGCCGAGGCTCTTCAAGCCTGTCCGCCCGGCGCGGCCCGTCACCTGCGAGAGAAGCTGGAACGTGCGCTCCGCCGCACGCGGATCGCCGTTGGCGAGACCGAGATCGGCGTCGACGATGCCGACCAGCGTCATCAGCGGGAAGTTATGGCCCTTGGCGACGAGCTGTGTGCCGATGACGATATCCGCCTCGCCGCGCGCGATCGCTTCCAGTTCCAGCCTCAGTCGCTTGACGCCCATCAGGTCGGAGGAGAGCACGATCGTCCGGGCCTCGGGAAAATGCCGCTCGACCTCCTCGGCAATGCGCTCGACCCCCGGGCCGCAGGCGACCAGATGATCGAGCGTGCCGCATTCGGGGCAGGCCTCCGGCGTCCTTTCCGAATAGCCGCAATGATGGCACTGGATCTGGCCGCGGAAGCGGTGCTCGACGAGCCAGCTCGAGCAGTCCGGGCACTGGAAGCGATGGCCGCAGACGCGGCAGAGCGTCAGGGGCGCATAGCCGCGCCGGTTCAAAAACAGGAGCGCCTGTTCCCCACGGCCGATCGCCTTGCCGACCTGGTTGAGGAGCACGGGCGAAAGAAAGCCGCCGCGCTCGGGCGGATGGCGGCGCATGTCGACGACGCCGAGATGCGGCAGCGCCGCATCGCCGAAACGCGTCGGCAGGTGGATCGGCCTGTAGCGGCCCATCTCGCCGTTGACCCGGCTTTCGACGGAGGGGGTTGCCGAGACCAGCACGACCGGAAAGCCGCTGATCCTCCCGCGCACGACCGCCATGTCGCGGGCATTGTAGAAAACGCGGTCCTCCTGCTTGTAGGCGGGATCGTGTTCCTCGTCGACGATGATCAGGCCAAGATCCTCGAAGGGCAGGAACAGGGCCGAACGGGCACCGGCGACGACACGAACCTGGCCTGTCGTCACCTGCCGCCATACCTTCTCGCGCGTTCGCGGTGCGAGATCCGAATGCCATTCGGCGGGCTTCGCGCCAAAGCGGTCCTGGAAGCGTTCGAGGAAACTTGCGGTAAGTGCGATTTCCGGCAGCAGAATCAGCACCTGCTTGCCGGCCCGCAAGGTCGCGGCGATCGCTTCGAAATAGACTTCTGTTTTGCCGGAGCCTGTAATGCCGTCGATCAGGGAAACGGAGAATTTCCCCTCTTCCACCGCCTCCAGCAGGTCGGCTGCGGCGTCCTTTTGCGCACCCTCCAGCCGGGGAGCGGCGAAATCCGGATCGGGCGGGGCGACAACGGGCGGCGGCGGCATGAAGACGGTTTCGAACACGCCTTGCGCGGTAAGGCCGTCGACCACGCTCGAAGAAACGCCCGCCGCATGCGCGAGCCCGGACCGCGTCCAGGAAAACCCGTCGCTCGCAGCGGCGATGACGCGTTCGCGCGCCGACGTCATGCGCTCCGGCCGTTGGTCCGTCAGCCGCAGCGCTTCCACCATCGGCTCCGGATCGAAAGCCGTCGGCGCGCGCAGCGCCATGCGTGCGACGAGGCCAGGCGGTGTCACCGTGTAGGCCGCCACCCAGTCGAGAAAGGCCCGCATGTCGCCCGTCAGCGGCGGGCAGTCGAAAACCTTCTCGATCTGCTTCAATTTCTTCGGATCGACCGTACCATCATCGGCGCCGTCCCAGACGACGCCCACGACGAGGCGCGGGCCCAGCGGCACCTGCACGATCGAGCCCGGCTCGACCGCCATGCCATCCGGCACCACGTAGGAATAGGCCTTCGGCGCCGGCATCGGCACCAGGACGGGCACAATGCGGCGGTCGAATACGGCCCCGAATAAATCGGTTGAATCAAGAGTCATTTTGCCGTGACCTTGCCACCGCTTTCAGCTAAAGAAAACTGCGCAGCGAACCGCTGCCTTGTGGATAGCAGGGTTTGTCACGGTTCCATCAGAGTTTCAACGCGCGGTTTCTGCCCGCGGATTTTCCGTCCGGCAGATATGCGCCCGAACGGCAATCATGCCCCAAGGGAGATACCTCCATGAAATTTTTCGTTGATACCGCCGATGTGAAGGAAATCCGGGAACTGAACGATCTCGGCCTGCTCGACGGCGTCACCACCAACCCCTCGCTCATCCTGAAGTCGGGCCGCGACATCGTCGAAGTCACCAAGGAAATCTGCTCGATCGTCGACGGACCGGTTTCGGCGGAAGTGACGGCAACCGAATACAGCGAGATGATGAAGGAGGCGGCCGCCCTTTCGAAGATCGCCGACAACATCTGCATCAAGGTGCCGCTGACACTCGACGGCCTCAAGGCCTGCAAGGCGCTGACCTCGGACGGCCATCAGACGAACGTCACCCTCTGCTTCTCCGCCAACCAGGCTCTGCTCGCCGCCAAGGCCGGCGCGACCTTCGTCTCGCCCTTCATCGGCCGCCTCGACGACATCGCCTTCGACGGCATGGATCTCATCCGTGAAATCCGCCACATCTTCGACAACTACGGATACGAGACGGAAATCCTCGCCGCCTCGGTGCGCACGGTCAACCACGTCAAGGAAGCCGCCCTCATCGGCGCCGACGTCGTTACCGCACCGCCGGCAACGCTGAAGGCGCTGGTCAAGCACCCGCTGACCGACAAGGGCTTGGAAATGTTCCTGGCCGACTGGGCAAAGACCGGCCAGAAGATCGGCTGATCGGTCGCGTTCAAGGGCGCAGAGTTTGAGAGGCCTCGCAGCGATGCGAGGCCTTCGTGCGTTCGGGTCACGGTGTGATCGGCCCCTCTCCTCGGGTTTAAACCCGAGGACTAGCCCTCTCCCCGCAGGCGGGAGAGGGTCCTTCGCCCCGCTTGCGGGGAGAAGATGGCCGGCAGGCCGGATGAGGCGCGGACATGAGAGAGCCGTGCCGTTCAGATCTGGCTGACCGACGGCTGGAACACTGCATCGCTGTCCTCAGCAAGTGCATGGACCGTATGCCGTTCGAGGGCACGCGTAACGTCTGCCGGATCGCCGTCGAGCGCTTCGGGCGCGATCAGATTGCCGACGCGAAAATCGAAAAGGTCGCCCTTCTTGTTCAGAAGTTCATGGAAGACCGTCATGTCGCGCAGCTCTGTCGACCATTTGGCGAACCAGTAGAAGAGGCCGGAATTGCGCGCGCTCATGTGCACCGGCAGGATCGGCAGGCCATATTTGCGCGCAAAACCGACGGCAGAGCTTTTCCATGGACGTTCATTGAGCCGCCCATCGGCCCAATAGGCGATGCGGCCCGAAGGGAAAAGAACGGTTGCCTTGCCCTCTTCGATGGCGCGATTGGTGACCTGCAGCGTTTCGCGGGCCTTGAGCTTGCTCTTGTATTCTTCACGCCATTCGACCGGAATGACCATCTCGACGAAGCGCGGATTGACCCTGATTGCGTCGCGATTGGCAAAGAACATCATGTCCGGCCGGCGGGACTTCAGAAGATCGAATACCGCTATACCATCGGCAATGCCGGTCGGATGATTGCTGACAAGGAGAAAGCCGCCCTTTGCCGGAATGCGCTCGACCTTGTCGACGCGAATGTCGAGCGAAAGCAGCGAGCTCAAGTGTTCGAACGCCTGAAAGCCCGGCATATTGGCCACCGCATCGGCAAACTCGATCGCCTTGCGATAATTGAGCAGCGTGTAGAGAAAGGGCCGCATGGCCGGCCACAATGGGTGGCGAACGATCTTCTGGCCGCGTTCCGCAATCAGGGTGTCGACGATATGGCCGGGTTGTCCCTGCGAAACCAGGGCAATGACCTCAGCAAAATGCGCGAATCCGCCCCCCATGTCCCGTCTCGCCATAGTCCCATCCGCGTTTGCTGACCGACCATCGCAGTTCAATATGATCGAACAATGACAAATTCCAAGAGTGCAACAGCAAAAAGAAGTGCATTAGCAAAAACATAAGACGCCCGGCGACATAGTGTACGGCACACGGAATCGCCGGAGCGACGATGAACGAGCTACTTGCAATTGGTCACCCCGAAATCATGGCGGAGCGCCAGCGCTGGCTGGCGAGCCTCACCCAGGAACGGCGGCTGTCTGCCAAGACGGTCGAGGCCTATGAGCGCGACACGCGACAATTCCTGACCTTTCTCACCGGCCATCTCGCCGGGCCACCGCGCCTCGCAGATATCCGCGCGTTGCGCCCGGCCGATCTGCGTGGCTTCCTTGCACAGCGGCGCAAACACGGTGCGGGGGCGCGCACGCTCGGGCGCGGGCTGGCGGGCCTCCGCTCTTTCCTGCGCTACCTGGAGAAAAATGGTCTTGCCAACGCCGCGGGCGCTAAGGCCGTACGCTCGCCGAAGCAACCGAAATCCCTGCCGAAACCGTTGACGGACCGCGAGGCGCTGAAGGTCGTCACCGCGGACGCGCAGCTTGCTGAAGAGCCGTGGATCGCCGCCCGCAATGCCGCCGTTCTGACGCTACTCTACGGCTGCGGCTTGCGCATTTCCGAGGCGCTTGCGCTGACGCCCAACGATTTCGCTGGCGCCAGCTCTTCGCTGCGCGTCAGCGGCAAAGGCGGCAAGACGCGAATCGTCCCGCTCATTGCCGCTGCTACCGAGGCCGTGGCCACCTACACCGGGATTTGCCCCTACCATCTCGCCGCCGATGCACCGCTGTTCCGCGGTGCCCGCGGCGCCACGCTCCAGCCGGCGATCATCCAGCGCGAGATGCAGAAACTGCGCGCCGCCCTCGGCCTTCCCGATTCGGCAACGCCGCACGCACTGCGTCATTCCTTCGCGACGCATCTTCTCGCCGGCGGGGGCGACCTGCGCACCATCCAGGAACTGCTCGGCCATGCCAGCCTGTCGACAACGCAGGTCTACACCGGCGTCGATTCGGCTCGTCTCCTGGAAATCTACGATCGCGCCCATCCCCGCGCCTGAAATTCGGCAAAGTACCGGGTTAACCAAACGCGTTAAGGAACCCGTGACCCTCGCAGCGTAGGGTTCTGGAGCGGGATGAGGAAAAGTGTGAGCGGTTTGCCGCCCGCATCCCGCTCTAACTTATTAGAATCGATCACGTTGATGATTTTGGGTCGATTCGACCCAAAATCATCGTGATCGAGGGAGCAATTCCAGGAAAGTAGAATTGCGCAGGACCGGTGCCGATGATGACGTTTCCGATCTCAATACCCGTTCGCAATCTTGCCGACAGGCTCGCAGACAGCGCCCTGTGGCTGATCGCGTCCCTCAATCTTCTGGTGCTCGCAAGCCTGATCGCCGCACTGCTTTCCATTTCGGATGCGCGCGCCGCCGAAGAGTCCGCCTGCGGCGGCAGCAACATCTTGACCGGACTGGAACAGTCGGACCCGACGCGTCTCGCCGCGCTGCGCCAAGAGGCCGACGCGGTGCCGAACGGAAAGGGCCTCCTCTGGAAAATCGAAGCCCAAGGATCGGCACCCTCCTGGCTGCTCGGCACCATGCACGTCACCGACCCGCGCGTCCTGGCGATGCCGCAAGGTGCTGCGGACGCCTTTGCCAAGGCGGCCATCGTCATCGTCGAATCGGACGAGATCGTCGACGACAAGAAGGCGGCGGCCGCAATCATGATGCGCCCGGACCTGACCATGTTTGCCGGCGACAAGACGATCAACGACTTCCTCAAGCCCGAGGATCGCACCCGCCTGGAAACCGGTCTCAAGGAACGCGGCATTCCGCTGCCGCTCGTCGCCAAGATGAAGCCGTGGATGATTGCAAGTTTCGTGGCGCTTCCGGCCTGCGAGATCTCGCGCAAGGCCGGCGGCGCGTCCTTCCTCGACAAGAAGCTGGCGGAGGACGCCATCAGGGAAGGGAAGACGCTGAAGGGCCTGGAGACGTTGGTCGAGCAGCTTTCGGCAATGGACTCGCTGCCCGTCGAGCTCCACCTGCAGGCGCTGATCGAGACGCTGGCGCTCGGCAAGACGATTGACGATGTCATGACGACGACGACTGATCTCTATCTCTCCGGCGACACCGGAATGATCATGCCGATGATGAAGTCCGTGTCCTTGCAGACTGCGGCAAAAGACTTTGGTTTTGCCGATTTCGAGCAGCGCATCATCATCGACCGCAACAAGATCATGGCGACACGTGCCGAACCGATCCTGAAGGGCGGCAACGCCTTCATGGCCGTTGGTGCGCTGCACCTCTCCGGCGCGGAAGGCCTGGTCGAGCTCCTGCGTCAACGCGGTTTCACCGTCACGCCGGTAAACTAGAGCGGGATGAGGAAAAGTGTGTGCGGTTTTCCGCTCGCATCCCGCGTCTCATCTCATTAGAGATCACGTTCAACGTCGTTCGTTAAGCCCGGCCAACAATGCCGGGACGATCGTCTTGTGGAAAGGCGTGACGACCGCGAGATAGATGCGGCCGAAAAGATTCCGGCGACGCACCAGAGTCGTGACACTGACCACCTGGCTGTCGGCCGGACCATCACGGACGTCCACGACAACGCGAAAATCCAGATGCCGGTCGTCGAAGCCGAGAACGGCCTTGCGCTCGTCGTCGAGCAAAACCGGAAAGAACCCGATCAAGCCGCGATCCGCGGCGGGTGCAGCGGTCTTCAGCCCGACGGGCGAGACGATGCGGTTGCGAAGTACCAGAAGCGCTCGGACCCAGGCCGGCAAGCGGCCGAGCATGCGCCGGGCCGCCTCGCCCGCCGTCAGCCGCTCGTTCAAAATGAGAAGCTCGTAGCGATCCGCCCAGTCGGCTTCGGGCAGCAATGCGTTCGGAAGATGGGCGGCGACGCTTCGCGGTCTCATGAGCGATCCTCATATCGGCTCGCCCATGTTCGCGTCCCGTGGCGGTGATTAGCAGGGGGGCGCTTGTCGCAGCCCCCGGCCAATTGTCACATGTGGATCGGCTTGAAGAAGGTGGCGAGCGCCGCTTCCTTGACCGCTTCCGACATCGTCGGATGGGCATGGCAGGTGCGGCCGAGGTCTTCCGACGATCCGCCGAATTCCATCAGCACCGCGATCTCGTGGATCATCTCGCCGGCGCCGAAGCCGATGATATGGCCGCCGAGCACGCGGTCGGTTTCCTTGTCGGCGAGGATCTTGACGAAACCATCCGTCTGGAGCATCGCGCGGGCACGGCCATTGGCGGTGAAGGGGAACTTGCCGACCTTGTAGGCGACGCCCGCAGCCTTCAGCTCCTCCTCGGTCTTGCCGACGGAAGCGACCTCCGGTTGGGTATAGACGACGCCCGGAATGACGTCGTAGTTCACGTGACCGGCCTGCCCGGCGATGATTTCCGCCACGGCCACGCCCTCGTCCTCCGCCTTGTGAGCAAGCATCGGACCGCGCACGACGTCGCCGATCGCGTAGACTCCGGTCAGGCTCGTCTGGAAGTGACGGTCGATCTCGACCCGGCCACGCGAGTCGAGCACGACGCCCGCCTTGGCAAGGCCCATATTCTCCGTGCACGGCTTGCGGCCGGTCGCGACCAGGACGACGTCCGCATCGAGCGTGGTGGCTTCACCGCCCTTGACAGGCTCGAAGGTGACCCTCGCGCCACTGCCGGGCTTCGCAACGCCGGTCACTTTCGCGCCGAGCTTGATGTCGATGCCTTGCTTCGTCAGCATCCGCTGGAGCTGCTTGGCCACCTCGCCGTCCATGCCGCCGAGGATCGTGTCGAGGAATTCGACCACGGTCACCTTGGCGCCGAGACGCGCCCAGACCGAGCCGAGCTCGAGGCCGATGACGCCGCCGCCGACGACGATCATGCTCTCAGGAACCTTTTCCAGCTTGATCGCTCCGTCCGACGAGATGATGACCTTCTCATCGAACTCGAACTCGACGCCCGGAATGCCGGCGACGTCGGATCCGGTGGCGATGACGATGTTCTTCGCTTCGAGGACCTGTTCCTCGCCCTTGTCGTTGGTGACGGAGACCTTGCCCTGTCCCAGGACCTTGCCCAGGCCCTGGAAGCCGTCGATTTTGTTCTTCTTGAACAGGAATGCGACGCCGTCGACATTCGACTTAACGGTCGCGTCCTTGTGGGCCATCATCTTTTCAAGATTGAGCTTGGGGCTTGCGACCTCCACGCCCAGCGCGTCGAGACCATGCTGTGCGTGATGGAACATCTCGGAAGCATGCAGCAGCGCCTTGGAGGGGATGCAGCCGACGTTGAGGCAGGTGCCGCCATAGGTGCTGCGCTTTTCGACCACGGCAACCTTCATGCCCAGCTGCGCTGCCTTGATGGCGCAGACATAGCCGCCGGGTCCGCTTCCGATAACGATGAGATCATAAGCCATTTGATAATCCTTGTTTCAGGGCGGTTACCGGCCGCCGCTGACGTTGAGAATTGCTCCCGTCACATAGGTCGCCTTATCCGACAGGAGATAGAGAATTGCATCGGCAACCTCGCCGGCCGTGCCGGGGCGTTGCACAGGGATCGAGGGCGCCATGTCGCGGGCGCGGTCCGGCAGTCCGCCGGATGCGTGAATGTCGGTGTCGATGATGCCGGGGCGCACCGCGTTCACGCGAATGCCCTCGGCCGCCACTTCACGCGCCAGGCCGACGGTGAAGGTGTCGATCGCACCCTTTGCGGCGGCATAGTCGACATATTGCCCCGGCGCGCCGAGCACGGCCGCGATGGAGGACAGGTTGACGATCGAACCGCCCCGCCCGCCGTGGCGCGTCGACATCCTGAGCACCGCTTCGGCCGCACAGCGGATCGAACCGGTCACGTTGACACGGAACATGCGGTCCAGCCGTTCCGGCGAAATCTCGTCGATGCGTTGTGGCGGGCCGACGATGCCGGCATTGTTGACGAGGCCGTCGAGGCTGCCAAAGGCTGCGTCGACCGCGGCGAAGATCGCCGTCACGCCGGCTTCGGAACCGACGTCGCCCTCGATGGCGATTGCGGCACTGCCCGCTGCCTCGACCGCTCGCACCACCTCATCCGCCGCCTGCCGGTTGGATGCATAGTTCACGGCGACGCGCCAGCCTTCGCTTGCCGCTGCGATGCAGACGGCAGCACCGATCCCGCGGCTGCCCCCCGTGACGAGAAGAACACGCTCGCCACTCATGCAGCACATCCTTTGAACTCGAAGACGTCGGAGCTGTCGGCGTTCGCCTTGCCCTCGCCCCATGCGCTCGAAGTGCGCAGCGATGGGCCGAAACCGGGAAGCAGGATCTGCTCGGCCGCCGGGGCATCCTCCGCCAGAAGCAGGCCGATGCGGCCGGCCTTGTCGACCGTGTAGATCACGCCCTCCCAGACGGTGCAGGCCTCAAGCTCCGCGCCGGTGACGTCGCCCGTCGGGCAGTCATGCATGACGATCCCGTTCGCGCGCAGCGGCTCGCCGGACTGCATCACGACGCCATCGAGCGACAGGCGGGTCTTGCCGATCTTGACCTTGAAGTGATTGCTGGTGACGGCACTTTCCGAGCCGACCGGCTCGAACCGCAACTCGTAGGTGCCGGCAGGGTCGGCATAGATCGCCTGCGCCTGGGCGCACTCGTCCGCAAGGGCGGGTGCGGCGGCCAGGATGGTCGCGAGCGAAGCCAGGAGAGCGTTCCGGCCCTTCATCGTCAGGCGGCCTTCTCCGTCGCGAGTTTCAACCCGAGCCCGATGAAGACCACGCCGCTTGCCCGGTCGATCCACTTGCTCGCCCGGGTGAAGGCGGCCCGCATGCGCGGTGTCGTCATGAACAGGCTGACACCGACGAACCAGAGGATCAGGCAACTCGCCATCACGAGGCCATAGCCGAACTTGACCATCATCGGCGTATGGGCGTTCACGACCGTCGAGAAGATCGACAGGAAGAAGAACACCGCCTTCGGGTTGAGCGCATTGGCGGCGAAGCCGAGGCCAAAGGCCTTCGCCGCCGACTGCTCGCTGCCTGCCCTGGCCTCTCCGGCATCGACTGCGATCTCCGTCTGGCCGGCGCGGAGCGCCTTGATGCCGATATAGACGAGGTAGGCGACGCCGCACCACTTGACGATGTTGAACAGATAGATCGACTGGGAAATGATCAGCCCCAGGCCGAGAATCGTATAGGTCACGTGGAACATCAGCGACGTGCCGATGCCGAAGGACGTGATGATGGCCTGGCGGCGCCCATGCACCAGCGACTGCCGCATCACCATGGCGAGATCGGCACCGGGCGAGATGATGGCGAACGAGAAGATCGCCATCAGCGATGCGAGTTCGATCAGATAGTGGCTCATGACTTTGCGACCGGTGCGTTGAGGGCCCAGATGTGGCCGAAGGGATCCTGAATGCGCGCATAGCGTGCTTGCCAGAACGTATCCTGCGGTTCCATCACTGTGGATGCCCCGGCGGCAATCGCCCTGGCATAGGCCTGATCGACCTCTTCCGCCTTCGGAAGGTTGATATTGATCGCGACGCTGGCGCCGCCCGCCGTCTTGGGCGAGCTGATGCTCATGCCGAATTCCGGAAACTCGTCATGCAGCATGATCTCGCCGCCGAAGAGGGCGAGATTGGCGTGCATGACGCGCTTGCCGTCCTCGGCCATCTGGTGAAACGTGTTTACCGCGCCGAACGCCTTTTCGTAAAAGGCGATGGCGGCAAGGCCGTCCTTTACGCAGATATGCGCCTGGATCGGGGGAACGTTCGGTTCGAATGCCATGCTTTTCTCCTCCGTCTAGATGAGAATGCCCGCAAGGATCAGCGCCAGCCCTACTGCCGATACAGCCCAGATCGCCGAGCGAATGCGCCCGAGCCCGCCGACATAGACCGGCAGATAGGAGGCGCGCGCCCAGAACCAGATTGCGGCGCCCCACTGCGTCAGCAGTCCACTGCGCCCGGTGAACTCTACCACGACCACCAGCACGATGAAGATCGGGTAGGTCTCATGAAAGTTGCGAAGCGCGCGGCCGGCGCGCGCCGTCAGCATGTTCGGCTGTTCTTCCCGATCGCGGTTGGGATCCTGGTCGATGACGCCGTGCTGCAAGCGATAGGCACCAGCCTGCGCCAGCATGTAGATGAAAGCCAGCACCGCGCTGGCGAGCAGGTAGATCAATTCCAGCGACATCCGCGCACCCGGAAGAAGAAGGGGGGGCTGCTTGTCGTGCCCCCGCCTGTCTTAGAGATCGAGCACCAGCCGCTCCGGATCTTCCAGGCTTTCCTTGACGCGCACCAGGAAGGTGACCGCTTCCTTGCCGTCGACGATGCGGTGATCGTAGGAAAGCGCCAGATACATCATCGGACGGATGACGACCTGTCCGCCGATCGCAACCGGGCGGTCCTGGATCTTGTGCATGCCGAGGATGCCGGACTGCGGCGCGTTGAGGATCGGCGAAGACATCAGCGAGCCATAGACACCGCCGTTCGAGATGGTGAAGGTGCCGCCCTGCATGTCGGCCATCGACAGCACACCATCGCGGGCAGCCTTGCCGAGGCGACCGATTTCCTTCTCGATCTCGGCGATCGACATCTGGTCGGCATCGCGCACGATCGGCACGACGAGGCCCTTGTCGGTGCCGACGGCGACGCCGATGTGGCAGAAGTTCTTGTAGATGATGTCGGTGCCGTCGATTTCGGCGTTGACCGCCGGAAGCTCCTTCAGCGCATGGGTGACGGCCTTGGTGAAGAAGCCCATGAAGCCAAGCTTGACGCCGTGCTTCTTCTCGAAGATGTCCTTGTACTTGTTGCGGAGGCTCATCACCGCGCTCATGTCCACCTCGTTGTAGGTGGTGAGCATCGCGGCCGTGTTCTGTGCATCCTTGAGGCGCTTGGCGATCGTCTGACGCAGCCGCGTCATCTTGACCCGTTCTTCGCGAAGGGCATCCTCGGCCGGCGCCGGCGCACGCGCCTGAACCTTCGCCGGTTCGGCGGCGGGAGCGGAAACGCCCTTGGCAAGGGCAGCGATCACGTCACCCTTCAGCACCTGGCCACGCTTGCCGGAACCGTCGATCTGGTCGGCGGCGAGGTTGTTTTCCGCGATGAGCTTGGCGGCAGCCGGAGCCGGCGGCATCGACGTCGGCGCCTGCTTCGCCGGCGCTGCAGCGGCAGGCTGCGGGGCCGGAGCGGCGGCAGCGGGTTCAGGCTTTTTCTCCGCCGGAGCGGGAGCTGCGGCCGCAGCACCGGCGCCTTCGGCGATCTGGCCGAGCAGCGCACCGAGGCCGACGGTCTCGCCCGCCTGCGCCACGATTTCGGAGAGCGTGCCGGCCGCCGGTGCCGGCACTTCGATCGTTACCTTGTCGGTCTCGAGCTCGAGGATCGGTTCGTCGGCCTTGATCGCATCGCCGACCTTCTTGAACCAGGTGCCGACGGTCGCTTCGCTGACGGATTCGCCAAGAGTGGGAACGCGGATTTCTGTTGCCATGATTTTTGTTCCGTTGATCAGATATCTGTTTCTAGCTCTTTGAGTTACGCACTTCCGGACGGAAAACCGCTATGCACTTTTCCTGGAAGTGCTCCAGCGATTGGCAGACCGTGGGGAGCCGATCAGCCCCCCAGCGCGTCCTCGAGGAAGGCGGCAAGCTGCGCCAGGTGCTTCGACATCAGGCCGGTTGCCGGCGAAGCGGCGGCCGGACGGCCGGTGTAGCGCACCCGCTGATACTTGGCATCGATATGGGCGAGCACCCATTCGAG
This sequence comes from Sinorhizobium terangae, assembly GCF_009601505.1. Classification (GTDB taxonomy): domain Bacteria; phylum Pseudomonadota; class Alphaproteobacteria; order Rhizobiales; family Rhizobiaceae; genus Sinorhizobium; species Sinorhizobium terangae. The sequence continues at coordinate 61,672 of NZ_WITC01000017.1, forward strand.
ATAGGGATCGATGAACGACCATGCGCCCATGTTCTTCGGTTCTTCCTGGCACCACACCATCTCCGCATTGCGGAAACGGCTGAGCTCGTTGATCAGCGCCTTGGCCGGGAACGGATAGAGCTGCTCGACGCGCAGCAGGTAGATATCGTCGATGCCGCGCTTTTCGCGTTCCTCGAGCAGGTCGTAATAGACCTTGCCGGTGCAGAGCACTACGCGGCGGATCTTCGAATCCTTCTGTAGCTTGATCGGGCCGTCCTTGATGACTTCCGCATCGTCCCAGAGCAGCCGGTGGAAGGAGCTCTCGCCCGCCATTTCGGAAAGGCTGGAGACCGCCCGCTTGTGGCGCAGAAGCGACTTCGGCGTCATCAGGATCAGCGGCTTGCGGAAGTCGCGCTTCACCTGGCGGCGCAGGATGTGGAAGTAGTTCGCCGGCGTGGTGACGTTGGCGACCTGCATGTTGTCTTCCGCGCAGAGCTGCAGGAAGCGTTCGAGCCGTGCGGAGGAGTGCTCCGGCCCCTGGCCTTCATAGCCGTGCGGCAGCAGGCAGACGAGACCGGACATGCGCAGCCACTTGCGTTCGCCCGACGAGATGAACTGGTCGAAGACCACCTGAGCGCCGTTGGCGAAGTCGCCGAACTGGGCTTCCCACAGCGTCAGTGCATTCGGACGGGCAAGCGAATAGCCGTATTCGAAGCCGAGCACCGCCTCTTCCGAGAGCATCGAGTTGATGACCTCGTAGCGCGCCTGAGTCGGCGACAGGTTGGCGAGCGGAATGTAGCGCTCTTCCGTCTGCTGATCATAAAGAACCGAGTGGCGTTGCGAGAACGTGCCGCGCTCGCAGTCCTGGCCGGAGAGGCGGATCTTCGTGCCCTCGGTGACGAGCGTGCCGAAGGCGAGCGCTTCCGCCATTGCCCAGTCGATCCCCTCACCGGTCTGCACCATGCTGGCGCGGTTTTCCATGAATCGCTGGATCGTGCGGTGGGCGTTGAAGCCGGCCGGGATCTCCGAGATCTTGCGACCGACTTCCTTCAGCTGCTTCATCGGCACCGAGGTCTTGCCGCGGCGCTGCTCATCCTGGTTGTCGGCCGTGCGAAGGCCCGACCAGACGCCGTCGAGCCAGTCGGCCTTGTTCGGCTTGTAGGACTGGCCTATCTCGAACTCCTGCTCGAGATGAGCGCGCCAGTCCGCCTTCATCTTCTCGGCCTCGCCCTCGGTCATCAGACCTTCGGCGATCAGCCGTTCCGAATAGAGCTGGACGACCGTCTTGTGGGCGCGGATGGCCTTGTACATCTTCGGCTGCGTGAACGCCGGCTCGTCGCCCTCGTTGTGGCCGAAGCGGCGGTAGCAGAACATGTCGACGACGACCGGCTTGTGGAACTTCATCCGGAACTCGGTCGCGACCTTGGCCGCGTAGACGACGGCTTCCGGATCATCGCCATTCACGTGGAAGATCGGCGCTTCGATCATCTTCGCCACGTCCGACGGATAGGGCGAGGAGCGCGAGAAGGCCGGGTTCGTGGTGAAGCCGATCTGGTTGTTGATGATGAAGTGCACGGTACCGGCAACGCGGTGGCCGCGCAGGCCGGAGAGGCCGAGGATTTCTGCGATGACGCCCTGGCCGGCGAAGGCCGCGTCGCCATGGAGCAGCATCGGCATGACCTTGACGCGTTCGCGCAGCGGAATGATGTCGCCTTCGAACACGGTCGCGATCTGATCCTGCTTGGCGCGCGCCTTGCCCATGACGACCGGGTTGACGATCTCGAGATGCGACGGGTTCGCGGTCAACGACAGGTGCACCTTGTTACCGTCGAATTCCCGGTCGGACGAGGCGCCGAGATGGTATTTCACGTCGCCGGAGCCTTCGACGTCGTCCGGTGCGTAGGAGCCGCCCTTGAATTCGTGGAAGATGGCGCGATGCGGCTTCGCCATGACCTGGGAGAGAACGTTCAGTCGGCCGCGGTGGGCCATGCCGAGGACGATCTCCTTGAGGCCGAGCTGGCCGCCGCGCTTGATGATTTGTTCGAGCGCCGGGATCAGCGATTCGCCGCCGTCAAGGCCGAAGCGCTTGGTGCCCTTGTACTTGACGTCGATGAACTGCTCGAAGCCCTCGGCTTCGATGAGCTTCTGCAGGATCGCCCGCTTGCCCTCGGGCGTGAATTCGACGCCCTTGTCCGGTCCCTCGATCCGCTCCTGGATCCAGGCCTTCTCTTCCGGGTTGGACATGTGCATGAACTCGACGCCGATCGTCGAGCAATAGGTCCGCTCGAGGATTTCGACCATTTCGCGCACGGTCGCGTATTCGAGGCCGAGAACGTTGTCGATGAAGATCTTGCGGTCGTAATCCTTCTCTTCGAAGCCATAGGTCTTCGGCGAGAGTTCGTCATAGTCCTCGACCGGGTCGGCAAGTCCGAGCGGGTCGAGCTTGGCATGCAGGTGGCCACGCATGCGGTAGGCGCGTATCATCATGATGGCGCGGACGGAGTCGCGCGTCGACTGATGGACCTCCGCTTCGCTCACGGGGACACCGGCGACGGCGGCTGCTTCCTCGGCCTTGGCCTTGACCTTCTTTTCGATGACCTTCTCAACGACGCCCCAGTCGCCGTCGAGCGCCGACACGAGTTCGCCGTTTGCGGCGATCGGCCAGTTGCTTTTCTTCCAGGAGGCGCCCTTGGCGGCCTTCACAACGTCTTCCGGCCGGTCGGCGAGCGCCTTGAAGAAGGATTGCCATTCGGACGAAACGGAGGACGGATCCGCTTCGTAACTAGCATAGAGCTGCTCGATATAAGCAGCATTGGCGCCATCCAGAAACGATGTGAGCTGGAATTGCTCGTTGGCCTCTTGCCTTGTCATGGTCTTTCGCGAACCCCTGGTTCGCCTCCTGACTGAAGTTGGGATGCCGGGTCTTCCCGGTCGTTCATGTTTATTCGGCGCTTTTTAGTGCACCAAGCTTGCGTCATTAATTGGGTCCGGCTGGGGGCCGGCGGAAGACGCCAGCCCCAAGCCTCGCTATCGGAATGTCAGCCCTTCAGGACTTCGACCAGCGTCTTGCCGAGGCGTGCCGGCGACGGCGAGACGCGGATACCGGCCGATTCCATGGCCGCAATCTTGTCTTCCGCGCCGCCCTTGCCACCGGAGATGACCGCGCCGGCATGGCCCATGGTGCGGCCGGGAGGGGCCGTGCGGCCGGCGATGAAGCCGACCATCGGCTTCTTGCGGCCGCGCTTGGCTTCGTCCTTGAGGAACTGCGCGGCGTCCTCTTCGGCCGAACCGCCGATCTCACCGATCATGATGATCGACTTGGTTTCGTCGTCGGCGAGGAACATTTCCAGCACGTCGATGAACTCGGTACCCTTGACCGGGTCGCCGCCGATGCCGACCGCCGTTGTCTGGCCGAGGCCTTCGTTGGTGGTCTGGAAGACGGCCTCATAGGTCAGCGTTCCCGAACGCGACAGCACACCGACCGAGCCCTTGCGGAAGATGTTACCGGGCATGATGCCGATCTTGCATTCGTTCGGGGTGAGCACACCCGGGCAGTTGGGGCCGATGAGACGCGAGGAGGACTTTTCCAGACGCGCCTTGACCTTGACCATGTCGGCGACCGGGATGCCTTCGGTGATGCAGACGATCAGCGGAATTTCCGCGTCGATCGCCTCGATGATCGCAGCCGCAGCCCCTGCCGGCGGAACATAGATGACCGACGCATTGGCGCCGGTCGCCTCACGGCCTTCGGCAACGGACGCGAAGATCGGGAGCTGTTCGCCCTTGGCGCCGGTCCAGGTCTCGCCACCCTTCTTCGGGTGGATACCGCCGACCATCTTCGTGCCGTGATAGGCGAGCGCCTGTTCGGTGTGGAAGGTGCCGGTCTTGCCGGTCAGGCCCTGAACGAGGACCTTGGTGTCTTTGTTGATCAGGATGGACATCGGCCTCAGGCTCCCTTCACGGCTGCAACGATCTTCTGGGCGGCATCGTCCAGATCATCGGCGGAGATGACGTTGAGGCCCGATTCATTGATGATCTTCTTGCCAAGCTCGACATTCGTGCCTTCGAGGCGGACGACGAGCGGCACCTTGAGACCCACTTCCTTGACGGCGGCGAGCACGCCTTCGGCGATGACGTCGCACTTCATGATGCCGCCGAAGATGTTGACGAGAATGCCCTTTACGGCCGGATCGGCAGTGATGATCTTGAAGGCGTGCGTGACCTTCTCCTTCGAAGCGCCACCACCGACGTCGAGGAAGTTGGCCGGTTCGGCGCCATAGAGCTTGATGATGTCCATGGTCGCCATGGCGAGACCGGCGCCGTTGACCATGCAGCCGATGTTGCCGTCGAGCGCGACATAGGCAAGGTCGTGCTTGGAAGCTTCGATTTCCTTCTCGTCCTCTTCGGTCGTATCGCGCAGCGCGACGACGTCTTCGTGGCGGAAGAGCGCATTGCCGTCGAAGGAGACCTTGGCGTCCAGCACGCGCATGCGGCCGTTCTTCATGACGATCAGCGGGTTGACCTCGAGCAGGCTCATGTCCTTCTCGACGAACGCCTTGTAGAGGACCGGGAAGAGCTTTTCAGCATCGGCCCGCGCCTCGCCTTCGAGCTTCAGCGCGTCGGCGAGCGTCTTCAGGTTTTCCGCGGTGACGCCCTTTTCCGGGTCGATCGCGACGGTGACGATCTTCTCCGGCGTGTGCTCGGCAACTGCCTCGATGTCCATGCCGCCCTCGGTCGAAACGACGAAGGCAACCTGACCGACCGAGCGGTCGACGAGGATCGAGAGATAGAGTTCGCGGTCGATGTCGGCGCCGTCCTCGATATAGAGGCGGTTGACCTGCTTGCCGGCCGGACCCGTCTGCTTGGTCACCAGCGTGTTGCCGAGCATCTCCTTGGCGTTGGCGACGACCTCGTCGACGGACTTCGCAAGGCGCACGCCGCCCTTGGCGTCGGGGCCGAGTTCCTTGAACTTGCCCTTGCCGCGGCCGCCGGCGTGGATCTGGCTCTTCACCACGTAGAGCGGTCCCGGCAGCTTCTTCGCAGCGGCTTCCGCTTCGTCGGCGGAGAAGATCGCGACACCTTCGGCGACCGGAGCGCCGTAGCTCTTCAAGAGAGCCTTGGCCTGATATTCATGAATGTTCATGGGGTTTTTCCTGTCTGATTGGCCGGATGGCGGTTACTTCAGGCTGGGTGCGATGTTGATGCAGGCCTCGCAAAGGCCCGCGACCGCCGCCACCGACTTGTCGAAGGCTTCCTTCTCGCTCTTGTTGAGATCGATCTCGATGATGCGCTCGACACCGCCGGCGCCGATGATCGTCGGCACGCCGACATACATGTCCTTGACGCCGTACTGGCCGGAAAGATGGGCCGCACAGGGAAGCACGCGCTTCTTGTCCTTGAGATAGGCTTCCGCCATCTCGATCGCGGAAGCAGCCGGCGCGTAATAGGCCGAGCCGGTCTTCAAGAGGCCGACGATTTCGGCGCCGCCGTCACGGGTGCGCTGGATGATTTCCTCGAGGCGCTCCTTCTTGACCCAGCCCATTTGGACGAGATCGGTCAACGGGATGCCGGCAACGGTCGAATAGCGGGCGAGCGGCACCATCGTGTCGCCGTGGCCGCCGAGCACGAAAGCCGTGACATCCTGGACGGACACGTTGAATTCCTGGCTGAGGAAAAGGCGGAAGCGAGCCGAGTCGAGCACGCCGGCCATGCCGACGACCTTGTTCTTCGGCAGGCCGGAGAATTTCTGCAGCGCCCAAACCATGGCGTCGAGCGGGTTGGTGATGCAGATGACGAATGCGTTCGGGGCATATTTCTTGATGCCGGCGCCGACCTGCTCCATCACTTTCAGGTTGATGCCGAGGAGGTCATCGCGGCTCATGCCCGGCTTGCGCGGCACGCCGGCGGTCACGATGCAGACGTCCGCACCTTCGATGGCAGAATAGTCGCTCGCGCCGGTGAGCGAGGCATCGAAACCTTCGACCGGGGACGACTGTGCGATATCGAGGCCCTTGCCCTGAGGAATGCCGTCGGCAATGTCGAACAGGACGATATCGCCCAGTTCCTTCAGGCCGGCGAGATGCGCCAGCGTGCCACCAATCATCCCTGAGCCGATAAGTGCGATCTTGTTGCGCGCCATGAAAGTGCTTCCTTTGTGATCCCAAAATGATCGAGGCCTGAAACGCGGCAAACGCCAAACCTTCGGGAAAGCCCTTAAACGGCAAATGGTAAAATATCAACGCATACTTTTCGACAGAGCAAATTCAATCGGTTAGATGACAAAATTCTTACGTAAACGTAAGATTACGTGTCATCATTGCGTCATCTAGCGGCCGTTCTTGCCGGATGTTGCGCCGCATATTCCTCGCTCTGCATCTCGATCAGGCGCGAAACGGTGCGATCGAACTCGAAGCCCTCGGTTCCCTTTTTCGCAGTCAGAAGCTGGTGCGGCTCGGCTGCGGCAGAGGCGAACAGTCGGGCACCCTGGTCATAGAGCGCGTCGACGAGGATGATGAATCGCTTGGTTTCGTTGCGCAGATGCGGCCCCAGATGCGGGACGTGGTCGAGGAAGATGGTGCTGTATTGCGTCAGGATGGCGAGATAGTCGGCGGCACCGAGTGGCTGCGCGCAAAGGTCGGCGAAAGCAAACCGGGCGCTTCGGCCGGACGCCGACGGCACGTGGATCTTGCGCCCCTTGCGGCTGATCTCTGCCGGTGCTTCCGGTGCTCCGCCGGTCTCGACATACCAGGCGCGCGCCATCGCCGCTTCCGCCTCCGGGCCGAGCGGCGAAAGCCAGACCGGGTTTCCGTCGGTCTTCTGCAGGCGGTAATCCGTCTCTGTGTCGAGCGAAATGATCTCCGTGTTCGCCTTCAGCAGGTCGATGAACGGGAGGAAGAGTCCCCGATTGAGACCGTCGCGATAAAGATCGTTCGGCTCGACATTTGAGGTCGCGACGAGAACGCATCCCTTGGCGAAGAGTTCGCCGAAGAGGCGCGCCAGAATCATCGCATCCGCAATGTCGGTGACCGAGAATTCGTCGAAGCACAGCAGCCGCGCCTCGCCGAAGAGCTCGGAGGCCACCGGCGGGATAGGGTCGGCCTGTTTCGTCTCGCCGTTCTTGAGTTTCTGCCGATGCTTGTAGATGCGCTCGTGCACATCCGCCATGAACTCGTGGAAATGCGCCCGGCGCTTGCGCTGGATCGGCACGGCGTCGAAGAACATGTCCATCAGCATCGTCTTGCCGCGACCGACGCCGCCGTGAATATAGAGGCCCCGGACTGGAGCTTGCTCCTTCTTGCGCGAGGCAAAGAGCCAGCCGAGCGCGTTGGACTTGCGCAACGGCCTGCTGGCAAGCAGCTCCGCGGTCAGGTGGTCGAGCCGCCGCGCGATGGCGATTTGCGCCGGATCGCGCTGCCGTTCGCCGGTGGCAACGAGCGTTTCAAGCTTGTGAAGAATGCTGTCGTCTGGGTTGAGCACGCGGCACCCAAGGTGAGCAAGGAGCAATTTCGGTGAGAGGCGCGGGACGGGCAAGGCTGCTCACACGTCCTCGTCCCGCGTCGCATCCGGCTGGGCGCGCCGGCGTTGGTGGCGATCAGCGGCTGAGGCTGACCGGCTGTCCGCTGTTGGTCGAACCGTCGAAGCGCGCGTCCGCGGTCTTGTAGAGGCGGGCGATCGGATTGCCGCCGCGGTCCTTCAGCACCACCTGCTTGCCAGCGACCTCCCAGGAGCCCATCGTCGTCAGTTCGCCGGCGCAGCCGCGCGTGCCGCCGCGCGATCCGCTGCCGAGATTCGTCAGCGTCAGGAACATGTCGCAGGAGCTGCCGGCGCTCGACACGCGCCAGTTGCCGACCATCGATTCCTTCGTCACGTCAAGCGCGTTGGGATTGGCCGCAACTTGCGTGCCGGCCGGCGCGCCGCCGGGTACGGCTGCGCCGGCGGCGGGTGCCGCCGGGAACTGGGAAGTGTTCGTCGTCGGATCCGGGAGCTGGCTCGACGAAACCGTCGGAACGGGCTGAGCCTGCAGCGGAGCAGGTGAAACATCCTGAGAACCGAAACCACCCATGGATGTCCGCTGGCATCCGGTCAGCGCAAGCACAACCGCCAGCCCCGCCGCCGCATGAAAAACCCGCATGTCTCTTACCCCCGATATCTTCGTCGAACCATGATGCAACGCGATAATAATGGCCGAACTACAGCAAATCCACCTGACAAATCAAGGGAAGGCATTTCAGCAGTGCCTGTTGCACGATTGAAACGCCGCGTCGAACGGGTGCGCGCCACCCCCGCCGATGCTGAAAACACGGCGTGGCCGGGCGGCGCAAATGCAATCAATGATTGACACCCGCATAGGCACGGTCGCCCCAGAGCGACTCGACCTTCCGGTTCCTGCCGCAGCCGTTTCGGTAGTACCAGTAGCGAATCGGGTTTCGTGCGCCGAAGTTCTGATGATAGTCCTCGGCCGGCCAGAATTTTGCGGCCCGCTCGACCGGTGTCACGATCGGCTTCCCGAGTTCGGCCTCAGCCTTGATCTTTCCGGCCTTGGCGTCCATCGCCTGCCGCTCGTCGAGCGCGTAGATCGCGGTCGTGTAGGCAAAGCCGCGATCACAGAACTGACCGCCGGCATCCGTTGGGTCGGTCGTGTGGAACAGCACCGAGACAAGCGTCGAATAGGAAACGCGGTCCGGATCGAATTTGATGCGAACGACTTCGCGATGGCCGCCCTTCACATAGTTCTCATAGGTCGGATTGGCACTCTTGCCGCCGGCGTACCCCGAGATCGTCTCCAGCACGCCGGGGACGCCGTCGAAATCGGTCTCGACGCACCAGAAACAGCCGCCGGCAAACAGCGCAAACTGCGGCTCGGCCGCCCGCGCCGGCAATGACAGCAAGCACGCAGCGGCAAGTGCAAACAGCAAACGATTCATCGCGATCTCCGATCCCCAGCATAAAGCTATGAGGACCGCCGAAAGTTTCAAAATCAAATGCCGACACGGGGCCGTGAAGTTCGTGAAATACGCAAGAGCGGGATGAGGAAAAGTGTGCGCGGTTTTCCGCCCGCAACCCCGCTCTAACTTATTACAGCGCCGTGCGTCCTTTAGGACGCACAAAGGACGCTGTAACTCTTTGATTCCACGCATCGTGCTTTCCGAAAATCGGGTCCGATTTTCGGGCCGATGCGTAGAGTCGATCACGTTTATGATCTGACGGCGGACCAGAATGCCCGCCGTCGAAGCCGAAGAAAGTTACCGGGAATCAGACCCTGCGCTCGACCAGCATTTTCTTGATCTCGCCGATCGCCTTGGCCGGGTTGAGCCCCTTCGGACAGGCCTGGGCGCAGTTCATGATCGTGTGGCAGCGGTAGAGCCGGAACGGATCCTCGAGGTTGTCGAGCCGCTCGCCGGTCGCCTCGTCGCGGCTATCGATCAGCCAGCGGTAGGCCTGCAGGAGAACGGCCGGGCCGAGATAGCGGTCGCCGTTCCACCAATAGCTCGGACAGGAGGTCGAGCAGCAGGCGCAAAGGATGCACTCGTAGAGGCCGTCGAGCTTCTGCCGGTCCTCATGGCTCTGCTTCCATTCCTTGGCCGGCGTCGGCGAAACCGTCTTCAGCCAGGGTTCGATCGAGCGGTGCTGGGCATAGAAATTGGTGAGATCCGGCACGAGGTCCTTGACCACCGGCATGTGCGGCAACGGATAGATCTTCACCGTGCCCTTGATCTCGTCCATGCCCTTGGTGCAGGCGAGCGTGTTGGTGCCGTCGATGTTCATCGCGCAGGAGCCGCAAATGCCCTCGCGACAGGAGCGGCGAAGCGTCAGCGTCGGATCGATCTTGTTCTTGATGTAGAGCAGTCCGTCGAGCACCATCGGACCGCAGTCGTCGATGTCGATGTAATAGGTGTCGACGCGCGGGTTCTTGCCGTCGTCCGGATTCCAGCGATAGACGCGGTATTCGCGCAGGTTCGTCGCGCCGACCGGTTTCGGCCAGACCTTGCCTTCGGTGATCTGCGAGTTCTTGGGGAGAGCGAGTTCAACCATGTGCCTTAGTCCTCGAGATCAATACACGCGCGCCTTCGGGGCGATCTTCATGGGATCGATGCCCTCGGCGATCAGGTCGGTGTGAACCGGGCGATAGTCGAGCCGGACATCGCCAGCCGCGTTGACCCAGGCAAGCGTATGTTTGCGCCAGTTGTCGTCGTCGCGCCCGCCGAACGGACCTTCGGTATAATCCTCGCGCGCATGCGACCCGCGGCTCTCCTTGCGCGCCTCGGCGCCGTAGATGGTCGTGATGGCATTGGCCATCAGATTTTCCAGCTCCAGCGTTTCGACAAGGTCGGAGTTCCAGATCATCGAGCGGTCGGTGACCTTGACGTCGGAAAGCTCCTTCCAGATTTCCGAGAGGCGGCGGCAGCCGGATTCGAGGGATTCCTGCGTGCGGAAGACGGCGGCGTCTTCCTGCATGGCGCGCTGCATCTTCTCGCGCAGCACGGCAGTCGGCGTCCTGCCATTGGCATGGCGCAGGCGGTCAAAGCGCTCGACGATGCGGTCGCAGGCAGCCGTGTTGAGCGCCGGAATCGATTCGTTGCGGTCGATGATCTGGCCGGCGCGGATTGCCGCAGCGCGACCGAAGACGACGAGGTCGATCAGCGAGTTGGAGCCAAGCCGGTTGGCGCCGTGAACCGAGGCGCAGCCCGCTTCGCCGACCGCCATCAGGCCGGGCGCGATGCGCTCGGGGTTCTCGCCGTCGGCATTCAGCACCTCGCCCCAATAGTTGGTCGGAATGCCGCCCATATTGTAGTGGACGGTCGGCAGAACCGGGATCGGCTCGCGGGTGACGTCGACGCCGGCGAAGATCTTCGCGCTCTCGGAAATGCCCGGAAGGCGCTCGTGCAGCACGGCCGGATCGAGATGGTCGAGGTGCAGGAAGATGTGGTCCTTGTTCTTGCCGACGCCGCGGCCTTCCCGGATTTCCAGCGTCATGCAGCGCGAGACGACGTCGCGCGAGGCAAGATCCTTGGCGGACGGGGCATAACGCTCCATGAAGCGCTCGCCTTCCGAATTGACGAGATAGCCGCCTTCGCCGCGCGCACCCTCGGTGATCAGACAGCCGGAGCCGTAGATGCCGGTCGGATGGAACTGCACGAACTCCATGTCCTGGAGCGGCAGGCCGGCGCGCGCAATCATGCCGCCGCCGTCGCCGGTGCAGGTGTGCGCCGAGGTCGCCGAGAAATAGGCGCGGCCATAACCGCCGGTCGCCAGCACCACCATCTTCGCCGAGAAGCGATGAATCGTGCCGTCATCGAGGTTCCAGGCGACGACGCCGGTGCAGCGGCCGTCGTCCGACATGATCAGGTCGATGGCGAAATATTCAATGAAGAACTCGGCGTTGTTCCTGAGCGACTGACCGTAGAGCGTGTGCAGGATCGCATGGCCGGTGCGGTCGGCAACCGCGCAGGTGCGCTGCACCGGCGGGCCTTCGCCGTAATTCTGCATGTGGCCGCCGAATGGCCGCTGGTAGATCTTGCCTTCCTCGTTGCGCGAGAAAGGCACGCCGTAATGCTCGAGCTCATAGACCGCCTTCGGCGCTTCCATGGTGAGATACTGCATGGCGTCGACGTCGCCGAGCCAGTCAGACCCCTTGACCGTGTCGTAGAGATGCCACTGCCAGCTGTCGGGCGTCATGTTCTGCAGCGAAGCAGCGATGCCGCCCTGGGCCGCAACGGTGTGCGAGCGCGTCGGGAAGACCTTGGTAATGCAGGCCGTCTTCAGCCCCTGTTCGGCCATGCCGAGGGTCGCGCGCAGGCCCGCACCGCCGGCGCCGACAACGACCACGTCGAAGGCGTGGTCGACATACTGGTAAGCCCTGCCGTTTGCAGCGGGTGAACTGATCGATGCCATGGCGAAATTACCCTGCAAAAGCGATCTTCAGGAGGGCGAAAAGACAGAGCCCGCCGACCGCGATCGCGAAAAATGTGTTGAGCATGAGAAGAGCGATCTTGATGCCTTCCGCATGCACGTAGTCTTCGATGATCACCTGCATGCCGAGCCTCATGTGTGTGAGAGCGGAAAGGAGCACGAGAGCCATGATCACCGCGACGAACGGATTGGAAAGCGCCGCGACGACCTCCGCATGGGGCGCGCCCGCATAGCGGGCCACGAAGAAAGCGAAGAAAATCAGCAGCGGAATATTGGAGACAGCCGTCAGACGCTGGCGCCAGAAATGATCGGTCCCCTCCTTGGCGGAGCCTAGGCCGCGAACCTTGGCGAGAGGTGTGCGCATATCCATGTCGTATTCCCTCAGTACCGAACCAGATAGCCGATCACCCAGATCAGCAGTGTCAGAGAAACCGATCCGATGATCGTCGCCTTGGCCATCTTCGTCGCGAAATGCTTCTCGTAGCCGTAGCCGAGATCCCACACGAAATGGCGGATGCCGCCGAGCATGTGATGGACGAGGGCCCAGGTGTAGCCGAAGAGGACGAGCTTGCCGATCCAGGTGCCGAACAGCCAGCTGACCCAATCATAATAGGCGGCACCCGAGGCGGCGGCGATCAGCCACCAGGCCACGAGGATCGTGCCGAAATAAAGGGCGCCGCCGGTAATGCGATGCACAATCGACATCACCATGGTGGGGATGGGTTTGTAGATTTGAAGATGCGGCGAGAGCGGCCGGCTTCTTGTGACATTCGTCATCGGAACCTCACGGTGTGATCGGATTGCCGCGCCCAAAAACTTGATCGCTTTAGTCCGGTATCGCACACGATTGTGCGCAATTCAGTCATTCGGACCTTTAATCACCCCAGGGCATCACGACAAGTATCCTTGCGGTGCAAAATAAATAAAATCGATTAGACAAAAAACGGCATTTTTGAGCCCTGCTGAGACATGGGAGCGAATTAACGATAAGCGCAAAAAACATAAGCAAATCCGTGACATTTGCCCGCAACTGGCCCAGGATGGCTTTAACGATTTGTTAAGGATGATCCGGAGGGCACGGCAGAATGGATCTGTTGCGAGTGGTCGGTGCGACCAAAGTCCTGGTACTGGCTTGCGCCCTGGTAATGCCTGTCGGTCTGCCGGCGGCAGCGGCGAACGGCGCGAGCTTTGGCGACGTCCAGACCCGCACACGCCATGTCCGGCTCAAGCACGGCTTCAGCCATCATGGCTTTCGCAAATTCCACCGCGACCATCGGTTCTTTGCCGGCTATCGGAGACACCGCTCCGTCATGTCAGGCATCGATGATTTCTCGTCCTTCACTTCGCAAGGCCTGCCCAATATTCAGACCCGCACCCGGCACGTACGGCTGAAGCATCACCTGAGGGGCTTCGCGCGGCGTGATTGGCGCCCGGACGTTGACGTGGTCGTGATTGGCGGGGGCTTCGGCCCATACGATGCCATAGGGTCCTATGGCGGCGACGACTTTCCTTCGGTCACACCCGGCATCGGAACCTATGCCGGCGGCATTTCGGCCTTCCGGCAGGAGGGCAACGGCATCTATTTCAGCCGATACGACAACAACAACTATGTGGCTGAGGGTGCGGCCGATCCCGCCCCACCGCCTAATCGTGCGAAGATCATCGCCGTCTCGCCGCAACCGAACGACCGCGTCTGCTCGTGGGAACATGGGGTCTGCGTCATCCGGCCATAGGCGGAATAAGGCGGCAGGATGGGCGCGCGGGTGCGTCCGCCCGCCCACCCAAAGACGCGCAAAGTGTGGGCGCCTGTCAGCCGAAGCTGTTGGCCGGCTCGAAGCGCCAGACGGTCGTGCGCTTCACCTCGCTGTCTTCGAGCGCTCGCGTGACCGGCACTTCATAGGTCGAAAGCGCCGTCATCATCTGCCGCGGGCAATAGGCGCGCCCTGGGTCGCCGACGAGCACGGCAGCACCCGCCCTCGCCAACCCGGCAAGCCAGGGGCGAAGCAGATCGGCAAACCCTTTGTCATAGAAGACGTCGCCGGCGAGATAGACGTCGGCGTACTTCGGCTCGCCGATGATGTTTCGGTCGCTGAACGCGATTTCGACTCCGTTCAACGCCGCATTCAGCCGTACCGCCGTTTCCGCCCAGGGATCGATGTCGACGGCGAGGACGGAAGCGGCGCCTGCCTTCATCGCCGCAATCGCGACGAGGCCTGAGCCGGAGGCGAAATCGATCACACGGCGGCCGCGCACGGTTTCCGGGCGGTCGAGGACATAACGCGCAAGCCCCTGCCCGCCCGCCCAGGCGAAAGCCCAGAACGGCGGCGGCAGACCTATCTCCTCAAGCTCCTCCTGCGTCTTCAGCCAAAGATCGTGCGCTTCGCTCGCGAGACGCAGCCGGATCTCCGGTACATGCGGCGGCGAGAGAATGCCCGTGTTGGCGCGGATGAAGCTTTCGGGATTGGTCTTCAAGGAGAACGTCTCAGCGCGGCGGGTTGTCGAGCCCGCCCATGCGGCAGACCTCGATCCACTCCTCATCGGTAACCGGCTGCACCGAAAGCCGCATCGACGTCACCAGCGACATCTTGGCAAGCTTGGGGTTTTCCTTGATCTCCTTGAGAGAGACCGGGCGCGGCATGTCCATGACTGCACGGATATCGACGCAGTCCCAACGGGCATCGCCTTCAGCCGTCGAATCCGGGTGCGACAGCGCGCAGACCTCGGTGATGCCGACGATCTCCAGGCCCTCGTTGGAATGATAGAAGAAGCCCTTGTCGCCGATCTGCATCGCCCGCATGTTGTTGCGCGCCAGGTAGTTGCGAACGCCGGTCCACTCGGTACCCTTTTCGCCGGCGTCCTTCTGCATCTGCCAGGACCACTTGTTCGGCTCGGATTTGTAAAGCCAGAAAGCCATCGCCCTCACGCCTCCGGATTGTTGAAGACCCAGTTGTAGGCCTTGATCTCGACATTCGAGAAGAGGCCGGCCTTGGCATAGGGATCTGCCGCGGCGATCGCTTTCGCCTCCTCAAGCGTCTCGGTCTTGACGATCACCAGGCTTCCCGTCGGCTTTCCATCCGCCCCAAGAAAGGGCCCGGCGATCTTGAGGATGCCCCTGGCGTTGAGATCATCGAGATAGGCGAGGTGGTCGGGACGCGTATCCAGCCTGAGTTGCAGGCCGCCGGGCTTGTCCGTGCATAGAAGTGCGAAGAGCATGGTTCCTCCTGACGTTATCGATCGGAGCGGGAGGCGAGCCGAAAGCCGCTTTACGCTTTTGCCCATCCCGCCGCCGAATCATTCCTGGGTGATCGGGCGCGACATCAACTGCTCCAGGGCGGTGCGGACATCGAGCCTTCCGTCGATGATGGCGGCGACCGCTTCGGTGATCGGCATGTCGACACCGAGTTCGTGCGCGACGCGCGCGGCAACCGACGCGGCAAAGGCGCCCTCGACCAGTTCCCGGCCCTGTCCGCTCGCCGGCCCGTCCCTGCCGAGCGCGATGCCGAAGCGCAGGTTGCGCGACTGATGGCTCGTCGCCGTCAGCACGAGGTCGCCGAGCCCGGAAAGGCCACGGACGGTATCCGGTTCCCCGCCCTGCGCCACGACGAAGCGCGACATTTCCGCAAGGCCGCGGGAGATCAGCGCCGCACGGGCCGAATCGCCGAGACCGGCGCCCTCGACGATGCCGCAGGCGATCGCGAGCACGTTCTTGAGCGCCCCGCCAAGCTGCACGCCGATGCGGTCCGCCGAGGGGTAGAGCCGAAACGTCCGGCCGGAAAGGGTTTCCGCGAGTTCCGTGGCGGTGTCGCTGTCGCGAGCCGCGACGACCATTGCCGTCGGAAGACCCCTAGCGATATCGGCGGCAAAGCCGGGACCGGACAGCACACCGACCTTGTGGCCCGGCAGCTCCTCGTCGAGCACTTCCGTCAGGAGCCGGCCGGTCGATTGCTCCATCCCCTTGGCACAGGTGACGATCGTCGCACCGGTGCCGATCGAGGCGCCATAGCTGCGGGCCGCGGCCCTCTGCTCCTGCGAAGGCATGGCGAAGAGGATGATATCGGCGTCCATAAGCACGGCGGTATCGGAAGAAAATCCAAGTTCCGCCGGGAGCGGAATGCCGGGCAGGAACGCATCGTTCCGGCGCGTGCGGTAGCATTGCTCGACCGTCTCCTGTCGCCGGGCAAGCAATGTCACCTTGGCATTGCCGGTCGCCGCCGCGACGGCTGCAAGCGCGGTCCCGAAGGCTCCGGCTCCAACGACGACGATCTTCGGTTTTTCGCTCATCTTGTCCATCATGCCTTGGCGCCGCGCTTGCCGGAGCCGATCAATGCCTGCGCCTGGCTGTCAAGCGGCCAACGCGAGCGCGGCGCAACGTCGAGGCCATCCGCCGCCAGTCCCGCCGCCAGCCGCTCGGCGCCGGCCCAGGCGATCATCGCCGCATTGTCGGTGCAAAGCTGAAGCGGCGGCGCCACGAAGCGGAAGCCGTTCCGGTCGCAAAGCTCCTGAAGCGTCGCCCGCAGCTCCTGGTTGGCGGCAACCCCACCGGCCACAACCAGTGCCGATTGCTCGACGGTCGCGAACTCGGCCTTGAACCGCTTCAGTCCGCGCCCGACACGGTCCTTGAGCGTGCGCGAAATGGCGCGCTGGAAGGAGGCGCAAATGTCGGCGATATCCTGTTCGGTCACCGGCTCCAGCGATTGCGCCGCCTGGCGAACCGCCGTCTTCAGGCCGGAGAAGGAAAAGTCGAGCCGCGCGTCGCCGACGAGCGGGCGGGGAAAGTCGAAGCGCTTGGGATCGCCAGTCCGGGCCATATGCTCGACCGCCGGCCCGCCAGGATAGGGAAGGCCGAGCAGCTTTGCCGTCTTGTCGAAGGCCTCGCCGAGCGCATCGTCGATCGTCGTGCCCCAGCGCTCGTAGTCGCCGACGCCCTTCACGAGGATCAATTGCGTGTGGCCGCCCGAGACGAGCAGCATCAGATAGGGAAAGATCAGGCCATCGGTGAGCCGCGCCGTCAGCGCGTGGCCTTCGAGGTGGTTGACCGCATAAAGCGGCTTGCCGGTCGCACGCGCAATCGCCTTGCCGGTCATCAGCCCGACGATCAGCCCGCCGATCAGCCCGGGACCACTTGTCGCAGCGATCGCGTCGATGTCGTCAAGCTTGACGCCGGCGCGCAGCAGCGCTTCCTCGATCAGTGTATCGAGTGCCTCGACGTGGGCGCGCGCGGCAATCTCCGGAACGACGCCGCCATAGGCGCTATGCTCTTCCAGCTGGCTGAGCACGACATCGCCGAGGATCCGGCCGCTGCCGTCCTTTTCCCGCAGCACGACGGACGCCGCGGTTTCGTCGCAGCTTGTTTCGATGCCGAGGATACGCAGGGGCGCGGACATAGGTGGTCTACTCAAAGATTGCGGTCGCAAGGAAAGGTGGGTACACGGAACTTGTGTCAGCGCCGTGCGTCTTTCAGAAGCACAAAGGACGCTGTAACGCTTTGAACTGCTGCATGGTTTCATCCTTAAATCGGTCCCGATTTAAGGAACCATGCAGTAACAATGGATGACCGAGGATGCAAACAAAACCTTTCCGCATCGGCACGCGCGGCAGCCCGCTGGCGCTCGCCCAGACGCATGAGACGCGTGACCGGCTCGCCGCCGCTCATGGTCTGCCGCCGGAAATGTTCGAGATCGTGATCCTTTCCACCAAGGGGGACCGGATCACCGACCGGTCGCTTGCGGAGATCGGCGGCAAGGGCCTGTTCACCGAGGAACTCGAACAACAGCTTTTGTCGGGAGACCTCGATTTCGCCGTGCATTCGTCGAAGGACATGCCGACAAAGCTGCCTGATGGGCTGTTCCTCTCCGCCTTCCTGCCGCGCGAGGATATACGCGATGCCTTTGTTGGGCGGACAGCACCGAAACTGCTGGACCTGCCGCACGGCGCCACGGTCGGCTCGTCGTCGCTACGCCGTCAGGCGCTCATTCGGCGCCTGCGGCCCGACGTCAACGTGATCACCTATCGCGGCCAGGTCGAAACGCGGCTGCGCAAGCTCGCAGAAGGCCAGGTCGACGGCACGCTGCTCGCCTATGCCGGCCTGAAGCGGCTCGGCATGACCGACGTCCCGACAGAACTGCTTGATCCGGAGGAATTTCCGCCAGCGCCGGCGCAAGGGGCGATCTGCATCGAAAGCCGTATCGGCGACCCGCGCGTCAATACATTGCTTGCCGCCATCGACGATCCGCGCACGCACGAGGCCGTTGCCTGCGAACGCGGTTTTCTCGCGACGCTCGACGGTTCCTGCCGCACGCCGATCGCCGGCCACGCCCAGTCGGACGGCACGCATATCCGCTTTGCCGGCATGATCCTGACGCCGGATGGCACAACCTGCCATCGCATCGCCGTCGAGGGCAAGGCGACGGAGGCGACCGAACTCGGGCG
The DNA here is from genome assembly GCF_009601505.1 of Sinorhizobium terangae. Classification (GTDB taxonomy): domain Bacteria; phylum Pseudomonadota; class Alphaproteobacteria; order Rhizobiales; family Rhizobiaceae; genus Sinorhizobium; species Sinorhizobium terangae. The sequence goes on from NZ_WITC01000017.1 coordinate 79,990, forward strand.
CCGGGCCGGCGAAGAGATCCGCGCCAAGGCCGGACCGGGATTTTTCTCGAGCTGGACGTGAGCCGATGCGCGTGCTCGTCACTCGGCCGCGCCCGGCCGCTACCGCGACGGCGCTGAAGCTCGAGGCGATGGGCCACGAAGCGATCCTGCTGCCGCTGATGCAGGCGGAGCATCTCGTGGCCGCTGTCGAGACCGCATTGAAGCAAAGCCATGGCGCGATCGCACTAACAAGCGCGGAAGCGACCCGGGCGCTGGCCGCGCTTGGTCGCGCGCTTGAACCCCACCTTGCAACACCGCTCTTCTGCGTCGGCCAGGCGACCGGCCGTGCCGCTGCGGAGCTCGGGTTCACCGACATTCATGTCGGCCCCGGCACGGGCGAAGGTCTTGCCGAAACGATTGCAGCCGCATTCGCCGGGGGAACCCGCGAACCGCTCCTTTATCTTGCCGGTTCGCCGCGCTCCGATGGCCTCGAACGGGCGCTGCGGCAGCGCGGCGTCGATTACAGCACCGTCGAATGCTATCGGATGGCGCCGATCGCCTGTCGCCCAGACGAGCTCTCCAGCCTTCTGCGCGCGGGGCGGTTTGACGCCGTATTGCTCTATTCACGCCAAACCGCGCGGCAGTTTGCCGCTCTTCTCTCGCAGAGCCGCCTTAGCGCTGCTGCCTTTGCCCGGCGCTATCTCTGCCTGAGTGCAGCGATAGCGGAGGTCTTGCCGGCTGACGCAGCGGCGGAAGTCGCCATAATGCCCGACGAACAGCACCTTCTGAAGCTGCTCTGATAGGCGCGCGAAGCGGTATTTAAGCGATGGTCTGCCGCATGGTCGCGGCGTGAACAGCAAAGCCGGCAGCGGTTTTCCGCGCACGCGCCAACCTTCCTTGGGGTCATCTGACGGCATTTCCAGCAAAAACCGAGTTGGGGGCTTTCCCTCACGAGTTCGCCTGACTACGTTTGTCGCAATAGGCTGACTGGCAATACAACGGTAAGAGGTCACCATGGTATCGGAAAACCCGCCGCGCCGCTCGAAATCCGAGAAGGAACCGTTGACGATCGACCTCCAGGCGGAAAAGACGGCGACCGACGAAGCCGAATCTGTCGCAAGCCAGGAATCGATTACTGACGAGCCTGCCGAGATTTCGACGAGCCAGGCAGAAAGCGAAAATGCAGCGGATGCGGCAGATGCCGCCGATGGAAAAGAACAGACGGAGGAGGAGCGCGCCGATGCCGCCGCGGCCGCCTTCGACGAAGAGCCCCCGCATTTGAGCAACGAGACGATGGCACAGCCGGCGCAGCAGAGGCAGGCGACGAGCGCCGGCGCGCTGGCGGCCGGCATTCTCGGCGGTCTCGTGACGCTCGCCGGCGCCGGCGTGCTGCAATATGCCGGTTATATTCCGCCGCTCGGACCGGATCGCGGCAGCGCCGCCCTCGAGCAAAGCCTTGCCAGCGAAATCGAGGCAATCAAGACGCAGATCGCATCGCAATCGGCGCCGGCGACAGATATCGGCCCGCTGGAGAACCGTCTGGCGGCGCTGGAACAGGCCGCCAAGCAGCCGGGCGGCGCGGGCGCGCCGCAGATCACTGCGCTCGAAGCGGAAGTCGCCAATCTGACCAAGGAAGTCGCCGGACTGAAAGCCAGCCTCGCCGACGCCGAACAGTCGGCAGCCGCCGCCAAGGCCGAGCTTGCCGGACGCATCGACCAGGCGGAACAGAAGCTCAACGAGCCGGTCAACGACATAGAGATGGCGAAGGCCGTCGCCGTCACGGCGCTGAAGACCGCGATCGATCGCGGCGGGCCCTTCCTGGCCGAACTCGACGCGCTGCGCAGCATTGCGCCTGACGACGCGGCGGTGAAGGCTCTGGCTCAAGACGCCGGAACCGGCGTGGCGACGCGGACCGACCTTCGCGCGGGCTTCCCGCAAACGGCAGACGCGATGCTCGACGCGCTCAACCAGCCCGATCCGAACGAGGGCATTTTCGCTCGCCTCGTTTCAAGCGCCATGTCCGGCATCCGCATCCGGCCGGTCGGCAGCGTCGAGGGCGACACGCCGGAGGCCGTGATCGCGCGCATCGAGGACAAGCTCAACAATGGCGATCTCAAGGGCGCATCGTTGGAGTGGGGAGGCCTGCCCGAAGCGGCGAAGTCGGCCGGCGCGGGTTTCAAGGCGAAGCTCGATCAGCGCCTGCGGGTCGAGACCGCCATTGATGCCGCCGTGGCGCAAACCATGACGCGTACCGGCACCGCCGGCTAAAAGGAGGCAAGAAGAATAGATGATCCGTATATTGTTCTTCATCCTTCTCGTGCTGTGTCTCGGCCTCGGCTTTGCGTGGCTCGCCGATCGACCGGGGGAGTTGTCGCTGATCTGGCAGGGACAGCGCATCGAGATGACCCTGATGCGCGCCGCCTCCATCCTGATCTCGCTCATTGCCGCCGTCCTGATCGTGATCTGGCTGCTCCGCACGATCTGGATGTCGCCCCATACCGTCACGCGTTATTTCCGTGCCCGCAAGCGTGATCGCGGCTACCAGGCGCTTTCGACCGGGCTGATCGCCGCGGGTGCCGGCGATGCCAATCTTGCCCGCAAGATGTCGGCACGGAGCCGGGGCCTGATCAGCGCCGACCAGGAGCCGCTCATCCACCTGCTTGAGGCGCAGACCGCGTTGATCGAAGGCAAATATGACGACGCGCGCAAGAAATTCGAGCTGATGGCCGACGACCCCGAAACGCGCGAGCTCGGCCTGCGCGGCCTCTTCCTCGAAGCCAAGCGGCTCGGCGCGAACGAGGCGGCCCGGCAATATGCGGAGCGCGCCGCGGAGAAGGCGCCGCAGCTGCCGTGGGCGACGCTGGCAACGCTGGATCACCGCAGCCAGGCAGGACAATGGGACGAGGCGATCCGCCTCCTCGACCAGAGCCGCGCCGCCAATATCCTCGACCGCAAGGAGGCGGACCGGAAGAAGGCCGTGCTTCTGACCGCCCGCGCAATGACGAAGCTCGACGCCGACCCGAAAGGGGCGCGCGACGACGGCCTTGCCGCGCTGAAACTCGACGACAGCCTGGTGCCGGCGGCGCTGGTAACGGCCAAGGCCCTGTTCCGCGAAGACAATCTGCGCAAGGGCGCGGGGATCCTCGAAAGGATGTGGAAGCAGCAACCGCATCCGGACGTAGCAAGGCTCTATGTCAGAGCGCGCGGAGGCGATTCCGCCCTCGACCGTTTGAAGCGTGCGAAGAAGCTCGAATCGCTCCGCAGCAACAATGCGGTCGCACTGGCAACGGTCGCCGAGGCCGCGCTCGAGGCACGCGAACTGCCGCTTGCCCGCACCAAGGCGGAAGCGGCTGCGCGGCTCGAACCGACGGAGAGCGTCTTCCTGCTGCTCGCCGATATCGAGGAGGCCGACACCGGCGACGAGGGCCGCATCCGCCATTGGATGGCGCAGGCGCTGCGCAGTCCGCGCGATCCGGCCTGGACCGCCGACGGCGTCACCTCGCCGTCCTGGCTGCCGGTATCGCCGATCAGCGGCCGGCTCGACGCCTTCGAATGGAAGGCCCCGGCCTTGCAGCTTTCCGACAAGCTCAAAAATGGTCATCCGAGCGCCGACGAAGCGATCCGCAGCCTTCCGCCAGTCGCGACCGCCCAGCAGATGGCAGCACCCGCGACGCCGAAGCCGGCACCAGTAGCGGCAACGCCTACCGTCCTGGAAGCCGAGCATGAGACGATGATAAAGGTTCCGGAGAGGAAGGAACCTGCTCCCTCTCCCGCCAGGAAAAAGGAAGAGGCCACGGAGGAAGAACCGGCTCCCTTCTTCGGCCGGCCGCCGGACGATCCCGGCGTGCGCGAAGCAACAGCCGGCGAGAAGGCGTCGGACAAGGCGGGTTTGCGGCTGTTTTGAACCTCAAAGACTGTGGACGGAAAGATGTTAGAGCGGTTCCGAGCGTTTCTCGAAGATTTGGCGGGCCCTCCGGCGTCCATTAAGAAAGGTGACCCGCGCGTCGCCGTGATCGCGCTCTGCGTCCAGGTCATGGAGGCCGACGGCACCGTGCTGGCTGCCGAGCGTCGCAAGATGCGCGATATCATCGAGGAACAATATCAACTCGACGACGAAGGTCTCGATGCGCTCATCGCGGCAGGCGAGACCGCCGAAAGCGAGGCGATCGACTTCTACAAGTTCACCGCCGAAATCAAGCGCCATCTGTCTGAAGAGCAGCGGATCGAGCTTGTCGGCATGCTGTGGGAGATCGTCTATGCCGATGGCGTTCGCAACGAAATGGAAGATCATGTGATCTGGCGGATCGCCGACCTCCTGGGCGTATCCGGTCGCGATCGCATCTTGAAGCGGCAGGAGGCTGCCGCCAAGATCGACGCAAAGGAGGAGAACGACGCGCAGCAGGAAGACTGAAATGCCCGCAGAGGCCGACGACGTTAAAAGACCCATCCTCATAATCCTGCATCAGGAGCGATCGAGCGCCGGCCGCGTGGGGCAGATACTCCAGCAGAAGGGCTTTGCGCTCGACATCCGCCGCCCCGCCCTCGGCGACGAGCTGCCGCCGACGCTGGAAGCCCATTCCGGAACTATCGTCTTCGGCGGCCCGATGAGCGCCAACGACGAGGAGGAGTTCGTCCGCCGCGAGATCGACTGGCTCTCGGTCCCGCTCCTGGAGAACAAGCCCTATCTCGGCATCTGCCTCGGCGCGCAGATGCTCGCCCGCAATCTCGGCGGCAAGGTCGCACCGCATCACGAGGGCATGACGGAAATCGGCTGGTACCCGCTAAAGGCCACCGCGGCCGGCAAGGCGCTGATGGACTGGCCGGCCATGGTCTATCACTTCCATCGGGAGGGCTTCGATCTGCCTGCCGGCGCCGAGTTGCTGGCGACCGGGGAGACCTATCCGAACCAGGCCTTCCGCTACGGCGAGAACGCCTGGGGCATTCAGTTTCACGGCGAGCTGACGCGCGCAATGATGCATCGCTGGGTGGTCCACGGCGCACACCGCTTCGTGCTGCCCGGCGCCCAGATCGGCAAGGCGCACCTCGAGGGGCGCATGATCCACGATCACCCCTTGCGGACCTGGATGGAGAATTTCCTCGAACTGATTTTCTTGCGCGGCGGGGAGCCGGCCGCGCCGAAAAGGCAGATCGCGCGTAACGGCACGGCGTGACGTCCAATCAGACGCGTTGGTGCTCCGGAACATCGAGCGTATCGATCTTGCGCAATTGCGGAAAACCGACCGCCCAGAGCAACGACACAAGAAGCGTGCCCACGCCTCCGAAGGCGACGGCGAAGACGGCACCGAAGCCCGACGCCATCATGCCGGCGCGGAATTCGCCAAGCTCGTTCGACGCGCCGACGAACACCATGTTGACCGCGTTCACGCGGCCACGCAGTTCGTCGGGAGTCCAGAGCGTGATCAGGATTTCGCGAACATAGACCGAGATCATGTCCGCCGCGCCCATGACGACAAGTGCGACGATCGAGATCCAGGGCGTCGCCGACAGGCCGAAGACGATCGTCGCAAGGCCGAAGAGCGCAACGCCGATAAACATATAAAGACCGGCCCGGTTGCGGATCGGGTGAGCGGCAAGCCAGACCGCCATGCCGACGGCGCCGACTCCCGGTGCGGCGCGCAGAAGGCCAAGCCCCCACGGGCCGAGCGCCAGGATATCGCGGGCGAAGACCGGCATCAGCGCGACCGCCCCGCCAAGCAGCACGGCAAAGAGATCGAGCGAGATCGCCCCCAGCACGACCTTCTCCGCGGTGATGTAGCGGAAACCTGCCGTGATCGTCTGCCAGCTCTGTCCCGAGGCGGGCGAACGCACCATGGGCTTCGGCACGGCAAAGACCATCAGGGCCGCCGCTGCAAAGAAACAGAGACTGACCGTGTACGGTACAGTCGGGCCGAAACCATAGATCAGGCCGCCGGCGACCGGCCCGACGATCGTCGCCGTCTGCCAGGAGGTCGAGTTCCAGGCGATCGCATTGGGCAGGTGTTCGACTGGCACCAGATTGGGTGCGAGTGATTGCGCGGCCGGGCCGAGAAACGCCCGCTCGATCCCGAAGACGACGAGGATCGCATAGACGGGCCAGGGCGAAAACAGCCCTGTCACCGTCAACAGGAGCAGCGCGGCCGCACAAAGTGTGCTCACCGTCATGCAGATTCCCATGATGACGCGCCGGTTGTGGCGGTCCGCGACGGTACCCGTCACCAGAATGAGCGCCAGCGACGGCAAAAACTGGAAGAGGCCGATGAGGCCGAGATCAAACGGGTCGCGCGTCAGGTCATAGATCTGCCAGCCGACGGCGACGGACATGATCTGGATGGCGAAATAGGCGAGGAAGCGGGAGAAGAAATACCGCCGATAGCCGACATGCCTGAAGGCGGCGAAACGATGCGCGGCTTGGACGGCGGACATACGGGGGAAGCTCCTCGGGGCAGCAAAGCACTGGCGCAATGCCGTTAAACATGATCGCGCACGACGAAGCGTCGTACTTGCCCGTTTAGTTTCCAATGTCTACATGTCTGTCAACAACGAATTGGAGACTGGCATGATTGCTGTCATCGCAACCTTGAACTTTATTATCAACATAGCCTGGTTCCTGATCATAGCGTCGGCCATCTTCTCCTGGCTCTACGCCTTCAACGTGATCAACGTGAACAACCACGCGATCAACATGATCGGCCGCTCGCTCTATCAGCTGACCGAGCCGCTCTACAGGCCCATCCGCCGCTTCCTGCCGGACATGGGCGGCGTCGATCTCTCGCCGCTCGTGGTCCTGGTGATCCTCTATTTCATCTGGTACTTCCTCAACACCACGGTCGCGTCGGCGGTAATCGGCATATAAGTGCACGCGGCACTGACGAGCCTTGACGACCACGTTCGCCTGACCGTTCGGCTGACGCCGAACGGCGGCCGCGATGCGATCGACGGCTTCGAAAGTGCTGCGGACGGCGGCGAATATCTCAAGGTTCGCGTGCGCGCCGTGCCGGAAAAGGGCAAAGCGAACCAGGCGCTTATTGCCCTGCTGGCAAAACAATTCGGCATCGCCAAGAACAGGATCGCGCTTATTTCCGGCGACACGCAGCGCAAAAAAATCCTCCGGATCGAGGCCGATCCGGAGGACATCATCAAGCGGCTCGCCGAAATCGTCGGCTAGCGCATCGGCCCGAAAATCGGACCCGATTTTCGGGCCGATGCGTGGAATCAAAGAGTTACAGCGTCCTTTGTGCGTCCTAAAGGACGCACGGCGCTGTAGAGCAATTCCAGGAAAAGTGTGTAACGGTTTTCCGTCCGGAATTGCGTGATCTGGTAGCTAAAATAGACTACTTCTTGGTCTTGGCGCGCTCGACCGCTTCCTGGATCAGCTGCTTGGCGACGCTTGCATCCTTCCAGCCGAAGATCTTCACCCATTTGCCGGGCTCCAGATCCTTGTAGTGCTCGAAGAAGTGCTCGATCTGCTTCAGCGTGATTTCCGGCAGGTCGGTGTAGTCGTGGACCTTGTCGTAGCGCTTGGTGAGATGGCTCGACGGCACGGCGATGATCTTCTCGTCCTGACCGGAATTGTCTTCCATCATCATCACGCCGATCGGGCGGACATTGATGACGCAGCCCGGCACCAGCGGGCGGGTGTTGCAGATCAACACGTCGATCGGATCGCCGTCGTCGGACAGCGTGTGCGGAACGAAGCCGTAATTGCCCGGATAGGTCATCGGCGTATAGAGGAAGCGGTCGACCACCAGCGTGCCGGCTTCCTTGTCCATTTCGTACTTGATCGGATGCCCGCCGACAGGAACCTCCACGATCACATTGACATCTTCCGGTGGATTCTTTCCGATGGAAATCGCGTCGATCCGCATAAGTACCTCCAGGGGTCGGTTTAAAAATTCGCCCCGTCGGATAAAGGGAAACATGCCGCAATGCAACATGACTTTCGTTCCGATGGGCGGAATGGCTCTGCAGCGCCGCCCGTCTCGCCGGGCGGGCAAAGTCGCCATAGCTTGAAGTAGGCAGGCGGCGCGGCCAAAAGTGGGCGGCACCGGGGCATTTTGCGGAAGGGTCTCTTCATCCCAAGGACCACGGCGCCCGCGTCTTATCAGACGCGCAAAGGACGCTGTAGCACTCTGAACCGATGCAGGCACGACGCGGGCCGGTCAGTTCCAGATGAAGCCGACTTTCTTCAGGTATTTGTCGCCGAAATCTTCCATGCCCTCGGCAATGTCGCTGCCGCCGGCCGCCTGGAAGAAGCTGTAGGCGTGTTCACTGTCTTCGAGGCACCAGACGACAAGGCCCCGGCATCCAAGCGACTTCAAGAGGCTCTTCGCCTCCCGGAAGAGGATGCGCCCGAGGCCGATGCCCTGATATTCCGGGCGCAGGTAGATTTCGTAGATCTCACCCTCTTGCGGCAGGGCCCTCGCCCGGCTCAGGCCCAACGTGGCATAGCCGGCGATCGTTCCGGCGACATCGACGACGAGCAGCGTTGCCGGCCCGCGCGTGGCCTTGCGCCACCAGGTTTCATCGCGGCGGTTGACCATCTGGATCAAGGGTCGATGCGGAATGATGCCGCCATAGGCCTGCAACCAGGAAACGCGATGCACCTCGGCAATCGCCGCCGCCTCATGTGGCTCCCCGGGCCTGACCTCGATCGAAACAGTCTTCATGACTCGACTCTAAACACACGACACGGCGAACCGGAATCCCGCCGGGCTGCCGGGCGGCGTTAACCCACAGGCAACTTTAACGGCATCCAAATGAAGGTTAACGCCTTTTTAACTTTATCCGCAAGCCGCCCGCGATCGGCACGCACAGCAAAAACCCCGGATCGCTCCGGGGTTGTAAATGTTTTCCGATTTCGGGGGCCGCCTATCGCAGCAGGAACTGGCAGTTGCCCCTCACCCTAACCCTCTCCCCGCAAGCGGGGCGAAGGGACCGAGGCGGCCCCGGCAGGCGGATGGGGGCCTGCGCTGCGTCCTGCGACAGAAGGGTAGTTACGCCGCGCCGGCGGTCCGGGCCTTTTCGAAGCGCTTGCGCTCATGCGGGTCGAGGTGGAGCTTCCTGAGCCGGATCGACTTCGGCGTCACTTCCACCAGCTCGTCGTCCTGGATCCAGGAAAGCGCCCGTTCGAGTGTCATCTTGATCGGCGGCGTCAGGCGGACGGCTTCGTCCTTGCCGGCGGCGCGCATGTTGGTGAGCTTCTTGCCCTTCAAGACGTTGACTTCGAGGTCGTTGTCGCGGGTGTGGATGCCGATGATCATGCCCTCATAGACCTTCTCGCCCGGTTCGATCACCATCGGGCCGCGGTCCTCGAGGTTGAAGAGCGCGTAGGCCACGGCTTCGCCCGCCTCGTTCGCCAGCAGCACGCCGTTGATGCGGCCGCCGATCTCGCCCTTGTAGGGCTGATAGTCGTGGAAGAGGCGGTTCATGATCGCCGTGCCGCGTGTATCGGTCAGCAGTTCCGACTGGTAGCCGATAAGGCCGCGGGTCGGGGCAAAGAAGACGAGACGGACGCGATTGCCGCCCGACGGACGAAGCTCGACCATCTCGGCCTTGCGCTCCGACATCTTCTGCACGACGACGCCGGAATACTCTTCGTCGACGTCGATCACGACCTCTTCGACCGGCTCGAGCAGCTGGCCGCTCTCGTCCTTGTGCATGACGACGCGCGGACGCGAGACGGCAAGCTCGAAGCCTTCGCGGCGCATCGTTTCGATCAGCACGGCGAGCTGCAGTTCGCCGCGGCCGGAGACAAAGAAGGAGTCCTTCTCGGAGGATTCTTCGATCTTCAGCGCCACATTGCCTTCCGCTTCCTTGAACAGGCGGTCGCGGATGACGCGCGAGGTCACCTTGTCGCCCTCGGTGCCGGCAAGCGGCGAATCGTTGACGATGAAGGACATGGTGACAGTCGGCGGATCGATCGGCTGCGCCTCGAGCGGCTCGGCGATCGAGGGATCACAGAAGGTGTCGGCAACGGTGCCCTTGGTCAGCCCGGCGATTGCGACGATGTCGCCGGCATGGGCCTCCTCGATCGGCTGACGCTCGATACCGCGGAAAGCGAGGATCTTCGAGATACGACCGGATTCGAGCAGCTTGCCATCCTGACCCAGCACCTTCACTGCCTGGTTCGGCTTGACGGAGCCGGAGTGTACGCGGCCGGTGATGATGCGGCCGAGAAAGGGGTTCGCCTCAAGGATCGTACCGATCATGCGGAACGGGCCTTCCGCCACTGTCGGCTCGGGAACATGCTTCAGAACCAGGTCGAGCAGCGGCGCCATTCCCTGGTCCTTCGGGCCTTCGGGATTGACGTTCATCCAGCCGTCACGACCGGAACCGTAGAGGATCGGGAAATCGAGCTGCTCGTCGGTGGCGTCGAGCGCGGCGAAGAGGTCGAAGACCTCATTGATGACTTCTTCGTGGCGGCCGTCCGGGCGGTCGATCTTGTTGATCGCGACGATCGGCTTCAGTCCGACCTTCAGCGCCTTGCCCACGACGAACTTCGTCTGCGGCATCGGGCCTTCGGAGGCATCGACGAGCACGATCGCGCCATCCACCATGGACAGGATGCGTTCGACTTCACCGCCGAAGTCAGCGTGACCGGGGGTGTCGACGATATTGATGCGCGTCCCCTTCCACTCGACCGAGGTCGCCTTGGCAAGAATGGTGATGCCGCGCTCCTTTTCCAGGTCGTTGGAATCCATCACACGTTCGGCAACGCGCTGGTTCTCGCGGAAGGACCCCGATTGCTTCAGAAGCTCGTCGACGAGCGTGGTCTTCCCATGGTCGACGTGCGCGATGATCGCGATGTTACGAATGCTCATTTTTTGTCTCGGAAAGTTCGTGGGTACGCGCGACAAGGCGGGTACCGCTTTTCAGTTGCCGCGCTCATACAGGTTTTTTTGCAGGAGCGAAAGGGGCCAGCGCACATAGCAGGGCTGCGTTGGACCCCCTCTGGCCTGCAGGCCAGAGGGGGTTATCCGCGCTTCTCCCATCCATATCCGGTACGCCTTTCTGAATCGCTCAAGCAACGGCCGCCGGATCGAGCGTTACGCGCCAGAGCTCCTTATCCTGGCGATCCATCAGCCGAACGGTCATCTGTTGCGTCCGGCCGTTGATGTCGACGATGCCGAAGAATTGCAGGCCGGCAGATGGCGGCAGGTTGCTGTCGATGCCGCCGCCCGACGCCTTGATGAAGCGGACCTCCGGGCCAAAGGTCATGTCGAGTTCCTTCGGACCGTAGGTGCCGGAATGCAAGGGGCCGGACACGAACTCCCAGAAGGGCAGGAATTCCTTGAAGGCGGCGCGCGACGGATCGTAGTGATGTGCGGCCGTATAGTGGACGTCCGCCGTCAGCCAGACAATGTTCTCGATCGCGTTGTCACGGATGAACCGCAGCAGGTCAGCGAATTCCGTCTCCCTTCCCATCGGCGCGCCGTTTTGGCCGTTGGAAATCGCGTCCGACCCGCGTCTTGCCGAATAATCGTCCCAGACGACGAGGCCGATCGGCATGTCGCAGGCGATCACCTTCCAGGTGGCGCGCGAGGCAGCCAGTTCCCGTTTCAGCCAGTCCGCCTGCCGCCAGCCGAAGAGACCGCCGTCGCCCTCCCCCTGGTTGGGGCCGCGATAGGAGCGCAGATCGACGAAAAAGGCGTCGAGCAATGGGCCGTAAGCAACCTTGCGGAAGATGCGTCCAGGCTGTGTCGGCAAGGTGCGGATCGGCGTCATCTCGTGGAAGGCACGAGCAGCACGCGACGCGTAGACCGCCACGTCCTTTTCCGGATAGCGCGGATCGTCTCTGAGATCGGTCGAGGCCGACCAGTTGTTCAAGACCTCGTGGTCGTCCCATTGATAGAAGGTGGGGCAGACGGCATTGAGCCCGCGCACGTGCTCATCGAGCAGATTGTATTTCCACTGGCCGCGATATTCTTCGAGCGTACGGGCGACGTCACGTTTCTCGGGCGTGACGATCCGGTTCTTCCACATGCCCCCGTCCCGAAGCTTGATCTCGTCCGGGATGGGATTGTCGGCATAGATCGTGTCGCCGGAATGGATGAAGAAATCCGGCTCGTGAAGCTGCATGGTCGAATAGGTCTTCATGCCGACCTCGTCGATGCCCCAGCCCTGGCCTGCCGTGTCGCCGGACCAGACGAAACGCACCGACCGTCGGCGCAACGGCGCCGTGCGGAAACGTCCGACGATCGGCTCGGACACGCGATTGGGGTCATAAAGATCGGTCGCGGTGAAGCGGTAGAAGATGTCCTGGTCCGGCAGCAGGTTGTCGAGCCGGCCCTTGATCGCGCAGTCGGTCTGCGGCGTCGCGTCGATGTCGGGAAGCCGGACCGCATTCGAGAAGCTTTCGGTGGTCGAATATTCGACGGCCACCCGCGCTGGCCGGTCGACCCGCGTCCAGACCATGCCCGATTGCGTATCGACGTCACCGGACTGCACGCCATGCAGGAATTCCGGCCGCCCATAGCCGCGGGCATAGAAGGGTGTCGCAACACCGGAGGAAGCAACGAGACCGGCGGCGCCGGCGGAGAAGAGGAAAGAGCGCCTGGTCAGCGTGCTTCGAATGTCAGCCAAATTCTGCCTCCGGTACCGTTTCGCGAATCATCGGTTTCTCGCGGCGGACCATTGGCGAGCCGCATGTCAGCGGCTTTACAGCGGGATGAAACTATTTGAACGGTTTGGCGACAGTTCTATGAAAGGGCGGCGGTAAGGCGAACCCCGCCAATGGCCGCCTATCACCATAGGGTTGGCGAGGGGCGATGTTCCGTCGTCACGCTGCCGGGTACAGGTGCCGCGGCGGCCTTGCGCCACCGAAGCGACTGGCAGGGCGCAGATGCGCCGAAAGCCGCCTCACCTCATTCCCGCATCAGTGCGTGAAATCGTAGTGATCCCGGACGTGATGGTTGAAATAGCCGCCGGCGGAGTCCGCATGCACCAGTTCCTCGTAGATGCTCTCCGGAACATCGAGGTAATGGTAAGGTCTGCGATTGCCGACGAACCAGACGCTGAGCGTCCGATGGCGCGCGTCGTAATTGACACGTTGGATCGCGGAAGAGTCCAGGATCGCGGACGATTGCAACATTGGCATTGGCGTCTTCCCGGTTGATTTCCAGAAGTCGCTGACACCTGACATCATACATCAATGGCCGCGATTTTTAAACGACGCTGCGCCGCCTGGCGCCGGCGTCCCGCGCAAGGCAGCCGCGGGCAATGAAGACGCAGCACTTTGAATTGCCGCATGAATTGTCCATAACTCGGGTCCCGAATTACGGAATCGTGCAAATAGCGGCTATCCCATTCACGAGGTCTTCTCCTTGGCCCAATCGAACACCCCCTCTCGCGACCGGCTCGAAGCCGTTCTCGCCCGCCTGGATGCGCGCCGGGCCAAAGAACGTGTCTTCGTGAAACTCTATTCAGACATCGCCCGCGCGGAGGCCGACGCCGCCGACCGAAGGCTGAGCGATGGAAAGAGCCTCGGCCCGCTCGACGGCCGGATCGTCTCGATCAAGGACCTCTTCGACGTCGTCGGCGAGCCGACGCTTGCCGGCTCGGTCATTCGCCGGGCGGCAGAACCGGCTGCGGCGGACGCGGCGGTCGTCCAGCGGCTGCGCGCCGCCGGTGCCGTCATCATCGGCAAGACGCACATGACCGAATTCGCGTTTACCGCCGTTGGCCTCAATCCGCACTATCCGGTACCCGGCAATGCGATCGACGCGCGCCTCGTACCCGGCGGCTCATCGTCCGGCGCGGCCGTCTCTGTGGCGGAAGGCACAAGCGAGATCGCCATCGGCTCGGACACCGGCGGCTCGGTGCGCATTCCGGCGGCGTTGAACGGCCTCGTCGGCTTCAAGCCGACCGCAAGGCGTGTACCCCTCGGCGGCGCATTCCCCCTATCGCCAAGCCTCGATTCGATCGGCCCCCTCGCACGCACGGTCGCCGACTGCGCGCTTGCCGATGCTATCATGGCGGGCGATACGCCAGGACCGTTGACGCCGCTGGCCCTCGACGGATTGACGCTCGGGCTTCCGAAAGGCCTGCTCCTCGACGACCTCGCGCCGGAGATCGCCAGGGCCTTCGAGGCGAGCCTGCAAACGCTCTCCCGCGCCGGCGCAAAAATCGCCGAATGCAGCATCGACGATCTGCTCCTCCGCTTTGCCGAGGCAACGCAGATCGGCTCGATCGCCGCCATCGAAGGCAGCCGCATACATCGCGACTGGCTTGACGACGGGGACGCACCCGTCGATACCCGGGTAACATCCACGCTGCGCCGGCGCCTGACCGTACCCGATGCCACACTGGAAAAGCTGCTGCAGACGCGACAGGTCCTCATTCGCGCCATGCACGAGCGGCTGGCGCCCTACGACCTCATCGTCCTTCCGACCACGCCGATCCCCGCCGTCCGCATTGTCTCTGTGGAACACGACCAACAGGAGTATCGTCGCGTCGAAGACCTGCTCCTGCGCAACACGCAGGTCGCCAATCAATTCGACCTGACGGCTGTCACGCTGCCGATGGCAGGCACAAGCCTACCGGCGGGTTTGATGCTGGTCGGACGAAGCGGGACGGACCGGACGCTGCTGGCCGCAGCGGCGTCCGTCGAAAGGTTGCTGCAAGCCGGCTGAATGATGCGGCATAAGCTTCAATGCACCGCCTCGGACGCCCAATCCTCGTCAAGGATCCGAAATGCATCTTCGAGCGCGGCAACCAGAATGTCCGTGAGTTCGTCGCCGCGATTGTTGGCGAGAAGCAGGGCCAGAGCGGCATCCTGCGGGTCGCTGTAGTGCTGAACATCAATTGACATCTCATCGTCCTCTTTCGCCGCGTCACATTCCGGCAGTTGAGACGGTGATAGGAAGGCCGACTTGTGCGGGGCTTGAGGAGTGGTGCAAATCACCGCCCGCTGCAGCGCCGCCTGTCTTACACGACAGCAACGTCGTGCTGCCTCGTCGGCTGCGGTACGGCAACGCTTCTCCTCAAGCCTCATTCCTGCTTGTCACAGGAATCCAGCCAGCTCAAGTCCTTGGGCTGAATGACTCTTCTGCGCCGCGGACGCGGCGCTGCTGGATACCTGTGACAAGCACAGGGATGACGGCAGAAATACATTCGTCAAACCCGTAGCGCTATCGTCGTGTACTGTAATCAGGCGCGCAAAGGATGCTGTAGCGCTTTGGATTGCTACATGTTCCGGCTGCGCCCCGCTGTGGGTACGCTTTTTGCTCGCCCTTGCATTGCAGGCACGATAGAGGATCACGGAACTCGACGGCGGATGTGAGGATGGCGAAGAAGAAAACCGACAATACACATTATCTGCAGCGGCTGACATCCGAGTTCCCCGATGTCCATGGCGCTTTTCTTTCCGGCAGGATCCCGTCCTTGCGCAAGGCCCTCGTGATCGCCGGCATAAAGCCGGAGCGCACCCGGCTTGATAAGCTCAAGAATTCCTGGGGGAAGGCGACCGACGCCGAGCGTGATGCCTTTTTGAACTGGCTCGCGGCCAAAGGCGCGCTGTCAACAACGGCTGCTGCGCATTCCCCCGCCCCATCGCCCTCTGCGGCTGCCGTGGAGGCTCCGATCGCAAGCGGCCGCTATCTGCTGCCCTCCGCGATCACGGAGATCAAAGCGATCATGGCCCAACGCCGGCTGAAGCCGGGCGACGTCATGCAGGAAATCGGGTTCGCCCCCGACGACCGTTCCCTCGCCCATGCGCTTGCCCGCGGCGCAAGCATGAGATTGGCGGTGATCGCCGCGTTGGAGGCATGGCTGCGCACGAACGCGCGGGGATGAGCCTACAGGTGTGATTTCGGCACGAGCAGCGCTTGCCATGGGAGTTGCAACATTGAAGGAAACCCGCTCCGACAAACTGCTCGGCATCGACGTCGGATACTCGCTGTCGCGGCCGACCACGGGCTTTGCGTGGTGTGTCGACGGAAACTTCGGCTGCGCACGGACGCACAGTGACTGGGACCGCCGACAGCGCCACATTCCGGCGTCGACGACATTCTCGGTTATCGCCATCGACGGCCCCTTGATGCCGCCCGACGCGCCCGATGACCTCGGTCGTTTCTGCGAACGCCTATTTATCCGCGGGGCATTCCAAACGCGCTGCAAGCCGGGACTCAGCCACCACGGCCATGGTCTCGCCCTGAGAAAAGCCGCGGCCGAGACGGCAGCGCAGGTCAGGCACCTTGCGGCCGCACCGATGATCGCCAAGTCCGTCATCCCCGGAGCCGCAATCATCGAAGCTTTCCCCAACGCCTTTCTCGGCGTCCTTCTTGAGAATGAGCGTTTTACCATGTCGAAGGCGGCGAAGCGCAGGAAGTTCGACTGGCTGTACGACCATGCGGTTGAAAGCCGCGTCTTCGACAGACTTCTTCGCGCCATCGGCTGGAACAATGAGACGTTGCTTCAGAAGGTCACAACCGAACGAGACCATGAAAAAAGGGCAGCGTGGATCTGCCTACTGACAGCGGCAACCGCCGCCGCAGGCAAGTCCGAAATCGTTGGGGACGACGCCGGAGGTTGGCTCTGGCTACCGCCGGCGGAGCTTTGGGCGGAGTGGGCGAGACAGGCTTTGGCGGAGAACAGGGCAGCCCTGTCGGCGAGTGGCGCAACGGGCAGCTAGGCGTTGGTTTAGCCATCGCGTCGTTTACTGGCGGAGAGGGGGGGATTCGAACCCCCGATGGGCTTGCACCCATGCCGCATTTCGAGTGCGGTGCATTCAACCACTCTGCCACCTCTCCGCAGGTCTGGTTGGCGCTTAGTCGGCGCGGTCGGGTTCATAGCGGCAGATTTGCGCCCTGGCAAGGGGCCGTGAAAAGAATATCTTGCCCAACCGCGGCTTTCGCCTTGACAGGGAGGAGCGATTCCCGTAATCCGCGCAATGAAGTGGTGTGGTCTGACCGCACCGCGAAGGGTAAAAGTTTGTGCCCATCCACTGGTGGAGGTCAAGGGTTTTCCGAGACGCTTCGCTCAATGTAACGACTGATAAAAAGACGGCCTTGCCTTTTTAAGGTAAAGAGCCGGACCGAACATGAAAGGATAAAATATGTTCGCAGTCATCAAGACCGGCGGTAAGCAGTACCGCGTGGCAGCCAATGACGTCATCACCATCGAAAAGCTGGAAGGCGTTCAAGGCGACAAGATTGAATTCACCGAGATCCTGATGGTCGGCGCCGGCGCCGATGCCGCCATCGGTGCTCCGTTTGTCGAAGGTGCCGTTGTCAGCGCCGAAGTTGTGGAACAGGGCCGCGCCAAGAAGGTCATAGCCTTCAAGAAGCGCCGCCGCCAGAACTCCAAGCGTTCGCGCGGCCATCGCCAGCATCAGACGACCGTCCGCATCCTGGACATCGCTGCTGCCGGCGGCAAGGCGAAGAAGGTTTCGAAGAAGACCGAAGCCGCCGCTGAAGAAGCTGCAAACTGAGTTCCGGGATCGAAGCTTTAAAGGAGAACACCAATGGCACACAAAAAAGCTGGCGGTTCGTCGCGCAACGGTCGCGATTCTGAGTCCAAGCGCCTTGGCGTGAAGAAGTTCGGCGGCGAAGCCGTTATCGCGGGCAACATCATCGTGCGCCAGCGCGGCACGAAGTGGCATGCGGGCGCCAATGTCGGCCTCGGCAAGGACCATACGATTTTTGCGCTTACGGCAGGCAACGTGGACTTCCGTACGAAGGCCAATGGCCGAGTCTACGTGTCTGTAATGCCGAAAGCGGAAGCAGCGGAATAAGCCGGTAGCGCTCTAAAACAGCCGGCGTCTCATCGACCCGGCTGAAGCACCTGCAAGGTTCAAAAGCCAGACTTCAAAAGGGGAGATGGGACGGTACCCAACTCCCCTTTTCGCATGTCTGGAGGAAGAACCATGCAAACCGAGCTCTTGAGGGAAGACCAATCCCGGTCTCCCGAACAAAGGCTGAGGCCTCAGCGGTCAAGGACCGATTGCCCGATATTGTTATCGCCCCGGCTCGTTTTGCGCGCGCCCCACGAAGACGATATCGACGCCCTTGCCCATCTTGCCAACAACGCCAATATCGCCACCATGGTCTCGCGCATGCCGCACCCCTACACCACGGCGGATGCGGCCGATTTCGTGCGACGCGCAAAAGCCGGCACGATTGGCAAGTGCGTCTACGCGATCACCAAGGCGGACAATGGCGCATTCCTGGGTTGCTGCGGCATCGAGCCGCATCCCGACGGCAAGACGGCCGAACTCGGCTATTGGCTGGGCGAGCCCTACTGGAACCAGGGCTACGCCACGGAAGCCGCGCAAGCGCTGACCGACATGGCCTTCCGCACCCGCGACATCGACCAGATCGATGCGCGCTGCCGGGTCATGAACATCGCTTCGCGCCGGGTCATCCAGAAGTGCGGTTTCCAGTTCCAGGGCTCCGGCATGGTCGAAAGCCTGGCGCTCGGCGGCATGATGTCGGTCGAATGGTACCGGCTCGACCGCAAGACCTGGGTTTCGCTGAGAAGCTGGGGAGGCATGCGATGAACGCGCTCGTTCCCGAACGGTCGCGGGTTATCGTCCGTCCCGATCCCGGCCCCTCACCGATCATCGAAACCGAGCGGCTCAGGCTCAGGCCGCATCGGCTTGCCGATGCGGAGGCGATCGCCCAGTCGCTCGGCGATTTCCAGGTCGCGCGCATGCTGGCGCGCGTCCCGGCGCCCTATGATCATCAGGATGCGCTCGACTGGCTGAACCGCCAAGCGGCCAACGTCCTGCCCGACTGGACGCTCGCCGTCACCACCGGCGACGACGTCCATATCGGCTGCGTCGGCATTGAGCTCCGCCATGGTCAGTGGCATGTTGGCTACTGGCTGAACCGGTTCTACTGGGGCAAGGGGCTGGCGAGCGAGGCGGTTCATGCCGCAGTCGAGCGCTTCTTCCGGCGCATGCCGGAGACGGTGCTCCATTCGGGCGTCTTTGCCGACAATCCGGGCTCGCTCCGGGTCCAGGAAAAGCTCGGCTTCAAGATCACCGGCTGCAGCCAGATCTACGCCCTCGCCCGCAACGCCATGGTCGCGCATATCGAGACGCGGCTGACGGCGGCGGACCTGCGTCGGCCGAACTAAAAAGAAACCCGCGAAGGTGAGCCTTCGCGGGTTGTTTTTCCGCTCAATGGAGCTCGATTCCGACCGGCAGGTGGTCGGAGCCCGTCGCATCATAGTCGGTCCACGCATCTTTCAGACGCGGAACGAGGCCGGCACTGAGGAAGCAATAGTCGAGATGCATTCGCCGCTGATGATCTTCAGGATGAATCCAGCTATAGCTTTCCGGCGTCAGCCGGCCGAGATGGGCGAGCGCGTCGACCGGATTGCCGATGCGCAGCGAGCGTCCGTAAAAAGCGTCGCGCGTCCCGACCATCGCATTGTATTCGGGCGATTCCGGCACCATGTTGAAATCGCCCATCACGACGAAATCCTCCGGATGCGGCGGCTCGGCAAAGCCGAAATCAGAGGCACCCGAAATCGCGCCGCCTTCGAGCGGGTAGTTGACAAGCCTTTGTTTCAGAAACTCGATCTGGCTGATGCGTTCGCCCGGAAGCACATGGTCGAGGTGGACGGAATAGACCCGCAACGGGCCGGTCGGCGTCGCAATCAGCGCTTCGGTCGCGCCGCGCTGCAGGTTCATGGGGCTGACCGTGCGCGTCCGCGGCAAGGCGATCAGCCGCGTCGAAAGGATCGGCCAGCGCGACAGGATCATGTTGCCGAACTGGAACCGGCGATTGATCGCGCGGCCATTCTCGATCGCCGAGCCGACATCGATCTCACAGGGCGCATGAAACACGGAAAAATAGTCCGGCAGCAGATCTTCGAAGACCGAAACGAGATCGGCATTGCCGTTGCGATGAAAGTTGCGCGTCACTTCCTGTAGGGCGATGATGTCGGCCTCTCGGAGAGAGGCGGCGATGCGCTCGGGGTCGAAACGCCCGTCGAGACCGATGCCGTATTGAATATTGTAGCTTGTGAACCGCACGATAGTCTTTGACCTCCAGGGTAACCGCCTATATCGATGGCGCAAATATACTGAACAGATGGCAGCCAGATGAAATTTCTCGACGAAGCAAAGGTCTATATCCGGTCCGGGGACGGCGGCGCAGGCGCGGTCTCCTTCCGCCGCGAGAAATTCATCGAGTTCGGTGGACCGGACGGCGGCGATGGCGGCCGCGGCGGCGACGTCTGGGTCGAGGCCGTCAATGGCCTCAACACGCTGATCGACTTCCGCTACCAGCAGCACTTCAAGGCAAAGACCGGCATGCACGGCATGGGCCGCAACCGTACCGGCGCCGGCGGCGCCGACGTGACGCTGAAGGTGCCGGTCGGCACACAGATCTTCGAGGAAGACAACGAAACGCTGATCGTCGACATGGTGGCCGAAGGCCAGCGCTATCGGCTTGCCGCCGGCGGTAATGGCGGCTTCGGCAACGCCCACTTCAAGTCGTCCACCAATCAGGCGCCGAACTGGGCCAATCCGGGCCTTGAGGGCGAGGAAAAGACGATCTGGCTCCGGCTGAAACTGATCGCGGATGCCGGCCTCGTCGGCCTGCCGAATGCGGGCAAGTCGACTTTTCTTGCCGCCTGCACCCGCGCCCGGCCGAAGATCGCCAACTATCCCTTTACGACGCTCCATCCGAACCTCGGCGTCGCAACCGTCGATGGTCAGGAGTTCATCCTCGCCGACATCCCGGGCCTGATCGAGGGCGCCCATGAGGGTGTCGGCATCGGCGACCGCTTCCTCGGCCATGTCGAGCGCACCCGCGTGCTCCTCCATCTCGTCTCGGCGCAGGAAGAGGATGTCGCCAAGGCCTACAAGACCGTGAAGCACGAACTCGAAGCCTATGGCGGCGGGCTGGAGGACAAGCCGGAAATCGTCGCACTGGCACAGATCGACGTGCTCGATGACGAGGAACTGAAGGCAAAGGCCAAGGCGCTCGCCAAGGCCTGCGGCTCGCCGCCGCTCACGATTTCGGCGGTCACGAGCAAGGGCATGACGGAGGCGCTCCGGGCGCTTCGCAGCGTCATTTCCGCCGCCAAGGCCGGAGAAGAGAGCGCGTAGCATGACCAGGACCCGCAAGCCGCTGCAAAAATACCGCCGGGTCGTCATCAAGATCGGGTCGGCGCTGTTGGTCGATCGCAAATCGGGACTGAAAAAGCCCTGGCTCGACGCCATGTGCTCCGACATTGCCGGACTGAAGGCAAAGGGCGTGGAGGTGCTCGTCGTCTCTTCGGGCGCGATTGCGCTCGGGCGGACGGTGCTCGATCTTCCGGCCGGGGCGCTCAAGCTCGAGGAAAGCCAGGCGGCCGCCGCCGTCGGCCAGATCGCTCTGGCGCGTGCATGGTCGGAAAGCCTCTCGACCGATCAAATCATTGCGGGCCAGGTTCTGCTGACGCTCGGCGACACGGAAGAGCGCCGCCGCTACCTCAATGCCCGCGCGACCATCAGCCAGTTGCTGAAGCTCGGCGCCGTGCCGATCATCAACGAGAACGACACGGTGGCGACCACCGAGATCCGCTACGGCGACAACGACCGGCTGGCCGCCCGGGTGGCGACGATGGTCGGCGCCGATTTGCTCGTGCTGCTTTCCGATATAGACGGCCTTTACACCGCCCCGCCGCATCTCGATCCCGACGCGCGCTTCCTCGATACGATCGCCGAAATCACGCCGGAGATCGAGGCGATGGCCGGGGGTGCGGCCTCCGAGCTTTCGCGCGGCGGCATGCGCACCAAGATCGATGCCGGCAAGATCGCGACCACTGCGGGCTGCGCGATGATCATCGCCTCGGGCAAGCCGGAGCATCCGCTCGCCGCGATCGAGTCCGGCGCCCGCTCCTCCTGGTTCGCGCCGGCCGGCTCGCCGGTGACCGCGCGCAAGACCTGGATCGCTGGGCAGCTTCTGCCGGCTGGCACGCTTATAATCGACGCCGGGGCCGAAACGGCGCTCCGCTCGGGCAAGAGCCTGCTGCCGGCCGGTGTCCGGCAGGTAACGGGCAGCTTCAGCCGTGGCGACACGATCGCGATCCTCGGCTCGTCGGGCCGCGAAATCGCCCGCGGCCTCGCAGGCTATGATGCCGACGAGGCACGCCAGATCGCCGGCAAGAAATCGGCCGAGATCGCCGCGATCCTCGGCTATGCCGGCCGCACGGCGATGGTGCACCGCGACGACCTGGTGATGACGGGTCCCGCCGGGACGCGTCTGGACGACGGAAGAGACGAGAGGAAGGGCGAGGTTCATGCCTGACGCGGTCAATAACGGCGAGAACGTCAGCAGCGTCATGCTGGAAATCGGCCGCCGGGCCAAGGCGGCAAGCCGGCCGCTTGCCGTTGCGAGTGCCGAGCGCAAGCACGCCGCCCTGATCGCCATGGCAGATGCCATTGTCGCCAGCACGGACGAGATCCTTTCGGCCAATGTGGTCGACCTTGAAAACGCCGAAAAAACCGGAGTCGCCAAGGCCTTCATCGATCGTCTCACGCTCAACCGGGACCGCATCCGCGATATGGCCGACGGCATCCGTGCGATCGCCGCCTTCAGGGATCCGATCGGCGACGTGATCGCCGAATGGGACCGCCCGAATGGTCTGCATATCGAGCGCGTACGCACGCCGCTTGGCGTGATCGGCGTGATCTACGAAAGCCGGCCCAACGTCACGGCGGATGCCGGCGCACTTTGCCTCAAGGCCGGCAATGCCGTGATCCTGCGCGGCGGCTCCGACAGTTTTCATTCGTCGCGGGCGATCCACGCTTGCCTGGTCGAGGGGCTGAAGGCCGCGGGTCTTCCGGAGCATGCCATCCAGATGGTGCCGGTTGCCGACCGCGCCGCCGTCGGCGCCATGCTCACCGGCCTCAACGGCGCGATAGACGTGATCGTGCCGCGCGGGGGAAAGAGCCTCGTCGCTCGCGTTCAGAGCGAGGCGCGGGTGCCGGTCTTCGCGCATCTCGAAGGCCTCTGCCATATCTATGTCGACGCCTCGGCCGACCTAGACATGGCGAAGAAGATCGTGGTCAACGCCAAGATGCGGCGCACCGGCATCTGCGGCGCCGCCGAAACACTGCTCATGGACCGCAATGCCGCGGATCGGTTGGCGAAGCCGCTGCTTCAGGCGCTCGTTGACGCCGGCTGCGAAGTCCGGGCTTCGAAGGACTTGGAAGCGCTGCTGCCGGGCCTGAAGCCCGCGACAGACGCGGATTGGGCAACCGAATATCTCGACGCGATTATTTCGGCGAAGCTGGTCGACGGCATTTCCGGTGCCATCGACCACATAAACACCTGGTCGTCGGCGCATACCGAAGCGGTTATCGCGGAAGATCCGGCCGTAGTGGAACGCTTCTTCTCGGAAATCGACTCCGCTATCCTCCTCCACAATGCCTCGACGCAGTTTGCCGACGGCGGCGAGTTCGGCATGGGCGGCGAGATCGGCATCGCCACCGGCAAGATGCATGCACGCGGGCCCGTCGGCGTCGAACAGCTGACGTCGTTCAAATACCGCGTGCGCGGCACGGGACAGGTGCGGTCCTGACGTGATTCCGCCTCGAGTGAACGCACGCTATCTGCGCATGCCGCATGTCGAAGGCGGGATGACGGTCGGCCTCTTCGGCGGCTCGTTCAACCCGCCCCATGGCGGCCATCTCCTCGTAGCCGAAACGGCGCTGCGCAAGCTTGGTCTCGACCAGCTCTGGTGGATGGTGACGCCCGGCAACCCGCTGAAGAACCACAACGATCTCGCGCCGCTGGCAGAACGTATCGAGGCGAGCGAAAAGCTCGCCTCCAATCCCCGCATCAAGGTCACGGCGTTCGAGCAGGCGCTCGGCCAGAGCTACACGGCCCGTACGCTCGAAATCGTGCGCGCACGCAACCGTGATGTGCGCTTCGTCTGGGTCATGGGGGCGGACAACCTCAAGAATTTCCACCGCTGGCAGAGCTGGCGCAAGATTGTCGCGACCTTTCCGATCGCGGTTATCGACAGGCCGGGCTCGACGCTTGCCTATCTTTCCTCGCGCATGGCGCGGACCTTCGATTATGCCCGTATCGACGAGGACGATGCTCTGGCGCTCGCCTTCCACCCCGCGCCCGCCTGGACATTCATTCACGGACCACGCTCGCCGCTGAGTTCCACGGCGCTTCGCTCTACAGCGCCGCGCGCCTCATCAGACGCGAAATCCGCATGAATTGCCATGATTCATTTCTCGCGTCTTGAAACCCTCATGGTTTGGTGCCTACATTTATGAACGGTTCGATCCTGATCATCGAATCGGAAGTGCCTGTTCTGTTCTTTTGGAAAGGAAAGACCCTGACAACAGTACACGCCAAGGGTTATGCGGCAACCGCATACCCGCGCAGCACGGAATCAAGCGACGAAGCCGCTGTCCGTGCGCTTAACCTGGTCCTCGAAAGCCTAGAGGACTCGAAAGCAGAAGATATCGTCACCATCAACATTGCCGGAAAATCGGCGCTGGGAGACTTCATGGTTGTCGTCTCCGGGCGGTCGAACAGGCATGTGATGGCGATTGCCGACCACCTGATCACGGACCTGAAGGACGAAGGGTTTGGCAATTCCCGCGTCGAAGGCCTTGAAGGTGGCGACTGGGTGCTGATCGACACCGGCGATGTGATCGTTCACATCTTCCGGCCGGAGATCCGGGAGTTCTACAACATCGAAAAGATGTGGGCGGCCCCGGAAATCGAGGACGGTACCCTGCACTGAGACGCGCCGCCCGAGCCTGACCCAAACCTCAGGACGGAGCGACTGCGCCGGTGTCGAATGAAAATGCGGCTGTCATCGCCCGGCTGGGCCGATGACAGCAAGAGTGGTTTTGCCAGTCGCTTTGCAGGATCGGGCTGGCACCGGTGGGGATGATCGGGTCGTGCGTATCGGACTTTTCGCAGTCGGCCGCCTGAAGGCGGGGCCGGAAAAGGACCTCGCGGGCCGCTATCTCGGCCGCTTCGCCAAGGCGGGGTCCGCGGTGGGGCTGGAGCTTGCGCGGGTCGTGGAAGTCAACGAAAGCCGTGCCGGCAATGCGGAGACGCGTAAGCGCGAGGAGGCGGCCCAGCTTGAAAAGGCGCTCGCGGACGGCAGCCTGCTCGTTTTGCTCGACGAACGTGGAAAGGCGATCGATTCGGAAAGCTTCGCTTCGCTCATCAGCACCTTTCGGGACAGCGGAAAACGCGATCTGATGATTGCGATCGGCGGCGCCGATGGCCTGGACCCGGCGCTGCATGCGCGCGCTGACGCTATACTCTGTCTTGGCAAGATGACCTGGCCGCACCAGCTCGTGCGCATTCTGATCGCCGAACAGCTTTACCGTGCCGTAACGATCCTGTCGGGCCATCCCTATCACCGCGCTTGAAGAGACGCTTGTTTATTCGCGGATGCAATAACACGATTATGTGTTGGTTGGCCGAGCCAAATCAGATTAGGGTTCTCTCATCTAATTATTGCAGGAAAGCATCGGGCCGTATGACGCGCCGAGAAAAATGTGCCGACTTGGGATGGGCGGTGCGTCGTGTCGGACGCGGTGCCGCGGCATTGGCCGTTCTCTTGGGCGTGATCGCCGCGCCGGCTGTAGCCCAGGACACAGCCCCCGGAAACCCCGCGGGCGCGCCGTCGAACGAGCAGAAAACGGTAGATCCCGCAGCCGATCTGGCGCTCAGGCGCGACAGCACGCGCAGCGAGCTCGACGCGCTTTCGAAGACCATAACGCTGTCGCGTGAGCGCGCCGAAGCGCTGGAACAAACGATCGCCGAGATCGACAAGAGCAGCGAGGCGCTGCGCGCCGCGATCGTCGAGTCGGCAAGCAAACGACGCGGGCTCGAGCAGCAGATCGCCGATGGCGAAAACAAGCTCAACGACCTGCGCGTGAAAGAGGACGTGGTGCGGCGATCGCTCCGTGGCAGGCGCGGCGTGCTTGCAGAAGTGCTTGCCGCCCTGCAGCGCATGGGGCGCAACCCGCCGCCTGCCATCCTCGTCACGCCGGAGGACGCACTGGCCTCGGTTCGCAGTGCAATCCTCCTTGGCGCCGTTGTGCCGGAGATGCGCGAGCAGACCGACAGCCTCGTCGCCGACCTGAAGGCGCTCGCGGATATTCGCAGCGGCATCGGAAAGCAGCGCGAGGAACTGACGGCGGCGATGACGGCCAATCTCGAGGAAGAGCGCCGCATGTCGATGCTGGTGACCGAGAAGGAAAAGTTGCGGCAGCAGAATGCGAACGAACTTGCCGTCGAGCAGCGCAAGGCCCAGGAGCTGGCCTCGCAGGCGACCAATCTCGAAGGACTGATTTCGTCGCTGGAGAACGAGATCTCCTCGGTGCGGGATGCCGCCGCGGCCGCTCGCGCACAGGAAGAAGAGCGTCGGCGGATGAGCGAGGCCGAGCGCGAAGAGGCCCGCGAGATCGCCCGCAACGCGGTGCCCGACAAAAACCGCATTGCGCCCGCATATGTGTTTTCGGAGTTGCGGGAAAGGCTTGCCTATCCCGTCGCGGGGTCACTCCTGCGGCAGTTTGGCGATGCGGACGGCACCGGGCATTCGCTGCAGGGCATCATGCTGGAAACCAATGCAGGCGCGCTGGTGACAACGCCGGCGGACGGCTGGATTGTCTACGCGGGAAGTTTTCGCAGCTACGGGCAGATGATCATTCTCAATCCCGGCGACGGGTATCATATCGTTCTGTCGGGAATGGAAAATGTCAGTGTCCGGACGGGACAATTCGTCGTGGCCGGCGAGCCATTGGCGACGATGGGTGCAAAAAGAGTGGCGAGTGCGGCGGCCTTGGCGCTGGAAACAGACAGGCCAACGCTTTACATTGAATTCCGAAAAGACGGAAAACCGGTCGATTCCCGACCGTGGTGGTCCGCAGCAGAGGTTGGAAAGGCGCGAAATGATACGTAGAGCTTCACTTGTTCTGGTCGGGGCGCTGATGGGTGCGACGGCGATGGGCGTCGTCTATTCGGCGACCATTCCGGCCGAGGCAGCCAATTCGTCGACGTACCGCGAACTGGCGATTTTCGGCGACGTTTTCGAGCGTGTGCGGGCGCAGTATGTGACGCCCCCGCAGGATGACAAATTGATCGAGAATGCCATCAACGGCATGCTCTCCTCCCTTGACCCGCATTCGAGCTACATGAACTCGACGGACGCCGAGGACATGCGCACGCAGACGCGCGGCGAATTCGGCGGTCTCGGCATCGAAGTGACCATGGAAGACGATCTCGTCAAGGTGACGAGCCCGATCGACGATACGCCCGCGGCGCGCGCCGGCGTGCTTGCCGGCGACTTCATCTCGAAGATCGACGGCCAGGACGTTCGCGGCCTGAAGCTCGAGGAAGCTGTCGACAAGATGCGCGGCGCCGTCGGCACGCCGATCAAGCTCACCATTCTGCGCAAGGGCGCCGAAAAGCCGATCGAGCTGACGATCGTTCGCGACGTGATCGCCGTCCGTGCCGTGAAATACCGCACCGAAGGCGACGTCGGCTATCTGCGCGTCATCTCCTTCACCGAGAAGACCTTCGATGACCTGAAGAAGGGCATCGAGAAGATCAAGGCGGACGTTCCGGCGGACAAGCTGAAGGGCTACGTGCTGGATCTTCGCCTCAATCCGGGCGGTCTGCTCGACCAGGCGATCAATGTTTCGGACGCCTTCCTCGAGCGTGGCGAGGTCGTTTCAACCCGCGGCCGCAACCCGGACGAGACCCGTCGCTTCAATGCGACGCCGGGCGATCTCGCCGACGGCAAGCCGGTCATCGTCCTCGTCAACGGCGGCTCGGCATCCGCATCGGAAATCGTTGCCGGTGCGCTGCAGGATCTGAAGCGCGCCACGGTGCTTGGCACGCGGTCCTTCGGCAAGGGCTCGGTTCAGACGATCATTCCGCTGGGCGATGCCGGCGCGTTGCGCCTGACGACGGCGCTCTACTACACGCCGTCCGGCAAATCGATCCAGGGCACCGGCATCTCGCCGGACATCAAGGTCGAGCAGCCGCTGCCGCCGGAGCTTCTGGGCAAGGTGGAAGCGCAGGGCGAATCCGACCTCCGTGGCCACATCAAGGGCCAGAACGAGGACGATGAGGGTTCCGGCTCCGTGGCCTATGTCCCGCCGGAAGCCAAGGACGACATCCAGCTCAACTACGCGCTCGATCTCCTGCGCGGCAAGAAGACGGATCCGTCCTTCCCGGCCAACCCGGAACAGGCCGAACTCAAGAAGTAAGCGAAGCTCGAGAAATTCGTCAACGCGGGCGCCGGGCTGTTCAACCCGGCGCCTTTATATTATGCAACGGCAACAGCCAGCGAAGATCCGATGATTCTTCGTGAGCGGCGTCTTTCAAGAGCAACTTCCTTCAGGTCGACCGAGGCTCCGTTTGGGAACCGATCTCAATGCCCCACTTGGCCAGAACAGGAAGGTAAAGCCTGCCCGCCGGCGCGACTTCCGCAGCTTCCTCGGCTATGCGCTCGCAAGCCTCTGTGCCGTCACCGTCCTCGGCCTTTCCGCCTGGAGCGCTCTGGCGCCAGACGGGCTTACCCATGCGCCCGAGGCGTCGGAAGTTGCCCCAAAAGGCGCAGCATCCGCCGGAGAGACGACGGCCGGAACCGCTGATTCCGCAGGAAGGCGGAAAAATCCTCTTCGCCCGAACGGTGCACTTTCCGGCGCCCATGTCGAAGAGATGCTGACGAACGACGGGGCGACGGTGACGAAGTACACGCCGCGATCACGCGAAAGCGACGGCCCGGCATTCATCAACGTCGGACCGGTTCGCGGCCAGGATCCGCGCATGGCGGCGCTGCCGAACGAGGATCTCTTGGAGGACAGCCCCCAGGGCCGTCTGCCGATTACCGGTCCGGACGGGCTGAGACCGATGGACCAGTATGCGCGCCCGTGGTCCGGCGCGCGCGGCACCCGCATTGCGCTCGTCGTCGGCGGTCTCGGCCTCAGCCAGACCGGAACGCAACGGGCGATCCGTGACCTTTCGCCGGACGTGACGCTCGCCTTCGCCGCCGCCGGCAACAGCCTTCAGCGCTGGATGCAGGACGCGCGACGCGACGGCCATGAGATCCTGCTGCAGGTTCCGATGGAGCCCTTCGACTATCCGGACAATGATCCGGGTCCGCACGCGCTCCGCGTTTCATTGGGCGCCACCAAGAACCTCGCAGAACTGCACCGGAGCATGGGCCAGATCACCAACTATACCGGCATCATGAACTATCTCGGCGGACGCTTCCTCTCCGACGCCGATGCGCTCGAGCCGGTAATGCGCGACCTCGGCAAGCGCGGGCTGCTCTTCCTCGACGACGGCACATCGGCACAGTCACTCTCGGGCACGCTCGCCGGTGCCTTCGACGTGCCGCATGGTTTTGCCGATGTCGTTGTCGACAGTGAGCTCAGCCGCGGCGCAATCCTGCGCAAGCTCGACGAACTGGAGCGCGTCGCAAGGCGAAACGGCACGGCGATCGGCGTCGCCTCCGCCTTCGATGAAAGCGTGGCGGCGATCGCAGAATGGATGCAGGAGGCGGGCGGGCGCGGCATCGAATTCGTCGGCGTTTCGGCGCTCGTCAACGATCCGCAACAAAAATGAGATAAGCGGGCGAAAGAGAAGGCGCTCCCGATCGGGCTGCTGTGTCGCTATGGCGTTGATTTTGTGGGGCCCATTGCAATGTTTCCGCATCTGGTAAGACGCGGCGCCGTAGGGGGCGAGAGAAGGAAGTCAGTATGAGCAAGGACAAAAGCAAGGTCGTGAAGGCGGAAGACCTGCCCTACCGGCCCTGCGTCGGGGTCATGGTCCTGAACCGCGAAGGCCTTGTCTGGGCCGGGCATCGGCTCGCCGTCGGCAATTCGGAATATGACGGCTCGCCGCAACTGTGGCAGATGCCGCAGGGCGGGATCGACGAGGGCGAGGATCCGCTCAAGGCCGCTTACCGCGAGCTTTACGAAGAGACCGGCATTCGCTCGGTATCACTGCTGGCCGAGGCGCCGAACTGGATCAACTACGATCTGCCGCCGCAATTGATCGGGATCGGCCTCAAGGGCAAGTACCGTGGGCAGACGCAGCGCTGGTATGCCTTCCGCTTCGAAGGCGAGGAAAGCGAAATTGCCATCAATCCACCGCCCGGCGGCCACGATCCTGAATTCGATGCCTGGGAATGGAAGCCAATGCATGAATTGCCGCATCTGATCGTGCCCTTCAAACGCAAGGTGTACGAGGAAGTCGTTGCAGCCTTCTCCCATCTGGTGCGTTGAGGAAATCGGCGATTTTCCGCGCGCGTTTCTCCGCTGATCCTGCTGCCGGAACCTTCCTTCCGCCTGCGGGCGGCGGGCCGAGGTGACGCCCAGTTCGATCGGTAAAGAAAGAGCGCCTCGCCTTTCAAGGCGACGGCGCTCGCGTCAGAGAAAGATCAACGCTTATTCGGCTTCGTTGGCGGGGGCGGCGTTGAGCTGGCCGTACTTCTGCTCGCCGATCGTGTCGAGCAGCTGAAGCTGCGACTCGAGGAAGTTGATATGGCCTTCCTCGTCTGCAAGCAGCTCCTCGAAAAGCTTCATCGAGACATAGTCGCCGGCCGCGTGACAGACATCGCGGGAATTCTTGTAGGCCTTGCGCGCATCATACTCGCCGGCGAGGTCAGCCTTCAGCACTTCCTTGACATTCTGCCCGATCCGCAGCGGCGCGACCGTCTGCAGGTTCGGATGGCCTTCAAGGAAGATAATGCGGTCGATGAGCTTGTCGGCATGGTGCATTTCCTCGATGGATTCCTCACGCTCTTTTTTTGCGAGCAGCGTGTAACCCCAGTCTTCGAGGAGGCGGTAATGCAGCCAGTACTGGTTGACGGCACCAAGTTCGAGAAAGAGCGCTTCGTTAAGCTGCTCGATGACCTTTTTGTCGCCTTTCAAAATCCGCCCTCCGGTTTTCCTCGTGGAATTGTTTTAGGCGGATCATGAAATCAAATATCTCGGCTTCCGTCGAGTCGCGACGGGCGTGATATTCTTCGGTGGTGCGGATGATGATGTCGACGACGTTCGGAAAGCAGCCGCAGCAACGGCCGCGCTTTTCCATCGCGTGATAGACTTTCGCCGGCACGATCAACTGCCAACAGTCTTCGTCGAGGAGGCTGATGATCGTATCTTCGATCTCTTTTTCAGTGATGAAATTGCAGCTGCAAACCAGCATCTCGTCTTGCCTATCAAACGCAACGCCCTGATTTCTCGCATAAAGCAAAAGAGGATATTTGCCGTCAAGAAAAAACTCCTCCCCGTAAAGTTGAGGGGTATGTTAGATCGGTTCTAAACTTGACGGAAATCATCGCATTTTCATCGCATTAGCCGATTCTAAGGAGACGGTTTTTCTTCCAGAACTTGCAATTTTTGCCGAACAGCCTGCGACATTTTTACACAGGACGAACCCAGGCGCCGCAAACCTTGTGGAACTCACCAGGCGAAGGGCGTGATCTCACCTAAACTCAGTGGAAGTTGCGCCCTTTCGGTATGACATCGGCCACGTCGGTTGTCGCTTCCGCGTGCTGATTGGGGCGGGCGGGCAGGGCCAGGCGCAATTGTTTAAGCGCTTTCCTTTCGCGGGCATCGGCTGTCGGCCGCAAGGCCTCGTCCGCACGGTCGTTGGCTGCGAAACGCCGTGCTTGCGTGCGCAAGAGGCCGAGCATGGGCGTTATGTCCTCGATATGCTCGGCCACCACATGGATGACATCGCTTTCGCTCTGTAAGCGGCCACGGACCTTCACGAGCCGCGAGCCCATGACCTCTGCCCGGTATTTCTTGAACATTTTTTCCCAGACAATGATGTTGGCGACGCCGGTCTCGTCCTCGATCGTCATGAAGATGACACCCTTGGCCGAACCCGGGCGCTGGCGAACGAGCACAAGGCCGGCGACCGTGACCCTTCTTCCTGCGGCGGTCCTCGCCAGATCGCGATTGGCAACTATGCCCATTCGCGAGAAATCCTCCCGCATGAAGGAAACAGGGTGAGCCTTCAGCGAAAGCGTCAGGTAGCGGTAGTCGTTGATGACATGCTCCCCAGGGGGCATATCGGGCAGAGTGACCGCCGGCTCGGCCTGCAGGTCCGCGGAACCCGCGCCATCGAAAAGCGGCAGGCGCTCGACCGCTGACGCCTCGTCCAGCGCCTTCACCGCCCAGAGGGCCGCACGCCGATCAAGGCCGATGGAACGGAAGGCATCGGCATCGGCAA
The DNA here is from genome assembly GCF_009601505.1 of Sinorhizobium terangae. Lineage (GTDB taxonomy): Bacteria > Pseudomonadota > Alphaproteobacteria > Rhizobiales > Rhizobiaceae > Sinorhizobium > Sinorhizobium terangae. Next base: position 112,149 of record NZ_WITC01000017.1, read on the forward strand.
GGCGTTCCAGAACGGACCGGGTAAGCCCGGACCGCATCCAGAGATCATGGACGGAGCGGTATCCCCTGTCGCGATGCGCAACGAGTGCATTCATATCCTCTTGCCTTAGCCCCTTGATCAGCCGGAAGCCCAGCCGGACGGCCTTTTCAGTCCGGATCACGCCTGCCATCCCGGCATGACGAGGACTGATCGCGGCCTTTTTGAACATGCCTTCGCCCTCAAGCAGTGCGTCCCAGCTCGAAAAATTGATGTCGACCGGCAGCACCTTGACCCCATGTTCGCGGGCATCGCGCACGAGCTGCGCCGGCGCATAGAAACCCATCGGCTGCGAGTTCAGGATCGCAGCACAGAAGACGTCCGGGTAATAGGCCTTGAACCAGGACGAGGCATAGACGAGGGATGCGAAGGAGGCCGCATGGCTCTCGGGAAAGCCGTATTCACCGAACCCCTTGATCTGGTTGAAGCAGCGCTCGGCAAACTCCCTGTCGTAACCGTTCTTGACCATGCCCTCGATCATCTTTCGCTCGAAGGTATGGATCGTGCCGGTCCGCTTGAAAGTCGCCATGGCGCGGCGGAGCTGATCGGCTTCGCTGGGCGAAAAGCCGGCGGCGGTGATCGCGATCTGCATCGCCTGTTCCTGGAACAGCGGCACGCCGAGCGTCCGGGCAAGGACCGGCCTCAACTCCGGTTTCGGGAAATCGAATACGTTTTCACCCCTACGCTGCGCCTCGCGCCGTTTCAGATAGGGGTGCACCATGTTGCCCTGGATGGGGCCGGGGCGGACGATCGCGACCTCGATCACCAGATCATACATTTCGCGCGGCTGGAGACGCGGCAGCATGCTCATCTGCGCCCGGCTTTCGATCTGGAAGACCCCGACCGTGTCGGCGCGACAGATCATGTCATAAACGACCTTCTTCTGATCCTGATAGATTTCAGCCAGCTCTTTCTTTTCCTCGTAATGCGCTTCCAATAGCTTGAAGGCCTTGGCGAGGCAGGTCAGCATGCCGAGCGCCAGCACGTCGACCTTCAGGATCTTCAGATGGTCGAGGTCGTCCTTGTCCCATTCGATCATGTAACGGTCGGGCATGGCCGTGTTCATGATCGGCACCACCTCGTCGAGCCGGTCGCGGGTGATCACGAAGCCGCCGACATGCTGCGATAGGTGCCGCGGAAAGTTCAGGAGAAGGCTGGCATAGCCGAGAACGCGCCTCGTCAGCGGGTCCGAGGCATCGAGACCCGCAGCCTTTGCCTGCTCCTCGGTGAAGGCCGAAGAACTCCAGCCCCAGATCGAGCTCACCAGCGCCGACTGGACATCCTCCGAAAGGCCGAAGGCCTTGGCAACCTCGCGCCCGGCGGAACGCGAGCGATAGCTGATCACCGCGGCGGTCAGGCCGGCATGCTCCTTGCCATAGGTCCTGTAGATATGCTGGATGACCTCCTCGCGCCGCTCATGTTCGAAATCGACATCGATATCGGGCGGCTCGTCACGGTCGCGGGACAGGAACCGGTCGAAGAGCAGGGTGAACTTTTGCGGATCGACATCGGTGATGCCGAGGCAGAAGCAGACCGAGGAATTGGCCGCGGATCCCCGCCCCTGGCAAAGAATCTTCTCCTCGCGGGCAAATTTCACCAGCTTGTGCACGGTCAGGAAATAGGGCTCGTATTTCTTGTCGTTAATGAGTTCCAGCTCATATTCGATCTGCCGCGTCACCTTTTCCGGCACGCCGGCGGGATAGCGTTCGGCCGCACCTTCGGCGACGAGCCGCTTCAAGGTTTCCGCCGGCGTTTCGCCTTCGGCGTTTTCATCCGGATACTGGTGGCTGAGCTCGTCGAGATTGAAGGCGAGCCGCTTGAAGAACTTGCGCGCATTGACGATCGCCTCGGGGTAGTCGCTGAAAAGCCGGGCCATTTCCTTCGGGCCCTTCAGGTGCCTCTCGGCATTCTTCTGGAGAAGGAAGCCGGCGCTCGCGACTGCCACATGTTCCCGAATGGCGGTGACGACATCCGCGAGCGGCCTGTATTGCGGATCGTGATAGAGCGCGTCATTGGTGGCCAGAAGCCGGACACCGGCCTTCCGGGCGAGAGCGGCAAGAACGGCGAAATCATGCCGGTCGAAGCCGTCGTAACGCGGCGTCATTCCGAGATAGAGCCGGTTGCCCGCCTGTTGCTGCAGCTTCTCCAGGATACCTCCAAGAAAGCCTGCGTCCGGTCGCCCCTCGCCTTGCATGATGATAAGGAGAAGATCCTCCTGCCACTCGAAAAGATCCGCGAGATAAAGCGTGCACTCCCCTTTCTTTGAGCGCAGGTTTCCGGCGCTGAGCAGGCGACACAGATGCCCCCACCCCTTCCTGTTTCTTGGATAGGCGAGGATATCCGGCGTGCCGTCGGCAAAAACCAGGCGGGCGCCCGGCCGGAAAGGGTAGCCCTCCACTTTTGCCTTGGCATGGGCCCGGACGACGCCCGCGACGCTGTTGCGATCGGCGATGCCGAGGCCGGCAAGCCCGACCTTCTTGGCAAAGACGATCATCTCCTCGGCGGGTGCTGCTCCTTCCAGAAAGGAGAAATTCGTACGCGCGCCAAGTTCGTAGAAGGCAGGATCCGCGCTCATGCGAAAACTCCATGCATGAACCAGCGGGGCGAGGATGTCTCCCGTCCGTAAAGACCCTCGCGGAACAGCCAGAAACGGCGGCCTTCCTGATCCTCGACCCGGAAGTAGTCGCGGGTCGGATGCCCCTCCCCATCGAGCCACCATTCGGCGGCGATGCGCTCCGGTCCCTCGGCACGGGCGACACGATACTGGGTCTTGCGCCAGTTGAAGCTGCGCGGCGCGCCATCGGGCACTTCGGCCGTCGCTTCGACAAGCTCGGGATGCGTAAAAATCCGGAGCGGGCGGTTTTCGGGACAGGCTTTTTCATCGACCGGACGAGATCCGATGACCGTCGCGACATCCGTCAGGGGCGCAAATCCGCCCGCGCGTTCCGGCAGATGGCTTTCGGCAAGGGTCGCAAAGGTCAGGCAATCCGGCCCGAAGCGGGCACACAGCTTGTCGGCGAAGGCGGCGAGCGGCTGGCTTTCATCGGGAACGCCGGAAAAGTCATCCTGGGCAGGATCGAGCCTTTCGCTTCTAAGGACGGACAGCCGAAGGATCTCGAAACCATATCCGGCATCGAGGTCATCATGAACCGCCTGCAACCGCTCGCGAAAGAGAGCCGCGATCCGATCGGCGTCGTTCAAGGGGACGGCCGCATGCGCCTGAATGCGGAACACCCGGCCATCGACGCGAATGAGAAGAAGCTCGAACAGGCGCCCGCCTTCGCCATGCCGCTCCAGCGAGAGACGGACATCACCGGAAAGATGCCGCGCCAGTTCAAGAATGTGCTCTTCGTCCTGAAGCGGTTCGGCAAGGCGGCGTTCGGCAGAAAAGCTCGGAACGGGAAGACGGGGCGAGAGAGGCTCGTCCGCGTGGCCCCTCGCCTGATCGAGCCGCAGGAGAAGCAAGGAGCCGAAGCGGCGGGTAAGAGGCGCGCGCGGCGCCTGAAGAAGATCACCGATCTCTTTCAGCCCGACCCGATCGAGCAAGGCGACGGTTTCCTCCGGCAGGCGCAGGGCGGCGACCGGCAAGGGTGCGAGAACCCGTTCGGCATCCTCGGGCGCGATGACGGCCGCACTGCCGTAGCGGGCAACCGCCCAGGAGAGGCCCGCAGAGGAGGAGATCACCGCACGCGCCTCGACGCCGAGCAGGAAGAGACGCGAAAGCACGTCATTGACCAGCACTTTCTCGCCACCGTGAAGATGGGCGCAACCGGTGATGTCGAGGAACAGGCCATCCTTTCCGTCGAGCGCGACCAGCGGCGTATAGCGATCGCACCAGTCGGCAAGCCCTTCCAGAAGGGCCCGGTCCGCCGCCGGATCGTCGATGATCACGTCGAGCGACGGACACATGGCGCGGGCGTCCGCCGCCCCCTGGCCCCGCTTCAGGCCCACCCGTTCGGCAAGCGTGTCGAGAGCGACCAGCCGCATGGCATTGTCGATCTTGGCAGCGAACACGACGGGCGGATGATCAGGACGCCCTTGCGTAAGCCAGGAGGCGCCCCATCGAATCCGCGCCACTCGATCGGCCGACAGATGCGGAAAATGGATCGACAGAATTCTCTGATTGCCCGTCTGCCTGAGAAGCGACGGACTGCTCGATGGGGTAGAAGCGGCGGTCATGGGCATTCCATTCCAGAAAGATATCGGCAGAGGCGTAAGCCCTGCTTTTTTCGACAAGGACGTGAAAGGCTGGATGACCGATGCTGCCGCAAAGCATCGCGCCATCGGGAAGAGGTCGCTCGCCGGCCGATGCCGGCTTGATCTGTAGCCGGTAAAAGGCGCTGCTGGCCTCCTCCTCGCCCGCCTGCCGGAAGAGGAAAAGAGGCACTCCGCCCGCCCGGGCCCTTACATGCAGGCGCCTGCTCTCGCTCAAGGCGAGACAGGCGGGATTGCCGCGGATTTCCAGAACGACGGCCGCAAAGACCGGTACCGAAAGAGCCGTTTCGGCAACCCAGAGCGCATCCTTGACCGTACGTATCGAAACGAACAGGAAGCGCTCGATGTCGAGCCCATAGGATTTGAGGCCCGGCGCATATGGAAATCCGGCCTCACGAGAGGCAAGCGCCTGACTGATCCACAGGACCGGTGCCAGATGACCTTTCTCCTTCTTTCGCCGCTGACAGAGCACCGCAAGCGCCGTCACGAAACCGGCGGCTGCACCCGCATCGCGCGTTTCGGCATTGCGGATTTCCGTCATGCCCGCAAGCGGCAGCCCGCCTTCGAGCACGTCATCAAGCGGCGGGACGCCAAGGGGCAGGATCTTGTTGCGGGATGCCTCCTCTCTTTGGCGCCGGAAACCGGCAGGATCGGCCGCCTTGGCTGCACGCAGGACCCCGGGCAGCCGGCGATTTTCAATCTGCGCTATGGTTTCGCGGAGGGAAAGAACGGTTTCCCGCTGCACGGCTTTCTCGGCCATGACGGTCGGCTCCACCAGATGTTCACTTTATGTTCCTATGGATTCCAGAGCCCGCCGCAAGAGTCAACAACGATGTTTGAGAATTTATTCCTCATCCTGCCCTGGCAGAATTCAACACTCGAAAAACAAAGGAGAAATCGTTATATGAAGGGCAACAAGGAGTGCCCATGGCCCGCATTGACCAGACCGATGATTGGCGGGAACGCCACGCACCGACGCTCAGCACATTCGAACTGCTTGCGCTCGAAGCCTATAGCCATCTGCCGGAGGAATTCCGCAAGCTGACGACCGATCTCATGATCGAAGTCGCCGATTTTCCAAGCGACGACGTCTTCGAAGACATGGCGCTTGAAACGCCTTTCGACCTGCTTGGCCTGTTCGAAGGCCGCGGGATCGGCGAACGCTTCACCATGGAGACTGGCCAATTTCCGAACCGCATCACGCTCTATCGCCGCCCGATCCTCGACTACTGGGCGGAAAACGAGGAAACGCTGGGTGACATCATCACCCATGTGCTGATCCATGAGATCGGCCACCATTTCGGCCTTTCCGACGACGACATGGAGCGGATCGAGGCCAGCGTCGAACACGTGGGCGGGTAGTCCAGGAAAAAGCGTGTAACAGTTTTCCGTCCCTCACCTGACTTTCAACGCAAGCCTCAGTCTTCGATCTTGCGCGCTTCCGACACGAGCATGATCGGAACGCCGTCGCGGATCGGATAAGCGAGACGGGCCTTTTCGGATATCAGTTCCTGCGCTTCCGCGTCATAGCTCAACCGCCCCTTCGTCAGCGGGCAGACGAGCAGTTCGAGGAGTTTCGGATCGACCTTGATGGCATTGACATCCATGGCTTTGCCCTACTGGAGGATGTTGTCGAGGTCGCCGAAATTGCGGGCAAGCACGATCTCGGTGATCGCAATCAGCGTTTCGGCGCGGGTCTTCAGGTCAGGCGCTTCCAGCAGCGCCTGCTTTTCCGCCGGGCCGTAGGGCGACATCATCGCCATGGAATTGACGAGCGTGCGGTTGCTCGCCCGCTCGACGCTCTCCCAGTCCGCCTCCAGCTTGTTGGCGTCGAGATAGGCGCGGAAAGCGGCGAGCAGCGCCTCGCGGTCGACCAGGCCCTCATCGTCGGGATTTTCGAGATCGGTTGCGAAGGGGCCGATGCGGAAGCGGCGATAGCCGCGGCAGCCAGCCACCTCGGCGAAGAGGCGGTAGCGGCACACACCGGTGACCGAGGTGATGTAGCGCCCGTCACCGGTCTCCGCAAAGGAGGTGATGCGGCCGATGCAGCCGACCTGGCAAAGCGCCGGCACGGGCCCCGAGTCGATATCGTTGCGCCCCTCGGAGAAGGAGGGCTGGACGATGCCGATCAGCCGGTTTCCGGCAAGCGCGTCATCGAACATCGCAAGATAGCGCGGTTCGAAGATATTGAGCGGAAGTTGCGCGCCTGGAAGCAGGAGCGCGCCCGTCAGCGGAAATACCGGAAGGATCTCCGGCAAGTCCTGAGGACCGAGGTAGCGCGCATTTCCGACATGCATTCTGGTAGACCTTGCAGATACCGGATTGCCGCGCCTCATCGCAGGCACGACCCCCGATCAAGAAATGGTGCGTCCCTTGAAAATCTCAAGGGAAAAAGACGCGGATCCTGCTGCAGTCTTGCCGCTTAAGAAAAAAGAATCGACGAAAGCTTGCGCCGCGCCGCGACCGTCGCCGGATCCTTCGGTCCCCAGACTTCAAAGAAGCCCAGGAGCTCGCGCCGGGCGCCATCGTCCTCGAAGCTGCGGTCGCGCTTCATGATCAAAAGCAGGTGGTCGGCCGCCGCATTCCGGTCGCCTTCGACATTGCGGATCTTGGCAAGCTTCAGCCGCGCCGCGTGGTCATCCGGATTGAGCGCCAGCTGATGCTCGAGCGCCGTCGGATCGCCGAGTTTGCGTGCTTCTTCGATCTGGTCGAGTTTCTTCGAGACGGCGCCGATGGCGGCGTCCTTCGCAAGCTCCTCCGGCAATTCCGAAAGCGCCTGGCGCGCCTCGGCAAGCTGGCCGAGCGCAATCATGCATTCGACCATGCCGGCAATGGCGGTCGCATTTTCCGGCTCCGCCTGGAGGACGGCACCATAGAGGCCGGCGGCGTTTTCCGCCTCACCGGCATCGAGCAATGCCTTGGCATCGGTCAGTGCGGCTTCGATCTCGGCCTTGCCATCGCTCACGGCGGGTCCCGCGATACGGTCGATGAACTGCTTGATCTGGCTTTCGGGAACCGCACCCATGAAGCCGTCGACCGGGCGTCCGCCGACGAAGGCGATGACGGCGGGGATCGACTGGATGCCGAGCTGGCCCGCGATCGAGGGATGGTCGTCGATATTCATCTTGACGAGCTTCACCCGGCCGGCAGCTTCCGTCACGACCTTTTCGATCACCGGGGTCAATTGCTTGCAGGGTCCGCACCAGGGCGCCCAGAAATCGACGAGGACCGGCTGCTGGCGCGAGGCTTCCAGCACGTCGCGGGAGAAGGTGGCGGTGGTCGTCTCCTTGATCAGATCGCCTGCGGCTGCGGCCTTCGGCGCCGGCTGGCCACCGAACGAAGCCGAAGCCGTCATCTGGTTGCCGAAAGAACCTGCATAGGGATTGTCGCTACCGCTCATTCTTCTCTCCTCGCGGACTTGCCGTCCGACTTCATGCATCCGCGCCAAAGATCGTATGTCAGCTCGTCACTTTCAAGACAAGCGGCTCATGCCCTGTCGCTTCCATGAAACGCAGCATGTCTTTCGACGCGATCGAGGTCGTCTGGTCGTTCGAGAGCGGGTGGCCGTTGATCGTGTCAAATTCCATCAACGCCTCGTCGAGAATGAACTTCACGTTGCCGCCCGTGTCGTTGATCGCGCCGAATGCGGTCACCGCGCCGGGGATGACGCCCAGATATTCCATCAGCTTTTCCGGCTTGCCGAAGGAAACCTTGCTCGCCGCGCCGATGACCTGATGGACGGTCTTCAGGTCCACCGTAGCGTGCTCCTCGACGGTCAGCAGGAAATAGTTGTCCTTCTTATCCTTCACGAACAGGTTCTTTGTATGTCCGCCGGGAATTTCGTCGCGCAGCGCCACCGATTCGGCCACCGTGAAGACCGGCGCATGGCGCTTCGTCGTGTGTTCGATCCCAAGGTCGTCGAGAAAACGGAACAGGTCCTCCGCGGTCTTCGGCTCAGCCTCGCTCATCATCAAATCCTTCCTGTCGTGGCGATTTTCGCCCTGCTTTACGGAGAACAGGCGCGCTCCGCAATCTCAGGCGCGGCGATTCTCAGGGGCTGGTGCGGCATGTGGGCGGAAGCCGTTCACGCTTCCCATGCGGTGCGCACTCTTGACCAACATGCGTCAGTGGAAAACACCAGCATTTCCAGGCTTTCTGGATTGCCCCGAAAAAATTCTTCGCATTTGCGTCATTTCCCTGTTGCATTTGAAAAAGGCTTAGGCCATATAGCGCCCGTCGCCGCAAGACGGGGCGGCACCACGGTCCACCGACTACCCCCGGGCCGCGGATGATGAGCGGGTGTAGCTCAGGGGTAGAGCACAACCTTGCCAAGGTTGGGGTCGGGCGTTCGAATCGCCTCACCCGCTCCAATTTTCCAACCACTTCATTTCATTGTCGCCTTGGCCTCTATCGTTGAGCCACGCTGCTTTAACGTGGGGTGCGTCCAATCGGACGCGCAAAGACCCTAGCACTTTGAATTACTGCAGCCGCAGCAGCCCCTCAGCTCTTCATAAATACGTAGTCCGTCTCCTGACGCAGCGTTTTACCCGGCCTGAGCACCGCGTTCGGAAAACCTTCGTGATTGATGGCGTCGGGCCAGATTTGCGTTTCGAGGCAGAAGCCGGCGAAGGGGCCGTAGCGGCGGCCCTCCAGGCCCGGCACCGGCACGTCGAGCTTGAAGCCGGTATAGAGCTGGATGCCGGGCTCGGTCGTCAGCACTTCCAGCGAAATCCCGGAATTGATGCTGCGCACCAGCGCCACCGAGTGTTTTTCCATCCGCTCCGGCGAGAGACAGAAATTGTGGTCGTAGGTGATCTTTTCGCCTTCCGTCTGCCGTCGCAGCGAGGTCATTTCCCTGAGATCGAAGGCCGTGCCGGCAACGGCGCGGATTTCGCCGGTCGGGACCTGCCGCTCGTCGGTCGGCAGATAGTGATCGGCGGCGATCATGATGTCATGGCCGAACACGTCGTCGCTGCCGTCGAGATTGAAGTAGCTGTGCTGGCAGACATTGGCGAGCGTCGGGGCATCGGTTTCCGTTGCGTAAGCGACGTTCAACACGCCACCGGGTTTCAGCGTATAGCTGCAGGTGGTCGTGCAATTGCCGGGATAGCCGGCCCGTCCGTCGGGATCGGTGATCCTGAGCGTTACGCGATCCTCTGCAAGGTCGATAATCGTCCAGTTGCGGTTGGCGATGTTATCGCTGCCACCGTGAAGATGGGTCACACCCTTTTCGTTGCGCTCCAGCTGATAGGCCTTGCCGTCGAGCGTGAAACGTCCGCCGCCGATGCGGTTGGCGTTGCGGCCGGGGGTCGCGCCGAAATAGGACGAATGCGCAGGATAGCTGTCGAAATCCTCGAAACCGAGCACCAGCGGCGGCTGGTGCCCTTCGAGCCGCAGGTCCTGGATGACCGCCCCCCAGGTGATCACCTTCGCGGTCAAGCCGCCGCCTCTGAGCGTCACGCGATGAACCGGTTCACCGGAGGGCAGGTGACCGAAGATTTCCATGTCCGCGCTCATCTTGTCTCCATCTTCTGCGAGTCGGCGTCAACCTGCGGTATTTCCGGCGACGCGGCAACCGGAAAGTCATACTTTTCCTCTGCCTGCGTCCGGCTGCCCCTCATCCGCTGCCGCGACCTTCTCCCCACTTGCGGGGAGAAGGACATGCCGCTCCGCCCACGCCCCCTCTGCCCGCAGGCGGAGCGAAGGGGCAAGCGCCGTACGCGTCGTTCACCGCGACAGTTCCTTCGTCGCGGCCTGCAGGCCGGCGAGCGTCAGCGGAAACATCCGGCCGCCGAAGAGGGCGCGGATCATGCCGATCGACTGGGTGTGGCGCCAATGCTCCTCGGGAACCGGGTTGAGCCAGATCGAGCGCGGGAAATGCGCCGTGATGCGCGTGAGCCAGAGTGCGCCGGCTTCGTCGTTCCAGTGTTCGACCGATCCGCCCGGATGGCTGATCTCGTAAGGGCTCATCGAGGCATCGCCGACGAAGATGGCGCGATAGTCGCCGCCGAAGGTGCGCAAGAGCTCCGCCGTGCGGGTCACATCGACGCGCCGGCGGCGATTGTCCTTCCACAGGCCCTCATAGACGCAATTGTGGAAGTAGAAATAGTCCATGTGCCGGAATTCGCCGCGCGCAGCCGAGAAGAGTTCTTCCACGACGCGGATATGGTCGTCCATCGATCCGCCAACGTCGAAGAACATCAGGAGCTTGACCGCGTTGCGCCGCTCCGGCCGTGTCACGACGTCGAGATAGCCATGCTCGGCGGTGGAGCGGATCGTGCCGGAAAGATCGAGTTCCTCGGCAGCGCCCTCACGCACCCAGCGCCTCAGCCGTTTCAGCGCCACCTTGATGTTGCGCGTGCCGAGTTCGACCGTGTCGTCATAGTCCCTGAATTCACGCCGGTCCCAGACCTTGACCGCGCGCCGATGACGCGAGCCCTCCTGGCCGATCCTCACCGCTTCCGGATTGTAGCCATAGGCGCCGAAAGGTGAGGTGCCGTCGGTGCCGATCCATTTCGAGCCGCCCTGATGGCGGCCGGTCTGCTCCGCAAGCCGCTGGCGCAGCGTTTCCATCAGCTTGTCGAAGCCGCCGAGCGCCTCGACGAGCTTCTTCTCCTCCTCTGTCAGGTATTTCTCGGCAAGTTTCTTCAACCACTCCTCGGGAATGATTGCCTCACCAAAGGCCTCCGATGGGGAAACCGCTTCCAGACCGGCAAAACAATGCCGGAACACCCTGTCGAACCGGTCAATGTGGCGCTCGTCCTTCACCAGCGCTGCGCGGGCGAGGAAATAGAAGGCCTCGACGTCGAAGGTCGCGATTCCCGTCTCCATTCCCTCGATCAAAGACAGGAACTCCCGGAGCGTCACCGGGACTTTCGCGGCCTTCAATTCGAGGAAGAAGGGGATGAACATCGAGGCTCAATGGTCTCCCGTGCCGATCTTTTCGAGCTCGTAGGGCGTCGTCTGGTACATCTCGTTGATCCAGTTGCCGAAAAAGAGATGCGCGTGGCTGCGCCAGCGGTTCTGCGGCGGCAGGTCCGCATCATTGTGCGGGAAATAATCGTGCGGCAGCTTGATCGGCACGCCGGCATCCACGTCGCGGAAATATTCGTCCGACAAGGAGGTCGAATCATACTCCACGTGGTTGAACATATAGAGCCGGTTGCCTTTCTTCTCGTGCACCAGGCAGACGCCCATCTCCTTCGATTCCATCAGGATTTCGAGCTCCGGCACGCGGTCGATGTCGGCGCGGCGCACCTCGGTCCAGCGTGAAACCGGCACGGCGAAATCGTCGGAAAATCCGTTCAGATAGACCGAGGAGGGTTTCAGGTTCTGGTGGCGGTAGACGCCGAAGGCCTTTTCCTTGAGCGGGTGTTTCGGAATGCCGTGGAAATGGTAGATCGCCGCCATCGCGCCCCAGCAGACGTTCATCGTCGAATGTACGTTCGTCGCCGTCCAGTCGAAGATGCGCTGCAGTTCCTTCCAGTAGGTGACGTCCTCGTATTCGAGCGTCTCGACCGGCGCGCCAGTGATGATGAAGCCGTCGAACTTGCGGCCCTTCACCTCCTCCCAGGTCTCGTAGAAGGCGAGCAGGTGATCCTCGGGCGTGTTCTTCGGCCGGTGGCCGTTGACGCGGACCAGCGTCAGCTCGACCTGCAGCGGCGTCGCGCCGATCAACCGCGCCATCTGGATCTCGGTCTTGATCTTGTTCGGCATGAGGTTCAGGAGCCCGATCTGAAGCGGGCGGATGTCCTGACGGATCGCCACGGTCTCGGTCATCACCCGCACGCCCTCATGCACAAGGGTTTCGAAGGCGGGCAGCGTATCGGGAATCTTGATGGGCATGGGGTCCACTCGATCAATACAAAAAAACCGGCGGCGAGATGATCGCGACCGGTCCTTGGAAATCCACTTTTCCTCGGCCCTTTAGCGATTTCTTTAACGTGGCTGCAAGCCGGCCGGCCAAATCACCACGGTTTGTTTGATAGCGCGGTAAGTGGCTGGCGGTCAATGAAAAACGATTCGGCTCCGTCGCGGCCGCCCCTCATCCGGCCTACCGGCCACCTTCTCCCCGCAAGCGGGGCGAAGGAGACTCGCGGCACCCTCTTAAGTCCCTCGCCCCGCTTGCAGGGAGAGGGTTAGGGTGAGGGGCAAAGGTAGGTACCATATGGATCATCCGTCGCGGCGCGCCATGAAGGCCAGGCGCTCGAAGAGATGTACATCCTGCTCGTTCTTCAACAGCGCCCCGTGCAGCTTCGGCAGCATTGTTTTTGGGTCGGCGCGCAGATCCGCCGGATCGATCTCGTCGGCGACCAGCAGCCGAATCCAGTCGAGCGCCTCGGAGGTCGAGGGTTTCTTCTTCAGCCCCGGCACTTCGCGGATGCCGTAGAAGGCGGTGAGTGCCGCCGACAGCAGCGTCTTGCGGATGCCTGGGTAGTGCACCTCGACGATGCGCGCCAGCGTCTCGGCATCGGGGAAGCGGATGTAATGGAAGAAGCAGCGGCGCAAAAAGGCGTCCGGCAGTTCCTTCTCGTTGTTGGAGGTGATGATGACGATCGGCCGGTGCCGCGCGTGGATCGTTTCGCCGGTCTCGTAGACGTGGAACTCCATCCGGTCGAACTCCTGCAGGAGGTCGTTCGGGAACTCGATGTCCGCCTTGTCGATCTCGTCGATCAGCAGCACGGTTTTCCGCGGCGCCTCGAAAGCCTGCCAGAGCTTGCCCTTGCGAATGTAGTTCTTCACGTCATTGACGCGGAGATCGCCAAGCTGGCTGTCGCGCAGCCGCGAGACGGCGTCGTATTCGTAAAGCCCCTGCTGCGCCTTGGTCGTCGACTTGACGTTCCACTCGATGAGATCGAGACAGAGGGCGGCCGCGATTTGGCGTGCAAGCTCGGTCTTGCCGGTGCCGGGCTCGCCCTTGACGAGAAGCGGACGCTCCAGCCGGATTGCCGCGTTGACGGCGATCATCAGGTCCTTGTCGGCGATATAGTCGGCCGTGCCTTCGAACTGCATGGGCTTCTCTTCGGTCTCTCTACGCTCAGTTGGAGAGCACAGGCTTCACCCGCGAAGCGCCGTAACCTCGATCTCGATCAGCATTTCCGGGCGGATGAGATCGCAGACGATCATCGTCGCCGCCGGGCGGATGTCGCCGAACATCTCGCCGAAGATCGGAAAGACCCGGTCGGCAAAGCTCGCGTCCGTGACGTAGTAATGGTTGCGCACGACATCCGAAAGCGAGAATCCGGCCTCCTTCAAGGCGCCCTCGATCGTCTTCAGGCAGTTGCGCGCCTGTTCCTCCACCGTCTCCGGCATCGTCATGGTCGCATAGTCATAACCGGTCGTACCGGAGACGAAGCACCAGTCCCCCTTGACGACGGCACGCGAATAGCCTGCCGTCTTTTCGAAAGGGGAACCGGATGAGATGAGCTTGCGCGTCATGGGCGCCCGCGCTTACGCCCAGGGGCGCGATGCGGCGTTTTTCTGCTCGAAGCTATCGATGGCGCTCGCCTTCTCCAGCGTCAGGCCGATGTCGTCGAGGCCGTTCAGAAGGCAATGGCGTTTGAAAGCATCGACCTCGAACTTGACCGAACCGCCGTCGGGGCCGGTGATTTCCTGTGCTTCCAGATCGACCGAAAGCACGGCGTTCGAGCCGCGGTTGGCATCGTCCATCAGTTTGTCGAGGTCGGCCTGGCTGACGACGATCGGCAGTATGCCGTTCTTGAAACAGTTGTTGTAGAAGATGTCGGCGAACGAGGTCGAAATAACGCAGCGGATGCCGAAATCCAGGAGCGCCCATGGCGCATGCTCGCGCGAGGAGCCGCAGCCGAAATTGTCGCCGGCAACGAGGATCTTGGCGTTCTGGTAGGCCGGCTTGTTGAGCACGAAATCCGGATTCGGCGTGCCGTCCTCGTTATAGCGGGCTTCGGCGAAAAGTCCCTTGCCAAGGCCGGTGCGCTTGATCGTCTTCAGGTAGTCCTTCGGAATGATCATGTCCGTGTCGATGTTGACGACGGGCAGGGGCGCAGCGACGCCGGTGAGCTTGACGAACTTTTCCATGACTTTGGCCTTCGATTTCAGCGGAAACGTTGGAAGAGCGTTTAGAGCAGTTTCGCGCCGAAATGAAGGAAAATCTGCGTTTGCGAGACGTCACAGATCGATGATCGTGCCGCGTCCGTCATTCCAGATCCGCATTTCGCGCCGTTCTCCGGTCGGATTCACCCGGGCGTGCGCAGGCGCGGGCTTGCCATTGAGCCTTGCGGCGATGGCGCTGCCGATCGCAACGACGGCGGCGATGCCGGCCAGAGCCACGGCAAGCGATGCGGTGAAGACGAGAGCTGCCAAGGTAATGGCAATGGCTGCGGTCGTCAGGAGAACAGAGCGAATGCTTTGCATGATCTTCAACCTTTCTGACATGCGATGTGGGAGCTCAATGCGCCTCTTGCAAGAGGTTGCCCACTTCAAAGTGTCGCAGCGACCTTGGCGCGCCCAATTGCACGCGCGGCGCTGCAGTCGCTCGTCTTGCGTAACAATCGAAAGGCGGGCACAACGGTTCCATGACAACTGTTATCGCCCATCATCATCCCGCTCGCCTGCGTCGCTCCGTGCTTTGCGTTCCGGCCGACAATGCTCGCGCCCTGGCAAAGGTGCGGCAGCTTGCCGCCGACGCCGTGATCTTCGACCTGGAGGATGCCGTCGCTCCCGAACACAAGGGCGAAGCGCTTGTCCGGCATCTTTCGAAGCACAGGCCCGATTGTGAGGTGGTCATTCGCATCAATGCGCTGGGATCAGGCTTCGGCCAGATGGATCTCACCGCCGCAGTTGCCGCCGGTCCCGACGCCATCCTTCTGCCGAAGGTCGAGAGCCCGTCGGACATCCAGGCGGCCGTCGACTGGCTTGGCGAAAATGATGCGCCTGAAAGCCTCAGGCTCTGGGCGATGATCGAAACGCCGCGCGGCCTGCTCAATGTTGCGGCAATCGCCGAGACCGGCCGCACCTTCGGCGGCAGGCTCGACTGCTTCGTCGTCGGGCTCAACGATCTCGGGAAGGACACAGGCGTTCCCGCGAATCCCGGCCGCGCCTATCTGGTGCCCTGGCTGATGCAGATCCTGCTCGCAGCGCGCGGCAGCGGGCTTGATGTCATCGATGCGGTCTACAACGATTTCCGCGACGCGGACGGTTTTGAGGCCGAATGCCGCCAGGGGCGCGACATGGGCTATGACGGCAAGATGCTCATTCACCCGGCCCAGATCGGTCCGGCGAACGAGCATTTCGGCGTCGATCAGGCGGCAGTCGAGGAGGCACGCGCGATCATCGCCGCCTTCGACCTTCCGGAAAACGCCGACAAGGGCGTGATCAATCTCCACGGCCGCATGGTCGAGCGGCTGCATCTCGACCAGGCCCTGAAACTCGCCGCCAAGGCGGACATGATCGAAAGACGAAAGGCAAAACCTTGAAACTCTACCGCTTCCTCACCGGCCCTGACGACGCCTCCTTCTGCCACAAGGTCACGGCGGCGTTGAACCAGGGATGGATGCTGCATGGTCCGCCGACCTACGCCTTCAATGCCGACACCCAGCACATGCAGTGCGGCCAGGCGGTAGTGAAGGAGGTGGCAGGCAAGGACTATCACCCGGACATGAAGCTATCGGAGCAGTGAGCAATCATTGGCACTGAGTAGTTGCCCCTCACCCTCTCCCCGCGAGGGGGGCGAGGGGGGGGGACGGGAGCTTGCCGTTTGCTCTCCTCCCGTGATCGCTGCAGACAGGTGCCGCGCGTCTCATTCGCCCCGCCTGCGGGGAGAAGGTGGCCGGCAGGCCGGATGAGGGCTTACACGCGAAAGAACTTCTTGTAGTCCAAGATCGTTCAGATCTGCTGGCCCGCAAGCAGGCGCGGGTCGCGCTCGCCGGCCACACCGGCCGCCTGGCGGATGAAGAAATTCTTGAGCGACGGAATGCGATCGACGATGCCGAGGCCGACGTCGCGGGCGATCCTGATCGGTGTGATGTCGTTGGAAAACAGCCGATTCAGGACGTCCGTCGTCACCCCCATCCGGAAGGTATCGAAACGCCGCCAGATCTGATAGCGCTCGAGGACCGCGAGCGACCCGATGTCAAGGCCGAGGCGGTCCGCCTCGACGATCGTTTCGGCGAGCGCCGCCACGTCCTTGAAACCGAGATTGAGCCCCTGGCCCGAGATTGGGTGGATGCCGTGAGCGGCATCGCCCGCCAGCGCGAAGCGGGGTGCTATGAACTCCCGGGCAAGCGTCAGGCCAAGCGGAAACGCCCTGCGGCCGCCGACGACCTTGAGGTGGCCGAGCTTGTGGCCAAAGCGGCGTTCGAGCTCTTCGTCGAAGAGGAAATCGTCTGCCTTGACGAGGCGTTCGGCATCGAAGGTGCTCTCGGTCCAGACGAGGGAGGAACGGTTGTTCTTCAGCGGCAGCGTGGCAAAGGGGCCGGCGGGCAGGAAATGCTCCTCGGCCGTGCCCTCGTGCGGGCGCTCGTGCTCGACCGTCGTGACGATCCCCGACTGGCCGTAGTCGAACTCGACCACCTTGATGCCGGCCGCATCGCGCAGCCTGGAGCGAACGCCGTCGCAGGCGACCAGAAGGCGTGCCTCGAGCGTTTCGCCACCGGCAAGCGTGATCGCCACTGCGTGCTCGCGGCTCTTGAAGCTCTCGACCATCGTCGATTGCCGGATGGAAACGCCAAGGTCCTTGCAGGCGGCGCGCAGCGCGCCGACCAGTGCCGTGTTCGGAACCATATGGGCGAAGGGACGGCCATCGCCGCCGTCGCCCTCGAAGGTGAGAAAGACCGGACGAACGGGATCGGCCGCCTTCGAATCGGTGATCACCATCCTGAGGATCGGTTCGGCCTCGGGCGCAATCGCATCCCAGACGCCGAGAACATCCAGCATCCGCTCAGCGGCCGAGGCGACGGCGGACGCCCGCTCGTCCTTCTTCCAGGCGCCTTCCGGCGCACCGTCGACGACCGTGATGTCGAGATGGGGCGCCGCTTTCTTCAGCGACACGGCAAGCGACAGACCGACATAGCCGCCTCCGGCAATCAACACATCGATCATCCGCTTCTCCCGTCGCACTTTGGGCCCATCGTACTTGAGCCCCATCCCACTTGAGCATTGATCTGTGGCTATATAGATCAATGCCATCGCTGTTCCTACACCGGAGACCGCCGAAATGTCGCGCCCTGCCGAAACCGCCACGCCCATGGATGCGCTCCTTGCGATACTCGACCTCGAAAAACTGGAGGAGAACCTCTTTCGCGGCTTGAGCCCTCAGGTCGGCTGGCAACGGGTCTTCGGCGGACAGGTGATCGGCCAGGCTCTGGTGGCGGCGCAACGCACCGTCGACGAGGGCCGCTATGTGCACTCGCTGCACGCCTATTTCATGCGGCCGGGCGATCCGTCGGTCCCTATCATCTACGAGGTCGATCGCATCCGCGACGGTTCGAGCTTTGCCACCCGGCGGGTCGTGGCGATTCAGCACGGCAAGGCGATCTTCTCCATGTCGGCATCCTTCCAATACGACGAGGACGGTTTCGAGCATCAGTTCGAGATGCCGCAGGTGGCGATGCCAGAGACCCTGCCCGGCGAGCAGGAACTCAAGGAAAAGTTCCTCGTGCACGCGCCCGAGGCAATCCGCAGGTACTGGGAACGGCCGCGACCGATCGAGATTCGCCCGGTCGCGCTCGAGCACTATTTCTCGCGCGACAAGCTGCAGCCGACGCAGGATGTATGGGTGAAGGTTGTCGGCACCGTGCCCGACGAGCGCCATCTGCAGGCGGCCGTGCTCGCCTATCTCTCTGATATGACCCTGCTCGACACCTCCCTCTACGCCCACGGCACTTCGGTCTTCGACCGAAACCTGCAGGTTGCCAGTCTCGACCATGCCATGTGGTTCCACCGCCCCTCGAAGATGGATGATTGGCTGCTCTATACCCAGGACAGCCCGAGTGCGCATGGCGCCCGCGGCATGACCCGTGGCAGCCTGTTCGACCGCTCAGGGGTGTTGATTGCCTCCGTGGCGCAGGAAGGATTGATCCGCAAAAAGGCAACTGAATAATAATTGAGCATTTTTCAATTTCTGCTCATTTTTTACGCTGAAGATCTGATGATTTTTTAGCATTCCGTGGAACAATCTACCCGGAATTCTATTTTCGCACGTTTTCTCAATGACTTAATCCCTCCCGTCGAATCTGGCACGCCCCTTGAATGTCTGTTTCCGGTTGCCCGGCGCTTCGCGCGCTTAAGCAGCAAGGAGAACGGCCTCCGGCGGAGGCGGAATAGGATGGGAAACCAGATGAAAATTGTGATGGCCATTATCAAGCCGTTCAAGCTCGATGAGGTTCGCGAAGCCCTCACCCAAGTTGGCATCCAGGGGCTGACCGTAACCGAAGTGAAGGGCTACGGCCGCCAGAAGGGGCACACCGAAATTTACCGCGGCACCGAATACGCCGTGAGCTTCCTGCCGAAGCTCAAGGTCGAGATCGCCGTGCCGTCGGAGATCGTCGACAAGGCCGTCGACGCGATCGCCTCTGCCGCCAAGACCGGCCAGATCGGCGACGGCAAGATCTTTGTCTACGCGATCGACCATGCCGTGCGCATCCGCACCGGCGAAACCGATTCAGAAGCGTTGTAAACCACGCCGTTCAGGGAGCATTTCTCAGATGTCATCGTTCAAACTTTCCACCTCTCTTGGACGCCTGGGCGCAACCGCTGCCGCCCTGCTTGCGCCGGTCGTCGCCTTCGCCCAGGAGACGGCCCCTGCCGCCGCCGAGGCCGTTGCGGCAACGCCGGTTCCCGACAAGGGCGACACCACCTGGATGCTGCTGTCGACCATTCTCGTGCTGCTCATGACCGTTCCGGGGCTGGCACTCTTCTACGGCGGTCTCGTGCGCGCCAAGAACATGCTCTCGGTGCTGATGCAGGTTCTGATGATCACCGCCGTCGTCATGATCATCTGGGTGACCTACGGCTATTCGTTGGCCTTCACCGATGGCGGCTCGCTCAACTCCTTCGTCGGCGGCTTCTCCAAGATGTTCCTCGCCGGCGTCGACACGACGACGCTCGCGGAAAGCTTCTCTAAGGGCGTCTTCATTCCCGAATACGTCTTCGTCGTGTTCCAGATGACCTTCGCCTGCATCACGCCGGCGCTGATCGTCGGTGCTTTCGCCGAACGCATCAAGTTCTCGGCCGTCATGCTCTTCGTCGTCCTGTGGGTCACCTTCGTCTACTTCCCGGTCGCCCACATGGTCTGGTTCTGGGGCGGTCCGAGCGCCTATACGGCTCCGACCGGCCTGATCTTCTCCTTCGGCGCAATCGACTTTGCCGGCGGCACTGTCGTCCACATCAATGCCGGTATCGCGGGCCTCGTCGGCGCCATCCTGCTTGGCAAGCGCACGGGCTACAAAAAGGAGATCATGGCACCGCATTCGATGACGCTCACCATGGTCGGCGCCTCGCTGCTGTGGGTCGGCTGGTTCGGCTTCAATGCCGGCTCCAACCTGGAAGCCAACGCCTATGCGGCGCTCGCCATGATCAACACCTTCCTCGCTACGGCCGCCGCAATCATCTCCTGGGCCGTGGTTGAAACGCTCGTCCGCGGCAAGGCCTCGATGCTCGGCGCTGCCTCGGGCGCCGTTGCCGGCCTCGTCGCTGTCACGCCGGCTGCCGGTTTCGCCGGCCCGATGGGCGCGATCGTTCTCGGCCTCGCCGTCTCGCCGGTCTGCTACTTCTTCGTCGACGTCGTGAAGAACAAGTTCAACTATGACGACAGCCTCGACGTGTTCGGCATCCACGGCGTCGGCGGCATCCTCGGCGCGATCGGAACCGGCATCCTCGTCAACCCGGCACTCGGCGGCGCAGGCATCGTCGACTATTCGACCGCCGACTTCGCCGCGGGCTATGCTGGCACGGCAACGCAGGTCTGGGCGCAGCTCAAGGGCGTCCTCGTCACCGTCGTCTGGTCCGGCATCGGCTCGGCCATCCTCTACAAGGTAGTCGACGCGATCGTCGGTCTGCGCGTCTCGGTCGAAGCCGAGCGTGAGGGTCTCGACCTCTCCTCGCACGGCGAAGCCGCGTACCACGCAAGCTAAGCGATTGCGGCGCCCGAAAGCGGCGCCGCCGACAGTCCCGTCGCGGTCCGTCCGGTTATTGCGGACCGCCACTGGCCCGGATCCAAAGATCCGGGCCTTTTTTAGCGACTCCATTGTTCCCTCCATGAGCAAATCCGCTAAATTCGCGGCACACGCTCATGGTTAATGTCGTATTAACCCTGCTCCGCTTAGGTTGATTCCATCGCACGCAATGTGCCCGAAGCACCCGCTCACACGCTCTTCGAACGTGGGAGAGATGCTCCGGAACCAAGTTACTGGAACGTCCCCATGGCCTACCCATGGACGCGCGACGCTCCGAAGGATCGACACGGGCAACAGGCAATATGAGCAGAAGCAATCCCGCAACGCTTGACGGCCGTTCCAACCGGTTCGTGCTGGCGACTTTCGTTTGGCGTCAGATCGCCTCGCTGGCAGGTTTTGCCCTGTTTGGCGCGCTGGCGCTTGCCGTCGCCGCGCTTTCGACATGGAACGTGTCCGATCCGAGCTTCTCCTACGCGACCTCGGAGGAACCGACCAACGTGCTCGGCCATGCCGGCGCCGCCTTCGCCGACATCTTCATGCAGTTCTTCGGGCTGGCGAGCGTCGTCGCGCTGCTTCCCGCTGTCGCCTGGGCGCTTGTCCTCATCGGCGGCAAGCCGTTCGACAAGGTCTTCAAACGCCTCGGCTTCTGGTTCGTCGGCTCCGTACTCGCGGGCGCGGCGCTGAGCTGCGTTCCGGCACCGATCACCTGGCCGCTACCGAACGGTCTCGGCGGTGTCTTCGGCGATATGATCCTGCGCTTCCCCGCCCTTTTCACCGGCGCCTTCCCGACCGGCACCTTCGCGACCGTTCTCGCCTGCCTTTTCGCTGTCCCGGCTGCCTGGTGCCTGATCTATAGCGCCGGCCTCATCGGCGTCAGCGAAGAGCAGG
The DNA here is from genome assembly GCF_009601505.1 of Sinorhizobium terangae. Lineage (GTDB taxonomy): Bacteria > Pseudomonadota > Alphaproteobacteria > Rhizobiales > Rhizobiaceae > Sinorhizobium > Sinorhizobium terangae. The sequence goes on from NZ_WITC01000017.1 coordinate 133,439, forward strand.
AGGAAGAGCCGGCGGAGGAAGTCGCACCCAGCAAGGCCCGCACCATCGGCGAGGAACTCGACGACGAGGATGCTGGCGGCCCCTTGACGCTACTCATGGGCTCGCTTGCCCATATGCGCTTTACGCTTGAAGCCCGCCTGCGGCGTGCCTTCGGCATGAGCAGCAAGCGGAACACCAAACGCCAGTATGACGAGCCCTATGACTTCAACAACGACGAATTCGGCACGCTGAACGAACCCGTGCGGCCGAAGCCGCTCACCGGCCGTGTCGAGCCTTCCCTTGACCGCGCGGAGCGCCGCGTGGTGACACCGCCGCCGATCATGGCTGACGATGACGATCCGCCTTTCGACCTCGACGAGCAGCGCCCTGCGGGCATACTGCCGGATGACGACGACGATGACATTGCCGCCGATTGGGCGCCGAGAGCGGCTCCGCCGAAGGCGGGGCTTGCCAAGGCCGGATCCCGCGTCGCGTCGCCGGCGCCGCGCCCCAAGTCGGGCCAGCGCATCGAGCGCGAGGCGCAGCGCTCGTTCGTCGAGGACGACGGCGAATTCACGCTGCCGCCGATGCAATTCCTCGCCGAACCGAAGAACATTGCCCGCGATCCCTCGCTCTCGTCCGACGCGCTCGAACAGAACGCCCGCATGCTCGAGGGCGTGCTGGAGGACTTCGGCGTCAAGGGCGAGATCATCCATGTCCGCCCAGGCCCGGTAGTGACGCTTTACGAACTGGAGCCGGCTCCGGGCATCAAATCCTCCCGCGTCATCGGCCTTGCCGACGACATCGCCCGTTCGATGAGCGCGATCGCCGCCCGTGTCGCAGTCGTCCCCGGCCGCAACGCCATCGGCATCGAGTTGCCGAACCAGCGGCGCGAAACGGTCTACCTGCGCGAGCTGATCGGCTCGCGCGACTTCGAGACGACCAAGACCAGGCTCGCCATGGCGCTCGGCAAGACGATCGGCGGCGAGCCCGTCATCGCCGATCTTGCAAAGATGCCGCATCTGCTCGTCGCCGGTACCACCGGTTCGGGCAAATCGGTGGCGATCAACACCATGATCCTGTCGCTGCTCTATCGGCTCAGGCCCGACCAGTGCCGCCTGATCATGATCGACCCGAAGATGCTGGAACTCTCCGTCTATGACGGCATTCCGCACCTGCTCTCGCCGGTCGTGACCGACCCGAAGAAGGCCGTCGTCGCGCTGAAATGGACCGTGCGCGAGATGGAAGAGCGCTACAAGAAGATGTCGAAGATCGGTGTGCGCAACATCGACGGCTTCAACACACGCGTCGAGCAGGCGCTCGCCAAGGGCGAAGCGATCACCCGCACGGTTCAGACCGGTTTCGATCGCCAGACGGGCGAAGCGATGTACGAGACGGAGGAATTCGATCTCACGCCGCTGCCCTATATCGTCGTGATCATCGACGAAATGGCCGACCTGATGATGGTCGCGGGCAAGGATATCGAGGGCGCCGTCCAGCGGCTCGCCCAGATGGCGCGCGCCGCCGGCATCCACGTCATCATGGCAACCCAGCGTCCCTCGGTCGACGTCATCACCGGCACGATCAAGGCCAACTTCCCGACGCGCATCTCCTTCCAGGTCACCTCGAAGATCGACAGCCGCACGATCCTCGGCGAGCAGGGCGCCGAACAACTGCTCGGCATGGGCGACATGCTCTACATGGCCGGCGGCGGGCGCATCCAGCGCGTGCACGGCCCCTTCGTTTCCGACACGGAGGTGGAGGAAGTGGTGGCTTACCTGAAGACCCAGGGCGTGCCGCAATATCTCGATGCGATCACCGAGGACGATGGCGAGGACGAGGACGGCGGCGGTCCGGCCGGCACCTCCAACCTCGCCGATTCCGACGATCCTTACGATCAGGCGGTGGCGATCGTGCTGCGCGATGGCAAGGCCTCGACCTCCTACGTGCAGCGACGCCTCGGTATCGGCTATAATCGTGCCGCCTCGCTGATCGAACGCATGGAGCAGGAAGGCATCATCGGACCGGCGAACCATGCCGGCAAGCGCGAGATCCTGGTGCCGACCGAGGCGGAAATCACCGGCCGGTAATCCGGCCCTCATCGCCGGCCGCCATGACGCGCGGCCGGTAACGGTCATTTGAAACGACGCCCCTTGCGGCATCGGTGAGCGCCTTGAAGGCGCCCCACTTGCTCTTCAAATGATCCTGAAATGAAGGAGACTGCGATGACAAAGACAAAAACCGGCCAGGGCAGCAATCAGGCAATCTCGCGGCGTGTCTTCGTTTGCGGCCTGGCGGCTCTTGCGGGCATGGCCGGAACGACGCTCGATGCGCGGCACGCCTCCGCACAGGCCACCGGCGTCGCCCAGAAGATCGCCGATCACTTTTCGTCGGTGAAGACCATGGCGGGCGAGTTCGTACAGTTCGGACCGCGCGGCGAGCAGACGGGCGGCAAGTTCTACATCCGCCGCCCCGGGCGCATCCGCTTCAATTACGAAGCCCCCTCGCCGATGCGGGTGATCGCCGACGGCAAGTCGGTCGTCATCGGCAATATGAAGCTGAAGACTTGGGACATCTACCCGCTTTCGAAGACGCCGCTCAATCTGCTGCTGAGCGAGAGGATCGACCTGACCGGCAGGATGGTGCGCGCCGTCCGGGAGGAGTCCGATCTCATCACCATCGTGCTCGGAGACCGCTCGGTCTTCGGCGATTCGACCATCACGATGATGTTCGACCCGAAGACTTACGATCTCAGGCAGTGGACGATCACCGACCCGCAAAAGAAGGATACCTCGGTGATGATCTTCAACGTTCGCACCGGAATGGAGCTGGACGACAAGGTCTTCCGCATCCCCTATGACGAAGTGCGCAACAGAAGAGGCGGCTGAAGCGCGACGCCGGCTGCGGCGAACGAAACCGATCAAGGATAATCACAGAATTCAACGTGCTCGAGCGACCGCTGCGCGTCTGAATAGACACGCGCCGCAGGCGTTTTCATGCCTTGTCGTTTGCCGTTTGACCTCTTAGAAACGCGAACGGACTGCCGGGGCTTCCTGCCCAATTGCCGGCGCACTCATCCTTTCTACAGCGCCGCGCGTCCGATCGGACGCGCTAAGGTCGCTGTAGCACTTTGAAATGATGCATGATTTTGTCCTTAAATCGATCCCGATTTAAGGAATCATGCAGTAGGGAACGCGGAATGACCCTTTCCATCGCCACATGGAACATCAACTCCATTCGCCTGCGGATGCCGCTGGTCGAGCACTTTCTGAAGACATGGCAGCCCGACATCCTGTGCCTGCAGGAAACCAAATGCCCGAACGACCAGTTTCCGTCGTCGCCGCTGAAAAGCCTCGGCTACAAATACATCGAGATGCACGGCCAGAAGGGCTACCACGGCGTGGCGACCGTTTCGCGCCTGCCGCTGCATGAGCTTTCCGACCGCCGCGACTATTGCGGCGTCGGCGACGCCCGCCATCTCTCTGTCGTCTTTAAGGCCGGGGACAACACGATACGCCTGCACAATTTCTATGTGCCGGCCGGTGGCGACGAGCCGGACCGGACGATCAATCCGAAGTTCGGCCACAAGCTCGACTTTGTCGATGAAATGAAGCTCCTGCACGCCGAAGCCGAGGCCGGCGTCTCGTCCATCCTGGTCGGCGACCTCAACATCGCGCCGCTCGAGCACGACGTCTGGTCGCACAAGCAGCTGTTGAAGATCGTCAGCCACACCCCGATCGAGACCGAGGGCCTGATATCGGTGATGACCGGGGGTGCCTGGGTCGACCTGATGCGCCAGCACGTGCCCCCGCCCGAAAAGCTCTACACCTGGTGGAGCTATCGCGCGAAGGATTGGGAGCTGGCCGACCGCGGCCGCCGCCTCGATCACATCTGGTCCTCGGCCGATATCGCGCCGAAACTGAGCCGCGTCGACATCATCCGCGAGGCCCGCGGCTGGGATCGCCCTTCCGACCACGTGCCGGTGATCGCGCATTTCGAGCTCTGATTCGCGGTTATCCCTCCCCACAAGGGGGAGGGGCTACGCACCCGCGTCCGAGAGCGTGCTAAATTCTAACATTTTCGCGCTCATTGAACCGTAATGACATGAATTGAGCGGTGCGGCATCGGAGCCCCTCCCACCGGTGGGGAGGGGTCTTTTAAGTGGTAGGACCTCAATGATCCCGTCAGGCAAACCGCCCCGCAAGCGCCTCGGCGCGCCGGATCATCGCCAGCAGATTCTCGCGGATGCGGGCTTCGACAAGCGCCGTCACCTCCGGGTACTCTTCCAACATCCGGCGAAAAAGCGGGCGATTGATGCGGATGACTTCGCTGTCTTCGTCGGCGGTCGCCGTGAATTTGCGCTCGACCATCGAGATCAATGCCAGTTCAGAAAGGAGCGCGCCATGCTCGACGGTGGCCACATGCTGCTGTCGGCCCTCGCCGTCCGCCTTCGAAAGCGTGAAACTGCCGGCAGCAACGGCAAAGGCACAGTCGGCCGGCGCCCCTTCGCGAAAAAGCTCCTGGCCCTTCAAGACGCGGCGGCGTTCGGCGCCGAAGGCGATCAGCCTCAGCTTGTCCTCGCTGATATCGGCAAAGAGCGCCACATTGGACAAAAGCGCGATGTCGTCGTTGAGTGCCAAGGCGGCATTCTCCCTGTTCGCTTTGGGGGCGGAATGCGGAACGGAAGGCCGCTTCACACCTTTCCGCGATCCCGCTCAAGGAACAATCTTGTAGCCGCCGTTCTCTGTCACCAAAATCTCCGCATTGGAAGGGTCGCGCTCGATTTTCTGGCGGAGCCGGTAGACATGCGTCTCCAGCGTATGCGTGGTGACGCCGGAATTGTAGCCCCAGACCTCCTCGAGCAGGACATCGCGCGTGACCACTTTCTGATCGGCGCGATAGAGATAGCGGATGATCGCCGCTTCCTTCTCGGTCAGGCGGATCTTCTGGCCATTCTCCATTGTCAGCAGTTTCTGGCTCGGCTTGAACGTGTAGGGACCGACGCTGAAGGTGGCGTCCTCGCTCTGCTCGTGCTGGCGAAGCTGGGCGCGGATGCGCGCGAGCAGCACGGCAAAGCGGAAGGGCTTGGTGACGTAGTCGTTGGCGCCCGCTTCGAGCCCGAGGATGGTGTCCGAATCGGTGTCGTGCCCGGTCAGCATGACGATCGGCGCCTTGAAGCCGCCCTTGCGCAGGATCTTGACCGCTTCGCGACCATCCATGTCGGGTAGGCCGACATCCATGATCAGAAGGTCGACCTGATGTGCACGGGCCGCCTGGATCCCCTTGCCGGCGGTTGCCTCTTGCAGGAGATCGAACTCTTCATAGAGAGAAAGCTGCTCTACCAGTGTTTCGCGCAGGTCATTGTCGTCATCGACAAGGAGAATGGTACGTGTCGCCATAGGGACAATTCCTGTTTGCTTCCTGAATCAAAACTAGCTCAAATGCCGCTCTTGGCAAGCCGGCCGCCGTTGAACACCGTCATAAATGCAACCATGCCTATGGTCGTCACCTACTCGCGGACAAGGCAAAATTTTGTGAGAATAATGCGCAAGAAAACGTCGGGAGTAAGATCGCCAAAATCAACGATCGTCGTCAGAATGGCGCCGCGCGACCGCCGGCGCGCGCTTGTCAGCTTCGCCGGCAGAACGGAACAGGCGGCGATCGGCCGCAGCGGCATAACGGTAATCAAGCGCGAGGGTGACGGCGCGACGCCGCGGGCATCGATGAAGCTGATCGGCGGCTACACGCGCCGTGACCGCATCTCGTTGCCGCCGACGCGGCTGCCCATGCGTGCCACCCGCCGCGACATGCTGTGGTGCGACGATCCCGGCCACGCCTCATACAATCGCCCGGCCAAGCCCCCGCTTGCGGCAAGCCACGAGACGATGATGCGCGACGACGGCCTCTATGACGTATGCCTCGTCATGGATTGGAACATTTTCTGCAGACGGCGCAATGCCGGCTCCGCGATCTTCTTCCATCTGATTCGCCCCGGCTACGAGCCGACGCAGGGCTGCGTCGCCGTCAGCCTGCCGGCAATGAAGCGGCTGATCCGGCATATGCGCCAGGGAACGATCGTGAAGGTGGTGTAGGAACTACAGCGCCGGGCAACCAGACGGACGCGCTCGGTGTTGCATCTTGAATTGCTGCATGATTCCTTAAATCCGTCCCGATGTAAGGAATCATGCAGAGGCGATTTCCTCACCCTCCGCCGTCCAGCATGCGGGGCGTCACGAACCGAACGAGCCGGCCCGTCCCGGGCGCAATCTCCGACCATTGCTCGATGGTAAAATCCATGACGGCGAGAGCGGCCGTCGGGAACTTGTCGCGCAGGCGCGCCAACGCCACCTCGTCACCACCGCCGACGAGCAGAAGTGCAAGCTCCACCATGCCTGGATTGTGCCCGACGAGCATCAACTTCTCGACCGACGGCTCCACCTCGCGGATCACATCTATCATGGCCTTGGCTGTCACCTCGTAGATGGCGACGGCGTCGCGGGTTTCGACCTTCTGTGGCAGTTCGTTGGCGACAAGCTCCCAGGTCTCCTGCGCGCGCCGGGCGGTCGAAACGAGCGCGAGGTCCGGGATCAACTCCTGCCGTGCCATGAAAGCGCCGATTGCCGGCGCCGCTTTCCGGCCGCGGCCGGCGAGCGGACGGCGATGGTCGGCGACCCCCTCGGGCCAGGCGGATTTGCCGTGGCGCAGCAACAGGAGGCGGCGTGTCGGGGGGCTGGCGTCGTCAGGCATGGGGGCGCTCCTCATCTGTCGGCGGTTGTTCCATTCTCGCACCGTCGTGCGCAATAAAAAAGGCCGCCCCGAAGGGCGGCCTGAGATGCCGGAAAAGCTCGAACCGGCTTATTTCCACTCGCGGATATCGACGAAGTGCCCCGAAACCGCCGCAGCGGCGGCCATCGCCGGCGAAACCAGATGCGTGCGCCCCTTGAAGCCCTGACGGCCTTCGAAGTTGCGGTTCGACGTCGAGGCGCAGCGTTCGCCCGGCTTCAGCCGGTCGTCGTTCATCGCCAGGCACATGGAGCAGCCGGGCTCGCGCCAGTCGAAACCTGCTTCCTTGAAGACCTTGTCGAGTCCTTCCGCTTCCGCCTGTTCCTTGACGAGGCCGGAGCCCGGCACGATCATCGCCGAAACGGTCGCGGCAACCTTGCGGCCCTCAACGACCTTGGCGACGGCGCGCAGGTCCTCGATGCGGCCATTGGTGCAGGAACCGATGAAGACCCGGTCGATGGCGATGTCGGTGATCTTCGTGCCCGGCTTCAGGCCCATATAGTCGAGCGCACGCCATTTCGAGGCGCGCTTGGTCTCGTCCTGGATTTCATCCGGGTTCGGAACGATGCCCTGCACCGAGACCACGTCCTCCGGCGAGGAGCCCCAGGACACGATCGGCGGCAGGTTGGCGGCGTCGAGCACGACGACGCGGTCATAATGGGCGCCCTCGTCCGTGTGCAATGTCTTCCAGTATTCGAGCGCCATGTCCCAGGCCTTGCCCTTGGGCGCGCGCGGCCGGTCCTTGATATAGGCGAAGGTCGTCTCGTCCGGCGCGATCAGGCCGGCGCGGGCGCCGCCTTCGATCGTCATGTTGCAGATCGTCATGCGGCCTTCCATCGAGAGCGAACGGATGGCTTCGCCGGCAAACTCGATGACATGACCGGTGCCGCCGGCCGTGCCGATCTCGCCGATGATCGCGAGGATGATATCCTTGGCAGTGACGCCCGGCGGCAATTGGCCGTCGACGCGCACCAGCATGTTCTTCGCCTTCTTTTGGATAAGCGTCTGCGTCGCCAGAACATGTTCCACTTCCGAAGTGCCGATGCCATGCGCGAGCGCGCCGAAGGCACCGTGGGTGGAGGTGTGGCTGTCGCCGCAGACGATCGTCATGCCGGGCAGCGTGAAGCCCTGTTCGGGACCGACGATGTGGACGATGCCTTGGCGCTTGTCGTTCTCGGAATAGTATTCGACGCCGAAGTCGGCAGCATTCCTGGCGAGCGCCTCAACCTGGATGCGACTCTCCTCGTTCTTGATGCCAAGATGGCGATCGGGTGAGGTCGGGACGTTATGGTCGACGACGGCGAGCGTCTTTTCCGGCGCGCGGACCTTGCGGCCGGCCATGCGCAGGCCCTCGAAGGCTTGCGGGCTCGTCACCTCGTGAACGAGGTGACGATCGATGTAGAGAAGACAGGTGCCGTCGTCCTGGCTGTTGACCAGATGATCGTCCCAGATCTTGTCATAGAGGGTACGCGGTGCGCTCATGGCGATATGTCCATTCGATTTTCAGAATATGGGGAAATGCCGGCTGCAGACGGCCGGAAAACTGATCGAACGATCAGGATAGGCGGCTGGTGAGCGCGCCGGAAACCCGCGCGAAAAAGCGTGCCGGCAGACGCTTGTGGTCTTGCAGCACGACGATTTTCTGTTCGCGACATCCGAATTTGGATTCCATGGCCGGTGCTCATATCAATTTTTCGACGGTTCGGCAATCGAAGAGATGGGACGCAGACGATCAAGACCCCTCCCCACCTCCCCACAAGGGGGAGGGGTTACGATGCCGCGCCATCCCATTCCTGTCTTAGCGGCCCCGTGAACTCGGATGTCGGAATTTGGCACCCCGCCGGACGTGGGCACCGGAAGCCCTCCCCCTTGTGGGGAGGGGTTGGGTCTTGCCAAGAACGCAATGCCTACCGCGTCTCCGCCCGTCTCAACCGCCGCTCGAGCGCCCGGAGCGCCAACGAGAGGCCAATCGTCAGGATGAGATAGACATAGGCGACGATGGAATAGGTTTCGAAGAAGCGGAACGAGCCCGAGGCGTAGATCTTGCCCATCTGGGTGATGTCGGCGACGCCGAGCACCGAGACCAGCGAGGAATCCTTGACCATCGCCACGAAGTCGTTGCCGAGCGGCGGCAGGATGACGCGGATCGCCTGCGGGAAGACGACGAGGCGAAAGCGCTGATAGCGCGAAAGCCCGAGCGCCTTGGCCGCCTCCACCTGCCCCTTGTCGACCGACTGGATGCCGGCGCGAAAGACCTCGGCGATGAAGGCCGAATAGCCGATCATCAGGGCGATGATCGCCCGCCACATCAGCGAGATATCGCGAACGACGAGCGGCTCCATCCAGCCTGCAGAAATGAACGGCGCAGCCGCGAAATTCGCCACGACCACCAGCGCCGGCGCCCCGACGAAGGCGATGTAGAAAAGCAGCACGAGGATCGGCACGCCACGGATCACCTCCGTATAGAAGCGCGCGGTCTGGCGCAGCGCGACATGCTCGGAAAGCGCCATCAACGCCACGCCGAGGCCGAGCACCGTCGCCAGCGCAAAACCCACCAGCGTCACGAAAATGGTGACGCCAATGCCCTTGAGGACAACGCCGAAGACCTGGGAAAAGATGTCGTTGGTTGCAATGACCGCGGCGAGCAACACGGCGATCAGGAGAAGGGCGACCAGCCACCAGGGATAGTCGCCCTTTTCGGAAGTGTCGGATTTAACTGGCGCCATCATGATTCCGATAAGTTGGGGCGGGATGCCGGCGGAAAGCCGCACACTCCTCATCCCGCTCCGGCGATCAGCCGCCCATCTTGTAGTCGAGGAACCATTTCTTGTTCAGCACATCGAAGGTGCCGTCCTCCTTCAGCGCCTTGATGGCGGCATTGATCGGGGCGACGAGATCGGAGCCCTTCGGGAAGATGAAGCCAAAATCCTCGGTGCCGAGCGGCTCGCCGACGACCTTGAGCTTGCCTTCGGACGAATCGACATAGCCCTTCGCCGCCACGCTGTCGGTCAGCACGAGGTCGACGTCGCCGGCCTTGAGCGCCTGCACGGTCGCACCGAAGGTCTCGAACAGCTTGATGCGCGGGTTCTGCTCGTTGCCGTCGAGGATTTCATAGACGGCCGTGTAGAAGGGAGAGGTGCCGGGCTGGGCACCGATCAACGCATCCTCGACGGAAGCGAAGCTCTTGGCGTCGTTGAAGCGGGCTTCGTCGCCACGCACCAGCATGAACTGCTGCGAGCGCATATAGGGATCGGAGAAGTCGACCTTTTCCTTCCGGTCGTCCTTGATGGTAATTCCGGTCATGCCGATCTGGTATTGGCCGTCGGAGACCGCCTGGATCATCGCATCCCAGCTCGTGTTCTGGTACTCGACCTTGAAGTTCAGCCGCTTGGCAATCTCGTTCATCGCATCATATTCCCAGCCGACCGCCTGGCCGGTCTTGGGGTCGACGAACTGCAGCGGCGGGTAGGCATTCTCGGTCACGACGACGACCGTCTTGCCGCCGAGGTCCGGCAGATCGCTCGCGTGAGCGGGCGCGGAGAATGCGAATGGAATGGCGAGGGCTGCGGCTATACCCGCAAGCACATGGCGACGGCATGTCATTGGAGAAGCTCCCGAAAATTGTGGCGACAGAAAATGTCACAAATTCTACCGGGAAGACAAGAAGATAGATCGCTAGATCTTGGGTCGATGCGAAATCCGATTCCCTTGAGGGCCTAGCGGGACGCGGGCGTAAAACTGCTTCACACTTTTCCTGATTCCGCTACGGCAAAAAGAAAGGCGGCCCCGAGGCCGCCTTCCTGACAATTCCGAGGAATTGAAATCTTATTCGGCTGCGTTCTCCGCTGCCTTTGCTTCTTCTGCTGCCTTTGCCTCAGCGGCTTCCGCTGCAGCCTTCTCGGCGGCCAGAGCCTGGGCGGCTGCAACCTTTTCAGCCTCGATGCGTGCCTTCTCGTCGGCAACGGCCTGACGCTCGGCTTCGTTCAGCTTGCGGGCGCGCGTGCCGGTGTTTTCCACGATACGGGCCGACTTGCCGCGACGATCGCGCAGATAGTAGAGCTTGGCGCGACGAACCTTACCGCGGCGAACCACTTCGACGCTCTCGACGAGCGGAGAGTAAACCGGGAATACGCGCTCGACGCCTTCGCCGTAGGAGATCTTGCGAACGGTGAAGCTTTCGTTGAGGCCGCCGCCGGAACGGGCGATGCAGACGCCTTCATAGGCCTGGACACGGGTACGGTTGCCTTCGACAACGCGGACGTTGACGCGGACGGTGTCGCCGGCGGAGAAATCGGGAAGGGTGCGCTTTGCGGCGATCTTGGCGGCCTGTTCGGCTTCCAGCTGTTGGATGATGTTCATCGGTCTAACCTTTGCGTTCTTCTGAAACAGCCAGAGCGCTCTCGATCAGCCTGTTGGATTTCCCTTCAAGCCTTGCCGTATCCATGGCAGGAGCGGATTCGCCATTCTTTGTTGATGGTCGACGGGCAAAGAACCCGAACCGGGGCGGCACATACACCAAACAATCCGCCTTGTCATCCCCGAAAGCCGATTTTCCGGGCACTTGCCGCCTCAGAAACGGCATTTTATCAGAATTGCCTGAAATTCCAGGCTTTGGAGACAGTTTCGGCTACGGGCTTGCGGTCGATATCGCCAGCGGCTATCCCGGTGTCCACGCGGTACGGGGATGGCCATGACGATTGTTCAAGCTTTTCTGCTTTTTGTTTCGGGATTCCTCTCCGGTGTCGTCAACGCCATCGCCGGCGGCGGCACCTTTCTGACCTTCGGCGCCATGACGCTTGGCGGCCTGCCGCCGATCGTTGCCAACGCCACCTCGTCGATCATCCAGTTTCCGGGTTACATCACCTCGGCGCTTGCCTATGCAAAGGAAATCCGCGCCGACCGGCGGAACGCGATCCTGCTCGGCGTCATTTCGGCAGTCGGCGGACTGGCCGGTGCGCTGCTTCTGCTCTCGCTCTCCAATCCGTCCTTCCGTGCGATGGTACCATGGCTGCTGATCGCCGCGACCGCGATCTTCGCGGCCGGTCCGCTGCTGAAGCCCAAGGCACGCAGCGACGAACACCGAATCGGCCCGCTCGGGGTCGCCAGCCAGATGGCGACCTCCGTCTATGGCGGCTTCTTCGGCGCCGGCATGGGCATCATGATGCTGGCCGTTCTCGGCCTTGCGACCGGTGGCGGCTACCATCGGCTGAATGCGCTGAAGAACTTCATCTCGATCGTGATCGCCGCAATCGCCATCGCGGTCTTTGCCGCAGGCGGCGTCGTTTCCTGGCTGCATGCCGCCATCATGGTTCCGGGAGCGGCACTTGGCGGCTTTTCGGGCGTCTGGGCGGCGCGGCGCGTTCCGCAGGCGATCATTCGCGCACTCGTCGTCGCGGTCGGTCTGCTGCTTGCCGCCTATTATTTCTTCACCGGCTGACCGGCCGCACGGCAAGTTTTGATCCGCGCGTGATTATTCCGAAAACCGGTTCCCACATTTCGGATCACGCGCCAGCAGATCCGGCCGGCGCTCCGCCGTCAATTTTCGGGCCTCGGCCTCGCGCCATTTGGCGATGGCGCCATGGTTTCCGGAAGTCAGCACCGCCGGGATTTCCTGGCCTTCGAAGACCTGCGGCCGGGTGTAGTGCGGATGCTCCAGCAGGCCGCCCTCGAAACTTTCGTGCACGCCGGACAGTTCGTTGCCCATCACGCCCGGCAGGATGCGCACGACGGCATCGAGCAGCACGAGTGCCGCCGGCTCGCCGCCGGAAAGAATATAGTCGCCGATCGACACTTCCTCGAGATTGCGCGTATCGATGACCCGCTGGTCGACACCCTCGAAGCGGCCGCAGACGATGACGACGCCGGGGCCGGCAGCCATTTCCCGCACGCGCTCCTGCGTCAAGGGCCGGCCGCGCGGGCTCATCAGCAGCCGCGGACGTTCATCGTCGGCCGCGACTCTATCGATTGCGCGCGCCAGCACGTCGGGCTTCAGCACCATGCCGGCGCCGCCGCCGGCCGGCGTATCGTCGACGGTCCGGTGCTTGTCCTCGGCGAAATCGCGGATCTGCACGGCCTCGATCGACCACTCACCGCGTTCCAGCGCCTTGCCGGCAAGCGAGACGCCGAGGTGTCCGGGAAACATCTCCGGATAGAGCGTCAGGACCGTGGCACGAAAAGACATCGCCGAACCGCTCACTTGCTCTTTTTCGAGAACGGATTCCCGGTGCCTTCGTCCTTGTCGTCAACAAGGCCCGCCGCGATCGGGTCGACCAGTAGCTTTCCCGCCTCGAGATCGATTTCGAGCACCGACCATTCGGTGAAGGGGATCAGCACGGGCCGCCTGCCCGGTCCTTTCAGTTCCAGGAGATCGCCGGCACCGAAATCGAAGACGCCGGTCACCGAGCCATAGCTCTTGCCGGTGCCGTCCACCGCCTCCAGCCCCTCGAGATCGGCGTAGAAAAACTCGTCCTCGTCGAGATCATCGTCGGGAAGATTGTCGCGCTCGATGAAGAGCTCCAGCCCGTTCAAGGCTTCGGCCGCATTGCGGTCGTTGACACCGCGAAAGCGCACCACGACCACGTTCTTCGCCTCGCGGATTTCGAGCACCTCGAAGACGCGCCCGTCGGCGCTGTGCAAGTTGCCGTAGTCGCCGAGCGCCGTCGGATCATCCGTAAAGGATTTCACCCGCACCTCGCCGCGCAGGCCCTGGGCCGCGCCGATGGTCGCCATCAGGACTGGGTTTTCAAGCTTGCTCATGGTCTCGATCCATTTCCGGCGCGATCCGAATTCCGTGTGCACATAAAACAAAACGGGCGGCATGGAAATGCCACCCGTATGCCACACCGTTTTGACGGCGATATTATTATTCGGCGGCTGCTTCGGCAGCGGCGGCCGCAGCTTCTTCAGCGCGCTGCTTGGCTTCGGCGGCACGTTCCTGTGCCTTCTTGCCGGGCTGTGCCTTGTTCGGGTTGTTGCGGGCCGGGCGCTTGGCGAGACCAGCCTGATCGAGGAAACGCAGGACGCGGTCCGTCGGCTGTGCGCCCTGGGCGATCCAGTGGCTCACGCGCTCCGCGTTGAGCTCGACGCGCTTTTCGTCGTCCTTGGCGAGCATCGGGTTCCAGGAGCCGAGCTTTTCGAGGAAGCGGCCGTCACGCGGGCTGCGCGCATCGGCAACGACGATCTGGTAATACGGGCGCTTCTTGGAGCCGCCACGGGCGAGACGAATTTTCAGTGCCATTTCAGTTACTCCTTGCAGGCTTTCTTGACCGCTTCGTTCAAGCGGAATGGGTGGCGCCGGCGTTGCCCGCGGGCTGCGAGCGATCGGCGGCGATGGCTTCATGATGCCGGATGACTTCCTTGATGATGAAGTTCAGGAACTTCTCGGCGAAATCCGGGTCCAGATTGGCATCCTTCGCCAGACGGCGAAGGCGTTCGATCTGGTATTCCTCGCGCGCCGGATCGGCCGGCGGCAATTGATGCTTGGCCTTAAGAACGCCGACCGCCTTGGTGCAGCGGAAACGTTCGGCCAGCATGTGGACGAGCGCGGCATCGATATTGTCGATCGACTGCCGGTAGCCCGCCAATTCCTCTCTGATCTCGGGATCAACCATTCTCTGCGATCCTCACTTCTTCTTCGGCAGGCCGGGTAGACCCGGGAAACCGCCACCAAGACCCGGAAGCTTGGTGCCGCCCAAGCCTGGCAATCCACCGCCGCCAAGACCGGACAGGCCGCCGCCGGGCTTTCCGAGACCGGCGGCCTCGGCCTGCTTCTGCAGCGCCTCGAGCTGTTTCGGGTCCATCTTCGACAGATCCGGCATGCCGCCGCCCAATCCACCAAGACCCATCTTGTTGGCAAGGCCGCCCATCACTTGCTTCATCATGCCGCCTTTGCCCTTGCCGCCCATCATCTTCATCATGTCCGCCATCTGGCGGTGCATCTTCAGAAGCTTGTTGATGTCGGCAGCATCGGTGCCGGAGCCGCTAGCGATGCGCTTCTTGCGCGAATGCTTGAGGATGTCCGGATTGGCGCGCTCGGCCTTGGTCATCGAGGAGATAATGGCGAGCTGGCGCTTGAAGAGTGAATCGTCGAGACCGGCAGCGGCCATCTTGTCCTTGATGCCGGCCATGCCCGGCATCAGCCCCATGATGCCGCCCATGCCGCCCATCTTCTGCATCTGCCTGAGCTGGTCGGCGAGATCGTTCAGGTCGAACTTGCCTTTGGCCATCTTGGCGGCCATGGCCGCCGCCTTCTCGGCATCGATGTTTTCCGCCGCCTTTTCGACCAGCGAAACGATGTCGCCCATGCCAAGGATGCGGTCGGCAACGCGGCGCGGATGGAACTCCTCGAGCTCGCCCATCTTCTCGCCAACGCCGATCAGCTTGATCGGCTTGCCAGTGACGGCGCGCATCGACAGGGCAGCACCGCCGCGGCCGTCGCCGTCCATGCGGGTCAGCACCAGACCGGTGATGCCCACGCGGTCGTCGAAATTGCGTGCGAGATTGACCGCGTCCTGACCAGTCAGGGCATCGGCCACGAGCAGGATCTCATGCGGATTGGACTTCCGCTTGATTTCCGCCATCTCGATCATCAGCGGCTCGTCGATATGGGTGCGGCCGGCGGTATCGAGGATGACGACATCATGGCCGCCGAGCTTGGCTGCCTGGACGGCGCGCGCGGCGATGTCGGTCGGCGACTGGCCGGCGATGATCGGCAGCGTATCGACGCCGGTCTGGACGCCGAGCTGACGCAACTGCTCCTGCGCGGCCGGACGGCGCGTGTCGAGCGAGGCCATCAGGACCTTCTTCTTGTCCCGCGCGGTCAGCCGCTTGGCGATCTTGCCGGTGGTCGTCGTCTTGCCCGAGCCCTGAAGGCCGACCATCATGATGACAACCGGGGCCGGCGCGTTGAGATCGATCGGCACGCCCTCCGAGCCGAGCATCGCGACGAGCTCGTCGTGGACGATCTTGACGACCATCTGGCCGGGCTTGATCGATTTCAGGATTTCGGCGCCGACCGCCTTCTCGCGAACCTTTTCCGTGAAGGACCGCACCACATCGAGCGCGACGTCGGCTTCGAGCAGCGCACGGCGAACCTCCCGAAGCGCCGCGGAAACATCAGCTTCCGACAGTGCGCCGCGGCCGGTCAGTCCATTCAATATGGAACCAAGGCGGTCCTGCAGGCTCTCGAACATACTCTCATCCTTCTGGTTTCCGGTTTACCAATTGCTCAGCCGGAAACGTGGGTTCCCTCGCGCGGAAAACAAGGCGCAAAGCCAAAAACCACCCGAGGGCGCAACGCGCTGTCGGATGTTGACCTCCGGGCTCTCTTTATACCTTTGCGGGGCCCGGTCGGCGGCTTCGAAGTCATCACTTGCGAAGGAATTAGCCGCGATAAACAGGAAAGCGGGTGAAAAGTCAAGGATTGGCGGCAAATGAGCTTGGAAGCCACTTCAGGTGAGCACGGCGCCCCGCCCTTCAAGCGCCTCGGCATGCTTGCGCCATCCGGCTTTGTCGCGGCTCAATACGGCGTTTTCGAGGATTTCGACCCGATAGCCGCGGTTGAGCGCACCGTTGGCGGTGTTCTGGACGCAATGGCAACCGTCGAGCCCCGTCAGCAGCAAGGTACCGATCCTGTTTGCAGCCAGATAGCCTTCGAGCTCCGGTGAGGAGAAGCCATCGCTCAGCGATTTCACGATATCGAAATCCGGCGACAGCGGCAACGCGAGACCGAGCCCTTTCGATCCCGGGATTCCCCGCCCCTCGCCAAAAAACCAGATCATCAGCCTGATGAGCGGCGCGCGATAGACATGGCGGATGGCAATCACCGGTATCTCGGCTTGGCTCGCCTTGACGGCAGCCGTGCTGATCATGGCAAGTCGCTTCTTCAGATAGGCCTCGTCCCATCCGTATTTTCCGCCGATCGAGGTGAAGTCCTTCTGTATGTCGATGACGAGCAGCGCCAGGTTCGGCCGCATGGAAATGTCGATGCGCTCGCCGGTGGTCGGCGTATTCGCCCTCCGCAATTCATACTTCAGGCGGATGACGAAGAGGGCGCCGACAACGACGACTGCCGCCACCGCCGCGAGAACCGTAGTCATCCGCTTTCCTCCGCGCCCAACTGATGTGCCAGTTCCTCGAAAGCCGAGTCGATTCGCGCCATCACCCGGAGAGCCACCACCACCTCGGTCTGGTTGATATCGCCGAGAGCCGCATGCAGCAGTTCCAGTTCGCGCTGGTGAACGGCGTTGAACAACTCACGGCCGACGGCGCTCGGGACACAGAAATAGGCCTTGCGATGCTCCGGATTGGGTTTTTTCTCGATCAGGGCCTTTGCAAACAGCCCCGCCGTGATGCGCTGGACAAATTGCCGCTTCATCGACAGGCGCCTTGCCGCCTCCGGCACCGTCAGCGGCTCGTTGCAAAGCACTTCGAGGATAGCCCGCTCGGCAACCGTGATCCCCGCCCCGTCGAGCATCTTCTCCACCGTCCTGTTGACGTTGAGCTGGATGGGGCGGACAAGTTTGATGGCCTTGTAGAGGCGTTCCTGTTTGTCGAATCGGACGAGCATCGGCCGATGATAGCAATCGAGTTGTCATCTTCAAGAATTTGTTAAAGACTATTGCCTGAACCCTGTGATGGGACCTCCGGTGCGCCTATCTTGTTTCATCGCAACGGCACCGAGGACGGCAATGAGGAAAGGTGTCAATCCCTATTACGCCGGCCCCGTTTCGGATCATTTCGACGGCGTTCGCTTCTTCAATCCCGGCGGCACCGCACCGCGCGGCTTCGGCGCTCTCCTGCGTTGGCAGCTTGGCGGCGGCCGGGTGCGGTGGCCTCAGCACCATGCCAGTCCGTTCCTTCAGGCGAAACCCGATCTCAACGTCGACGGTGACGGTCTCCGGGTGACTATGGTCGGACACGCGACGCTCCTGATCCAGGTCGGCGGCCTGAACATCCTGACGGATCCGGTCTGGTCGCACCGCGCGAGCCCCTTTACCTTCGCCGGTCCGCACAGGCGCAATGCACCCGGCATTCTCATGGACGACCTGCCGCCGATCGACGTCGTCCTTGTCACGCACAATCACTATGACCACCTCGATCTCGCCACGCTCATGGCATTGAACGAGGAGCACGCACCGCGCGTCGTGACACCGCTCGGCAACGACACCATCATCCGGCGTTCGGTCCCGAGCGCCGAAATATCCGTTGTCGATTGGGGTGACCGGGTCGAGGTGGAAGATGGGATCACCATCCATGCCGAGCCCTGCCACCACTGGGCGGCCCGTCGTTCCGGCGACCGGCGCATGGCGCTATGGGCCGCCTTCGTCATCGAGGCGCCGGCGGGCAAGATCTATCATGTAGGCGACACCGGCTTTCACGACGGCATCAATTACCGCGCCGCCCGCGCCAAACACGGCCCGTTCCGCCTCGCCAACCTGCCGTTCGGCTCCTACGAGCCGCGCTGGTTCATGGCGTCCCAGCACCAGAATCCGGAAGAAGCGGTCATGGGCATGATCGCCTGCGGCGCCGAACACGTCGCCGGGCACCATTGGGGCACGTTCCGATTGAACAATGAAGGGATCGAAGAGCCGCTGCGAGCCCTGGAGGCGGCACTCGACAGCGCCGGCATCGAGCGGGCGCGTTTCAGGGCGATGCGTCCCGGCGAGATCTTCGACGTTCCCGCGACCGCATCGAAGGCCGAATGAAGCCGGCACTGGTAATTTCCGGGCTTTTCCGCCATATACAGCGCAAATGAAGGACGCCTCCCCGAAGTGGAGGCGAGTTTGGATAATCGCGACATGGCCGACAGCGTGCAATTTGCCAGGATGAACGGGCTTGGGAACAAGATCCTGGTTGTCGACATGCGCGGCCGGAAGGATCGCGTCACGCCTCATGCTGCGGTCGCGCTCAATGCCGATCCGGCGACCGAGTTCGACCAGATCATGGCGATCCACGATCCGAAGGCCGCCGGCACCGATGCCTGGATCGACATCATCAACTCGGACGGATCGATGGCGCAGGCCTGCGGCAATGGCACCCGTTGCGTCGTGCAGGCGCTCGCCGCCGAAACCGGCAAGAAGGCCTTCCTCTTCCATACCGTTGCGGGCCTGCTCGAAGCGAAGGAGCATGAGGACGGGGCGATCTCGGTCGACATGGGACGCCCACGCTTCGGCTGGGACGAGATTCCGCTCGCCGAGGAATTTCATGACACGCGTCGGATCGAATTGCAGATCGGGCCGATCGACGCTCCGGTCCTGCACTCACCTTCCGTCGCCTCGATGGGCAATCCGCATGCGATCTTCTGGGTCGAGAACGACGTCTCGTCCTACGAGCTCGATCGCTTCGGGCCGCTCCTTGAAAATCATCCGATCTTCCCGGAGCGCGCCAATATCTCGATCGCCCGCGTCCGTTCGCGCGACGAGATGGATCTCAGGACCTGGGAGCGTGGCGCAGGGCTGACGCTTGCCTGCGGCTCGGCAGCTTGTGCCGCCGCCGTCAGCGGCGCAAGAACTGGCCGCACGGAGCGGACGGTAACCGTGAACGTTCCTGGCGGGCCCCTCCTCATCGAATGGCGCGAGAAGGACGACCACGTGATCATGACGGGGCCGGCCGAGTGGGAATGGTCGGGCACGCTTGATCCCGCCACCGGCGCCTTTCAGCGCGATCGTGCAGCGGCTGGCGAAAGCGGAGCGCGGGCGCTTTGAGCGGCGTCGAGGTCATAACCTTCGGCTGCCGCCTCAATACCTATGAATCGGAAGTGATGCGGGCCGAGGCCGAGAAGGCGGGACTGAACAACGCCATACTCGTCAACACCTGCGCGGTCACCGCCGAGGCCGTGCGCCAGGCACGCCAGGCGATCCGCCGTGCCCGCCGCGACAACCCGCACGCCCGCATCATCGTCACCGGCTGCGCCGCCCAGACCGAGAAGGAAACCTTTGCCGAAATGGCCGAGGTGGATGCGGTCCTCGGCAACGAAGAGAAGCTCAAGAGCACGTCCTATCGCTCGCTGCCGGATTTCGGCGTTTCGGCAGAGGAGAAGCTGCGCGTCAACGATATCATGAGCGTGCGCGCCACCGCGCCGCAGATGGTCAAACACATCGACGGCCACGTCCGGGCCTTCATCCAGGTGCAGAACGGCTGCGACCACCGCTGCACCTTCTGCATCATCCCCTATGGCCGCGGCAATTCCCGCTCCGTGCCGATGGGCGCCGTCGTCGATCAGGCCCGCCGGCTCGTCGAAAGCGGATATCGCGAGATTGTGCTGACCGGCGTCGATGCGACGAGCTATGGCGCCGATCTCCCCGGAACGCCGACACTCGGTCTGCTTGCCAAGACGCTGTTGAAGCAGGTGCCGGAAATCCTGCGCCTGCGCCTCTCGTCAATCGACAGCATCGAGGCGGACCGGCATCTCCTTGACCTCATCGCCGACGAGCCGCGCTTCATGCCGCATCTGCATCTTTCGCTCCAGCACGGCGACGACATGATCCTGAAGCGGATGAAGCGGCGCCATTCGAGCGCCGACGCCCGCGCCTTCTGCAACGAGGTACGCGGTTTGAGGCCCGAGATCAGCTTCGGCGCCGACATGATCGCCGGCTTTCCGACCGAAACCGATGCGATGTTCGCAAATGCCGCGCGCCTTGCGGAGGACTGCGGCATCGCCCATCTCCACGTCTTTCCCTATAGCCCGCGCCCCGGCACGGCGGCCGCGCGCATGCCGCAGCTCGACCGTGCGCTCGTCAAGGAGCGCGCCGCCCGCCTGCGCGCCAAAGGGGCGGAACTCCACGCCGCCCATCTCGATCGCATGATCGGCAGCAAGCAGACAATTCTGGTCGAGATGAACGGGCTGGCGCACACCGAAAACTTCACACTCGTCGATGCGGCCGGCCTCGAGCCGCGGTCGCTCGTTGCTGTCACAATTACCGGCCACAATGGCAAGCATCTGACGATGCAACAAAAACAGATGGCTGCGGCCTGAAATCCGAGAATTCTCATGGCGATTGGTTTCATCAAAAAGATCTTCTCCTTTGGCAAAGGCGCCGTAGAGGAGAAACCCGCGCCGCCGCAGGAGGCGCCGGAAGCGGCACCGGACGCGGTCTCCAGCGGGGCTGCGACGACCCCCTCTGTCCCTTCGGGACATCTTCCCCACGAGGGGGGAGAGGGGGTGGAGCCCAAGGCGACCGCCGAGAAGCAGGCCCGCGCTGGAGAGGCCGCAGGTGGTGTGGACGATATTGCCGCATCGCCCGACACAAGCGCCGATGACGCCAATACGAAAGGCGGGAATGCCGACGCAAGCCTCGATATAGCCGCGTATGAAGACATTGCCGTGCACGAAACTGTCCCGGTGGAGGACGAGAGCGCGCCTCCCCCAATCTCCCCGCTTGTGGGGGAGATGCCCGGCAGGGCAGAGGGGGGTGCGTCCCCATCTGATCACGCCGAGACGCGCGAAGGTGAAAGGGCCAAGGCCGCCACACCCCCCTCTGTCCCTTCGGGACATCTCCCCCACAAGAGGGGAGATCAGGCGGAGACCGAGGTAACCGCAGAGGACGAACAGACCCGCGCTGCGGAGAAAGCGGCCGGTGTGAACGATATCGCCGCTTCGCCCGACACAAGCGCAGAAGACACCGATACGAGAGGCGAGAAGGCCGAGGCAAGCCCCGACTTCGCCGCCCATGAAGACGCAGCCGCGGACGAAACCGTTCCGGTGAAAGACGAGCGCGCGCCTCCTCCAATCTCCCCGCCTGTGGGGGAGATGCCCGGCAGGGCAGAGGGGGGTGAGGCCGCTTCCGGATACGCCGAGAAGCAAGAGGAAGAGGCTCGAGCGGCGACACCTCCCTCTGTCCCTTCGGGGCATCTCCCCCACAAGCGGGAAGATCAAATCGCAACGGCATCAAGCCTCCCCAAAGGCTTTGCCACCGCCGACAAGCGTCCGAAGGAAGCAGCGCCCGCCCCTCAGCCGAAGCTTCCCTGGTACCAGCGCCTGCGCCGCGGTCTTGCGCGCTCCTCGTCCCACCTGAAGGGCCAGATCACCAGCCTCTTCACCAAGAGGAAGCTCGACGAGGCGACGCTGCAGGATCTCGAAGACCTGCTGATCCAGGCCGATCTCGGCGTCGAGACGGCAATGCGCATCACCGATACGCTCGCCTCCGAGCGCTATGGCAAGGACGTCTCCGGCGAGGACGTGTCGCGCATCATGGCCGGCGAGATCACGAAGGTGCTGGCACCGGTGGCCAAGCCGCTCGAACTCGATCTCAGCCACAAGCCGCATGTGATCCTCGTCGTCGGAGTCAACGGCACCGGCAAGACCACGACGATCGGCAAGCTTGCCGCCAAGCTTTCCGGCGCGGGCCTGAAAGTGATGCTTGCGGCCGGCGACACGTTCCGCGCCGCAGCGATCGAGCAATTGAAGATCTGGGCCGATCGGACGAAATCCGACATCGTGTCCTCGAAGCTCGGCGCCGACGCAGCCGGCCTAGCCTATGAGGCGTTCCAGCTCGCGCGCGAGAAGAAGTCGGACGTGCTGATCATCGACACGGCCGGGCGGCTGCAGAACAAGGCCGAGCTGATGGCGGAGCTCGAAAAGATCGTCCGCGTCCTCGGCAAGCTCGACCCGGACGCGCCGCATACGGTCCTGCAGACGCTGGACGCGACGACCGGGCAGAATGCCCTCCAGCAGGTCGAGATCTTCCGCAACGTCGCGGGCGTCAGCGGCCTGATCATGACCAAGCTCGACGGCACGGCGCGCGGCGGCATTCTCGTCGCGATCTCCGCCAAGCATAAGCTGCCGGTCTATTTCATCGGTGTCGGCGAGGGCGTCGACGATCTCGAACCCTTCGAGGCAAAGGATTTCGCCGATGCGATCGCCGGCGTTGCCGCCTGATGGCGACAGCAGACAATGGTTCGAAGGACGTTTGGACACCGCCCGCCTCGTTGATATGGTTTTGCCGCAATGCTGGTGTTATGAGCAGCCGGATGGGGCGAGGAAGTGTTTCCACCCGCTCCGGTGCATTCTCCTTGAATCGAGCCCGATTTAAGGAGAATGCAGCAACTCAAATGCTACAGCGGCCTTTGCGCGTCCCGTAAGACGCGTGGCGCGGTAGAAGGCGCGATATGCAAGAACAGGATCCGCATATGTCGACAATCGAAGCCGCCAAGGCGCGGACAGAGGTGAGCCCACTCCTTAAGCTCGTGCTGGAGCTCGGGCCGCTCATGGTCTTCTTCTTCGCCAATTCCCGCGGCGACTGGCTGGCGGGCCGCTTTCCCATGCTTGCCGAACTCGGTGGACCGATCTTCATCGCCACCGGGCTCTTCATGGCGGCAACGGCGATTGCGCTTGTCGCTTCCTGGATGCTGACCCGAACGCTGCCGATGATGCCGCTCGTTTCCGGAATCGTCGTCTTCGTCTTCGGCGCGCTGACGCTCTGGCTGCAGAATGACACGTTCATCAAGATGAAGCCGACGATCGTCAACACGCTCTTCGGCGCGATCCTGCTCGGCGGCCTCCTGTTCGGCAAATCCCTGCTCGGCTACGTCTTCCATTCCGCCTTCAGGCTGGACGAGGATGGCTGGCGGAAGCTCACCATCCGCTGGGGTCTGTTCTTCCTGTTCCTCGCGGTGCTGAACGAGATTGTCTGGCGAACCTTCTCGACGGATTTCTGGGTGGCCTTCAAGGTCTGGGGAACGATGCCGATCACCATTGTCTTCACCCTTGCCCAGATGCCGCTGATCATGAAACATTCGCTCGAACAGGAAAGCGCCGAGTGACGATCGCGGCCGGGACCGACGACAACAGACAGCGCTGGGCCTGGTTCTGGCTGATCGCCTGCCTTGGTGTGCTTGCGATTCAGATACTGACACAGCATCTCATGGGCCGGCTGTGGATCTGCGAATGCGGCTACGTCAAGCTGTGGGAAGGCGTGGTCAAGTCCAGCGGCAACTCGCAGCACCTCAGCGACTGGTACACGCCGTCCCATATCATTCACGGCTTCCTCTTTTACGGTCTCGGTCACCTATTCCTGCGCGGAAAGCCGCTGAGCGCGCGCCTCCTGTTTGCGACCGTAATCGAATCCGCTTGGGAAATTGCCGAAAACACGCCGATGGTGATCAACCGCTACCGTTCGGCAACGATCTCGCTCGACTATTTCGGCGACAGCATCCTGAACTCCACCATGGATACACTCGCCATGGCGACTGGCTTCCTGCTCGCATCGCGGCTACCGGTCGCTGTGACCGTCGCAATCGCAATCGTGCTGGAGCTCTTCACCGCCTGGACGGTGCGCGACAACCTGACCTTGAACGTGCTGATGCTCGTCTGGCCGCTCGATGCGGTGAAGGCATGGCAGGCGGGGCTTTAATTCGTCCGCATTCGCCCCTCATCCGGCCTGCCGGCCACCTTCTCCCCGCACGCGGGGCGAAGGAGACTCGCGGCGCCCACCTAAATCCCATCGCTACACGTACGGGGGGAGAACTGGAAATTCGCTACCTTCTCTTCTTCCCAAGCCATGACCGCCTTCGGTGAGGAGGGGCGGGCGAGTGCCGCAAGTCCCTTCGCCCCGCGTGCGGGGAGAAGGTCGCGGCAGCGGGATGAGGGGCAAATTGTGGGACGAAAGAGCCGCTGGGCCCGTCACGAACCCGCGAGCGCCTTTTCGATCGCCGGCATCAGCCCTTCCTTGAGGCTGCGTTCGTCGAACGGGCCGACGCGCTTGTAAAGGATCGTGCCGTCGGCGCCGACGAGATAGGACTCCGGGATGCCGTAGACGCCCCAGTCGATCGCGGCCTTGCCGCGCGGATCGACACCGATCGCCGAGAACGGATTGCCGAGCTCACCCAGGAAACGCAACGCGTTTTCGTTCTGGTCCTTGTAATTGATGCCGACGACCAGAAGCCGCGGATCCTTGGAGAGCTCGAGGATGATCGGGTGCTCCTGCCGGCAGGGCACGCACCAGGAGGCCCAGACATTGACGAGCGTCAGCCTGCCCTTGATTGCCGCATCGTTGAGTGCCGGCA
Organism: Sinorhizobium terangae; assembly: GCF_009601505.1. Lineage (GTDB taxonomy): Bacteria > Pseudomonadota > Alphaproteobacteria > Rhizobiales > Rhizobiaceae > Sinorhizobium > Sinorhizobium terangae. The sequence goes on from NZ_WITC01000017.1 coordinate 158,204, forward strand.
TCGGCTGGCCCGCAAGCGCCGCGCCTTCAAGCGGCGGCAGGTCGAGCTTAGGCGCCTTGGTGCCGATCAGTGCCGAGGGGATTTCGCTGATATCCCTGCCGGAATTCAGCTGGCTCCAGAAGATCAGCGCTAATGCCGCGAAGATGACGAGCGGCAGCGCCGCGAACACGAAACGCAATGCGCCGGGCTTACGCTCGTCCGGCTGGGGTGCGTGGGTGCTGCTCATCGGCCGGCTCCGCTAGAAGCCTCCGCCGAGCGGCGTCGGATGCCTGCCGCCTCGAGCTCCTTCAGCTCACGCTGACGGGCGCGGCCATCGCCGATGACCCAGAACACGAGTCCCGCCACCGTAACGGCGGCGACGGCGTAGCTCGCAAAGACATAGGCGGCGTGGCTCATCATAGTGTCTGTGCCTCCCGGCCGGCGTTGCGAACAGCCTGACGGCGGAGCGACGTGACCCGGCGACGCCAGATCTCGTTGCGCATCGCCGCAATGTGCAGCGTGAAGAACAGCAGCGTGAAAGCGACCGCCATAATGAGAAGCGGCCGCAAAAACTCGGGATCGATCGTCGGCCCACCGAAACGCAGAACGCTCGCCGGCTGATGCAGCGTGTTCCACCATTCGACCGAGAACTTGATGATCGGAATGTTGACGAAGCCGACCAGCACGAGAACGGCGGAGACGCGGGCAGAACGGGCCGGATCGTCCATGGCGCGGTTGAGCGCAATCAGCCCGAGATACATGAGGAAGAGCACGAAGACCGAGGTGAGCCGCGCATCCCAGACCCACCAGGCTCCCCACATCGGCTTGCCCCAGAGCGAACCGGTGACCAGCGCGAGAAAGGTGAAGCAGGCGCCGATCGGCGCGGCCGCCTTGGCGGAAACATCGGCGAGCGGGTGGCGCCAGACGAGCGTGCCGAGCGCCGAGATCGCCATCACCGTGTAGCACATCATCGACAGCCAGGCGGCCGGCACATGCAGATACATGATGCGCACCGTCTCGCCCTGCTGGTAGTCACCTTCGGTCGTGAATGAAAGCCAGAGACCGGCGGCGAAGAACAGGGCGGTGGCGGCGGCAAACCAGGGCAGGACACGGTCAGCCAGCGCCAGAAACCGGGTCGGGTTGGCGAGATCGCTGAATTTGCGGATAGCCAGGCTGTTTTCGCTCATGACGGCTCTTTAACGCGGAAGCATCCCTTCCGCAATTGACCTGCAGCGCCGCGCGTCCTTTAGACGCGCAACGGTCGCTGCAGCACCCTGAATGACTGCATGATTTTAGCCTCAGAACGATTTCGATCTAAGGAATTACGCCGTGATCAATCACGATTGCGTTAGCGCATATCGCACGCCTCAATCAGCCGAATGCCTGAGCGCCGCGGCTGCCGCGACGGGACCGATCACTGCGAAGAACAGGGTTATCGCCATCAATATCATGAAAGGCGGCAGAAACGGGGCGGGGTCCTCGATCGCCGCATAGACCGCACTGACACCGAAGATCAGCACGGGGATGGCAAGCGGCAGGACGAGGATCGAGACGAGCAGCCCGCCCCGCGGCAAGGCGACCGCGACCGCGGCACCGACCGCGCCGATGAAGGTGATCGCGGGCGTTCCGGCAAGGAGCGTGAGCATGGTCGCACCGATCGCCAACTCGTTCATATTCATGAAAAGGCCGAGCAGCGGCGAGGCGATGACAAGCGGCAGGCCGGTCGCGGCCCAATGAGCCGCGCACTTGACGAATACGGTCATGAGCAACGGTGTTTCCTGCATCAGCAGGAGATCGAGCGACCCATCCTCGCGCTCCGCCTGGAAAAGACGGTCGAGGCCGAGCAGTGACGCGAGCAGCGCGCCGATCCAAAGCATCGCCGGACCGATACGCGACAGGAGATTGAGATCCGGCCCGACCCCGAAGGGGACGACCGCAACGACGGTCATGAAGAACAGCACGCCGATCATCGCGCCGCCACCGGCGCGCACGGAAAGCTTGAGGTCGCGGAAGAAGAGGGCGATCAATGCGTGAACCCCTTCATCTGCAAGCTCTGCGCCGACCCGAACCCAAGAGGCTGATGCGTCGCGGCAATGAGGATACCGCCGCCTTCGAGATGCGCCTTCACAAGTCCGGCGAACAACCGGTCCGCCCCCGCATCGAGCGCGGCGGTCGGCTCGTCGAGCAACCAGATCGGCCGGTAGGCGACGAGGAGCTTGGCCATGGCCATGCGCCGTTGCTGGCCTGCAGAGAGATAGCCGAAGGGCAGGTGCGTGATGCCGGCAAGCCCGACGGCTTCGGCGGCCGCCGCGATGTCGACCCCGGACCCTCCTTGCGAATCACCCATGAACCGCTGCCAGAAGGAAAGATTTTCCCGGACGGTCAGTTCCCGCTTCATTGCGTTGCGATGCCCGAGATAATGGCTGAGCTCATGGGGATGCGCGAATTCCGCCGGTCCCCCCTCGATTCTGAACGTGCCCGATTCGGCCCGCAAAAGACCTGCGAGCACCCTAAGCAAGGTCGACTTGCCGGAGCCGTTCGGCCCCGTGATCACAAGGGCCTCTCCCTCTCCGAGAGCAAAGGAAATATCGTTAAAAATCAGGTCCTCGCCGCGCCTCGCACTCAAACCTTCAGCCAGCAGGCGCATGTATTTTCAGCTTCCCTTGACGCTCGTTGCCGCACAGCAAAAAAAGTTCCGATTGAACCTTGGTTGGTCTGGCACCATCTGGAGAAATTATCTATAACGCGGCCAACACGCCAGCGGTCGGCGTGAATATCATCCAAGCGCCGAACATGGAATGACATTCCACGTACGGACAGCGGAAATGGCCGCACCCGCATCCCATTTCGCGCTTCACAGGCGCTCGGGCGTTCGTACGTCAGCTTTTGGCGATCAGACGGAACGGGGTATTATCCAGTGTCCAAATCCCTAGACAGTTTCAATTGTCGCTCCACGCTCACCGTCAATGGCGTGGAATATGTCTATTACAGCCTTCCGAAGGCGGAAGCGAACGGCCTTGCCGGTGTCTCGAAGCTCCCCTATTCGATGAAGGTGTTGCTGGAAAACCTGCTGCGCAATGAGGATGGCCGCTCGGTCACCAAGAAGGACATCGAGAACGTCGCCGCGTGGCTCAGCGACAAGGGCACTGCGGAAAACGAAATCGCCTACCGCCCGGCGCGCGTGCTGATGCAGGACTTCACCGGCGTTCCGGCCGTCGTCGACCTCGCGGCGATGCGCGACGCCATGGTTTCGCTCGGCGGCGACGCGGAGAAGATCAACCCGCTCGTCCCCGTCGACCTCGTCATCGACCACTCCGTCATCGTCGACGAATTCGGCACGCCCCAGGCCTTTGCCCGCAACGTCGAACTGGAATACCAGCGCAACGGTGAGCGCTACCGCTTCCTGAAGTGGGGCCAGCAGGCCTTCAAGAACTTCCGCGTCGTGCCGCCGGGCACCGGCATCTGTCATCAGGTCAATCTCGAGTATCTCGGCCAGACGGTCTGGACCCGCGAAGAGGACGGCGAAGTCACCGCCTACCCGGATACCTGCGTCGGCACCGACAGCCACACCACCATGATCAACGGCCTTGGTGTGCTCGGCTGGGGCGTCGGCGGCATCGAAGCGGAAGCCGCGATGCTCGGACAGCCGGTCTCCATGCTGCTGCCGGAAGTCATTGGCTTCAAGCTGACCGGCAAGCTCAAGGAAGGCGTCACCGCGACCGACCTGGTGCTGACGGTCGTCCAGATGCTGCGCAAGAAGGGCGTGGTCTCGAAGTTCGTCGAATTCTTCGGCCAGGGCCTCGACAACATGACGCTCGCCGACCGCGCGACGATCGGCAACATGGGTCCGGAATACGGCGCGACCTGCGGCTTCTTCCCGGTCGATGCCGAAACCATCAATTACCTCACCATGTCCGGCCGTGAAGAACAGCGTATCGCGCTGGTCGAAGCTTACTCGAAGGCGCAGGGCATGTGGCGCGAAGGCGATGGCTCCGATCTCGTCTTCACCGACACGCTGGAACTCGACCTCGGCGACGTCGTGCCGTCGATGGCCGGTCCCAAGCGTCCGGAAGGCCGCATCTCGCTGGAAAACATCGCCTCCGGCTTCGCAACCGCGCTCGAAAGCGACTACAAGAAGCCCGGCCAGCTTTCGAACCGCTACAAGGTCGAAGGCACGGATTTCGACCTTGGCCACGGCGACGTTACGATCGCTGCCATCACCTCCTGCACCAACACGTCGAACCCGTCGGTACTCATCGCCGCCGGCCTGCTCGCCCGCAACGCGGTCGCCAAGGGCCTGAAGACGAAGCCGTGGGTCAAGACCTCGCTCGCACCCGGATCGCAGGTTGTCGGCGAATATCTGGCGAAGTCCGGCCTGCAGGCCGACCTCGACAAGCTCGGCTTCAACCTGGTCGGCTTCGGCTGCACCACCTGCATCGGCAACTCCGGACCGCTGCCGGGCCCGATCTCGAAGACGATCAACGACAAGGGCCTGATCGCCGCCGGCGTTCTCTCCGGCAACCGCAACTTCGAGGGACGCATTTCGCCAGACGTCCAGGCGAACTACCTCGCCTCGCCGCCGCTCGTCGTCGCCTATGCGCTGGCCGGCACGGTGCAGAAGGACCTGACCAAGGAGCCGATCGGCGAGGACAAGGACGGCAAGCCGGTATACTTGAAGGACATCTGGCCGACCTCGCAGGAGATCCAGGACTTCATCTTCAAGTATGTCACGCGCGAACTCTATGCGACGAAATATGCGGACGTGTTCAAGGGCGACGCCAACTGGCAGGCGGTTCAGGTTCCGGCCGGGCAAACCTATGCCTGGGACGAGGCTTCCACCTATGTCCAGAACCCGCCCTACTTCGTCGGCATGGGCAAGAAGGGCGCTGGCATTTCCGACATCAAAGGCGCCCGCGTCCTCGGTCTCTTCGGCGACAAGATCACCACCGACCACATTTCTCCGGCCGGTTCGATCAAGGCTCAGTCGCCGGCAGGCTCCTACCTGCTCGGCCATGGCGTCGGCGTCGCCGACTTCAACCAGTACGGCACGCGTCGCGGCAACCATGAGGTGATGATGCGCGGCACCTTCGCCAACATCCGCATCCGCAACCACATGCTCGGCCCGAACGGCAAGGAAGGTGGCTACACCATCCACTATCCGTCCAAGGAAGAGATGTCGATCTACGACGCCGCCATGCAGTACAAGGAAGAAGGCGTTCCGCTCGTCATCTTCGCCGGCGTCGAATACGGCAACGGTTCGTCGCGCGACTGGGCGGCCAAGGGCACCAACCTGCTCGGCGTCAAGGCGGTGATCGCCCAGTCCTTCGAGCGCATCCACCGCTCGAACCTCGTCGGCATGGGCGTTATCCCCTTCGTCTTCGAGGAAGGCATGACCTGGGAGCAGCTGGGCTTGAAGGGCGACGAGGTCGTGACCATCGACAACCTCGCCAAAGTCCAGCCGCGCGAGAAGCGCGTGGCCCGGATCACCTATGGCGACGGCTCGGTCAAGGAAGTTCCGCTGATCTGCCGCATCGACACGCTTGACGAGGTCACCTACGTCAACAACGGCGGCATCCTGCAGACGGTTCTGCGCGACCTCGCAGCCTGAGCCTGCTGACGTTTTCACGGCTTGAGAGCCGGGGCATCGAATGGTGCCCCGGCTTTTTCACGTCCCCGTATCGATAAGCGGTGAAATGCTCACTCCAACGTGACTTTCCGTTGAAGAATGGCCGTCGTATGTATGAACTCCAGCATTCGAGCCTGCCTATAAAAAAGTGACGCCATGACATTCGCCTATAACACAACCATCCGGCGTCTCGCCCTGACGATAGGCTTTCTGGGGGCAGGCTGCGGAGCGGTTGCGGCGGATGACGGAAAAACAGTCAAGGGCGTGGTCGAACTCTTCACCAGCCAGGGCTGCTCCTCCTGCCCGCCGGCGGACGCGGCGCTCAAGAAGCTGGTCGACGAGGGCGACGTCGTCGCGCTCGCCTATCACGTCGACTACTGGAACTATCTCGGCTGGGCGGACACGCTCGCTTCCAAGGAAAATACCGAACGGCAATATGCCTATGCGCGCATGCTCGGCCGCAACGGCGTCTATACGCCGCAAGCGGTCCTCAACGGGCGCGATCATCTCAACGGCGCCAACCTGCAGGCGATCAGGAGTCGGCTCGACGCAATGAACACGGAGGGCCGGGGACTGGCCGTTCCGGTGCAGGCGGCGATTGGCGACGGTGGAATCTCGATCAAGGTCGGGGCCGGCGAAGGCAAGGCAAATGTCGTCGTCGTCTATTTCGAGCGGGCCAAGGTGGTCGATGTCGAGAAGGGCGAAAACAGCGGCAAGCAGATCGCCTATTGGCATGCCGTGCGCGACATCCAGACGATCGGCATGTGGGATGGCAAGCCGGCCGAATTCACCTTGCCCGCCTCCGTCCTGATCGAGGGAAAGGGCAACAGTGGCTGCGCCGTCCTGCTGCAATCGATGAAGGACGCGGAAACGCCGGGGGCCATTGTCGGAGCGGCAGCTGTTCTTGCCGGCCCGCAGGGCAAGCTTTGAACCCGGTGATTTCCGACACAGGGGATTTTCTGAGAAGGGGGTGGTTCGGCCCGGCAGCATCGAGGGGCTGGGGCTGAGGGTTCGAAGTTACCGGACCGAACCGGTCATGTCTGCGTTCGTAATCTCCCGCAGCATGACGACCTGTCCGGACATACGGTGGCAACGACTCTGTCCGGCAGCGGTGGAAGTCTTGCCGTGAATTGGGGCGCCGATTTGACTGAATTGCGGCAAGGACAAGAATTGCCGGCATTGTTCACCGGCTTCCGACTTGCTTTTCCGCTCGTGTCAGGCACACTGTCGTAGTCCTGTCACATCAGAAGGCCGAAATACTGATGACTGATCAACCGGATTTACCGGAAGGCGAGACGCGTCGCCAGGGCCAGGCCACGTCGCAAGTGGTCGACTTTCACGAATACAAGAGCGCCAGGAATCCCCCACCCGTTACATTTCATCGCCGCGAGCTGGACCAGATTTTGCGGGTCTATGGCCGTATGGTCGGCGAGGGCGAATGGCGCGACTATGCGATCGACCACACGAAGGATCGAGCCGTTTTCTCCGTGTTCAAGCGATCGGGGGAGACACCGCTCTACCGGATCGAGAAAAACCCGAAGCTTGCGGCAAAGCAGGGCGCCTACAGCGTGCTCAATGCCCATGGCACGATCCTGAAGCGCGGCCATGAGCTTGCCCTGGTGCTCAAGGTGTTCGACAAGGTCCTGAAACTCGTCGAGACCTGACGCGATATCTCCTGTGGAATTGCCCCTCATCCGCCTGCCGGCGCCTTCCCCCGCAGGCGGGTCGAAGGCCTTTGTGCGCCTCAAGTTCGCTCTTCTTGCGAACGGGAAGAGGTGCAAGCCCGCCACCCAAAGCCGACCTGACTTAACGCATGTCATCCAAAAGTGTGCAGCGGTTTTGGGACAACGACATGCATAGGAGCGATGACCCGACGCGACTTACAGCGCCGTGCATCCTTTAGGACGCACAAAGGACGCTGTAACTCTTTGATTCCACGCATCGTGCCTTCCGAAAATCGGGTCCGATGCGCTAGGTCCGGTAGAGCGTATCGGGGTAGGCGCCCTCGTCCGGGTCCGAAGCCGCTCCGTCTCCGAGCGCGAGCTGCATGATCGCCGTGTCGAGCCAGCGCCCGTGCTTGAAACCGGTCGCCTTCATGAACCCCTGATGCTCGAAGCCGAGAGCGCGATGCAATGCAATCGATGACGGATGCGCGCCGCCGATCACCGCGACCATCTGGCGGAAGCCAAGCGCGGTGCACCGTTTGACCAGCTCCGCCAGCAACGCCCTGCCCACGCCTTTGCCCCGGGCCTCCGGCGCAAGATAGATGGAATCCTCCACCAGGAAGCGATAGGCCGTCCGCGTGCGGAATGCGGAAGCGTAGGCGTAACCGATGATCGCTCTGCCGTAGTCCTCCTGTGCCACGATGTAGGGATAGCCGTTGCCGGTTATCGTCGAAAAGCGCAGCGCCATCTCCGCCTCGGAGGGCGGTGTTATCTCGTAGGTCGCCACGCCGTTCAGAACGGACTCGCGGTAGATTTCGGTAATTGCGGGAAGATCGGCAGCGACGGCGTCGCGGAGAGTGACAGACATGGGACTTCGTGATGTTGGCTGATCCCGATCAAATCGCATGGATCGGACGGCGCGATCAAGGCCGCTCTACTTTACGGCGCCGCGCATCCAATCGGACGCACGACGACGCGACAACAAAAAAGGCGGCCGAAGCCGCCTTTTCTGTAAATGCGCGTCTGACTACTCGTTCCTGTTGCCCAGGAACTGCAGCAGGAACATGAACAGGTTGATGAAATCGAGATAGAGCGTCAGCGCGCCCATGATGGCCTTGCGGCCAGCAACCGCGACGTCATCGGCCTCGTAGTACATTTCCTTGATCTTCTGCGTGTCGTAGGCGGTCAGGCCGGCGAAGACCAGCACACCGATGACCGAGATCGCGAATGCGAGCGCCGAAGACGCCAGGAAGATGTTCACGATCGACGCAATGATCAGGCCGAAGAGGCCCATGATCAGGAACGTGCCGAAGCCCGACAGATCTTTCTTCGTCGTGTAGCCGTAAAGCGACAGGGCGCCGAAGGAGGCGGCCGTGACGAAGAACGTCTGCACGATGCTCTGGCCGGTGAAGACCAGGAAGATCGAGGACAGCGAAACCCCCATCAAGGCGGCGTAGATCCAGAACGTCGTCTGCGCTGCGGAGACGCTCATCGAATTGATGCGGAAGCTCATGAAGAAGACCAGCGCCAGCGGCGCCAGCATTACGACCCACTTCAAGGGCGAAGCGTAGATGAGCTGGGCGAATGCCGGATTGGAGACGGCAAGCGCATAGGTTCCGTAAGCTGCTACACCTGTGATCGCCAGCCCGAGAGCCATCAGGTTGTAGACCTTCAGCATGTAAGCGCGAAGGCCTTCGTCGATCACGGCACCCGCCTGAGCGCCGGCGGGCGACATTCGGGTTTGGTAGTTTCTCAGATCAGCCATTGTTTCCTCATTTAAGCCCCGGTTGGAGTGACGGTGTCGGGCGGTAAGTGCTTGTCCTTCAAGCGCCCAGGCGCCGCTGCGGGGCTCCAGCATGCCTGTGGACAAATATGATGTTGAAACGGATCACGCACAAGACCCGCAAGAGCCGGAATCGCGCAAAGCCGGGGCCTGAGCCATCAAACAAGGGTGATTTACGGTTAATTTCGGCGCTCACAATTCACGCAGCACCGGAGCGGCCTTCTGGCCGAGAATGCGCCAGGTTCCGGCAAGACCGATGCCGACGGTCATGACAAGCGCGATCACGATTGTGGCGACCGCGACATCCGGGAGGAAATCGGACGGCAGCGTCATCACGCGGCTGACGACGAACCAGGCGGAAACGCCCCCGGCAAACAGCGCGAACACGGCGGTTGCGAAGCCGAGAATGATGTATTCGTAGCTGAAGGCGCGGATCAGCGTGCCGCGCGTGGCGCCCAGCGTCTTCAACACCACCGCATCGTGAATGCGCGCCCGATTGCCGGCGGCGAGCGCCCCCGCAAGAACGAGAACCGATGCGATAAGGGCGACGGCGGCGGCGGCGCGGATGGCCGTGGCAAGCTGTGCGAGAAGCGTGTTGACGATATCGAGAGCATCCTTGACGCGCACACTGGTGATCGTGGGATAGGTATTGGTGACCGACTTCAAGACCGCCGCTTCCTCCTTGGCCGTGGCATCCGGATCGATGACGGTTGCGAGCCAGGCGTGCGGCGCACCGGCAAAGGTGTTGGGCGAAAAGACCATGACGAAGTTGATCGACAAGGATTCCCATTCGACATTGCGGAAATTGGCGATCTTCGCGGTGATGTTGCGGCCGAGCACGTTGACGGTCACCGCGTCGCCGAGTTTCAGGCCGAGTTCGCGGGCCTCCTCCGCCGAGAAAGAGACCAGCGGCTCCCCCTGGTAGTCCTCGGGCCACCAGGTACCTTCGGTCAGCGTCGAGTTCTCCGGCCGATTTTTGGCATAGGTGATGCCACGGTCCCCGCGCAGCACCCATTGCCCGCCGGGCGGTACGTTGCGGCTGTTCACGTCCTCGCCGTTGAACGCCACGATGCGCCCGCGCAGCATCGGCACCTCGACGACCTTGCCCTCCGGCATCGCCTGCGCAAGCAGCGACCGGAACCCCTCGATCTCGCTGCCCTGGATGTCGACGAAGAAGAAGTTGGGCGCGCGCTCGGCCATGTCGCCGGTGAGTTCGCGCCGGAGATTGCCGTCGATCAGCGCCAGCGTCACCAGCAGGGCGAGACCGAGACCCAGCGACAGCACCACCGACGGGGTCAGGGCGCCGGGGCGATGGATATTGCCGATCGCCAATCTCAGCGCCGGCGAATTCACCCGCGGGCTGCGCCGCGCCAGCCAGGAAATGAGCCACGACACGCCCCTGAGCAGGATGAAGGCAAAGGCGATTGCGCCGAGGAAGATCAGCGAAATGCTGCGATCATAGGCCGTCCAGACGGCAAGTCCGGCGAGCGCGGCAAGACAGGCGAGAGCCCCTGCGAGATAGGGCCAGGCCGGAAAGCCGGTCGGTTCGAAACCCTGTTGCCGGAAGAGCGCCGTTGGCGGCACCCGGCGCGCGCGGCCGAGCGGCAGGATGGCGAAGGCGAGCGCCGTCAGCAGGCCGAAAAGCGCCGCGAGGCCGAGCGCCGACGGGTAGAGCTGGAACGACGTCGGAACGGGCAGCACATCGGCAAGGAACTGGGCCGCGATGAAGGGGATCAGCGCGCCGAAAACGAGGCCGATGCCAATACCGATCAGCGCAATCATCAGGATCTGCGCAAGGTAGACCATGGCGACCAGTGACGCCGGGGCGCCGAGGCATTTGAAGGTCGCGATGACGCTGCGCTTTCCATCGAGATAGGCGCGCACGGCATTGGCGACGCCCACGCCCCCGACGATCAGCGCCGTCAGGCCGACGAGGGTCAGGAACTGCGAGAAACGCGTGATATTGGCGTTGAGCGACGGGGTGGCATTGCCGCTCGTCCGGATCGACCAGCCGGCCGACGGGAATCGCTTCTCGGCCTCGGCGCGAACGGACGCGACGCGCTGAGGATCGGCAAGCTTCACCTTGTAGCCGTGCTCGACGAGGCTGCCGGTCTGTACGAGCCCCGAGGCAGAAAGCGCGTCGGCCGAGACCATCAGCCGCGGCGCGAAACCGAACCCGTCGGAAAGCGCGTCCGGTTCCCGCACGATCGTTGCGCTGATCCGAACGCGGGCATTGCCGATCAGGATTTCATCGCCGAGGCTGATGCCCAGACGCTCGAGCAGCAGCGGCGCGGCGATCGCGCCGAACACCTCTCCCTGTTTGGACAGGAGTTCGGCGAGCGGCCTTGCCGGTTCACTCTCAAGAGTGCCGTAGAGCGGGTAAGCACCGTCGACGGCCTTCAGTTCGACCAGCGCCTGGTTGGATCCATCGGGGAGGCGCGCCATGGAACGCAGACCCGAGGAAGCGGAAACGCTGCCGAGACTGTCGAGAAAGGCCTGCTCCTCGGCTGTCGCCACACGATTGTTGAGTTCGAAGCGAATATCGCCGGCAAGGAGCTCTTGGCCCTGCGACGCGATCGTCGCGCTGATCGACTGTGAAAGCGAATTGACGCCGGCGATCGCCGCGGTGCCGAGCGCGATGCAGGCAAGGAAGATGTAGAAGCCCTTGAGGCCGCCGCGCATTTCGCGCAGCGCCAGTCTGAGGGCGAGAAACGGGCGAAAGCGGTTGATGGCGCCCGTCTCGCTCATGCCGATGCCGCCTCCTGGCGAACCGCGGCGGCCGTCGATTTGGCATGCCCGCCGGAAACGATCTCGCCGGAGCGCACTTGCACCTGCCGCCCGCAACGCCCGGCAAGTGCTGCATCATGCGTAACAAGAACCAGCGTCATGCCGCGTTCGCGCTGTTCCGCAAAGAGAAGATCGGCGATCTGCCGGCCGGTCTCGGCGTCGAGATTGCCGGTCGGTTCGTCGGCGATCAGCAGCTTCGGTGACGGCGCCAGCGCACGGGCGATCGCGACGCGCTGCTGCTCGCCACCCGAAAGCTGCCCCGGATAATGCGTCAGCCGGTCACCGAGGCCGACTGCGACGAGTTCCTGGCGCGCGACGTCGAAGGCGTTGCGGACATTCGCAAGCTCAAGCGGCACCGCGACGTTTTCAAGTGCGGTCATGTTGGGAATGAGGTGAAAGGACTGGAAGACGATCCCGACGTTGCGACCCCGGAAATCCGCAAGCTTGTCCTCGCTCAGGCCGTGCAAGGGAGTCCCGTCGATGGTGATCTCTCCGCTGTCGAGCCTCTCCAGACCTGCCAGCACCATCAGCAGCGTCGACTTTCCCGATCCGGATGGGCCGACGATCCCGACGGATTCGCCAGCGTCAACCGTAAGGCTCACAGCCTTCAGGACATGGACTGCGGCCGCCGCCTCGCCCAGCGTCAAGTCGGCATTTTTCAGCTCGATGATGGTTCTTGCCACGCGGAAACAGCCCTATATGAAATTGGATCGGATGACGAAACGGTTGCCCTCGGGGATTTAGGAACGAGCCTATGGCATTAAAAGATTTTCTGCGCTTTTTCTTGAGCCTGGCAATGACAATTGCGTTATCGTCAGCGGTGCGCGCCGAGAGTGTAAGCCTCGTCGGCTTCGGCGACAGCCTGATGGCGGGCTTCCAGCTCCCGCCCGAGGACGCCTTTCCTGCGCGACTCGAAAAGGCATTGAAAAACAAAGGCTTCGACGTCACGATCACCAATGCCGGCGTTTCCGGAGATACAACCTCCGGCGGCCTTTCCCGCATCGACTGGTCGGTGCCGGATGGAACGAAAGGCGTCATCCTCGAGTTAGGTGCGAACGACGCATTGCGGGGTATTCCGCCGGAACAGTCGCGGAAAAATCTCGAGGCGATGATTTCCCGGTTGAAGGAGCGCGGCATCGCGGTGCTTCTTGCCGGCATGATGGCACCGCCCAACATGGGTGCCGACTATGCCGCCCGCTTCAACCCCATCTACCCGGAGCTGGCGCAGAAATATGATCTCGAGCTCTATCCGTTCTTCCTCGACGGCGTTGTGACTGACGGCGCGCTGAAGCTCGAGGATGGCATGCATCCGAACAGCCGGGGCGTCGGCGAGATGGTCGAACGCTTCCTGCCCGCCGCCGAACGATTTATTGCAGGGCTTGCGAAAGGAGACTGATCAATCGGTCCACAGTTAAGAGAAAGTTAACACTCTGTCGGCCCAAATAACAGTTGCGTGCAGACTCGATGCGTGATTCGCTAAGACATCTGCAAGAGATTCGGGGAGCTCGCCATGCCGAGACTGTTTACCGCCCTCGAAATTCCGCGCAATGCAGCAATGAGCCTTTCCTTGCTGCGCGGAGGTCTTCCCGGAGCTCGATGGATTGATGTGGAGAACTATCACATCACTCTGCGTTTCATCGGCGATGTCGACGGACGTACCGCCGACGAGATCGTTGAAAGGCTCGACCGGATCGAACGCCCCGAATTCCAGCTGCAACTGACGGGCACCGGTGCCTTCGGCTCAAAAAAGCCGCATTCGGTCTGGGCCGGTGTCAGCAACGACCCGGAAATGTTTGCGCTCCAGGCGGAAATCGAACGCATCTGCCAGCGCCTCGGCCTGCCGCCGGACCCGCGCAAGTTCACGCCTCACGTGACGCTCGCGAGGCTGCGTTCCTCGCGCGTCGAGGATGTCGTGAATTATCTTTCCGGGCGCGGCAATTTCCTCACCTCACCTTTTGCGGTCTCCCGCTTCGTTCTCCTGTCGTCGCGCGATTCGGTCGGCGGCGGTCCGTACCTGACCGAAGAGGTTTTTCCGCTTCACGAGGCGCGAACCTCGAGCCTTGCCAGCAGGGACAAGCACCCGGCTTCCAGTATCTGGTAGAGCGCTTCGAAGACGTCCGCCGCTTCGTAATAGGGATCCGGAACGTCTCCCGCCCGACCGGTGGCATAACGCATGAATAGATGCACCTTGCCCGCCATTGCGGGCGGCGCGAGCACGCTCAAGTCGCGGACGGTGCTCATGTCCATGCCGAGGATCAGGTCGAAGGCCGCAAAATCCGCCGCGCTGACCTGGCGCCCGCGCAGGGCCGCAATATCGATGCCGTGCGCCTTCGCCACCGAAATCGACCGCTGATCCGGCGGAGCGCCGACATGCCATGCGCCGATGCCGGCGGAATCGACCGAAATCGCCTGCCCGTGGCCGGCCTTCTGCGCGAGGTCCCGCATGACGCCCTCGGCGAGCGGCGAACGGCAAATATTGCCAAGACAAACGAAGAGAATTCTGACCGGCTTCATGTCACCCCGTTGGCATCGAGAGTTGTGCCGCATGGCATGGGCGGAGTTTATCCGTGGCGAAAGCGCCCTGTGTCTTTTCAAGTGGACAAAGGCCGCTGCAGTACTTCGAATTGCCGCATGTTTTTATCCTTAAATCGGAACCCATTTAAGGATAAAAGCGTGTTCTAGGCCGTTGTTAAGCACCAAAGATCACAGGGAGAAACAGCATGAGGCCGGAAAAACTGGACGCCGAGGCTGTCGCCGAGCATTTGCACAAGATGGAAGGTTGGGTTCTGGCCGAGGATGGCGCATCGATCTGGAAGGCGTTTCGCTTCAAGAATTTTGCCGAGGCGTTCAGCTTCATGACTCAATGCGCGCTTGCGGCGGAAAAGCTCGACCACCACCCTGAATGGTTCAACGTCTACAACAGGGTCGACGTCACGCTTTCGACGCATGATGCGAACGGACTGACGGAACTCGATTTCAAGCTGGCGGCAAAGATGGATCGCGCGGCTGCCGGACGAATGCCCGACCATTTGAAATAGCCGGCACCCTTCCCATATCAGCTTCCTGCATGTTTCTCCGCGCGTCCGGAAAGACGCGCGGCGCTGCAGGGCCCAACTCGGAAACGGACGCGATGGACGATATCAAGATCGGTGAAATTCTTCTTCCCGGCGAGGAATCCGAACAGGAACGGCGGGAGCGCAAGGTACGCCGCCGGTTCTGGCCGACCTTTCGCCGTGCAGCCCGCCAGATTCCCTTCAGCCGCGATCTCGTTGCCGCCTTTTATTGCGCGGTGGATCCGAAGACTCCGACGCGTACGCGCGGCATTCTGCTTGCAGCCCTTGCCTATTTCGTCCTGCCGCTCGATTTCGTGCCGGACATGCTGGCCGTCGTCGGCTTTTCCGACGACATCGCCGTGTTGACGGCTGCCTTCGCCGCGATCAGCGGCCAGATCAAGGAAACGCATTACGACAAGGCCGACGAAGCCCTGCGCGACAGGCCGGATGAGGAATGATTATCAGAATGCGGGACCGCCGCATTTCTGCCGGAAAGACAAACTCTTGCCTGATTCTTTGTGACATAGATTCCGCAGACGCAGCGGCTGTGGGCGAATAGGCTTGAGGACAGTGCGTTGCGCGAGATTTGAGACAGGGGACTCCTACCGGCCACGGCCCTCCGGAATTGACGATCGACCGAACCGGCAAATCCGCAGACACGAAGAGATGGCCCGCCGGATGAGCGCGCTAACTCCGACTGCCGGGCGTGTCTCCGGCCTGTTTTGGGGCGGAAACGAGCGGATTGCGGTGATCGTTGACGGTTTAGTAACCTGAATTAAGTCAAAATAAATCAAATCATGACTATGCGATGCCCGTCCCACCTTCGGGCGATCGCAAGCAAGACAAGCGGCAGGACCTCATGTTTGTAAGAAAGATCGCAACTGCAATCGCACTCGTAGTGGCAGCAGCCGGCGTTGCTTCCGCTCAATCTCCGACACGGATCCAGCAATTCAATGCCTGGGGCGCCTATTCCTACCAGGCCGGCGCCGGCAAGGTCTGCTACGTCCTGTCCGTTCCGAAGGAGAAGAGCCCTGCCGGTGTCGACCATGGCGATATCTTCTTCCTCGTCTCGCAGCGCCCGGGGCAGAACATCAGCTACGAGCCTCAGGCGATGATGGGCTACCCGCTGCAGGACAATTCCAAGGTCAATGTGGTCATCGACGGCAAGACTTTCGTGATGTTTACCAAGGGTAATTCCGCCTGGGTCGAAAACGCTGCGGAAGAACCGGCGCTGGTGGCGGCGATGAAGTCGGGCAAGGACATGTCGGTCAACGCGAAGTCCCGCAAGGGAACCGCGACTTCCTATTCCTATTCCCTCTCCGGCATTTCCGCCGCGTTGAAGCAGATCGAAGCCTGCAAGTAACCCGCTGGTGCTTGAGCTATATCGCGAAGGCCGGCCCTCTGGACCGGCCTTTTTGCATTGGGCAATTGCCCCTCACCCTAGCCCTCTCCCCCAAGCGGGGCGAGGGGACTTGGGCGGGTGCGGGGAGTCCGCTTCGCCCCGCTTGCGGGGAGAAGGTGGCCGGCAGGCCGGATGAGGGGCAACTCCGCACGAAGACCGACACTTTTCTCCATCGCAAGCCCGCTCATGTCGACTCACGGCGAAAAGAATGCTAAAGCGCCGCCAAATTCAGAGCCCCGCGCCCCGTTGCCGCGCCCGAAGGCTCGCCAGTTTCAATTCGAGCATCGGAACATGATCCGGAACCTTCTCCGGACGGACCTTCGCTGTATGACAGGACATCGCAAGCATGGCAGCCACTGAGATCTTGAACAGGGCGGACATCGTCAAGGCGCCGCAAGTGCGCCGGATGCCTGAGGCCGAGAAGCCATCGCTGATCGGCCTTGTGCGCGAAGACATGGCCAAGCTGCTTGTCGAACGAGGCGTGCCCGAGCGCCAGGTCAAGATGCGCGTGAGCCAGCTCTGGCATTGGCTCTATGTCCGCGGCGTTTCCGATTTCGATCAGATGTCGAACGTCTCCAAGGACATGCGCGAGATGCTCAAGCAGCATTTCACCATCGCCCGGCCGGAGATCGTCGAGGAGCAGATTTCCAACGACGGCACGCGCAAGTGGCTCTTGCGCTTCCCGCCGCGTGGTGCCGGCCGGCCGGTCGAGATCGAGACCGTCTATATCCCCGAGGAAGGCCGCGGCACGCTCTGCATCTCGAGCCAGGTCGGCTGCACGCTCACCTGTTCCTTCTGTCACACCGGCACCCAGAAGCTGGTGCGCAACCTGACGGCAGAAGAAATCCTCGCCCAGCTGCTGCTCGCCCGCGACCGCCTCGGCGACTTCCCCGAACGCGATACGCCGCAAGGCGCCATCGTGCCTGCCGAAGGCCGCAAGATCACCAATATCGTAATGATGGGCATGGGCGAGCCGCTCTACAATTTCGAGAACGTCAAGACCGCGCTCCTGATCGCGTCCGACGGCGACGGTCTTTCGCTCTCGAAGCGCCGCATCACGCTCTCGACCTCCGGCATCGTGCCCGAGATCTACCGCACCGGCGAGGAGATCGGCGTCATGCTGGCAATCTCGCTGCATGCCGTGCGCGACGACCTACGCGACATGCTTGTGCCGATCAACAAGAAGTATCCGCTGAAGGAGCTGATGGAAGCCTGCCGCGCCTATCCGGGCCTGTCGAACGCGCGCCGCATTACCTTCGAATACGTGATGCTGAAGGATGTCAACGACAGCCTCGAGGACGCCAAGGAACTGGTGAAGCTGTTGAAGGGCATTCCGGCCAAGATCAACCTCATCCCCTTCAATCCCTGGCCGGGAACCAACTACCAGTGCTCGGACTGGGAGCAGATTGAGGCTTTTGCCGATTTCATCAACCAGGCCGGCTACGCTTCGCCGATCCGCACCCCGCGCGGCCGCGACATTCTCGCCGCCTGCGGTCAGCTCAAGTCGGAATCGGAACGCATGCGCAAGGTCGACCGCCTTGCCTTCGAGGCAATGATGATCGCCAATCACGGCGAGGACTGAGGCCGGGCAAGGAGATGCGCGGGGCGGGTTGCGCTCAGGTTCGCCCCTCATCCGGCCTGCCGGCCACCTTCTCCCCGCAGGCGGGGAGAAGGGAGGATGCCGCGCCGTTCCAGTCCCCTCTCCCCGCGAGCGGGGAGAGGGTTAGGGTGAGGGGCAGAACCGAAGCGCGATGCGCAATCTCGATCGATGAAGAAGTTTGATGGATGAAGCTCTTTCCATCGATTGATTTCACCGCTTCGCTTTCCTAAGAAGGCGGCGAATTCATCTGGAGCGGGATGAGAAACATGCGAAGCGGTTCAGCCGCCGGCATCCCGTTCGCCAAACGGAGGACATCCATGCGCTCACTTCTCATCGCTCTTGCCGCCACCGTGGCGCTCTCGCTCCCGGCGCGCGCCGACGAGGTTACGGTTGCCGTGACGGCAATCGTCGAACATCCCGCCCTCGATGCCGCCCGCGACGGCGTCAAGGACGCGCTCGCTGCTGCCGGCTACAAGGAAGGCGAGAACCTCAAGTTCATCTACGAGTCGGCCCAGGGCAACCCGGCGACCGCCGCACAGATCGCCCGCCAGTTCGCCGGTGAAGCGCCGAGCGTCATCGTGCCGATCTCCACGCCCTCGGCCCAGGCCGTGGTTTCCTCGACGCGCGACATTCCGGTGGTCTTCACCGCTGTCTCCGATCCGCTCGGCGCCCAACTCGTCAAGGACATGGAGAAGCCCGGCGGCAACGTAACCGGCCTTTCCGACATGTCGCCGGTTGCCGAGCATGTGAAGCTGATCAAGGAGATCCTGCCGAACGTGAAGTCGATTGGCTACCTCTACAATTCCGGTGAAGCGAACTCCGTTTCGCTCCTCGCAGCACTCAAGGCCGAAGCCGAAAAGGCTGGTCTGACCGTAGTCGAGTCCGCCGCGACGAAATCGGCCGAAGTCCAGGGTGCCGCCCGCGCGCTCGTCGGCCGTGCCGACGCAATCTACATCCCGACCGACAACACGATCATCTCGGCGCTCGAAGGCGCCGTTGCCGTCGCCGAGGAAAGCAAGCTGCCGCTCTTCACCGCCGATACGGACTCCGTTTCGCGCGGCGCGATCGCCGCACTCGGCTTCAACTACTACGATGTCGGCAAGCAGACGGGCGAAGTGGTCGTTCGTGTTCTCAAGGGCGAAAACCCCGGCGACATCGCCGTCAAAGTCGCTGCCGGCACCGACCTCGTCATCAACAAGGGGGCCGCAACCAGGATGGGCGTCACGCTGCCGGAAAGCGTCGTCAGCCGCGCAACCCGCACGGTCGAGTAACAAATCCCGATACGTTCGGACCGGAATTGTTGCCTTTTTGCCGCCCTCGTTCCATACGGGGGCGGTTCGCTTATAGAGCAGGACGAGAAAGCCCGCGCGGCGTTCCGTCCCTCGCCCTGACATTGGAACAGCAGTTCGCGCGCGTTGCGGTGAGCCCGCGGACATCGAAGAGAAGGACCAGCGACGTTGAGTCAAATCGCTTTTTGGGGAGCCGTGGAACTGGGGCTCGTCTATGCCTTTGTCGCCGTCGGCGTCTTCCTCGCCTTCCGTGTGCTCGACTTTCCCGACCTGACGGTCGACGGATCGTTTCCGCTTGGTGCCGCAGTCACCGCGGTCCTGATCATTGCGGGCGTCAACCCGTGGCTCGCCGCAGCCGTCGCGATGGTCGCCGGAGCTGCAGCCGGCATCGTCACGGCGCTCCTCAACGTGCGCTTCCGCATCCTCAACCTGCTCGCCTCGATCCTGACGATGATCGCGCTCTTCTCGGTGAACCTGCGTGTCATGGGCAAGCCGAATGTCGCGCTGATCAATGCCGACACCATGCTGTCGCCATTCTACGGGCTGGGCCTCAGGGACTTCTACGTTCGCCCGCTCTTCGTCGGCATTCTCGTGCTGGTCGCCGTCGTCATCGTCTGGCGCTTCCTTGAGAGCGACGCCGGCCTCGCGATGCGGGCGACCGGCGCCAATGCCCGCATGGCGCGCGCCCAAGGGGTCGATACCAGCCGCCAGATCTATCTCGGCATGGCGATCTCCAACGCGCTCGTTGCCTTCGGCGGCGCGCTCTTCGCCCAGACCAACGGCTTTGCCGACGTGACCTCCGGCGTCGGCACGATCGTCGTCGGGCTTGCGGCCGTCATCGTTGGTGAAACGCTGTTCGGCGCCCGCGGCATTCTGATCGCGCTCGCCGGCTGCGTGCTCGGCTCGATCCTCTACCGCATCGCCATTCAGCTCGCGCTTTCGACGGATATGCTCGGTCTGCAGGCCTCCGACCTCAACTTCGTGACCGCGGCGCTCGTCACCGTGGCGCTCGTCCTTCCTCGCCTGCGTCGCGGAGGTGCCGCATGATCAGCGTCAAGAACATCAAGGTCGTTTTCGGCAAGGGCACCCCCTTGCAGAAGCAGGCGCTGAACGGCGTAAGCCTGACGATCGAGCAGGGCTCGTTCGTCACCGTGATCGGCTCGAACGGCGCCGGCAAGTCGACGCTGCTCGGCGTGCTCGCCGGAGACGTCCTGCCGAGCGAGGGCGAGGTGACGATCGGGCACACGGACGTCACCCGCAAGGGAACGGCTGCGCGCGCGGGCCTCGTTGCGCGCGTGTTCCAGGATCCGCTCGCCGGTAGCTGTGGCGCGCTTTCGATCGAGGAGAACCTGGCGCTTGCCGCCAGGCGTGGCGAAAGCCGCGGCTTGACGCCGGCGCTTGGCGCGAAACGTCGCGAGCATTTTCGCGAGCGTATTGCCGAGCTCAACCTTGGACTGGAAAACCGCCTGGGCGACCGCATGGATCTCCTGTCAGGCGGCCAGAGGCAGGCCGTGTCGCTGGTGATGGCGACGCTCGCGGGCTCGGAAGTTCTGCTTCTCGACGAGCACACCGCGGCACTCGATCCGGGCATGGCGGAATTCGTCATGAACCTCACGCAGAAGATCGTCACCGAGCGCAAGCTGACGACGATGATGGTCACCCATTCAATGCGGCAGGCACTCGACTATGGCCATCGCACGATCATGCTTCACGGCGGCGAGATCGTGCTCGATGTCGCCGGCGACAGCCGCAAGACCCTGCAGGTCGAGGACCTCATCGCCATGTTCCGCCGCATCCGCGGCCAGACGCTCGACGACGACGCGCTGCTGATTGGGTGAGCCCGATCGGCTCACCTTGCCTGCGTCACGAAGATCTTGACCGCAAAGACCGAGAAGACGCCGGCGAAGCTGAAGTCAAGCGCACGCATGAAGCGCCTGTTCTTCTGCAGCCAGGCCGCAAGCCAATCGGCGGCAAGCACCACCATCGCATTCACCGGCATGCCGATGACGATGAAGAAGAAGCCGAGGAACAGGAGTTTGCCGGTGACCGACGGATCGTGTGCGCTGACGAACTGCGGCAGGAAGGTCATGAAGAAAATTACGACCTTGGGGTTGAGAATGTTCACCCAGAAGCCGGTCGCAACGTTCGAAAGGACCGTTCCCTTCGCTCCCTCGATCTTCTTCACCGAGAGCGTCGAGCCGTGGCGGATTGCTTGGACGGCGAGCCAGAAGAGATAGGCAGCACCACCTGTCTTCAGCACCAGAAAGGCCGTCGGCGACGCGGTGATCAGTGCCGAGATGCCGAAGGCGACGAGCATCGTATGAACGACGATGCCGAGCCCCGTGCCGAGGACGACGAAGAGCGCCGCCTTTCTTCCCTGCGCCAGGGATCGGCTGATCGAAAGCGTCATGTCCGGTCCGGGCGTTGCCGCAAGAAGCAGGCTGGCGGCGGCAAAGGTGAGCAGCGTTGGCAGGCTGGGGACGAAGTCCATGGCGAATTCCTCGATGAGCCGATTGCCGGTGATATCGTCGGACAGGCTCTTTTGCCAGCGGTTTTCGTATGTCCGCTGGCGATACCACCTGCGGCGGCAACTCCCGACGCGTCAAATTTCGACGCGGGGTACTGTAGTGCTTGTATCCCTTCAAGTTCTGGCTAAAGTGCCGCAGATTTCGATGCGGCATCGCCGCCCCCGAGCAGACGGACAGAAACCATGGCATCGCATAAAGACGTGAAAAAGGTCGTTCTCGCCTATTCCGGCGGTCTCGACACCTCGATCATCCTCAAGTGGCTGCAGACGGAACTCGGCGCCGAAGTGGTGACCTTCACCGCCGATCTCGGCCAGGGCGAAGAACTGGAGCCGGCGCGCAAGAAAGCCGAAATGCTCGGCATCAAGGAAATCTACATCGAGGACGTGCGCGAGGAGTTCGTGCGCGACTTCGTCTTCCCGATGTTCCGCGCCAATGCCGTCTATGAGGGTATCTACCTGCTCGGCACCTCGATCGCCCGCCCCCTGATCTCCAAGCACCTGATCGACATCGCCAAAAAGACCGACGCCGACGCGATCGCCCATGGCGCGACCGGCAAGGGCAACGACCAGGTCCGCTTCGAGCTCTCGGCCTATGCCTTGAACCCGGACATCAAGATCATCGCTCCCTGGCGCGACTGGTCGTTCAAGAGCCGCACCGAGCTGCTCGAATTCGCCGAGAAGCACCAGATCCCGGTCGCCAAGGACAAGAAGGGCGAAGCGCCCTTCTCCGTCGACGCCAATCTCCTGCACTCCTCCTCCGAGGGCAAGGTGCTGGAGGACCCGGCACAGGAAGCCCCGGAATACGTGCATATGCGCACGATCTCGCCGGAAGCCGCGCCGGACAAGGCCACCGTCATCAAGATCGGCTTCGAGCGCGGCGACGCGGTTTCGATCAACGGCGTGCGCATGTCGCCGGCGACGCTGCTCGCGAAGCTCAATGAGTATGGCCGCGACAACGGCATCGGCCGCATCGACCTCGTCGAAAACCGCTTCGTCGGCATGAAGTCGCGCGGCGTCTACGAAACGCCCGGCGGCACCATCCTGCTGGCGGCGCATCGCGCGATCGAAAGCATCACGCTCGACCGCGGCGCCGCGCACTTGAAGGACGAGCTGATGCCGCGCTATGCCGAGCTCATCTATTACGGCTTCTGGTTCTCGCCGGAACGCGAGATGCTGCAGGCGGCGATCGACAAGAGCCAGGAGCATGTCGAGGGCGAAGTGACGCTGAAGCTCTACAAGGGCAACGTAATGGTCACCGGCCGCGAGAGCGCGAAGTCGCTCTATTCCGACAAGCTCGTCACCTTCGAGGACGACCAGGGCGCCTACGACCAGAAGGACGCCGCCGGCTTCATCAAGCTCAACGCCTTGCGCCTGCGCACGCTGGCGGCGCGTAACCGTTAAGAACTGGCATTTCAGACGAAACCCGCGGCGGAGCAATCTGCCGCGGCTTTTTCGTGACTACAACACCGCCGTTTGATCCTGCGCTATTCCGCCGCTTTGCGAAACGGCGTCTCCGCGGCCGTCGGCGCGATGAGCGGCCTCAAACGTACGGTCCTTCGATACCAGAAATAGCTCGCTATCGAGATGAGACCGAAACCCGGAATGATCGTGCCAAGCGCCAGCGCCGGGGCGCCGACGAGAGCGGCGAGCGCCCCGCCGATGAGCCCCGAGCTCATCTGGATGAAGCCCATCATGGCCGATGCCGTGCCGGCGATATGCGGGAAGGGTACCATGCAGGCTGTCATCATATAGGGCATCACAAAAGCAATGCCGAAAGCGTAGATGCCGACCGGCGCCATCACCGAGAGGAAGGTGGGCTGGAGCGCATGCATCGTGAAGGAGAGGGCAAGGCTGGCCATACCGATGAAGGCGAGGCCAGCGGGCACGAGCGCCTGCGGCGTGAAACGCCGCATCAGCAGCCGCACCGTGACGGTGCCGGAGAAGAAGAGGCCGGATTGCATGAGCATGCCGACCCCGAATTCGGTCGGTGTTAGGCCCACTTGCCCGATCAGCACGAAGGGCAGCATCGTCGCCCATGCGTAAAGCGCGCCGACAGCACCGGCGATCACAAACGTCGAGGACACGAAGCGACTGTCCGTCAGCAGTTCGCCATAAGCCCTGAGGATCGGCCGCAAGCGCCCCTTGCTGCGGTCCGGCGTCACCGTTTCCACCATGAAGAACTGCACGGTGAAGCAAGCCATCAGGGCGAAGCCCACCATCAGGAAGAAGATCGACTGCCAGCCGAAGAGGCCGAGCGCGATGCCGCCGAGCGTTGGCGAAACCGCCGGACCGAGCGCCAGCATCATGCCGATCATGTTCATGATGCGGGCAGCGGGGGTGCCGGTGAACTGGTCGCGCACGATGGCGCGCGCCACCGTCATGCCGACGGAGGCGCCGACCCCCTGCACCAGACGTCCGGCCAGCAAGACGCCGATCGAGGGAGCGAAGGCGGCCATCAGGCTGCCGGCGAGATAGATCGCCATGAAGATCAGCGTCGACGAGCGGCGGCCGATAACGTCGGAGAGCGTGCCCGAGACGAGCTGGGCAAAGGCGAAGCCGCCGAAATAGAGCGATAGCGTCATCTTGATCGCCGCCTCGCTGGTGGCGAAGGCGCGTACGAGCTCCGGCATCGCCGGCGTGTAGAGCGCCATGGAAACCGGGCCGAGCGCCACCAGGAACGCACCGATGATGCTCGTGCGTCGCTCGCTCATCCTGAGCGTCATTCGGCCGCCCCTTTTTCCCGATTGCCTTCCTTGCCGGCAAGGCAGGGATCAAGCCGGCGAAGGTTGTCGCGCAGGATCCGGAGATTGCCGCGCAACAATTCCAGCCCCCCCTCGCCGAGACCCTCGGTATAGGCGCCCATCATTTCACGCAAACCCGCCATCATCTCGTCGATGAGCGGATCGGCCCGGTCGCTGACGACGACGTTCTTGGCGCGCCGGTCGGCCGGGTCGGGCACCCGCACGACGAGCCCCAGCGCTTCCAGGCGATCGAGATAGGCCGAGAGCGTCATCGGCTCGATACCCATGCGGGTGGCGATTTCCGCCTGCTTGATGCCTTCCGTCGTGGCGACCTGGATCAGCGTGCGCGCCTCGCCCGGCGTGATCCCGAGCTGCATCGCATTGACCT
Source organism: Sinorhizobium terangae (assembly GCF_009601505.1). Classification (GTDB taxonomy): domain Bacteria; phylum Pseudomonadota; class Alphaproteobacteria; order Rhizobiales; family Rhizobiaceae; genus Sinorhizobium; species Sinorhizobium terangae. The sequence continues at coordinate 183,043 of NZ_WITC01000017.1, forward strand.
TGCGGTCGAAGGCGGCGCGGAGCAGGCGGGAGACGTCGTTGAGCAGCATCCCGGTCGTTTCGGATTCAAGTTTTCTCGGCATTTCAATCGTTCATAGGGAATAGTAAGTTTTACTTATCATATTCCCTGGATGCGTTCAACGCAGGGCGATGAAACGTCAGTACCAAAGGCCCAAGACCCCTCCCCACAAGGGCGAGGGGCTTGGCGGCCGCGGCCAGCATAGTTGCCATTCTATCTTCTGAGCTCGCGCAAGCGTTCGGCACGAGAGGGATGTGGGCGCGGCATCGAAAGCCCCTCCCCCTTGTGGGGAGGGGTTGGGAGGGGTCTTGTCGTAATCTGGAGAACAACTCAGCCCTCGAGCTCTTCGCGCAGCATCTCCAACTCCAGCCATTCCTCTTCCATCCGCGCGAGCCCTTCCTTGAGCTTTTCCAACTCGGCGGCAATTTTGGCAAAGCCGTTCGGGTCCTTCGAAAACAGATTGGGGTCGGCCATCTTCTCTTCGCGCCTGGCGATCTCGGCTTCGGCCTTGGCAATCTCCTTCGGCAGATTTTCCAGCGCGAACTTCTGCTTGTAGGAGAGCTTACCCTTGGCCTTCGGCGCTTCGGATGCAGCCGCCGGAGCATCGTTCGCTTTGGCCTTTTCCGACTTTTCGGCCTTCCGCCTGTCTTCAATCGCGCCCTTGCGCTGCGCCATCATGTCGGAATAACCGCCGGCATATTCGATCCAGCGGCCGTCCGGCGCCTCCGGATTGGCCGGCGCGATCGTCGACGTCACGGTGCGGTCGAGGAAATCGCGGTCGTGGCTGACGAGAATGACCGTTCCGGCGAAGCCGGCGACGATCTCCTGCAGGAGGTCGAGCGTTTCGATGTCGAGATCGTTGGTCGGCTCGTCGAGGATCAGCAGATTGGTGGCGCGCGCTAGAATACGCGCCAGCATAAGCCGCGCCCGCTCGCCGCCCGAAAGCTCACGGATCGGCGTACGGGCCTGCTCCGGCTGGAAGAGAAAGTCCTTCATGTAGCCGGTGACGTGGCGCTGCTCGCCATTGACGAGGAGGTTGTCGCCACGGCCATCGGTCAGGTAGTGCGCCAGCGTCTCGTCGAGATTCAGGCCCTCGCGCTTCTGGTCGAGCGTCGCCATCTCAAGATTGGTGCCAAGCTTGACGGTTCCGGAGTCCGGCTCGATCTGGCCGGTCAGCAACTTGAGCAATGTCGTCTTGCCGGCGCCGTTCGGGCCAACGAGGCCGATCCGGTCGCCGCGGTGTACGCGGATCGAGAACGGCGCGACGATCATGCGATCGCCATAGGCCTTGGTGATTTTTTCCGCCTCGATGACCAGCTTGCCGGATTCCTTCGCGTCGGCGGCCGTCGCTTGCACCGTGCCCTGCGGCCCCTTGTGGCCGCGATAGCGCGCCCGCATGTCCTGCAGTTCGCCAAGACGGCGCATGTTGCGCTTGCGCCGGGCAGTAACACCATAGCGCAGCCAGTGCTCCTCGCGCTCGATCGCCTTGCCGAGCTTGTGCTGCTCCAGTTCCTCGGCCTCAAGCACCTCGTCGCGCCAAGCCTCGAAATGGCCAAAGCCGCGATCGAGCCGGCGCGACTGGCCGCGGTCGAGCCAGACGGTCGCCGTCGAAACCTTTTCGAGGAAGCGCCGGTCGTGCGAGATGAGCACCAGTGCCGAGCGGCTGCGGACGAGCTCGTCTTCCAGCCATTCGATCGTCGGAAGATCGAGATGGTTGGTCGGCTCGTCGAGGAGCAGGATGTCGGGCTCCGGTGCCAGTACGCGCGCAAGCGCTGCGCGCCGCGCCTCGCCGCCCGAAAGCTGCCGCGGATCCTCTTGCCCCGTCAGCCCCAGATGCTGCAGCAGATAGGCGACGCGGTAGGGATCGTCACTCGGGCCAAGCCCCGCTTCCGCATAGGCCTGGACCGTGTCGAAGCCCTCGAAGTCTGGCGCCTGGTGCAGGTAGCGCACCGTCGCCGAGGGATGACGAAAGATCTCGCCCGATTGCGGCTCGACAAGACCGGCGGCCATCTTCATCAGCGTCGACTTGCCGGAACCGTTGCGCCCAACGAGGCAGATGCGGTCGCCGGGCTCGACCTGCAGGTTGGCGCCCGCGAGAAGCGGTGCACCGCCGAAGGTCAGAAAGATGTCATCAAGCTTCAGAATGGGTGGCGCCAAGGTTTCAGGCTCCGGAAAGATCATGGGGCCGGGCAAGAATGACCGCCCGGCCGGATTTCAAGGAAAAGCGGACCGCCCCCTCCGCAACGTTGGAAATGGTCCGTGACGAACCGAAGGGCAGAGCGAAATCGTCGAGCGGATAACGCGCATTTCCGATGGAGAGGCCGGACAGTGCGCTGAGCCCGAGAATCGAGAAGAGGCTGCCCTTGGGAAGGTCGATCTCCTGAGATCCTACCAGCAAGGGATAGGCTTCCTCCTCGCCGGAGGTCATCAGCACCGGCAACCCCTCTTCGGCGATTGCCACGGCGCGCAAAAGATGCAGGAAGGCATGGTCGCTTCTGGTGCCGCCGAGGGCACCGACGAAGATCAGCGACGTTGCGCCCCGCGCGAGCGCCGCATCGACCCCGATCTCGCCGTCGGTCGCGCTCTTGGCCGCAGGATAGCGCTCGCGCGGCACCTCCGCATATGCGGCCAGCAACGCGTCGTCGGTCGAATCGAAATCGCCGACCCAGAGCTCGGGAACGATACCAAGCGTCTTTGCATGACGCATGCCGCCGTCGGCCGCGATGAAGCGACTGCCGGAGAGCTGGCTTGCAAGCCGCTCGGTCCGGGTGAGCGAGCCGCCGAGAAGGATGGTGAAGGTCTGTTGGGCCATGGCAGAAGCCCATAGCGCAAACAAACGACCAGATCACGATGATTTTGGGTCGATTCGACCCAAAATCATCGTGATCGATTCCAATGGATTAGAGCGGGATGCGGGCGGAAAACCGCGCGCACTTTTCCTCATCCCGCTCTAAGGGCCGAAAACCATTTTGCGGCAGCAAGGGTCGCGCTTTTCGGCAGCTCGATCGCTCGCGATCAGCCTTCCGACAGCGTTTCGCCGGGAAAAAGCATACCGGCATAAATGCCGGGCGTCGAATCCGCTATCTCCACCGCGCCGACGGTGCGGACGTAAAAATCCGCAGGCCCGACACCGCCTATGACAGCATAGCCGTAGCCGGCGGCGCGCATCGCCATCAGGCTTTCGATAAGCAGCGCCTCGCCGATCCCCTGACCGCGCATCGCCTCGTCGACGCCTGTCGGCCCGAAGAAGCCAAGCGCGGTGACGTCGTGGCAGGCGAAGCCGACGATCCGCTCCTCGTGAACGGCGACATGAATCCGCGTCGGAGTCGACGAGAAGGCGGCCTCCGCCTCGCCCGCCCAACCGGCACCGAACCGTTGTTCGATCCACGTGAGGACGATCCTGCGTTCCGCAGCCATCGCCCGGCGAATGCTGATGCCGGGACCGAGCCGGGAAGCACGCCTTTCCGGCAAGGCGTAGAGACGGACGAGCATGTCTGGCATGAGAATACCTCCCCGCTACGGCGCAGCGTTCAATCAGACGCGCCTTCGCACTTTGACTTGCGGCATGTGGTTACCCTCAAACCGGCCAAGACTTGAGGAAACATGCGGTTGGCGAACAAACGCCGCCGACAATTGTTTGGTCTAATAGCGCAGATGTCTCGGACGGCAAATGTTTCCGCCGAGACCCGGCTTGCAAGACCTGCCGCTGAAAGCTAAATCTTTTGCAGCTCTAACGGGGTGCCTTCGGTCCGCTTCATGGAACCAAGGCTGAGAGGCTCAAGCCAACCCGCGGAACCTGATCCGGCTCATACCGGCGGAGGGATTAGAAGCGATCGGACCGATGCGCCCTTTTCCCGCAACATCAACAACAGGGAGAGAGGTGCCCGTCATGCCCAATTACACCAAGTTGCTTCGCCGGCTGGCGATTACGGCGATGGCCGCGGCTTTGCCGTTCGCCGCTCATGCCGCCGAAAAGACTCTGACGATCTATACCTATGAGAGTTTCATCAGTGAATGGGGGCCTGGCGCGAAAGTCGCCGAGGCTTTCGAGAAAACCTGCGGCTGCGACGTCAACTATGTCGGCGTCGCCGACGGCGTCGAGCTTCTGACACGATTGAAGCTCGAAGGCGAGCAGTCGAAGGCGGACATCGTGCTCGGCCTCGACACCAACCTCGTTGCGGAAGCCAAGGCGACCGGCTTCTTCGTCCCGCACGGTCTCGACACCGCAGCTTTGAAAGTTCCGGGCGGCTTCTCGGACGACACCTTCGTTCCCTATGACTACGGCCATTTCGCCGTGATCTACGATACCGAAACCTTGAAGAACCCGCCGAAGAGCTTGAAGGAACTGGTAGAGGGCGATCCTTCGCAAAAGATCGTCATCGAGGATCCGCGCACCTCGACACCGGGCCTCGGGCTGCTGCTCTGGGTGAAATCGGTTTACGGCGATGAGGCGGCCGCCGCCTGGGCCAAGCTCAAGGACCGGGTGCTGACCGTGACCCCCGGCTGGTCGGAAGCCTACGGCCTCTTCACCAAGGGCGAAGCACCGATGGTGCTGTCCTACACCACCTCACCGGCCTACCACATGGTGGCGGAAAACACTGAACGCTATCAGGCCGCTCCCTTCGCCGAGGGTCACTACATCCAGATCGAAGTGGCCGGCGTGACGAAGAACGCCAAGGAGCCGGAACTCGCCAAGAAGTTTCTGGCCTACATGACCGGCCCGGAATTCCAGTCGATCATTCCTACGACCAACTGGATGATGCCGGTTGCGGCGACCAAGGAACCCCTGCCGGACGCCTTCGGCAAGCTCGTCACCCCGCAAAAGACATTCCTGATGTCTTCCGAGGAGGTCGCCGCCAACCGCAAGGCCTGGATCGACGAATGGCTGGCGGCCATGAGCAAGAACTGAGGCCAGCTTGTCCGCTGCGGCCGAAAAACGGATGACGATTGCCGCGGGGGCCTTCGGCCTTGGCGGCATTCTGCTCTTTGTCGCCCTCGCCGTGGTCGCCCTCCTCGCCCAGTCGGGCGGCGGTTATACCGGTGCCCCGTTCGACGCCTATGTCTGGCGCGTCACCCGCTTCACGCTGCTTCAGGCGAGCCTCTCGACGATTCTCTCCATCCTGTTCGCAGTGCCGGTGGCGCGTGCGCTCGCCCGCCAGGCGCGCTTTCCCGGCCGCATCTGGTTGCTGCGGCTGATGGCGCTGCCGCTTGGCCTGCCCGCGCTCGTCGCGGCGCTTGGCCTCATTGAGGTTTGGGGCCGGCAGGGCTTTCTCAATAGCGCTCTCGTCGCGATCGGGCTCAACGGTCCGATCAGCATCTACGGCCTCGTCGGCATTCTTCTCGCCCACGTCTTCTTCAACATGCCGCTTGCCGCGCGGTTGATGCTTGCCGGAATCGAACGGATTCCGGGGGAATACTGGCGCACTGTCGCCAATCTCGGCATGCCTTCGGCCGCAATCTTCCGCTTCATCGAATGGCCGGCGATCCGCGGGCTATTGCCGGGCATCGCCGGTCTTATCTTCATGCTCTGCGCCACCAGTTTCACGCTCGTGCTGACGCTCGGCGGGGGACCTGCCGCAAGCACGATCGAAGTGGCGATCTATCAGGCGCTGCGTTTCGATTTCGACCCGCCGCGCGCGATCGCCCTTTCCGGCCTTCAGATCGCGCTCACGGGTGCGCTGCTGCTCGTTCTGAAGGTCCTAGCGCCGCCACCGCCTGAAAGCGAGACGACCGGCAAGGCAATGCGGCGGTTCGATGGCTTGAGCGGACGGTCACGACTAGCCGACGGCCTCTGGCTCGTTCTTGCGCTCGTCTTCGTCGGACTGCCGTTCGCCGCGATCGCCTATTCCGGCCTGCAGGCGGATTTGCCGAGGCTCGCCCGCGATGCGGCTGTCCACCGTGCGTTCGCCACCAGCGGTGCGATTGCCCTGCTTTCGGCCGCGATCTCCGTTGGCGCGACCGCCATGATGATTCGCGCGCAGCAGGTTACCTTGAGGCGACGGCAGGTTGGAGCGGCCGCACGCGGGTTTTCCGGCATGATCGGCGCCAGTACCTCTCTCGTCCTGCTGGTGCCGCCGGTCGTTCTCGGCGCGGGCTGGTTCCTGCTGTTGCGTCCCTTCGGCGATGTCGCGCGTTTTGCACCGGCCGTCGTGATCGCCATCAATGCGCTGATGGCGCTTCCCTTCGTCCATCGCGTGCTCGCTCCGGCAATGGCCACTCATGCGGCACGCACGGATCGGCTGGCGGCGAGCCTCGGTATCGCGGGCTTTCATCGTCTGCGATGGATCGACTGGCCGCCGTTGCGCAAACCGTTCCTCATGGCCTTTTCCTTCGCCATGGCATTGTCGCTTGGCGATCTTGGAGCGGTGGCGCTCTTCGGATCGCAGGACATGACGACATTGCCGTGGCTGCTTTACAGCCGCATGGGAAGCTATCGCACCGCCGACGCCGCGGGACTTTCATTGCTGCTCGGGCTCATCTGCCTGATCCTCACGGTGCTCGGCACGGCGGGAGAGGACGGCGTGCGCGAAGGAAGAGACGCATGAATTCGCCAGCCTCCGCTTCCGCGGCCGTTTCACTCAAGGACGTCGAAGTCCGTTTCAAAACGACGAAGCTCACGTTCGACTGCGTGATTCCGGCCGGGCAGATCGTCGCGGTCGTCGGTGCGTCGGGGTCGGGCAAATCGACACTGTTTAACGTCATCGCCGGATTTGAAGAGCCGGAGCAGGGTGCGGTCGATGTTCTCGGAGAGGACATGGCGGGCCGCCTGCCGGCCGAGCGCCCGGTGTCGGTCATCTTCCAGGAGCACAACCTCTTTGCTCATCTCGACGCCGCAACCAATGTCGGTTTCGGCATCAGCCCGGCCTTGCGCCTGACCGATATCGACCGGGCCAAGGTGACCGATGCATTGAAGCGCGTCGGCCTCGATGGCTTCGGCGGACGCCTGCCGCCGACGCTTTCAGGCGGCGAGCGTCAGAGGGTCGCGCTCGCCCGCGCGCTCGTCCGCCACCGGCCGCTGCTCTTGCTTGACGAACCCTTTGCCGCGCTCGATCCGGGCATGAGAGCGGAAATGCGCGAACTTTTGCGCGACCTCCACAACGAGGAAGGCAATACGATCCTGATGATCACGCATCACCCCGATGACGTGAGACTGCTCGCCGACAGCGTGCTCTTTCTCGACCGGGGACGTATCATCGCTCACGACCCTGTCGATCGGTTTGTCGAACGGCGCGACGTCACGGCGATCAACCGCTTCCTCGGCCGCGAATGAGGCTTGCCGTCGCCGATTTGAGGACGAAATCATGCAGCAAGTCAAAGCGCTCCGGCGACCCTGGCGCGTCGGAAGACACGCAAGGCGTCCGTGGGAATTTTTCGCTAAATTACCGTTCGCCACAATTTGACCGCCGCGCTGTGCGACGCGCGGAATATCCGACGGTTGGCGCGATGTTCGCGCATCCGTTGCTGTGATACCACGGGGCAACTATTTCTGCGGGGATCAGTAGGCAGACTGCGCTGAAATCGTTACAGCACGGTCATGGCTGAAACACCCAGGCTGGAACACGGTATCCGGCTGAAAAAGTAGGATTTTTCAACGTCGGCGCTTAAGTTGTGGCAGGCGCCGGCGAGGGGAACGGGCTGAGGCATGGTTAGGCATACAGTCATCGACGGCCGGAATCCGACGCGACGCGGCGGCAAGAATGCACGATTAATGGTTGCATTCCTGGCGACTACGTTGCTGTCGGCCTGCCAGTCGCTGATCGAACAGACCTACGAGCCGACCGTTTCCCCCTCGTCAAATCCGCAGATCGTCGAGGAAGTGCAGAAGAACGATCCGCGCGCCCAGCTCGGCGCACGCGAACACCCGCGGATCGTTGCGAGCTACGGTGGCGAATACAAGGACGCCAAGACCGAACGGCTGGTGGCGCGCATCACCGGCGCGCTGACGGCGGTTTCGGAAAATCCGCAGCAGTCCTATCGCATTACCATCTTGAATTCCCCTGCGATCAACGCCTTTGCACTCCCGGGCGGCTATCTCTACGTCACGCGCGGTCTTCTGGCGCTCGCGAACGATGCCTCGGAGGTCGCTGCCGTGCTCTCGCACGAGATGGCGCACGTCACCGCTAACCACGGCATCGAGCGCCAGCAGCGCGAAGAGGCCGAGGTGATCGCGAGCCGGGTCGTCTCCGAGGTGCTTTCCTCCAATCTGGCCGGAAAACAGGCGCTCGCCCGCGGCAAGCTGCGGCTTGCCGCCTTCTCGCGCAATCAGGAGCTCCAGGCCGACGTGATCGGCGTGCGCATGCTCGGCGAGGCGGGATACGACCCCTATGCCGCCGCCCGCTTCCTCGATTCGATGGCGGCCTACGCCCGCTTCACGGCGGTCGACCCGGAAACCGACCAGAGCCTCGACTTCCTGTCAAGCCACCCCAACGCGCCGCAGCGCGTCGAACTGGCGCGCCGGCACGCGCGTGCCTTCGGCGCCGAAGGCACGATCGGCGATCGCGGACGCGACTATTATCTCGCCGGTATCGACGGCATCCTCTATGGCGACAGCCCGCAGGAAGGGTATGTCCGCGGCCAGACATTCCTGCACGGCCAGCTCGGCATCCGCTTCGACGTGCCGTTCGGCTTCCAGATCGACAACAAGGCCGAGGCGGTGCTCGCGACCGGCCCGGGTGACATCGCGATCCGTTTCGATGGCGTCGCCGACACCGGAGGGCGCAGCCTCACGGATTATATCGCCAGCGGCTGGGTCACCGGTCTGCAGCCGGATACCATCCGTCCGATCTCGGTCAATGGCCTCGAGGCGGCAACGGCACGCGCGTCCGCCGACCGGTGGGACTTCGATGTCACCGTGATCCGCATCGACAACCGCATCTACCGGTTCCTGACCGCGGTACCCAAGGGATCGCGCGCGCTCGAAGCCACGGCGAGCCAGTTGCGCGGCTCTTTCCGCCGGATGACGCAAGCGGAGGTTCAATCGCTGAAGCCGCTGCGCATTCGCGTGGTTACGGTGAGATCCGGCGACACCATGGCGACGCTTGCCGCCCGGATGATGGGGACGGACCGCAAGCTCGATCTCTTCCGCCTGATCAACGCGATGCAGATCACCTCCACCGTCAAACCCGGCGACAAGGTGAAGATCATCGCGGAGTAGTCTGCGGTAACCTACCGACGATTCATTGATTGGTTTGGCCTGAACGGCACTACTGCATGATTCCTTAAATCGGAATCGATTTAAGGAATCATGCAGCAAATCAAAGTACTACAACGATCTTTGCGCGTCCGATTGGACGCGCGGCGCTGTAGAGCGCCACGATGGCCGTAGTCAGTGCATGCCGGCCGTCAATGCCGGCGCCTTGGCGGCGAGCGCGGCACGCAGCTTTTCCAGCGCCCGGGTCTCGATCTGCCTGACGCGCTCCTTCGAGATGCCGAGATCGACGCCAAGCTCCTCCAGCGTCGCGCCGTCTTCCGACAATCGCCGGGCGCGGATGATCTTCATCTCGCGCTCGCTCAACTCTCCAAGGGCGATATGAAGCCAGCGACGCGCGCGTTCGCCGTCGATCATGTCGCTGACCTGTTCATCGGGCAGCGGCGCTTCGCTCGCAAGAAAGTCGAGACGCTCGCCGCCATCCGAATCTCCGTGGCCAACCGGGGCCTGCAGAGACGCGTCGCTTCCGGACAGGCGCGCATCCATCGTCTGCACATCGGCGAGGCTGACGCCCAGCGCGGCGGCTATCTCCTCGTGCATCGCCTGCGAGGTCAGCTGCCGGTCGCCTTGGGCAAGACGCGCCCGCAGTCTCCTGAGATTGAAGAACAGCGCCTTTTGCGCCGAGCTTGTGCCTCCGCGCACGATCGACCAGTTGCGCAGCACATAGTCCTGCATCGACGCGCGGATCCACCAGGTGGCATAGGTGGAGAAGCGAACGTCCCGGCTTGGCTCGAAGCGTGCCGCCGCCTCCAGCAGGCCGACATGCCCCTCCTGGACAAGATCGCTCATAGGCAACCCGAAGCTGCGGAATTTCGCCGCCATGGCGATCACCAGGCGCATGTGCGCCATGGCAATCTTGTTGCGCGCCTCCTGATCGTTGTTGTCCCTCCAGGCCTGCGCCAGGGCATGCTCCTCGTCGCGTTCGAGATAGGGCGCGTCCATGGCAATCTTGATCATGCGCCTGTCTGCTGTAAGGGTCTTCATCGATCGCTCCGTAGCTGGCGCCCGGGCGCCGTTAACGATTGAACACGAAGGGCCAAACGCTTGTCGGAGCATCCGGCGACAGGAAACGGTGAGCGCCAGGTCGTACTTGAAGAACCGGTGCAGCGCCCTAAATCGAAGATACGAACCTGACACGGTGAGAGATCACAGAACCAAGATCGTCCGGGCCGCAAAGGCGAACACCTTCGCACCGGCCTTTCCCAACGCGCGCCGGCGCAAAAGGTTCCCTTGCCTGCAATGATTTCGGGATGGGTGTTTCTGCATTGCGGCCAAGGCATGCAGCCGCGCGTCCTATCAGACGCGCAAGGGCCGCTGTCGCACGTTTGAAGTTCTGCATGCTTCCATCCTCAATGGAAACATAGAGTAGCCATGCGAGCAAAAAAAAGCCCGACGCGAGGGCCGGGCTTCTTGGTCGTGGCTTCTGTTTCCGAGACTGCGGCTTAAGCGGCCTCGTCCTGGGTATCCTCTTCTTCGATGGCCTTGCCGCGCTTCGGCCCCTTGTTCAGGTTGGCTTCGACGAGACGTACCGCCTCCGTTTCCGACATCTTGTTGACGGCAGCGATTTCGCGCGCCATGCGGTCAAGAGCGGCCTCATAAAGCTGGCGTTCGGAATAGGACTGTTCCGGCTGGTTTTCCGCGCGATAGAGATCGCGCACCACTTCCGCGATGGAGATGAGATCGCCGGAATTGATCTTGGCATCGTATTCCTGGGCACGACGGGACCACATGGTCCGCTTCACGCGTGCCTTGCCCTGCACGACCTTCAGCGCACGATCGACGAAATCGGTTTCGGACAGCTTGCGCATGCCGATGCTGACGGCTTTCGCCACCGGCACCTTGAGACGCATCTTGTCCTTCTCGAAATCGATGACAAAAAGCTCGAGCTTCATGCCAGCGACTTCCTGCTCCTCAATCGCAACGATCTGGCCAACACCGTGAGCCGGATATACGATCGATTCACCGGTCTTGAAGCCTTGGCGCGTTGAAGATTTTTTCTGCTGGGTCGTCATTCGTTTCAAAAACTCCCTATTGCGCACCCGGCCTCTCAAAGGCCGGGGCCGGGTCGGTCAGGCCCGGGATAGACGGGGATACCGCCGGGTGGGGTCAATCCTGGTCCGTCCAACGGAACGCAAATGGCCTCATGGAACGCGGTCACAGGCAACGGAACGTTGCTTATTTGGGAAAGAGCCGCGCCGTGGAGATCGTTTGCTTTCGTGATGGTTTTCGGGCGCGCAAAAACACCCTCGGTGGATCAGTAACAGGAAGCTATCACAAAAAAGTGCGCAAATCAATAATTTGCTGCATGGCAGCGATCAAGCCACCACGCACACAATTGTGAGGCTGAGGCCGGATTTCCCCAGATTTCGGCCCTCGCTTTGTATCCGTTCGTCAGCGCCGGCGAACCAAGCACGGACGATTGCTTCAGTCACCCTGTCCCGGCTCGGCAGAGAAATACTTGTCGTATTTGCCCTCGACGCCGTCCATCTCCTTCGCCTCGGGCAGAGGATCCCGCTTGACCGTGATATTCGGCCACTTCGTCGCAAAATCAGCGTTCAATTTCAACCACATGTCGAGCCCCGGCTCGGTATCCGGCTTGATCGCATTGGCCGGACATTCCGGCTCACACACCCCGCAATCGATACACTCGTCCGGGTGGATGACGAGGAAATTCTCCCCTTCATAGAAGCAATCCACCGGGCAGACTTCCACGCAGTCCGTATACTTGCAGCGAATGCAATTGTCGGTCACGACATACGTCATGAGGTACTCCAGCCAAGCTCACATTTGATGGCAGACGGCAACCAATGGTGATGCCCATCGTCCGTGCATGCTAGGAATGTCCGGCGCGCATAGCTGCCGAAGCAGACCCCGAATGCCATTCAACGTGGTTTGTCAGGTAACGGCTTTGAGGGCCCTTTGCAAGAATAATCCATGCGCCGTTTGCCGGGAAGCAGGCAGAGTTTTCCAGAGTGGAATGATTTTCGATCGCTTCGATCCAAAATCGTTGATTTCGCCGATTTTTCACGGGCCAGGCGGCATGGTGACCGCCGCCCGCGGCTCAATCGTCCTCGCCGAAATCGGGCTTAAGGCGATCCGTATCGCGCCGCTCCCGCTTCGTCGGTCGCCCGGCACCTCGCTCACGCGTCGCCTGCTCAAAAGCCGTGAGCCTCCGGGACGAGGCCGGCGGGGTCAGGTCCTCGTAGAGCAGGCGGGCCTCTTCGTAGGGCCCCCGCCGTGTTCCGGGCAAGAGCACGCGAAGAACGAGATCCCGCCGCTCGAGTGCCAATTCAAGCGTATCTCCGGCCTTTACCTGAGCGGACGATTGCGTCACCCGCGCGCCGTTGATCGCGACATGACCGGCCTCGATCGCCTTTTGGGCAAGCGAGCGCGATTTGATCAGCCGCGCGAAGAACAGCCACTTGTCGAGCCGCTGACGAGGTGCGGGCGCAGACGCTGGCTGTTTCTCCATTGCCTTCCTACTTTTTCAGTTGCTCCTTGAGCGCGGCAAGTTTCGCAAAGGGCGAATCCGGATCCAGCGGCTTTTCCTTGCGTGGCGGGCGTCCCTCGAACTTCTGGCCGCCGGGCTTGGCGCCCCGGTCGTGGCGATCGGGCCGATCCTTGCGCTGGCCGCCGCCCGGTCTGCTCTCCTGTGCCTTGCCGCGCATGGGCGCGCCGCCCTTGCGGCCACCCTCTCTGCCTTCACCCTGGCCATGCCGCTGGCCACCACGGCGATGGTCACCCTGGTGGCGGCCGCCCTGGCGCTGGTTGTCCTGGCGCGTGCCGGGACGCCAGAGGAGCACGGGCCTTACTTCGGCAGGCTCTTCCGCCGGGCTTGCTTCCGCCGGCGCGTCGTCGGTTGCTTCGGCCGCGGCCGCGTCCGTCTGCGCCACACCGGCCGGCTCAATCTCGCCCTTCACATCCGTATCTGCGTTCTCGGTTGCCACAGTTTCGACCGGCGTCTCCGCCGGGGTCGCATCGCCGTTCTGGCTTGCGAGGAAAGCGGCCGCCTCTTCGGCGGTCACGCTGTCGGCGCGATAGCCAAGGCCCTTCAGGATTTCCTCCATGTCGTCGGGCGTTGCACCGAGAATGGACAGCATCGCGGTCGTCGCCATGAAGCGGCGGCCGTCATAGGCGCCATCAGGACGCGGCTCTGCGCCCGGCTTCCACTGCAGGAGCGGACGGATGAGATCGGCGAGCCGCTCGAGGATATCGATCCGCACGGCGCGTTTGCCGAGGAAGCGGAAGCCCGCGAGCTTGTAGAATGTCCGTTCGAAAGACGGATCGGTGACGACGGAGGTACGGCCGGCGGCAAGCATCGGAATGAGTTCGCCATAGCCGGGCTTGTCGAGTCCGTCGTTCTTCAGTGCCCAAAGCAGCGTGATGAGCTCCGCTGGCGCCGGTTTCAGAAGAGCCGGCAGGAAGATGTGATAGGCGCCGAAGCGAACGCCGTATTTGCGGATGGAAGCGCGACCGTCCTGGTCGAGCGACTTCACCTCCTCGGCGACGTCGCGGCGGAAGAGCACACCGAGATTCTCGACGAGCTGGAAAGCCAGGCCCTTGGCGAGACCTTCGAGGTCCTCCGCACGGGAGATATCGTCAAGCGGCTTCAATATCGTGCCGATATGGTGGTTCACGAAGCGTTCGATCCGGGCGAGCACATGCTCGCGGGCATTGGCCTGGAGCTGCTCGTCGGCGAGCAGGATGACGCGCGGACGCATGACGTGATCGCTCGCGGCGAGCCGTGCCACAGGATCGCCGAGCCAGCGTACGAGGCCATCCGACGAAAGCGCAAGATCACCATTGCCGGCCGCATGCAGGCGTGCGGCGCGCGCCTCGAATTCCAGCGCGAGCGCCTTCTGGGCAGCACCCTGCACGGCCTTCGCATCAGACCCTTCACCACCGGCCGCCAAAGTGAACCGGAAACCGGTTAATTGGCCTACGTGGTGCCCCTCGACGAAGACATCACCATTCACACTGATTTCAGCTTCCAGCATCGCATTCTCTCTCAGGCGCTTCATGAGCACAGATGTCCTGCGATCAACAAAGCGTTTCGTCAACCTTTCATGTAGCGCGTCGGACAATCGATCTTCGATTTCCCGCGTCTTTTCTTGCCAGTGTGTCGGATCGGCAAGCCATCCGGGCCGATTAGACACATAGGTCCAAGTCCTGATCTGCGCAATTCGCGCCGAAAGTGTGTCAATCTCGCCATCTGTGTGATCCGCGCGGCGGACCTGCTCGGCCATGAAGTCTTCGTTGACCGTGCCATCGCGGACGAGATCGGCGTAGATCGTCGAAATCAGGTCGGCGTGCTGCGCCGGCGTTATGCGCCGATAGTCGGGCAGGGCGCAGGCCTCCCACAGCGTCTCGACCCGCTCGGACGTGGTGGCGACGTCCACGATTTCGGGATAACGCATCAGATGCTCCAACGCCTGCTGGTCGACGGCCGGAAGGGCACGGGTCAGGCCGGCAACGGCCGGCGCTGCCTCGAGACTTTTCCTGAGCGCCTTCAACGAAGAATAGTCGACTGCCTTCGAACGCCACTGCAAGACTTTGACCGGATCGAATTCGTGCGACTCGACGCGATGCACGAGCTCATTCTCGAACGGATCGACGCGTCCGGTGACGCCGAACGTCCCGTCCCGCACATGCCGGCCCGCCCGTCCTGCCACCTGGGCAAGCTCTGCCGGATTGAGATTGCGGAACTGGTAACCGTCGAACTTGCGGTCCTGCGCAAACGCGACATGGTCGACGTCGAGATTAAGCCCCATGCCGATGGCATCGGTCGCCACAAGGTACTCGACGTCGCCCTCCTGGTAAAGCGCAACCTGCGCGTTGCGGGTGCGAGGCGACAGCGCCCCAAGCACGACGGCGGCACCGCCGCGCTGGCGTCGGATGAGCTCGGCGATGGCATAGACCTCGTCGGCCGAGAAAGCGACGATCGCGGAACGGTGCGGAAGCCGGGTAATCTTCTTCGATCCGGCATAGAGAAGCTGCGACAAGCGCGGACGCTCGATGAAGGTGATCCCCGGCAGCAACTGCTGGAGAATGGGCCGCATCGTCGCGGCACCGAGCAGCAGCGTTTCGTCGCGGCCGCGCAGATGCAGCAGCCTGTCGGTAAAGATATGGCCTCGCTCCAGGTCGGCGGCCAGCTGCACCTCGTCGATCGCCACGAACGACGCCGTCGTTTCGCGCGGCATGGCTTCGACGGTGCAGACGGAATAGCGCGCCCGATGCGGCGCGATCTTCTCCTCACCCGTGATCAGCGCGACATTGTGGTGGCCCACCTTCTCGACGAGACGCGTGTAAACCTCGCGCGCAAGCAGCCGCAGCGGCAGGCCGATGACGCCGCTCTCATGGGCTACCATGCGCTCGATCGCATAGTGGGTCTTGCCGGTGTTGGTTGGCCCGAGCACCGCGGTCACGCCGCGACCACTCAGGATCATGGATTGAAAGGACACTTCACCGATCCTGGCATTCTCAACGAGCCCGCGCGCTTTCGCGTGCCGGCGGGGAACACATGCCCACGCGCAGGGCCAAACGCAAGGGGCGCGGGCAATTAAAACCGTTTGCGGCCTCCTCCCCGAGCCACATTTGGTGCCGTCCGCATTAACACTCGGAACAGCCGTGGAACGAATCAGCGACGAATCGCTGACTCGCCTCGATTCACTGTATGTTCACGGCTATATATAGATTGCCGCGGCATGAGTCGCACCACATGCTGAATCTGCCGGAACATCGTGCAAACGAATGCCGCCGGCGCCGTTAACTTTCCCTTCCAGAGCATTAATTGCCATCAAGGATTCCGAATCCAAGACTCTGGAAAGTTTAGAAAATTTTAACCCGGATTCGTTTTCGGACTCGGCGAGTCGAGGAATAAGAATCGCCGCATTAACCTTTCGATCAAAGCCGGAACGAATCGGCGACGAATCGCTGACGCGCCAGCTTTCTCGTTTTGTTCACCACAACATATAGTGGCCCTCGTACTCGCAGATCAATAGAATTGCGTTCCGATTTTTCCGATCGGCACGCCGCAAGGCTGCGTCGTTAACCATTGCATCGAGCCGGCAAATTTCGCTGACGTGAAACACAAGCGGCGCCCCGAAAGGCGCCGCGAGAGATGACAATGTCCTGGCGTTTGCCAGGTTCAGACGAAGAACTGACCGCCGTTGGCCGAAATCGTCGAGCCGGTGATGAAGCCGGCATCGTCGGATGCGAGGAATACGACGCAACGCGCAACTTCTTCCGGTTCACCGAGGCGCCCGACCGGAATCTGCGGGATGATTCGTTCGTTGAGCACCTTTTCCGGCACCGCCCTTACCATCTCGGTGCCGATATAGCCGGGGCAGATCGCGTTGACGGTAATGCCTTTTGCCGCGCCTTCCTGGGCGAGTGCCTTTGTGAAACCGAGATCGCCCGCCTTTGCCGCCGAATAATTCGCCTGGCCCATCTGCCCTTTCTGACCGTTGATCGAGGAGATGTTGATCACGCGTCCGAAGCCGCGGTCGCGCATGCCCGACCAGAGCGGATGGGTCATGTTGAAGAGGCCGGTCAGATTGGTGCTGATCACTTCGCCCCATTGTTCTGGCGTCATCTTGTGAAACATCGCGTCACGCGTGATGCCGGCATTGTTGACGAGGACGTCGACCGGCCCGAGATCGGCCTCCACCTTGGCGATGCCCTCGGCGCAGGCCTGGTAGTTGGAGACATCCCACTTGTAGACGGGGATGCCGGTTTCCTGCTTGAAGGCCTGGGCCTTCTCGTCGTTGCCGGCATAGTTTGCGGCGACCGCATAGCCCGCCGCTTTGAGAGCCACCGAAATGGCCGCACCGATGCCGCGGGATCCACCTGTAACCAACGCTACCCTGCTCATGTTCGCCTCCCACAAGGTTGATTTCAATTTTGCATAGGTGATCGGCATGTGCCCCGGCATAAACGGGCCACAGCTACTCGATCAATTGCTCGATCAATTTCGCCGATGTCATATAGGGACAGCAGGCCAGCGGACCGGCGAATGCACCGGAAAACTGTTCGGCCGGCCTGCTGCATTGGATTGCGGCCGGGCTACAGGCGCTCGACGCACATGGCGACGCCCATGCCGCCGCCGATGCACAAGGTGGCAAGCCCCTTGGAAACGCCGCGCCGCTTCATCTCGAACAGCAGGGTGTTGAGAACGCGGGCACCGGAAGCGCCGATCGGATGGCCGATCGCGATCGCGCCGCCATTGACGTTGACGATCGACGGATCCCAGCCGAGGTCCTTGTTGACGGCGCAAGCCTGTGCCGCGAAGGCCTCGTTGGCCTCGACGAGTTCGACGTCACCGACAGACCAGCCCGCCTTCTCCAGCGCCTTGCGCGAGGCCGGAATCGGCCCGGTCCCCATGATCTGCGGATCGACGCCGGCCGTCGCCCAGGAAACGATGCGGGCGAGCGGCTGGATGCCGCGCTTTTCCGCCTGCGCTTCGGTCATCAACAATGTCGCGGCTGCACCATCGTTCAGCCCGGAGGCGTTTGCGGCGGTCACCGTTCCGTCCTTGTCGAATGCGGGGCGGAGCTTCGCCATGGAATCGAGCGTTGCGCCGTGGCGGATATATTCGTCTTGGTCGACGGTCACATCGCCCTTACGGGTCTTTACGATAAAGGGCACGATCTCGTCGGCAAAACGGCCGGCCTTCTGCGCGGCTTCAGCCTTGTTCTGCGAAGCGAGCGCGAATTCATCCTGCTCTTCACGGGTAAGCTGCCACTTGCGGGCGACGTTCTCGGCGGTGATGCCCATGTGGTAGCCGTAGAAGGCGTCGGTCAGGCCGTCCTTGATCATCGTGTCGATCATCTTGAAGTCGCCCATCTTCACGCCGCCGCGAAGATGCGCGCAATGCGGTGCCATCGACATCGATTCCATACCGCCGGCCACGACGATATCCGCATCGCCAACCACGATCTGCTGCATGCCGAGCGCCACGGCGCGCAGGCCCGAACCGCAAAGCTGGTTCATGCCCCAAGCCGTCTTTTCCTGCGGGAGGCCGGCCTTCATCGCTGCCTGGCGGGCCGGGTTCTGCCCTTCGCCCGCAGGAAGAACCTGGCCGAGGATCACCTCGTCCACTTCCCCAGCGTCGACGCCCGCCCGCTCGAGCACCGCCTTGATGACGCCGGCGCCCAACTCGTGCGCAGGAGTGTTGCCGAAGGCACCGTTAAAGGATCCGACGGCGGTGCGAGCCGCGCTGGCGATCACGACGGAGGGATTGTTCATGGGACGTTTCCTCATATTTCGTTTGCCTGATGTACCCAGACTGGCAAAGCCGTGAGCGCAAGTCAAACCCATTGATGCACCGCCGCAAAAGCTTCACGATTCGCGCGGTTACCATATTTCGCACGTGCGTCGCCGCATTGCACAAAGAGATTGTCAGAGCCTCGATTTTGCGGATACTCTAAAAAATACAATAAAGACGGGACGATGGGTAAGAGGAGACCCTGATGGCGAAGAACGAAGGCCAGATCGTTATCAAAAAATATGCGAACCGGCGCCTCTACAATACCGGGACCAGCACCTATGTAACGCTCGACGACCTGGCCGTGATGGTAAAGAAGGGTGAAGAGTTCGTGGTGCAGGACGCGAAGTCCGGCGAAGACATCACCCACTCCGTCTTGACGCAGATCATTTTCGAGCAGGAATCGAAGACCGGCAACACGCTCTTGCCGATTTCCTTTCTACGCCAGCTGATCTCTTTCTACGGCGACCAGATGCAGATGGTGGTGCCGAGCTACCTCGAACATTCGATGCAGGCGTTCACCGAACAGCAGGCGCAGATGCGCGAGCAGATCAACAAGGCATTTGGCGACACCCCGCTTGGCAAGAACCTGCAGGTGCCGCTGCAACTGGTCGAGGAGCAGGTGCGGCGCAACACCGAAATGTTCCACCAGGCCATGCAGATGTTCTCGCCCTTCATGGCCTCCCCGCCGGCCAAGGAAACGAAGAAGGCTGAGGCCAAGGACATCGACGAGCTCAAGGAACAGTTGCGCGCCCTGCAGACAAAGCTCGACAATCTGGGCTGAAGTGGCTCCAGCGATCGCACCGATTTTGCATGTGCCTGCACCCGTCCCCTCTCCCCGCAGGCGGGGAGAGGGGACTTCGGGCTGGCGCTTGCCGCGAGTCTCCTTCGCCCCGCTCGCGGGGAGAAGGTGGCCGGCAGGCCGGATGAGGGGCCAGGACAAGGCGCGAGCGCCACTCAAAAATCCAACCACACCTGCCGCCACAAAAGAAAAAGGGCCGGCAAAGCCAGCCCTTGAACTTCATCTGCGAACGGCAGCGCTTATGCGCTTTCCTTCGGCGTCAGCACCTGGCGACCGCGGTACATGCCGGTCTTCAGGTCGATGTGGTGCGGACGGCGCAGTTCGCCGGAGTTCTTGTCTTCGATGTAGGTCGG
This sequence comes from Sinorhizobium terangae, assembly GCF_009601505.1. Taxonomy (GTDB): domain Bacteria; phylum Pseudomonadota; class Alphaproteobacteria; order Rhizobiales; family Rhizobiaceae; genus Sinorhizobium; species Sinorhizobium terangae. Next base: position 202,689 of record NZ_WITC01000017.1, read on the forward strand.
AGCCTTGAGGGCGTCAGCGGAACGGCGCATGCCACGCTTGGACGGGCTCGTTTTTCTTTTCGGTACAGCCATTTCATTCTCCACTTATCGGGCAAAACACTGTTCAGCAGCCGAAAATGGCCGGGTCAAACAGATGTCGATCTCGGAAATTTCGCGCGCTTATACATGGCCAACCACGGTTTGACCAGTCCCCGGCTATATTTTTTCGACTCGGCGCGGCGCGAGGAAGCTTCACGCCTCGTCCTCCGGAACGATCCAGGGCTCGGCCCTCGCCGCCTCCTCCCACTTGCGGAAGGCCGGGTGCGTCTTGACGGCATCCATATAGGCAAGCGTGTCGGGCTCTGTCACCAGCTCGTAGACGTCAAAGCGGTTGACAACCGGGGCAAACATCGCGTCCGCCGCCGTAAAGCGACCGAAGAGAAACGGTCCGCCGGAGCGGGCGATCGATTCCCGCCAGATCTCTTCGATGCGAGCGACGTCGGCCCGGACATCGTCCGGCAGCGCGATTGCCCGGCGCGGCCGGCGAATGTTCATCGGGCAGGCGCCGCGCAGCGCCCGGAAGCCTGAGAGCATCTCCGCCGAATAGCTGCGGGCGCGGGCGCGATCCTCGCGGTTTTCGGGCCAGAGCCCGGCCTCGGGGAAGAGCTCCGCCACATATTCGATGATCGCCAGCGATTCCCAGACACGGACATCGCCATGATGGAGCACCGGCACGCGTCCCGTCGGCGAGATCTCGCGGAAGCGCGGATTCCCAGCGGGGAAATCGAAGGGAATGACGACATCCTCGAACGGAACCCCGCAGGCTTCCAGCGCCAGCCACGGTCGAAGCGACCAGGAGGAATAGTTCTTGTTGCCGACATAAAGGACGAGCTTCGTCATGCGCGTGTCTCCCACCTGCGTTGTGAGGCGCAGGCTTGCCACATCAATGACGGCGAGGCCAATGAATTGGTGTCATCTCAATCATAAAGGCATGTGATGTAACCGCCGGACCGGCTGGCGCGTCGCTCGATGAGCGATGCAAGACGCCTCAAGCCCCGGCCGGGCTTGCCGGCGTTGCGGTCTATCGGGTTGGGCAGCGATACGGCGAGCAGGGCAGCCTGTCGGCGCGATAATTTGGCGGCCGAAACGCCGAAGTGGTGCCGCGCGGCGGCCTCGATGCCGTAGATGCCGTCGCCCCACTCGGCGACATTCAGGTAGATCTCCATCATCCGGCGCTTGCTCCAGACGAAATCGGCGACGATCGCGAGCGGCAGCTCCAGCGCCTTGCGGACGAAGGAACGGCCGTTCCAGAGGAACAGGTTCTTGACCGTCTGCATCGGGATCGTGCTTGCGCCGCGTGTCTGTTCGCCGTCGAGCGCATCCTCGACGACGCCGCGCATCTGGTTCCAGTCGATGCCGGCATGCGAGCAGAACTGGCCATCCTCCGACATCATCACCGACTGGACGAGCACCGGGGCGATGTCGTCGAACTCAACCCATTGCCGGTCGAAGCCGCGCAGCAGCACGAGGTCGCGCAGCATCAGCGTCGAGATCGGCCGAACGAAGTCCAGGGCATAGAAGACGATCAGCACATAGGGCAGCACGAAGAGGGCAAGGACGGCAAGAACGAGGCGGCGGAACCTCGCCTGCCACGCGGCAGGCCAGCGGTTGGCGGACATCTGGCCCTCCTCCAACGCTTCCGGAACGACGTCCACGCTTTGACTGTCCACCTCTTTGTCCATCCGCCTCTCTTATTTCATGGGTGAGCAAAGTTGAATGGCGTTTCTTACAAAAGGCAAGACGCTTGCACGCTCATCCCATATAAAGCAGGCAGCTGCGACGCGAATGCCCGTTGAAAGCCTCTCTCTCGCATGCCAAAGAGCGCAGCATGAAAGAGACGTCATCCTTTTCCGCACACCTGAAGGCCAATGCGTTGGCCGTGGAAGAACTGCTTTCCGACCTTCTGGGGCCGGTCGTCGGCATGGATGAAATCGCGCGGCCACGAAACCTGCTCGCCGCGATGCGCCATGGCGTGCTCAACGGCGGCAAGCGGCTGCGGCCCTTTCTTGTGAGCGCATCTACCGCGCTCCTCGGGGGCGACGCCGATGCGGCACTCAGGATCGGCGCCGCGCTCGAATGCGTGCATTGCTATTCGCTCGTCCACGACGACCTGCCGGCGATGGACGATGACGATTTGAGACGCGGGCAGCCGACGGTGCACATCGCCTTCGACGAGGCGACTGCCATTCTGGCGGGTGACAGCCTGCTGACTTTCGCCTTCGATATCATCGCCGCACCGGAAACGCCGCTTCCGGACCGGCAAAAGACGGCGCTGATTTTGGCGCTTGCGCGCGCGTCCGGACACGGCGGCATGGCTGGCGGGCAGGCGCTCGACCTCGCCGCCGAGAAATCGGCGCCCGGCGAGGCCGGCATTGTCACGCTGCAGGCAATGAAGACCGGCGCGCTCATCCGTTTCGCCTGCGAGGCGGGTGCGATCATCGCCGATGCGTCGGACGAGGACCGGCGACGGCTGCGCGCCTTCGGCGAAAAGATCGGCCTCGCCTTCCAGCTCGCCGACGATCTGCTCGACCTGACGGCGGATGCTCAGGCGATGGGCAAGGCCACCGGCAAGGACGCCGCGCGTGGCAAGGGCACGCTCGTGGCGCTTCACGGCCAGGCCTGGGCCGAGCGCGAACTGGAGGAACTGGTGGCGCAGGCGGAAAATCTGCTCCAGCCCTATGGCGCCCGCTCGGCCATCCTCGTCGAGACCGCCCGCTTCATCGCCAACCGCAGGAGTTAGAGCCCCGTGAGCAAATACTGGTCGCCTATCGTCTCCGCGCTGAAACCCTATGTGCCGGGCGAACAGCCGCGCATGGCGAACCTCGTCAAGCTGAACACCAACGAAAATCCGTACGCGCCTTCCGACAAGGTGATCGAGGCGATCCGGGCCGCGGCAAGCGCCGACCTCAGACTCTATCCGGATCCGCTCGCGCTCGACCTTCGGAAAGCGGTCGCCGCGAGATACGGCGTCGAACCGGAGGAAGTCTTCGTCGGCAATGGTTCCGACGAAGTGCTGGCGCACAGTTTTGCCGCGCTCCTGAAACACGATCGGCCGCTGCTCTATCCGGATATCTCCTACAGCTTCTATCCGACCTATGCGGGGCTTTTCGGCATCGACGCGGTAGAGGTACCGCTCAACGACGCCTTCGGCATCGACATCCCCGACTACCGTCGTCCCGCCGGCGCAATCATTCTTCCCAACCCCAATGCGCCCACCGGCATCGGCCTGCCGCTCGCCGAGATCGAGGCGCTCGTCGCCGAGCACCCCGACCAGCCCGTGGTAATCGACGAGGCCTATGTCGATTTCGGCGGCGAATCAGCGTCCGCTCTGGTTCCGAAATACGAAAACCTGCTCGTCGTGCAGACTTTTTCGAAGTCGAGGGCACTTGCCGGATTGCGGGTCGGCTTCGCGATTGGCCAGCGGCATCTGATCGAGGCGCTGGAACGCGTCAAAGACAGCTTCAACTCCTATCCGCTCGGACGGGCAGCCCAGGCCGGCGCGATCGCCGCAATCGAGGACGAGGCCTGGTTCGAGGCGACGCGCGGCAAGATCATTGCGTCGCGGGAGAAGCTGACAAGCGACCTCAAGAAGCGCGGCTTCGAGGTCCTTCCATCCCAGGCAAATTTCGTCTTCGCCCGTCACCCGGACCACGCGGGCCAAGCGCTGGCAGCGAAACTGCGTGAACGCGCGGTGATCGTCCGCCACTTCGCCAAGCCGCGGATCTCGGATTTCCTGCGCATCACCATCGGCACCTACGAGGAATGCGCGAGACTGGTCGCGGCGCTCGACGAGATTCTCTGAGGCTGGCCCCCTCGGACTCGTGTGCTTCTGCGGCTTCGCGATCGTCTTCTCGCTCTCGCCGGTCCACCGCGCCTATCTCAAATCGCGGCGCATGATCGAAAGCCTGATGGCAGGCTTCTTCGCCTTTGCCGGCCTGAAGCTGCTGACCGCGCGACTTTAGCGCGGGATGAGGAAAAGTTTGTGCGGCTTTCCGCTCGCATCCCGCTCCACTTATTGGAATAGATCCGACTATTCCGCGGCCGCCTGGCCGCGACCGTAGCGCTTCTCGATATAATCTGCGACGAGAAGCTGGAATTCCTCGGCGATTTTCGGCCCGCGCAGCGTCATCGCCTTCTGGCCATCGATGAAGACGGGGGCCGCCGGCGTCTCGCCGGTGCCGGGAAGCGAGATGCCGATATCGGCGTGCTTGCTTTCGCCGGGGCCGTTGACGATGCAGCCCATGACGGCAACCTTCAGCGCTTCCACGCCCGGATATTTCTCGCGCCAGACCGGCATGCTCGCGCGGATATCCTCCTGAATCTTCTGGGCCAGCTCCTGAAAGACCGTTGATGTCGTGCGGCCGCAACCGGGACAGGCGGCAACCACCGGAATGAACTGCCGGAATCCCATGACCTGCAACAATTCCTGCGCCACCTGCACTTCGCGTGTGCGGTCGCCGCCCGGTTCCGGCGTCAGCGAGATGCGGATCGTATCGCCGATGCCCTGCTGCATCAGGATGCCGAGCGAGGCGGAGGATGCGACGATGCCTTTCGTTCCCATGCCGGCTTCGGTAAGCCCGAGATGCAACGCATGATCGGAACGGGCGGCCAGCATCGCATAGACGGCGATCAGGTCCTGCACGCCCGAAACCTTGGCAGAAAGGATGATACGGTTGCGCGGCAGGCCGAGCTCTTCAGCCAGTTCCGCCGAGAGAAGTGCCGACTGCACGATCGTCTCGCGCGTGACCTGCTGTGCCGTCAGCGGCGAGCCCTTGGCCTGGTTCTCGTCCATCAGCCGGGTTAGCAGCTCTTGATCAAGCGAACCCCAGTTGACGCCGATGCGCACCGGCTTGTCGTAGCGCATCGCCATCTCGATGATCTCGGCGAACTGCTTGTCCTTCTTGTCCTTGAAGCCGACATTACCCGGGTTGATGCGATATTTCGCCAGCGCTTCGGCGCAGGCCGGGTGATCGGCCAAGAGCTTATGGCCGATATAGTGGAAATCGCCGACAAGAGGCACGTCCATGCCGAGGCGCAGCAGGCGCTCGCGGATCTTCGGCACCGCTGCAGCGCTTTCGTCGCGATCGACGGTGATTCGCACCAGTTCGGACCCCGCTTTGTGGAGGGCCGCCACCTGGGCAACCGTCGCGTCGATATCGGCCGTATCCGTGTTCGTCATCGACTGGACGACGACCGGCGCACCGCCACCTACGATCACGCCGCCGACATCGACGGCGACCGAGGCGCGGCGTGGCTGTGGCTCGAAATCGAAGGCAGAAGACATGAAGGCCTCTTCTTTATCCCATCATAGCGGAGCGGAAACGCACTGAGAAAAGCTCCGCGCTTTTCGCCTCCTGAGGTGGAGGACGAATCCGCGCTTGTCAACGGCAACATCATGTGCTGACGGCGAATTGATGGCGGGATTCGTAAAGGCAGGCGATTGGCCCCTCAACCGGCCTGCCGGCCACCTTCTCCCCGTAAACGGGGCGAAGGGGACAAGCGGCACACACCCAGCTCCTTCGCTTCTTTTGGCGCCTGCAGGTAGCGGTACGCTGCGAGAAAACAAGAAGCGAGGCGCCGACGGAACGCCCCTTCTCCCCGCCTGCGGGGAGAAGGTCGCGGCAGCGGGATGAGGGGCATTCCGCTTCTGAGCGGGACGAGAATAGCGGCCTGTCCGCATCCCGCGTGATCTAATGCCCCTTGCCATGATCCGCATGAACGGCGTGATGCGAGAGCAAGAGCACGACAATGAAGAGCACGGGGACGGAGGTGAAGATGATCGCGAAGCCGCTGTGCTCCGCGATGAAGCCGATTAGTGACGGCGCAAAGAGCATGCCGGAATAGCCCATCGTGGTCGCGACGGCGAGCCCGATGCCCGGCTGCAGCCCCGGCATGTTGCCGGCGGCCGAGAAGGCGATCGGCACCATGTTGGAAATACCGATCCCGGCGATGGCGAAGCCGAGGATCGCGACGAACGCATTTGGCGCAAGCCCGGCGAAGACCATGCCGACGAGCGCGGTGACCGTGCAGATGCGCAAGGTCCGCTTCGCGCCGAGCAGATCGCGCACGTGGTCGCCGGCAAAGCGCATGGTTGCCATGGTCGCCGAGAAGGCGGCAAAGCCGAAGCCCGAAAGCTCGACCGAGGCACCGAGTTCGTTCTTGAGGTAAAGCGCGCCCCAGTCGAGGACAGCACCTTCCGGCACCATCGAGAACAAGGCCATAATGCCGATCAGCCAGGGCAGGGGCGTGAGCGGCAGGCGCACTTTCTCCTTCGCCGCTGCCGGATGAGGCTGGTCGGCAAGGATCATCGGCCAGGCGACAGCAAGAAACACAAGGCTAAGGACCGTGACGACAAGCACGTGCGGCAGGACGCCGACGCGCGCCATCAGGACGCCGCCGATGCCGGCGCCGATCAGCCCGCCGAGACTCCAATAGGCATGGCAGGAGGACATGATGGCGCGCCGCATCGACTTTTCGACCTCGACCGCATTGGCGTTCATCGCCACGTCCATCGCGCCGACAAAGCCGCCGAGGAGGAACATGCCGATCGCCGCCGTCCAGACATTCGGGGCCAGCGTCAGGAGCAGGAGCAGCGGCGACAGAATGACGGCTGTGACCTTGACCACCTTTTGCGAACCGGCGCGGGCGATGAAGCCGCCGGCAATCGGCATCAGCACCAGCGAGCCGATGCCGAACACCAGGATCAGCAGGCCGAGCACGCTCTCGCCGATCCCGAGCCGGTCCTTGAATTCCGGAATTTTCGGCGCCCAGCTGCCGGTGACGAAGCCGTTCATCAGGAACAGGAGCGATACGGCAAGCCGGTTCTTCGACATGTAACCCTGTCGGACGAGGCCTTGAGAGGCGGTTTGCGTGCGCTGATCCATGCGCTGATCCCTGAGTAACCTTCCCGCAGCCGGAACCGTCCGGCTCAAATGGTGATTTCGATGAGATTGCCGTCGGGATCGCGGATCACGGCCTCGTAGAAGCCGTCACCCGTCCATCGCACCCCGGAAACGAGAATGCCCTTCTTCCCGGCCCGCTCCGCCATGTCGTCCACTTTCTCGCCGCTGCCCAGCGAAAGGGCGATATGCGCATAGCCGACGCGTTCCACCGTCGCCTCGTCATGGGGAGCAAGCCACGGCCCCTCCATCACCTCGATCGACGGCCCGCTCCCAAGCGTCAGGAAACGCGAACGGAAGCCGGGACGGCGGCGGCTTTCATAGATCTCGCCGACACTGGCGTCGAAGAAGTCGGTCCAGAAGGCGGCGATCCGGTCGATATCTTTTGTCCAAAGAGCGACATGCGCGATGTTCATCGGGCAGGCTCCTTCGCCAGGATGACGTCAGCGCCGCGCGCGCGGAGGGCGGCAATCGCGGCTTCGGGGGCGTCGGCCTCGAGCACCAGCGTCGCCACTGCCTCGATGCCGATCACCGCATGGGGAGCGGCAGTTCCAAGCTTGTCGCTCGTTATAGCGGCAAGAACCGCGCGGCTTCGCGAGGCGATGAGACGCTTGAACGCCGCGTCCTCGAAATGGAAGGCTGTCAGTCCCGCCTCCGGGTCGGCGCCACAGGCACCGAGAACGCAAAGATCGGGGCGCAGAAGCTCGGCATCGCGTTGCGCCCGCGCGCCGACCGCAGCCCCGACCGCGCGATCGAGCGGACCACCGACAAGGATAAGTTCCACGCCCGCTTTGTCCATCAATGCAGCCGCAATAAGCGGCGTGTTGGTGACGATCGTCACCGAAAGGTTCGGCTCGATCGCCTCGGCAATCGCCAGATTGGCTGAACCGGCGTCGAGGAAAACCGTCATGCCCTCACGGATAAAGCCGACCGCGGCGCGGGCAAGCGCCGCCTTGCGCTCCGGCGCCAGAGAGGCGCGCTGGCTGAGCGAGCCGGCCATCGGCGCGAGCGGCAGGGCTCCGCCATAGACACGCTCACAGAGGCCAGCCGCAGCCATCTCGCGCAGGTCGCGACGGATCGTGTCTTCCGAGACTCCGAATTCGCGCGCGAGATCGGCGGCCAGCACCCGGCCGTCGGTTTTCAGCCGTTCCTGGATCAGGAATTTCCTCTCGCGCAGCAGCAGGTCGGTCGCCATATCTCAAATCGTGCATAAACGTGCATGAATCGGTCAAAACGTGAATAGCAGTCTTTCGCGAAGAATTCAATTGCCCCGCACGTGGAACTTCGCCCGCTCGTGGAACTTCAATTGCCTCAACACATTCCCCAACGGAGTGTTTTCGCTGGGATTTCGAGGCTGTTTGAGGAAAAATCTTCATCGAAAGCCGGATGAATTGGTGTTTTATGCGCTCAGGCGCGCCCGGATTTGTGCGAATCTCGCCGCAATCCGGACGACGGGCCGGAGAACAAGAGATGGAAAACAAGACAATGAAACTCTTTCCGACGCTTTTCGCCGCCGCGCTCCTGCAAGTCGCCGCCTTCGCTCCTGCCCATGCGGAATCGAACCTCGATCAGATCAAGTCTGCCGGTGTTCTCAAAATCGGCACCGAGGGCACCTACGCCCCCTTCACCTATCATGATGCCGGCGGAACGCTGGTGGGCTTCGACGTCGAAATCGGCCAGGAAGTTGCCAAGCGTCTTGGCGTCAAGGCCGAATTCCTCGAAGGCAAGTGGGACGGTCTGATCGCCGGCCTCGACGCCAACCGCTATGACACGGTCATCAACCAGGTCGGCATCACCGAAGAGCGCAAGAAGAAATACGATTTCTCCGAACCCTATATCGCCTCCAAGGCCGTGCTGATCGTCAAGGGCGACAACGAGGAGATCAAGGGCTTCGCCGATCTCAAGGGCAAGAAATCCGCCCAGTCGCTGACCAGCAACTTCGGCAAGCTCGCTCAGGCCTCCGGGGCCGAGCTCGTCGGCACCGACGGCTTCGACCAGTCGATCCAGCTCGTGCTGACCGGGCGCGCCGACGCGACGATCAATGACAGCCTATCCTTCCTCGACTTCAAGAAGCAGAAGCCGGACGCCAACGTGAAGATCGCCGCCGAACAGGCCGACGCCGATTATTCCGGCATCATCATCCGCAAGAACGAGCCGGACCTTTTGGCCGCGATCAACAAGGCGCTTGCCGAAATCAAGGCCGACGGCACCTACGACAAGATATCGCAGAAGTATTTCGGCGCCGACGTCTCAAAATAGCTTGGGGAACGCGCCGCGTCCGCCCCTCATCGGCCTGCCAGCACCTTCTCCCCGCAAGCGGGGCGAAGGGACAAGCGGCTCGCTCCAGATTCCCCTCTCCCCGCGTGCGGGGAGAGGGCTAGGGTGAGCGGCAGCCCGCAGGGCCGGGGTCCCGACGGGCAGTTGCAGAGAATGCGGGCTTCACACCCTTCCCCAACCTGCTTTATGAATCGTGGTCCGTTCCGGCCCCGGAGCGGATCGCGCTTTTTTGAAAGGCTTTCCCTTGCCCAACTGGCTTCACCTGATGGCGGAATCGCTGCCGACCCTGCTTTGGGCCGGGCTGATCTTCACGGTCCCGCTGACCCTGCTTTCCTTCGCCCTCGGGCTTTTGCTGGGCCTCGTCACTGCACTCGTCCGTCTCTTCGCGCCGGCCCCCTTCGTCGCCGTGGCGCGGTTCTATGTCTGGGTGATCCGCGGAACGCCGCTCCTCGTCCAGCTCTTCGTCATTTTCTACGGCCTGCCGAGCATGAACATATTGCTCGATGCATTCCCCGCCGCGCTGATCGGCTTCACGCTCAACATCGGCGCCTATACATCCGAAATCATCCGCGCAACGATCTCCTCCGTGCCGCGCGGCCAGTGGGAAGCGGCCTATTCGATCGGCATGAGCTGGAGCCAGGTCATGCGACGCACGATCCTGCCGCAGGCGACCCGGGTCGCAATCCCGCCGCTCTCGAACACGTTCATCTCGCTGGTGAAGGACACTTCGCTCGCCGCAGCCATTACCGTGCCCGAGCTCTTTCAAACGGCGCAGCGCATCGTCGCGACCACTTATGAACCACTGATCCTTTATATCGAGGCGGCGCTGATCTACCTTGCCATGAGCTCCGTACTGTCGGCCCTGCAGGTCAGGCTTGAGCACCGCTTCGCCCGTTATGGCGGTTTCCTGGAGGCGCGCGCATGATCGAACTCACCGATATCGAAAAGCGCTTCGGCACCAACCTGGTGCTCAAGGGAATCAGCGTGACGATGGCCGAAGGCTCGGTAACCGCGCTTGTCGGCCCATCCGGCGGCGGCAAGAGCACGCTGCTCAGATGCGTGAACCTGCTGGAGATCCCGACACACGGGACGATCCGGCTTGGCGACGAACGGCTGGAGTTCGCACCTCACCGCACGGTCGGCTGGAGAGCGATCCAAAAGCTGCGCCGGCAAACCGGCATGGTGTTCCAGAATTTTCAGCTCTTCCCCCACCAGACCGCGCTCGGCAACGTGATGGAAGGTCTCGTGACCGTCCTCAAATGGCCGGCCGACCGCGCCCGCGCCCGCGCGCTCGAACTCCTGGAAAAGGTCGGCATGGCGCACAAGGCGGATGCCTGGCCCTCGACGCTTTCCGGAGGCCAGCAGCAGCGCGTGGCGATCGCCCGTGCGCTTGCGCCCTCACCGCGCGTCCTTCTCTGCGACGAGCCGACCTCCGCGCTCGATCCGGAACTCGCCGAGGAGGTTGTGGAAGTCTTGAGCCGCCTCGCCCGCGAAGGCACGACGATGATCATGGCGACTCACGACCTTCGCCTCGCCTCTCGCGTCGCTGATCACGTGATCTTCCTCGATGGCGGTGTCGTGGTCGAAAGCGGTCCGCCGCGCAAGATCTTCTCGACGCCCGAGCGCGAGCGTACGAAGAAGTTCATCGCCTCGCTCAGCGCGCCGATGAGCTATGATATTTGATCTAATGCATGTCGCCCAAAAGTGTGCAGCGGTTTTGGGACAACGACATGCATAAAAGTAATGACCTAAATCGCGTCGCATGAGTCCGATTGAACGCGACGCGCTTGGCCGGACTCGCACGTCGTGCGGCTGGAGCATCTCCCAGCCGCCCGAGGCCGGCCGAGGCGGACCTACATAAAAGTTTCTCAGACCTTTTGGAACTCTATCCGGTAAAGCACTTCCTCGCCCGTCCCAGGGTCTACCCCCGGAGCATCGCTGATGACGAGCCTGTCACCATCGACCGAGTACGGCCGGACCAGATCGGATATTCCCCACGCCGGATTCCAGCTTGCATCGACATGATGGATGACTCTGCCACCCTCCACGGTGTAAGAGCCACAATAGGCCAGCATGGAATCGAAAAGAGTGATCTTTTCGCCATCCGTTGGCTTCGCGCCTTTGGGCATGGGACGTCCGCGACTGGCCACGAACGCCATCATGCGACCGTCCGCGTGGTACGAAAGGTATCCAACAGGGTCCGCGCCCATGGCGTCGCTGACCTCGCCGGTGGCGACGGCCTTCCGTTTCCAGGACAGCATACGCCAGGTTCCAAGAAGTGCGGATGCATTTGACATCGGTTCCCCCCTCAAAGGCTCCGTGGAACGCACAACAATAACATAATTCGCGTGCGAAGGGGCATTGAGAGGCAGCTTCAGAAGCACTTGGCCGGCAAAGTCCAGGCTGGAACCCGACGCCGACATCCACAGCAGAATGGCACCTGGAACGCCGGCCCTTCAATCCAACAAGGTGAGCAGCCTCATCCGCCAAACACGATCAACAAATCCTTGGCGTCGATCTGGTCGCCGGCCCTGACCAGCACCTCGGCGATCACGCCGTCCTTTTCGGCATGCAGCGCCGTCTCCATCTTCATCGCCTCAATCGAGAGCAGCACGTCGCCGGCCTTGACCGGCTGGCCGGTGATGACGGCGACGGTCGAGATGACACCCGGCATCGGCGCGCCGAGATGGGCGGCATTGCCGGCCTCCGCCTTGCGGCGGATGGCCGCGGAAGCGCCGCGGTTGCGGTCCGGCACCTTGATCGAGCGCGGCTGACCGTTCAGTTCGAAGAACATCTTGACCATGCCCTTCTCGTCGATCTCGCCCTGCGCCTGGTTGAGGATGACCAGTGTCTTGCCCTTCTCGATGTCGGCGAAGAGCTCCTCTCCCGGCGCCATGCCGTAAAAATAGGCCGGGGTCGGCAGCACGCTGACTGGGCCATAGGTCTCGGCGGCGAGCGCATAGTCGGTGAAGACCTTCGGATACATCAGATAAGAGGCGAATTCGAAGTCGGTGACCTCGCGCCCGAGCTTCTCTTCGATGCTTTTGCGCTCCGCGTCGAGATCGGCAGGCGGCAGCAATGAGCCCGGCACGGCGGTGTAGGGCTCTTCGCCCTTCAGCACCTTCTTCTGAAGCGCTTCCGGCCAGCCGCCCGGGGGCTGGCCGAGATCGCCCTTGAGCATCGAGACAACCGATTCCGGGAAGGCAATGTCCTTCGCCGGGTTCTCGACGTCGGCCACCGTCAGGTCCTGGGAAACCATCATCAGCGCCATGTCGCCGACGACCTTCGACGACGGCGTCACCTTGACGATGTCGCCGAACATCTGGTTGGCGTCGGCGTAGGCCTGCGCCACTTCGTGCCAGCGGGCCTCCAGCCCGAGCGACCGGGCCTGTTCTTTGAGGTTGGTGAACTGCCCACCCGGCATTTCGTGCAGGTAGACTTCCGAGGCCGGCCCCTTGAGGTCGCTTTCGAAGGCCGCGTACTGGTGGCGCACCGCCTCCCAGTAGAAGGAAATGCGGCGGATCCATTCCGGATTGAGGCCCGGATCGCGCTCGGAACCGGCCAGTGCCTCGACGATCGAGCCGAGGCAGGGCTGCGAGGTGTTGCCGGAGAGTGCATCCATTGCCGCATCGACGATATCGACACCCGATTCGACCGCCGCAAGCACGGTCGCGGCGGCAATGCCCGAAGTGTCGTGCGTGTGGAAATGGATCGGCAGGCCGGTCGCTTCCTTCAGCGCCTTGAACAGCACGCGAGCGGCGGCCGGCTTCAGAAGTCCCGCCATGTCCTTGACGGCGATGATGTGGGCGCCGGCCTTCTCCAGTTCGGCGGCAAGCGCCGTGTAGTACTTCAGGTCGTACTTCGGCCGGGCGGAATTCAGAATGTCGCCGGTATAGCAGATCGCTGCCTCGCAGATCTTGTTCTCCGCCGCCACCGCGTCCATCGCGACGCGCATGTTCTCCACCCAGTTCAGGCAGTCGAAGACGCGGAAGACGTCGATGCCGCCCTTCGCCGCCTGCGCGACGAAGTATTTGACGACATTGTCGGGATAGTTCTTGTAGCCGACGCCGTTGGCGCCGCGCAGAAGCATCTGTAGGAGCAGGTTCGGCGCACCCTCGCGCACCATTGCCAGCCGCTCCCACGGATCCTCGGTGAGAAAGCGCATCGACACGTCGAAGGTCGCGCCACCCCAGCATTCGAGCGAAAACAGATTGGGCAGCGCCCGGGCATAGGTGCCGGCGATGCGGGCGATGTCATAGGTGCGCATGCGGGTGGCGAGCAGCGACTGGTGGCCGTCGCGCATCGTCGTATCGGTCAGGAGTACCTGAGGCTGCGCCTTCACCCATTCGGCGAACTTCTTCGGTCCGAGCTGGTCGAGCAGTTGCTTCGTGCCCGGCTTCGCCTCGCCATTGATGAACGGCACTACCGGCGCGGCGATGTCGTCATTGGGCTTCGGCCGGCCCTTGGCTTCCGGATGACCGTTGACCGTGACGTCGGCGAGATAGGTGAGTAGCTTGGTGGCGCGGTCCTGACGCTTCACCTGCTGGAACAGCTCCGGCGTCGTGTCGATAAAGCGCGTCGTGTAGCTGTTGTCCTGGAAATTCGGATGGCTGATGATCGCTTCGAGGAAGGTGAGGTTGGTCGCCACGCCGCGGATGCGGAATTCCCTGAGCGCGCGGATCATCCGCTTGATCGCCTCGTCCGGGTTCGGCGCCCAGGCGGTCACCTTTTCGAGCAGCGGATCGTAGTAGCGGGTGATCACCGCGCCGGAATAGGCCGTCCCGCCGTCAAGCCGGATGCCGAAACCGGTGGCGCCGCGATAGGCGGTGATGCGGCCGTAGTCGGGGATGAAGTTCTGTTCGGGATCTTCAGTCGTGATACGGCACTGCAGCGCGTGGCCGTTGAGGCGGATGTCCTCCTGGCGCGGCACGCCCGATTCCGGCGCGCCGATGGCAAAGCCGTCGAGGATGTGGATCTGGGCTTTCACGATGTCGATGCCGGTGACGACCTCGGTTACCGTGTGCTCGACCTGAATGCGCGGATTGACCTCGATGAAGTAGAATTTGCCCGTGTCGGCGTCCATCAGATATTCGACCGTGCCGGCGCCGATATAATTGGTGGCCTTGGCGATCTTCAGCGAATAGTCGGCGAGTTCCTGCCGCTGCGCGTCGGTCAAATAGGGCGCCGGCGCACGCTCGACGACCTTCTGGTTGCGCCGCTGGATCGAGCAGTCGCGCTCGAAGAGATGCACGACGTTGCCGTGGGTGTCGCCCAGGACTTGGCTTTCGACGTGGCGGGCACGCTCGACCAGCTTTTCGAGATAGACCTCATCCTTGCCGAAGGCGGCCTTCGCCTCGCGCTTGGCCTCGGTCACTTCGCGGATCAGGTCTTTCGGGTCGCGGATCGCCCGCATGCCGCGGCCGCCGCCGCCCCAGGAAGCCTTCAGCATCACCGGATAGCCGATCTCGGCGGCGAGCCGCTTCACCTCCTCCGGATCGTCCGGCAGCGGCTCGGTCGCCGGCACGACCGGCACGCCGATCGAGATCGCCAGGTTGCGCGCCGCCACCTTGTTGCCGAGCTGGCGCATCGTCTCCGGCTTCGGGCCGATGAAGGTGATGCCGTTGGCGGCGCAGGCTTCCGCAAACTCCGGACTTTCGGACAAGAGACCGTAGCCCGGATGAATGGCGTCGGCGCCGGACAGTTTCGCGACGCGGATCACCTCGTCGATCGACAGATAGCTTTCGATCGGGCCGAGATCGCGGGCAAGATGCGGGCCGCGTCCGACCTGATAGCTCTCGTCCGCCTTGAAGCGGTGCAGCGCCAGTTTGTCCTCCTCAGCCCATATCGCGACCGTTTTAAGTCCCAGTTCGTTGGCCGCGCGGAAGACGCGGATGGCAATTTCGGAACGGTTGGCAACAAGGATCTTAGAGATGGGCAAGTCGGTCTCCTCAAGACTTGAAACGCGGGAATGCTGCACCCGCGAAATAAAGTTTTAGCGAGTCACTTGAGGAAGTGCAATTTCAGATGCGACACCGAACCTGGCCCATTCGGTCACTCGGCTCCAGGTCGGAACAGTTCCCACCCGGGGCCGGAGGCCACCGCCTCTGGCCTGCCGGCCATCTCCCCCATAAGGGGGAGAACAGATGTGGCACCCCTTTGCGCTTCGTCAGCACTGTTCCCAGTTGCAGCACCGTATTGTTTGGAGCGAGGAGCAGGCCGCAAGTATTCTCCCCCTTGTGGGGGAGATGGCCGGCAGGCCAAAGGGGGTCTGGCTCAGCGCCTGGTTGAGAACGGACTAAGAAATCAGCCCCAGACGGAAGGCGATGGCGACGACGTGATGGCGGTTCTTCGCCTTCAGCTTTTCCTGAATGCCGTTCATGTACCAGTCGACCGTGTGGCTCGATATGTCGAGGACCTTGCTGATGTCGTTCGACGTCATGCCGTCGGCAAGATAGTTCAGCGCCTCCATTTCGCGCCGCGTCATCTGGACTTCGACGCGCGAGATAAGCTCGGCCATGATTTCCGGATCGGTGAGCTCCAGCAGCTTCCAGAAGAGCCTCTTGGCGATCGCGTCGAAAAGGCTCAATTCGACCGGGCTGAGGTCCACCACGCGGCCACCGACCGTGAGATTGCCCATCAGGCCGCGCCGGCCGTGCACCGGGAAAATATAGCCGTCGAAGAGGCCGTGATTGCGGGCCTCGACCATCATGCTTTCCATGCGCTTGCGATGCGGATCCGAGCGGAAGGCCGCAAGCGTGTCGCGCCAGCGGAAGCCGCGCTGGGCATGGCCGAGATAGCGGATCGTCGGATCGATGACGACATATTTCTTGCGGATGTAGATCTGCGGCCAGCCGTCCGGCCAGCGGCCGGCAAGGAGCAGCCTCAGTGGGTTCTCATGGGGTTTGGGCTGGCGCACGACACCGTAGAAGTCGAAACCGCAACGATCGAGCAGCCGTTCGAACTCGGGCAGAATCTCCTCGCGCGTCTTCATCTCCTCCAGGAGCGCCAGAAACTGAACGAGCAACGTGATATTCATGGAACACCTTCAGGTCGAGAATGCGAGGGTCGCAGCGCATGAGGACCTCACATGAACGCGCCGTTCAGAAGCCATTCATGTTGCAACCGCGATAATTCTTCTTATCACGCCCGGTCTTGTACGAAACCTGCAAAATATCGGAATGGAGGCAAAGATAGCGGACTATGGATTATCCCGCCAATCCTCCCTTGGCACCGGATCTTCCCGCAAGTCAGCAGAGTTTTGCCTCCACGTTTTCGGCAGGAATTTCACAGGCCGCCCAGTGGGGCTTTGACGGCCCGGCACGGTGGGAAGAATTCCCCCACCCCGGATCGCCAAAGGCGCAAATGCACTGCCGCATCGAAACATTGCTGCGGCGCAACATCCGATGCCCAGAAGGGGTGAGACAGTGTCTTTGTTCCAGGTGTATGCAAGAGCGCTTCAGTATCTTGCCGTTCACAAATTCCGCGTCGGGGCGATCGTCATCGCCAACATCGTGCTTGCCGTCGTCACGATTGCCGAGCCGATTCTCTTTGGCCGAATCATCGACGCGATCTCGTCGCAAAAGGAAGTCGCGCCGGTGCTCTTCCTGTGGGCGGGTTTCGGCATCTTCAATACCGTCGCCTTCGTGCTCGTCTCCCGCGGGGCCGACCGCCTTGCGCATGGCCGGCGGGCGTCGCTCCTGACCGAAGCCTTCGGGCGGATCATCTCCATGCCGCTCTCCTGGCACAGCCAGCGCGGCACCTCCAACGCGCTGCACACGCTGCTTCGCGCCTGCGAGACCCTCTTCGGTCTCTGGCTCGAAGGCATGCGGCAGCACCTGTCGACCGTCGTCGCACTCGCGCTCCTGGTGCCGACCGCCTTCTCCATGGACGTCCGCCTGTCGATCGTCCTCGTCATCCTCGGCGTGGCCTATGTGGCGATCAGCAAGGTCGTGATGGACCGCACGAAGGACGGCCAGGCGTCCGTCGAGAACCACTACCATACGGTTTTCTCCCACGTCTCCGATGCGATCAGCAACGTTTCCGTGGTGCACAGCTACAACCGCATCGAGGCTGAAACGCACGAACTGAAGAAGTTCACCGAGCGGCTGCTGTCGGCGCAGTATCCGGTGCTCGACTGGTGGGCACTCGCCAGCGCGCTCAACCGCATGGCCTCGACCATCTCGATGATGGCGATCCTCGTCATCGGCACGGTTCTGGTGCAGAGCGGCGAGCTCGGCGTCGGCAAGGTCGTTGCCTTCATCGGCTTTGCCAACCTCCTGATCGGCCGGCTCGACCAGATGAAGGCCTTTGCCACCCAGATCTTCGAGGCGCGCGCCAAGCTCGAGGACTTCTATAACCTCGAGGATTCGGTCCGCGAACGCGAAGAGCCGGCCGGCGCCAAGGAATTGACCGGCGTCGTCGGCGAGGTGGAATTCCGCGACGTGTCCTTCGACTTCGCCAATACGAACCAGGGCGTACATAACGTCTCCTTCACGGCGAAGGCCGGCCAGACGATCGCCATCGTCGGCCCCACCGGCGCCGGCAAGACGACGCTCGTCAACCTGCTGCAGCGGGTCCATGATCCGAAGCACGGCCAGATCCTGATCGACGGCGTCGACATCTCGACGGTCACCCGCAAGTCGCTGCGCCGGTCGATCGCCACGGTCTTCCAGGATGCGGGCCTCATGAACCGCTCGATCGGCGACAACATCCGCCTCGGCCGCGACGACGCCTCGCTCGACGAGGTCATGGCCGCCGCCGAAGCCGCAGCCGCCGCCGACTTCATCGAAAGCCGCATGAACGGCTACGACACCCTCGTCGGCGAGCGCGGCAACCGCCTCTCGGGTGGCGAGCGCCAGCGCGTTGCCATCGCCCGCGCGATCCTCAAGAACTCGCCGATCCTGGTACTCGACGAGGCGACAAGCGCGCTCGACGTCGAGACCGAGGCCCGCGTGAAGGACGCGATCGATATGCTGCGCAAGGATCGCACCACCTTCATCATCGCCCACCGCCTGTCGACGGTGCGCGAGGCCGACCTCGTCGTCTTCATGGATCAGGGCCGGGTCGTCGAAATGGGCGGCTTCAACGAGCTCAGCCAGAGCAACGGCCGCTTCGCCGCGCTGCTGCGCGCCAGCGGTATTCTCACGGACGAGGATGTCCGCAAGAGCCTCACGGCGGCGTGATATCGGTAGACGTCAGATTAAATGCCCCGGCCATGCCGGGGCATTCTTGTTTTTAGTCAATGGGACTCAGTATCTGCTTCTGTTGAGGCTTCTGAGATCATTCACCATTTTCTCCCGGTAGATCTCTCCCTGCCTTGCCCTGGCCCGCCAGGGACGGGCCTTTTGAAGCGGGACTTCGTAAGCCGGATCGGCCCGGTCGAGCGTCGCGATCGCTAGGCTGGGCTCAAGCGATTGCGAGCATCGATTGATCCACTGTCCATCGGGGCCGATCATGCCTCCGACGCCCTTGTGGGCTTTTTGTGCTGGTGTCGCGGCGGCGATCCAAAGGCAGTTCAGCCCCGCATGTGCCTGCAGCGCGATTTGGAAGTGCGGTGGAATGCCATAGGAGGAAAACAGAACCGCATCGACGCCGAGACGCTCGTATTCGGCGAATACCTCCGGAAACTGGCACTCGATGCATACCGCGCAGCCGAAACGATGGCCATCGACCTCGAACGTGATCGGCTGTACTCCCGGCGTATACCAGCCGCCGAGTTCGCTGTTCGAAAGATATCTCTTGTCGTATCTCGTAAGCAGCCTTCCATCGTCCGCAAACACGTAGAGGCTGTTGTGGGGCGGATAACCCCCCGAGAGCCGATGCGCAGCACCGACGACGGCAAAGATGCGGAGTTGTCGGCAGACCTCGGCTATGGACCGAAGCTCGGCTTCCTGTCGATCCCAATCGAAATCCCGCCAGCGATCAGGACTTCCTATTTGCGGCTTCGCATAGCCCGACAGCGCACCTTCGCAGAAGTTGATCACACGCGCGGCCTGACGCGCGGCGCTGTTGATCAGCTCGCGTATCACTGCTCCATTCACCGCAATCTCCGGCGAGACGTCACTCTGTGCTGTCGCTACTTTCAACCGAAATGCCCTATTGCACGCGAATCAATGATCGCGTGGGCATGTTAACGCGGATCGTGGCGATCCGCGCTACGCCGCTGACAACTCTGCTACACAGCTCTGAGCGGCTTTGCCACCGCCACGTCCTTCAGCCATTCGAGGTAATAGGCATAGACGAAGTGGAGCCCGATGCCGGCGATGACAAAGAGCGAGCCGATGATCGGGTTTTTGCCGGTGACGAAGAGAAGCACCTGGCCTGCCATCGCAAGAATCGTCCCGAAGATGAAGACGGCCAGCGAATGCCGGCCGATCATCACCAGCGGATGATTGTTCTCAAGTCTGGTCAGCCGGCTGATGACAGGGGTGATCGCGAGCAGATAGGCGAGCGCAAGCACATGCAGGAGCCGCGTCAGCGACAGGAAGGTCTTGTCGAAGCCGGTCAGAACCGCCGGCAGCCCGAAGGAGAAGTCGATGTTCCACCAGGAGAACAGGACCCAGAAGGCGGAGACGGTGAGATAGGCGGCGGAAACCCCGATCAGCAACCAGTGTCGCGGCAGGCGCCCGCCGGCGCGGACGTGATTCATGGAGAGGATGCCGATGACGAATAGGAACTGCCAAGACCAGGGATTGAGGAACCAATAGCCCTCGTCGAGGAAGTTGGACGGCACCAGCTTGAACCAGCCGGCGGCGAGCCACAGCGCCGCCGATAGCGCAAGGAGCAGCCAGCGCCCCACCACATTCAGCCACAGGATACCCGGCAGCATCAGGAACAGTGCTGCATAGAGCGACAGGATATTGTTGTAGCCGAGTTGATGCCCAAGCAGGACCATCGCGACGATGCCCTGCTCGGCCTGCTCGACGATCGGCCGGATGTTGATTTCGCCGATTAGGTCCTGGCGGCCGAAATAGAGCGCGCCGCCCGCGAAAATCGCCAGCGTCACGACGCTCGTCATGATATGGGCGACATAGAGCGTCAGCGCACGCCGCCACATTTTCAGGGTCAGGGCCAGTCTTGCGCCGGCGACGAATTTTCCGCCATAGGCAGCACCGACCGCCAGCCCTGAGATCAGCACGAAGGCCTCGGCGGAATCCGAGAAGCCGATGTTCTTGTGCGTCAGATATTCGAGATACTGGCCTGGGACGTGGTTGATGAAGATCGTCAGCAGGCAGAGTGCGCGGAAGACGTCGAGGCGTGTGTCGCGCTCGGTAGCCGGCACAGGGCGAGGAACGCTGATCCTGGACTGGTTGGAGCCGGGATCTTGGTGATCCGAGCCGGCAGCCTTGATCGGTTCCTTGCCAAATGTCATTTGCAGCATGCGGTCTGGTATCCGGGATTTGGCGCCCCGCCCTACCCCTGTTGAAAACAGGATGCCGAAAACGCGCCCAGGCGATCTCCGAGTGGCTTTCGGCACCGTCGATGAAGCGCGATCCCGAACACTGCAAAGTGCGACAGGGGATCGCGGCTGAAACTGTGCGGCAAACGAAAACCGGCTTTGCCCGTCTGGTACAAAGCCGGCTTCCTCCCATGCTCAATTCCGGCGGTTACAGCAAAATGCCTTCATGCGCGTTTTTTGTGACACTATTATTTACGCTGACGATCGGTTCACCGGTTTTTGAATCGCGATCCACGGAAATTCGATGCGTCGCGCCGTTCAGCCGGACCTCGGCGGAATAGCCCGCCCAATCCGCGGGCAGCACGGGTCGAATCACCAGCTTCTTTCCCTTCATGCGAATGCCGAGTATGCCCTCGACGCCCGCGCGATAGAGCCAGCCGGCAGAGCCTGTGTACCAGGTCCAGCCGCCACGCCCGGCGAGCTCGCCTTCGCCATAGACATCGGCGGCGACAACATAGGGCTCGACCCTGTAGTGCTCGGCATCGTCGCGGCTGAGCGCGTGCGATACGGGGTTGAGCATCTGGAAGGTCCGCCACGCCTCTTCCGCCCGTCCCTGAGCGGCAAAGGCGAGCACAACCCAGGTGGCCGCATGCGTATATTGGCCGCCGTTTTCGCGCACGCCCGGCGGGTAGGCCTTGATGTAGCCCGGGTCATGTTGCGTCTTTTCGAGCGGCGGCGTGAAGAGCCGCACGATCCGCTTTTCCGGATCGACGAGTTCCGCCATCACTGCGTCCATCGCACGCTTGGAGCGCTCGGCCTCGCCTTCGCCGGAGAGCGCGCTCCACGATTGGGCGATGGAGTCGATCCGGCACTCGACATTTTCGGCGGATCCGAGCGGCGTGCCGTCGTCGTAGTAGCCGCGGCGATAGTAATCACCGTCCCAGCCTGGCCCGTCGAGCGCTGCTTTCAGCATCTCGAGATGCGTCTCCCAAAGCTTGGCGCGCGCATTATCCTTCCGCTCGCGGGCATGGGGCAGGAAGGCGCGCAGCGCACCGGCGAGGAACCAGCCGAGCCAGACGCTCGTGCCCTCCCCGGCAATACCAACGCGGTTCATGCCGTCGTTCCAGTCGCCGCCGAGAATGAGCGGCAGACCGTTCGCCCCCGTCCGCTTGATCGCGAGATCGAGTGCGCGGGCGCAATGCTCGTAGATATCGGCCGTCTCGTCCGCGCTCTCCGGTGTGAAGAAGCTGTCGTGCTGGCCCTCTTCGAGGGCGAGTCCGACAATGAACGGCACCTTCTCCGCGAGGATGTCCGTGGTGCCGGTGACCGCGCAGTAATGCGCGACCGCGTGGGCGAGCCAGACGACATCGTCGGAAATCATCGTGCGGACGCCGGCACCGGTGCCGGGCAGCCACCAGTGCTGCACGTCACCCTCGACGAACTGCCGGGCGGCCGCGTTGAGGATCTGCGCGCGCGCAAGCTCCGGCCGATGCAAGAGGAAGGCGAGGGTATCCTGCAACTGGTCGCGGAAACCGTAAGCCCCGCTTGCCTGGTAGAAGGCGGAGCGCGCCATGATGCGGCAGCCGAGGCTCTGATAAGGCAGCCAATGGTTGACCATGTGGTTGAAGGCCCTGTCGGGCGTTTCGACCTTCACGACGCCGGTGAATTCGCTCCAGAACGCCTTCGCCGCTTCGAGCGTCGTGTCGAAGGCGGTCCCTCGCAATTCGGTGAGGATCGACTGCACCTGTTCGCCGCTGTCGGCGTCGCCGAGGAAGAAGGTGATCTGCCGTTCCGCACCGGGCTCGATAACGAGATCGGACGAAAGGGCCGCACAGGCATCGCCATCGGTCTCCGTGAAGCCGGCCAGTGCAGCACCGGCGATGACCGCTTGCGGCGCCAGAATTCCGCCGGCCTGCCCCAGGAATTCCCGCCGGCTCGCCGTATAGGAGGCGACCTCAGCGTCGATCGCGAGGAAGGCCGAACGGCCGGCATAGTCGAGGCTGTACGGATTGGTCGCGACGAGCGCCTGGGCTTCCTCGCGCCATTCGGGCAGGACAAACGGAGCCGTCCGGCCGCGGTTGTTGCCGAGCACCCATTCGGCATAGCCGTAGATCCGCAACTGGCGCGCGGAGGCGCCGCGATTGCGGATCGAGAGCCGCACGAGTCTCGCCGGCAATGTCCTGTGTACGGTATGGATCGCCTCGATTTCGAGCTCGTCCTGCGTGCTTGCAAAGCTCGAATAGCCGAGGCCGTGACGGGCTTCGAACACGGCCGACTTGCGCCGCGAAAGCGCGGCATAGGGGGTCAGCACCGAGCCGCTCGCCATGTCGCGGACGAAGATCGCCTCGCCTGGCCGGTTGACCACGACATCGTTGGTCCACGGTGTGAGCTGGTAGTCGCGCGAATTTCGGCTCCAGGAGAACGCCGAGCCCTCGGCGGAAACGTGGAAGCCGAAGTGCTCGTTGGGAATGACGTTGATCCACGGATGCGGTGTCGCTTCACCGCCGCGCAGCCGCACGACATATTCGCGCCCTTCATCCGCAAAGCCGCCAAAGCCGTTCCAGAACTCCAGCCCGTCGCCGCTGATTTCGGCTGCGGGACGCTCGCCCGCCTCCTCGATCACCGGCAACAGCATCTGTGTGCTCTCGGTGGTTTTCGCGGCAGGCCTCGCGTAGAGCGCCGTGGCACGGGCAATCTGGTCGGAGATCGTGCCGTTGCGGGCATGGAAGACGGCGCGCGAGGCCGAAAGCAGCGTCGACCAGGTCTCAGGCTCCATCAGATCGCGGCGTACGGCGAAGATATGCTGCCGCGGACCGTCGGAAAGGCCACGCAACCGCAGGTTTTCGCACATCGAGTCGAGCGTGTGCTGCAGGTCCTGGGCATAGGAGGATGCCCGCTCGTTGATGACGACGAGATCAGCGGTGATGCCGCGCGCCCTCAGATATTCCTGCGCCCGCAGCGCCTCGCGCGCGATGCCGAGGTCGCCGTCGTCGTTGATCCTCAGGCAGAAGATCGGATAATCGCCGGAAATCGCCAGCGGCCATAGCGCCGACTGAGAGGCGAGCCCGGATTTGACGGTCGCCGTATCGGCACGCAGGTGCATGTCCGGATAGACAAGGTAACGGCCAAGCATCTGGAAGCTTGCCGCCTCCTGCGACGTCACCCCGACATGGCGCATCTGCACCTGGCTGCGCGTCCAGGCATGGATCAGTTCGTGGTTGAAGGTTTCCGGGTGCCGGTAGCGATCGATCGCCCGATCGACGGTCTCGCGGTTGGGTGCGGCAATCGTCCAGAAGATGACGCTCACCTTCTTGCCCGCCGGAACGCGCACGACGCGGCGTAGCGACATGATCGGGTCGAGCGTGAAGCCTTCCGTTCCCGAAAGGGTGACGCCGGGGTCGAAGGCCGCCGCCTCCGCGAGGGTGCGGCCCTGCCCCAGGAAGCGCCGACGGTCGGTTTCCACCTGGGTGTGGCGGTCGCTGCCGGCATTGTCGGTGATAAGGTGCGCAACCTCCATGTCCGGATCGCCCGCGCCGCGCTTGTTGCGCGAGACACGGATGACGTCGCCCTGTCGGCTGATCTCGGTGCGCACGAACATCTTGGAGAAGGCGAGATGGGCGCTGTCGGCATCGTCCGTCGCAAGCACCGGCTCCGCATAGGATGTGACTTCGATGAAGCGGTCCTCTGTGCCGGTGTTGAGCAGGATGACCCTTCGGCCCTCCGCATCGTGCTCGGTCGCGACGATGCATTCGACTTCGCTTGTCAGATCGCCGACGGTCTTGACGAACTCCGCCTTGTCGTCGCCGAAACGGGTCATGGTCTTTTCGCCCGGCGCCCGGCGCGGTTCGGCCGTGGCCGACCACCAGTCGCCGGTGACGGTGTCGCGCAGGAAGATGAACGTACCCGTCCGGTCTTCGACCGGATCCGGTTTCCACCGCGTAACCGACTGGCCGTTCCAGCGCGCATAGCCGGCGCCGGTCGCGGTCAGCATGATCGAATAGTGCCCGTTCGACAGGAAGACGGTTTCGCGGTCCTGCGTCAGCGGATCCTCGATGACGCGGACTTCCGGCCTGAGGAGATCGGCCTGGCCCTTGCCGAGCGATTCCGGCTCGCGCTTGGCATTCATCACCGGAATGTCGCGCGGTGCCTTCTCCTGCAGCAGCAGTTCGGCCGCCTCGATCACCGGATCGGCATGGAACCACTCGCGCAGGCGCCCGTTGAACACGACGTTCGCGACCGCCGCGACCGACATGCCGTGGTGGTGGGCATAGTAGTTGCGCACCACGGCGCATTTCTGCCCTTCGGGAACGCGCGTCGGCGTGAAATCGACGGCGTCATGGAAGCCGTAGGCGCCGAGAGCACCCACCTCCCGGAGCCGCGCCAGGTTGGCGAGCGCAGACTTCGGATCGTACATGCAGGCGAGGATCGACGCGTAGGGCGCGATCACCGCATTCTGGCCAAGACCGCGCTTCAGGCCGAGCGTCGGCACACCGAAGTTCGTGTACTGATAGGTGAGCTCATGGTCGCGCGCGTTGAAGGCGGCTTCCGATATACCCCACGGGGTCCCAAGGCGCCGGCCGTGGTTGATCTGCTCCTGAACCACCAGATTGTTCGTCTGGTTGAGAATGCCGCCCTGCCGCTCCTGCATGACCAGCGGCGGCATCAGATACTCGAACATCGAGCCGGACCACGAGACCAGAGCGCCGCGTGCGCCGATCGGCACGATCGGGCGCCCGAGCTTGTACCAGTGCTCCGTCGGCAGATCGCCCTTGGCGATCGCAAAAAGGCTCGTCAGCCGCGCTTCGGAGGCAAGCAGATCGTAGCACGCCTCGTCGAGTTCGTTGGCATTGACGCGGTAGCCGATGGACAGCAACCGCCGCTCCGGCCGGAACAGGAAGCCGAAATCCATAGAGAAGGCGATGTCGCGCGCGCGCTCCTTGAGCACCATGAGACGCTGGCGCAGCGCCTCGATCGCGCCGAGATCGAAGACGCCGTCGGCGATATGCGCCTCGCAGGTGGAGACGAGCGAGCCCGCCCATTTCTCCACCTCGGCGCTCTGGGCGGTGCGTACTTCGTGATCGAGGTTGGCGGCAAGCTTGTGCATGTCACGCGCAAGCACCGCCAGATTGATCACGCGGATCGATGCGAATTCGCGCTCGCGCTTGACGGCGGCAAGCGCGTTCTGGAAGCCGGCGATGCGCTCTTCGATCAGGTGGCGCAACGGCCGAACGGTCTTGCGATCGTCCGGCAGTTCGTTGAGCACCTCCGAGAGAATGCCGGCCACGTCGCCGATGCCATCGAGATTGCCCTGTACATGGGCGGAGGGAGCCTCGGCCCATTCCCGGCACATGGACGAAACAGCGATCAGGTGGCCGGCGAGGTTGCCGCTGTCGACCGACGAGACATAGCGCGGCTCCATCGTTTCGAGCGATCGCGTCCGATACCAGTTGAAGAGATGGCCGCGATATTTCGGCATGCGGTCGATCGTCGCGATCGTCTGCTCGAGCCGCGTGATCGTGTCTTCGAAGCCGATCCAGCCGAAATCGCGCGCGGACATCACCGACAGGAGATAGACGCCGATATTGGTGGGCGACGTACGCTCCGCCAGCACCGGCTGCGGCGTTTCCTGGAAATTGTCCGGCGGCAGGAAGTTCTGTTCGGCGGTCACGAAGGTTTCGAAGTAGCGCCACGTGCGCCGGGCGATCTTGCGCATCTCGTCGATCGCATCATCCGACACGACCAACTGGTCCTCGGTCTCGGCCGACTGACTGACAAACCACGCAACCAGAGGCGAAGTCGCCCAGATGAGCGCGAAGGGGATGCCGATGTAGGGCAGTCCGGTATCGGACACCGCGGCAAGCGCCAACGAAATGACCGACAAGGCCGGCGCCGTCCACATCGCGCCGAAATAATCACCGATCGAGCCATGACCGGCGCTCTGAACCTGCGCGGCGGTGCGCCACTCGAGCATCAGCTTGCGGCTGACGAAGGTTCGGTAGAGCGAACGAACGATCGCATCTGCCATCATTGCGGCATTGTGAGCGATGAAGACGATGCGGAGCGCCACCTGGGCGTTGGCGGCGCGGATATCCGAGAGCACCGTATGCAGATGCGCCCGTGCGACGATGTCGTTGCGGCGCGGCATGATCCCGTTGATCAGCGACAGGGTCGGTGCAACGAAGAGGCTGAAGATCAGCACGAGCTGCCAGATCAAGGCCTCGGTCGGCTCCATGTAGTACCAGCCCATGACCGAAGCGACGAGCCATGCGACCGGGATGAGTGACCGGCGAAGGTTGTCGTACATCTTCCAGCGGCCGAGCATCGACAGGCCGTTCGACGGATTGAAGATATAGGGCAGCAGTTGCCAGTCACCACGCGCCCAGCGATGCTGGCGCGACATTTCCACCTCGTAGCGGGTCGGGAAATCCTCGACGAGCTCGATGTCGGTGACGAGCGCACAACGTGCATAGGACCCTTCGAGCAGGTCGTGGCTGAGCACGGCATTCTCCTCGATCCTGCTCTTCAGCGCCGCCTCGAATGCGTCGACATGGTAGAGGCCCTTGCCGGTGAAGCTGCCTTCGCCGACGATGTCCTGATAGACGTCCGAGACCGTGAAGACATAGGGATCGATACCGCGGTGTATCGAGAAGATGCGCTGGAAGGCGGAGGCCTCGCTGCCCGTGGTGAGCGATGGCGTCACACGCGGCTGCAGCAGGCTGTAGCCGGTCAGCACTTCCTGCGTCTTGGTGTTCACGACCGGCCGGTTGATCGGGTGGTAGAGCTTGCCGACCAGCTTCGTCGCAGCGTCGCGCATCAGGCGGGTGTCGGAATCGAGCGTCATCACATATTGGACGCCGTCCGGAACCATGTTGGCGCCCGGCAGGAACGAGGTATCACGGTCGCCGCGCAGCAGGAGATTGAGCTCGTGGAGCTTGCCGCGCTTGCGCTCCCAACCCATCCAGACGCCCTCGGCCTCGTTGAAGAGCCGGCGGCGATGCAACAGGAAGAAGCGCGTCTTGCCGTCATAGGCGTAGCGGGCCGCGAGCCCGGCGATTTCACGCTTCGCATATTCGAGGACATCCATGTCGGTGGGCGTTTCCTCGAACTTGCTGTCGGCCCAGTCGCTGAGCAGGGCGAAATAGATCTCGCCGCGGGGGTTGGCGAGATAGTGCACCTCCAGATTGCGCACCAGTTCGTCGACATGGTCACGCTTGGCGATCAGGCACGGGACGACGACAAGTGTGCGGGCATCCGCCGGGATGCCGTTGAGGAACTCGTAGCCGACGAGCCGCGACGGTTTGACGACGAGCGTGACCAGCGTGTTGAAAAGCCCCATCGCGCCTTCCGAAGCCGGCAACGCGAAAAGCAGCAGCATGATCAGCTTGGCGCCGTTTGGGATCTCCATCGGGCTGACGAAGGCGTAGACGGCGACCATTGCGAGAATTGTCAAGAGAATGTTCGGTCCGGCGATCGCAAACCAGCCCAGCTTGCGGCCGAACCGGACGATGTGCTGGAGCGGCGACGGCGAATAGCCGATCCTTTCCTCCAGCTCCTTGTACCGCATGCCGACGAGGAAGGAGCCGACATTCGGCTCCTGCAACGGGGCTTCGACAGCCGCGGCCGCCCTTGCTTCCTCGACCATTTCGATCGCGATCTGGGTGACTTCATGCTCGCTGTGGCCGGAGCGGCGCGCCAGTTTCTCGATCGTGTCGCGGTACTTGTTGCGCGAGCCGAAATCGAGCGAGGCATAGTCGGAGCCTTCGCGAAGCGTCGCGTCGATCTTGCTGACGCTCTCGAACCAGACGGCCCAATCCGTATCGTCGATTTCGCGCAGGCTGCGGATGATGTTGCTCATCGTCGCGTTGCCGGAACCCAGGCGATTCTGCTCGGCAACCAGCGCCTCCTCGACGTCCGTGCCGCGCCTTTCGAGCCGTTCCTCGATCCAGCCGATCACCGCGCCCGAAGTCTGTGAACCGTCGCGCATGCGATAGAGAAGCTGTGCGATGAACGTGTTGTCGGCGGAGAGCGCCTCCGCTTCCGCGAGCAGTACCCTGCACCTTTCGGGATCGTTCAGGCGCACGATCTGGTCGGCAAGGTCGTTCGCCTTCTGCCGCATGCCGCGCGAGCGCTCGACCCGAATGGCGATCCGGCGCAGGTTCTCGATCAGCACGAAACGCAGGATCGACGGCAACGCCCACAACTCGCCGATCTTGAAGGTCTCATGCTGCTGGAAACCCTCGACCATCGCGGTGATGTTTTCCCGCGAAACCATGCTGTGGGTGTGGGCGACATAGAGCCAGGCCAGCGCCATCGTGCGTGGGATGACGACACCCGACACCGAAAGCGTCGGCAACTGTCGATAGAACCTGCGCGGAAAATCGCGCCGGACCTCCTGGATTGCCTCCTCGACCACATGGTGGTTGTCGAGCAGCCACTCGGCCGCGGGCGTGATCGAGGCGCCGGCTTCGACGTCGGCCGCCGTCGCGCGATAGACTCGGAGGATTTCCTTCTCGTTTTCCCGGTGCCGCGCGCGGAAATCGAACGAAAAGAAGCCGGGCAGCGACGAAGCGCCGTTCAGGGCGAGGTTCTCGCCGCATTGCCGAAGGTCGTCGATCGAGAAATAGGTCGAGCGAATCGAATCGTTATAATCGATTTGTTTCGCTTCGGGGTCGCGCGGTGAATGAGACGGCTTGTTCTGAAGGAGCATGGCTGAGGTTTCTGATTCCAACCGATGTTGTTCGGCCCGGCTTTCGTTGTTCGGCCAGGCGGATTGCGGCCCTGATGGTCCAAGCGGCGTCGGCGCGTTTCTAGACACGTTCATGTGCCCTCCCATCCGCCGTCATCCTCCCGAAGGCGGGAAGGCGCCGGAAATGGGCGCCGCCTGGGACTTGGGCATTGGAGATCGCAAAGCCGACGGCACGTTGGATTTCACGGCCGCGTGATGCATGAAGATGGCATTTTTTAGCCACAGTGTCAGCAGCTTGCAAGGATTGCGAGCGCAGGTTCGGACGAATTGGGCAAGCCCGGAACGGGAGGAAGCGGACCATTGCACGCACTCCCGCCGGTTCGAAGAACGTTCCTGTCAAGTCAGCCCCTTCCTGGTGCGTTGCGGCATGGCGGCACGAAACGCTAAGCCGCCGGCGAAGATCCCGCTTCAGGCGGTCCACGTCGGGTCGAACTCAACCGACCTGTTCGGCAATCCATTCCCTGAAGGCGAGGCTGATCGGGTTTTCACGCTTGCCCTCCGGAATGGCGAGGTAGTAGCTGTTTTCGGTCTGCATCGGTCGATCGAGAACGATCCGCAGCGTGCCTGCGGCGAGTTCCTGTTCGATCAGATAGCGAGGCAAAAGGGCAAAACCGAGACCTGCGGTTGCCGCTTCGATGACCATCGAGAACTGGTCGAAACGGTTGCCGCGATAGGCACCATGTCCGTCCACCCCGTTTGTCTCGAACCAATGCGCCCAGAGCTTCGGACGCGTGGCGAGATGGAGGAGCGGACCGCCGCCGATATCCTCCGGCGCCTCGACCGGATTGGCGCTCAGGAGCGACGGGCTGGCAACCGGAACGATGACTTCGCTGCAGAGATAGCTGCAGGTTGCCCGCGCCCAGACCGGCTGGCCGTAGTGGATCGCCAGATCGAAATTCTGCTCATCGAAATCGAACGGCGCCGAGCGCGAGGCTATGTTGATGACGGTGCCCGGATGACGCCTCAGAAAATCGGGCAGGCGCGGCACCAGCCAGCGGCTGCCAAAGGTCGGCAGCGATGCGATGGAGAGGGTCGAGTCGGCGCGCGCCGACGCCATGGCGCGCACCATCAACTCCTCGGTCTGATGCAGCAGCCGCCGCACTTCCGGCAAGAACTTCTGCCCGGCATCGGAAAGGATGACCCGTTGGCGGACGCGTTCGAAGAGCAGGACGCCGAGTTGGGTTTCGAGGTCCTTGATCTGCCGGCTGACGGCGCTTTGGGTGAGGTTGAGCTCGGCCGCGGCCTGGGTGAAGCTGCCGTGGCGCGCGGCGCATTCGAAGGCCTGCAGCGTCGTCACGTCAGGAACCAGTCGTCGGCTTAACTTCATTCCAGCCTCGCATCAACATAGTCAGAAGCAGCGCGATCCAAGCCTGCGTCGTTCGGATATGATCAGAAATAAGAATGACCTTGTCCTTCACCCTTAGCGCGAGGCGAGCCACAGTGAAAGAAAATAGTTTCGTATCCGCCGACGAGATCCGCTCGGCCTTCTCCGCCGCCATGTCGGTCATGTACCGCGAAGAGGTGCCGGCCTATGGCACGCTCATGGAACTGGTGGCGAAGGTCAATGCCGATACGCTGGCGGCGGACGCGACTTTGAAGGACCGCCTGGAGGCAACCTGCTCGCTCGACCGCATCTCGGAGGAGCGCCATGGGGCGATTCGCCTCGGCACGCCGGCCGAACTTTCGATGATGCGCCGCGTATTCGCCGTCATGGGCATGTATCCGGTCGGCTATTACGACCTTTCGACCGCTGGCGTACCGGTCCATTCGACCGCGTTCCGGCCGGTCGGCGATGCCGCATTGAAGCGCAATCCCTTCCGCGTCTTCACCTCGCTTTTGAGGCTCGACCTTATCGCCAACGAGAGCCTGCGCGCCGAGGCGGAAGTGATTCTTCGCGAGCGCCGGATCTTCACCTCTGGCGCGATCGAGCTCACCGAAAAAGCCGAGCGCGACGGCGGGCTCGACGAGGCCGACGCCGAACGCTTCGTCGCGGAGGTGCTGGAGACCTTCCGCTGGCACGACAAGGCCAATGTCAGCACCGACATGTACAAGCGCCTGCACGACGCGCACCGGCTGATCGCCGACGTCGTTTCCTTCAAGGGACCGCACATCAACCATCTGACGCCGCGCACGCTCGACATCGACAAGGTCCAAGCGCTGATGCCCGAATATGGCATTGCCCCGAAGGCCGTCGTCGAAGGCCCGCCGACGCGCAAATGCGCGATCCTCCTTCGCCAGACGTCATTCAAGGCGCTGGGAGAACCCGTCTCCTTCCGTGACGGCGAGGGCGCGTGGAAAACCGGTTCGCATACGGCGCGTTTCGGCGAGATCGAACAGCGCGGCATCGCGCTGACGCCCAAGGGGCGCAGCCTCTACGACCGGCTGCTCGACGAATCGCGCAGGATCGTGCGGCCCGCCGCCGACGGCTCCAACGCGAAGCAATACGAAGCAGCCCTTGCCCAGGCCTTCGGGGCCTTCCCCGACAGCTGGGCGGAGATCCGTGAAGCGGGGCTTGGCTATTTCAGCTATTCTTTGACAGAAAAGGGCCGGCAGACGAAGCTCGCCGGACGCCGCGACATAGACGCGCTAGTCGCCGAAGGCCTCGTAGAGTTCGATCCAATCGTCTACGAGGACTTCCTTCCGGTCAGCGCCGCCGGTATCTTCCAGTCGAACCTCGGCGACGGCGCCCAGCAGGAGTTCGTCGCAAGTCCGAACCAGAAGCGCTTCGAGGCAGATCTGGGCGTCGCCGTCCTCAACGAGTTCGATCACTATGCCGGTATCGAACAGGCATCAATCGAAAGCTGCCTTCAGGCGCTCTCCGTCGCAATGGCAGCGGAATGACACAGCGACGATGAGATGATTGGAAAAGAGCATATCGACGCGCTGACGAAGATCCTTGGCGACAAGGGCGTCGTTGCGCGTGCGGAAGACATGCGAGCCTATGAGACCGGTGCGCGCTACGATGAGGGCCGCGCGGCTGCCGTTTTGCGCCCGGGGACAACGGCGGAGGTCTCGGCCGCGGTCGCCTATTGCGTCCGAAACGACCTCGCGCTCATCCCGCAGTCCGGCAATACCGGCGTCGTGTCGGGATCGACGCCGGACAACACCGGCACGGAGATCGTTCTTAGTCTAGACAGGCTGACCAGGCAGCTAGAGCTCGACAGAAACAATCGCTCTGTGCGTGTCGATGCCGGCTTTCGCCTCTCCGACCTCAATCGGCGGCTGGAGGAACACGACCTGTTCTTCCCGATCGACCTTGGTTCCGATCCGCGGCTTGGCGGCATGATTGCGACCAATACCGGCGGTTCGCGCTTCCTGAAGTACGGCGGCGTGCGCCGCAATACGCTGGGCCTGAAGGTGGTGCTCGCCGACGAGAACGGCACCGTTCTCGACCTCGATTGCGACCTGCGCAAGAACAACACCGGCATCGACTGGAAGCAGATCTTCATCGGAACCACCGGCGCCTTCGGCATCGTCACGGAATGCGTGCTGAACCTTGAGCGGGTGCCGAAACAGACGGCAACGGCTTTCCTCGTCCCGGCAAGCGGCGCTGATGTGCTGCACCTGCTAAACGCCATGGAAGAGCGGCTCGGCGCCTATCTTTCGGCCTTCGAAGGCATGTCGAAGAACGCGATCGCTGCGACCCTGGCACATGTGCCGTCGCTGAAGAATCCTTTCCAGGGCGGCAATGTCCCCGACTATGTGATCCTCGCCGAGATCTCCCGCACCTGGGCGCCGCGCGAGGGCGAACAATCGCTCGACGCCGTTCTCGAAAGCGTGCTCGCCGAAATCTGGGAATCGGAAGAGGCGCCGCTTGCCGACGCCTTCGTCGGTCCGCCGCACGAGATCTGGGCGCTTCGCCACGCGCTTCCCGAAGGTGTAAAGCATCTCGGCAAGCTGATCGCCTTCGACCTTTCGTTCCGCAGAGGTGATATCATGGCCTTCTGCGACCATATGAAGACCGAGATGCCGGAGAAGTTCCCAGGCGTCACCGTCTGCGATTTCGGCCATATCGGCGACGGCGGCGTGCATTTCAATCTCGTCGTGGCAAAGGATAGCCCGCTATTGGCTGAGGCGAGCTTCGAACAGCGATTGCGCGAATGGGTCTTCGCGGTGGCCGTCGAGCAATATGGCGGCAGCTTCAGTGCGGAGCATGCAATCGGCCGGCGTAACCAGGCTTTCTACGATTTCTACACGCCGGAGAAACTGAAGGAGATGGCCCGCGGCCTGAAAACACTTACATCGCCGGGAAAGCTCGGCAGCGTACGTTTTGGTTAAGCCCTTGGGGTGAGGAAAGTGTGAAGCGGTTTTCCGCCCGCATCCCGCGCAACCAATAAATGAGACAAAACGGGAGTCAGTTGAGATGAACATTGCAACCAAGAAAGTCGACGTCGCCAAAGAGGCCGCTGCCCTCCTCGACAAGATGGGCGTCGCCCGCGAACTCTATGTGAGCGGCGAAATGCCGTCCTACAGCCCGGTCACCGGCGAACAGATCGCCAGCCTCAAGATCGTTTCGGCCGCCGAAGCCGCGGCCCGGATCGAACGGGCCAACGAAGCCTTCCGCGCCTGGCGACTCGTGCCGGCGCCGAAGCGCGGCGAGCTCGTCCGTCTGCTCGGCGAGGAGCTGCGCACCTTCAAGGCCGACCTCGGCCGTCTGGTCTCGCTCGAAGCCGGCAAGATCCCGTCGGAGGGCCTTGGCGAGGTGCAGGAGATGATCGACATCTGCGATTTCGCCGTCGGCCTCTCCCGGCAGCTCTATGGTCTCACGATCGCCACCGAACGCCCGGGCCACCGCATGATGGAAACCTGGCATCCGCTCGGCGTCGTCGGCATCATCTCCGCCTTCAACTTCCCGGTCGCCGTCTGGTCGTGGAACGCGGCACTGGCGCTCGTCTGCGGCAACGCCGTCGTCTGGAAGCCGTCCGAAAAGACGCCGCTCACCGCGCTTGCATCGCAGGCGATCCTTGAGCGTGCCCTCGCCCGCTTCGGCGATGCGCCGGAAGGTCTATCGCAAGTGCTGATCGGCGACCGCACGGTCGGCGAAGTGCTCGTCGATCACCCGAAGGTGCCGCTCGTCTCGGCCACCGGTTCGACCCGCATGGGCCGCGAAGTCGGCCCGCGTCTTGCGAAGCGCTTCGCCCGTGCCATCCTCGAACTCGGCGGCAACAATGCCGGCATCGTCTGCGCGTCGGCCGATCTCGACATGGCGCTCCGCGCCATCGCCTTCGGCGCCATGGGCACTGCCGGCCAGCGCTGCACGACGCTGCGCCGCCTCTTCGTCCATGAAAGCGTCTACGATCAGCTCGTCCCGCGCCTGAAGAAGGCCTACACGTCGGTGTCCGTCGGCAACCCGCTGGAATCGACAGCGCTTGTCGGTCCGCTCGTCGACAAGGCCGCCTTCGACAATATGCAGAAGGCGATTGCCGACGCGAAGGCCCATGGCGGTGCCGTCACCGGCGGCGAGCGCGTCGAACTCGGGCATGAGCACGGCTACTACGTGAAGCCGGCGCTCGTCGAAATGCCGAAGCAGGAGGGCCCGGTTCTCGAAGAGACCTTCGCGCCGATCCTCTATGTCATGAAGTACAGCGACTTCGACGCCGCACTCGCCGACCACAATGCGGTCGCGGCCGGCCTTTCGTCGTCGATCTTCACCCGCGACATGCAGGAATCGGAACGCTTCCTCGCGGCCGACGGCTCTGACTGCGGCATCGCCAACGTCAACATCGGCACCTCCGGCGCGGAAATCGGCGGCGCCTTCGGTGGCGAGAAGGAAACCGGCGGCGGCCGTGAATCGGGCTCCGATGCCTGGAAGGCCTACATGCGCCGGGCCACCAACACGATCAACTATTCGAAGGCTTTGCCGCTGGCGCAGGGCGTTTCGTTCGACATCGAATAATTCGCGGCTTCGAATAGGATCGATCATGACCATCAATGCAACGGTGAAGGAGGCGGGCTTTCTGCCCGCCTCGCGGATCGCCTCGATCGGCGTTTCCGAAATCCTGAAGATCGGCGCTCGCGCCAACGCCATGAAGCGCGAAGGCAAGCCGGTGATCATCCTCGGCGCCGGCGAGCCGGACTTCGACACGCCGGACCATGTCAAGCAAGCGGCATGGGACGCGATCCAGCGCGGCGAGACGAAATATACGGCGCTCGATGGCACGCCGGAGTTGAAGAAGGCGATCCGCGAAAAGTTCCAGCGCGAGAACGGTCTCGCCTACGAGACGGACGAGATCACGGTCGCCACCGGCGCCAAGCAGATTCTCTTCAACGCCATGATGGCGTCGATCAATCCCGGCGACGAGGTGATCATCCCGACGCCCTACTGGACCTCCTATTCGGACATCGTCCAGATCTGCGAAGGCAATCCGGTGCTGATCGCTTGCGATGCATCTTCCGGCTTCCGACTCACCGCCGACAAGCTCGAAGCGGCGATCACGCCGAAGACGCGCTGGGTGTTGCTCAACTCACCCTCGAACCCGTCTGGCGCCGCCTACAGCGCGGCCGATTACCGGCCGTTGCTCGAAGTGCTTCTCAGGCATCCGCATGTCTGGCTGCTCGTCGATGACATGTACGAGCACATCGCCTATGACGGCTTCCGCTTCGTGACTCCGGCCCAGCTCGAGCCTCGGCTGAAGGACCGTACGCTCACCGTCAACGGCGTATCGAAGGCCTATGCCATGACCGGCTGGCGGATCGGCTATGCCGGCGGCCCGCGCGAGCTCATCAAGGCGATGGCCGTCGTCCAGAGCCAGGCGACCTCCTGCCCGTCCTCGGTCAGCCAGGCGGCCTCTGTTGCGGCGCTGAACGGCCCCCAGGATTTCCTCAAGGAACGCACCGCAAGCTTTCAGCGCCGCCGCGATCTCGTGGTCAGCGGCTTGAACGCCATCGAAGGTCTCGATTGCCGCGTCCCGGACGGCGCCTTCTATACCTTCTCCGGCTGCGCAGGCATGCTCGGCAAGGTGACGCCATCGGGCAAGACGATCGAAACCGATACGGACTTCTGCTCCTACCTGCTCGACGACGCCCACGTCGCCGTCGTCCCGGGCTCGGCCTTCGGCCTTTCGCCCTTCTTCCGCATCTCCTATGCGACGTCGGAAGCGGAGCTGAAGGAAGCGCTCACCCGCATCGCCGCCGCCTGCGCGCGGCTGTCGTGAGAGTAGTAACAAACGGGCGTAGTCTGCCCCTCACCCTAGCCCTCTCCCCGCGTGCGGGGGGACTTCGGCGGCGCGGCATACACCTTCTCCCCGCCTGCGGGGAGAAGGTCGCGGCAGCGGGATGAGGGGCCTTCCCGAGCTTTACCGAACACCACGTGCAGCCCGCCCCGCAACACTGCCCTACCTCAAAACGTCGGCGGCGTGCAGGCGCTGATCACCTTGCACGGCACCGGCCCGACGCAGCGAAAACGATGCGGTCGGCGGCTTTCGAAATAATAGGCGTCGCCCGGCCCGAGGACGCGCCGCTCGTCATCGACGGTGACCTCCAGCCGCCCGGAGAGCACGATACCGCCCTCCTCGCCCTCGTGCACCAGGGGCACCTTGCCGGTGTCCGCCCCCGGCTGATAGCACTCCTTCAATATCTGCAGGCTACGGCCGAAAAGATTGTCGCCAACCTGGCGATAGGAGATCGGCCCCTTGCCGATCTCGACCAGCTCCTCCGCCGCATAGAAGGCCTTGCGCGGCTTTTCCGGCTCGAAGGAAAAGAACTCCGCAAGCCCGATCGGAATACCGTCGAGAATGCGCTTCAAGGCGCCAACCGACGGGTTCGAGGCATTCGATTCGATTAGCGAGATGGTGGAGTTGGTGACGCCCGCCCTCTTGGCAAGCTCGCGCTGGGAGAGATTGTGCATCAGCCGCACATGGCGCAGGCGTTTGCCGATATCGACACTCATCGCAGGTTCCGTGTTGACGTTGTTTGAAATATCGAAACTCTAGCAAGTCGCCTCCATAAAATACAGTGGCTTAGCCAAACGAAGAAAAGGACTTGTTCGGCAATCCAAATCATGGCGTCAATCGTGAATTCGACAGGAGGATGCCATGGACGCCCACAACAAGCCCAACGCCCCGGTGCTCGACAGCTACTGGATGCCCTTTACTGCCAACCGCCAGTTCAAGGCCGCGCCCCGACTGCTCGCCTCGGCCGAGGGCATGCACTATACCAGCATCGACGGCCGGACGATCCTTGACGGCACCGCCGGCCTCTGGTGCGTCAATGCCGGCCATGGCCGCCGGCAGATCGCTGCCGCGGTCGAGCGGCAGCTTTCGACCATGGACTTCGCCCCCTCCTTCCAGATGGGCCATCCGATCGCCTTCGATTTTGCCGAACGGCTCGCTGAAATCGCGCCCGGCCCCGCTGGCGCCAAGCTCGACCGCGTGTTCTTCACCGGCTCCGGTTCAGAATCCGTCGACACCGCGCTGAAGATCGCGCTCGCCTACCAGCGCTCGATCGGCCAGGGCACGCGCACACGGCTGATCGGCCGCGAGCGCGGTTATCACGGTGTCGGCTTCGGCGGCATCTCCGTCGGCGGCATCGTCAACAATCGCCGCGTCTTCCCGCAACTCCCGGGCTCTGACCATCTGCGCCATACCCATGACCCAGCGAAAAACGCTTTCGTCAAGGGCCAGCCAGAACATGGCGCCGAGCTTGCCGACGACCTCGAAAGGCTCGTCGCACTGCACGGCGCCGAAACCATCGCCGCCTGCATCGTCGAACCGGTTGCCGGCTCAACCGGCGTGCTGATCCCGCCGAAGGGCTATCTCGAACGGCTGCGCGCTATCTGCGACAAGCACGGCATCCTCCTGATCTTCGACGAGGTGATCACCGGCTTCGGCCGCCTCGGCGCCGCCTTCGCAACCGACTATTTCGGCGTCACCCCAGATCTCGTCACCACGGCCAAGGGTCTCACCAACGGCGCCATCCCGATGGGCGCGGTCTTTGCGAGCCGCAAGGTGCACGATGCGCTGATGCACGGTCCGGAAGGCCAGATCGAGCTTTTCCACGGCTACACCTATTCCGGCCACCCGGCCGCCTGCGCCGCCGGCATCGCTACGCTCGACATCTATCGCGACGAGGGCCTGATGACCCGCGCTGCCGAGCTGCAGGAGGACTGGCACGAGGCGATGCATTCGCTGAAGGGCCTGCCACATGTCATCGACATCCGCACCATCGGCCTCATTGCCGGCATCGAGCTGCAATCGCGCGACGGCGCCCCCGGCGCCCGTGCCTACGAGGTCTTCGTCGATTGCTTCGAAAGGGGGCTCCTTATCCGCGTCACCGGCGACATCATCGCCTTCTCGCCGCCGCTGATCGTCGAAAAGAAGCATTTCGGTGAGATCGTCTCGATGCTCGCGGACGCATTGAAGCGGGTGAAGTAAGGGTACTGACGCGTGAGATAAGGCCCCTCCCCAACCCCTCCCCACAGGTGGGAGGGGCTTTGGCGCCTGCAGTACCCAACTGCCATTCCCCAGGCTTCGAGTCTCTCGTAACGATCAAGAGAGGTGGGGAACAGTGCGGCAAGTTAAGCCCCTCCCGCCTGTGGGGAGGGGTTGGGGAGGGGCATTCACGCACCGTCCCAGCATGGCAATCCGCTTTGCCGAACGACTCAGCGGATCAATATGGCCCGAAAATCATTGACGTTCGTCCCGGTCGGGCCGGGCACGAAAAGGTCGCCACTCATCGCAAAGGCCGACCAGGCATCGTGGCGGGCGAGATGGCCGCGCGGATCGGCGCCGGCCGCCCGCATGCGGGCGACACTCGCGCCGTCGGCAAAGGCGCCGGCATTGTCCTCCGAGCCGTCGATGCCGTCGGTATCGGCGGCAAGCGCATCGATGCCGCCAACGCCATCGATGTCGAGCGCCAACGAGAGCAGAAACTCGCTGTTGCGCCCACCCTTGCCGTAGTTGTTGCCGGAAATCGTCACCGTCGTCTCGCCGCCGGAAAGCAGCACGACAGGCTTTTCGAAGGGTCGATCTCGCATTGCAACCTCGCGGGCGAGCGCCGCATGCATGCGGCCGATGTCGCGCGCCTCGCCCTCGATCGCATCCGAGAGGATCATGGCGTCGATGCCGAATTCTCGTGCGCGGGCCGCCGCCGCCTCCAGGGAAACGCTCGCGGAGGCGATCACATGGACCTCGTTGCCGGCAAAGGCGGGTTCGCCCGGGCCGGGGGCTCGCGCGGCATCGGACGCGAGATGCGCCATCACGCGCTCGGGCAAGGCCATGCTGTAGCGGGCGACGATCTCGCGCGCCTCCTCAAGGCTCGACCGATCCGGCACGGTCGGGCCCGAGGCAACGAAGGCGGGGTTGTCACCCGGAACATCCGAGACGACGAGGCTCACGACGCGCGCCGGCGCGGCGGCAAGCGCTAGCCGCCCGCCCTTGATCCGCGAGACATGCTTGCGGACCACGTTCATCGCCGAGATCGGCGCGCCGGAGGCGAGCAGCGCACGGTTGACGCCAATCTCGTCTTCGAGCGTCAGCCCCGTGGGTGGCGCGGGCAACAGCGCCGAGCCGCCACCGGAGACGAGCGCGATCATCAGATCGTCCGCCGTGAGTCCCTCGACCAGCTTGAGAAGCGCGGAGGATGCCGCAAGCCCGGCCTCGTCCGGCACCGGATGGGCCGATTGCAACACCTTGATGCGCTCGCATTTCTCGACCGGCCCGTGCCGGGCGACGACGGCGCCCGTCAGCGGCGCGTCCCAGAGCCGCTCGAAGGCGGCGGCCATCTGGCTTGCCGCCTTGCCGGCGCCGATGACGATCGTGCGCCCCTTCGGCCTCTCGGGCAAATGCGCGCGGATGGCGGCGTAAGGATCGGCCGCCACCACGGCAGCCTCGAAGAGGGAGATCAGGAAGGAGCGCGGCTCGATCGGTGCCATGGAATCAGTCCGGGATTTCGAGATCGTAGACGAAGACACCTTGGACGCCGCCTTGCGCCGCCGCAACGATTTTTGCGCCGGTCTTTTGATGTTCTGCGTCGTCGAGATAGGCGTCATGCACCTCTACGAGGCGCTGGCGAGTTCGACGGCAGCGATTGCCCCTCACCCTAACCCTCTCCCCGCCTGCGGGGAGAAGGTCGCGGCAGCGGGATGAGGGGCCAAATCCGGAGCTCCCGGCGAGGAAGACGCAATCGCGGATCATCGCACCCACCTCCTTCAGCGAACCTCGGCCCGCGCCCGCGGGCGCATGTCGTTGCGCTCATGCTGGAAGATCGCAGGCGGCAGCGGCGGCAGGCCGCGGATGATATCCGCCCCCTTCTCGCCCATCATGATCGTCGGCCCGTTGGTGTTGCAGGAGGGCACGCGCGGCATCACCGAACTGTCGCAGACCCGCAAGCCGTCGAGCCCGCGCACCTTGAGCTCCAGATCGACCACAGCCATGGCGTCCGTGCCCATCTTGCAGGTGCCGACGGGGTGGTGGTCGGTCTTGGCGTTGGTGCAGCCATATTCGAAGAGCTGCTCTTCCGTCCGGATATCGTTACCCGGCAAACGTTCGGCGAGCACATAGGACTTGAGCGCCGGCTGCTGCATGATTTCGCGGGCGATCCTGAGACCTTCGAGCGACATCTTGCGGTCGTGCGGATCCTCCCAATAGTTCGGATCGATGAGCGGCGCCGCCGCCGGATCGGAGGAGGAAAGCCGGACAGTGCCGCGCGAGCGCGGATGCAGATAGGCGGAGTTCAGCGTCACCCCTGCATTCTTGAGGCGCGCGACGCCCGCCTCGATGCCGGAGCCGAGACCGAGATGGAACTGGATGTCGGGCGAGCGCGCATCCGGATCGGCATACCAGAAGCCGCCGGTCTCGAAGAGCGAGGAGGCGACGGGACCGGTGCGGAAGAGCACATATTGCAGGCCCGCCCAGAACGTGCGGTGCAGCTTGGCGACATTGTCATAGGTGTGGTCGCCGGTGCACTCGGAAATAACGAAGAGATCAAGGTGGTCCTGCAGGTTGCCGCCGACGCCGGGGAGATCGTGGCGGACGGCGACGCCGACCGCGCGCAGATGGTCAGCCGGCCCGATGCCGGATTGCAGGAGCAGCTTCGGCGAGCCGATTGCGCCAGAAGCGACGAGCACCTCGCGGTCCGCCCGGATCGTTTCGCTCCCCTTGGCCGTCACCACCTCGACGCCGACCGCTCGGCTACCCTCAAGCACGATTCGGGCGACACGGGCGCCGGTGCGCACCGTGAGGTTTTTTCGATCCTTGATCGGCGAGAGATAGGCAAGCGAGGCGGACGAGCGGCGGCGGTTGCGTTGCGTCAGCTGATAAAAGCCGACACCCGCCTGCTGTTTCCCGTTGAAATCGTGATTGTAGGGAATGCCAAGTTCCTGGCCAGCGCGGATATAGGCGTCGCAGATCGGCAGCGCCGAGACCGGCATCGAAACGCCGAGCGGCCCGCCATAGGAATGATAATCGTCGGCAAAGCGCTGGTTGTCCTCGGCGCGCTTGAAATAGGGCAACACGCTCCGATAGTCCCAGCCGGTGCAGCCGTCTTCGCGCGCCCAGAGATCGTAATCGACGGCGTTGCCGCGGGTATAGAGCTGTGCATTGATCGAAGAGCCGCCGCCGATCACCTTCGCCTGCGTATAGCGCAGCACCCTGCCCTTCATGTGCTTCTGCGGCACCGTATGCCAGCCCCAGCTTGCGACGCCCTTTGTCATCTTGGCGAAGCCAGCGGGCATGTGGAACAGCGGGTTCCAGTCGCCGCCACCGGCTTCGAGCAGCAGCACCTTGACCGTCGGGTCCTCGCTCAATCGGTTGGCAAGAACGCATCCGGCCGGGCCGGCGCCAGTGATGATGTAGTCGTAGGCCATTCACATCGTCCTCAAGGTTCGCGCCTTGGCGCGATCATTAGTTCATTGCCTCTTTGCCGATTGGCCGCCCCTCATCCGGCTGCCGCCACCTTCTCCCCGCAGGCGGGGAGAAGGGACTCGCGGCCCCTCACAGCGATCGCATCTCGCCGGGCACGTCCCCTCTCCCCACCTGCGGGGAGAGGGTTAGGGTTGAGGGGCAGCGCCCCACGCGACGACCTCACAACCGGCTGATCGACAGTCCTCCATCGGCCTGGATGACCGACCCCGTGGCGAAACCGAACTGCCCGCCGGCAAGCCCGGCGACGATCTTGCCGATGTCGTCCGGCTCTCCCCATCGCCGCATAGGCACCAGCCCGTCCGCAATCAGCGCGTCGTATTTGCCGGAAACGCTCGCGGTCATGTCCGAGCGAATGATGCCGGGCCGAACTTCGAAGACCGAGATACCGGTCTCGGCGAGCCTCAACGCCAGTCCCTGGCTGAAGGCCGCGAGCCCCGCCTTGCTCATGCAATAGTCGAGCCGCTCCGGCGATGTCATCGCCGCGGAGACCGAGGTGATGTTGATGATCGAGCGGGGCGCAATGGGCTGCGTGGCCAGCATCGCCTTCAGGACCGCCTGGGTGAAGAAAACCGTGCCGCGCAGGTTGATGCCGACGATCGTGTCGAAATTCTCAGGCTCCAGGTCGAGGAAATCGCCGCGCACGACGGACGCGATCCCGGCATTGTTGACGAGGCAATCGATGCTGCCGAACGCCTCCATGACCGAGTCCACGGTCGCCTGGTGGGTGGCGAGGTCGGCAAGATCCGCCTGAAGAAAGATCGCGCGGGCACCGAGAGTACGGAGCGCGGCGAGTACGGGTGCTACACCATCGGCATCACCGATGCCCGTGATGGCGATGTCGAAACCGCCTGCCGCGAGCGCGCGAGCGATGCCACGCCCAATGCCGCGCCGGCCGCCGGTGACAACCGCAACGGGACGTGCCTTGTCCGTCATGACCGAAGATCCTCTTTAGCAATGTGATCCGCGACGCGCAGCGCCTGCGCCGCCACGGTTAGCGCCGGGTTTACCGCAGCTGAGGTCGGCAGGAAGCCGGCATCGACGACGAAAAGGTTCGGATGATCGAACGCCCGGCAATA
Organism: Sinorhizobium terangae; assembly: GCF_009601505.1. Taxonomy (GTDB): domain Bacteria; phylum Pseudomonadota; class Alphaproteobacteria; order Rhizobiales; family Rhizobiaceae; genus Sinorhizobium; species Sinorhizobium terangae. Next base: position 245,984 of record NZ_WITC01000017.1, read on the forward strand.
GACATCGAGCGGCGCCTCATTCGGGTCCTTGCCGATCCTGACCGTGCCGCACTGATGCGACGGCGTGCGCTTGTCGAAGGCCCGCGCCAGCACGACCGGAAAGCCTGCCTGCCGCAACACCTTCTTCAGCTTGCTGACCAGGTTGAGATGGGCTTGCCAGTTCGTTCGCACCCATTGGAGCACGACGCGGTCGCCATCGACCATGATGCGGCTTTCGGGCGACGGCAGGTCTTCGCTCATGGCGTAGAAGTCGATGGCGTGGCCCGACACCTGGTTCAGGAGCCACTCCGGCATTGATGGCATGTTCGCCTTCAGGATCGCGCCCGACACGCGCCCAAGGAGCTGGATATTGCCGAGCGGCGGTCCGCCCTCTCCGTCCGAGAGATAAAAATCGTTGAGGCCGAAGGTCTTCTGGTAGACCGAGTCGTTGCGATACCAGGGGCTGAGCGCGATGACCGCGCTTGAATTGTGGTTCATGAAGTTGCGGCCAACCTGATCGGAGCGGTTCGCAAGCCCCGTCGGGTTGCGACTATCCGCAGAGCGCAACAGCAGCACGGCCGACTGCACCGCCCCGGCGGAAAGTATGACGAGCCGTGGCGACACGGCTCGCTCCACGCCATCCTGGACGTAGTAGACGGTCTCGATGGTCTTGCCGTCCGGCGCCGTCGCCAGCCGGGTAACACGCGAACCGATCTGCAACTTGACATTCGGGTATTCCAGCGCCGTCGTCAGCGCCGCGGTCTCGGCATCCATCTTGCCGTCAAAGCTGTTCGGATGCGCGTCCCAGGGCGTCTTCGCTTTGGCGAGCCAGCGTTCGATGTCGATGCCGAGCGGCAGCGAATAGGGATGCAGGCCGTTTCGCCACAGACGCTTGCGGACGCTAGCGATCGGCGGCTCGTCCGCAACGGGGCCGTAGCTGTAGGTGTTTGAGTGGTAAGGCTCGGTCGGGTCTTCGCCGAGGACGCCGCGCACCTGATAGAGCGCCTCCGCCTTGGAATACCACGGCTCCAGCTCTTCGTACGGAAACGGCCACGCGGGGGAGACGCCGTCGAGATGCTGCATCTCCTCGAAATCCTCACGGCGGTAACGGGTGAGCACAGCGCCGTAGAATTTCGAGTTGCCCCCGACATTGTAGTAGTTGCCCGGGTTGAAGCCGAGGCCGCCCGCCTCGTACCAGGTCTCTTTCGGCCGGAAATGCCCGCGCTGGAAGATCGCCCGCTGATCCCGGTTTTCCGGACGGTCCTCGATGTGAACGCCCGCCTCGAGGATCAGGATCTCGGCGCCCGACGGGGCAAGGCCCGCCGCGACGGTCGCGCCGCCGATTCCAGATCCGACGATGACGATATCCGGTTGGCCTGCCATGCTCATGCGATCCGCATCTCACTCTGCGGGTCGAAGAACACCGCCTTGTCGAGGTTGAAGGCGAGCCGCGACGTTTGACCCGGCGCGATACGCGCATCGGCGCGCAGCCGCGCGACGATCTCCTTGCCGCCGAGACGAGTGACCGCAAAGGTGTCGGAGCCGGCCGGCTCTACCACTTCGATCAGGCAGTCGCCCTCGGCGATGAACTTCGCATTGCGGTCGGCGCCGTCCGGATCGGTCAGGGCTTCCGGACGAATGCCGAACACCACGTCCTTGCCGGCATAGGCCGAAAGCGCGCCATTATGGGGCACCGCGAGCTTCAGGGGCTCGCTGTTCGGCCGCTCCAAAGTCACCGCGACGTTCGCTCCTGCCGCCTCGATCCGGGCCTTCAGCAGGTTCATCGCCGGCGATCCCATGAAGTCCGCGACAAACATGTTGGCGGGGTTGTTGTAGATTTCGGACGGCGTTCCGAACTGCTGCAGCACGCCGTCGCGCAGGACGGCGATCTTCGTGGCGAGTGTCATCGCCTCGATCTGATCATGCGTCACGTAGACGATCGTCGTCTTCATGCGGTTGTGCAGGCGCTTGATCTCGGTACGCATGTCGACGCGGAGCTTCGCGTCGAGGTTCGACAGCGGCTCGTCGAAGAGGAAGACCTGCGGATTGCGCACCAGCGCGCGGCCCATGGCAACGCGCTGGCGCTGGCCGCCCGAGAGCTGGCTCGGTTTGCGGTCGAGCAGGTGGCCGATCTGCAGCATGTCGGCAACCTGCTTGATCGCCTTCTCGCGCTCCTCCTTCGGCACGCCGCGGATCTCCATGCCGAAGGCGATGTTTCCGGCAACCGTCATGTTCGGATAGAGCGCGTAGGACTGGAACACCATGGCGATGTCGCGCTTCGATGGGTGCAGCCCCGAGACCGACCGGCCGTTGATGGCGATGTCGCCCGCGGTAATCGGTTCCAGACCCGCGATCGTGTTCAGGAGGGTCGACTTGCCGCAGCCAGACGGGCCGACGAGCACGAGAAACCCGCCCCTTTCGATCTCGATATTGATGTCCTTGAGAATCTCCAGTGAGCCGTAGGACTTGCGCAGGTTGCTGATTTTCAAGAATGACATGAGCTTATCCTTTCACGGCACCGGACATCAGCCCGCGAACGAAGTAGCGGCCGGACACGATGTAGACGATGAGCGTTGGCAGGGCGGCGAGAATCGCGCCCGCGAAGTGAACGTTGTATTCCTTGACGCCTGTCGACGAGCTCACGAGGTTGTTGAGCGCGACCGTCATCGGCGTCGAGAACGGACCCGAGAACGAGGCGCCGAACAGGAAGTCGTTCCAGATATTGGTGAACTGCCAGATGACCGACACGACGATGATCGGACCGGAGGACGGCAGCATGATCCGCCGGAAGATCTGGAAGAAGCCGGCGCCGTCGATCTGCGCTGCGCGCACCAGTTCGGTCGGGAAGGCCTCGTAGTAGTTGCGGAAATAGAGCGTCGTGAAGCCGATGCCATAGACCACATGCACGAGGATCAGTCCCCAGATCGACCCTGCGAGGCCGAGGACGCCGAGGATGCGCGCCATCGGGATCAGCACGATCTGGAACGGGATGAAGCAGGAGAGCAGCAGCATGCCGAAGAAGATGTTGGCACCCGGGAAGCGCCATTTTGTCAGGACGTAACCGTTGAGCGCACCGACGATCGTCGAGATCGCGACGGCCGGAACCACCATCAGGATCGAGTTGATGAAGAAGGGGCGAAGGCCCGTCGGCTGGACGCCGATCTGCGCCGTCGACCAGGCCGAAAGCCAGGGCTCGACCGTCCAGGTCTGCGGCAGGTTCAGCATGCCGCCCTGGCGGATCTCGTCGAGCGGCTTCAGGGAATTCACCACCATCACGTAGAGCGGCAGCAGAGAATAGAGCGCGAAGACGATGAGCGCTGTGTAGATCAACGCCCGTGTGAGACGGTTGTGCGAGATGACATTGTCTGGGCTGGGGGCGCGCATCAGCGTTTTCCTCCCCGGATTTCGGAATAGAGGTAAGGAATGATGATCGAGAAGATCATGACCAGCATGATGATCGCCGAGGATGCGCCGATGCCCATCTGGTTGCGGGTAAACGTGTAGGAATACATGAAGGTCGCCGGTAGCTCGGTCGCCTGTCCCGGCCCGCCGCCCGTCAGCGCGACGATCAGGTCATAGGCCTTGATCGCGAGATGCGCGAGAACGACGAAGGCTGAGAGGAAGACGGGCCGCATCAGGGGAATGATGATCCGGCGATAGATGGTCATGGTCGCAGCCCCATCGATCTGCGCCGCCTTGATGATCTCATTGTCGACGCCGCGGAGGCCAGCGAGGAACATCGCCATGATGAAGCCGGTCGATTGCCAGACCGCGGCGATGACGACGCAGTAGATCGCGTAGTTGCGGTCCTTGATCCAGTTGAAGGAAAAGCTCTCCCAGCCCCAGAGATGCATCGTGTTCTCAAGCCCGATGCCGGGATCGAGGAACCATTTCCAGGCCGTTCCCGTGACGATGAAGGAAAGCGCCATCGGATAGAGGTAGATCGGCCGAAGAAACCCTTCCGCCCTGATCTTCTGGTCGAGCAGGATGGCGAGCGCGAGGCCGAGCACCGAGCAGATGACGATGTAGAGCGACGCGAAGATCGCCAGGTTGCTGACCGCCCGCCACCAGTGCGGCAGCGCCCAGAGCCGGCTGTAATTCAACAGGCCGACGAAATTGTAGGACGGCAGCATCTTGCTGTCCGTCATCGACAGGAAACCGGTATAGGCTATGAAGCCATAGACGAACACCAGGACGATGAGAAAGCTGGGGGCGAGCACGAGCTTGGGCAAAAGCTCCTGCAGCCGGGTGCGGCTATCCATGTTTGTTACCACCGTATCGTTTCGTTCGTGCTGCGGATCTGTCCCTCACCCTAGCGCTCTCCTCGCCAGCGGGGAGAGGGGACGAAGGTGCCGCAGCTTGCCTCCGATCCCAAAGGGACAGGGAACGCTAGAGCTCGCCGCCTAGTCCCTTCTCCCCGCGAGCGGGGAGAAGGTGCCGGCAGGCGGATGAGGGGCAATCCCTCCTTGCGTCGCTTACTTCGCGGCCTCGACCGCAGCGGCAAGTTCCTTCACCGCGTCTTCCGAGCTGAGCTCGCCGTTGAACTGGCGGGTCACGACGTCGTAGATCGCGTTCTTGACGGCGGCCGGATTGGCATGGCCGTGGGCCATGGAGCCGTAGAGCGTGCCGTTGGCGTTTGCTTCGGCGAGGTCCTTGATCCCCTTCTTGCCGCAGGCGTCGAAGTCGGTGTCCGGAACGTCGGTACGGGCCGGAACGGATCCCTTGACGACGTTGAAGGCCGACTGGAAGGTCGGGCTTTCGATGGCGGAAGCCATCTGCAGCTGGGCCGGAACCTTGTCATCCGAGACCTTGAACATCGCGAACTGGTCGGAGTTGAAGGTGACGGACCCTTGAGTTCCCGGGAAACGGATGCAGACGAAATCGGTGCCCGGCACCTTCTTCGCCTTCAGGAATTCGCCCTTCGCCCAGTCGCCCATGAACTGCAGGCCGGCCTTGTTCTCGATGACCATGGCCGAAGCAAGATTCCAGTCGCGGCCGGAGAAGTTATCGTCGACATAGGAGCGGAGCTTCGTCATGCGGTCGAAGGCTTCCTTCATCTTGTCGCTACCGAGCGCTGCCGGATCGAGGTCGATGAAGGCCTGCTTGTAGAAGTCGTTGCCGAGCGAGAGCACGACGGCATCGAAGATCGTCGCATCCTGCCAGGGCTGGCCACCATGAGCGACCGGCGTGATGCCCTGCTCCTTGAACTTGTCGAGCAGGGCGATCAGCTCATCCCAGTTCGTCGGCTCCTTGCCGCCGGCCTTGTCGAGGGCGGCCTTGTTGATCCAGACCCAGTTCGTCGAATGGACGTTGACCGGTGCGGCGATCCAGTGGCCGTCATACTTCGAGAATTGCTGCAGCGCGGACGGAACGACCTTGTCCCAGCCTTCCTTGCCGGCGATGTCGTCGAGGTTGCCGAGCGCGCCTTCCTTGGCCCAGTCGAGAATGTCGAAGCCAAGCATCTGCACCGCCGTCGGAGCGTTACCGGCGGTGACGCGGGCGCGAAGCACGGTCATGGCTTCCGTGCCGCCGCCGCCGGCGACCGGCATGTCGGTCCAGCCGATGCCCTTGCCTTCCAGGTCCTTTTTCAGAACGTCGAGTGCCGCAGCCTCGCCGCCGGACGTCCACCAGTGCAACACTTCCACGTTCTCTGCTGCGCGCACGGCCGTCGCCGCCAACATCAGTGCTGCAACAGCCGTCGTCGTCATCAACTTGCGCATCGTTATCCTCCCGTTTGCAAGTTACCGAAGCGGAATCTCCTCCCGCTTTATTCGATGCCGCCCGTTCTCCCCGGACGGCAATGGGCCTGCGGCATGCGCCGCCCGGCCAATTTAAAACGTTACAAATACAGCCAAGTCAAGCGCACAAGCCCTTTCTGATGCTTTGCCAGCCAAACCAACTGAATTTGCTGGATTATACGGCAACACCGACATGGTGCAACGCAACAAATCCGGCTCCTTCTATCCATTTAAAACGTTTTCATCATACGATTGCCTAATGGTTCGCGTCACGTTACAAAGCCGCTCTTGATCGTTCGCAGGAAGGAACCCTTGGCCGCTCGCTCCAAACCCGTCAGTTCCGGCAACGGCCCGGCAAAAGGCCGCGGCAAGCCGACCCTGCGCACCATAGCGGACATTACCGGTCTTGCCGTCACGACGGTGTCGCGGGCGCTCGCCAACGCCCCGCAAATCTCCATCGAGACGCGCAACCGCGTTCGCCAGGTGGCGCTCGATATCGGCTACTCGCCGGACCGTGCGGCCCAACGCTTGAAAACCGGCCGCACCAACGTCATTGCGGTCCTGCTCGAGCCCCATGAGGAAATACTCGGATACGGAACCTCCGTCATGGCCGGCATCGCCAAGGCGCTGCAGGGCACGTCGTATCACCTGATCGTCATGCCGAATTTCCTGAATTCGGCGAACATCGATGCGATCAACTACATCATTCGCAACAGCATGGCGGACGGCTTGATCTTCTCGCGTACGGAGCCGCTCGATGCCCGCGTCATGCTGCTCTCCGAAAACGGCTTCCCTTTCGTCACGCACGGCCGCACCGAACTCGCGACGCCGCATCCCTTCGTCGACTACGACAATTTCACCTTCGCCTACGAAGCGACGCGCCGGCTGATCGCCAAGGGACGGCGCAGGCTGGCGCTGATCAGCGGACCCGCCGGCTACACCTTCGCCGGCCATATCCAGCACGGCTTCATGACCGCAGTGCGCGAGGCCGGCTGCGCCTATGAGATCCTTTCCGACATCGACCTCGACAGCCCGGCGGGCGCGATCCGCGACCGCATCCGCCGGCGCTACGCCGAGAAGGACCCGCCGGACGGTTTTGCCTGCGGCGGCGAGGTCTGCGCGCTTGCGACGATTACCGGCATGACCGACTGCGGCCTGACGCTTGGGCTCGAATACGACATCGTCGCCAAGCAGACGTCGCAGCTTTTGAGCGCGATCCAGCCACGGGTCGACACGATCTACGAAGACCTGACCGCAACCGGCGAGCATATGGGCCGCATCCTGCTGCGCCGCATTGCCGGCAGCACCGACGTCAACGAACTGCAGTTGCTGCTGAGCCCCGAGCTTCCCTTCGAGACGCAACCGGCGAGCGTGGCTGACTGAACCCGGCGCGACAGGCCGGCGCGCACGGGAGTGCGAAAATCGCCTCCCGCTCCACTTCGCGCTTGCCGTCCGTGTCCGCATGTCAGCTCTCCTCCCAATCCGGCTTCAGCGCGGCATCCACCAGTTGGTGCGCTGGCCGATATGCATGTTGAGCGTCTTGGTTTCGGTGTAATCCTCGACCGCGTGACGTCCGAGTTCACGGCCAAGGCCGGACTGCCGGTAGCCGCCGAAGGGCAGTTCCGAGGCGCCGTCCATGAAGGTGTTCATCCAGATCGTGCCGGCGCGCACGCGCCGTCCGATCGTGAGGCAGGTGTCGAAATCGCGGCTCCAGACGCCGGCCGAAAGTCCGTAGTCGATGGAGTTGGCGATCTTGATCGCCTCTTCCGTCGTCTCGAAGGTGAGGACGGACAGAACCGGGCCGAAGACCTCTTCGCGGGCGACCGCCATTTCCGGCCTGACGGCAGAGAGAATGGTCGGCGCCATGAACTGCCCCATGCCGAGGTCGAGCGCCGCACCGCCATGGGCGACAGTCGCGCCATCGCTGGAAGCCGAAGAAACATAGCCGGCGATCTTTTCGAGGTGCTGCGGCGTGATGATCGCCCCAACCTGCGTTTCGGGGTCAAGGGGATCGCCGACCTTCACCTTGGCCGAGAGGCTGGCGATGCGCGCCGTCACCTCGTCGGCGATATCGCGATGGAGGATCAGCCGGGAGCCAGCATTGCAGCATTCGCCGGCATTGAAATAGGCGCCGAAGACGGCGGCATCGATGAACTCGTCGAGATTGGCGTCGGGGAAGACGATCTGCGGGTTCTTGCCGCCGAGTTCCAGCGAGACCTTCTTCAGAGTCTGGGCGGCGTTCGCCATGGTCAGCCGGCCGACACCCGTCGAACCGGTGAACGAGACCATGTCGACGTCTGGATGGCTCGTCAGCGGCGCACCGGCCTCCGGTCCCGTGCCGACGATGATATTGACGACACCCGCCGGAACACCCGCCGCCTCAAGAATTTCACCGAGAACGAGCGTCGAGCCCGAGGTGAGCTCGGACGGTTTCACCACCGTCGTGCAGCCGGCGGCAAGCGCGAAGGGCAGCTTCTGGCTGACGATCAGGAAGGGGAAGTTCCAGGGCGTGATGATCGAGACGACGCCGATCGCCTCGCGCAGCACGACGCCGAGCGTGCCGTCGCCGAGCGTATTGTAGCTTTCGCCGGAAAGATCGCGAGCGAGTGCTGCGGCGTAGCGCCAGATATCGGCCGCTCCTGCCAATTCGCCCTTCGCCTGGCTGATCGGCTTGCCCGATTCGATCGCATCGAGAAAGGCGAGCTCATCGGCGCGGGCGGCGATCATGTCGGCGGCGCGCAGCAGGACGAGTGACCGCTCCGACGCGGTCATGCGTGGCCACGGGCCGTCATCGAAGGCACGCCTTGCCGCAGCGATCGCGCGTTCGGCATCGATCTTCTTCGCCGCCTGGTAGCGGCTGACGGTGACGCCATGGCCGGGCGCAACCCGCTCGATCGTGCTGCCTTCCGCGCCATCAACCCACTTGCCGTCGATCAGCATCCGGAATTCGCGAACCTTGTAATCGCCGAGCGCCTTGGGTTTCACCAGAACCGTCATCACCATTCTCCCTTGAAGCGCGCTTCGCGCTTTTCGCTGAAGGCCGCGACGCCCTCCTTGAGATCGCCGGTCTTGGCGACAAGGATCGACCCCAGCGCCTCGACCGCAGCGCCCTTGTCCTCGCCATTCGCCGAGGCGATCATCAGTTTCGATATTTCGAGCGCCGCCGGTCCGCGGCTTGCGATGCGCGCGGCATAGTCCCGCGATGCCTGCATGACGGTGCCTGTCTCGACCACGGCATCAACCAGCCCCTCCGCCCTCGCCTCCTCCGCGGAGAACATTTCGCCGCCGAGCACCATGCGGCGCACGATCTGTGCGCCGAAGCGGGAGACCAGGCGCTGCGTGCCGGACCAGCCCGGCACCATGCCGAGGCTCGTTTCGGGGAGGCCGATCTTCACCTGGCGTTCAGCGATGCGGATATCCGCGGCCGCCGCCAGTTCCAGCCCGCCACCGAGCGCATGACCGTTGAGCGCCGCAATCACCGGCATGCGGAGCGTCGCCAGTCGCTCGAAGACGCGGTGGCCGAAGCGCACCCAATCATGGCCGAATTCGGCGGCATCCATGCCACCCCAGGCCTTGATATCGCCGCCGGCGGAAAAGGCCTTGCCCTCCCCGGTCAGGATCACGACGCGCACAGCACGTTTCACCTCGACCGCGTCGCAGGCGGCAGCGAGCGCCTTCAGCATATCGATGTCGAAGGCATTGAGCTTTTCGGGCCTCGACACGGTCATGATGGCGACCGCGCCTTCGACCTCAATCCGAATGCGCTCGTCAGCCATGCGCGCCTCCCGCAATTTTCCGCGCAGCCTTCGCCGGCAGCGTCAGACCGAGCGGCGCCTCGTTGAATAGCACGCTATCCATCTGCTTCAGCCGGTCGGACACGATCAGCGGAAATTCGGATTGGTCGAGGATATGTTCTTTGAGGTCCGCGCCGGGCGCGATTTCGGTGAGCACGACGCCTTCCGGCGTCAGCTTCAGCACGCAGCGCTCGGTCACATAGGTGACATCCTGCCCCTGTTCGACCGCCCGGCGGCCGGAGAAGGTGACGTGTTCGACCGCATTGACGAGTTTCTTAAGCTTGCCTTCCCTTTCGATGACAAGCTTACCGTCGGCGACCGAGAGTTTCGCGCCGGCATTGAACATGCCCGAGAAGACGATCTTTCTCGCCCGCGCGGTGATGTCGACAAAACCGCCGGCGCCCGCCGTCACATGCGGCCGGAAGCTGAGCTTCGACACGTTGACCGAGCCGGTGCGGTCGATTTCCAGGAAGGAAAGCAGCGAGGCATCGAAGCCGGCGCCCTGGAAATAGGTGAACTGGTAGGGCGACGGCATGAAGGCGTCGGCATTCGACGCGCAGCCGAAGGCGAAGTCGAGGAGCGGCACGCCGCCGACCGCCCCCTGCTCGATCACCCAGGTGACCGCGCCGTGCAGGCCTTCTTCCAGCAGGATCCGCGGTACATTGGCAGAAATGCCGAAGCCGAGATTGACCGCACTCCCCGTTTCGAGCTCCTGCGCGACGCGGCGGGCGATCACCTTCTGGATGCTGAATTCGGGAACGCGAAAGCTGTCGAGCGGGCGGAAGATCTCGCCGGAGATGGCGGGATCGTAATGCGTCTGCGTCGTCTGCTTCTGGTCCGGGTCGACCACCACATAGTCGACGAGCACGCCCGGCACGCGCACGTCATGGGGCTTAAGCGAGCCTTCCTTGGTGATGCGCTTGACCTGGGCAATGACGATGCCGCCGTTGTTGCGGGCGGCGAGCGCCTGATCGAGCCCGCCGAGATAGGCGCCCTCGTGTTCGTAGGTAAGATTGCCGCGCTCGTCGGCGGTCGTCGCCCGGATGATCGCCACCTGAGGCGCGATCGCCTTGAAATAGAGCCATTCCTCGCCCTCGAAGGCGATCTTCTTCACCACCGGCTCGGCCGCGGCGGACGCGTTCATGGCGCAGCCTTCGCGCGAGGGATCGACGAAGGTGTCGAGCCCGACCTTGGTCATGACCCCCGGGCGTTTCGCCGCCGCCTCGCGATGCATGTCGAAGAGAATGCCGGAAGGAATGTTGTAGGCCGCCACTTCGTTGGCCCCGATCATCTGCCAGATCAGCGGCGGCTCGGCGCTCGACGGGCCGGAAGGATAGGATCCGCCGATGATCTTCTTCAGCAAGCCCTTCTTGGCGATATAGTCGACGCCCTTGATCCCGCTCATGTCGCCGGCCGCGATCGGATGCAGTGTCGTCAGGCCACGCGGGTGGCCGGTCGCATCGAAACGCTCGCCGATCGCCTTCAGCATCAAGTCCGGGCATCCGAGACCGCTGGAGGAGGAGACCGACACGACCGCGCCGTCGGGTATCAGGGCTGCCGCTTCCGCCGGGGAAATATGCTTGTTCATGGAGTTCAAAGTCCCGTTTCGATTGCCGCGGCCGTGCCAGTCGCCGCCGCCTTGAGCACTGCAAGGCCGGTCGCCAGCGACCAAACGCCGTCTTCGCCGGTGGCGGTGGGGGCGCCCTTGCCTTCGATTGCCGCATGGAAAGCGGAAAGCGCCGTTTCGTAGAGATTGCTGTGGTCGAGCGGCAGTTCGCTTTCGCCCTCTTCGTTGCGCAGCAAGACGGTGCCGACCGGCCGCTGCGTCATCACGTTGCGGCCGATCAGCGAGCCTTCGGTGCCATGCACTTCAAGACCGGTCTCGGCATATTTCGTCGTGAAAGCATCGTGGAACTGGGCGATGACGCCTGAACGGAAGCGTAGGACCCCCATCACGCCGTCTTCCAGCCCCTCCTTGCCCATGCCGGCACTGTGGCTGATCGCCACGGCCTCAATCGGGTCGTCGTTCAAGATGAAGCGCAGCGTGTCGGCGTCATGCACGGTGATGTCGAGGATGACGCCGCCGCCCGCTTCCGGCCTGTCGAGCCGCCAGCCCTGAAGATGCGGCGGCAGATAGACGGCATGAAAGACACGTGCGGCGATCGGCCGACCAATCCTGCCAGCGGCGATTGCGTCGCGCATGGCGCGATGGGTCGCGGCATTGCGCAAGTGGTGGTTCGTACCGAGCACGACACCGGCCTCGCATGCGGTGAGCACCATTTCGCAGGCGTCATTGAGGTTCATCGCCAGCGGCTTCTCGCAGAGCACGTGCTTGCCGGCACGGATTGCCGCCAGCGCCTGGTCGTGATGCAGTTCGTTGGTGGTGGAGATATAGACCGCATCGACGTCCGGATCGCCGACAAGATCCGCGACGCTGGTGACGGCCGTGGCGATGCCGTTTTCCGCAGCATAGGCCTGGCCGCGCTCCTCGCTGGAGCTCATCACCGAAACAGCCTCTCCGCCCGCGGCGCGGATGGCGCCGATTACCCATTCGTGCGCGATCGTGCTCGCACCGATCAATCCCCAGCGAATCATGACGAAACCTCCTTCAATCTTCGTTCGATCGCTGCACCGCAGCTCTGGCGAACGACGAGCCGCACCGGACTGACAATTGCCTCCGGCTCCGCCCGGCCCGCCTTGATCTGCTTCAAGAGCAATTCCGCAGCACGCTCGCCCATGCCCTGCGGATCGACCGAGACCGTGGTGAGCGCAGGCACCGCCGTCTTCGCCTCGATGACGTCGTCGAAGCCGATCACGGCAAAATCCGCGCCCGGCTCCAGCCGCCGCGCCCTGAGCCCGTCGCAGACCCCGAAGGCGACGGCATCGTTGAAGCAGAGCGCCGCGGTCGCCCGCTCCTCCAGCATCATTGCCTGTTCGATCGCAGTCACGCCGCCGGCGCGCGACGGCGCGGAGCCGATGACAAGGTCATCTCCCGCGTTAAGGCCCGCCTCGCGGAGCGCATCGCGATAGCCGCGCACGCGCGCCTCGAAGACCGCGGTATCGGCAAAGCCGCCCAGAAAGGCGATGCGGCGATGGCCGCGCGCGATCAGGTGGCGGACCGCCGCCAGCGCCCCGGCGCGATTGTCCGAGATCAGCGATGAAACGCCCGCGCCGGCGATGTCGCGCACGACGAGCACCACGGGAATGCCGCTCTCGACGAGCGGCGCGAGATCGGCGGCTTCCGTTCCGCGCGCCGGCGAGATGATGAGCCCTGACACGCCATGCTCGCGCATCGACGCGATGACCTCGCGCTGGCGCTCGCTCTTCTCGCCGGTGTTGGCAAGGAACTGCACGAAACCCGCGGACTGCACCACGGCATCGACGCCGACGGCGAGTTCCGCGAAGAAGCTGTTGGTCAGGTCGTTAACGACGATGCCGATGATCTTCGATGTCGCCTGGCGCAGGTTGGCGGCGCTGCGATTGTAGACATAGCCGAGCTCGCGGATCACCGCGTTCACCTTGGCCCGCGTCGCCTCGTTGACCAGCGAGCTGCCCTGCAGGACGAGCGACACGGTCGACTTCGACACGCCAGCGGCGCGCGCAATGTCGATAACCGTCACCCGCTCCTTTGCCATCAATATCCTCCCGACCTGCATTTCATCTCTCTCCCACTTAATAATTGGAACGTTCCAATTTCGTCAAGAGGCTTTTGTTCACATTTTTACGGCCCTGTACTTGGCTCTGGGGAACCAGTCAGCGCGACGCTAAACGGAAAATACGCTTGTTTTTTCGACACTTAGGTAGCATGACGACCCTTCCACATGAAAGGCGCCGGCCTTTGACGGGATCTAAAACGATCGCAATCAGATGCGGTGGCTGATTTTCGAACTTGATATTTGGAACGTTCTAAATTATTCCATGGCGCAAACCTGAGGAGGATTCACGCTCATGACCAGCCTGCTCCTGCCGCGCCAAGACGGCTCGCTAGAAACCTACCGGCTCCAGGGGACGCCGATCGCCCGGCCCACGAGTGTCCCGACTTTCAACCGCATCGCCTATGCGGCCGCGCATGTCGTTTCCGATCCGCTGCGTGACAGCGATCCTTGGGGAAGGCCGGCAATCGACTGGGAAGCGACGATGGCCTTTCGCCATCACCTCTGGAGCCTCGGCTTCCGCATCGCCGAGGCGATGGACACTGCCCAGCGCGGCATGGGGCTTGCTTGGGCCGACGCGCAGGAGCTGATCCGCCGTTCGCTTGCCGAGGCGAAGAGTGTTGCGGGCGCCGATCTCGCCTGCGGCGCCGGCACCGACCATCTTTCTCCGGACGCGGCGCGCTCGATCGAGGACGTCATCGCCGCCTATGAGGAGCAGATCGGATTCGTCGAGGGTGAGGGCGGCCGGGCGATCATGATGGCGAGCCGCGCTCTCGCCCGCATTGCACGATCGACCGACGACTACCGCCGTGTCTACGGCCATATCCTGCGCCAGGCCAAGGACAAGGTGGTGCTTCACTGGCTTGGCGACATGTTCGACCCACAGCTAAGGGGATACTGGGGATCGGAGAATTTCGAGGAAGCGCTGGAAACGGTACTGTCGATCATCTCCGAGAACAGCGCCAAGGTCGAAGGCATCAAGATATCGTTGCTCGACAACGCCAAGGAAGTGGCGCTGCGCAACGGCCTTCCAGAAGGCGTGCTCTGCTTCACCGGCGACGATTTCAACTATGCGGAACTGATCGAGGGGGACGGCCAGAAATACAGCCATGCGCTGCTCGGCATCTTCGACGCCGTGGCGCCCTCGGCTTCAAAGGCGCTTGCCGCCCTGGCAGACGGCGATCTCACCACCTTCCGCGGTGTGATCGAGCCGACGGTGCCCTTGTCGCGCAAGATCTTCGAGGCGCCGACGCAATACTACAAGGCCGGCGTCGTCTTCCTCGCCTGGCTGAACGGCCACCAGCGCCATTTCACCCTGCCGGCCGGCCTGCAGTCCGCCCGCGGGCTCTTGCACTATGCTGACATCTTCCGGCTGGCTGACCGCGCCAATGTGCTCGACAAGCCGGAGTTGGCAGTGGCGCGGATGCGCAATTTTCTCGCCGTCCTCGGCGTCGAGCAGGCGGACTAGAGCGGGACGAGGAAAGTCCGAGGGTTCTCCGCCCGCATCCCGCTCTCTAACTCATTAGAATCGATCACGTTTATGATTTAGGTCGATTCGACCTAAATCATCGTGATCTAAGTGGCGGGCGAGGGCGGCGCTACAGCCGCCAGCCCCTTCTTCTTCAGCATCGCGTCCGGATCCGGCAGCTTACCGCGGAAAGCCTTGTAGGCATCCTCCGGATCAATGGCGCCGCCGACCGAATAGATGTTGTCCTTGAGCTTCTGCGCGGTCTGCGGATCGAACGGATTCCCGGTTTCCTCGAAGGCGGCGAAGGCGTCGGCGTCGAGCACCTCCGACCACATGTAGGAATAGTAGCCGGCGGAATAACCATCGCCGGAAAAGACGTGCAGAAAATGCGGGCTGCGATGGCGCATGACAATCGACTTCGGCATGCCGATCCTTTCCAGCGTCGCCGCTTCCAGCGCCATCGGCTCGGGGAGCGTTTCCGCCGTGTGATAGGCCATGTCAACCAGCGCCGAGGAGGTGAATTCGACGGTTGCGAAGCCGGAATTGAAGGTTCTCGCCGCCAGCACCTTGTCGAGCAGGGCCTGCGGCATGGGCTCGCCGGTCTGATAGTGCACCGCATAGGTCCTGAGGATATCCGGCACCGTCAGCCAGTGCTCGTAGAGCTGCGAAGGCAGCTCGACGAAATCACGCGAAACGCCGGTGCCGGAGACGGACGGGTAGGTGACGTTGGAGAGCATGCCGTGGAGGGCATGGCCGAATTCATGGAACAGCGTGCGCGCGTCGTCAATCGAGAGCAGCGCCGGCTTGCCGTCGGCCGGCTTCGCAAAGTTGCAGACATTGTAGACGATCGGGATTTCGCCGATGCCGCCATTCTTCAGCTTCAGCCTGTGCTGCGACTGGAATGAACTCATCCACGCGCCGGAACGCTTGGAGGAACGGGCGAAGTAATCGCCGAGGAACAGCGCCACCAGCTTGCCGGAGGCGTCGCGTATCTCGAAGACGCGCACATCGGGATGATAGGCGGGAACGCCCTTCTTCTCCGTGGCCGTCACGCCGAAAAGGCGATGGGCAACATCGAAGCAGGCGTCGATGATCTTCTCGAGCTGGAGATAGGGCTTCAGCTCGCTTTCCGAGAAGCTGAACTTTTCGGCGCGCAGCTTTTCCGCATAGTGGCGCCAATCCCAGGGCATGACCTCATGATTGCGGCCTTCGGCGGCGATCATCTTGGCAAGATCCGCCTCTTCCTCGCGGGCGCGCACCACAGCCCTTTCCCAGACCTGCATCAGCAGCCCGTTCACGGCATCAGGAGTCTTTGCCATGGTGTCATCGAGCTTCAGCGCCGCGAAATTCTCGTAGCCGAGCAGCTTTGCCTTCTCGGCCCGGAGCGACAGCGTCTCGGCGATGATACCGAGGTTGTCGGTCTCACCGCCGTTTTCACCGCGGGCCGTCCATGCCCTGAAGGCCTGCTCGCGAAGCTCGCGATTGTCGGAGAAGGTCAGGAACGGTTCGATGATCGAGCGCGAGAGGGTGACCGCATATTTGCCGTCTTCGCCTCGGTCGCGGGCGGCGGCCGCCATGGCATCCTTGAGGAACTCCGGAAGGCCGGCGAGTTCCTCCTCGCTCGTCAGAAACAGGGCCCAGTTCTTCTCGTCGGCAAGCACGTTCTGACCGAACTTGGCGCCAAGGCCGGCAAGTTTCTCGTTGATGGCGGCAAGCCGCTCCTGCTCAGGCTTGTCGAGTTTGGCGCCCGATTTGACGAAGCCCTTCCAGTGGCGCTCGAGGACACGCATCGCCTCAAGGTCGAGGCCGAGCTCTTCCCGCTTCTCCCACAATGTGTCGATGCGGCTGAACAGGGCCGGATTCATCCCGATCTTCGAATAATGCCGCGACATCTTCGGCGCGATCTCGCGCTCGAGGGCCTGAATCACGTCGTTGGTATGGGCGCCGGCCTTGTTCCAGAAAAGCGCCGAGACACGAGAAAGCTCGTCTCCGGCGATTTCGAGGGCGATGACCGTGTTTTCGAAGGTCGGCGCTTCCGGATTATGGGCGATCGCATCGATCTCCGCTTCATGGGCTGCGAGTGCCGCGTCGAAGGCGGGCGCGAAATCTTCGTCCTTCACCGCATCGAAGCGCGGCAGGCCTTCGTGTCCGGTCCAGTTCACCAGGGCAGGGTTGAGCGAAGCGCTTGCAGTCATGAGAATTCCTTTCGCATGCAGGACCGGCGGACGCAGGAGATCATCGGCGTGCCGGCGGAGACGTTTGAAGTGGTTGGCAACCTGATCAACGTCAAGGCTTGCGCACCCCGAAAAGACCGGGCGCCGCATGCCAGACCGCCTGCGCGGCGAAACCGATGAACAGGAGGCCGGAAAGCCGGACAATGGCCAGTTCGTGACGGCGATAGAAGCGGCGCACGACGGACGCGCCGATGATCGCGATCAAAATCACGTCGGCGACGAGGAACCCGATGAGCGACACGGCGAGCAGCATCGGCAAGGCGTTGAACTCGAGCGCATTGGCGGAACCGGCAAGCAGCGCCGTGAAGGTCGCCAGTGCCACCGGATAGCCTTTGGGATTGGTGAGCCCGAAAATCAGCCCGCGGCGCAGCGGTCGCTCCACCGTCAGCAGGGCGCGATTCTCGCCCTTCGGCCGGGCGCGAAGGGCGGTCCAGCCGATCCAGGCGAGATAGGCGCCGCAGAACAGGCCGAGAATGTCGAAGATTGCCGTGCCGATCGATCGCGCACCGACGATCGCGACAAGCGCCAGCGTCGACCAGACGATGTCGCCGGCGAGATGCCCGCCCATGAACAGCGCACCGGCCTTCCGGCCCTGGCCAGCACCGATGCCGAGCAGCGCCAGAAAGGCGGGGCCGGGGATCAGCGTATAGGAAAGCGCGGCGAGAAAGGCACTGACAAGAAGCGTCTCGGACATCTGGAATCCCCGTTTAGAGTCCGGCCATTCGAGCGTCCGGCAGTTACTCCGTCAAGCGGAAATGGATCGTGAAACGGCGGCGCGACACCGCATTTTGTGGCATCATCAGCGGCCACGTGATGGGTTGCGGAAGGTGAGGGCGTCGATCGTAGCGCGGATCAGGTCCGCAACGGCCCGAACGAATTTGCGCATGGGACTTTCTTTCGCCTTTGCGCGACCCGGAACTGGTGTCGCCCAACACCTTCTCACAGGCGGACGAGCACGCCTGTTTCGCGGGGAACCCGCCGCGCCGCGCACAAATCTTTCGTTACAAAGATTTCCCTCGATACGAAGTTGCGCTAAGAACGCGCCCGAGTTTCCCCTTGAGAAGGACTATCCATGACTGTGCGCAAACTCTTCCTTCTGCCCGGCGACGGCATCGGCCCGGAAGCCATGGCGGAAGTCCGCAAAATCATCGCCTACATGAATGCCGAGCTTGGCGCCGGCTTCGCGACGGACGAGGGCCTTGTGGGCGGCTCGGCCTATGACGCCCATGGCGCGGCCATTTCGGAAGGGGACATGTCGAAGGCGCTTGCCGCCGATGCCGTGCTCTTCGGCGCCGTCGGTGGACCGAAGTGGGATGCGGTACCCTACGAGGTGCGGCCGGAAGCCGGTCTGCTGCGCCTGCGCAAGGATCTGGAGCTCTTCGCCAACCTGCGGCCCGCCATCTGCTATCCGGCGCTTGCCAACGCCTCCTCGTTGAAGCCGGAGCTGGTCGAAGGCCTCGATATCCTCATCGTGCGCGAACTGACCGGCGGCGTCTATTTCGGCGAGCCGAAGGAGATCATCGACCTCGGCAACGGCCAGAAGCGCGGCATCGACACGCAGGTCTACGATACCTACGAGATCGAGCGCATCGCCGGCGTTGCCTTCGAACTCGCCCGCACGCGCAACAACCGTGTCTGCTCGATGGAAAAGCGCAATGTGATGAAATCGGGCGTGCTCTGGAACCAGGTCGTGACCGAAACGCACAAGGCGAAATATGCCGATGTGCAACTGGAGCATATGCTGGCGGATGCCGGCGGCATGCAGCTGGTGCGCCAGCCGAAGCAGTTCGACGTGATCGTCACCGACAACCTCTTCGGCGACATGCTGTCCGACGTCGCCGCCATGCTCACCGGTTCGCTCGGCATGCTGCCTTCCGCCTCGCTCGGCGCGCCGGATCCGAAGACCGGCAAGCGCAAGGCGCTCTACGAGCCCGTGCACGGCTCGGCACCGGACATTGCCGGCAAGGGCATTGCCAACCCGATCGCCATGATCGCCTCCTTCGCCATGTGCCTGCGCTATTCCTTCAACCTCGTGAAGGAAGCCGACAACCTCGAAAAGGCGATCGCCAACGTGCTCGACAAGGGCATCCGCACCGGCGACAT